>JAICWS010000001.1:0-1200000 GCA_025934695.1 Alphaproteobacteria bacterium
ACCAACCGCCGCAAGGCAACGCCCGAACATTACTTCAAGTCGGCCGACCAGATGGCCGAACTGTTCAAGGATCTGCCCGAGGCGATCGAGAACACGGTGCAGATTGCCAAACGCTGCGCCTTCATGCTCAAAGAGGTCAAGCCGATCCTGCCGCGCTTCGAAACGGCGGACGGACGCACCGAAGAGCAGGAACTGCGCGAGCGGACGGTCACGGGCCTCGAATGGCGCCTGCAGAATTACGTCTTCCGGCCCGACTGGGACGAGGCGAAGAAGGAAGCCGCGCGCAAGCAGTATTTCGACCGTATGGAATATGAACTCGGCGTCCTGATCAAGATGGGCTTCGCCGGCTACTTCCTCATCGTCTCGGATTTCATCCAATGGGCGAAAGACCGCGAGATTCCCGTCGGCCCCGGCCGCGGTTCGGGCGCCGGTTCCGTCGTCGCCTGGGCGACCAAGATCACCGACTTGGATCCCATCGAGATGAACCTGCTGTTCGAGCGTTTCCTGAACCCCGAGCGCGTGTCGATGCCCGACTTCGACGTCGACTTCTGCCAGGAGCGCCGGGGCGAGGTCATCAATTACGTGCGCGACAAGTACGGTCATGACAGCGTGGCGCAGATCATCACTTTTGGTAAATTGCAGGCGCGCGCCGTGGTGCGCGACGTCGGCCGCGTACTCCAAATGCCTTACGGCCAGGTCGACAAGGTCGCCAAGCTCGTGCCACAGAATCCGGCCAACCCGATCAGCCTCGAGGAGGCGCTCGAGTCCGAGCCGATGCTGCGCGATGCCCGCGACGCGGATGAACAGGTGCGCAAGCTCATCGACATCGCACTGAAACTCGAAGGGCTTTACCGCCATGCCTCGACGCACGCGGCGGGCGTGGTCATCGGCGACCGGCGGCTTGATGAACTCGTGCCGCTCTACCGCGATCCGGGTTCCGAGATCGCGGCCACGCAGTTCAACATGAAAGACGTGGAGAAGGCGGGCCTCGTCAAGTTCGACTTCCTCGGCCTGAAGACACTGACCGTCATCAAGGACGCGATCCGACTTATCCGGGAAACGACGGGGCAGGAGCTCGATCCGCTCAAGTTCCCGCTCGACGACAAGCCGACCTACCAGCTGCTCGCCAAGGGCGATTGTTCCGCCGTCTTCCAGCTTGA
Organism: Alphaproteobacteria bacterium; assembly: GCA_025934695.1. GTDB lineage: Bacteria > Pseudomonadota > Alphaproteobacteria > Micavibrionales > UBA2020 > JAPWJZ01. The sequence continues at coordinate 1,161 of JAICWS010000001.1, forward strand.
AAGCGCCGGCATGCGCGATCTTTGCAAGCAGATGAACGTCAAGAACTTCGAGGAAATCATCGCTATCGTGGCGCTGTTCCGTCCGGGCCCGATGGAAAATATCCCGAAGTACATCGCCAACCTGCGCGGCGAGGAAAAGATCGAGTATATGCACCCGCTGCTCGAGCCGGTGCTGAAAGACACCTACGGCGTCATGATCTACCAGGAGCAGGTCATGGCCGCGGCGCAGATCCTCGCGGGCTATACGCTGGGCGGCGCCGACCTGCTGCGCCGCGCGATGGGCAAGAAGATCAAGGCCGAGATGGACCAGCAGCGCAGCGTCTTCGTCGAGGGCTGCGGCAAGACGCATAACATCTCGCCCGAAATGGCAAGCTCGATCTTCGACCAGATCGCGAAATTCGCCGACTATGGCTTCAACAAGGCGCACTCGGCCGTCTATGCCTATATCGCCTTCCAGACCGCTTACCTGAAGACGCATTACCCGGTGGAGTTCATGGCGGCGACCATGACGCAGGATATGAGCAATACCGACAAGCTCGCCGTCCTGCGCCAGGAACTCAACAAGATGAAGATCAGCTTGCTGCTGCCCGACATCAACAAATCGCTGCCGCGCTTCTCGGTCGAAAAGCTGGAAGACGGCAAAAAGGCGATCCGCTACGCGCTCGCGGCGCTCAAGGGCGTGGGCGAGGACGCGATGATCCGCGTCGTGGCGGAGCGCGCGAAGAACGGGCCGTTCAAGGATCTTTACGACTTCGCGCGCCGCCTCGATAGCGGCGTCATCAACAAGCGCCAGATGGAATCCTTGTCGTCTTCCGGCGCCTTCGACGCATTCAACCCGAACCGCGCGGAAGTGCTGGCCTCGGTCGAAATCCTGATGCGCTACGCTTCCGCCCATGCCGAGGAAAAGGCGAGCGGACAGGTGAGCCTGTTTGGCGGCGGCGGCAACGCGCTGCCCGAACCGCCGCTGGCGAAAGCGGACAAATGGGAACCGCTCGAGCGCCTGCGCCATGAATTCGAGGCGGTCGGTTTCTACCTCTCTGCCCATCCGCTCGACAACATGACCTCGCAGCTGGAGCGCCTGCGCGTCGTCCCATCGACGCGCGTGCAGGAAGCCCTGCATGCCAGCCCGACCAATCGCCTGCGCATGGCGGGCATCGTCGTGCGCAAGCAGGAACGCACCTCGCAAAAGGGTAACCGCTTTGCGTTCGTCTCGGTTTCCGACCCGTTCGGCGTGTTCGAGATGATGGTTTTCTCGGAACTGCTGAACGCCAGCCGCGAATTGCTGGAGGCGGGGACACCGATCCTCTTGTCCGTCGATGTCGACAAGAAAGGCGAGGACGAACTGCGCTTCCTCGCCCAAAGTATCGAGCCGCTCACCGCCGCCGTGCAAAGCGTCACGCGCCAGATCGTCATTCACGTCGGCCAGCCGGCGGCCCTTGCGAAGATCAAGTCCATCCTCGACCAGAACGGCCAGGGCCGCGTTAAAGTCCACCTCATCATGGACGCCGGCAAAAACCGCGAAGCGACGGTCGAACTGCCGGGCGGCTGGAACCTCAAGGAAGAGACGCCGCGGGCACTGCGGGCGGTTGGCGGCGTGACGGACGTCCGGGAAATCTAAGAGCTGCCATTCCAACAACAGCTGTCATTCCCGCGCAGGCGGGAATCCAGTACCGTTGTCAAAACGGCGTATTCGGCAAGTTACATCGAAGGCTGTTTTATAAATTCTACTTCGGCCTGAAACCCGGTCCGGGACGTCTTTGCTTCAACAGCTCGTACATTTTATTCGCGACGATCGCTTCGTGCTTGTCGATGAATAATTCCGCCTCGTGATAATCCGGGCCGAGCTCATCGAGTTCCTTGCCGGTAACTTTCTTCGCCGAGGCATGCTGGCGCTCCAGTTCGGCCAGCTTGCGCAGACCGTCTTTTTCGGAAAGCCCGTCGGCAATGCGGACAGTGGCGCCGCAATAGGTGCCTTTTTCGTGCTCTTTGATCTGGTAGCCCGGCTTCTGGTAGGCGGGCGACATGACGAAGTAGCGATATAGATAGCCGCCGCCGCCGTTGGTGTGGAAGGCCGACGTCCGGTATGTCCGCTCTGTGCTCACGGCTTGGGCGGTTCCTGTTTCGCGGGTGCGGGCGGCGTAGCGGGAGGAGGCGTATTGTCGTTCTTCGACTCGGGTTGCGCGGCGGGGCCGAAGGCGGGTTTCAGCGGAGGCATTGTGGTGCTCGGCTTGGCGTCGGTTTTCGGGGCGGGCGCCTTTTGGACGATCACACCGCGTTTCTCAAGGATATGGGTGCTTGCTTTATAAAGGGCGTCGCTGACGCGGTTGGCCACGGCCGACTTCAGGGCGAAAAGCGCGCCAAGCGCAATCGTGCCCACACCCAGGAACATGGGGATACAGACCCCTGCGGCATTCAGCCCCAGCGCGATGGCGCCGACGACGCCCACGGCGACCCACAAGCCGGCATGTCCGGCGGCCAGCGTGGCCGAGACCTGCGAGGCTTTGCGGACGAGCTTCAGGTGCCTGTCGCTCAGGCTGTTCAGACTGACCTTTTGGGCCAGCTTGTTGAATTTATCCTTCAGATTCTTGAGCATGCCCAAAGATGTTATCGGTTTTGGCGGGAAATAACATACATCAGATGGAGATGGGTCAGCACCTGTGGATTACATTTAACATATTGAAACTCATCGGAAATTCCCGCAATATTTCAGTGCCGCGGCGGGTGAGGGCGGCAGCGTGCGCCAAGCCGCCGAGGTTTTTCTTGCAAAAGCCTTGAAATACCTTTAAAAACCCCATCTATAACAGGCGTCCGAATGGTTCGGGCGTCTCAACTAAAATCACATGCGGATCTTATAGGTTGCTTGCAACCGCTTCGGTGCCTCGAAAGAGGCTTCTGGTCCGCAGAGGCATAACCGGGAAAGGAACTTCTCCAATGACCATGCCCTCGTTCACCATGCGCCAGCTTCTGGAAGCCGGCGTCCACTTCGGCCACCACACCCGCCGCTGGAACCCGAAGATGAAACCCTACATCTACGGCGACCGCAACAACGTCCATATCATCAACCTCGAGCTGACCGTTCCGATGCTGCACCATGCGCTGAAGAACGTGCGCGACATCGTCGCGAACCGCGGCCGCGTCCTCTTCGTCGGCACCAAGCGCCAGGCGTCGGAAAAGATCGCCGAGACCGCCAAGCGTTGCGGCCAGTACTACGTGAACTACCGCTGGCTGGGCGGCATGCTCACCAACTGGAACACGATCTCGCAGTCCATCAAGCGCCTGCGCCAAGTCGACGAGATGCTGAACAACGACGAAGTCAAGCACGGCCTGACCAAGAAAGAACAGCTCAACCTCGCCCGCGAAAAAGTGAAGCTTGAAAAAGCGCTCGGCGGCATCAAGGACATGGGCGGCCTCCCCGACGCGATGATCGTCATCGACGTCATGAAGGAAGCCAACGCGATCCTGGAAGCCAAGCGCCTCGGTATCCCCGTGTTCGGCGTCGTCGACACGAACTGCGATCCGGATAACGTCGATTTCGTCGTTCCCGGCAACGATGACGCAACCCGCGCCATCAACCTCTACTGCGACCTGTTCGCCGAAGCCGTTCTCGACGGGCTGCAGGCGGAAGTCACCGCTTCGGGCACCGATGTCGGCGCTGCCGAGAACCCGGTGGCCGAAAACCTGGCCCAGACTGAAGAAGTCAAAGCCGCCGCTGCGGGCTAATGGATAAGACGTCACCCCCGCGCAAGCGGGGGTCTCGTTGAATGACGACGGGATTCCTGCCTTCGCGGGAATGACGAAACAATAAGAACAAGGGGAATACAATGACAGAAATCACTGCGAAACTCGTCGCTGAACTGCGCGAGAAGAGCGGCGCCGGCATGCTCGATTGCAAAAAGGCGCTCGTCGAACACAATGGCGACGTCGAAAAAGCCATGGATCACCTGCGCAAGAAAGGTCTCGCGTCGGCCGCGAAGAAATCCAGCCGCGCGGCCTCGCAAGGCCTCGTGAGCGTCGCGGCGTCGGGCAACTACGGCCTCGCGCTGGAACTGAACGCGGAAACGGACTTCGTGTCGCGCAATGACCAGTTCCAGAAATTCCTGAACGACGTGACCGACCTCGCCCTGAAGAACAAGATCGACACGATCGAGAAACTCAAAGCCGCGCAGCTCGGCGGCAAAACGGTCGAAGCCACGCTGACCGATCTCATCGCCACGATCGGCGAAAACATGGCGCTGCGCCGCCTGCAATCGCTGTCCGTCGGCCAAGGCGTCGTCGCGACCTACGTTCACAACGCGCTGCTGCCCAACCGCGGCAAGATCGGCGTGCTCGTCGCGCTCGACTCCACAGGCGACAAGGAAAAGCTGGGCGCTCTCGGTCGCCAACTCGCGATGCACATTGCCGCCGCGCGTCCTGAATCGCTCGATGTCGCGGGCCTCAGCAAAGACCTGATCGCGCGCGAACGCGCCGTCTACGCCGACAAGGCGCAGAAGAGCGGCAAGCCCGCCGAGATCGTCGAAAAGATGATCGAAGGCTCGCTCCGCAAGTTCTACGAGCAGGTCGTCCTTCTCGAGCAGACCTTCGTCATCGACGGCCAGACCAAAATCTCGGCCGTGCTGCAAAACGCGACGAAAGACGTGGGCGCGCCTGTCAAGCTGGCCGGCTACGTCCGCTACGAGCTGGGTGAAGGCGTCGAGAAAAAAGCCGACGACTTCGCCGCCGAAGTCGCCAAAATGGCGCACGGGTAACTGAATTACTACCGCCCCGGCGAATGCCTGATTTCAGCGACGGCTGGAATCCGGTGTTCGCCGGGGCGGCACAAGACGAGGGGGAATCTTTATGTCCAAACCACGGTTCAAGCGCGTCCTGCTCAAGATTTCCGGCGAAGCCCTGATGGGCGAGGGGGAATACGGGATCGAGCTTGCGACTGTCAACCGCATCGCGCAGGACGTAAAGGACGCCATCAAGCTCGGCGTCCAGGTCTGCCTCGTCATCGGCGGCGGCAATATCTTCCGCGGCGTCTCGGGCGCTTCGGTCGGCATGGACCGCGCTTCGGCCGACTACATGGGGATGCTGGCGACCGTCATCAACTCTCTCGCCGTGCAGAACGCGCTTGAGAAGATCGGCGTCGACACCCGCGTGCAGTCAGCAATTCCGATGGCCAGCGTATGCGAGCCCTACATCCGCCGCAAGGCGCTGCGCCACATGGAAAAAGGCCGCGTGGTCATTTTCGGCGCGGGGACCGGCAACCCGTTCTTCACCACCGACACCGCCGCCGCATTGCGCGCCTCGGAAATGAGCTGCGATGCGCTGCTCAAAGGCACTAAGGTCGATGGCGTCTATACGGCTGATCCGGTCAAGAACCCGAGCGCCAAGAAGCTCGACCAGATCACCTATCTCGAAGTGCTGGCGAAAGACCTGGGCGTCATGGACGCCTCGGCCATCGCCCTTGCGCGCGAGAGCAATATTCCCGTCATCGTCTTTTCCATCAAGCGTCCGGGCGCCTTTGCGGAGTTGATGCAGGGACGCGGCGAATGCACCATTGTGACTGAAAAGGAGGCTGTCAATGCCTGATGTAACCTTGAATATGAACGACCTCGAGCGCCGCATGCACGGCGCGCACGACAATCTTTCCAAGGAACTCGCAGGCCTGCGCACCGGCCGCGCTTCGGCCAGCCTGCTCGACAGCGTGCAGGTCGAAGTCTACGGCACCAAGATGCCGATCAATCAGGTAGCGAGCGTTGCCGTCGCCGAACCCCGCCTCATCACGGTGCAGGTCTGGGACGCCAACAACACCAAGGCCGTCGAGAAGGCGATCTCGTCCTCCGGCCTCGGCCTCAACCCGCAGCCCTCGGGCACCCTCATCCGCGTTCCGCTGCCGGGCCTGACCGAAGAGCGCCGCCAGGAACTCGCGAAAGTCGCCGCCAAATACGCCGAACAGGCGCGCATCGCCGTCCGCAACGTTCGCCGCGAAGGCATGGACGTGAACAAGAAGAGCAAGATTTCCGAGGACGAGCAGAAGAAGAACGAGGAAAAGATCCAGAAAATGACCGACAGCTGGATCAAGAAAATCGACGAAAGCCTTGCCCACAAGGAAACCGAGATCAAGCAGGTGTAATTTAAACCCGTAACCCCGGCGAAAGCCGGGGTCTTGCATCTCTCCATTCCAACGGTGGACATCGTTTTCAGACGACTGCCACCATAAGTGCCGAGAGACTTCAGACCCCGGCTTTCGCCGGGGTTACAAGGAAGGTAAGAAGCCGTCGTCCAAATGTCCTCCACCGCCCAGCCACCTCTTGTGATCCCGCAACACGTCGCCATCATCATGGATGGCAACGGGCGCTGGGCCACGCAGCGGGGTCTGAGCCGGACCGAAGGGCACAAGAAAGGCGCGGAAGCCGCGCAGCGCGCGGTCGAGGCTGCGCGAGACCTCGGCATTCCCTACATCACGCTGTTCAGCTTCTCCTCGGAGAACTGGAACCGTCCGGCGAGCGAAATCGAAGACCTCATGAACCTTCTTCGCTATTACCTGAAGAAGGAAACATCCGAACTGCAGCGCAAGAATGCGCGGCTCGTCGTCATCGGCGACCGCGCGCGGCTTCCCGCCGACATTCAAAAGCAGATCGAAACTTCCGAACGCGATACCGAACATAATACGCAGCTGACGGTTATCATCGCCCTGTCGTACGGCGGGCGGCATGACATCGTCTTCGCGGCGCGGGAACTCGCGCGTCTGGCCAAGGCCGGCAAGATCGATATCGAGAAGATCGACGAGGATATTTTCTCGCGCTACCTGATGACGAAGGGCATCCCCGATCCCGACCTCATGATCCGCACGAGCGGCGAGTCGCGCATCAGCAACTTCCTGATGTGGCAGCTTGCCTATGCCGAGCTGTTCTTCACCAACACGCTCTGGCCCGATTTCGGCAAGACCGACATGGAAGAGGCTATCGCCTTCTTCAACGGCCGCGACCGCCGCTATGGGGGCCTGTCGCGCAAGGCCGCGTCGTCATGACGTCCGCTGCGAAAACCGACTCTTCTCTCAAGACGCGCACCAGGTCGGCGCTCATTTTCGGGCCGGCGGTCCTGATCATCCTCTATCTCGGCGGCTGGCCGTTCATGCTGATGATCGCGGCGGGCTCGGCGGTCGCCACTTTCGAATGGGCGCGCATGGTCATGATCGGCAGCCGGCCGCCGCGCCTGCTGACGCGCATCGCCGCCGGCGCCGCCGGCATTTCGACGCTGGCATCGGGGCTTTACAAGGACGTCCACGGCTATGTCCAGAACCCCATCCTGTCCTTCGCGTTCCTGCTGGCGCTGACGTTATTGGTCTTCGTTTACAATCTCGCCCGCAAGGGGCCGCCGTTCAACCAGATCCTGCTGGGCATGCTCTATGTCGGCTTCTCGATGTCGGTGATGATCTGGCTGCGCAATGGCACGGCTGATGCGCAGGGGCTGTACTATATGCTGACCGTGCTGTTCATCGTCTGGGCCAGCGATATTTCCGCCTACTTTACCGGCAAGGCGATCGGCGGTCCGAAACTCGCGCCGAAAATCAGCCCGAAGAAAACCTGGGCCGGCTTCCTGGGATCCAGCGTCGGTGCGGCGGCCGTGGCCGCGGCGCTGGCCTGCCCTGATCTCCAGGCCCATTACGGCATTCATACTGCCGGCCACATGAGCCCTTGGGGCTATGCGGTCATGGGCTTCGTCCTGGGCGCGGTCGGGCAGGCGGGCGACCTGTTCAAGTCGATCTTCAAGCGCCATTACGGCATCAAGGACATGGGCAACCTCATTCCCGGCCACGGCGGGTTATTCGACCGCATCGACGCGCTGCTGCTGGTCGCGCTCGTCTTCGGCACCGTCCTGATGGCGGCCGGCGGATAATCTCATGCAGAATACCGCCCCTGTCGTCGCCGCTAACGCGAAAGCCCGGACTGTCACCATTCTCGGTTCGACCGGCTCGGTCGGCAAAAGCACCGTCAGCCTGCTGGAAGGCCATCGCGACAAATTCCGGGTGAGGGCGCTGACCGCGAACAAGAATGTCGCACTGCTCGCCGCGCAGGCGAAAAGCTTGAGCGCCGAGCTTGCCGTCATCGCGGATGAGTCCCTCTATGGCGCCCTCAAGGAAGCGCTGTCCGGAACTGGCATCAAGGTCGCCGCGGGGCATCAGGCCCTGATCGACGCCGCTGGCGCGCCTGCTGACTGGGTGATGGCCGCGATCGTCGGCGCGGCGGGCGTTGAATCGACTCTGAAGGCGATCCAGCAGGGACGGACGGTCGCGCTGGCGAACAAGGAGTCGCTGGTCTGCGCCGGTCCCTTCATGATGGAAGCGGTGCGCAAATCGGGCGCCACTTTGCTTCCGGTCGACAGCGAGCATAATGCCGTCTTCCAGGTGCTCGACCCGGCGCAGTCGGCGCAGATCCGCCGCATCATCCTGACCGCTTCGGGCGGTCCCTTCCTGAGAAAGACACGTGCCGAGCTCGCGAACGTGACGCCGGAAGAGGCGGTACGGCATCCGAACTGGTCGATGGGCGCCAAGATTTCCGTCGACAGCGCAACGATGATGAATAAATCTTTAGAAATCATTGAGGCAGCGTATTTGTTTCACGTGAAATCTGAACAAATCGACGTTCTTATCCACCCGCAATCCGTTGTTCATTCAATGGTTGAATATATTGACGGAAGTATCTTGTCTCAAATGGGTGCCCCCGACATGCGCACGCCAATTGCCCACACGCTGGGTTGGCCGCAGCGTGTTGCAACGACCGGCGACCGGCTCGATCTGACAAAGAACATTAACTTGACCTTTGAACCTATTGATATAGAACGATTTTATGCGATAAAACTGGCGCGGCAAGCGCTGGCTTCAGGTCTCGGCTATCCGACGGTCCTGAACGCGGCCAATGAGGTCGCGGTTGAGGCCTTCCTGGCCCGCAAGCTGGCGTTTTCGGCCATCGAAAGCATTGCTGACCAGACCTTGCAAAAGGTTAAAATCGGGCCCATATCAAGCCTCACCGATGTTTTTGCCCTGGATCGCGAAGCCCGTGCTATTGCGGGGAAGACGCTTGCGGCGTTAAAATAAAAGAATGGGCATTCGAGTTCATTATCAGGCAGGGGATTTCCTATGAATATCATGGAATTGGTTCATACCGTCGTGACGAAGCCCGTCCAGTACGTCGGGCCGTTCATTGTCGTCCTGAGCCTGCTCATCTTCGTCCACGAGTGGGGCCATTATATTGTCGCGCGGATGTGCGGCGTCAAAGTCATCAAGTTCTCCATCGGCTTCGGCAAGGAGCTCTTCGGACGCACCGACAAGAACGGCACGCGATGGAAATTCTGCCTGATTCCGCTGGGCGGCTACGTGCAGATGTTCGGCGACACCGACCCTGCCAGCGCCCATCATACGGAAGGCGTGGAAGAGGGGGATCATTGCCGCCCCTTTACGCCGGAGGAAAAGAAAGTCGCGTTCTACACGCAGCCGATCGCGAAGCGCGCCGCCATCGTCGCGGCGGGTCCTTCGATCAATTATCTCTTCGCCATCCTGATCCTGACCGGCCTTTACTGGGTGCAGGGCGAGCCGTATTTGCCGGCTGTCGCCGCGGCGCTCATAAAAGACCATCCGGCGGAAGCCGCCGGCGTGCAGGTCGACGACAAAATCCTGAGCCTGAACGGAAAGACGGTCGAGCGCTTTGAAGATCTGCGTGAGATGACCAACCTGAACATGGGCAAGGAAATGGACGTTGAAGTCGTCCATGTCGTCAAGGACCAACCCTACAAGGATTACCAGAAATATCTCGACGCCAGAAACGCGCGCAAAGACGCTTGGGAAAAAGCGCATCCGAAAGGCCCCGCCTTCAAGGAAGACGCAAGGGACGAGAAGAAACCGCCTGTCCTGCATTGGGAAACGACGCCGGTGCACATCAAAGTCACGCCCCGCAAGGAGATCGAGACGGATCGCTTCGGCTTCAAGCATGAAATCGGCCGCATGGGCATCGTCGGTCCCACGACCGAAATGGATACCATTCCGCATAATCTTTTCGGCGCCATGGGCGCGGCCGTCGCGACGACGTGGAAAATCACCTCCGACACGTTGCAGGCGCTCGGCCAGATGATCATGGGTACGCGCTCGACAGATGAGCTCGGCGGCATCATCCGTATCGGCGCTTACGCGGGCGACTTCGCCCAACAGGGCATCATCGCCTTTATCACCTTCGCAGGTTTGCTGTCAGTGAACCTCGGCCTCGTCAACTTCCTTCCAATCCCGCTTCTCGATGGCGGCTACCTCGCCATGTACGCTATGGAAAAAATACGCGGCAGACCTTTGCACGAGCGTGTCCAGGAATACGCTTTAAGGGTTGGCTTAGTCTTTTTACTTGGTATTATGTTTCTGGCGACGTGGAACGACATCGTCCAGATGGGATGGGTCGATAAGCTTCGCAGTCTGATATCCGGATAAAAAGAACAATAAAAATAAAGACTTCATCGAAGCGCACAGGGAATGAGAAAACCATTGTCAGTACTACGGTTGTTGGCCGTTGCCGGCTTAGCGATTCTATTCTCGCTGGCATGGGTCATCCCCGCCGCGCACGCCGCGGATATCATAAAACATGTCAGAGTTGAAGGCGCGCAGCGTATCGAGACGCCGACCGTGCTGTCCTATATCGACCTGCAACCGGGCGATGTTTTTGACCAGGACAAGCTGGACCGCGCGCTGAAGAACCTTTATGCGACGGGGCTGTTCGCCGATGTCTCCCTCTACCGCGAGGGGCAGGACCTCGTCATCGTCGTCGTGGAGAACCCGATCATCAACCAGATTGCCTTCGAGGGGAACAAGAAGGTCAAGGACGACGACCTCCGGAACGAAATCCAGCTCAAGCCCCGTAACGTGCTGACGCGCACCAAGGTGCAGGCGGACGTGGAACGCATCCAGGAAGTCTACCGCGTCGGCGGATACTTCTCGGCGGACGTCCAGGCCAAAATCATCAAGCTCGACCAGAACCGCGTCAACCTCGTCTATGAAATCAACGAAGGCGCGCCGACCTATATTTCCCGCATCAGCTTCGTCGGCAACCGCCACTACGACGAAGGCCAGCTCCAGAAAGTCATCCGCAGCCGCGAAGAGCGCTGGTGGCGTTTTTGGTCTTCTGATGACAAATACGATCCCGACCGCCTAGCCTATGACCGCGAAATGTTGCGCAAGTTCTATCTCGATCACGGCTATGCCGACTTCCGGGTCGAGAACGCCGTCGCCGAACTGTCGCCCGACCACAAGAATTTCTATGTAACCTTCGTCCTCGACGAAGGCGACCGGTATCGGGTCGGCAATCTCGACGTCAGGAGCTTCATTCCGGAAGTCGATGCGAAGGCGTACCGGAAGAACCTGACTTTCAAGTCCGGCGACTGGTATAACGCCAGCGAGATCGAAAAGAGCGTCAACGCGCTCACCGATGCGCTCAGCAACCGCCAGCATCCGTTCATCGACGTGCGTCCCGACGTGCAGCGCAACAAGGACAAGCATACGGTCGACGTGACCTTCAGCATCAATGAAGGCCCCAAGATATTCGTCGAAAACATCAACATCAGCGGCAACGTGCGCACGCTGGATGAAGTTATCCGCCGCGAGATCACGATGTCCGAAGGCGACCCGTTCAACCAGGCGAAGATGGCCAAATCCGAGCAGCGCCTGAAAGACCTCGGCTTCTTCGACAAGGTCAGCATCAAGCAGGTCCCGGGCAGCGCGCCTGACAAGACCAACCTCGACGTTCAGGTGACTGAGAAATCGACTGGCCAGCTGTCGATCGGCGCGGGCTTCTCGACCTCCGACGGTCCGCTCGCCGACTTCAGCATCCAGGAGAAGAACTTCCTCGGCCGCGGCCAGGAATTCGACCTTGCGACGACGCTCGCCAAGAAACGCACCGATATCAACCTTAGCTTCACCGAGCCTTACTTCCTCAAGCGCGACCTGAGCGCCACGGTCAACGCGTTCCACAGCAGCACGAACTATCAGCAGGAAAGCTCCTACGACTACAAGCGCACTGGCGGGGGTTTTGGCTTCGGTTATCCGCTCTCGGACAAGTGGCGCCAGAATCTTAATTATGAGTACGCCGACAACGACATTTTCAACGTGCCCACCACCGCCTCGATCTTCATCAAGGAGCAGGCGGGACGCCGGAGTGCATCGACGCTGTCGCAGCGGCTGACCTATGACTCGACCGACAGCAAGCAGGATCCCACCGAAGGTCTCGTCACGCGCATCGACCTGGAAGGCACGGGCCTGGGCGGGGAATCGCACTACGTGAAGGCGCGCGTTGGCGGCACCTATTACTATCCGATCATGGACAAGTGGGTCCTGAGCCTGCTGGGCGAGGGCGGTTATATGCACGGCTGGGACGGCCAGACCGTCCATATCAACGAGCGCTTCTACATCGGCGGCTCGACTCTGCGCGGCTTCTATGACTCCGGCATCGGCCCACGCGACCTCGCGACCCGCGACGCGCTGGGCGGCGACATGTTCTACCGCGGCTCCGGTCAGGTGGAATTCCCCTCGGGCCTGCCGGAAGATCTGGGCGTCCGGCTGCATGTTTTCTCGGATTTTGGCTCTCTATGGAAAATAGATGATACCGGTCCGACCGTTATCGACGACAATATTATGCGCATTTCGGTCGGTAGTGGTGTATCTTGGCGGTCGCCGCTGGGACCCGTGCAGGCGGATCTGGCGTGGCCGCTGCGCAAGGCGCCGCTGGACCATACAGAATTGTTCCGCTTTAATTTTGGCACGCGATTCTAGATCCCGGATTTAAACGACCTAACCTTCGAAAGTGAGACTGAACATGAATACCATCAGGACAACCATCATCGCCGCGGCCGCATTCGTGCTCGCCGGCGCCGCGCTGCCGGCCTTCGCAGACACGCCGCCTGCCGCCCAATCCTCTATTTCCGTTCCGCTGAGCTATGCCTTCGTCGACATGGGCAGAGTCATGCGCGAGACTTCCGCCGGAAAGACCGTTAGCGACGAGATCATCGCGCGCAAAAAGCAGATCAAGGGCGAGATCGACAAGAAAGTCCAGTCCGTCCGCGAGGAAGACGAGGCGCTCGACAAGCAGCACGATACGTTGTCGAAAGAACAGTTCGCCGCCAAGAAGCAGGCGATCGGCCAAAAGATCGACGATATCCGCAAGTTCTCGAACGATAACGGCAACGCCTTCGACAACGCCGCCGGGGAAGCGATGAGCAAGGTCCGCGACCTCGCGGGCGACACGATCGAACAGATCGCGCAGCAGCACAAATACGCAGCCGTATTCTCGCGCGACGCGGTCATCCTCGGCGCCAAAGATCTCGATATCACCGATGAAGTCATCAAGGCCATGAACGAAAGCGGCAAGAAAGTCGCCGTTGACTGGTCTGCAAAGCCGAAAAAAGCCAAAGACTAAGTCTTTGCGTTAATGACATGGCTGACAAGCGCTTCTTTACGGTCGCCGGCCCGTTTACCCTGGGCCAGCTCGCGGAGATGACGGGGTCCGTTCTCTCAGATCCCGCCGCCGCGGGCAGGAGCGTCGTCGACGTCGCGACGCTCCAGGAGGCTAACGAGAACAAAGTCAGCTTTCTCGACAACAAGAAATACGCCGAGTCCTTCCGCCAGACCAAGGCGGCCGCCGTTTTCGTGAGGCCCGAACTTGCAGTCGGCGCGCCCGCCGGCACGGTCTGCCTGACGCACAAAAACCCGTATAAGGCCTATGCCATCGCGGCACAGGCTTTTTATCCCGGCGAAAAGCCCCGCGCCTCGGTGGCGCCGACGGCGGTCATCGACCCGTCTGCCCTCATTGGGGGCGAAAGCGCGATCGAGCACGGCGTTGTCATCGGACGCAACGTGAAGATCGGTGCGCGCTGCCGCATCCAGGCGAACGCGGTGATCCGCGACGGCGTAGAGATCGGCGACGATGCGGATGTGGGCCCGAACGTCTATATCAGCCATGCGATCATCGGCAACAAATTCCGCGTCCATCCGGGCGCGGTCATTGGCCGCCAGGGGTTCGGCTTCGCGCTGGACATGGGCGGCTATGTCGCTGTGCCGCAGCTGGGACGGGTAGTGATCGGCAACGACGTGGAGATCGGCGCGAACACGACGGTCGACCGCGGCGCGGGGCCGGACACGGAAATCGGCGACGGCACGCGCATCGACAACCTCGTGCAGATCGCACATAACGTCAAAATCGGCAAATTTTGCGTCATCGTGTCGCAGACCGGCATCTCGGGCTCGACGCAACTCGGCGACTACGTGATGACCGGGGGGCAGTCAGGCTTCGCCGGGCATCTCAAGATCGGCGCTGGCGCGAAGATCGCGGCGCAATCGGGCATCATGCGCGACATTCCCCCGAAGGAGGAGGTCATGGGGTCTCCCGCCGTGCCGATCCGCCAGCATCTGCGCCAGGTGGCGCTGCTGTCGCGCATGTCTGCGAAGAAAGGGCAGGAAGAATGACTGACACCATCGACATCACACGGATCCTCGAAGTCCTGCCGCACCGCTATCCGATTCTGCTGGTCGACCGCATGAAGGACATCGTGCCGAACGAGAGCGCGACCGGCATCAAGAATGTCACCATCAACGAGCCGTTTTTTCAGGGGCATTTCCCCGGCGCCCCTGTCATGCCGGGCGTGCTGATCGTCGAGGCGATGGCCCAGGTGGCCGGCGCCCTGGTCGTTCATTCGGCGGGCGACGCGCTGAAAGGGAAGCTCGTCTACTTCCTCGCCATCGACGAGGCGCGTTTTCGCAAACCCGTGGTGCCGGGGGACCAGCTGATGATCCACGTCAAAAAGGAACAGAACCGCCGCAACGTCTGGAAGTTCAGATGCGAGGCCAAAGTCGACGGCGCGGTAAGCGCCGAAGCCGTCGTGACGGCCATGATTATGGATCGCGCTTGACGATTTCTAATTGAAATACAATGTCATAGAGAGTGATTTGCCGGTGATGGACGCCATTGCTACCAAGAATATGCGCTCATCCGGGATGGAGAAAGACATGACGAATGCATCGATTCACCCGACCGCCGTCGTCGAAAAGGGCGCGGTCATCGGCGCCGACGTGAAGATCGGTCCTTACTGCGTGGTCGGCCCCAACGTGAAACTGGCCAACGGCGTCGAGCTCAAATCGCACGTCGTGGTTGACGGCTATACGACGATCGGCGAAGAAACGGTGATCTATCCCTTCGCCTCGATCGGCAGCCAGCCGCAGGATCTCAAATACAAGGGCGAAAAATCCGAGCTGATCATCGGCAAGCGCAACCAGATCCGCGAACATGTCACCATGAATCCCGGCACCGCAGGCGACCTGATGAAGACGGTTGTCGGCGACAATTGCCTGTTCATGATGTCGTCGCACGTCGCGCATGACTGCATCGTGGGCAACAACGTGATCATGGCGAACAACGCGACGCTGGCCGGCCACGTCGAGGTGGGCGACTACGCAATTATCGGCGGACTTTCCGCCGTGCACCAGTTCGTGCGCATCGGGCCATTCTCGATGATCGGCGGCATGTCCGGCGTGCCTTATGACGTCATCCCCTTCGGTCTCGTGAAAGCGAAGACCGGATATCTCGCCGGGCTGAACTATGTCGGCCTCGAGCGCCGCGGCTACACCAAGGAACAGGTGCAGGTGCTGATGAAGGCGTTCAAGCAGCTCTTCGCCGACGAAGGAACGCTGGTCGAACGCACCGAGAAAGTGGCGAATGATTTCGGCTCGGAGCAGACGGTCATGCGTATCGTCGAATTCATCCGCGCGCAGACGGGCCGCTCGCTTCTCCAGCCCCGGGAAGCGGCGGGTTAAATGCCATGTCGCGCCTCGGCATCATCGCGGGGGGCGGAGGACTGCCGGCACGGCTGATCGCGGCCTGCCGTCGCGACCAGCGCCCGTTTTTCGTGCTCGGCCTCAAAGGGCAGACGGACGGAGGCATTCTGCGCGACACGTCGCATGCCTGGTCGCGCTTGGGCGCTACGTCGGAATCCATCAAGATCCTTAAATCCAATGATGTGGATACGCTCGTCATGGCGGGCGCGATCCGCCGGCCCTCGCTCGCCGAGATGAAGCCGGATCTGCGCACAATCCAGATCTTCGCCAAGTTGGGTCTGCGCGCGCTGGGCGACGACGCCCTGCTGCGGACGGTCGCCGAGGAAGCCGAGAAGGAGGGGTTCAGGCTGATCGGCGTGCAGGAAATCGAGCCCGGGCTTCTGTCGCCGGAAGGCGTGATCGGAAAAGTCGCCCCCACCGCGGAGCATCGCGCCGATATCGACTTCGGCATTCGCGTCGCGAAGGACCTGGGGAGGCTCGACGTCGGGCAGGCCTGCGTCGTGCAGCAGGGCATCGTGCTGGGCGTGGAGGCGGTCGAAGGCACCGATGCGCTGCTCGAACGCTGCCGCAAGCTGCGCCGCAAGGGCCGCGGCGGCGTGCTGGTCAAAAGCTGCAAGCCGCAGCAGGACCGGCGTCTCGATCTGCCGGCCATCGGTCTGCGCACGGTGCGCCGGGCTTATGAAGCCGGGCTCGAGGGCATCGCAATCGAAGCGGGAGCGGCGGTGCTGCTCGACCGCGACGAGGTCGCGGCGGCGGCCGACAAGCTCGGCATGTTCATTCTGGGATTCAAACCCTGATGGGGCAAAACCTCAACATATTCATCATCGCCGGCGAAGCCTCCGGGGACCTGCTGGGCGCGAACCTCATGCGCGCGTTGAAGCAGGAGCGCCCGGATGCCGTTTTCCACGGCATCGGCGGCAGCAAGATGGTGGCGGAAGGGCTGAAAAGCCTGTTCCCGATGGAAGAACTCTCTGTCATGGGCATTGCCGAAGTGCTGCCGCGCCTGTTCACCATCCTGCGCCGCATCCGCCAAACGGCGCAGGAAATCGAGCGTCTCAGGCCCGACGCGGTTATCACGATCGATTCGCCGGATTTCTGCTTCCGCGTCGTCAAAAAGTTCAAGTCGCGGATCAAAACCATTCCCTGCATCCATTACGTCGCCCCTAGCGTCTGGGCCTGGCGGCCGGGGCGCGCGGAGAAGGTGGCGAAGTTCCTCGACCATATCCTGACGCTGCTGCCTTTCGAGCCGCCCTATTTTCAGGAGCACGGCCTCGGCGCCACTTTCGTCGGCCATAGCGTCGTCGAGCGCATGGAGAATCGCGGGCAGGGCGATCGTTTCCGCCAAAAATATTCGCTCAAGCCCGATCAGCCGGTACTCTGCATGCTGCCAGGCAGCCGGATGAGCGAGCTGTCGCGCCTGCTCGACAAATTCAGCGAGACGGCAGACATCGTTTTGCGCAACCGGCACCAGGCCGTCATCGTCATCCCGACATTGCCGCACCTGAAATCTGTCATCGAGAAATTCTTCGTGGGCCGGGGGATCAACCCGATCCTGGTCTATGACGAGCAGGAAAAGTTCGACGCTTTCGCCGCAAGCCATGTCGCCATCGCCGCCTCCGGCACGGTGTCGCTGGAGCTCGCGATGACCGACACGCCGCATATCATCGCCTACAAGCTGAGCCCGGTGTCCGCGATGGTGGCGCGGCATCTCGTGAAGACGCCCTACGTGAACCTGATCAATATCCTGCTCAAGCGCAGGTCCGTGCCCGAGCTGCTGCTCGACCAGTGCGAGCCGGGCCCGATGTCCAAAGAACTCATGCGCCTGATGGACAGCAAGGACGCGCGCACGGCGCAGCTCATGGATTTTCGCGAGGCGCTGATCAAGATCGGGCTCGGCGATCCTGTCAAGCCCAGCCAGCGGGCGGCGAAGGCCGTCCTTTCTGTCATCGCGCAAAAAGGTAAATCCGCGCCATGATGAAGAAGCTCGTCGCGACGCTGTTTTTTCTTGCGCTCATTCTTGTGGCCGCCGCGCTGATCGCGCCCGGCTTTATCGACTGGAGCCAGCACAAGGAAGGCATCCTCAATCAGCTTAAGCCCTATCTCGGCCGCAAGATCGAGGTCGCGGGACAGGTGAAATTCCGCCTCGTCCCGAACCCCGAGATTTTGCTGGAAGACGTGACCCTGTCGAACGCGGAAGGCGCGAAGGCCGACAATTTCATGAAGCTGAAGCAGCTGCAGGCCAGCATGAAATTCCAGCCGCTGCTGCAGGGCCGCTTCGAGGTCGAAGCGATCAACCTCGAGGAGCCCGAGCTCGATCTCGAGACGCTGGACGACGGCAGCAATAACTGGACTGGCATCCTGAAGCAGCGGGAAGAGGGCGCTTCCGGCCTCGAAAACGCCGTTCAATTCAACCAGATCACGATGACCAACGGCACGCTGCATTACCTGAATCAGGTGACGGGCGCCGAAGTTGAACTCGACAAGCTGAACCTGACCGTGTCGGCGGATACGCTGTTCGGTCCCTACCGCGTCGCGGGCGATATGCAATACAAAGGATCGCAGGTGTCGGTGAACGTCGCGACCGGGAAATTCGGAAGCGGCGAGGTGCCGCTGAAAGCCACGCTGACGCCCGTCGAAAACCTGCCGCTGGTCAGGCTGGACGGCACGATGGACACCAGTGGTGGTCTGAACGTGAAGGGGAACCTGTTTATCTCGCAGGGCAATGTCGCGAGCCTGTTCGACAGCGACTTCATCCGGAACATCGCCTTCCTGAACGATGAGACCGACCTTTCCGGCGATCTTGACCTCAAGGGCGGGCAGATGTCGCTCAGCGATATCAAGGCCAAATTCGGACGCAGAGGCGACCTGTCGGGCAGCGTGTCGGTATCGTTTGAAAAAGGCAAAAAGCCCGCCGTGACGGTGGATATCGCCGGCAGCAACCTGAAGGTCGCCGCGAAATCCGGCTTTATGGCGGTTCCCGACGGGTTCGACGCGCATCTGAAGCTGAAGGGAAAAAATATCGTTTGGGACGGCACTTCGCTTTATAACGTGACCCTTGCCGCGGATACGGACAAGGACGGCTGGGCGATCAAGAGCGGTCGCTTCGACCTGCCAGGCAAGTCGGTCGCGAAGATTTCTGGCATCGCGACGCCGAAGACGAAATATGCGTCGTATAGCGTGCAGGTCAATACCGAGGACCTGTCGGCGCTGCTGAAAGCGCTGCCGCTGGGAGACGGAAACTTCCTGAAGACGGTGGGCGACAGCGGCCTCATCAAAAAGCTGGACTGGAGCAGCAGCCTCGACCTGCGGCCTGACAAGGCAAGCTTGTCCGATATCGACGCGCGGATCGCCGACAAGATGAAGGTTTCGGGCGTCCTTGATGTCATGCCAGGACAGACTCCCGCCTATAAAGCGACCTTGAATCTCGATGACGCGGACATGGCGGTTTTCCCGGCGGATGGCTGGAAAGCCTTTACCACGACCGCCGTCAAATCCGACGGCAGCGCCGAAATTTCGGCGAAGAACCTCGCGAAAGATGAGCTGAAACTGTCCGATCTTTCGCTGGCCGCGGAGACTGGAGAGGCGGGACTGCATATCAAGGATATGTCGGGCGCTTTTGCCGATGGCGGCGCCTTCAAGGTGACTGGAACCGTCGCGAGTCTCGATCCCGCCACGGGCCTCGATGTCGAATATAACCTGAAGACTCAGGCGCCCGGCGCGGTGGCGAAGGCGCTTGGCATTACGCTGCCGCCGCCTCTGAAAGCAGGCGCTCCCGTCGACATCCATGGACATGTCGGCGGCGAGGCGCGGAAATATACTTTCAACGCCGAAGGCCATGGCCTGCATATGATCGGCGCGGCGGAAACCGGCGCGGACGGCGCGGAGACTTATCAGACCACGCTGCATGTCGAACTGCCGGACGGCGGCGTTCTGGCCATGCTTGGCGTTCCGGTCGACAAGCTTCTGGGGTCGCCCAAGGATCTGTCGGGCGAACTCTCCGGCACGCGCAGCAACTATAAAATCGCCAAGCTCGACGCGGGCGGCGTGACCGGCTGGCTCGCGCGCAAGGACGAGAAATACAGCGGCGAGCTGTCGGCAACCACGCTCGATTTCGACAACTGGCTGTCGGACGCCTGGGCGGTCAAGGACCCCGTCAGCCTCAAACTGATCGGCAAGAAGCTGATCTGGCGCAACGACGAGGTCGATAGCCCGGCCGCGACCCTGGATGCCGTGGCGGACGGGCTCGATGTCAATGTCACGGGCGGCAAAGTCTGGGACGGCGACCTGACGGCGGAAGTGAGTGGCAAGCGCGCGGGCGATAAATGGAGCGGCAGCATGAAAGGCCACCTGAAAGGCGCCGATCTTTCCAGGCTGGCGGCGCTGATGGAGTTCAAGGGGTTCTCCGTCGGAACCGGCGACCTCGATTTCAATCTGTCGTCCAGCGAGGCGCAGCAGGATAAGGAATGGTTTCACGGCATCGACGGCGATCTTGGCATGAAAGCGCATGAACTGACCGTTACGGATTTCGCGCCGGCGGCCATGCCCGACCTGATCGCGTCTTATAAGGGTAAGCCCGAGGATTTCACTGCCGCTGCCCTGAAGGCGCTCGGCTCCGGCGACACGAAGTACGACGACGTCGACGCCGCCTTCAAGGTCGGCGGCGGAAAAGTCGACCTCAGCCACATGATGCTGCGGGATGCGAGCGGCACCGTCGATGTCAAAGGATCCTGGGACCTGAGCCCCGATACGTATCACGTGAGCGCGGAGGTAAAGCTGACAACGCCCGAAGATGCGCCCGGCTTCAGCGTCAGCCGCTCGGGCCCGCTGAAAAACGCGCCGGATTATTCCATCAACGCAGCACAGCTTCTCGACTACATCGCCAAGCGCAATGCGCAGGAGGAGCCCAAGCCTTCCGTGACGCCCGCCGGCTCGCCGGTTCTGAAACCCGGCGAGCAGGCCGCGCAGCCGACGGCAGAGGAGCATCCCGCGCCCGAGGCGAAGGAACAGCAAGGGCCTCCCCGGCCGCCGGAAACAAAACCGTCAAACCCGGCTGAAAACCAGAAACCCGTGCAGCTGACGCCGCCTCCCGAAGCAGCGCCCGCCGAAGCGCCGCCGCCGGCGCTGCCGACGCCTGCCGATGTCGGCGGCAACGGCGGCCGTATCGATGAGCCCATAGAGACCGAGCCGCTGGCAGCACCTCCGGCGCCGCCCGCGCCACCCTTGCCGCCGATTCCCGCACCGTCACCGGTTACGGCGCCCGCACCGCCGCCGGCGGAACAGGCCGCCCCGAACGGGCCGGCAAATCCTGCCATTAAGGGCATTCTCGACCGCCTCAACGATGGCAGCGAGAAAAACACGCTCGGCAATACCGATAAGATGACGCCCCCGCCGAGCGAGGCGCCGCCTGCGGGCGCGCCGGGCCAGCCGCAGTAGTGCGCCGCTTAAGGCTGCACTTTGTTCTTATAATAATCGAGGATATAGACGCGCAGGGCGCTCGACAGGTTTTCGGGCTGCGAGACGTCGATTTCGGCGATGAGGGAATTGACCGACTTGTCCTGCGCGATCGCGATTTCGCGCAAGGAGTCCCAGAAGGCGGCTTCGAGGGTGATGCTGGTGCGGTGTCCCGCGACGGTCACCGAATGTTTCTGCGATAGACGGCGGGGCATGTTCCGTTCTCCTCGTCGTTAATCTTTGGGCGAGATCATGTCTTCGGGACGGACGGCCTGGTCGAATTCCTCGGCCGTCAGCAATTTCAAATCGACCGCCACCTGCTTCAGCGTCTTGTCTTCGCGCAGGGCCTTCTTCGCGATCGTGGCCGCCTTGTCATAGCCGATGACGGGATTGAGGGCGGTCACCAGCATCAGGCTTTCATTCAAAAGCTTCTTGATCCGGTCGGTGTTGGGCTCGATGCCGACGACGCAGTTGGCCGTGAAGCTGTTGCAGGCGTCCGCCAGCAGGCGGATGGACTGCAGCAGGTTATAGATCAGCACCGGCTTGAAGACGTTCAGCTCGAAATTCCCCTGGCTGCCCGCGACGGTGATCGTCACGTGGTTGCCCATCACCTGCGTGCAGACCATCGTCATCGCTTCGGACTGGGTGGGGTTGACCTTGCCCGGCATGATGGAAGATCCCGGCTCGTTCTCGGGCAGGTGGATTTCGCCGATGCCGCAGCGCGGCCCCGACCCCAGCCAGCGGACGTCGTTCGCGATCTTCATGAGCGAGCAGGACAAGGTATTGAGCGCGCCCGAGGTTTCGACGATCGCGTCATGCGCGGCCATCGCCTCGAACTTGTTCTCGGCGGTCGTGAAGGGGATGCCGGTGATATCGGTGGTTTTTTTCGCGAACAATTCGGCGAAGCCGCGCTTGCAGTTGATGCCCGTGCCGACGGCGGTGCCGCCCTGCGCCAGTTGCGAGAGGCGCGGCAGGCAGGCCTTCACCCGCGCGATGCCGTACTGGACCTGCTTGGCGTAGCCGCCGAACTCCTGCCCGAGCGTGACCGGCGTCGCGTCCTGCAGGTGGGTGCGGCCGATCTTGATGATCTCCATGAACTCCGCCGATTTCCGGGCCAGCGCCTTATGCAGGGCTTCGAGGGCCGGGATCAACTCGTGGTGCAGCTGTTCCACCGCCGAAATGTGCATGACGGTCGGGAAAGTGTCGTTCGACGACTGGCCCATGTTGACATGGTCGTTCGGGTGGACGGGCGTCTTGGAGCCGATCTTGCCGCCCAAAATTTCGATGGCGCGGTTGGCCACGACCTCGTTGATGTTCATGTTCGTCTGCGTGCCCGAGCCGGTCTGCCAAACGACCAGCGGGAAATGGTCGTTCAGATGGCCGTCCATGACTTCCTCGGCGGCCTGCACGATGGCGGCGCCGATCTTCTTGTCGAGGATGCCGAGCTCCATGTTGGCCAGCGCCGCCGCCTTCTTCTGCACGCCAAGCGCGCGGATCAGGGGCAGGGGCATTTTTTCGGTGCCGATCTTGAAGTTCTGGTACGAGCGCTGCGTCTGGGCGCCCCAATATTTGTCCGCGGGGACTTCGACTTCGCCCATCGAGTCCGTTTCGATGCGGGTGCCCGCCGTCTTGGCTTGGGCAGAGGATTGTTTGGCCATAATCAAGTCTCCCTTGAGTTTTTTTGGCACCAGAACTGGTACATCGCGATGAACGTATCGGGATTGCGCCGTTCGAAGTCGTTCCAGTTGTCGAGCGCCCGGCCTTCCGGGTCGTCTGGATAAAGGGTCCGGAATTGCGACATGACAGCCGGCGGGACGCTCATCTTAAGGAAAGTCAGGCCAAGATCGGCCAAAATCCCCTTTATTTTCAGGAGGTCGAAGCGGTGCTCCTGAACGTGGAAGAGCATATCACGGTACATCGCTAACTGGTAGTAGTCTTCGGCCCGGGCAATATCGTGAAAAACCTCCCAGGACAGCAGCTTGCGGCTATCCTGGCGGAAGGCCTTCATGCCCTCGGCGGTCGGGGCGTAACCGTTTTTACGGATGATTTCCTGCACCTTGACGATATTCTGCCGGGCCATCTCGCTGTAGAGCGAGATGCGCATCAACCCACCGGGCTTCACCATGCCGCACAGGACTTTCCAACCTTTGACCGGATCTTCCATGTGATGCAGCACGCCGCCCGACAGGATGCCGTCGAAACGGCGGCCCGTCGCGCCCATGTTCAGGATGTCTGCTTGCGCGAATTCGATATTCAGCAGGCTGAATTCCTTCGCTTTGAGCGCGCCATAGGCGAGGCTGGCGCGGCTCAGGTCGACGGCAAGAATTTTGCTGTCGGGGAAAACGGTTGAGACCTGCGCCGCTTCGCTGCCCGTCCCGCAGCCCGCTATCAATATCTCCGCGCCCTTTTTCTTCAGCGGCGCGCCGACGCCCTCGTCGGTGGCATTTTTTGGCTTCGTGTTCCAGAGCGGGTAGGGGAATTCTTCGTATTGCTCGCGCACGCGCGCGGAGACGCCGGCTTCGATGGGGGTCAGCTCGCGTAAGGTTTCGCCGATTTCCTCGAGCGTCAGATATTCGAAAATCTGGCTCCGCACGAGGTCGGACATGGCAGGCAGGCCGGCGAAGGCTTCCGAGATCATGCCCGCGTTGCGCAGTTTGTAGAGCGGAACGTAACAGGCATAGAGGCAGGCCTGCCATTCCTTGCCCTCGGGCAGCCCGGCCTCCAGCTTCAGGCGCACCCCCTCGACCTTCTTCCGCTCGTCTTCGGTGTCGGGAAAAATATAGCGGGTGCGGAAGCAATAGGCGGCCAGCGCGGCCGCGAGCGGCAGCAGCTCTTCGCTGGGCGACATGTCGAGCAGCCGCGCGCGCAGCGCCACCAGGAATTCCTCAAACGGCAGGCTGAGGACAAGCAGGCGTTGGAGGCCGAGAAGAAAGAAGGGATTGAGCAGCGGCGCCAGGCTTTTCGCCTGCTGGAAATTGTCCCGGTCAAAAAATGAATATTGCGGGCCGCCCGCATAGGCGCCGAGAAGCTTTTTGAAGCCGGACGCCTTCTGTTTTCCGGTGGGATCGGTGGTCTGATAGGTTTTGTAAAGGCTCCGGTAATCCGGCCCCAGCGAAAAAGTATTGTACCAGAGCGCCTGCAGGTTGTTGACGTCAAGCCCCGGCGTTTTGAGGCATTCGATGAGAGTGTTCTCGATCAGCGTGCTGTATTCGAGGAACGCCAGGCTGGACGAGAAATGGACGAAGCGTTCCTTATACCGGATTTCCTGAGGCTTCTCCGCCATCGCCATCATGGAGTAGCCGGCGCAATGCACGTCGCCCATCGCGAAGAAAACTTCTGCCAGCATCGCCATCGACGCATGGTCGTGCGGATCGGCCTTGAGCGCCTCGTTGAACAGCGCGATGGCCTTGTCCATGTCGCGCCGCACGTAGCGGATGTTGCCGAGCAGGCGATAGGCCGTGGCCGTCTTTCCCATCTGCAGCGAGGCCGCAAGCAGTTGCTCCGCCTCGTCGAAGCGCTGCTCGCCGACAAGCTGGCGTGCCTGCGCATTGAGCTGGTCGGACGTCTGGTCATGCGAAAAGGCGGGCTGCATGTTCATGCGCAGATCTTGTCGCACCAGAAGACATAGCAGGCGCTGAACGTCGACGGGTTCTTCGGTTCGAACTGTTGCCAGTTCTTAAGCGACGCGCCTTCCGGATCCTTCGGGAAGGCCGCAGCGAATTTCGCCATCGTTTCGCGCGGGAGGACAAACCGCAGGAACTTCAGGCCGAGCCGGTTCAGGTCGTCCTCGATCTCATGCAGGTCGGGATCGTGTTCCTGCACGTGGAACATCATGTCGCGGTACATCGAAAGATAATAGTAATCGTCGTAGCTGGAGACAATCGACAGGATGTTTTTTCCGAGAATCTTCTCGCTGTCGCGGCGGAAGCGGCGCATGCCCTTCAGGTCGAGGCCGGTCTTTCCCTGTTCGCGGATGATCTTGTGCGCCGCCAGCAGGTCGCGCCGGGCGAGCTTGCTGTAAAGTCCGATCTTCATGACGCCGTCGGGCTTCAGGAGGCCGGCGAGCACCTGCCAGCCGCGGAACGGATCCTTCAGGTGGTGCAGCACCCCCGCCGACACGACGCAGTCGAACTGCCTGTTCAGCGTCCCGAGGTGCAGGATATCGCCCTGGCGGAAAGTGATGTTGTTGAGCTTGTAGTCTTTCGCCTTGTAAATCGCATAGGAAAGGCTGGACAGGCTCAAGTCCACCGCCAGCACCTCCGCGTCGGGAAACAGGACGGCGTACTGAATCGCCTCGTGTCCCGTGCCGCAGCCGGCGATTAAAATCTGCGCGCCTTTTTTCTGCTGCAGCGTCTTGCCGTTGGCGTCGAGCTGGAAGTTTCGCGGGATAGCCTTCCAGCGCGGGTAAGGCGACTCTTCGTACATTTCGCGCACTTTTTGCGACACGGCATCGTCGATAGGCGTGACGGCCGTGATCGTTCCGCGCAGGCGCTGCAATTCGAAATGTTCGGCAAGCTGGCCGCGCAGGGCGGCAAGGTCGGGCACGTCAGCCAGCGCCGCCTCGATTTCCCGCGCATTCGCCAGCGCGTGGAGCGGAAAATAGCAGCCGTAGATGGCGACGAGGTCGAGGTTGTCCAGGATATTCTCCCCGGTTTCGATGCGCTGGCGCAGCGCGGCCAGTTTCGTTTCCTCTTCGGTCGTAAGATCGATGGCGTATTCGTTGTTGAAGCTGTAGTTCGCAACCGCGCCCGCCAGAACGGCGGTTTCGGCGCGGCTCAGCTGTTTTGCCGGCGCGCCTGCGGCGTTCAGCAGCGCCTGCCGCAGCGCGCCCACGAAATCCTCGAACACGAGACTGCACACGGTGATGTTCTGAAGGCCGAGGATGAAGAAGGGGCGCAGCAGCGGGCGGTAGTCGCCCGCCTGATCGAAATGCTTTCGATCGAAGCTGCCCGCGTCGCGGCCCGCCAAGCCCGGAAGCCCGCCCGCGGAGACCATTTTGTAAAAGGGCTGGAACGCGGGATTCAGGTGGAAGGTATTGTACCAGAAAGCCTGCGCGGGCGTGCAGTCGAGTTCCCGGGTCGCAAGGCATTCCGTCAGCGCCGCCTCGACAATCTCGGTATAGTTGGAGAAGGCGACCTTCGCGCCGATGCCAATAAAACGTTCCTTATAAAACAGGTCTTGCGGATTGTGGCAGATGGCGAAAGCGTAGTAGGCCGTGGCCTGCATGTAATCGCCTGCGTCGAAATAGGTTTCGGCAAGCTGCTGAAGCGTGGCGTGATCCTGCGCGTCGACCTTCAGCGATTTTTCAAGCCACTGGAGCGCGCCCTTGAAGTCCTTCCGGAATCGGCACATGACGCCGAGGTACCGGTAGGCCGCCGGTGTTTCGTTGATCTTCAGGGACGCATGGAGCACCGAGGCCGCTTCGTCATAACGGCGTTCCTGGATGAGGCGCTTGGCCTGCTGGTTCAGCGCGTCAGCTGAATTCGGGGGTTCGCCGGAAACTGCTTGATTTTTCATTATCATGCCTTGTTAGGGGAATTATCCCCGAGTGCCTGTTTTCTTCAAAAATACGGCGGTCCGGCAGGCTTTGTTTTAGCGCTCTATTTTGAGCAAAAAGCCTTCACAAATCAATAGTATTACGACTATATTATGTAGTTCAAAAATGCGTTAAAGGCAGGCGAAAAATGGCCGAAAAAACATCGGAAAGCAAAGAACTCGAAAAGAAGCAGTACTCTCTCTGGGAAAAATCCGGGATCTTCGCCGCCGACGTCAAGAGCAACAAGGCGCCCTATTGCATCCCTATGCCGCCGCCCAACGTAACGGGCAGCCTGCACATGGGCCATGCGCTGAATATGACATTGCAGGATATCCTCACCCGTTTCGAACGCATGCAGGGCCGCGACGTGCTCTGGCAGCCGGGCACCGACCATGCGGGTATCGCCACGCAGATGGTCGTCGAACGCCTGTTGGCCGACGAGGGCAAGACGCGCCACGACCTCGGCCGCGAAAACTTCCTCAAACGCGTGTGGGAATGGAAAGAACATTCCGGCTCGACCATCACCACCCAGCTTCGCCGTCTGGGCGCCACGCCCGACTGGAGCCGCGAGCGCTTCACGATGGACGAGGGGCTGAACAAGGCCGTGAACAAGGTCTTCGTCCAGCTGTATAAGGAAAAGCTGATTTACAAGGACAAGCGCCTCGTTAACTGGGACCCGAAGCTGCATACCGCCATCTCCGACCTCGAGGTCGAGCAGCGCGAAGAAACCGGCAGCATGTGGCACTTCAAGTACCCGATCAAGGGCCAGCCCGATCGCTTCATCACCATCGCCACGACAAGGCCCGAAACGATGCTGGGCGATACGGCTGTCGCCGTGCACCCCTCGGATGAGCGCTATAGAGATCTCGTCGGCAAGCTGGTCGTACTGCCGATCGTTGGCCGCGAGATTCCGATCATCGCCGACGAATATGCCGATCCGGAAAAAGGCTCGGGCGCGGTGAAAATCACCCCGGCGCATGACTTCAACGACTTTGAAGTCGGCAAGCGCCATAATCTGCCGATGATTTCGATTTTGGACATCAATGCCAAAATCAACGAGAACGGGCCGCAGGAATACGTCGGCATGGACCGTTTCGCCGCCCGCAAGAAAGTGGTGGCGGAAATCGAGGCGCTGGGCTTGCTTGAGAAAATCGACAAGCACAAGTACCAGCTTCCCTACGGCGACCGTTCCAACGTTATTATCGAACCGCTACTGACCGATCAGTGGTATTGCGATGCGAAAACGCTCGCCGGTCCGGCAATAAAGGCGGTGGAGGAGGGGCGCACGCAGTTCGTGCCGGCGAACTGGACCAAGACCTATTACGAATGGATGCACAATATCCAGCCTTGGTGTATTTCCCGCCAGCTGTGGTGGGGCCACCAGATCCCCGCCTGGTACGGACCCGACAAGTCGGTCTTCGTGGCCGAGACGGAAGAAGAGGCGAAGGCGCAGGCCAAGGAGAAATTCGGCAAGGACGTGACGCTCGAGCGCGACCCGGACGTACTGGATACCTGGTTCTCCTCCGCGCTCTGGCCGTTCTCGACGCTGGGCTGGCCCGATAATGTGCCGGAAGTGAAGCGCTATTATCCCGCCGAAACGCTGATCACCGGTTTCGACATCATCTTCTTCTGGGTCGCCCGCATGATGATGATGGGCATTCATTTCATGGGCGATGTGCCGTTCCGCAAGGTCTATATCCATGCGCTGGTCCGCGACGAAAAGGGCCAGAAGATGTCCAAATCAAAAGGCAACATCATCGACCCGCTGCAGCTGATCGACGAATTCGGCGCGGACGCCCTACGCTTTACGCTGACCTCGATGGCGGCGCAGGGGCGCGACGTGAAGCTGGGCGCCAAGAATGTCGAGGGCAACCGGAATTTTGCCACAAAGCTGAAAAGCGCGGTGAACTTCTGCGAGATGAACAACGCCAGGCTGAAGCTGGATTTCAAGCCTGAAAGCGTCAAGTTGACGCTCAACAAGTGGATCATCGGCGAACTGGTCACGACCAGCATGGAGACGGCCGAGGCATTGAAAGCCTACCGTTTCAACGAAGCCGCGAAGCACCTCTCCGAATTCGCGTGGGACATGTTCTGCGACTTGTATATCGAGTTTACCAAGCCTGTTTTCATGGGAACAGACGAGGTCGCCAAGCAGGAGACGCGTGATACCCTGGCCTGGGTTCTCGGGCAGGTCCTGCTCCTGCTGAACCCGATTATGCCCTATGTGACAGAAACTCTGCACATGCACCTTTTAGGAAAGCCGGAGGCTTCACCTGACAAGTCGGACTGGCTGCAATCCAAACGCTGGCCGGAGTTTGATGCGAAGATCATCGATCAGGCGGCCCGTGACGAGATGAACTGGGTCGTGAAACTCATTTCTGAAATTCGCAGCGTCCGCTCGGTCATGGGGGTGCCTGCTGCCGACCAGATCAGGATGCTGCTGAAAGGTGCTTCCGACGTGAACAAGAAGCGCCTGAAAGCGCATCAGGACATCATTTGCCGTCGTGCGCGTCTCATTAGCGCGGAAGCGAATGATGCGGCCGCGCCGAAGGGTTCCGTCACACAGGTGCTGGGTGAGGCGACGATTATTCTTCCGATTGCCGATGTTATCGATTTTGGCAAGGAACAGGCGCGCCTGAAGAAGGAAATCGAAAAAGTCGAAGCCGATATCGAGCGTATCGACCGTAACCTCAACAACAAGGACTTCCTCGCCAAGGCCGACGCCGAAATCGTCGCCGAAAAACGCGAAGCCCGCGCCGAGGCCGAGAGCGCGAAAGCGAAGCTCGCGCAGGCCCTGAAACAACTCGAGGCCGCGTGACATGGCTTATGCCGTGATCTTCGTCTCGAAACTGAAAGATCCGGCAAGCCCGTCTTACGCCGCTATGGCGGGGAAAATGGAAGAGTTCGTCAAGTTGCAGCCGGGCTATCTTGGCATCGACTCCGTCCGCAACGACGCAGGCGAAGGGATCACCGTCTCCTATTGGGACAGCCTGCAGGCAATCGAAAAATGGAAGGCTGATGAGCGGCACCTTGTCGCGCAGAGACAGGGCAAAGATGATTGGTACGCACATTACAAGGTGATCGTGGCGCAATCCATTAAAGATTATTCAAAGATTATTCGCACGGAGCGGCCGCATGAAATTTGACTTTCTGAAGAAGCTGAAGAACTTTCGGCTGGTTCCGAATGCTGACAAGATGAAGGCGAGCACTTTTCGCAAGTTCATCAACCTCTGGCCGCCGTTCCTGGGCGCCGGCATCAAGGTCAGCAAAATCGCGCCCGACTATTCGTCCGCCGACGTGGAGATGAAGCTGCGCAGCTGGAACAAGAATTACGTTGGCACGCATTACGGCGGCTCGATCTTTTCGATGACCGATCCGTTCTTTGCGCTGATCCTGATCAAGGGCCTGGGCAAGGATTATATCGTCTGGGACAAGGCCTCCGAGATCAAGTTCAAGAAGCCGGGCAAGGGAGTTATTACCGCGCATTTCAATATAGCGAAGGAAAAAGTCCAGGAAATCCGCGAACTCGCCGAAAAGAACGACAAGGTCGAGCCGAAGTTCGTGGTCGAGGTGAAGGACGAAGCGGGCGACGTCGTGGCCGAAGTTACTAAGACTCTCTACGTCCGCCACAAAAGCAAGCCGCCCAAACCGCGGCCCTGATTTTGAAAAAAAAGGAGACGAAGGCAGCTTGGAGGATAAATCCAACAAATCGCCGTTCGTCTCCCGCTCAGTCTTACGGCCGGCGCGTGGAAGCCGTTCCTTAGCCGACCGCGATGGATGATGATACCTCTCAAAAAAAAGCAGACCCCCGCGTCAGGGGGCGGGGGTCTGTTTTCAATCCGGGGGGAAAGAGAAGGAGACGAAGAAAACGTCCGATTTTGACATCTTCAGTTTCTTGCGTCTCCCGGTTATTCCAACACGCGCCCCGGGAAAGTTGTTCCGCGCGCCTGTAAAATTCGTAACACCCATGCTTCGGATTGGGAAAAAAAGCCCCAAAATAACAGACCCCCGCGTCAGGGGGCGGGGGTCTGCTCAATCCGGGGGGAAAGAGAATGGAGACTGAAGAATTTCCGATTTTGAGGTCTTCTATTCCTCGCGTCTCCGGTAATTCCAACCAAGGAAAGGCTTAAGGCGTTCCTTTCCGATTCATGATTTTTTAAATTGTCATAAAATTCACGAAGAGAGTTTCTGCACCTGGATGGCAGCGCAGCGAGGTCAGACACCGTTGCGCCTGGTCTTTTAAAGGCGCAATATTCGTCCATATCTCTATCAGGGATTGCGTAAATGATCGAAATCAAGGCGCCCGACGATTATACGGGCATCAAAGGCAAAAAGGCGATCTTCCTCGCCGGCAGCATCGAAATGGGCAAAGCCGAAAACTGGCAGGAGCGCCTCGTCTCCGCGCTGCGGCATTTCGACGTTCTCATCCTCAACCCGCGCCGCGCCCATTGGAACGCCTCCTGGGAACAGAGCATCGACAATCCCGATTTCTGCCAGCAGGTGGAGTGGGAGCTCGATGCGCTTGACCGGGCCGACCTCGTTATCTTGTATTTCGCGCCTGAGACCCGCTCGCCGATATCCCTGCTTGAGCTCGGCATTCATGCCGCCGCCAACCCGGACAAGCTGATCGTCTGCTGCCCGGATGGCTTCTGGCGCAAGGGCAATGTGGATATCGTCTGCCGCCGTTACGGCGTCCGCCAGGTCCCGGCGATCGACGATCTTGTGAAGAGCGCCGTAACCTTTGTACAGAAGGCGGCCTGACATGTGGGGAAGAATCATCGGCGTCTTCGTCTCGCTGGGCGTCATCGCCTACATGTTCCATGCCATGAACGGGTCGGACTCGGCGGTCAAGAATGCAGTCGACAACAGCCCGGCGATGAAAGAGCAGAGGCAGATGTTAAGGGATGCGGGCGTCAACCCCGACGATCCGGATGCCGTCAAGAAATACGCCGCCCAGAAAGCGAAGGAAATCGAGGAGTACCAGCACTCCGCCGACAATCTGCAGAAAGAGCCTTAACGCAAAAAGTGCCAACGCCGCCGGCCCTTGGGGGGCGCGGCGGCGCGGAATGGCTATTCGAATGCGTCAGCGATTAGTACAGCTGAACCGCGTCGATGATCTTACGATCGCTCTTGTTGATGAGATAGACGTTGCCGCCCGAGCTCACATAAGTCGCGCCTGCGGGGGCCGGCACGAGCTTGGTCGTCACAGTGGACGGCAGTTCGGTGTAGGTGACCGTCTCGGGCAGGATGGTGCCCGGCGAATAGAAGGTCACGTTCTCCGAGGGAGCCGTTACGTAATCCTTCAGGATCACGCGGTCGGGATCGCGGAAATAGACATCGGCCTTCGCGGACACGCTGGCCAGCAGGCCGGCGGCGATCAGGGCGAGAGCAAAGGGGGTCGCAAGCTTCTTCATTTGATATCCTCCGTTGGGTGATTTCACTTGCAATCAACGCCAGGAGCCAGCGTAAAGTTCCGCGGCACGGGAGGGTGGCTTTATTAAAATCAGGGGGTCGGCGGCGCCGGCGGTTGGACAGGTTTATCCGATACCACTTTCCAGTCGCGCCCGTATTCCAGCTGGAGGACAAGCAGCGCTTTTTTGGCGGCGGGGTCCGGCGTGCCGGCGGGGACGCAGCAGCGGATTTCATTTTTTGCGCTGTCCTGAGTGACCGTCTTCGAAATCGCCTCATAGGCATCGCGCTCCACGCCATTCATCGTGCTGCGGTGAAAGCGCACGCGCAGCATTTCGAGGGCGAGGGGCCCGCTGTTCTTTGCCGCTTTCAGGAAATCTCTGATCATTCCCATGTGAAATACTCCTAAAGTTCTATGGCTTGGGCGGGCGCGGCTTGTCTTTCGCGGCTTGCCCCGGCTGCGCATGGCCGTACTCCTTCCGCGTGTCTTTGTAGCGGGAAATAAAGGCGCCGATGGCGTCGGGGACCTTCGGCTCGGGCATCTGGACGATCATGTTCTGCAGCGTCTTCATGCCCGCGTCGGAATTGTCGATCTTCTTGTATTCTTCCATGGCTTGGTGGACGCGCGACTTGAACAGGGTTTCGTTGGCATCGAAATCGCCCTTGCCCGCATTCATGAGGCCGTAAAGCCCCTCGGCGTGCAGCACGTAGCAGGAAATCTTGCACTGGAGCACGAAGGATTCGAATTCCGCCGTGTCGACGCCATAGGCCTTCATCTGCTTGACGGAAGATTCCGCCAGCGCCAGCGCGTCTTCGGCCTCTGTGATCAGCTCGCCTTGCCCGAGTTCCTGGTATTTTTTGCAGTATTCAGTAAGCTTGCCATGCGCCTTTTCGACATGGTCGACAAAACGGTCGAGGATATTCAGGACGCGGGCGGATGTCGTCGCGCTGCTGAAATCCGTGTCGCGCCCGGCGCGCGTGAAATGGTCGAGCAGGAAATGCGCGTTGGGCGCCTTGCTGGCCGGGCCGTTATTGTCAAATTCGGCCGCCGGTCTTTGCACATGCGTGTCCGCGCGCGCGATGTCGTCATCGTAAAAGCTGAAGCCCGCGGGCAGCGCCTTTTCGTCGGGCCGTGCGCGGGGATTGCCCCGTGTGTCGAAAACATATCCTTCGCGCTCGGCGAAAGCCTTGAAGTGCAGGAAACCCATCGCATCCGCCTCGGGATAGAGCGGCAGGAAAATGGTGGGCTTGTCGCGGCATTGCTTTTCGAAATGAGCGATCTCCGTCACCGCTTCCTTGAAATTGACCTTGGACTTGATCTTGTGAACGTGCGTCACCGTCTTCTTCTTGTAAGGATTGAAGGAGGGATAGATGCGGCGCACGACTTTGGCCACCGTCCAGGTCTTGGCGACGGGATCATCCATATAGGCTTCGCAGTGGATATGCGAGGTGGTTTTTTCGGCGTCCGTCGCCGAAAAAGTTTCGCTGCGGCAGTAGGTGCCGAAAAGCGGATGCAGGCATTTGTTGTCCGGCGCGGGCGTCGGCGGAAGACTGTTCGGATCGATATCGTTCTTGCCGGGCTCGCTCAAGGCTGATGCTCCGCAGGGGTGAAACTTATGGAATGCTTATTTTTAACAGAGGCCTGCCGGGCGGTCAATTTGGAATTCCCGCTTGCCATTGAATCTTTAGAGGTTATATCCTGACGCGACAAAACGGAGGTGCAACATGGATATCGCAATTATCGGAGCGGGTAACGTCGGCGCGGCTTTGGCCAAGGGTTGGGCAAAGAAAGGACATAATCTGTATATCGGTGTGCGTCATCCCGATGATGCCAAGTATGCCGCTTTGAAAAGCCAGCTTGGCGCCCAGGCGAAATTCGTGACGCCGGCGGAAGCGGCAAAGGCGGCGAGCGTTATCCTCCTCGCGACGCCCTGGGGGCAGACAGAGCAGGCGGTCAAATCGCTGGGACCGGTTTCCGGAAAAATTATCATCGACGCGACCAACCCGCTGAAGCCGGATTTGAGCGGCCTGACGC
This sequence comes from Alphaproteobacteria bacterium, assembly GCA_025934695.1. Classification (GTDB taxonomy): domain Bacteria; phylum Pseudomonadota; class Alphaproteobacteria; order Micavibrionales; family UBA2020; genus JAPWJZ01. The sequence continues at coordinate 35,430 of JAICWS010000001.1, forward strand.
ATAATGGCGATACTTCCGCCGCCGAAACGATTCAATCCTGGGTGCCGGATGCGAAAGTCATCAAGGCTTTCAACACCGTGGGCGCGAATATCATGGAGAAGCCTGAAGTCCGTGGATATAAGGCCATGATGTATTTTTGCGGCAATGACTCTCAGGCGCGTCAGACGGTTAAGAAACTTATCTCAGATATTGGTTTCGAACCCGTCGAAGCGGGCGACCTGAAAGAGGCCCGCCTGCTTGAGCCGCTGGCGATGCTCTGGATCAAATCAGCCTATGCTTTCGGCATGGGCCGCGACTTCGCCTTCGGTCTCCTGAAAGCGTCATAAGGGTCTCATAAATAAGCCTATTTCAGAGATGCTTATTATTAAGCCTTTGTCAGTTTTTGAGGCTTAAAATAAGATGAGGGGAGTGTGTCTGGCGACGATCTTCCAGACGGCGCGTTGTCCTTTGACGGCGAGGAGTAGGATCGAATTATGGCAGACAAAATCGACGAGAGTGCGCCTGACGGGAACGGCGCTGCCGACGATAAAGTGTCGGTCATAACCGTCAATTTCAAGGACGGCGCGATCGTCAGCAAGGTCCAGTTCGACGGCGAGGGCGGCATTCCGAAATTCCTGCGCGACATGGCCAAGTTCGCCAAGCAGAACAACGTCAAATCCGTCGTCATTATGACCATCAACGACGAGGAGCACGTCGACTGGGTCCACATCGCGGATTCCGAACATCACCTCGCCTTGGCGGCGCTCTGCCTCGACGATATCAAGGAAGACCTCAAGGCGGTCATCTTTAAGGAAACCGAAGAATAGCTATTGCGGCCCCGTGGGCGGCCGGTGCGCATGGAAGTGGTGCAGCAACCGGTGCAGCACGGGCGTCATGATAAGCCCGAACGACACAACGACCAGAAGCCCGGAATAGAGCGCATAAAGCCCGGCAAAAATCTTGCCGCCGTCCGTCTTGATCGGATCGACTTCACCCATCCCGCCCAAAATCATCGACGCATCCAGAAAGCAATCGATCCAGGGGAGATTTTCGAACGAGTGGTATCCCGCGATGCCGACGAGCAGCGATACACCCATGATGAAAATGGCGATCAGCGTGTTGATCGACAATCTGCGGATGAAGTAGCGGAGAGGGATGAGCGGCTTGGAATGATGTTCGTACATGCGATAATCCCGGAGAAGCGCTGACGGGAAATCATACGTCATATCCGGCGGGGAAGAAAGCGCTCCGCCGCTCGGGGTTTTACATACTTAAACGGCGCGCGTGCTGTGAATGCCGCGTCTTTATGTTAGGATGACGGCTGCAAGATTACCGCGCTCAACAGTTGTGACATGACGAAATCCCCGTCCCGCTCCCCACGTTCCTTCTACGCCGGCGTCTTCCTCGTCAGTGGGTTGCTGATGGCGCTGCAAATCGTGCAGTCGCGCATTTTCTCGGTCACCACCTGGTATCACATTTCTTTCCTTGTCGTCAGCGTCGCGATGTTCGGCCTGACGCTCGGCGCGCTCAGCGTGCACCGCGGACGCGAGGCGGAACAACGCAGGAATTATTCCGAAGCCATGGCGGCGGCGGCTTTCCGCTTCGCCATCGGCATTCTCGTGTCCCTGACCGGGCAGCTGATCCTGCCGGTCCTGTCGGAGAAGCTTCTTTATACATTGCTCGTGCTGCCGCTGGTGACGGGTTTCGCGCTGCCGCCTTATTATTTCGCCGGTGTCGCGCTCAGCCTCGCGATCACCCGCGCGCCGTATCCAGCGGCGCGCACCTATGGTTTCGACCTTATCGGCGCGGCGGCGGGATGCCTCTTCGCCCTCGGCCTCATGGAAACGGTCGACGGGCCTTCGGCCATGATGATACTGGCGCTTCTCGCGATGCTGTCGGGCGCCTGTTTCGGCAAACTGCCAAAGCGCCCCGCCATCGGCTTCGCAATGCTTGCTGTCGCTGGATTGCTGCTGAACCTCGTGCCGGCCAAGCCGACCATTTATCCGTACTACACGAAATTCCACATGATTCCGGAATCCTCGCTTGCTTACGACAAGTGGAATTCGATCTCGCGCGTGACGCTCGACAACGAGAGGAAGAACGTGATGCCGCCCCTGTGGGGGCCTTCGGCACGCATGCCTGACAGCCTGAAAACGTCATATTATATGTTCGCGGTCGACGGCGACGCGGGCGCCGCTATCTCCAGATGGGCGGGCGATGCCGGTGCGCCGCTGCATTACCTCGATTATGACGTCACGACGATTGCCTATGCCATTCCCGGCCTGAAGACCTCGGCCATCATCGGCCTCGGCGGCGGGCGCGATGTTTTAAGCTCACTGCACGCCGGCGTGAAATCGGTCACGGCGATGGACGTTAATAACATACAGGTCTCGCTGCTGACGCGCGTAGAGCCCTTCAAGGATTACGCCAACATCGGCGACCGGAAGGATGTGCGGCTCATCCACAGCGAGGCGCGCAGCTGGTTCGCGCGCAACCCTGACAAGTTCGATCTTATCCAGATGAGCCTTGTCGACACCTGGGCGGCGACAGGCGCGGGGGCTTTCGCGCTGACCGAAAACGGGCTCTATACGGTCGAAGCCTGGAAGCTTTTCTATGACCATCTCAATCCGGGCGGCGTCATGACGGTAAGCCGCTGGTACCTCGAGGATGCGCAGAGCGAGGGCGAGCGCCTGGTATCGCTCGCGGTGGGGGCCCTGTTCGACGCCGGTGTGACGGAACCGAAAAAGCACCTGTTCATGGCCACCTGCGATCGCATCGTGACTCTCGTCCTCTCGCGCGACCCGATGACCGAGCCGCAGATCGCCGCGATGGAGCGGCGGGTGAAGCAGATGGATTTCCAGACCCTCATCTCTCCGCACAAGGATGCGACGGGAGGCGAGTTCGCAAACATCTTGAACGCCAAAAGCCGCGCGGATCTCGACAATCTCGCCAAAACCGCCGAATACGACATCAGTCCGCCGACCGACTGGCGGCCGTTCTTCTTCAACCAGATCAAGCTGACCAATCCGCGCCAGGTCATCACGCTTGCCATCGGCAACGAGCATAGCGCCATCGTCGGCCACGCGCATGCGCTGGCAAACCTTTACGTCATCATGATCTTCTCGTTGATTATGGTCGTCTTCGCCATCCTTTGGCCCCTGCGCGCGGAACTGGCCGCGCGCAATGCGTTTATCCGCGCGGGCACGGCTTGGTTCGTCCTGATCGGCCTCGGCTTCATGCTGCTGGAAATGTCGCTCATGCAGCGCATGAGCGTCTACCTCGGCCACCCGGCCTATGGGCTCAGCATCGTCCTGTTCAGCCTCGTTCTGTCGACCGGCATCGGCAGCCTGCTCTGCAACGAAAGGCCGCTGAAGACAGCGTCCAGCCGCGTCATCTGGGCGCTGTGCACCGCTGCAGCGATTTTTTGCGCGGTGTTCTTTATCGACGGGGCCATGAAAACCTTCTCGGACGCGCCCCTGCTGGTCAGGGGCATCCTTTGCGTGTGCGTCACCCTGCCGATCGGCTGCCTGATGGGTTTCGGCTTCCCGACCGGCATCGAAATGGCGCGGGAAGCCCATGCGCGGTCGACCGCCTGGTTCTGGGGCATCAACGGCGCGGCGGGTGTCTTGGGAAGCTCGCTCGCCATCGCCATCAATATCGGGGCTGGGATCGACGTCGCGATGTTCTGCGCGGCGCTATGCTACGCGCTGCTCGTGGTGCCGGCGCTGGCCTACAAGGCAAAGCTAAAGCATTAAAGGATTAGAGAGCGGGGCCCTTGAACTTCGTTTGGGGCGCCGCTGCGGCGACGGGCTGCTGCGGGAGAACGGGAGCTGCGGCATCGGCTTTCTGGCCTAGGAATTCGGGAATGGTGACGAAAGGCATCGTCTCGACGCTGTCCATCGGACGGTCGAGTTCCGACATGCGGCCGCGATGGATCAAGGGCGGCTCGTTCTGCGGGCGGTTGAAGCGCATGATGACGAACTCATCCGTGCGCTCGTTGATGTAGATGGAGAATACTTCCTGTCCGAAAGTATCGCCGCCGCGGAATTCGAATCCGTTCGCGGTCAGGGGACGAAGCACGCTGTCGAGCGCCTTCATTTCGGCATCACCGGCCACGCCGGCAAAAACGCCGGACAGGCTCTTATTGGCAGTCGTTGGCATTACACACCTTTTTTTTGGGGGCGCCAGCGCGGTTCGCAACCAGCGTCAAAATCAAAAACGAGTACCTCTTCTAAAGTATCCACAGGCACCCGTCAACGGCATTTCGAACAAAATTTATAGATTCCAAACCCTTACATAACTCTGTTCAAGAGCGTATGTTCAAAATGCTTTTTTTGTACTTTTTCAGCCTTTTAGGGCGGGCGCGCGAAATTTTCTTTTTCTCCGCTTTTTTTGCTTCATCCCAAAGGGCGAGCCTTTCGCTGCGCGTCGAATTCTTGATTTCCTTGCCGCGCTTTTTGAGGCCCTGTTCCATGTAGCGGAAGCGGCGCTCGAAACGGTTGTTGGTGATGCGCAGCGCGTCTTCCGCGTCGATGCCGTGCCAGCGCGCGAAATCGACCAGCATGAACATCAGGTCGCCGAATTCGGCCGCGATCTTTTCCTTGTCGGGTTTTTTCGCCTCGATCTCGTCGCGCAATTCGCCGACTTCCTCCGAAATCTTGTCGAGCAGCATCGTCACATCCGGCCATTCCCAGCCGGCTTTCGACGCGCGGCCCTTGAGCTTGGACGAACGAATAAGCGCGGGCAGGGCGTGCGAGATTTCGTCAAGAATGCTGGCGTCGGGCTTGACGCCTTTTTTCTTGCGCTCCTCGGCCTTGATTTCTTCCCAACGGCGGTCGATCTCGGCCGCCGTTTTCAGCGTATTCGGCTCATCGCCGAGGATGGTGGGATAGCGGCGCTCCAGCTTGTCGACGATGGCCTGCGCCACATCGTCGAATTTGAACGATTTTCTCTGCTCGGCAATCGCGGCATGGAAAACGATCTGCAGCAGAAGATCGCCGAGTTCATCGCGCAGGTGCTCGTCATACTGGCCCTGGTCGATCATGTCGGCGGTTTCATAGGCTTCTTCGATCAGGTAAGGGGTCAGCGACTTATGCGTCTGTTCCTGTGTCCAGACGCAGCCTTCGGGATGGTTGCGCAGGTGATGCATGATGTCGAGCAGCCGGTCGATGGGCTTCACCGCCGTGGTGACGGTCGGCTTCCTCTTGGGCTTAGATTTCGAGCTCATGGGTGACGTCTCCTTCGCCGACGTAAGAGAACCCGAGCCGTTCGTAGAACTTCCGCGCGGCCGGGTTGAGCGTGCGGAGGGTAAATTTCTTAAACGGCCCGCGCGGAATATCAAGCACCTTCTTCATCAAAGCGCTGGCGAGGCCGAGGCGCCGCCATTCCGGCAGCACATAGACGTGCCGCACGCGCAGGATCGCGGGGTCGTTGATGTACGGATCGAGTGAACGCCCGCCGACCGCCAGGAAGCGGCCTTCGTGCTCGACGCCGTAAAAGGCTTCGCCGGGCTTGTTAAAACGGTTCGACTCATTCTCCCAGTTCTCGGTCATGCGCAGGATCAGATTCAATCCTTCGCCGCGGCTCTTCTTGAGCAGCAGGGCGAAACGGGAAGGGTCGTAAGCGTCTTCGGTAATCGGTTTGATACTAAAATTAATCATGGGGCGTGAGCCTAGCCGATAATGGTTAATTTTTTCAAGTCATCTGAGTTTAGTTATGAAAAAGCTCAATATCAAGCCATATCAGGGTGCTATTTTTTGTTACCCCTCGCTGCCCGAAATCCGGTAAATATGTCTGGTTCAAGCGCTTAAATAAACTACGTCATGGGCATGGAACAGGACACGACAGACACAGAAAAGAAGAAATCCGAATTCCGGCATCCGGAAAAGCGGAATCGCCCCGACACGCCTATCCTGCGCAAGCCGGAATGGATCCGCGTGAAGGCGCCGGTGTCGCCCGAATACCATGAAACCCGCAACCTGATGCGCAACCTGAAGCTCGCGACGGTCTGCGAAGAGGCGGCCTGCCCGAACATCGGCGAATGCTGGAAGCAGAAACACGCGACCTTCATGATCCTGGGCGCGACCTGCACGCGGGCCTGCTCCTTCTGCAATGTGGCCACGGGCATTCCCGACAAGCTCGATCCGTTCGAACCCGCGCGCGTCGCGATCGGCGTGCAGAAGCTGGGCCTGAAGCATGTCGTCATCACCTCCGTCGACCGCGACGATCTGCAAGATGGCGGGTCGGAGCAGTTCGTCAAGGTCATCAGCGAAATCCGCCGCCTGTCGCCCGGCACAACCATCGAAATCCTCACCCCCGACTTTAAGGACAAGAACAACGCCATCGAGCCCATTGCCGTCGCGCGCCCCGATGTTTTCAACCACAACCTTGAAACCGTGCCGCGCCTGTATCCGACGATCCGCCCCGGCGCGCGCTACTTTACGTCGCTCGAGCTCCTGAACCGCGTGAAGAAGATCGACCCGACCATCTTCACCAAGTCCGGCCTGATGGTCGGCCTCGGCGAGACCAAGCAGGAAGTCATGCAGGTCATGGACGATCTGCGCGCTGCCGACGTGGATTTTCTCACCATCGGCCAATATCTGCAGCCGACGCCCAAACATGCTGCGGTCGATAGATTTGTGACGCCAGATGAATTCAAGTCGTACGAGACCATCGCGCGCGGCAAGGGATTCCTGATGGTCTCGGCCTCGCCGCTGACGCGCTCGTCCTATCACGCCGATTCCGACTTCGAAAAGCTTCGCGCCGCGCGCGAAGCCAAACACGCCGCCAGCGGCAAATAATGTCATGCGCCGTGTCTCACGCCCATTAGCTGTCATCCCCGCGAAAGCGGGGATCTCGCAGGTCGAAGACCTGCAAAATATAAATGCGCGCTGCACGCGTGAGATCCCGGCTTTCGCCGGGATGACAGGGGGATAAGTTGCCCTCCCATTCCGAAAAGCGCGTCCTGCCCTATACCGCCGAGCAGCTTTTCGACCTTGTCATGGATATCGAAAAATACCCCGAATTCCTGCCCTGGTGCCTGGCCGCGCGCATCAACGAGCGCGGAAAGAATGAGCTCAGCGCCGATGTCGTCGTTGGCTACAAGATGTTCCGCGAAAAATTCTCGTCGAAAGTGCATTTCAAACGGCCGAAAGAGATCGAGGTCGAGTACCTGAAGGGTCCGATGCGCCACCTTCAGAATAAGTGGTCATTCCGCGACCTGCGCGGCGGCGAGTGCGAGGTGGATTTCTACGTCGATTTTTCGTTGAAAACAAAATTGTTTGAAACGCTGGTCGACCAGTTCTTCCACCGGGCGCTGGTGAAAATGATCAACGCCTTCGAGGGCAGGGCGCTGCAGCTCTACGGTGGTAATAAACATTAACGTCCGGCATCCCTTTGAATTGGCAAGCATAGATGTCAGCGCCTTGACAACTTTATGGAATGTCTGCTATTCCAACCAGAATGGCAAAATCTCCTTCTGACATTCCCGCCGGGTCGCTGAGCCCGGCTTTCGACGGACCCGCGAAAGGGCAGGATGTTCCTGCGCCGACGGCGGACGAGGAATCACAGGTCGCCCGCAACCGCAATGTTCCGGAAGAACGCCGGGAGCAGGCGAGCTTCGCCATCGGCGCCTTCAACACGCTGCGCGCGAGGGAGATCATCTATATCAGCGAACCGATCACGAGTGGCCGGCGCTTGTATACATTCATGGATGCGCATGGCTATAAAACCATCGAGCAGGCCAAGAAGGATGCTGATTTCTTTAAGGACGTGGTCGGGCCGAACCTTGCCGAAGGCAACCGGATCGCCGACCTCTGGGCGCAGCGTGCCAAGGGCGTCGTCATCGCGACGACGGACTTCGAAAAATCCGTCCGCGCCAGCGGCAAATCGCCCGACTGGGGCCAGGACGATTTCATGAGCATGTGGATGGCGCTCGTCGACAAGAAAGTCACCAAGATGGTCATGGTCGACGGCTGGGAATATTCCAACGGCTCGGGCGAGGAATATCTGCAGGCAGCGCTGATGGAAATGGGCGACCGTTCGCGCAACAACATCGCCGTCATCGACGAAGACGGCAAGCCCGTGCATTTCGACAAGGCTCTGCAACTCCTGGCGGCCTCTTTCGACGATGTGCGCGGCCGCGGCATGGATGTGACCAACATGGCCGAGACGCTGTCCCGCTTCATCGAGGCCGAGCGCCGCTATGCGGCTGAGCCTGCCAACGCCAACCCCAAGCTGCATTATGATCACAAGAAATTTCACGAGATCGCGGCGAAAGTGACTGAGACGCTGGACCGGGATTTCCCGGCCGTCCAGGACATCGTCCGCAAAACTCCCGCGCAGGAATTCTCGCCGATCGACGATATCTTCCGCAAACCGGCGCCGCCGAAGCCTTAATCTCATCGTCATCCCCGACCGCGTGCGGCGCAGCCGCATCGCGAGCGCGGGGATCCGGGAGTCAGTCCACGCCGCGGAGCGGCGTGTCCTTAATGAGCGCCTTACGGCGCGAGTAAATGCTGGATCCCGGATCAGCGTTCGGCCTTCGGCCTCACTGGTCGGGGATGACGATTATGGTTTAAATGCAGGAGCGGATTTCTTTGCCGCAGGCGGCGGACAGACCATGTTCTTCAGCGCCGCCAGAAACTCCGCATCGCCATTCACCGTCACGTCCGCCTGCGGGAAAGCGACTTTCGGATCGACCGGACGGAAGATCAAAGTGAAGCCCGCGGCCTTTGCAGCCTCCGCCCCGGTCGGGCTGTCTTCGATGCAGACGGGGTTGATCCGCTCTTCATCGACGCCCAGCAGTTCCGCCATCTTCTTCCGGGCCTTCAGATAGCAGTAGGGGTCGGGCTTGCCATTGTGGCCGTCGAGGTCGTCGATGGAGAGGACGAATTTGAAATCCGTCGCAGGATCGGGGTGAATGTCGATGGCATCGAGCGTGCGCACCGCCGCATAGCCGCGGCTGCCAGAGACAGCGGCCATCGGAACGCCGGCTGCTTCGAGCAGGTCGAGCGCCTGCGTGATTGCCGGACGGCGTTTTATTTCGCCGGCATGTGCCATATAATATTCCTTCGCTTCCTCGTGGAAGCGCGCGAAGTCGTTCACTTCAGGAAAAATCTTTTGCAGCCGCTTGAACATCTCGGGTTCGGGGATGCCGACGGTGTAGAACCATTCCTCGTCCTTCACCGGGCAGCCGATGAAAGAGGAGGCGACGGCGCGGTACTTGCTGTCATGCAGCTTCTCGGTCTCGGCCAGCGTGCCATCGATGTCCCAGAAGACCACCGTGATTTTGTCCTGCGCGGCCACCGTCATAGGTTCAGCCCCGGCTTCGGCGGTTTCTTTGGCGACAGGGCATCCGCTTCGCGCAACAGCTTTTCGGCTTCGATGCGTTTTTGCGCGGCTTGTTCGGAAAGCTCGTCCGCCTGTTCCTGCGCGCGGGCGGCCAGCATCGGCTTCAATCTTTCTTCTATTGCCTCGGCGACGCGGGGCAGCCCTTGCTCGCGCGCGAAGGCGGCCGGAGTTTTCAGCAATTGATATTCCGGCGCATCGGGCGGCAGACGTGGCAGGCCGGGTTTCGTGAGTTCGCCCGGCAGTTCGACATCCACCAGCGGCAGCTTGACGAGCGCCAGCGCGATGCCTTCGCGCTTCTGTTCGATCGCGGCATAAAGCAGCGAGGGGAGGAAGTAGACCTGCTTTTCAGGGTCGTTCGACCGAGTCAGGCGCCTGAAATCGTAATGCCAGATCATCAGCGACATCTTGCCCTTGTCGGTGTTCAGCAGGGTCTCAAAAATTTCGGTATTGCCCTGTTTCAGGGCGAGGGGCAGCGGCATCTTCTTGGTGTTGCCGGGGAAGTACCCGGCATCGGCTCCTTTCGCGAGGGCGGCTTTCACGCCGTCGAGGTCTTCCGCGCGGATGGTGGCGGCCAGCGCTTTGTATTTGCGCTTTTCTTCGCGTTTTTCCGCCAGCTTGTTAAAAAAGGATCTGATGCTCATGACAGATGTTCTACCATGGCGATTAGTCATAATCAAATAATATAAGATATCTTCGCCGCATCAAAGCCTTAGCTGGCCTCGATTTCCTTGCGGATGGCGGTAAGGGCGGTCTCGACGGTTTCCAGCCGCACCGCCGCGCGGTCGCCGCCGAACATGTTTTTCAGGGTGAATGCATTGCCGGTTTTGCCGTTGGCGACGCCGATATAGACGAGGCCGACGGGTTTCGCATCCGACCCGCCACCGGGGCCCGCGATGCCGGTCGCGGAAACGGCGATCTGCGCGCGCGATACCTTCAGCGCACCGCGCGCCATCTCGAGCGCGGTTTCGGCGCTGACGGCGCCGGTCTTTTCAAGCGTATCGGGATTGACGGCGAGGTGCTGAACCTTCGCATCGTTCGAATAGGTGATAAAGCCCCGGTCAACCACATCGGAAGAACCGGCGATTTCGGTGAGGCATCCGGCGATCAGCCCGCCGGTGCAGGATTCCGCCGTCGCGATGCGCAGGCCCCGTTTGCGCGCCTCGGTCAGAATGCTCTCGGCCAGTTGCGTCAGGTGCTGCGGGAAAATCGTCACGGGCTATTCCTCTAGATATAGGCGACCGCGAAAGCGCCGACGCCCAGCATCGCATAGATGCCGGCCACGACATCATCCATCATCACATCGACGCCCGACTTGCTGCGGTTGTCGAACCAGGAGGCGGGCCAGGGTTTCCAGACGTCGAACAGGCGGAACAGCATCAACCCGAGCAACCAGAGGTTCCAGTGCCCCTCGGCGGGAATGGCCGCGATCCACATGCCGACGACTTCGTCCACCACGATGGTCTGGTCATCGACCACGCCGGATTTCTTGCCATAGCCGTCGGCCGCAACCGTGCCGATCAGCAGCAGAGCGAGCGCGGCAAGGGCGAGGCCGATCCAGCTGGCCTCCTGCGCGATGAGGTATCCGACGGGAATGGCGGCGATCGAGCCCATGGTGCCGGGCGCGGGGCGGATGCGGCCCGAGCCGAACCAGGTCGCGAGCCAGATGCGCCATTGCACCATCGCTGTTTCCGCCGGCAAGGGTTCGATGCGCGGCGTCAGCTTTGCGAGCCAGGGATGCGGCGCTTTTTGCAGCTCTTCCATGTCAAGTCCCCCATTTTCTGATGTCGTCGGCAGCGGCGGCGGGCGCCAGTGTGAAAGGCAGCCGCACGGTCGCCACAGCTTCGGCGGCGATGCCTTCGCCGCGTCCGGTGAAACCCAGTCCTTCCGTCGTCGTCGCCTTGAGGCTGACGCGCGAGACGGGCAGGTTCATGATGTCCGCGATGCGCGCGCGCATCCGGTCGCGGTGCGGGCCGATCTTCGGCGCTTCGCAGATAATCGTGACATCGACATGACTGACGAGGCCGCCGCGCGCGGCGACAAGATTATTCGCATGCTTCAGGAACGCGGCGCTGTCCGCGCCTTTCCAGCGATTGTCCTTGGGGCTGAAATGCATGCCGATATCGCCGTCGCCGATGGCGCCCAGCAGCGCATCGGTGAGCGCATGAAGTCCGACATCGGCGTCGGAATGGCCTTCGAGGACTTTGTCATGCGCGAACTCGATGCCGCAGAGCATGAGTTTCCGTCCGCCCGTAGTCGCGACGAGACGATGCACATCATAGCCGGTGCCGGTGCGGACATCGCCGCAGCGCGCGCTGAGCTGCTGTTCCATCAGCGCGAGGTCGTCGTTATGAGTGATCTTGAAATTGCCCTTGTCGCCAGGCACCAGCGATACTTTGCGTCCTGCCAGTTCGCACAGGGCGGCGTCGTCGGTGACGGTCGCGCTTCTATGCTTCCGATGCAGGTCGAGGATCAGGCTGAAACGGAAAGCCTGCGGCGTTTGGACCGTATAGAGATTGTCGCGGTTTTCCGTCCCGCTGCCGGCCGGCGTCACACGCCGGATCGTATCGGTGACGGGCAGGCCGGGCACGACCGCCTCATCCTGCCGGACCTTGCCGCAGATTGCGCTGATCAAGGCGGGGGTGATGCCAGGCCGGGCCGCATCATGGATGAGAATGAAATCCGGCTTCGCGGCGGCGATGGCCTCGAGCCCTTTGAGCACGGAATCCTGTCGCGAGGTGCCGCCGGTGATGGGGGCGGCCAGCTTCAGCCCTTCGACGGCCTGGGCGTAGAGGGACTGATGATCGGCGTGGATAACGACATGAACATCGGAAATATCCGGGCACTGAAGGAAATTTTCGACGCTCCAGCGCAGGACCGGACGGCCCAGCAGGGGCAGATACTGCTTGGGCAAGCCGCCGCCGAAACGCTCGCCGGTGCCGGCGGCGACGATGAGGGCGGCGATGCGCGGCTTTTTATTATCCATAATATACCAAAAGTGAGCGCCAAAGCACTGTCAAAATTAACTTTAGGGCTGCGAGAATGCCCGGTCAACGCTTGTTATTTTTCACAAAATAGGGCTATATGTTGCGGTGCATAAACTTTGGGCGGTATCCTGTTTTGCACAAATAGTAGGCAACAAAAACTTTCTATAAAAAGACCAGACCTGGCCTCGATGCGCAATTTGAAAGAAAAACAGATCATCGTCCCCCTCAAGCGGACGGCTTCGCCGGACGTGAAGGCGATTTTTCACGCGCTGCCGGATGCCGTGCTGGTATTCGATGCCGCTGACGGCGTTGTTCTTTATTCAAACCACGCCGCGCAGGCCTTCTTCGGGCTCGGCGATAAAAATCTTCTGGGAAAACAAATCCACGCGCTGCTGGGTGAGGCGAGCCCGGCCCTGAATAACTCCGGCCAGACCGTGACGCTGCATGACATACATATCAACGCGAAGCGCGTCGAGAGCCTGTCCCTCATCCCGATGGAGGAGCAGGGGCTTTGCCTGCTCGTCCTGCGGCATGAGGCGCTGCCGGTGCGCAATGAATGGGTCTCGCGCGTCAAGCGCAGCCTGCAGCCCGCGCAGCACCTGGCGCGCGTGCTGGCGCATGAGATCAAGAACCCGCTGGCCGGCATCCGCGGCGCAGCGCAGTTGCTGGCGAAGTCCGACCTGTCGCCGGACGACCAAGAACTGGCGCAACTCATCGATGCCGAGACGCAGCGCATTTCGCGGCTGATCGACAAAGTCAATATTTTCGACGATGCGCCGGCGCAGCAGTACCGCCTCATCAACATCCATGAAGTGCTGGAACATGTCGCGCGCCTCGCGGAGTCCGGCTTCGGCGTCAAAATCACGCCGCAATATGATCCATCGCTGCCCGACATTCACGGCCATCCGGACCGGCTCGTGCAGGCGCTGCTGAATCTCGTCAAGAACGCGGCGGAAGCGCTGCCCGCGGAAGGCGGGCGCATCATCGTGCGCACTTATTACGACACGGCGGCGGCCTTCCATCCCGAAAGCCGCGCCAAGCTTCCGGTCTGCGTCGCCGTCGAAGACAACGGCACGGGCATCGATCCTACGATGCAGGAAAGAATTTTCGAGCCCTATCGCACGACGAAACCGAAGGGCGAGGGGCTCGGCCTGTCTATCGTCTCCAAGATCGTCGACGACCATGGCGGCGCCATCGATGTGGCGAGCGCGCCGGGCAGGACTGTCTTCAGGCTCAGCTTTCCGCGGGGTGATCGGACATGACCGATACCCGCACTGTCCTGATCGCCGACGACGATGTGTCGATCCGCACCGTGCTGTCGCAGGCGCTGAAACGCGCCGGCTACGACGTCGAGGCGACCGACAATGGCGCGACGCTGTACCAGTGGATATTGGAAGGCCGCGGCGATCTCGTCATCACCGATGTGATGATGCCGGGCGAAAACGGCCTCGACCTGATCCCCAAAATCCATGCCAAGCGTCCCGGCATGAAAGTCATCGTCATGAGCGCGCAGAATGCGCTGACGACGGCGATCTCGGCTTCCGAAAAAGGCGCGCTGGATTATTTGCCCAAGCCCTTCGATATCGACGGGCTTCTCGAAACGGTGCGCGGCGCCTTCCGCAAGACCATCGCGACGGAGCAGGACAATACCATCGACACGGCGGATGCGCTCAACAAGTCCTTCGTTGTCGGCCAGTCACGCGCCATGCAGGAGATTTACCGCACCGTCGCGCGCCTGCGCAATTCGGACCTCACCGTTCTCATGACCGGCGAATCCGGCACCGGCAAGGAAGTCATCGCCCGTGCGCTGCATGCCTTCAGCCGCTGGAAAGAGGGGCCTTTTGTCGCGCTCAACATGGCGGCGATCCCGAAAGAGCTTATCGAAAGCGAACTGTTCGGCCATGAAAAGGGCGCCTTCACCGGCGCCACGCAGAAAACCATCGGACGCTTCGAGCAGGCTCAAGGAGGAACCCTGTTCCTCGATGAAATCGGCGACATGCCCTACGAGGCGCAGACGCGCCTCTTGCGCGTGCTGCAGGAAGGCGAATTCACCAGCGTCGGCGGCCGCCGCCTCGTCAAAACGCGCCTGCGCATCATCGCCGCGACAAACCGCGACATGCAGGCGCTCGTGCGGCAGGGCAAGTTCCGCGAGGACCTTTACTATCGCCTTAACGTCATTCCGCTGCACATTCCGCCCTTGCGCGACCGGTCCGAGGATATCCCGGCGCTGGTGCAGCATTTCATCGCACAGTTGGGCAGCCTGAAAGTCTTCGAGCCCGAGGCGATGCGCCTGATCCAGCAGCAGCCCTGGGCCGGCAATATCCGCGAGCTAGAGAATTTCACGCGCCGTCTGGCGGCGCTATGTCCGCAGGAAATCATCGACGCGGCCGCGGCTGCCGCCGAACTCAAGCGCCTATCGCGCGCCGAAAACGCTGCGCCCAAAGGCCGCGACGAACTGATCGCGGCGCTGATGAACGATTATTTCGCGGCCTGGGGCAACGCCCTTCCGCAAGGCGGCATCCATGCGCCGGTCATCTGCGACATCGAAAAGCCGCTGATCGAGCGGGCGCTGGAGCTGACCGGCGGCAACCAGATCCGCGCCGCCGAAATCCTCGGCCTTAATCGCAACACGCTGCGCAAGAAAATCCGCGAGCTGCGGATCGACGTCAGGAGGGGCGCATGACCGAAGCCGTCGCCGATCTGCGGCAGAGCCTGGCGAGCCGTCTCGGTTTCGCGATGCTGCGCCTCGCGGATTCGCGCCGTCTCATGGTGGCGCTGACCATCGTCGCCTGCGTGGCCTGCTTCGCGACCGGCGAGGTGATGACGCAGGGCTCGGGCGACAGCGTCAAGACCGGCTACTGGCTGCTCAACCTCGATCTCGTCGTCCTGTTGCTGCTCGGCACGATGGTCGCCTACAAGCTCGTCGGCCTGTGGGCGCGCAAGAAAAGCGGCATCGCGGGCGCGCAGCTGCATACCCAGCTTGTCCTTATCTTCAGTTTCATCGCGGCGGCGCCCGCGATCCTGATGGTCGTCTTTTCCTCGGCCTTCCTCTATTTCGGCGTCCATGCCTGGTTCGACGAGCGCGTCAGCACGGCAGTGAACGAGTCCCGCGTGGTGGCGCAGGCATACCTCAAGGAACACCAGCAGGTCATGCGCGCCGATGTCCTCGCGATGGCGAACGACCTGAATCGCGAAGCGCCCGCTATGATGGAAAGCCCGGACAATTTCAATACCTTCGTCGACACGCAAAGCCAGCTGCGCAATCTGTCCGAGGCGCTGGTGTTCCGCTCCTCCGACAGCGCTGTGCTGGCGCGCTCGCGCCTCGCCGTCACGCTCCAACTCGACTGGCCCTCGCCGAAGAATATAGCAGATGCGGCCAAGGGCGACGTCGTGCTGATCACGACCGACAACAGCGACCGCATCCGTGCCCTGGTGCGCCTCGATCGTTATGTCGATGCTTACCTGTACGTCGAGCGCTTCGTCGACGCCAATGTGCTGCAGCACATGCAGACGACGCAGGAGGCGGTCGACGCCTATAATACGCTGAAAGCGCGCCAGAACCAGATGCAGATCGTCGCGACCTCGACCTTCATGGCGGTCTCGCTGCTGCTGCTGATGGCGGCCGTGTGGTTCGGCCTGATGTTCTCGGAACGCCTTGTCGCGCCGATCTCGGCGCTTATCACGGCGACCGAGCGCGCGCGGCGCGGCGATCTTTCGGTGCGCGTGGCGGAGCCGCAGACGGATGACGAGCTCGCGCTGTTGGGCCGCGCGTTCAACCGCATGACGAACCAGCTGGAAGGCCAGCAGGAAGAACTGCTCGCCGCCAACCGTATGCTCGACGAGCGCCGCCGCTTCACCGAGGCCATCCTGGCTGGTGCCTCGACGGGAGTCGTAGGGTTGGGCTTCGAGGGCGTCATCACCCTCGCCAACAAGATGGCGGAAGAATTGCTGCTGGGCGCGCAGGCAGGTGTGCTGACCGGCCGCAAGCTGGTCGAATTCATCCCGGAAGCCGAGGAAGTCCTCAAGAACGCGCTGCCGCACCAGGAACGCGTCTGGCCGCTGGAACTGGAATATGCCGCCGGCGACGGGCCGCGCAAAACCATCCTCCTGCGCATCATGGCCGAGCGCGGCGGGCAAGGGGCGGTCGCCACGCTCGACGATATTTCCGCGCTCGTCTCCGCCCAGCGCAAGGCCGCCTGGGCCGACGTGGCGCGCCGCATCGCCCATGAGATCAAGAACCCGCTGACGCCGATCCAGCTTTCGGCCGAGCGTCTGCGCCGCCGCTACCTGCCGCAGATCAAGGACGATCCCGAGACTTTCGAAAAATGCACCGAAACGATCATCCGCCAAGTGAACGATATCGGCCATATGGTCAGCGAATTTTCGGCCTATGCCCGGATGCCGGTGCCAAACAAGAAAATCGAGAATGTTGTAGAGGTGTGTCAGGATGCGCTGATTCTGCAACGGCAGGCGCATCCCGACATCGGCTTCGGCTTTATCGCGGGCGAAACGGTCATCAACGCGAACGTCGACCGGGCGCAGCTGACGCAGGTGCTGACCAATCTTCTGAATAACGCCATTGACTCCATCCACGAGCGCCAGCAGCAAAAGCCGGGCGACGGGCGCGTTAAGATCGTGGTCGAACAAAAGGGCGCAAATATTTCAATTTCCGTTGAAGATAATGGTCTCGGCCTGCCCGACAAGGTCAAGGACCAGCTCACGGAACCCTATGTGACGACGAAGAAGAAAGGCTCGGGTCTCGGCCTTGCTATCGTCAAGAAAATTATGGAAGATCATGCCGGAAGCGTGGTATTGGAAGACAGTCTTTTTCAGGACGTTAAATCCGGCGCAAAAGCTGTTATAGTCTTCCCCAGTGACATTTAGGTGACGATCATATGCAGGCCGACATACTCATTGTTGATGATCAGGACGACATCCGCGCGTTGATCGAGGGCATCCTCGAGGACGAGGGTTTCAAGCCGCGCGCCGCGAAGGATTCCCAGACGGCTATGAAAATGATCGCCGAGCGGGAGCCCGAGCTGCTCGTGCTCGACATCTGGCTGGAGAACAGCGAGATGGACGGGATGGAGATGCTCAAGAAGCTCGTCCGCACCAACCCCGACATGCCCGTCATCATGATCAGCGGCCATGGCAATATCGAGACCGCCGTCAACGCCATCCAGATCGGGGCCTATGATTTCATCGAGAAGCCGTTCAAATCCGACAAGCTTCTCGTGCTCGCCCGGCGCGCCCTCGAGGCCGCGCGGCTCAAGAAGGAAAACCAGGAACTGCGCCTGAAGGCCTTGGGCAGCGTTTCCGAACTTCATGGCACGTCGCAGACCATGCAGCAGGTCCGCCAGGCGATCGAGCGCGTCGCGCCGACCAATAGCCGCGTCCTTATCACAGGTTTGCCCGGCACCGGCAAGAACGTCGCCGCGCGCATGATCCATACGCTGTCCAAGCGCGCCGACAAGAATTACCTGGCGCTTAATTGCGCCGTGCTGTCGCCTGACCGCATCGAACTCGAGTTGTTCGGCGCCGAAGGCAGCATGGGCCGCAAGGAAGGCGTCCTCGAGCAGGCCAACAACGGCACGCTGTTCCTCGACGAAGTGGCCGACATGCCGCTGGAGACGCAGGCCAAGATCGTGCGCGTACTGCAGGACCAGCATTTCACGCGCCTCGGCGGCACGCAGCGCGTCGATGTGGACGTGCGCATCATCGCCTCGACCGCGCAAAACCTTCCCGAGCTGATGACGAAAGAGCGGTTCCGGCAGGACCTCTATTACCGGCTTAACGTCGTTCCCATCGCCATCCCGGCGTTGCAGGAGCGCCTCGAGGACATCCCCTTGCTGTCGCGGTTCTTCATGGATCTGGCCGCCCGCACGTCGGATGCGACGCCGCGCAAGTTCGCGGACGATGCAATGGCGCTCATGCAGTCCTACGACTGGCCGGGCAACGTCCGCCAGCTGCGCAACGTGATCGAATGGCTTCTGATCATGGCGCCGGGCGACGCGATGCAGCCTATCACGGCGGACATGCTGCCGCCCGACCTCAAGCAGCAGGCGGTCGAGATGATCCGCGGCCGCGAGGGTGTCGAACTCATGTCCAAGCCGCTGCGCGAGGCGCGCGAGATATTCGAGCGGGAATACCTGCTCTCCCAGGTCAACCGCTTCGGCGGCAACATCTCTAAAACCGCCGGGTTCATCGGCATGGAGCGTTCCGCTCTACATCGCAAGCTCAAGTCCCTCGGCATTCAGACCGGGGAAAAAGAGCGGGCAGAGGGTTAATTAAAAAATGAAAGTCGTCATCTGCGGCGCGGGCCAGGTCGGATCGGCCATTGCGGCCTATCTTTCCGAGGAAGGCAACGACGTTACGCTTATCGACCAGAACGCAGAGCTCATCGCCGAGGTGAACGAAAACCTCGACGTGACTGGCATCGTGGGACATGCGTCCTTGCCCGACACGCTCGACCGCGCCGGCTGCGCCGACGCGGAAATGCTCATCGCCGCGACGCAATACGACGAAGTCAACATGGTGGCCTGCCAGGTCGCGCATTCGCTGTTCAAGGTACCGATGAAAATCGCGCGGGTGAGGGAGCCAAGCTATTTGCGCCCGGTGTGGGGCGGTTTGTATAACCGCGACCACCTGCCCATCGACGTCATCATTTCGCCGGAAATCGAGGTGGCGCGCGCCATCGCGAACCGCATCCGCGTGCCGGGCGCCTATAACATCATTCCGCTGGCCGATGGCCGCGCGCAGCTGGTGTCCGTCATCTGCAAGACGAACTGCCCGCTGGTGCATACGCCGCTCCGCCACCTGACCTCGCTGTTCCCCGACCTGACGATGGAAATCGTGGCGGTTGTGCGCGGCGAGAAGAAGATCATTCCGACGCACGAAGACGAGCTGTTTCCGGGCGACGAGGTTTATTTCGTGGCCTCGACCGATCATCTCAAGCGCGCCATGGCGGCTTTCGGCTATGACGAGCAGCAGACACGCCGTGTCCTGATCGTGGGCGCCGGCAAGATCGGTACGCGCCTGGCCGAGGATATCCGCGACACGCTGAAAGACGTGACCGTACGCCTGATCGAGGCCGACTACGACAAGGCGACCATCGTTTCCGAGCGGCTGCAGGGCATCACCGTCGTCCACGGCGATGGCCTGTCGAAAGAAATTCTCGAAGAGGCGCATATCGGCACGACCGAAGCTGTCATTGCCGTCATGAACCACGACGAAAGCAATATCCTCGTTTCCATGCTGGCCAAGCAGCACGGCGGCGAGCGCGCCATCACGCTCATCAACAACGATACTTTTACACCGCTGGTGACCAGTCTTGGCGTGGACGCCATCGTCAACCCGCGCGCGATCACAGTGTCCACGATCCTTCAGCACGTGCGCCGCGGCCGGATCAAGGCCGCGCATTCATTGCGCGAAGGCTTCGCCGAGATCCTCGAGGTCGAGGCCCTCGATACGTCGGCCATCGTCAATACGCCTATCCGCGAAATTAAGCGTCCGAAAGACATGATCTTCGGCCTGATCGTGCGCGGCGACCAGATCATGACACCCAAGCCCGACATGGTCATCAAGCCCGACGACCGCGTCATTATCCTGGCGGCGCATGACCAGGTCAAGCGCGTCGAGCAGATGTTCGCCGTGCGGCCGGAGTATTTCTGACCATGCCACGTATCGCCTATGTCAACGGCCGCTATGTGCCGCACCGTGAAGCTGCCGTCCATGTCGAAGACCGCGGGTTCCAGTTCGCCGACAGCGTTTATGAAGTCATCGCGCTCATGGGCGGAAAGCTGGCCGATGAAGTCGGGCATCTCGACCGGCTGGAACGTTCACTGAAAGAGCTGCGTATCGCCATGCCGCGTTCCCGCAGGGCGATGCAATTCGCCATCCGCGAGATGGTGCGCCGCAACCGCATCAGGGACGGCATGATTTACATGCAGGTCACACGCGGCACGGCGCCGCGGGATTTTAAATTCCCCTCCAAAGGCGCCTCGACACTGGTCATGACGCTATATCCCGCGAGCTACGACATCCCTGCGCGCAAGGCTGCGGTTAAGAAAGCCGTGACGGTGCCCGATATCCGCTGGAAGCGGCGCGACATCAAGACGACGGCGCTCATTGCGCAGGTGCTGGCCAAACAGGCGGCGGCCGAGAAGGGCGCTTATGAAGCCTGGATGGTCGATGACAAGGGCTATGTGACGGAAGGCTCTTCCAGCAACGCTTGGATCGTCGACAAGAAAGGCAATCTGATCACGCGTCCGACCGCCAACAATACGATCCTCAAGGGCGTCACGCGCAGCGCGCTGCAGGCCCTGTGCAAAAAAGAGAAGATCAAAATCGTCGAGCGTCCTTTTACGGTGGCGGAAGCCTATAAGGCGAAGGAAGCCTTTACCTCGTCCGCCGTCGCGCTGATCGCGCCGGTGGTCGAGATCGACGGCAAAAAGATCGGCAATGGCAAAGCGGGCGACCTCACCTGCAAGGTTCTCGACCTCTACATGGATTACGCGACGGACGAACATCGCCGCCAGGAACGTTGGAATCCCAAATGAGGACGCTGCCCAGGCCGCAGGCCGTTATCTTCGACTGGGATGATACGCTGGTCGATAACTGGGATACGGCTTTCAAGGCCCTCAATGCCGCGCTCGTCCATATGGGCGCGCCGCCCTGGACGGAAGAAGAGGCGCGCCGGCGCTCCGGCCCCTCGGCCCGCGACCTGTTTACCCAACTGTTCGGCGCCGACCGCTGGAAGGAAGCCGACAAAGTCTATTACGACACTTTCTGCGCGCTCGTCCTCAATAACGTCAAGCTGCACGAGAAGGCGGAAGACTTCCTGAAAGCGCTGAAGGCGAACGGCATCTATATGGCGGTCGTCAGCAACAAGCGGAACCCGCTACTGAGCCGCGAGGTCGAGCATCTGGGTTTCAATAAATATTTCTCCAAGGTCGTGGGTGCGGGCGAAGCCAGGGCCGACAAGCCGGATCCGGCGCCGCTGCTGCTGGCGCTCGAGGGCAGCGGCATCCCGGCGGGCCCTGCCGTCTGGTACATCGGCGACAGCCACACGGACATGATGTGCGCCCTGCGCGCGAACTGCACCGCCGTGCTGATCGAAACCAAGCCGCCGCCGGAGGATCTTCTGGCCAATTATCCACCCGCCGAAAGAGTGCGGCATCATGGCGATCTTATGGAATTACTCGGCCAGTATTTTGGCTGAATTTCACAAAGGTTATTGATTTTGCTTGTGACTTTTACGGCGGCAGATTAATACTTTTAGAGGCGGCACAGCTTAATTGCCTATTGAATGATAAAAGATATTTAAGGGACCATAAGAATGTCCGATAAAAGTCAGAATTTGCAGGATAAATTCCTGAACAAAATCCGCAAAGAAAAAATGTCGGTGACGGTTTTCCTCGTCAACGGGGTCAAGCTGCAGGGAATTATCACCTGGTTCGACAATTTCTCGATGCTGCTGCGCCGGGACTCCCATTCGCAGCTGATCTACAAGCACGCGATCTCGACCATCATGCCGGCGGCGCCTGTCCGCCTGAACGACGATGAGCCGGGCGGAGCGGCGGCTGAAGCCGAGGCTGAAAGCGCGAGCGCGTAAGACAATCAGGACTATATTGTTCCTATGACCGAAAAAGTAGTCGTCGTCCATCCCGAGCTGTCGAAGTATGCGCGGGAGGGCGAAGAGCGTAAATTCGCGCGCGATCCCTTTGCGTCCCTCGAGGAAGCCGTTGGATTGGCGTCCGCCATCAACCTCGACGTTGTGCACCAGGAAATTGTTAACCTGTCGCGCATCACGCCTGCGACCCTGATGGGCGGCGGCGTCGTGGAGCGGCTGAAGATGTTCGTCGACGACAATGAGGCCGGCCTCGTCTTCGTCGACCATTCCCTGTCGCCCACGCAGCAGCGCAACCTCGAAAAGGCTTGGAACTGCAAGGTCATCGACCGCACCGGGCTCATCCTTGAAATCTTCGGCGCCCGCGCACGCACCAAGGAAGGCCAGTTGCAGGTCGAGCTCGCGGCCTTGCAATACCAGCGTTCGCGCCTCGTGCGGTCCTGGACCCACCTCGAGCGCCAGCGCGGCGGCTTCGGCTTCATGGGCGGCCCCGGCGAAACGCAGATCGAAATCGACCGCCGCCTGATCGACGAGCGCATCCGCCGCCTGAAGGAAGAGCTGGAGCATGTCCGCGCGAACCGCAAGCTTCAGCGCGAGTCCCGCAAGCGCGAGCCTTATCCGATCGTCGCCATCGTCGGCTATACGAACGCGGGCAAATCCACGCTGTTCAATCGTATAACCGGCGCGAAAGTCTTCGTGAAAGACCTGCTGTTCGCGACGCTCGACACCACCATGCGCGGCCTCGAATTGCCCTCGGGCAAGAAGGTGATCTTGTCGGATACGGTCGGCTTTATCTCGGAACTCCCCACGCATCTTGTCGCCGCGTTCCGCGCGACGCTGGAAGAAGTGCAGGAAGCTGCCGTCATCCTGCATGTCCGCGATATCGGGCAGGAAAACACCGAAGCCGAGAAGGAAGACGTGCTGGCCATCCTGCACGACCTCGGTATCGACTCGGAACACGACCCGCGCATCATCGAGGTCATGAACAAGATCGACAGCCTGCCCGCGCCCGACCGCGAGGCCGTCATTACCCGCGCGAAGCGGCAGGAACGCGTCGCCGCCGTGTCGGCGCTGACGGGCGAGGGGATTGATGATTTGCTGGCGCAGATCGACGCGAAACTCGGCGAGGACCGCAAGACGCTATACGTGGATATCGATCTGACGGACGGGAAGGCGCTGTCTTGGCTCTATCGCCGCGGCCATGTCATCGACCGCCTTGACGACGAGCAGTTCGCACATGTGAAGGTCGCGCTCGATCCCGCCGACTGCGACCGCTTCAAAAGCCAGTTTTCTTATAAATTGCTCAATAAAAAACCCCGGTCCCGAAAGAAGGCGTAACGCCGTTCAACCGGAGACCGGGGTGTTTTTAAGCGAAGCGATTACGGCTTCGGAGCTTCCGGAGCAGCGGGCTTCGGCGCTTCAACGGCCGTAGCAGCGGGAGCCGCGGGGGCTTCAGCAGCGGGAGCAGCAGGAGCTTCGGTCTTCGGAGCTTCAGCTTGGGGCTCGGAAGCGCGATGGAATTTGTCGGTGATCGACTTGATGAACGATTTGATGGACATGGGCAGACCTTTCTATTCGTTGCCGTTGTGGGGTAGTGCGTTTAAGCTTGGACAGGCTATATGGCAACCAATCTTCTGTCAAGTACTGCTCTATGGGTAAAAAGAAAAACCCGATTCTGTTTTCCAGAATCGGGTTTTCGCTTGACTGCGGCTTAAATTTTAGGCCGGTTTTGGCGCAGCAGGAGCGGCTGCAGCGACCGTGGCGGCTGGCTTCTCCTCGGGCTTGTTGAGATCGAGCGTAATCAGCGGCGGATTAATGAATTCCTTGATGGATTTCCATGCGGATTTGAGACTCATCTATGCTGTGCCTTTCACGTTGGGGTTTTTTTCATTTAGTGCCGTAGTAATTCAAGGTTACGAAGCGGACTTAACAGCGTCAACAAAGGTACCCTGCCGGTTGCGAACGAAATCCTAGTCGTTTAGTAGAATATCCTTTTACTTCAGGGCTTAGGTTTATTAATTATGGATAAATAAAAATTAGCGTCGTAATTCCATAAATAAATTATTTCGCCGCGGACGGCGGGACGATGAAAGAATCGGTGTCGTTGGTGGCGGAGCAGGAATATTGTTTACTGCTGGAAAAAAACTCCCGGAGTCTCAAGACACATGGAAATCGATATCGAAAAAGTAGCCGACATCATTCGGCACGTCGCCGCGACCGAGGTCATGCCGCGCTTCAACAGGCTCGAGAAGGGCGATATCCGCGAAAAGAACCCGGGCGACTTCGTGACCGTCGCCGACGAGGTTTCCGAGAAGCTTCTGAGCGCCGCTTTCATGCAACTGCTGCCCGGCTCGACCGTGGTGGGCGAGGAAGCGGTCTCGAAGGACAGCAAGGTCCTCGAACGTTTCAACAGCGACCAGCCGGTCTGGGTCATCGACCCCATCGACGGCACCTATAACTTCGCACATGGGCGCAGCAAGTTCGGCATTCTCGTCGCGCTCGTAAAAAACGGCGTCACGCAATACGGCTGGGTCTATGACGCGCCCGGCGACCGCATGGCCATCGCCATCAAGGGCGGGGGTGCTACCATCAACGGCAAAAAGGCCAAGATCCGCGACAGCGCGATGGAGCTGAAAGATATGGTCGGCATGGGCGGCGGCGCGCAGGCTTGGCATTTCGAGGTGCTGAACGGCACTATCAAGGAAATCATCAACGTGCGCTCGTCGCTGCACGACTTCATGAACCTCGCCGCCGGCGATGCCGATTTCGTCGTACATATCAATAAGGTCACCCCTTGGGATCATTCGGCCACCGTGCTGCTGGCGGAAGAGTGTGGCGCTTTCGTCGCGCTGACGCCAGAGGAAATTCCCTTCGCGCCCTATATGCATCGCCCCTGCATGCTAATCGCCGCGCCCGACAAAAAGCGCTGGGAGATGCTGGCGGCGGCGCTCTATCCCAAGCTGATGAAACGGCGGGCGTAAGGAGGAGCGGCATGAAAGTCCTCTGCCTCGCGGCCGCTTTCGTTCTTGCGGGCTTTATGCTGGTTTCCGCGCAGGCCCAGGAGCAGGCTTCGCCGCCGCCGGACGCGGTCAAGCTGCGCGCGCTGCTGGGCCATTGGACAGGCACCGGCGAGATCCGGGCGGGCAAGGATATTCAACTCGTGACGTTGATGCTGAATTGCGACGATGCTGCCGCCGGCTGGGGCATCCTCTGCGAAGAATCGCTGATCGGCAAGGAGCTCAATTATCACGCCAGCAGCGTCATGGGCTATGACGCCCGTTCCGGGCTCGTTCATTGGTTTGTTGTCGCGAATGACGGCGAGACGCACGACCGTACCGGCCAGTGGAAGGACGAACGCGAATTCATCGCCAATTCGACCAGCAACGCCGGCGGCAAGCCCGCGATGGAAAATATCACGCTGGAAATGACCGGTGTCGGCGCGATGAAGGAGATCGTGGCGACGACGCGGGGCGGCGAACAGTCGCGGACTATGACGCTGACGCTGCAGAAGTCCGGCCAGCAAAAAAGCCTCAATCCCTTCAAGGCGAGATCGCGTGGCTGATGTCGTACAGTCCATCGCGCATGCCTCGGCCCTCCAGGTCTGCGGCTGGCTCTGGATCGCGTGGATCTTTTATTGGACCGTCTCCTCGCAGTTCGTGCTGAAGACGAAGAAGAACGAAACCTTCCAGCGCCTGCAACACACGATCCCGACCCTCGTCGGCATCATGACCATTTTTTACGGAACGGAAATACCCGCGTTGTCGTGGGGCCCGCTGTATGCCAAGGGCGTCGTAAACTGGATCGGCGTGCCGGTCACGCTCGCGGGCCACCTGTTTTCCATCTGGGCGCGCATTCATCTCGGGAAATACTGGAGCGGCACGGTGGCGCTGAAATACGGCCACAAGATCGTCGATACCGGGCCGTACCGTTTCGTCCGCCATCCGATTTATACGGGACTGCTCTCATCCGTTCTGGGCTCGGCGATCGCTGCGGGGACGATACAGGCTTTCTGCGGCTTCCTTGTGATGATCGTTGGCTATTACATCAAGTGGAAGCGCGAAGAAAAGATCATGCGCTCGGAATTCGGCGCGGACTACGTGAACTACATGAAGCGGACGAAGGCGATTATTCCCTTCGTTTATTAGTCCCATCATCCCCGCTTTCGCAGAGATACATGGAGTATTTACGTAATTGAACGCCATTTGTCCCTTGTCCGGAAAGATGTTAGTTTGCCTCAATACAGGAAACCGCCATGCCCAAAAAACCAGCCGACCTCACCTATAAATCCTATCTCGGCCTCGCCGACCTGCTCAAGACGCAGCACCCCTTGAGCGAGGCGCATGACGAGATGATGTTCATCGTCCTGCACCAGGCGTATGAGCTCTGGTTCAAGCTGATCCTGTTCGAACTCGACCGCGTGCAAAAGGTATTCGGCGCGAAGACGGTGGCGGATGCCGATCTGCGGCTCGTCCTTGCCAGCATGTCGCGCATCGTGAACGTCATGCAGTTGCTGGTGCGCCAGCTCGACATCATGGAAACAATGACTCCGCTCGACTTCCTCGATTTCCGCGGCGTGTTCCGCTCGGCCTCGGGCTTCCAGAGCATGCAGTTCCGCGAGCTGGAAGTGCGCTTGGGCCTCAAGAGCGACGAGCGCATCGGCTATGACGGCAAGTCATTCGAAAATTTCCTGCCCGAGGAAGACCGCGCGGAGCTTCACCGCATTATGAAGAAGCCCGCGCTCGTCGACCAGGTCGGTGCCTGGCTGGCGCGCACGCCCTTCGTCGAAATGGGCGGCTTCAGCTTCTGGAAAGCCTATCGCAAGGCGGTCGTCGACATGATCGAAAACGACCGCGAGGCCATTCTCAAGAGCAAGCGCATGCCGGCAAGCGCGCGGGAAACCGAGCTAACGAAGCTCAAGAACATGCAGGCCCAGTTCGACCAGCTTTTCCTGGAAGGCGAAGGCAAGGGCGAGGCGCTGCCATGGCGCTTCTCCAAGCCTGCGCTGCATGCCGCCTTGTTCATCAATCTCTATCGCGACCAGCCGGCCCTGCAAGTGCCGTTCCAGGTGCTGAATGGCCTCATGGACATCGACGAGCTTTTCGCGCTCTGGCGCTACCGCCATGCCCTGATGGTGCAGCGCATGCTGGGCACCAAGATGGGCAGCGGCGGTTCGACCGGGCATGATTATCTCGCGGCCACGGCCAGCAAGCACCGTATCTTCAAGGACCTTTTCGGCCTTTCCACCTTCCTCATCCCGCGCTCCAAGCTGCCCAAGCTGCCGCGCCAGGTCGAGGAGCGCATGGGCTTCCGCTACTGGGACAAGGCGGACGATGCCGCCTGACTTCACCGCGCATCTGTCCGATCGGCTCATCGTGCGCATTTCCGGCGCGGACGCGGAATCTTTCCTGCAAAATATCGTCACCAACGATGTGCGCAACATCGGCGCGGGCGAATTGCGCTTTGCCTGTCTGCTGACGCCCCAAGGGCAATACCTGCACGACTTCTTTATCTTCCCGGACGGCGAGGGCGGCTATTTCCTCGATTGCGAAGCCGCGCGGATTTCCGACCTGCTCAAGCGGTTCACGATTTTCAAACTGCGCTCGCGCGTGACTTTCGCGGAAGTGCCCGACATGCGGGTATACGCCACGACGAAAGCCGGACAGGGCTATGCCGACCCGCGGCGCGACGGTCTTGGTTTTCGCATTTATACGAAGGAAGAGCTGCCGGCCGAACCGGTTGCGCGCTATTACGATTTCTGCATCGAGCGCGGCATCCCCTGCGGCACGCAGACGATCAGGCCCGAGAAGGAAACCATGGCGGATGTCAGCCTCGACCTGCTCAACGCCGTGTCTTGGGACAAGGGTTGTTTCATCGGGCAGGAAGTCGCGGCGCGCATGCATAACCGGGGGCTGACCAAGCGCCGGCTGTTCGTCGTATCCGGCGCGCAACTGCAACCGGGTATTCTGCGGCAGGGGGAAGTCGACGCGGGGGACGTCCGCCAGGTCAATTCAGCGGGAGACAAGGCGCTGGCGGTGATTAAGCTTGCCGCCGCCAGTCAGCAATCCCCCAGCTTTACGACGGCGCAAGGGACAGAGGTGAGCCTTGCCGAATATAATGTATAGCCGCAAATGGTTAATGGGGGCAAAATTAGCGCAAGAAAACATAGTCTTCTTAAGGGGATGATTCCTTAACCTTTATGGATTACTATATTAGCTAGGGAAGAAGGCGGCATCGGGGGATGACGGATAAATCCAAAGATTCCAAGGGTAAAGGCGGAAAACGTCCGCCTGTTTCCGACAAGGACGCAATCGACACATTGCCCTTGTCGATGATTCCCTTGCAAAGCACCACGCTGAAGTCGGCGCGTCTGATCAAGAATTCGCGCCTCGAAACGGCGGTGGAGCTGCATAACGACCCGATTTCCGGGAGCCTGCAGATCCGGCCAGAAGACGTGGCCGAAAGCTTCCCCGGCGCCATCGGCGACCAGGAAATCATTTCGAGTCTCGCCAAGCTGCACAGCTATGACGTCTATTCCCTGCGCACGAGCCTGAAAAAGCTCGGCATCAAGGTCGACAACACGGTGCTCGAGCTGTCGGATGCCATGAAGGACCAGCTTGACCATTATGCTGTCGAATTTACCCGGCCGCTGATCCGCAACATCTTTGGCGACGGCGCGAACGATATCCGCGACCAGGATGGTTTGGTCAAAATATTCCGCGATCCCGACCGCGTACGTGTTGCGCAGAGATTGCGGCTGATGGCGCAGAAAACGAACATTCCGATCGAAGACATTCCCAAATTCCTCGAAAATTACAATGACGTGTTCCTGTCGGTCGCCTATTACCGGTACAGCTTTGAAAGCGTCGTTCCCGACATCAACCGCTTCTGGCTGTGGCTGGGCGACCTGCGCAGCCGGCGTGAGGTCATGACGTCGCCGCGCACGGTCGCCGCTTGCAAAAAGGTCGAGGAATCGCTCCGGTTCCTCTCCAGCTCCATCCGCGAACGCCTGGGACGCTTCCGCAGCGCCTTCGAGGCCTTCTGGGAAGATATGAACCCCCAGAGCTTCGACAAGCTGCGCCGCGAGATCGAGGACAACCATGTCGGCATGGGGGCGGTGCTCTGCGGCCTTGTCGTCAAGATGCACGGCTGGTCGGTCGCCTTCCCCGACAACGAAGTGGGTGGACCTGCGACCCGCGCGCAATATCTTATCTCTGAAATGGAGCCGGGGCTGGAACAGCTCAAGGAGATGGAGAATGACGCGCGCGCCCGTATCGGGCTGACGCTGGTGCATATCTTCTAGGCCGCCGCCGCGTCTCTATTTAACATAAATAATAGAAAAAAGGGGTATCCGACGATGGCGCCGGACAAGAAAATTCCTGACGTCGATACGCTGAAGAAACTGGGCGAGGAGGACTTCGCCAACGCGGTCTGCACGTCGCTGCGGCGCTGCGATATGCAGGCGCCGGCCTTCAACCTCGCCGCGCAGGCCAAATCCATCATGCCCGAGGGCGGCCGCACCATGCTGCTCTACCCCGCGGAGGGGCAGGGGCTGATCATGGCGGGCGTCAAGGCGCTGCGGGAATATGCGAAGACCGGAAAAATTTCAAATGCAACGCGCGAGGAATTCATCCTCGCCGATACGCGTGACATCCTGCGCAACGAAGACGCCGACCTGCGCGACAAGATCATGAATTATATTTCATCGCGCCTGACCGCCATCGGCACCCTGGCCCTCGCGCCGCCCGCGGACATGATGCCGAGGCGGATGCTGCCGAAGCCGTAGGATATCCGCTACGAAAATGCTCTTTTAACGTTACTTGGGCTGCCAGTCAGTCACGATGGCGCCGCCTGCGGCGGCGCGAATTGACTCCGGCGCCCCGGAACTGGCGCTCGCCTGCGGCTCGCTGGTCCGGAGTGGTTTTATTTAAATGAAGTAGGTCCTAGTCCTTCAGCGACGCCTGCGCCGCCGCCAGCCGTGCGATGGGCACGCGGTAGGGCGAGCAGGAGATGTAATCCAGCCCGGTGGTCTCGAAGAATTTGATTGAGGCCGGATCGCCGCCGTGTTCGCCGCAGATGCCGAGCTTCAGCTCCTTCCGGGTCTTGCGCCCGCGTTCGGCCGCGATCTTCACCAGCTCGCCCACGCCTTCCGTGTCGATGGAGGCGAAGGGATCTGCGGAAAGAATATGCTGGGCCTGGTAAGCGGGCAGGAAGGAACCCGCATCGTCGCGGCTGATGCCGAAGGTCGTCTGCGTCAGGTCGTTGGTGCCGAACGAGAAGAACTCGGCCGTTTCGGCGATGCTGCCGGCGGCGAGTGCCGCGCGCGGCAGCTCGATCATCGTGCCGGTCAGATAGCCTTTGAAGCCGGTGGCAGCCGCGACCTTGTCGACCATGGCTTTCAGAATATCCATCTCGGCCTTGGTGGCGATGAGCGGGACCATGACTTCAGGCGTTACGGTTTCGCCGGTTTCCTTCTTGACGGCGAGGGCCGCCTCGAAGATCGCCTTCACCTGCATCTCATAGATTTCGGGATAGACGATGCCGAGGCGCGAGCCGCGCAGACCGAGCATCGGGTTCGCCTCATGCAGGCGCTGAATGCGCTGGCGTACTTTATCCGGGCTGACCGAAAGCGACTTGGCGACCGAATTGATCTCGTCCTCTTCCTGCGGCAGGAATTCGTGCAGCGGCGGGTCCAGTAAACGAATGGTAACTGGTAATCCCTTCATGATCTTGAACAGGTTGACGAAGTCCTGGCGCTGGTGCGGCTCGATCTTGGCGAGCGCTTCGCGCCGCTCTTCCTGCGTTTCGGCCAAAATCATCTGACGGACGTGGAGGATGCGCGAGGGCTCGAAGAACATATGCTCAGTGCGGCACAGGCCGATGCCTTCCGCGCCGAACTTGCGGGCGGTTTCGGCGTCGAGCGCGGTTTCGGCGTTCGCGCGCACTTTAAGTCGGCGGGTCGCGTCGGCCCATTGCATGAGCGTTTCGAAGTCGCCGGTCAGCGCCGGCTGCAGCATGCGCACGGCGCCAAAGAGTACTTCCCCCGTGGAACCATCAATCGTGATCTTTTCGCCTTCCTTCAGCGTGCGGCCCTTGACCGTCATGGTCTTGTTCTTGTGGTCAATCATGACGTCGCCGGCGCCGGAGACGCAAGGCTTGCCCATGCCGCGCGCGACGACGGCCGCGTGGCTCGTCATTCCGCCGCGCGAGGTCAGGATACCTTCGGCGGCGTGCATGCCGTGAATGTCCTCGGGGCTGGTTTCGGTGCGGCACAGGATGACTTTATGGCCGTCCTTCGCCAGTTTCTCGGCGTCATCCGCATCGAAGCTGATTTCGCCGGTCGCGGCGCCGGGGGAGGCGGGCAGGCCCTTAGCCAGCACCGTCTTTTCCGCTTTCGCGTCGATGGTCGGGTGCAGCAGCTGGTCGAGCGATTGGGGATTGATACGCTTGATCGCCTGTTCTTTCGTGATCAGCTTTTCGTTCACCATGTCGACCGCGATTTTCAAAGCCGCCGCCGCCGTGCGCTTGCCGGTGCGCGTCTGCAGCATGTAGAGCTTTTTGTTCTGGATGGTGAATTCGATGTCCTGCATGTCTTTATAGTGTTTTTCGAGCTGCAGGCGGATGCCGTTGAGCTCCTTGTACACTTCCGGCATCGTCTTCTGCATGTCTTCGAGGTGCAGCGGCGTGCGGATGCCGGCCACGACGTCTTCGCCCTGCGCATTCAGCAGGTACTCGCCGTAGAACATGTTTTCGCCGGTCGAGGGATTGCGCGTGAAGGCCACGCCCGTGCCGCAATCATCGCCCATGTTGCCGAAAACGACGGCCTGGACGCAGACCGCCGTGCCCCATTCCTCGGGGATGGCGTTGATCTTGCGATAGGTGACGGCGCGCGGCGTCATCCACGACTTGAAGACGGCGCCGATGGCGCCCCACAGCTGCTCGCGCGGTTCCTGCGGGAAGGCCTTGCCCGTTTCCTTCTTCACGAGGTCCTTGAACTGCTCGGAAATTTCTTTCAGGCCCTCGGCGGTGATGTCGGTGTCCTGCCTGCAGCCGTTGCGGCGCTTGTAAGTGTCGAGAATGTCTTCAAACAGGTCGTGGTCGACGCCGAGAACGACGTCGCTGTACATCTGGATCAGGCGGCGATAGCAGTCATAGGCGAAGCGCTCGTTGTTCGACGAGGCGGCCAGGCCTTTGACCGTCGTGTCGTTGAGACCGATGTTGAGGATCGTGTCCATCATGCCGGGCATCGAGACGCGCGCGCCGGAGCGGACGGAAAGGAGAAGGGGCTTCTTCACATCGCCGAAGCTCGCGCCGATTTCCTTTTCGACCTGCTTGAGGCCGGCGTCGACCTGGTGCTCGATTTCGGTGGGGTAGGCGTTCTTGTTCTGGTAGAAGTAGGTGCAGACTTCGGTCGAAAGGATAAATCCGGGAGGAACAGGGAGGCCGATCTTGCTCATCTCCGCGAGGTTCGCGCCTTTGCCGCCCAGCAGGTTCTTCTGCGTGGCGTCGCCCTGGCAAATCTCCTTGCCGAAGCTGTACACCCATTTGTCGTTCGTCTGCGCGCTGGTCTTGAGCATTGCGTTCACTGCCATGATTTACCCCTCAAGTTTTGAAAAATCTGCTACATCGTTCATCGTCCCCGCGATGCTCCCCAGCATGCGAAGCCTGTTCGCGCGCAAGTTGGCATCTTCAGCATTGACCCGGATTTTATCAAAGAACTGGTCGACCGCGCCGCGAATACCGGCCATTGCCGACATCGCGGACTTGAAATCTTCCTTGTCGATATCGGCGCGGATTTTCGCGCCGGAGGCGGAGAGCGCCTTGAACAGCGCCTTTTCCTGCTCTTCTGCGAGGAGCTTTTCGTCGACGTCCTTGCCCGAATAGGTTTTGGCGTCTTTCTTCTGCTCGTCGCGCAGGATGTTGGCGGCGCGCTTGTAGGCGGTCAGCAGGTTCGCGCCGTCGTCGGTCTTCAAAAATTCCTGGACCGCATTGGCGCGGGCGACGACGCGGAACAGGTCATCGTCGGCCTTGGCCGCGAAAACAGCGTCGATCAGGTCGTGACGCACGCCCTGGTCTTTGAGCGCGACCTTCAGGCGCTCGGTGAAGAACTGCATGAGGTCCTTGGCCACATCGGCTTCGGGGCGCAGGCCTTTCACCTTGACGGCGTAAAGCTGATAGGCGGTCGAGAACAGAGTTTTGAGCGACAGGCGCAGCTTGTTCTCGAGGATGATGCGGATGACGCCGAGCGCGGCACGGCGCAGCGCGAAGGGGTCTTTTGAGCCCGTCGGTTTTTCATCGATGGCAAAGAAGCCGACCAGCGCGTCGATCTTGTCCGCCAGCGCCACGCAGATGCTGACGGGGGCGGTCGGGCAGCTGTCATTCGCGCCCGCGGGCTTGTAATGTTCCGCGATTGCCTGTGCGACCTCAGGCTTTTCCTTGTCATGCAACGCGTAATAGCGGCCCATGATGCCCTGGACTTCGGGGAACTGGAACACGACGCCGGAGGTGAGGTCGGCCTTGCAGAGCTGCGCCGCGCGCTGCGCGGAGGCGACATCGGCCTTCAGCAGCTCAGCGATGCTCTTGGACAGAGACTGCAAGCGCACAACGCGGTCTTTCACGGTGCCGAGCTTCTGGTGGAAGGTGATCTGCTCGAGCGCGGTGTTGCGGCTCTCGAGTTTTTGGCGGCGGTCCTGATCCCAAAAGAATTTCGCATCCGACAGGCGCGCGCGCAGGACCTTTTCGTTCCCCGCCACCACCTGCTTGCCGCCGTCCTCGGTGATCATGTTCGCGATGACGATGAACTTGTTCGACAGCTTGCCCGCGCTATCCAGCAGCGCGATGTATTTTTGGTTGCCGCGCATGGTCGAGATCAGCACTTCCTGCGGCACGTCGAGATATTCTTTCTCGAACGTCCCGACCAAGGGCACCGGCCATTCGACGAGGCCGACGATTTCGTCCATCAGTGCCTCGTCGTCGCGGATCTTCAGGTTTTCTTTGTTGGCCAGCTTCTGCGCCTGTTCGGCGATGATGGCCTTGCGCTCGTCGCGCGACAGCAGCACATGCGCTTTTTTCAGCTTCTCGGTATAGTCCGCGTAGCTGAAGACTTCGAACGCGCCACTGGAAAGGAAGCGATGTCCTTCCGTCGTCTGGCCGAAGGTGATCGAGGCGTGTCCGCCGAGGTCGAAAGCCGCGGGCTGTCCGCTGGACGTCTTCAGCGCCTTCTTGTCGAACAGCGCCAGGATGGAATGAATGGGCCGGACCCACATATAGCTGTTGCCAGCCCAGCGCATGGATTTCGGCCAAGAGAATTTCTTCAGCGCCTCAGTCAGCACGTCGACGAGCACATCCTGTGCCGGGCGGCCCTTGACGTTCTCGCGATAGAACCAGAAGGCGCCTTTGGGACTTTCTTCCTTCACGCATTTGTCGAGGCTGGTCAGGTTGACCGACTTCAGGAAGCCCTGGATCGCCTGTTCCGGGGCATCGACGCGAGGCCCGCGCTTTTCCAGCATCGTGTCCGGCTGTTGCGTCGGCAATCCTTCCACGACAAGCGAGATGCGCCGCGGAGTCGAATGCGGCTCCGCCTTCGTGAAGGCCAGTCCTTTGCCGGTGAGGCCCTTGGTGACGAGTTCTTTTAAGTCCTCCGCGGCCTTCACTTGCATGCGGGCGGGAATTTCTTCCGAGAAGATTTCGAGCAGGAATTCGGCCATGTTACGCGGCCTCCTGCTTCTGTTCGCCGGGATAGACGCCGAGCCAGGCGTCGCAGCAACCTTTCGCCAGCGCGCGCACGCGGCCGATATAGGCCTGGCGCTCGACGACGCTGATGACGCCGCGCGCGTCCATCAGGTTGAACAGGTGGCTGGCCTTCAGGCACTGGTCGTAGGCGGGCAGGGCGAGGCCCTTGCGGCCGTTGTTGGAGCGGTGCGTGGATTGGGCGGCGAGCAGCGCCTTGCATTCGGCTTCCGCGTCTTTGAAATGCTGCATCAGAATGTCGGTATTCGCGAACTCGAAGTTATAAGCGGTGTATTCCTGTTCCGCGCGCAGAAAGACGTCGCCGTATTTCACGCCGCGCCCGTTGAAGTCGAGGTCATAGACGTTGTTCACGTCCTGGATATACATGGCCAGGCGCTCGAGGCCATAGGTGATCTCGGCCGAAACGGGGTTGCATTCGATGCCGCCGACCTGCTGGAAATAGGTGAACTGCGTCACCTCCATGCCGTCGCACCAGACTTCCCAGCCCAAGCCCCAGGCACCCAGCGTCGGGCTTTCCCAGTCGTCCTCGACGAAACGGATGTCATGGTACTTTGAATCGATGCCGATCTTCTTCAGGCTCTCCAGATACAGGTCCTGAATGTTCGATGGGGACGGCTTCATAATCACCTGATACTGGTAGTAGTGCTGGAGCCGGTTCGGATTTTCGCCATAGCGGCCGTCGGTCGGGCGGCGCGACGGCTGGACATAAGCGGAGTTCCATGGTTCCTGCCCCAAGGCCCTCAACGTCGTGGCGGGGTGGAAGGTTCCGGCGCCGACTTCCATGTCGTAAGGCTGCAGGATCAGGCAACCCTGGTCCGACCAGAACTGGTGCAGCGTCAGGATGAGATTCTGAAAACTGAGAGCTTTTTTGCCGTCTGCCATCGTGAAAGACCACCCTTCATTGATGCCCGAAAGACTAGCAGCAAAATAGCGATTTTCAAAGCGCCGCCGTTGAGCTATGACAGTAGCAATCTTTCAAAAAAAGGCGTGTTTGCGCATGAAAAGGCTCAGCGAACAGTTCAACAGTATTTCGGTGAAGAAGGGCGAATTTTTCGTCGTCGATCTTCCGTCGAACGGGGGCTCGACCGGTTACATGTGGGACGTCAGCGTGACCGCAGGGAAAGCAGCGGTCGTGAAAAAAGAATATGTCGACCTGCACCCCGATGAGACCGAAGAAGACAAAATGGTTTGCGGCCGCACCTTCTACGACCGCACCATCTTGCAGGCGCAAGAGGCGGGCACCATCGAGCTGAAGGCCGAATACCGGCGGCCATGGGAGACGGGGACCGCCCCGGTCCAGCAGAAGACTTTCAAAGTCACGGTGGATTGAAAGCGGTCCGTTAACCACACGACTCGCTTAACGATTCATTCAGATTTACGCGCACAATTTATCTAAAAATGTAGGTATATCAAAAACTTGATTAATTTCCTTCGGCATTAACAAGCTCTTAACTATTTTCATATATCCTTGGGGTAGACTGAAAACTGCGCGCCGGGGAGGTACTAACCTGATGATTTCTGAGAGCGTAATTATCTTCGGCGCGACGGGGAATGTGATCATGGTGATTAACGGCGAGCTGCCGAAAAACATCCCGATCATGTTCAAGGTAGGGGCCAGCAAGCTGGACCTCGTGACAGATGACAATGTTTTGTACTCGGAGAAGGGCCTCAGCCCTTATATATGCCAGCGGCTGAGCCAGAAGAACGAGATCGGGTTGCTGGAAGTAAAAGATTCACAGAACCCACCCAAGCACTTGACGAATATCGCCTATCAATACGCGTCCTAGCGGATAACCGAAAGGACCTTACATTATGAACCCGGGTGATTCAGTGACTGACGCCGTCGGACCAAAAGCAGAAGTTGTCGGGAATACGCAGAGCGACTTTTTCAAGGGCATCAATGCGTATATGCTCGGCAATATTCAATTGACCGTCGGCCAGGATTTGTCCGGCGCGCGCCCGATGATGGCCGGCATGAGCCTCGCGGAAGCCGCGGGCACCAGCGCAGAAGTTTACGGCAAAGGCGCGCTGACGGGCGTCGCGATGGGCCTGCTCGCCGAAGGCGGCGTCGAGGCCATGCAGATGAATGCGACTGCGCCTTCCACCCCGAGCGTTCAACAACAGGTCGCGCCTGTCCAGGCGCCCGTGCGCCAGACGGCTTCCGTCTATACCAAGCCGCCGAAGATGGGCTAAGCTTAATTCACATATCGATTGCTTCAGCGGCGCTCAGGATCCTCTGGGCGCCGTCTGTGTATTGGCCGTTCTTTTCGTGAATGACGAGGCCGGCCTTCAGGACCAGCGGGGCATAACGCTCCTTGCGCGCGCGAACGATGATGCGCTTGGCATCATCTCCCGCCTTCGACCAGAGCGGATAAACCTCGAGGCTGCCGAACCAGCGGCGATGCTCGAGCGCTACCACGACATCGTCAAGCCGATCGGCGCGATGGATCATGACCAACGAACCCCCGTTCTTCAGTTTGCGGTGGGCATATTTGATCCAATCCAGCAGCCTGGCGCCCGAAGCTTCCTCGCCGTGTGAGATCGCCTTGTTCTGGCGGGGCGAGGGCGTATGGGTGCCGGCTTCCTGATAAGGTGGATTCATAAGAACAGCGTTGAAGTAATTCTCGGGAATGGCTTTTTCTGTTTTCAGGTCGCCGCGAAAGAAGTGACAGTGCTCGCCAAAACCATTCAGCGCCGCATTCTGATGCGCAAGGTCGATCAGCTCGCGCTGGATATCGAGGCCGACCAAGTGAATATGGGGATTTCTTGCCAGGACACATAAACCTGCCGAGCCCACGCCGCAGCCGACGTCCAGCACATTGAAATTGTTTTTCAGGGGCGCGGCAGCGGCCAGGAAGACCGTGTCGAGCGAGGCATGGAAACCGATCCGGGGCTGCAACAGCCGGACGCGCCCGCGCAGCAGGGTCGTCTCGATAACCTCGTTGCTGTTGTCATTCGTCTTCTTCATATTCCTCGTCTTCATCGAACAGCCCGGCATCCTCGAGGACGTCGAGGGCGTCGTCCATATCGTCCTCTAATACCATAAAGCGGCAAGCGCTGATATCATCGCCGACCAAGTCGCCGACGAGGGAGTTAAGATGTTCACCGAAAACGAAATATCGGATGCCCGCAGAGTCGAGGAGCGACTTGACGAAGGAGACCTCGACGATATCCTGAGTTCTGAAAATTTCCTGCATTAGCTATTAGTGTTGGCCCGGTTTTTTGCTATATCAATAGCGCAAAGGTTGAAAAACACAAGGCGCGGGGATAGATGTCAGCCGTTTCCACCCAAGGAAAACCAGCCGTTCAACAAAAGGTCAACCCGCTCGAAAAGCTGGCCAAGGCCCTGCATGACGACCTGGCGGCGGTCAACGCCATCATCCTTGACCGCATGCGCTCCGATATTCCGCTGATCCCGCAACTTGCCGGTCACCTGATCGCGGCGGGCGGCAAGCGTATCCGCCCGGTGCTCACCCTCGCTTCCGCGGCGCTGTTCGGATACAAGGGTGCGCGCCAGCACAAACTGGCCGCCTCCGTCGAATTCATCCATACAGCGACCTTGCTCCATGATGACGTGGTGGACGCCAGCGACCAGCGCCGGGGCCGCGCCTCGGCCAATGCCCTGTTCGGCAACGAGGCCGCCGTTCTTGTCGGCGACTTCCTGTTCAGCCGCTCGTTCCAGCTGATGGTCGAAGATGGCAATCTCGATGTATTGCGGATCCTCTCTAACGCCTCCGCCGTCATCGCCGAGGGCGAGGTGCTCCAGCTGTCTACGGCCAACAACCTCGAGACGACCGAAGACCAGTACATGCAGGTCATCGGCGCCAAGACGGCCGAGCTGTTCGCGGCCGCATGCGAAGTCGGCGCCGTCATCGCGGAACGTTCGTCGGGCGAGTGCCGGACGATGCGCGAATATGGCCAATGCCTCGGCATCGCCTTCCAGATTTCCGACGACGTGCTGGATTACGCGGCGTCCGAAGAACGCCTCGGCAAATCGCTGGGCGATGACTTCCGCGAAGGCAAGATGACGCTGCCCGTCATCAAGGCGCTGCAGCATGCGACCGACAAGGAACGCCGCTTCTGGAAGCGCTGCATGGAAGAGGTCAAGCAGGACGAGATCGACTTCAAGGAAGCCCTGCGCCTGCTGCAGGCCCACAACGCGCTGGACGTGTCGCTCGAAACCGCGCGCCAGTTCGCCGCGCGCGGACGCCAGCTGCTCAAGGACCTGCCGACGCATCCCCTGCGCAACGAACTCGCCGAGCTCATTACCTTCGCAGTCGAGCGCGACTACTAGTTTTCAATTCAGGTATCGCGACATTACGCCGAGGGCTTCGGTTGCTGCGGCGGGCGCGGCACGTCGAGGCGGTCGGGCGCGGGGTGGTATTCCTTCGTCATGAAGCCCAGATCGACCTTGTCGAGGTCGAACTTGCGGTCGATGATCTTGCCGCCCGCGGTCTGGTTGAAGTACTCGATGGAGCGGACGAAAGCGGCTGCAGCCTTCTTCATGCCGGGATCTTCATTCAGCAGCCCGTCCCGTTGCATCGCGAGCGTCAGGTAGAAATAGCGGTTGCCGGTCGACATGGCGGCGGGGAAGTTGCGGTCGTTCCGGACATCGGCTTCTTCCAGCACATCGTGCAGGCGCCTGAAGTCGGCCGCGTCCTCGTACGAGTCGAAGATGCGCTCGCCGCCGCGTTCCAGGGTGAAGGTCGAGACATGCGCTTGGTCACCGCCCATCGTCGCATTCAGCACGCGGGCATTCGCCACGATCATTTCGGCCTCGTTCAGGAGTTTCGGGTCCACACCGCGGGACTGGAGAACCCTGAAAGCGTAAAGATCGGCATCAGCTTCGTTGGCGGTGATATAGGCGCGCTTGTCCTGGTCGCCGTGACGCGCCTCGTGGAGCATCACGAATTCGAACAGCACGTCGCGCAGGTCCTGGCGGTCGTTCCGGAACGTCAATTTGCCGCCGTCGACGCCCGAGAAGTCGTCGAGGAACCCGTTCAGTGAAAATTCGCCGGGCGGACGAATGAAATTGACGCGATCCGACAGCTTGTCGTTCGTCGTCATCGAATAGGCATCAAGCTGGTTGTTGTGGATCATATCCGAGAAACCCTTCCATAGGGCACCCGTATAGACGAAGGGCGTTTCGATGGCGAGCGGAATGGCGGCGAGGTGGGTCAGTTTCATCTCCTCGTGCCAGCTGATAGCGACTTCGCGGCCCGCGAGGTGGAACGGGTAGAGCGGATTGAAACGGTCATAGACGCGGATCTCGCCAGTCGAATAGTTTTGCGACAGGTTGTTGTCATACCCGCGCGCCGACATGAAATCGTCGAACTTCGTGCTGACGAGATCGGGCGCCGATTGCAGCACCGTCGAGAGCGCGGCGGAGGCGAGAAAGATGTTGCGCAAGCGCTTGTAGATCTTGCGGCGGTGATGCTTTTCGATCGCCTTGCGCAGCGGCTTGTTGTTCAGCAGTTCTTGCGGGATCTGCGGCTGGGCCTTGCGTTTGAAGATGTCGCGCAGGCGAAATTCCTTGAGCTTCTTCTTCAGGTTGTCGAACATGGCGGCCGCCTTTTTTCGGAGAAAAACTGGCAGGAAGCCTATCCGAGCAAAGCGCTTATGTCAACGTTATGGATTTACATAAATTAGAAGAAAGCGAGGGGGCGAAATCGCGCGGTCTAGGCCCGGAATTGCGCGAGGATCGGCGTATGGTCGGAAGCCTTTTCGAGTCCACGCGGTTCGGCGTCGATGACGCAGCTTTCCAGTGCGTCCGCCGCCTGCGGCGAGCAGAGGATATGGTCGATGCGGATGCCGTGATTACGCGGCCAGGCGCCCGCCTGATAGTCCCAGAACGTAAACTGGTGGTCTTTGTCGTTGAAAACGCGGAAGGCGTCGGTATAGCCGAGATTGAGCAGCGTGCGAAACTTGCGGCGGCTTTCGAGGCGGAAGAGCGCATCGTCCTGCCAGGCCACGGGGTCGTGGCAGTCGCGCCCTTCGGGAATGATGTTGAAATCCCCGGCAAGGACGACGGGACGCTGCTGCGCCAGCAGGCTCTTTCCGTGCGCGATGAGCCGGTCGAACCATTTCAGCTTGTACGGATATTTTTCAGTGTCGACCGGATTGCCGTTGGGAAGATAGATCGAGGCGATGCGAATGCCGCGCACGGTCGCCTCGATATACCGAGATTGCTCGTCCGTGTCATCCCCGGGTAGGCCGTTCTTTACCTGGTCGATTTTCAGCTTCGAGAGGATCGCGACGCCGTTCCAGCTCTTCTGTCCGAAAACGGCGGTGTTATAGCCCGCGTCT
The DNA here is from genome assembly GCA_025934695.1 of Alphaproteobacteria bacterium. GTDB lineage: Bacteria > Pseudomonadota > Alphaproteobacteria > Micavibrionales > UBA2020 > JAPWJZ01. Next base: position 76,425 of record JAICWS010000001.1, read on the forward strand.
TTGAACTCCGCCTCGGGGAAGTTCTCGTCTGTGCATTTCAATTCCTGGAGCAGCAGCACGTCGGGCTGCTGCGCTTTCAGCCACGCCAGAACATTGGGCAGGCGCGTTCTGATGGAATTGATGTTCCAGCTCGCGATTTTCATGCCGGTTATTTTTTGTACTTATACTTCGGCGACCAGTCGTCGGCGCCGTTTTTGAGCAGGTCGAACAGGTGCCAGACGCTGCAATAGGGATCGCCGGGGCCGAGCGTGTCGTTTGCGATATTGTAGATCTTGCCTTTCTCGCGATAGAAGGTCGAGACGCCCGGGCTGACGTCGCCGTGTTTATCCTCGAAGCCGAGGTACTTCTTGAACTCGCTGCCGTGGCTCGAAAAGGTCTTGAAGCGCCAGTTGCGGCTCTTCGCGAATTTCTTCAGGTCCGCAGGCTTGTCGGGGGACACAAGCGCGAAGCCCGCGCGGTTCTCGAGATGCTCGGTAAAACCGTTGAACCCATCGGCCCAGAGCGTGCAGTAGGGGCAGGACTTGCCCATGTTCTGGATCACGATCAGCTCGTCGTGCTTGCCGAAGAGCTTCGAGAGCGTCGTCTTTTTGCCGTCGGGGGTGACGAGTGGGAAATCCTTCACTTCATGCCAGCCATGGACGCCGTCACGCGCGGGGACGCCGGGCCTGCCGCCGCGGGCGTTCGACCATTCGCGGTTCAGTTCGACGAGGCGCTCGCGCGCTTCTTTAAGCTGAGCGGAAAGTGCCTGGTGTTCCTTCTCGAAGTCGCGGTTGCGGTTGGCGGCGGCGGATTTTTTCATGGTTGAAGCTCCTTAAATGAATGCTGTGGAATAATAGCAGTTCGTCATTCCCGCGAAAGCGGGAATCCAGACAACATTCGTCCGGATGACATAGTATGCTCATGCCTTAACCGTTATGGATTCCCGCTTGCGCGGGAACGACGCGCTCAACTCGCCGCTTTCTTTTGCTGGGCGGCTGCCGGCGGCATGCGCACGAGCTTTTCGTATTCTTCCCGGATGCGGCGGGTGACGGGTCCGACGGCATAGGTCTTGTCATCGATCTTGCCGATGGGCGTGACCTCCGCCGCAGTGCCGGTCGCGAAGCATTCATCGGCTTCTTTCAGCTCTTCCGGCTTGATATGGCGCTCGGTGACCTTGTAGCCAAGGCTCCGCGCGAGATCGATGACGGTCAGGCGCGTGATGCCGTTCAGGATGCAGTCGGTAATCGGTGTGTGCAGCTCGCCGTTCTTGATCATGAAGAAGTTCGCGCCGGTCAGCTCGGCGACATAGCCACGATAATCGTGCATCAGCGCGTCGGTGTAGCCAGCCTTGTCCGCTTCGTGCTTGGACAGGGTACAGATCATATAAAGGCCGCAGGCTTTGGCCGTGACGGGCGCCATGTCGGGCGCGGGGCGGCGCCAGCGCGAGGTCTTAATGGTGATGCCTTTTTCGCGCATCTCGGGGCTGAAGTAGCTCGGCCAGTCCCAGGCGGCGACGGCGAGGTGGATCTTCGTCTGCTGGGCGGCGACCCCCATCTGCTCGGGGCCGCGCCAGGCGAGGGGACGGATATAGGCGTCGACCAGCTTGTTCGCCTTCACCGCTTCAATGCAGGCCTGACTGATCTGCTCGAGCGTATAGGTGATTTTCATATCCATCGTTTTGCAGCCCTCGAGCAGGCGCTGGCTGTGGTCGTTGAGCTTGAAAATATTGCCGCCGTAGCATCGGACGCCTTCGAAAACGCCGGAACCATAGTGCAGGGCGTGGGTCAGGAAATGAACCTTCGCGTCGCGCCAGGGGACCAGCTTTCCGTCGAACCAGATTTGTCCGTCGCGATCATCGTAGGGTATCATTGCCATGGTGGGTTTTCCTGTATAAAAGGTGCATTTTAGCCGCGGACATACTATCCTGAATCCGCTCGGTTCTACAACCCTAAAAATGGGATTATGAATAAACCTAAGGCCGAAATCGAACCTGACAAGAAGCCGCACATCCTGGTCGTCGACGACGACGAACGCCTGCGCGAGCTTCTGTCGCGATTCCTGGTCGAAAACGGCTTCCTTGTCACGACGGCCACAGACGCAAAGGAAGCCCGCGACATCCTCAAATATCTGTCCTATGACCTGATGATCTTCGACGTCATGATGCCCGGCGAGGACGGCATGGCGCTGACCAAGGCCCTGAAAAAGCAAGGCATGGCAACGCCCATCCTGCTGCTGACCGCCTTGGGGGAGATCGAATCCCGCATCAGCGGATTTGAAGCGGGGGCGGACGATTACCTGCCCAAGCCCTTCGAGCCGCGCGAATTGCTGCTGCGCATCAATGCCATCCTGCGGCGCGTCGCCGCCAAGCCGCCGGAGAAGGATGCCCCGGTGCGCTTCGGCAAATGGCAACTCGATCTTGAGCGCGGCGAGCTCGCATCCTCCGAAGAGCGTGTCGCGCTGACGTCGGTCGAGCATACGCTGCTCAAGGCGCTGGCCAGCAAAAAGGGCGAGGTCATCAGCCGGGAAGAATTGGCGGCACTCTGCAATATGAGCGCGAACGAGCGCACTATCGATGTGCAGATCACCCGCCTGCGCAAGAAAGTCGAGGAAGACCCGAAGCTGCCACGGTATATCCAGACGGTGCGCGGGAAAGGATACGTGCTGTGGTCGGATTGATGAATTACTCCGCCAAACAGCTTCGCCGCCGCCTGCTGCCGCGCACGCTGTTCGCACGGTCGCTGATGATCCTGAGCGTGCCGATCCTCCTGCTGCAGATGATCGTCGCCTATGTGTTCTTCGACCGGCACTGGGACGCGATGAGCGACAAGCTCGTCTTCGCGCTGGCGGGCGAGATCCAGATGATTTCCGATCGCCTCGTCACGGCAAGTCCCGACCAGGTCAAGGGCATCATCGCCGAAACCTCGAAGAGCCTCGACATCATGGTAACGGTCGAGAACGGCAAGCATAATCTTGAATCGCCGGAGCTCTCCTTCCAGAAATTCACCTGGTTCGACATCGCCGAGAAGCTCCAGGAACAACTCACTGCCAAGCTGGGCCGACCTTTCACCATCCGTCCCTACGAGAAGGACAAGTGGTTCGAGGTCGTCGTCCGCCTGAATGGCGGCAGGGACGCGCACTTCGTCTGCCCTGACCGGCGGCTGTTTAGCGCGACGACCTATATCTTCATCCTCTGGCTCATCGGCAGCGCCGCCGTGTTGCTGGGCATCGCGATGCTGTTCATGCGCAACCAGATCCGCCCGATCATGCGCCTGGCCGTCGCCGCTGAAAAGCTCGGCAAGGGACAGGATGTGCCGGACTTCGCGCCCTCAGGCGCGTCGGAAGTGCGGCGCGCTTCCAAAGCCTTCCTCCAGATGAAGGACCGGCTCAAGCGACAGATGGAGCAGCGCACGGCGATGCTGAGCGGCGTTTCTCACGACTTGCGCACGCCCTTGACGCGCATGAAGCTGCAGCTTGCCATGTCATCGGCGCATGGTCAGGAATCCGACAACCTGCGCCAGGACGTCGAGGAAATGGAGCGGATGATCGAGGGCTATCTTGCTTTCGCGCGCGGGGAGGGCGACGAGGCGGTCGAGATGACCGACCTGCGCCCCATGCTCGAGCGTATCATCGTGCGCGCGCGGCGGCAGGGCTGCGACGTGAAGGAAGAAATCGCCGGGCGTCTCATGATCAAGGTGCGCCCCGTGGCGGTCGAGCGCGCTATCGCCAATATCGTCACCAATTCCTGCAAATACGGCAAGCACGTTTGGGTCGCGGCGCGGACGGAAGAAGACCATATCGAGATCGCGGTCGACGATGATGGCCCCGGCATCGCCCCGGACCTGCGCGAGGAAGTGTTCAAACCCTTCTTTCGCGTCGAGAAATCGCGCAACAAGAAAACGGGGGGCGTCGGCCTGGGCCTGTCCATCGCCCGCGACATCGTCCACAGCCATGGCGGGGAAATCCAGCTCGACGACAGCCGGCACGGCGGGTTGCGCGCCGTCATACGATTACCTTTGTAGGGAATGGCGATGCGGGGGAAAGAACAGCGGCGCAAGAAAAAAACCGGTTTCACCCTGATCGAGCTTGCCGTGGTCATGACGATCATGGGCATCCTCATCGCGTCTTTCCTCCAGTTTTACGAGATCCAGCTTGAAAAATCGCGAATCGAGACGACGCGCAAACGGCTCGATGACCTCCGCACGGATCTCACCATCTACGTTGCCGCCTATAACAAGCTGCCATGCCCCGCAAGCGTCGCGCCGCCTTCGGGGAAAGCCGATGATGAGCAGCCGGCGAGCGCCTGCACAGAAGGAAAGGAAGAGGACCGCGGCGAGATCGACACCCACAAGACGGACGGTTCAGACCTCATCATCACCGGCGTCATTCCCATCCGCGACCTGCGCCTGACGCAGGAGCAGGCGACCGACGGCTGGGGTAACCTGTTCACCTACGTCGTGGCGAAAAAGCTGACGCGGGAAGATGGCATGCGCGGTAATCCGCCGCCGCCGGGATCGCTGGACATCATTGATGCCGTGGGTCGCAATATCCTCGACACACCGGGAACCGGCAGATACGTCATTATCTCTCACGGACGTACAGGCAAAGGCGCCTGGACGGCCGGCGGCACGCGGCGGCCCTGCGACCGCGAGGCGCGCGACGGCGTCAACTGCAGCGGCGGCGCGACTTTCGTGGAGGCGCCCTTTTCGCTGCGGCCGGGACAGAATTATTACGACGACATTGTTATTCACGACGATGTGAATGTGCGCGGCACGCTGCTTGACCGTATCGTGGTCTGCAACGCAAAAAGGGCCTTCTACGAGCCGGGCGACAACAGCGCGGATTCTGATGGCTGCGTGAAAGAGCCCGGCCTGTGGGAGGGGGCTTGTCTGCGATCCTTCACCCTCGACCCGAGCGGCACCGAGACGCCGTACAAATCCGCCAACGTGGTCATGGCCCCCGCGACGGCGAACGGCGCCGAGTGCGGCTGCGACAGCGCGCATCATGTCCAGAAAATCGGCGCTTGGGACGACGGCACGGTGCAGGTCACCGTGGCGCCCCCGAAAGGCGCGCCGCCCGGCACCAGTCCCACGACGCAGGCGCAACTCAAGCGCACGGCGCTATACGTGTGCGTGAACTGACAGTCGTTTTTTATTGCTTTGAAAATTCGACCAGCCGGCCGTACAGCTCGAGCCTGCGGTTGATGGCGGCCATGGTGCGGGAAAGATCCGCGGTCTCATCCTTCAGCCATGTATCGGCGACTGAGAGATACACAAGCCCCAGTGCCATGACGAGCGCCGGCTGGCATAGTTTTTTGGGCAGGCCGGAGAGCACGAGCGCCCGGTCCAGCATCTGGTAAAAGCCGCGCGCGAAACGGGGTGCGATATCCGGATGGCGCAGGAACGCTTTCGGCAGCGCGGCGAATGATTTGCGGTGCGCCTGTGCCAGCTCGAAGCGCATCATGAAGATTTCCGCAAGATTGTCGCGCCATTCGTCGCCGAGATAATCCTCGACCTGTTCTTTCGCGTCCGCTTCGAGTTTTGTCAGGACCCATTTCAGGATGTCCCAGGTGTCGGAAAACTGCGCCTCGACGTCCGAAACTTTGACTTTCGCTTTTTTAGCGATGTCCTGGAACGTCAGCCGGTCCCATGTCGTCTTTTCGGCAAGCTGCAGGGCGGCTTCCGCGATGGTTTTCGTCTGGTCTGACTTGCGTTTTTGTGCCATGTTGATCGGGAATTAAAGGTATAGGGGTTTGCGCCATGAGTAAAGAAAATCTTGATCTTGTTGGCATCGGCAACGCCATCGTCGACGTGCTGACGAAAACGGGCGATGACTTCCTGCGGGCGAACAAAATCAACAAGGGCACTATGACCCTTATTGAGGCCGACCAGGCGGAAGCGCTCTACGCCAAGATGGGGCCGGGCACCGAAGTTTCAGGCGGCTCGGCGGCCAATACGGTCGCGGCCTTCGCCAGCATGAGCGGCAAAGCCGGCTATATCGGCAAGGTTGCGAACGACCAGCTCGGCTCGGTGTTCCGGCACGATATTCGGGCCATCGGCGTGGCCTTCGAGACACCGGCGCTCACCGACGGGCCGCCGACCGCGCGCTGCCTCATTCTCATTACTCCCGATGCGCAGCGCACGATGTGCACGTTTCTGGGCGCTTGCGTCTGGATCGCGCCCAGCGATCTTGACGAAGAGATGATCAAGAATTCGAAAGTGACTTACCTTGAAGGATATCTGTTCGACCGTCCACGCGCCAAGCTGACGTTCCGCAAGGCGTCCGAGATCGCGCGCGGCGCGGGCAAAAAAGTGGCCCTGACGCTCTCCGACCCGTTCTGCGTCGACCGCCACCGCGACGAATTCCTCGACCTCATCAAGAACGGCACCGATATCCTCTTCGCTAACGAGGCGGAACTCCTGTCGCTCTATAAAGCTGACGAGTTCGATGACGCCGTGAAGCAGGCGCGGGAGACTTGTCCGCTCGTCATCGTCACGCGTTCCGCCAAAGGTTCGCTGATCCTGAATGGCAACGACACGATTGAAGTGGCGGCCGAGTCCGTCAAGGCGGTCGTCGATACGACGGGAGCGGGCGATATGTATGCCGCGGGGTTCCTCTACGGTTATACGAAGGGAAAATCCCTCGCCGAGTGCGGGCGCGCAGCTTCCGTCGTCGCGGCCGAGGTCATCCAGCATGTCGGTGCCCGGCCGCAGCTTGATCTTGCCAAGCTGCTGAGAGAGAAAAAGGCGGTTTGATTGTTAAACCCGTCTCTCCATGAGTGCCACCCCGGCGGAAGCCGGGGTCCACGGACTTTGGCGTTGGGGCGCATAACAGGTTGCCTGTTACGCAAGTTTGTTCGTGGACGTCCGTGGATCCCGGCTTTCGCCGGGATGGCATCGCTTTTTTTGGTGTTTCTGCTCTATATGCCTTCCGCCCTTGCTTCCGACATCGGCATCGCGATGCACGGGGAGCCGAAGTATAAGGCGGGTTTCGATCATGTCGAGTATGTGAACCCCGACGCGCCGAAGGGCGGGGAACTGCGCATTTCAGAGATCGGTGCTTTTGACAGCCTGAACGGGCATATCATCTTCGGCAACAAGCCCGAAGGGCTTGATTACTTAAGCGATAAATTGATGCAGCGCGCCTGGGACGAGCCGTTCACGCTTTACGGCCTCGTCGCCGAAAGCGTCGATGTGGCGCCGGATCGGTCCTGGATCACGTTCCATCTGCGCCCGCAAGCGCGCTTTCACGACGGCGTGCCGATGACGGCCGACGACGTGAAATTCTCGTTCGAGCGCATTCGCGAACTCGGCTACCCGGCGCAGCGCCGGGTCTTCGGCCTCGTGAACAAGGTTGATATTTCCGATCCGCATACGATTACCTTTCATCTCGGTCCCGGCTATGACCGCGAATGCGTGATGATCCTCGCCCTGATGGCGGTGCTGCCCAAGCATTACTGGGAAAAACACGACCTGTCGAAGACGACCCTCGAGCCGCCGCTCGGCAGCGGGCCCTACAAGATCACGTCCGTCGACCCCGGCCGCCAGCTTGTGCTCGAGCGCGTGAAGGACTACTGGGCGAAGGATCTGCCGATCAACAAGGGCTATTATAACTTCGACAAGATCATCTACATTTACTTCCGCAACGACGAAGCGGCGCTGCAGGCCTTCGCGTCGGGCTATTACAACTATCGCCACGAATTCGACATCTCGAAATGGCTGACGCGCTATGATTTCAAAAATATCGCCGACGGCAAAGTCATCAAGGAGGAAATCCCGAACCATCGCCCGGCGATGCTGAAGGCCTTCGTTTTCAACCTGCGCAAGCCGATGTTCGCCGACCGCCGCGTGCGTGAAGCCCTAAGTGGCATGTTCAACGATGCCTGGATCGACAAGACCTTTTACTTCGGCAAGCTGAAACGGACGACCAGCATCTTCCCGAACTCGGAACTTGCTGCCTCCGGCAAGCCGGAGGGGGAGGAACTGCGTATTCTCACTCAATATAAAGCCGACCTGCCGCCGGAAGTATTCGGCGACGCCTGGCAACCGCCGCCGGGCGACATGCGCGAGCGGCAGCGCCACGCGATCGAGTTGCTGAAAGAGGCGGGATGGAAATACCAGAACGAACGCCTGGTGAACGAGAAGGGTGAGCCGTTCCGCTTTGAAATCCTGCTTCAGGATGCGCAGGACGAAAAAGTCGCGCTCGAATTCGCGCATGACCTGTCGAAGATCGGCGTAGCAGCGACGGTCAGGACTGTCGATAATTCACAATTCATGGGGCATCTCACGCAATACGACTATGACATGGTGGCCTACCGCTGGATCAGCACGCTGTCCCCGGGCAACGAGCAGGTGAATTTCTGGGGCTCGCAGACCGCCGACATCAAGGGCGCGCGCAATTACGCCGGCATCAGGAATAAGGCTGTCGACGCGCTGGCCGACAGCATCGCCCGCGCCGTCGATCGCGCGACTCTTGTCGCGCGCTGCCACGCGCTCGACCGGGCGCTCATGTACGGCTACTACATGATTCCCCTGTTTTACTTCGGCGGCGACATGGTTGCGCACACGGTCGATATACATAGGCCATCGACGACTCCGGTTTATGGCATGGTTCTGGAAACATTGTGGCATCAGGACGGGGGATAACACGCCCTAATGAACAAGCGTCTATTGTTTTTATTAATGAATTCGGGTTAATCTATGGCTAAGAGATTCAGTGCAGGGGGAGTTCGCAGATGAATTCTAAGATTAAACTGTTGTTGGCCGCTTGCGGCATTCTGGCGATGTCCGGATGCGCCTGGAGCCCGCCCACAGGGCAAGCTTACTGGCAGCGCGTGGAGGACAATGACGGCCTCTACATGACGGGCCCGAAAGCGCAGCAGACCCTTGAGGACAATATTGCCACCTGCGTCCGCGAAGTGGACGAGCTGGTCGAGCTGGGCGCCTTGCGTGAAACCACGCCGCCCGATACGCACAGCGAATATCATCGCGCGCTCGAGGCTTCCGGCGCTCTCGACTATTACGATACGCCGACCCGCTACGGCGAGCAGATGGTTTCCCACAGCGACTTCCATGATTTCGACAGCTGCATGCGCTACAAGGGCTGGGAACGCGTGAAATTCGTCCGTTACCAGGTCGCCAAGCAGGCGCAGGATACCTATAACGACACGACCGACCTGCGCATCTGGGGCGTCTCCGGCGAGGAAGCGCGCGAGAAGCAGAAAGAAAAGGTCAACGCCGTGAAGGGTGAGTATACGACCAACAACTAAGCGTTACGGGTGGGATTTCTGCCACAGTTTGACGGCCGCCTCGAGGGCGGCCGTTACTGTTAGTGACGTCATAAGCGACGCCTTGACCGCGCCCGGCGAGGCGTGCGGCTTCATGAGCTGTTCCGGCGTCTCGGGCGTCGCGACATAGGCGCAATGTGGCCCCCAGGGCCGATAAATTTCCGGCCAGCCGTATCCAAAAAGTGCCAGCGTCGGGGCGCCTGCAGCTGCCGCGGCATGGGTGATGCCGGAATCGTTTCCGATATACAGCGCCGCGTTGCGTAATACGGCAGCGCTTAGGAGCGGCGGGCCTTTGGCGATGACATCGATCTGCCGTTCCTTCGGCACCGCATTCAGCACGGGCCAGGCGCGGAGTTCCTCGCCGGGCGCCGCGAGCACGGCGAGGCGGGCGTCCGGCAATATGCCGTCTTTTGCGGTGAGGGCGCGGATCAGGCTGATATAGTTTTCCGCGGGCCATTCCTTGCCGGGCCAGTTCGCGGTGGGACCAACGGCGAGGATAGGACCGCCGGGCGGCGCAATCTTACTGGCTTTTTCGAGTGTCGCCGTATCGAACCACAGCTTTGGCGCGGGCGGCGGCCTGATGCCGCCCATGACATCCGCGATCTGCTCCACTTTATGCTTCTTCGCATCGGATGGGCCCCAGACGTACTTCTTGTCCGCGCGCATGATGCGCGACAACAGGCTGTTGCGCAGGTCGACGATGATGTCCCATCTTTCGGCGAAGGTTTCGCGCGCGAGCTTCAGCCAGTGCCCGGCGTAGGGCTCCTTCTTGAGCGCGATGACCTTTTTCACATTTGGCGCCACGGCGAAGATACCGGCGGCGACGGGACCGCAGGCGACGGTGATCTCCGCATCGGGATAAAGCTGGATCAGGTAATCCAGCGCGCCTGTCGAGAGAATGGCATCGCCGAGGTAGGTGGCGGTGATGAACAGGATCTTCATGGGAGCGATCTGGACACTCTGGAAAACGACTTAAGAGGCGAGATAAGCCAGGAACAGGAAGAAGATTGTCAGCCCCTGAAACAGGACGCGCATGCGCATCATCTTATTGCTGCTCATACGATCCTTCTGTTCGCCCTGGGTCAGGAAGAACAGGCCGCCGAACAGCGAAACGACCACGCAGACGATGCAGATCATGGCGGCGATGATAAAGAGGGTGGCGAGTGTCATGGCGGCGGTCCTTTTATGTCTATGAGGCTTTTTAGCACAGGCCTCTCGGTCACGCCACCCCCGCCTTGCGCGAGGGTTGGCACTGGGTTCTGAATTCCGCTTGCACGATAAGGGGCGGCGGTGTTTGATGGTGCCGTCTAAAAAAGGAAAAGCGCATGCAACAACTCGACGGTCCCTTCATCCCGCCGCGCTCCGGCACGGCGAAGCAGCTGGTGATTTTCCTCCATGGTTATGGGGCGAACGGCGACGATCTTGTTGCGATCGGCGAAGACTGGGGCCGGACGATGCCCGATTGTGCCTTCATCTCGCCGCATGCGCCAGAGGTCTGCGAAGCCTGGTCCCAAGGCTATCAATGGTTTCCCATCCGCGCCATTTCGCCCGAGGCTATGGAGCGCGATAAATACGCTTCCATCGTGGCGCCGGTCCTCAACGCCTTCATCGACCAGCAATTGTCCAAGTGGGGCGTGGAAGATAAGGCCCTGGCCGTGGCGGGTTTTTCGCAAGGCGCGATGATGGCCATGTACACGATGCCGCGCCGCAAAGCGCCTTGCGCCGCCGTGATCGGCTACTCGGGAATGCTGCTGGACGCGCAAGGGCTGAAAGCGCCGGATATCGTCAAAATGCCGATCCTCGCCATCCATGGCGATGCGGATGAGATCGTGCCACCCGAGAATCTGGCGCGCATCGACCGCGGATTCTCCGACGCCGGTTTCGAGGTGGAGGCAGTCATGCGCCCCGGATTGGGACATGGCATTGACCAATTCGGATTAACGCGCGGCTTGCAATTCATTCAAGAAGGCTTTGAAAAGGCCGAAAAAACCGCCAGAAAGCAAGCTAAAGCTTAACTTTCAATCCTCTGTAAATACTAGGAAATTTGGGGCACATACGCGTTTTTGGCGCGTTTTGTGTTATAATAAAACTGTGAGTTAGATTCGTTAATAAAACCCCTTGCCCGGGTGACAGTAACGGCCAAGGTTCCGGATGCCAAGAAAGGGGTTTAACAGGTGCACAGTCACCTCGATAACTGTCCGACTTTAGTCCTGAACGCGGACTACCGTCCTTTGAGTTATTTTCCACTTTCTCTATGGTCCTGGCAGGAAGCCGTTAAGGCTGTGTTTTTAGACCGGGTCAGCATTGTTTCTGAATACGACCAGGTCATTCGTTCGCCAAGTTTCCAGATGAGAGTGCCCAGCGTGATCGCGCTGAAGGAATATGTGCAGCCCAAAGCACGCCCGGCCTTCACGCGATTCAACGTGTTCCTGCGCGACAAGTGGACCTGCCAGTATTGCGGTCATCGGCATCGGACGCACGAGCTGACGTTCGACCACGTTATCCCGAAATCCCGCGGCGGCACGACGACCTGGGAAAACATCTGCACTGCCTGTCAGCATTGCAACCTGCTGAAGGGCAATTACCTGCCTGAAGAATGCAAGATGTACCCGCTTCGCAAGCCGCTCCAGCCATCGACCATCGAGCTGCAGCTTAACGGCCGCGCCTATCCGCCCAACTTCCTGCACCAAAGCTGGGGTGACTATCTCTACTGGGATACGGAACTGGAGAACGGATAAGACGTCTTTAGCGCAATGGTTAAACCTATCCGTAACCCCGGCGGAAGCCGGGGTTTTGGATATTGCAACCAGCGAGGCGGAAATTATTTCCAATAGTATTGCGGATAGAGCGCAGACCCCGGCCTTCGCCGGGATCGGATTATTGGAAAAGCGGCTTTAATATTCCAGCTTGTCCCTCTGGGGAAGTTTGAGTAAACCTTCCCCAAAAGGGAAAACCTCCTCATGACTGAAGAAATCGAATCCCCCGTCGAAAGCGTCTCCGAAGACATGCACCACCACGCGGAGCATTCGGCGGAAAGCTGGCTGAAGTGGTGCGCCGTCCTGGCCGCGACATATGCGGTGCTGGCCGCCATCGCGGGGCTGCAATCATCCCACTTTGCCAACGACGCGATGATTGAGCAGATCGAGGCCTCCGACCAGTGGGGCTATTACCAGGCCAAGGGTATCAAGGCCATGGTCGCCGAAAGTGAACGCGACATCCTGCGCCAGCTCGGCAAGGATGCCGGCAAATCGCCCGATCCCGACAAGTACAAAAAGGAACAGGAAGACATCCAGAAGGACGCGCAGGAAAAAGTCGAAGCCGCCAAGCGACACCTGGTGCAGCACGAAATCCTCTCCCGCGCGGTCACGATGTTCCAAGTGTCGATCGCCGTCATCGCCATCGCCGTTCTCACAAAACGCCGCCCGTTCGCGCTGCTCTCGGCGGCGATGAGCCTGCTTGGTTTGTATTTCCTTGCCGCGGGTTTGATGACGCGCTGATCTAGCCGGAAACTTTACCTGCGCGTTGCCGGTTCCATAGCGCGGCCGCGGCGGCTGCCAGCAGAGCTGTTATGGCGAGCGCCATGCAGGGCTCGAAATAAGGGGGCAGGAAGCCGAGCTCGAGGCGGCCCGCGGCGTTGGGCGGGATATCGACGGCGACGAAAAAGTCATCCAGGGCGCGTGTAGTCAGCGGCACGCCATCCAGGTCTGCATGGAAGCCGGGATAAAACGCCCGGGCGAAAGCGATGGTTGCCTTCGCCGGTCCGTTGCGCAGGGTCAGGCTTTCTCCGTTCGTCTCGAGTGCCCCGTCGCCCACCGTGAGGGCGGGGGAGTGCCATGAAACCGTTCCGGGAAGTCGGGAAGCCTGCGGCGCCATAAAGCGTACCGTCGCCGGGTGGTTTTCCTGCGTCCAGTGCAAAGCCGACATGCCCGGGGCAATCGAGTCCGCTGTTTTCTTGTCAGCGACGATGGTGCCGACTTTCAGGAGTTCGAGGTAAGAAGCCCCCGTCTCGGGCTCGTGCCGCATCAGCGCAGGAAATTTCGCCGAAGCAAAGTTATCGAGATTGCCGGAAACCCTGGCCCAGCTGCGATGCCCGAGTGACGAATAGCCACCGATCGTGTCGATATTGAAATAGGCGCCCATGGCCTGATAAAGGAATTCGTTTTCGTCGAGCAGACGATGCGATGCGGGGAAGTCGTAAAGGTACAACGAATAATTGACGCAGGAGCCGTCATGCGGCCGAATATTCGTCGTCTGGTCGTCTTTTCCCCAATCGCCGTACAGGATTGGATTCACCGGAAACATCGCCGCGATGGAAAGGACGATCGCAGCCGCACCGGCGCCCAAATAACTGGCAAGCCATTTTCCGCCGGCGGCGCGCGCGGCCAGGGGCAGTAGCAGCGCAAAAATGATTGGCATGGGAAAGAGGATCAGGGACGGCAGAACCGGCTGCGCAGGGTTCCCCAACGCGAGAAGCGCCAGCATGATCATGGCCACGACGGCGTGCCTGGGCCGCGGCGCCGACAAAACGGGATCATCCTGGAGCATCGAAAGCGTCACGATCAGGATGACGAGGTCGAGGTCCGCCAGCCAGCGGGTCGGATAACGCAGAAGATGGATGTGCAGCATGCCCGTCGCCAACAGGAACAGCGGCGCGGCCACGGCGGCTAATTCGTCGATTTTTTTGAATGAAAGTGCGGACCGCCGCGCCATGAACATCGCGGGAAGAAAGAACCAGGCGATGAAGTAAAACGGCATCGCCACCAGCGACATCGTCTGATCGCGGTCGGAAACCATCGTCGGCCAGCCCGGGTTGCCTGCCCCGGCCAGCAGGTCCGGCACGGAAGCCGTCAACCCGTTGATGTCGATATTCTCGACGCGCGCCGTCCATGGCAAGGCGGCGACGACGGGAACCACCACGGGCAGGCAAAGCGCCACGGACAGCCCGGCGGCCAGCGCGAAACGCAAAGCGCCTTGTCGATTGCCGCGCATAACTTCCGCCGCGAAAAGAACCGTGCCGACAATCGCCAGCACGACGTCGGTATGCGGCCATCCGGCGCTCACGGTCAGGTACATCAGGACACCAGTCGTGAGCACATGCAGCGGAATATTTCCCTGCCGCCTTGGCAATTCCTTGAGCGAGGCCCAGGCAAATGCCAGGAACGCCAGCGACAGCAGCGCCGGGCCCCAGATGTTGGAGTCGAAATAAAGGGAGTAGATATTCGTCCCCATGAGGAACGCCAGGAGCGCTGAAAAATCCGCCCTCAATGCGTAAGCGCGGCCAAGGCGGTAAACTCCGCAACACAGAAATCCGCTGACAAGGATCGCGAAGAGCAGGCCGCTCAGCTCCAGGTGCTGAGGCATGATGGTGAGAGTCAGCAGAAGCGAAAAAGGATTCAGCAGCCCGTATTGCCAGTCGAGCCACAGTGCTCCGCCGGTAAAGGTCCGCACCGTCAGGAAAGGAAAATGTCCGTCGAGCAGCGCCTGTTTGATGATCAGCCCGTAGGGAAAATACTGAACCTGCCGGTCGTCGGTGAAAAAGAACCGGGGATTGATCGCGTAGATGCAACACAGGACCGCGACGAGGCCCACAAGCGCCGCCGCCAGCGGGTGAAACCTTCCTGCGCCCTTGTTAGCGGTTCCTGGTGTCTGGCTTGTCTGTTGAAAAGACAAACGGCGGCTCCGTCATTGGCCGTGTTGAAGATAATCCAGACTACGGCGGTAGCATGGAATGTCAATATCGCGACGGCCGCCGTCACCCAATCAACCGCACCACCAGCCCGATGAACTCCGCGCCGAGGCAGGTCAGCACGATCAGTCCGGCCGTCATGCCGGGCTTGCTGCGGGAGTGGGCTTCGGGGAGGACGTCGGCGGCGCCGATGTAGAGGAGGAAGCCGGCGAAGAAGCCGAGGTAGAGCATCAGCATCTCGGGCGGCACCTTGATGGCGTAGGACACGGCGGCGCCGACAACGGGCGCTGCGGCGTCGGCCAGCAGCAGGTGGAAGGCGCGGCGCTTGGTGTTGCGGTTGACGAGCATCAGGCCGACCGTATTGAGCCCGTCGCAGAAATCATGCGCAATGACCGCGAGCGCCACGACCGTGCCGACGGCGGGCGAAACCTGGAAGCCCAGGCCGATCCCGACGCCGTCCATGAAACTGTGGCCGGTCAGCGCGAGCGCTGAGAGGACGCCAATCTTCGGATGGCGGTGGCCGCCCGTATAGTCCTTGTCGTGGACCATGTGGACGATAAAGAATTTTTCGAACGCATGAAAAACGAGGAAGCCCAGCACTAGCGTCGTCATGGCGCCCGACGGATCGTAATTATGCTCATGCGCAATGGAGAAGATTTCCGGGAGCAGGTCGAAGGCCACGACGCCCAGCAGCACGCCGGCCGTGAAACTGAGAATGAAGTGCAGGCGGTCGTTGAATTTGAGCGCGAACAGCCCCCCGCACAGCGTCGAGAAGAACGTTGCAAGCGACAGCGGAATGGGGCTCATGAGTTTAATAGTCCCGAAGGCCGGAAACGGCGATGGTTTATTTATACACGACTTCGAGGACTTCGTAAGCCTTGGTTCCCTTGGGCGTGGTCACCTCGACGCTGTCCCCGGCCTTCTTGCCGATCAGGGCGCGCGGCAGCGGCGCGGTGAGGGCGAGGCGGCCTTTCTCGATGTCGGCTTCATATTCGCCGACTATCTGGAAGGCCTGCTCGTGGTCGGTGTCTTCATCCACCACCTTAACATGAGCGCCGAACTTAATGACATTGCCGTTCATTTTCGTCGTATCGATGACGTCGGCGCGGGAGATCTTGTCCTCGAGCTCGAGGATGCGGCCTTCGATAAAGCTCTGCTTCTCGCGCGCGGCATGATACTCCGCGTTCTCTGACAGGTCGCCGTGCGAACGGGCTTCGGCGATGGCCTCGATAATATTCGGGCGCTCAACCGATTTCAGGTGCTTGATTTCCTCTTCGAGCCGTTTGTAGCCGTCGGAGGTCATGGGTATTTTCTGCATAATCAGTCCTATTCTTAAAAGCCGCAAACCGGCCAAAACTCGGAACAAAACTTTCTTCATGCGCCGAAAACCAGCGCATTATCGCTTGTCCCTTGTTCCCTTGATTAAGCCGCTTTCAGATATTCCTGCAGCGACTTCACGTCAAAAGGCCCCGATTGCCGCAAAGCTGCTATGGCGTCCACAGCCGCTTTGGCACCAGGGATGGTCGTGTAATAGGGGATTTTATTCTGTAATGCTGCCCGACGCAAGTTAAAGTCGTCGACCACGGCCTGCGGGCCGTCGGTGGTATTAAGCATGAGGGCGATATCGCCGTTGATCATGGCATCGATGATATGTGGTTGACCTTCATGGACTTTATTGACTTTATGAGCGCGGATGCCGGCCGAAACGAGGTGCCGGGCGGTCCCGCCGGTGCCGACGATTTTGAAGCCAAGCTCGGCCAACTTGGCGGCCAGCGGGATAATCATGTTTTTGTCAGAATCACGCACCGAGATGAAGACGGTGCCGCTCATCGGCAGCCGCGAACCGGCCCCGATGCGGGCCTTGGCAAAGGCGCGGCGGAAGTCTTTGTCGATGCCCATGACCTCGCCGGTCGATTTCATTTCGGGGCCCAGGACGGCGTCCACCTTCGGGAAGCGCGCGAAGGGGAAGACCGGCGCCTTAACGGCGACATGGTCGAATTTCCGGTGATGCAGTACGCCTTCGGATTTGAGGGCCGTGATCTTTTCGCCCGTCATGATGCGCGTGGCGGCCTTGATGACCGGCACGCCTGTTGCCTTGGCGACGAAGGGCACGGTGCGTGAGGCGCGCGGGTTCACTTCGAGAACATAGATGTCGTAATGGTCGAGGTTTGACGGATCGCGGCTCTGTTTAACCGCAAATTGTACGTTCATCAGGCCCACGACATTGAGCGCCTTGGCGAGCGTCATGGTCTGGTCCATCAGGTCGACCACGATTTCCTGGCGCAGGGAATAAGGCGGCAGGGAACAGGTGCTGTCGCCGGAATGGATGCCGGCTTCCTCGATATGCTCCATCACGCCGGCGATGAATGTCTCCTTGCCGTCGCAGAGCGCGTCGACATCGACCTCAATGCAGTTCTGCAGGTAATGGTCGATCAGGACGGGCGAGTCGCCCGAAACCTTCACGGCGGTGCCGATATAGCGTTTCAGCCCCGCCATGTCATGGACGATTTCCATCCCGCGGCCGCCGAGCACGTAGGAGGGGCGCAGGACGAGCGGGAAGCCGATGTCCTCGGCGATGCGCTCGGCCTCTTCCTGCGAACGGGCGATGCCGTTGGCCGGCTGCTTGAGCTTGATCTTGGTGATGAGCTTCGAGAAACGCTCGCGATCCTCGGCGAGGTCGATGGCATCGGGGCTGGTACCCAGCACCGTCACGCCCGCTTTTTCAAGATCGTGGCTGAGTTTCAGCGGCGTCTGGCCGCCCAGCTGGACGATGACACCCAGCACTTCGCCTTTTTCCTGTTCGGCATGGATGATGTCGAGGACCTTTTCAGCCGTGATCGGCTCGAAATAGAGGCGGTCGGATGTATCGTAGTCGGTCGAGACCGTTTCGGGGTTGCAGTTGATCATGATGCTTTCAATGCCCTTGTCGCGCAGGGCGAAAGAGGCGTGAACGCAGCAATAGTCGAACTCGATGCCCTGACCGATGCGGTTGGGGCCGGAGCCGATGATGATGACTTTTTTGCGGTCAGAAGGCGCCGCTTCGCTGGTGCTCAAGACGGTGCCGTTGGCTTCGTAAGTCGAATACATATACGAGGTATTCGACGGGAATTCGGCCGAGCAGGTGTCGACGCGCTTGTAGACGGGTCGGACGCCGGCTTTATGACGGGTTTTCGTGATGTCCTCGGTCTTCTTGTGCGTCAGTTCGGCGATGCGGGCGTCGGAGAAGCCCATCTGCTTCGTGACCATCCACTCGGAGAAGCTCTTGGGCACGCCGTTGCGCTTGAGATGTTCTTCATGCTCGACGATGGCATGGAGGCGCTCGAGGTACCAGTGGTCGTATTTGCAATGCTTGTAGATTTCATCGATGGTGAAGCCGTGGCGGAAGGCCTGGGCGATGACGAAGATGCGATCCGGGCGCGGCTGCGACAGTGCGGCCACGACATGCTGCTCGTTATATTCCTCGTTCTCGGGCACCAGCTGCATCTCTTTGAGGCCGGTGAGGCCGGTTTCGAGCGAGCAGATCGCCTTTTGCAGCGACTCTTCGAAGGTGCGGCCCATGGCCATGACTTCGCCGACCGATTTCATCGAGGTCGTCAGGCGTTCTTCGGTGCCGCGGAACTTTTCGAAATTGAAGCGCGGGATCTTGGTGACGACGTAATCAATCGTCGGCTCGAACGAGGCGGGCGTCGTTTTAGTAATGTCGTTCTTGAGCTCATCCAGCGTGTAGCCGACAGCCAGCTTCGCCGCGACCTTGGCGATGGGGAAGCCTGTCGCCTTCGACGCCAGTGCCGAGGAACGGCTGACGCGGGGGTTCATCTCGATGACGACCATGCGGCCGTCCTTGGGATTGATGGCGAACTGAACGTTCGAGCCGCCGGTTTCGATGCCGATGCCGCGCAGGACCGCCAGCGAGGCGTTGCGCATGATCTGGTATTCTTTATCGGTCAGTGTGAGCGCGGGGGCAACGGTGATGCTGTCGCCCGTGTGTATGCCCATCGGATCGATGTTTTCGATGGAGCAGATGATGATGCAGTTATCCGCCTTGTCGCGGACGACTTCCATTTCATACTCTTTCCAGCCCAGCACCGACTCTTCGACCAGGATCTGCTTGACGGGCGACGCCTGGAGGCCCGCGCGGACAATTTGCTCATATTCGTTGCGGTTATAGGCGATGCCGCCGCCGGTGCCGGCGAGGGTGAAGGAGGGGCGGATGATGGCGGGCAGGCCGACATATTCCAGCACGTCCATGGCTTCCTGGAAATTATGCGCGGTCTTGCTCTTGGGCGATTCAAGGCCGAGCTTGTCCATGGTCTTCTTGAACAGCTCGCGGTCTTCGGCCAGCTCGATCGCCTGTTTTTTTGCGCCGATGAGTTCGATGCCCAGTTCCTGCAGCGTGCCGTTCTTGGCGAGTTCGAGGGCCGTGTTCAGCGCCGTCTGGCCGCCCATGGTGGGCAGCAGCGCGTCCGGGCGTTCTTTCTGGAGGATCTTGGCCACGATATCGGGCGTGATCGGCTCGACATATGTCGCATCGGCCAGGTTCGGGTCGGTCATGATGGTGGCCGGGTTCGAATTGATCAGAATGACCCGGTATCCTTCATCCCGGAGGGCCTTACAGGCCTGGGTGCCCGAATAATCGAATTCGCAGGCCTGGCCAATAATAATGGGTCCAGCGCCGATGATAGCGATGGATTTGATATCCGTGCGTTTTGGCATGAGACTTTCCCGACCGAGCTTTTTTGAGCTTTTCCCGAAGTTAGGGCAGGGAGGGGGTCCCGTCAAGCCATTCGGGGCGTTTTTTATTGCTTTATGCGCCTGAAATCGCAAATAAATTGTCGCCTTGCGCACCCCGCTCCGCAGCGGATATAATCAATCTTCCCGTTCTGGGTTTTCTCCACAAGACCTTCGCCATGGCAATCCCCGGCTTTCTCAAGAGCAAAATCCAGTCTCCCGACATCCTGAATACCCTGTGGGTATGGTCGTTCATCGGCGTCGCGGGCTTTTCGCCGGTCCTTTACGACGTTTTCTGGCCCAGCCATGGCGGCTATGACGTCAGGGGCTACAGGCTGGGCCGCGACTTTGCCAACGTCTGGCTGGGGGCGCGCCTGACTCGCGAGGGAAAACTGTCGCATATTTACGATTTCCCGGCCTATATGCAGGAGATGCGGGCGCTGTTCGGCCAGGAATACACCCAGCATAACTTTTCCTATCCGCCCGATATTCTTCCGCTGATTTTCGTCTTCGGCCTGCTTCCTTATTTTCCGGCATTCTTCGCCTGGATCGCTTCGGGCGCGACCGCGCTGGTCGCCGCGATACGCGCGAACAAGGACATTGTGAAGTCATGGCGTTTGCCGGCGCTGATGCTATTGTCGCCCGCCTTCCTCGTCAACATCGTTACCGGACAGAATGGCGGCTTTTCGGCGGCCTGTTTCCTGGGCGGTTTTTACCTGTGCGAATCTTCGCCCGTCATTGCGGGCGTGCTGTTCGGCCTGCTGACCGTCAAGCCGCAGCTCGGCGTGCTGATCCCCTTTGCCTTGCTGTTACGCAAGAACTGGAAGTGCATCGCGAGCGCCGGCGTCACGACGGTGTGCCTTGTCGGGCTGAGCCTGCTGTTATTGGGTGTCGCGCCCTGGCAGGACTATTGGACGAAGGGGATATCGTTCCAGCAAAGCCTGCTGGAGCTGTCTCAGGGCTATTACCGGCTGATGATGCCTGGCGTCTATGCCGACGCGCGCGTCGTAATGCAGTTCAGTATCGGCGTGTCGTTGATCATACAGCTTGCCTGCGGCGCCTTGGCGTTCACGCTGGCGCTGCTGAACGTGAACCGCGATGGACTGAGCCCGCGCACGATTGCGATGCTCGCCATCGCGACGCCGCTGGTGGTGCCTTACAGTTTCAACTACGACCTGACGATCGCCTGCGGCGGCGCCATGATTTTCCTTGCAACGGTCACGGAAATGCCGGTGCTTGCACATCTCCTCTTCGGGGCGCTGTGGGTCCTCCCCTCCACGATTTTCGAGATCAAGAGAATGCCATACTTCCCGGCCTCCAGCCTCACGCTGATGCTGTTACTGGTCTTTTTGCACGTCTATGGGAAGACCCGCGCCGCGCCGCCGGCATAATTCGCGTATCGTCTGCGTGGTGTCGTCATGGCGTATGCAATGCGCCATTCGGTGACTATGAAACGGATGACCTAAAGGAGAGTGTTATATCTGAATATGGTTTTCATGCATCGTCAGAAAGTGTAATGTAAACTTAATAACTTAATAATATACCACGGTTAGATTGCTGCATGGGGATACTGACGTCACGGGTCCGCTCACCGGAAAGCCTTCGGCTCCTCTGGTTTTGGTCAATCGTCGGATTTTTGGGCTTTTCATTCCCGTTTATCAGGTTTTACCTTCCATCTCACGGCATTATTGATGTCAACGGCAATATCGTTGGAGACGACTTCGTCAACGTTTGGTTCGGCGCACGCCTGGCGATGCGCAACGAAATGCATGCCCTGTATTTCCCAAGTGAATACGTTCAGCACATGGCGGGGGCATTCAGCCAGCACTTCTATGATCATAATTTTTCCTATTTTCCCAATGTCCTCCCGCTGATTTTGGTTTTTGGGTTGCTTCCGTACCTTCCGTCGCTTGCGTTCTGGACCTTCTTCGGCACGGCAAGTCTTATCGCCGCGCTAAAGCGTAACAAATTTTCCCAGTTGTCTTTAGCGTCACTTTTTCTTATCGCTTTTTCCCCGGCGAATATTCTAAATGCGATTGGGGGGCAGAATGGAGCGTTCACCGGCGCCCTGTTCCTGGGAGGGTTATTTCTATGCCGGGCATCTCCTCTGACTGCTGGAGTGCTATTCGGCATTTTGACGGTCAAGCCCCATCTTGGAATTTTAATCCCTTTCGTTCTCCTTCTTCAGCGTAACTGGAGATGCATCGCGAGCGCGTCGGTGACCGCATTGCTCTTGATTACAACAAGCGTCTTAATCTGGGGCATCGCGCCCTGGCAATACTACATGGCGGGAACCATGCCCTTTCAGACAGAATTCCTGTCCGTACACCGTCCCGATGCAAAGAATATGCTGATGCCTGGTCCTTATGAGGATCTCTCGACTCTCATGCATGTTCCGGAGTGGTACGCCGTGATTATATGCGTTTGTATCGGCATGGCCGCCCTGTGGATGTCCTTTCACTTGCTGATCAAAGAAGGATTGACGCCGCGTGTTATTCTCATGCTGGCCACGACAACCCTCATTATCCTTCCCTACGGATTTGAATATGACATGGGAGCAATCACCGGCGCTCTTGTTATCTACCTCGCATCTGCTGCGGAAATCCCAATGCTTACTCATTTGATGCTGGGTTTGCTTTGGGCGCTGCCGGCACTCATTCTGGAGATTAAAACGGTTCAATTGCCTATCAGTAGTTCCATCCTGATCCTGTCCCTCGTGTCTTTATATTTCTGTGAGAGCAAGATGTCTGCGGCATCCTCGATCGAAAACCTGTTGGGGCGGGAAGGAGAGAGAGCCGTGACTGACAGGACAGCGCCATGAACGCGCGCATCCATAATCCACTGCGATTATTCTGGATGTGGACGCTTCTCGGCCTTGCCCACCTGACAGGACCTTGGCTGTACTGGCTTATGCCGGGCAAGGATGGTCATGATGTGCAGGGCTATCTGCCGGGGCGCGATTTTGTCAATGTCTGGTTCGGGGCGAAACAGGTGATAGACGGAAAATCGGCGCACATCCTGGCACATCGCGAATATCTGGCGGATATGCGGTCTCTGCTGGGCAAGGATTACCCCATCCATAATTTTTCTTATCCGCCGCACATCTTGCCGTTGATCCTTGCTTTCGGGCTGGCGTCCTATTTTCCGTCCCTGGCGGCCTGGACGCTGGCGGGTGGGGCTGCATTCGTCCTGGCCCTGCGCGCCAATAAGTTTTATGCATTCAAATGGCAGGCCCTGCTGCTCGTGCTATTGTCTCCTGCAGCCATCTTTAACGCCATTTTCGGGCAGAACGGCGCATTTACGGCAGCCTTTCTTCTGGGAGGGCTTTATCTTTGCGAGGCATCCCCGGTGGCCGGCGGAATCCTGTTTGGCTTGCTGACGGTGAAGCCGCACATGGGGTTGTTGATTCCCCTTGTATTGCTCATACGCCGCAACTGGGCCTGTATCGCAAGCGCTGGCGTCACGACGGCCATTCTGATCGCCGTCAGCCTGCTGTGCTGGGGAACAGGGCCATGGCACGACTATATCGGAGATACTATTCCTTATCAGGCGGGCTTCCTGAACGGGGTCAGCAACATGTTCAATCCGCTGATGCCCGGGCCTTGGTCCGACGCCGTCCGGATGACGGCGGTCGAAGGCATACGCTATACCTTCTATGGAATAGCGGCATTGGCGGCGCTGGCTTCCGTCATTCTGACGGTAAAGAAGGAGGGATTAACGGCGCGCAGCATCCTGATGATCGCGCTCGCGACGATGATCATTCTTCCCTACGGATTCAATTACGACATGGTCGCCATCACGGGCGCGCTTGCGGTTTACCTGGGAACGCTGGCCGACGTTTCGGCTTCAGGCTTTGTCATTCTGGGCTGTCTGTGGGCGCTGCCCGCGGCGGTGATCGTGCTCAAGCTGGCGCCGCTCCCGATCAGTAGCGCCATTCTGCTGGCGTCACTTATCCACCTGCATTTTTCATCGGCTTGCGGAAGATCTGGAACACGCCCAGGCAAATTTTTTGCCCCGGATTAGCATATCTCTAATCAAGCGAGGGCCGACGCGCTTTTCGAAGAACACGGCTATCATCCAGCACAGGAGGGCAGACATCGCCAGTGTAAGGCAGGGCACGAACATCGGGGGAAGAAATGTAAGAATCAGGCGTCCTTTCGCGTGAGGGGGTATATCGACGCCAACGACCAGCTCGTCGACGGGACGAACATTGAGTTCCCGGCCGTCCAGGAACGCCCGGAATCCTGGGAAATACAGTCGCGCAAAGGCAATCAAACCCGGCGTGTCACGGGCATTTGAGATTGCAAGCTCTTCTCCGTCGGGCTTAAGTTGCGCCGATCCTTTCGTTGATACTCCTTGGGAATACCACGACACCGTCCCTGGCAATTGCCTTGGCTGAGGCCGCTCAAGGCGAACGGTATTGGGCGTATCGCGCCAAGACCAATGCCGCAGTGCGACAGAGGCGTCGAGCGCTGATATGCCCTTTTGAGCGACAACAGTATCGATCTTTAAGAGGTCGAGGTACGGCACCCCTGTTTCCGGTGCTCTCTGCAGAAGCGTCGAGACGTATACAACGCAGAAAGGCGTTTCAACGGTCGCGCAACCGAATATCGTGCCCCAACCCTTATATGCAAGAGACGAATAGCCAATGAAGGAGTTGACGCCGTAATACGCGGCCGAGGCGCCTGGAAGATATTCCGTTTCATCCTTAGGATTCAGCGAGGCCAAATAATGACCCGAGTAGAGAGTGTAGGCGACACGGCTTTCCGAAGCCATGGCAACGGCGGGGGTCTTGTTATTCTTACCAAGGTCTAAAAATGGGGGAATTCTGGCGACCATCACCAGCACCATAACAATAGACGTTATTCCTAGAAACATGGGCAGCCAGTCAAAGCGCTTCGCCATGGGAGGTAGCATAGCGATGAAAATCGCGGCCAAGAATACCAAGCTCATATTATCCATGGCCACAGGGGGGTTGTTCACGATCGCCGCGAGCGTCGTCAAGCAGAGCGCGCCGAAAGCCAGAAGCATGCGCGGCCACGTTGCTCTGATCGCGCTCTTTTCAGTGGCACAGAAAAGTGACAGCAGCAAACAGATCTGAACGTCCGGCAGCCAGCGCATCGGAAAGCGAAGGGGGCCAAGCTGCGCTGCCTCAGTGGTAAGCATTATCAGCCCACCCATCACGAACAGGATTTCTTTCGGCCATTTAAGGTTTCGCATGTCTACGAGCGCGAGCAGCGGCAATGCGTACCACGCCGTAAAGAATAAAGGACAGGACATGTGCTGACCGGGGGCGAACCACAAAATGTCAGGAAACCATGCCGGGTTGCTGAAGTTAAGCAAGTCAGTTGGTTTCGGTGTGAATAAGCCCTGAGTTGCAAGCCCTACAGGGCGCGAGGTAAAGGGTAGTGCCATAATGATCGGAACGACGACCGGAAGGCAGAGCGCGGCACCAAGAGCGCCAGCCCAAACGAGGCGGAGTGCGTGGCGCCGGGAATTCCGGAGCTCATTCAGAAACATGATTGTCATCACAACGGCGAGCGCCACGACGTTATGTGGCCATCCGGAGCTTACGAGCAAATAAATCAATATGGCTGATCCGAGAATGTGCCAACAAATATTTTTTTCGGCATCCTGCAGCCGTTTCAGCGCTGCCCAAGCGAACATCAGCCAGCCCATGGATGAGGCCGCAGGGTGCCAATCGGCGGAATTAATATAAAGCGTGTAGAGGTTGATGCCCGCCATGAGACCGAGCAGAGCTGCAAATGAAGGACGAATCCCATAGGCCCGGCCCAGCGTATACGCCCCCGTCGTCAGCAGTATATTCAGGACAATGGCGTACAGCAGGCCGGAGACTTCGAGATGTGCAGGATCGATGAGCATCGTCATGATCATCGCCAGGGGATTATAGATGCCGTTCTGCGGATCCAGCCAAAGGGCGCCGCCAAAAAAAGTGCGCGTGGTCACGAACGGAAATTGCCCGCGCAGCAGCATATCTTTGATAATCAGGCCGTAGGGGAAATATTGCGTCTGCCGATCGTCGACGAAGAAAAAGCGGTGATTGATTTCATAGATTGTCACCAGCGCGGCGACCACACCGAGCACAGCTATTGCAAGCGGGGAAAAAAATCTTGCCGCTGCCTTTAGGGGCTGGATAGGGGCAGTCGAATTCAAGGATTTCCTCTCTCGTTGCTTAGCCATATACTAAACAAACGAAGGAACTTGACAAGCCGTGGGGCCTCTCGGAGATGAACAAATTGTGAATGGTAAGCCTCAGGAGCGGTGCGTCTCCAGATGGTATAGATGTCGCATTGCGCTCGTGCAGATCAAGCACGTCAATTTCCTGTTCAGTAGCGCCATTATGCTGGCTTACTTACCGGCATTTTTCACGGGCTTGCGGAACACCTGGAATACGCTCAGAAGATCGGTGTAATCATCCGTCCAGGGGCGCAGGTCCGCCGAAGCCGTAGGGGTAAGCCAGCCGACCGTATCGAGCGGCGTCATGCTGGCGCCGGGCCGCGCCATGGTGAACCACAGGCTGGCGGAGGCGTAGGGGATATCGTCCGGAGCGTCGAACTTGATGCGGTATTTCAGCCCGAGATCTTCCGCATTGCGCGACATTTCTGCGGCCAGGTTGAAATAGCGGTTCGACAGGTTCATCAGCATCAGCCCGCGCGGGCTCAGATGGTCGAGGTAGACCTTGATCGCATCGGTCGTCAGCAGATGTGCGGGAATGGTGTCGGAGGAAAAAGCGTCGAGCACGATGAGGTCGAATTTCTCCGGACGCTTGGCCAGTTCCAGCCGTCCGTCGCCGGGAATGATGACGGGCGGCCGTTTTCCCCTGCAGGCCGAAAGGAAGGTGAAATATTTCGGATCGCTGGCGACATCGATGATGGCGAGGTCGATTTCGAAGAAAGTGAATTCGCTTTTGGGCGTGCTGTAGCAGTTCAGCGTGCCCGCGCCGAGGCCGATCACCGCGATTTTTTCCGGCGCATAGAGATTGAACACATCGCCCGCCGGGCCGCTGCGGGTGAAGTAGGCGGTGGGCGTGGTTTCGTATTTCTTGTCCTCGATCTGGATGCCATGCGTCGTCGTGCCGTGGTAGAGATAGCGCGCCTGGTACGTGTGACCGTTGATGACAATAGGCGCCTCGAAAACCTTGATGACGCCGTAAAAGTTTCGGCGCACCAGCAGTTCGTCCGACGGCGTGATGAATTCCGCAATGAACAGCATCACGAGCCCGCCGCAGAGCAGGGTACGGGCGTTAAACGACGAGCCCAGCAGGATCACGAAAAGCAATACATCAGCGATAAAGGCCTGCACGGGCTCGCCGCCCAGTTCCTTGCCGCCAAAATCGCCGAAAAGCCCGCGGACATTTGCGATATAGAACAGCGCGAGCGCAGCGGCGATGCCAAGCGCCAGCTTCGCCCGTTCGGACAAAGTTTTCCTGAAGGACGGATTGACCAGGCAGGACAGGATCAGCAGCGCCGGATACTCAAGAAGCCGGTTGAGGGCCAGCGGAGCGACGAAGGCATTCAGGATACCGCCGAGCGCGCCTCCGACGGCGATCATCAGGTAGAATTCGGTCAGCCGTCGACCGTCCTTCAGCGGGCGCTTTTCGGCGAGGCGCATATGGCACATCAGCGCAGTCAGGGTGAAGGCGACGAGATGTACGATCATGCCGCGCCACGACACGCGGAGGTATGAATCGAGCATCATGATGAAGCCGAGCGCGAGCGCCGCCGCAACAGGCTGCAGCGCCGCGACGCTGGACAGCGGCATCAGCTGCCGGCGGCCAAAAGCGACAACGAAGGTCAGCAGGTAGAGCGAAAGCGGCAATACCCACAGCATCGGCGCCGAGAATATATCGGTCGAAATATGGGTGGTTACGGCGAGCAGCAGGGCCGAGGGGAAAAAGGCCAGCGCGACCCACTCGAGCCGTTCTCGATTTGCCACTCGCTGCGATTTCCGCTCTTTGTGTGATGCGGGCGCGTTCGGTGAGGCGCGCGACAGGCAAATCAGCCCGCCCGCGATCAGCAGCGCGTAACCCCAGAGCCAGTAATGCGCCTGGTCCGAAAGACCCCAGAGCCGCTCGAAGGCAAGCGGGTAAAGGAACAGGCCGATAAAGCTGCCGAGGTTGCTGGCGGCATAGAGGAAATAGGGATCGTCCGCCGCGGCATGCCGGGTTGCCGTAAACAGGCGCTGCAACGTCGACGAAGTGGCCGACAGGGCGATGAAAGGCACGGCGAGCGACACGGTGAGCAAGCGAAAAACATCAAAGGCGCCCAATGCCGCGCCGCCGGTATCGGGCAGATGGAAGGGCAGGAAAAAGCAACCCAGGCCCAATGCCGCGACGTACAGAACGCCGTGCACGCGAGGCGGGAACCGCGACAGGAAATGCGCGTAAAGATACCCCAGCAGCAGCATGACCTGGAAGAAGGCCATCGCGACGATCCAGCCCGCGGGCGTGCCGCCGACCACGGGCAGCAATGCTTTCCCGGCCATCGGCTGGATGGCGAACATCAGCCCCGCCGACAGGAACAGCGTCCCGCCGAACAGCGCAAGCATCGCGGGATCCTGCCGCCGGTGTTTCGCCTTCATTCAAGTGGGCCCCATGAAGCCTGTGAACATCAAAGTGCTCAAGGGATTGGTGTAATCATCCGTCCACCGGCGGCGGCCCTGCTGTGGCGTCACCTCGTGCCAGCCGTAAACTTCAAGCGGCGACAAGCTGACGTTCTTGCGCGCCATGACGAACCATTCGCTGGGCGCGGCATAAAATGCGCGATCCGGCGGTATCTCCAGCATGCTGCGCGACTTCAGGTCCAGCACCTGTGCATTGACTGCCAGAACTTTCGCTAGGTTGAAGAACCGGTTCGAAATATGCAGAAGAATAATGCCATTGGGATTCAGATGGTCGAGATAGACCTTCAGCGCTTCCAGCGTGATCAGGTGGGTGGGGATCGCATCGGACGAAAAGGCGTCGAGCGTGATCAGGTCGAATTTATCCTTTCGGTGGGCAAGCTGCAGGCGGCCATCGCCAAGAACGAAGTCCGGCGGACGCCTGCCTTTGCAGGCTGAAAGGAATGTAAAAAGGCCGGAATCGCGCGCGATCTTGATGACCGCAGGATCGATTTCAAAGAAGGTAAATTCGTTGGAGGGAGTGCTGTAGCAATTCAGCGTTCCCGCGCCGAGGCCGATGACCGCGATTTTTTTTGGATTGTAAGCGTCGAAAACATTGCCGGCCGGGCCTTCCTTCCAGAAATAGCTGGTCGGAACCTTCTCATACGCCGGATCGCGCACCTGGATGCCATGAGTCGTGACGCCATGGACGAGAAAGCGGATATCGTAAAGCTTTCCGTCCGCTTCCTGTGGCCGGTCGAAGACCTTTACGACGCCATAGAAATTCCGCTCCGTCAGTTTCACGTCGCGCGGCACGATGAACTGCGTCGTCATCAGCAGGACGAGCGTCCCGTAAAATACCGTGCGCGGATGCGTCGCGAGAATGATGGCGGTCGCAAAAACTGCGACATCGGCGATCGTCATGCCGTTCGTATAGCCGCCCGCGACGGTGCCATAGATGAAATTCAGCCCGGCGATGCGGTAAATCACATAGACGCCGACGCAGGCAAGGCCGATCGCCATGAAATCTCTCGCCGCCTTGGCCATTTTCGGCGCGAAGCCGGGGTTCATGAGGCAGGACAGGATCATCATCAGCGGATATTCGATCAGACGGTCGGAAATGACCGGAATGATAAAAGCGTTGAGAAGGCCGCCCAGCGCGCCGCCCACTGACATCATCAGGTAAAACTCGGTCAGGCCCCGGTCGTCGCCGATTGGCCGCTCGGCCGCGAGCTGCAGATGGCACATCAGAGCGACGATGCCAAAGGCGATGAAATGAAAACCGACGGCATACCAGGACACCCGCAGGTCACTGTCAAATGATAACAGGAGTGCCGTCACCAGCGCGACCGCGAGCGGCTGCAGCGTCGACATCGTCCGCATTTTTACCAGCGGCTTGCGGCTGAACGCAATGACGAAGGTCAGCAGGTAAATCGCGAGCGGCGGCACCCAGACCAGCGGCGCGGAGAACAGGTCCGTCGAGATGTGCGTCGTCACGCCGAGCAGCAGGCTCGACGGGAAAAAAGCCAGCGCGATCCAGCGCAGGCGCTGTTCGCGGGTGATTTTCGACTTCCCGCGCGCTTTCGCCGGTTTTTTGCCGGCGGCCTGATACGTCAGCGCGAGGCACAGCAGGCAGAAAATCGCCAGCGCCCCGAAAGCATAGAACCAGTAGCGCGCCTGTTCGGCCAGACCGAAAGCGGGCTCAAAGGCGAAGGGATAGAGAAGCAGTCCCGCGAAGCTGCCGAGGTTGCTGGCCGCGTAAAGAAAATAGGGATCGCCGGAAGCCGAATGACCCGCCGTCGTGAACAGGCGCTGCAGCGTCGATGATGTGGCCGACAGCGCGATAAAGGGCACGGCCGCCGCGACCGTCAGCAGGGCGAAAACCTGGAAGGGGCCGGGATTTCCGATCGTCTCGCCCGAAGGCATCCTGATTGGCAGGCAGGCCATCCCGGCCACCAGCACGGCGATATACATGAGTGCATGCACCCGCGGTGTAAAGCGCGACAGCATGTGGGCATAAAAATAGCCCAAGAGCAGCATCACCTGGAAAAAAGCCATCGCGACGATCCAGCCCGCCGGCGTGCCGCCGACCAGCGGCAGCAGCATCTTGCCGGTCATCGGCTCGATGGCGAACATCAATGCCGCCGAGAGGAACAATGTCAGGCTGAAGAGCCCGAGGGCGAAAGGGTTGCTTTTCTTCGCGGCAGCTCTCATTTCAGCGCGCCTCCCGAGGAGAGAGCGGCCAAAAGATTGGTATAATTATCAGTCCAGGGCTTCAGCCGTCCCGTAGGCGTCACCGGTTTCCAGCCGCGCGCCGCAAAAGCGGCGGATAGAGGCGGCTTGCCCATGATCATCCAGACGCTGGGCGAGCTGTAGAACGGACGGTTGGGCGAAACATCCCTTTTTATGGCCGTGACGAGGCCGAGCGTGGAGGCGGTCGTCGCAATCGTATCCCACAGGGAGAAGTAACGATTGGAGATGTTCATCGCAAGCGTTCCGCCCGGCGCGATATGGTCGAAGTACATCTTCAGCGCTTCCTGCGTCACGATATGCGTGGGGATCGTGTCCGAGGTGAAAACGTCGACGATCAGGAGGTCGAATTTATCCGGAAGCCGCGCCAGTTCCAGCCTGCCGTCGCCGACGAAGACGCGGTAGGGTTTCTTGCCGGGGCATTTCTTGAGGAACGTGAAGTCGTTTTCGGCGACATCGACCACATCGGGATCGATTTCGAAGAAGGTGAAGGACCGGTCCTTCGCATTGAAGCAATTCGTGACGCCCGCGCCGAGGCCGAGCACCGCGACGTCATGCGGTTTTGCGACGGCGAAGACATCACCCAGCGGGCCTTGCTTCGTGAAATAGGCCGTCGGCAGCGTTTCCAGCGCCGGGTCGCCGCGCATCTGGATGCCGTGCGTCGTCGAGCCGTGGCGCATCGTGCGCACCGTCAACGGCTTGCCGTCTTCCATCCGCGCGCTGTCGTAAAGCCGTACGGTGCCGAAGAAATTCCGGACGCTGAGGAATTCGCCTTCGCCGATGACGAACTGCGACATCATGAAAATGCCGAACGCGGCGAGAATGACAAGCGGCGGGGACAGGGACCGATAAAAGATGGCATATCCCGCCAGGGCAATCGCGCCGAGGCTGAGCGCCTCGAAGAAAACGCGCCGCGCGTGCAGCATGTCCGTGTTGAAGGCGAGCGGCGGCACGTCCACCAGCACTACGCAAAGGACCATCAGCGCGAGAATCGCCATGCCGGTGCGGGAGCGCGCCTTGAAGTCCTCATGCACCAGGAAAGAGGCCAGCAGGAACAGGGGGAACTCGATCAGGCGATTGAAAATGACGGGAATGACAAACGCGTTCAGCACGCCGCCCAGCGCGCCGCCGACGGACATCATCACGTAATAAGACGTCAGTTGGCGGCCGTCGTCGAGGGGCCGCAGGCTCGCCAGCCGCATGTGGCAGGCGAGGGCAACGGCGGTAAACACGGCGAGATAAGATGCGACGCCCAGCCAGCTGAACAGCCAGTCCGCGCGCAACAGCGAGATAAAGATGATGGCGACGCAGATGACGTAGGGCTGGATGCCTTCCATGAGCCGCAGCGAAACGACCGGCTTGCGGCTGAAGGCGATCACAAAGGTCAGCAGGTACAGCGCCAGCGGCAAAATCCAGATCAGCGGCGCCGAGATGATGTCGGACGTTATATACGTCGTCACGCTCATCAGTAGCGCGGAGGGCAGGAAGGCCAGCGCCAGCCACTCCGCCTGGCGCTTCCAGCCCAAATGACGGATGTGCTTTCGCGGCGCGGACACCCCCTTCTTTTGATCGCTGCTGCCCGAGAACAGCAGGCAGAGCGCCGCCAGCGCCATCAGCAGCACGTAGCCGCCAGCGACGCCGTCTGACTGGCGATCAAGCGGCAGCAGCGGCTCGATAACGAAGGGATAGAGCAGCAGGCCGGCGAAGCTGCCGAGATTGCTCGCGGCGTAAAGAAAGTACGGATCTCCGGCCGACCCGTGGCGCGTCGTCGTAAACAGCCGCTGGAGGGTCGACGAAGTCGCTGAAAGCGCAATGAAGGGAATTGCCAGCGCCTCCGTCAAAAGCAGGAACACCTTGCCGGGACCGCTCAAGGTATCGAGCCCGTCATGATGGCCGAGACTGATGGGAAGAAACGGCGCTCCCGCCGCGAGCGCGGCGATATAAAGCCAGCCCTGCTGGCGCGGCGTCAGGCGGGAGAGGGCATGCGCCAGGAGGTATCCCAGGAGGACCATCACCTGGAAGAACGCCATGGCGACGATCCATCCGGCCGGCGTGCCGCCGACGAGCGGCAGCAGCATTTTGCCCGTCATGGGCTCGACCGCGAACATAAGTCCCGCGGCAAGGAACAGGGTAAAGCTGAAAACCGCCAGCGTCGCTCCCGTTCTTGTTCCCCCAGGTTTCATTTTCAGAACTTGATGACGCTCGCCACGTTCGAATAGCTGTCTGTCCAGGGCCGGGTGCCGGGCGGCGGGGCCTTGTCTTCCCACATCGGGCTGGACAGGTGCGCGAGGTCGGTGCCGGGCCTCGCCATGATCAGCCACGAGCTGGGCAGCAGAAACGGCGAGGAAATGCGGTCGTCGACCCAGTAGCGGTATTGCAGCCCGGCCGCGAGCGCGCCCGCAGCCAGCGTGTTTTCAAGCCGCACATAGCGGCTCGACAGGTTGAAGGCGAGGATGCCGCCGTCCGCGAGGTGGTCCAGATATAGCTTGATCGCCTCCTGCGAGATCAGGTGCACCGGCACCATGTCGGAAGAAAAAGCGTCCAGAATGATCATGTCGAATTTTTCGCCCGTCAGCTTCGCGAGCTCGAGCCGTCCGTCGCCCACCAGGATACGCGCCGGCGCGGCGCCCTGGCATTTCGACAGGAAGGTGAACTGGTTCTTCGCCATCTCGACGACGGCAGGGTCGAGTTCGAGGAACGTGAACTGGCTTTGCGGGTTCTGGTAGCAGGCGAGCGTCCCGGCGCCGAGGCCCATCACCGCGACCTTGCCGGGGCGGAAAGTCTTGAAGACGTCACCCAAGGGGCCCAGCATCGAGAAATAGGAGGTCGGAATGGTCTCCAGCTTCGGTTCGTCGATGATCTGCGTGCTGTGGGTCGTCGTGCCGTGGCGGAACACGCGCATGCGGTAGATATGGCCGGGCGTGTAGGCGTCGCGGTCATAGACGCGGATGGCGCCATAGAAATTGCGCGTCATCAGCTTGACGTCGACCGGCGTGAAGAAGAATTGCGACGTGATATAGACGAAAGCACCCGCGATGATCGTCGCGCGCGGATGGAAGGTGACGAGCGCGAAGACGATCACCAGCAGGCCGTTGCGCAGGGCCGGCAGATCGACCGCTTTTTCCGCGAAGACAGCGCCCAGCACCATGATCAGCCCGCCGAGGACGAAAAGCATGCCGTAGCGGAAAGAGAAGGGCGACTTGATGCGCGGGTTCATCAGGCACGAGGCCAGCAGGACGAGGGGGTATTCCGCCATGCGGTCGAAGACCAGCGGCGCGATAAAGGCGTTCAGCACGCCGCCGAGCGCGCCGCCCAAGGCGATCATCATGTAAAATTCAGGCAGCTGGCGCTCGTCGTCGAGCGGGCGCTCCTTCGACAGGCGCATATGGCAGACGAGAGAAACGATGGCGAAGGTGGCCAGGTGAATGCCCATGGCGATGAAGGAAATCGGCATGAAGCCGTTGATGATCAGGCTCAGCGCGACCGACAGGGCGACCGCCGTCGGCTGGACCTTCTGGACGAGTTCCAGCGACACGACCGGCTTGCGGCTGAAAGCGACGACGAATGTCAGCAGGTAAATCCCAAGCGGCAGCACCCAGACCATCGGCGCGGAAATCAGGTCGGTGATGATGTGCGAGGTCACTCCCAGCATCAGGCTGGACGGGAAGAAGGCGAGCGCGGCCCAATGGAGCTTCTGCCGCCAGGCGATCGGCGGCGCTTTTCCTGTCGGCATTACATATGCGCGCCGCTCCGGCAGGAACAGGCATGCCGACGACAGGAGGATCAGCGCGGCGTAGGCGCAGAGCCACAGTTGCGACTGCTGCTGCAGCGTCAGGTATGATTCAATGACGGTCGGGTAGATCAGCAAGCCTGTAAAACTGCCGAGGTTGCTGGCGGCGTACAGGAAATAGGGATCCTGCGCCTCCGTATGCAGCGTCGACGAAAACAGCCGCTGGATGGTGGAGGAGGTGGCCGAGATGGCGATGAACGGCACACCGATGCTGGCGGACAGCAGCCGGAACACCAGCCAGGCGTTGATCGGTCCTTCCGCGCTTTGCGGCAGGCCGACGGGCAGGAACAGGCTTCCCAGCAGCAGCGCGCCCAGGAACGCCATCCCGTGCGTGCGTGGCGAATAGCGCGACAGCCACCAGGCCAGCGCATAGCCGCCGAGCAGCATGATCTGGAAGAAGGCCATTGCGACGATCCAGCCGGCGGGCGTGCCGCCGACGAAGGGCAGCAGCATTTTGCCGATCATCGGCTGAACCATGAACATGGAGCCGGCGGAGATGAACAGGGTAATGGCGAACAGGAGAAGCGTTTGCGACTGGCGCGGAAGGGCCAGGGAAGGCCGGGAAACGTCCTCGGCCATCATGCCGTTTTTCTCGCCTTGTCGCGGATCAGGCCGGCGAACTGCCCGAACAGGTAATGGCTGTCCTGCGGGCCAGGCGAGGCTTCAGGGTGGTATTGCACCGAGAACACCGGGCGGCCCTTGACGCTTAGGCCTTCGTTGGTGCTGTCGAAAAGGCTGACGTGCGTGACTTCCGCCGTGTCGGGAAGCGTGTCGGGGATGACGTGGAAGCCGTGGTTCTGGCTGGTGATCTCGACCTGGCCGTTGAGGAGGTTCTTCACCGGGTGGTTCGCGCCGCGGTGGCCGAAGGGCAGTTTTTCCGTCTTCGCGCCCAGCGCGATCGCCAGCATCTGGTGGCCGAGACAGATGCCGAAAATGGGCAACCCTGTTTTCAGCAGCTTCTGGATCACCGGCACGGCGTAAACGCCGGTGGCCGCGGGATCGCCGGGGCCGTTCGACAGGAAGATGCCGTCAGGATCGAGCTCGAGGATTTTCTCGGCGGTGGTGTCGCAAGGAACAATGGTTAGGCGGAAGCCCTGCGCGGAGAGACAGCGCAGGATGTTGCGCTTGACGCCGTAATCCACAACCACGACATGTTCGGCGGGGCGCACCATCGTATTATAATGTCCCGCTTGCTGGTTCCAGCCCGCTTCGCTCCAGGTATAAACGCTCTTGCACGACACGGTTTTGGCGATGTCGAACCCGTTCATGTCGGGCAGGGTTTTGACTTTCGCTTTAAGATCCTCGGCGTCGATTTTGTGATCGGCCGGGAAATAGATGATGCCATTCTGCGAACCTTTGTCCCGCAGATGCTGGGTCAGCGCGCGCGTGTCGATGTTGCAGATGCCGGTCAGCCGGTGGTTCTTCAGCCATTCGTTGAAATGCGACTGGGAACGGTAGTTGGCGGGCGAAGTAATGTCCGCGCGCAGGATAATTCCCTTGGCGAAGGGAAATTCCGCTTCCTGGTCGTACATGTTGGCACCGACGTTGCCGACATGCGGGAAGGTGAAGGTAATGATCTGCCCCGCGTAGGAGGGATCGGTCATGATTTCCTGGTATCCGGTCATCGAGGTATTGAAGCAAACCTCTCCGCCGGTCATGCCCGGCGCGCCGATGCCCTTGCCCCAGAACACGCTGCCATCAGCCAGGATGAGGACCGCAGTCATGTCCGGCGGGTTTTGTTGTGAAAACATGCACTTCCCTGAAACTGAGTGTCTTTTTTGGCGTGTTGTAATTATAACCGCCTTGGAATAGCATACCAAGCAGTTTGTTGCCATATAGAAAATGACGAAGGAAAAGCAATGCTACGCGAGAAATTCACCGAACAGCTCAAGCAGGCAATGCAGGCGAAGGATGAGATTACCGTCGCCACATTACGTCTAATCATTGCCGCCATGAAGGATCGCGACATCGCCGCCCGCGCCAAGGGCAATTGGGACGGCATCAAAGACGATGAAATCATGTCGATGCTCTCATCGATGATCAAGCAGCGTCAGGAATCCATTAAAATGTACGAAGCGGGCAACCGCCAGGACCTCGTCGACCGCGAAGCCGCCGAAATCCGCGTCATCGAAAGTTTCCTGCCCCGCCAGCTGTCCGAAACCGAGGTCAAAGCTATAATTGATCAGTCCATCAAGACGGTGAATGCCGCGGGCCTCAAGGATATGGGCAAAGTGATGGCGGAGATGAAAGCCAAATATGCCGGCCAGCTCGACTTTTCCAAGGCGAGCGGCTGGGTGAAAGAACGCCTCGCGGGTTGAAAACATGGAAAAAAAGCTACGCCAGCCGGAACCTGTTACGCCTCAAGCGAAGCCGCCTGTCGCGCCGGCGCAGACGCAGCATCCCGATTTCATCGTCCTCGATTCAGTCTATGGCAGGTTCATCGTCAACCGCTATTGCGCGGGCCATGCTCAGTCTCTGGTCAGCACCGGCAAAACGCATATCGAGGCCGAACTGAACAATATCCGCGCGATACTGAAGACGCTTCCCAATGACTGCCTGATCGTCGACGGAGGCGCGAATATCGGTTTTGTCGCCGTGCCTGCGGCCCTCGCCGTGCGCGAAAAACGCGGCATCATCCATGCTTTCGAGCCGCAGCGGATGATGGCCAACGCGCTGTGCGGGACCATTGCGCTGAACAGCTTCGACAATATATATGTGCACAATTGCGCCTTGGGTTCTGCGCCCGGACGCCTCTTTCTGCCCAAGATCGACTACGGCAAGCCCGCCGATTTCGGCATGGTCTCGCTCTCCGAAAAGCAGCAGGGTGAAGGCGTCGACGTTGTCACCCTCGACAGCCGCGACCTGCCGCGCTGCGATTTCTTCAAGCTCGACGTGGAAGGTTTCGAAGTCCCGGCCTTGCTGGGCGCGCGCAAAACCATCGAGAAATTCGAACCCTGGTGCTGGATCGAATACTGGATGACGGGCCAGGAAAATATCATGAAGTGTTTCAGCGGCCTGAAGTATCGCTTCTTCCAGATGGACAAGCTGAATATGCTGTGCGCGCCTGAATCACGCCTCAAGGGCAGCGATATCAGCACCAATGCGCCGGAGATCGGCGTTTCAATCGCGCCGGCCGTTCCTAAAGATTAAGTCCGCCCCTGTTCGGGCCCGCCGGACGATTGTCCGCCACGCCGTGCGGCGCTTCCTTGTCGTTGCCCGTAAAAACCGTCATGCTGACGCCGCCGCCGATGCCGAAGACCAATTGGCCATCGGCGTCTTTCGCGACAAGCCGCTGATCGCCGCGCAGGATCGACCGGGCGCGGTCAGCGCGGCCCGTTGCATAAGCGAATGCGGCCTTCAGGAAGACCGGGAAACTGGGCTGGGTCTGCTCAAGCGTCACGCTGTGAATTTTGCGGTCCATGGATGCTCCGTTCGCTCTTTTCAAAAGGAATGGCCGGGTTATACAGGCAATTTCTATGTTATGTCAATGCGTTGCTAGATTTGACATAATAATTGACATATCCTCTTAATTATTATAGATTATTTCCAGTTTAACCGGGCGGAACAGATGTCGGCAGGCGGCGATTTCAATGAAGCGAGTATGACACCGGCGGGATTGCTCGAGGCGGTTTCGACCGGCAATTTTCGTTTCGTACGCGCCGCGCTGAAAGCGGGCATTTCCGCGAACGTCCGGGACGAGGCCGGATGCACGCCGCTAATGCGCGCAGCCGTGCGCGGCAACGTGCCGATCGCGTCACTACTGCTCGGTTACGGCGCCGAAGTGAACGTCGCCAACGATGCCGGAGACACGCCTTTGCAATACAGCGTCAATGCCTGCAGCGCGGATATGCAGGATTTGCTGCTGTTATCGGGCGCCGATCCGCTCGCTGCCGGAAGCCCTCGCCATGGCGCCATGCTGGCGGCACGCGCCGCCGCCCGGGGCGTCACGCCGGCGCTTTCTGCGTTGCTCGGAAACGGCGTGAGTCCGGACGCGCAGGAGGACAAGATGCCGCTGCTGACCCTCGCCGCGGCGGGCGGTCATGCCGAAACGGTAGCCGCACTGTTGAAAGCGGGCACCAATGTTCACCAATACGACAAGAACGGCCAGTCGGCGCTACGCGCGGCGATGAAGGCCGGCAGTCTTGAGTGCGTAAACCTTCTCCTGGATGCCGGGGCCGACCCACACATGCGCTCGAATATCCCCGACGAGCGCACCGACGATTACCATTTTTCACGTGACTGCAAGCCCGAGATTGCAGCTGCGGTCGACAAGGCCTACCAGAAATTCCTCCTGATCCATGCGTCGCTCGACGGCGACGCGGCGAAGGTCGCAGAGCTCATCGGCAAAGGCGAGCCCGTCGATACATTTACTTTCGACGGCGTCACCGCGCTCACCTGCGCCTGCAACCAGAAGCATCCCGGGGTCGTCAAGCTGCTGCTCGAGGCCGGCGCAAATCCCAATCTGGCGACGCGCGAGGGAAGGGAGCCGCTTTACCTGTCGATGAACAAAGGAGATACCGAGGCCGTCGCGCTGCTTCTGAAAGCTGGGGCCGTTCCCAGTCCCATCGCGCTGCATTCCGCGGTCGGACGTAAACAGGCCGGGATCGCCAAGGCGTTGCTCGACCATGGCGCCGATCCGCATGTTACAGCGCGCGAGACGAAATATTTTCCCGAGCCTGCCGATTTCAATATCACCCAGATGGGCGTCCAGCCCGACGATTACCCGCTTCATTCGGCGATCCGGAACGGCGACGCGGAGACCGTCGCCGTGCTGACGAAGGCGGGAGCGAGAACGACGATTGCCAACGCGGCGGGAGAAACGCCTGTCACACTCGCGAAGGATCTCGGCAACGAGGCGGTAAGGGACCTGGTCATGGAGCGTTACGCGCAGGAGATCGACGGCATCGCGGACAGCGCCATTCGCCTGGGCCAGGAGACGGCGCCGATGAAGAAAATTAAATTCAAGGCGGGGCCCTGATGTCGCTGTCGGATGATTTTGCGGACGCAGGCGGCTTCGTAGACTACACGCTTGAAGAGGCTGTGAATGCGCTCTTTGACGCTATCAATATGGATGACCGCCAGGTCGTGGGCGCCCTGATCGAGGCGGGCGTGCCCGTCGACGCGCGCAACGAATTCGGCGATACGCCGCTGATCCTCGCGGTTCATCGCGGACGCTACGAGATGGCGCAGTTCCTCCTCGACATGAAGGCCGATCCCAACGCTAAGAACGCGGAAGGCTTCACTCCGCTGTTCTACGGCGTCCGCCAAAACCTAGGCATGCTCGACCTGCTGTTTGCGCATGGCGCCGCTTACCCTGAAGGCAAAGCCCCTGCTATCGCCGCGCGCCTGACAGAAGCCACCTTCGCAGGCTATGACCGCGTGGTCGAGGCGGCGCTGGCCGCGGGCGCGGATCCAAATACAGTCGCGCCCAATTGCGACGACGCGTGCCTCCTGCACCTCGCTGCCCAAAACGGAAATCCCCGGATGGTGAAAGCGCTGATTGCGGCGGGAGCCGAAGTTAACATGCTGGATAAGAACCAGCGCTCCGTCTTGAGGGCGGCGTTGCGGGGCGGAAACCTGGAATGCGTGACGGCCATTCTCGAAGCGGGCGCCGACACGCGCAACCGGAGCTTGGACCAAAAGAGCGGCCGCACGATTTCCGATGAAAGCGCATCGGTCGATTGCGATTTTGACATCGCCCGCGCCGTCACCCAGGCGGCGATGAAATTCAATCTGCTGGACGCAGCCGCAAGCGGTGCTGCCAAGGAAGTGCAGATGTTGCTGGAAGCTGGTGTTTCGCCGGACGCGAAGCTCGACGAGGACGGAAACACCGCCTTGTACCGGGCTTGCGCAAAGGGACATGCTGACGTGGCCAAGGCTCTTCTAGAACATGGC
The DNA here is from genome assembly GCA_025934695.1 of Alphaproteobacteria bacterium. Classification (GTDB taxonomy): domain Bacteria; phylum Pseudomonadota; class Alphaproteobacteria; order Micavibrionales; family UBA2020; genus JAPWJZ01. The sequence continues at coordinate 116,655 of JAICWS010000001.1, forward strand.
GCTAACGTCCACTTTCGTCCCAAAGACAAGCCCAGCGCCTTATTCATGGCCGCCCTGAGTGGTTCTGCGGAGTGCGTGCGCGTTCTTGGCGAGGCGGGTGCGAATGTCTTGGCCCAAGAGCCTGGCGGCGCCAGCGTTGTAAATATGGTGGAACAGGCGCCGGCAGCCGGCGTCTCGGCGGAGATGAGCATCGTCGTCCGCATCCTCAAGGCTGCGGAAGTCGAAAAGATGGCGCAGAACGCGATCCGCCTCGACGGGACCGTCCCCCCGATGACAAAACTGCGCTTCCGGCTGCGCCAGCCGTCGGGAGTTTGAATGAAAGACAATGTCCAGAAGACGTTCTTCGCCGCCATCGTCCTCGGCCATATCGACGAGGTGAGGGGCGTTTTGCCTGGCCATCCCGATGCCATCTCATGGATCTCCCCGGCGGGATATCCACCTCTGCACATGGCAATCCTTGAGCATCAACCGCAGATCGCCGTCCTTCTCGTGGAGTACGGCGCCGGACTGGAACAGAAGGCGCATGGCGAAACCGCGTCGACGCTTGCAGCGCGGAAAGGCATGCTGGAAATGCTGCACGACGCGGCAGCGCGTGTGGAGCAACGCGGTTCGGACGCCGTCGCGGCCTGCCATGCGGGACTGAATCAGCCCGTCAGCGTCCCGCGCAAGCCGCTGTCGTTGAAGCGCAGGCCCTTGGTTTAGGCCGCCAGTTTCACGTCTTTAATCCAATTGTCGAAATCGGCCAGCGCGCGCGAGGTATAGGCCCTCTTGCGCTCCTTGCCCTGGATTTTTTCGTCGATAGGCGGGAAGAGGCCGAAGTTCACGTTCATCGGCTGGAAGGTTTCGGCATTCGCGCCGGTGGTGATGTGGTTGAGCAGCGCGCCCATGGCGGTCGTTGCGGGCGGCGTCGACGGCTGGCGGCCCAAGGCCTCGGCGGCGGCGAAACGTCCGGCCATCAGGCCGACCGCCGCGCTTTCGACATAGCCTTCGCAGCCGGTGACCTGCCCGGCAAAGCGCAGGCGCGGCATGGCCTTCAGGCGCAGCACCGCATCGAGCAGCTTGGGACTGTTGATGAAGGTATTGCGGTGAATGCCGCCTAGCCGCGCGAATTCCGCGTTCTCGAGGCCGGGGATCATGCGGAAGATGCGCGTCTGTTCGCCGTATTTCAGCTTCGTCTGGAAGCCGACGATGTTGAAGAGCGTGCCCAAGGCATTGTCCTGCCGCAGCTGCACGACCGCCCAAGGGCGCCGGCCGGCGTGCGGGTCAGTCAGGCCCACGGGCTTCATCGGTCCGAAGCGCAAAGTATCCTTGCCGCGCTCCGCCATAACCTCGATGGGCAGGCAGCCTTCGAAATAGGGCGTGTTCTTTTCCCATTCCTTGAATTCGGTCTTTTCCGCGGCGAGCAAGGCGTCGATGAACTTATAATAGTCTTCCTTCAGGTCGAAGCCGCAGTTGATGTAATCCTTGCCCGTGCCGCCCGGACCCGGCTTGTCGTAGCGCGACTGGTACCAGGCGCGTTCCATGTTTATCGACTCTCTGAAAACGATGGGGGCGATGGCATCGAAGAAGGCGAGGCTCTGCTCATTCGTCAGTTCGAGAATGGCTTTCGACAGCGCGGGCGAGGTAAGCGGACCGGTCGCGATGATGGTGCTGTCCCATTCCGTCGGCGGCAATCCTGTAACCTCGCCGCGCTCAATAGTCACGAGCGGGTGCGATTTCAGCTTGTCGGTGACATCGGCCGAAAAGCCGTCGCGATCGACGGCGAGCGCGGAGCCCGCAGGCACCTTGTGCCGGTCGCCGGCCGCCATGATCAGCGACCCCGCGCGGCGCATTTCTTCGTGCAGCAGGCCGACCGCGTTATTTTCAAAATCGTCGGAACGGAAAGAGTTCGAGCACACGAGCTCGGCGAAATTCTCCGTCTGGTGGGCTTCCGTCTTGCGCACCGGACGCATTTCATGGATCACGACGGGCACGCCCGCCTGGACGATCTGCCAAGCCGCTTCTGATCCGGCCATGCCGCCGCCGATGATGTGTATGGGCTTCGTTTTCATGCCAGTTCAGATAGCATGGCAGCTGGCGAATTTCAATAATATTACTTGGCGTCCGGGGTGGGCAGGGTTGGCGCTTCATCCGGGCACAGGGCGGATTCCTGTTTGTAGTTCTCGATCGTGTCGATGGAACCCTGCCGGGCGCGGCGGGCCGCGATAAGCTTTTCTTTCATCGGCTGGATCGCCTCAACGATCCCTTTTTCGGTCTTTTTCACCTGGTCCGGCGCCTGGCTCATGGGGACGGGCCCCAAGGGGCCCAGCGACCTTAAGTACCAGAGCAGGTCCATTTTGATCTTGGGCATATATTCATTGATCGTCTTGAGGTCAGTTGCGACGTGCCGCTCCTCGTGAAGCTTGACCATCTTCTTACGGCATTCGTGGCCCGGCTGCTGCAGTTCCTTGGCAAGGAAGATGGTGGGCTCATAGTAAATGCTGAAATAAACCTTGTGCACATAAAAGCAGGTATTGCCCGCTGAATCGCTCAGATTCGTGAAATCAAATCCATATTGAGCGCCTTCCACGCCGCCGACGGTGACGCCTTCGACGAACCATTTGCTGTCAGTAGCGAAAGTGGAGTCGGGAATCTTCGCCATTTCGGACGTCAGCTCCTTGATGGGAACATTGGTGACGTATTCCGGCTTTTGCGGCATGAAGTAGACTTCGGCGTGCGGCGCCTCCTGCGGCGGCGGGCAGACGGTCAGCTGCGCCAGGATGGCGGCTTTGGCGAGCGTAAGAGCGGGAGATGAGTAAGCCATGTATCCCCTCGCTATTTCGCGGACGGCGCGGGAGAGGGAACGGCGGCGGCTTTGCCGGGCGCCGCGCAGAGGGATTTTTCTTCCTTGAAGTTCTCCGGCGTGTCGATAGACGATTGCCGGTCGCGCCGGTCGGACAAAAGCTGGCCGACCATCGGCTTCAGGATCCTGTCGACGGCTTTCTCGAGGTCATGTTGCTGGCCCGCGACGTAATCGCTGTGGAAGGGGCCTTTCACGCCGCCGCCGCCGCGCAGGAACAAGAGCATCTTCATCTTCATCCTGGCGATACCGTCGTCGAGAAGCGCGATGTCGGCCGCGACATGGCGTTCCTCGTGGTCCTTCGTCATTTTAAGCCGGCATTCATGGCCGGGGGCGCCCAGTTCCTTCGCCAGGAAAATCGTCGGCGCATAGCTGACGACAAGCTGGACTTTGTCGATGTAAATGCAGGCATTGGCGTCTTCGTCGGCAAGCTGCGATGAAAATTCGACGCTGATGTCGCCCGCGCTCGTTTCGGCGGCCATCGCGCCGCCGGGAAAGAGCTGACTGTCGGATTCCAGTGTCGAATCCAGATCTCCCTGCAGTGTCCCGTTGAGCTCGGCCAGCGGCGCGGTGGTAATGTATTTCGGCTTCGCCGCCGCAAGCATGATTTCGACCCGCGGCGCCTGCGCTGCGAGCGGGCAGGCCGACATCTGCGTGAGGACAAAGGCTTTTGCGAGTAAAAGAGCGGGGGAGACGATGGCCATTACCGGGATCCGTCGAATTTGGGGAATTGCCCGGGGCACAGGGCCGTGTCGCGCTGATAATTCGGCAGCGTGTCGATCTCGGCCTGCTTCTGCCGTCGCAGCGCGACAAACTGCTGCCACTGCGGCGCGATGGCCGCGCCGATCTGTTCGACAACGCGGCGCTTCTGGCTGTCAAGGTCGCCCACGGCATAGGGTCCTTGCGGCCCCAGCGATTCTGCGATCGCCTGCAACGATTTTTTGAGGTCGGGCACGGCGTCGGTCAGGAGCCTCACGTCCGTGTCGACGTGGCGCTTTTCGTGCATGAGCGTGGCGCTGTAGCGGCATCCCATGTTCAGGAAGTCCGACGCGATATATACTGACGGATTATAGGTGATCGTGTAGCTGACCTTGTTGACGGTGAAGCAGGCGGCGCCGGTGCGGACCTCGGTCATGGCCTGGAACCCCACCTGTATCGTGTCCATCAGGTTCGCGCCGGGCTTGACCACCGTGACGCCGCCGACCATCCACTTGCCGTCGGTCGCCAGCGTTGAATCGGGGTTCATCATCTGCTGCGTCAGTTGCGCCGAGGTCATGTTGGTGATGGTCGGGCTGTCCTGCTTGACGAACTCGACGTCGACATCGACAGGCCCCTGCGCCGGGCATTGCGCGGCGCTCAAGGTGGCAAGAATATATCCGGCGGAAAGGGTGAGCGGGTCAAGTCCGAGCATGCGGGGGCCTATTTCCTCACGCCGTCATAGGGCGGGAACTGACCCGGGCAGGCCGCGGTGTCGCGCTTGTAATCGTCGGCCGTATCCACCTGTCCCTGCGCCTGCTGGACCTGGTAGGACAGATTGCCCCATTTCCCCTTGATGGCCTCCATCGCTTTTTTCATCAGCTCAGTCTTCAAGGATTCGGTCAGCGTCTCGGGCACCGGCGGCTGCGGGGGCCGCGAGGCCATGTAATCCTCCAGCGCCTGCTGCAGGACCGGCAGGTTGTTGTTGATGATCGTCTCGTCGAGGGCGACGTGACGTTTTTCATGCGCGAGCGTCGCATTGGACACGCAATCCGACAGGCCGGCGGCCAGGTAAATCGTCGGGCTGAAGGTGACCGTGTAATTGACCTTGTCGACCGACAGGCAGACCGTGCCCGCGGCAGCCGGGTGGGTCTTGAATTCGATGTCGATGCCTTCTTTCAGGGCCATGCCGCGGGTCAGGGTCGCACCGCCCGGCATCCATTTCCCGTGCCAGTAAGCAGTCGAATCCCGGTCCGAGCGCAGGCTCGCCATCTGTTCGGGCGTCTGGTTGCCGACGACGGGATTGTCGGTCGTCACCAGCTGGACGTTTACCTGCGGCGCGGTCTGCGCCGGGCATTCCGCGACGGTCATGCTGGTAAGGATATACGCGGCGGACAGCGTCAGCGGATCAAAACCGATCATGGGAAAGCGTCCTTGAAATGAAGGGGAGAAGTATCGATTAAGGCTTGATAATTATGGGAGTGCCGTTCTGGACGAGCTTCCAGATTTCATTGATTTCATCATCAGATACGGCGATGCAGCCGTTTGTCCAGTCCTGGTTTTGCGCGCGGCGCCACCAGACCCAGCTCTTGTCGTTCGGCTTGCCGTGAATAAAGATGCTGCCGCCCGTTCTATAGCCCAGGCGATGAGCGCGGGCGACGTCCTCGGGATTCGGGTAGGAGATGTGCAGCGAACGGTGATAGGCGCTGCGGTCGTTGCGCTGATCGATGTAATAGGTGCCTTCCGGCGTCCGGCCGTCGCCTTCGCGGGTCTTCGCCCCGTTCGGCTCGAAACCCAGCGACACGCGATAACTGCGGATGGTCCGGCCCTGCGCATCCAGAAGATCGAGGCGGCGCTCGGACTTGATCACCCTTATGGATGAGGCTTTGACATGCGACAGATCGGGATAGGTCGGCGCCGCGTCTTCATCGGGCAGCAACTGATTGAAAGAAGGCTGGAGAAGGGGAATAGGCGGCTGGTTGGCTGCGATCTTGGTTTGAGCTTGAGCAGACCCTGCGGCGGTCACCGCAATAAAGAAACAGACGATTAAAAACTTCCCCGGACGCATACCCCTCGGACCCCTGAGTCCTCCATAATTCAATGATAATACGGATCATGAATTAAATAAAATGGATTTTCGCTTAAGCAAGGACCGGAACAGCTGTTTTATTCCGTCTTATCAATAGGTAAGCCGTCATAGAACAATTTGTGAACACCATGAGAACAGGATAGAGCCAAGTGGCGGGTGTATAACGTTCTATGGCAAAGACGGAAAGAAAGGCACCGGCGGTGAAAAACGCATAGCCGGCGGCAGGCTCTTCATAAGGACGCTCCCAAGCCTTGCGCACCGTGGGGATGAAACCGACCGTATCGATGATGCAGACGAGAATAACGGAATAGATCGGGGTCTTCGTTACGATCCACAAAGGCACCGCCATCAAGGAAACAATAAGGGTGATCCAGTCGCCGCGGGTATAGCCGCGATCGCCGCGCATATAGCCGATGGCGACAAGCAAAAAACATGTGGCGCAGGCAAAACCGCGCGCCCAGGAGCCGGGCCCAGCGCCTTCCGCCACCTGCGCCGCGAAGCCAACGGATGAAATCGCGCCCCAGATCAGCCAAGAAAAGGCATGCGGCTTCGCGCCGTGGCGGAAGACGCTGTTGAAGTAGAAGAGACGGGAGATGAAGATCATTCCCGTCGACAAAACGCCGAAGATTTCTGTTTGCGTCAACATGTTCATTGCCAATGCAGGGATGATGCCTCTTCGCCGGGGGCAAGTCCAGTCTTTGCGCGCTTCGGATGCAGCTGCCGGCGCCGGATCAGGATATAGGAAGCCATGGTCGCGTTCGACAGCGTCAGCACCGCGGGATAAAGCCAGGTCGAGGGCGTGTAATTCTCGATCGCGAGCAGCGAGAGGAAGGCGCCGCCGCAGGAGAACATATAGCTATAGGGCGTTTCTTCCTTCGGCTTGCGCCACACTTTGCGCGCGGTCGGCAAATAGCCCGAGGAGTCGATCATGCAGACGAGGATGACCGACCAGACCGGCGTCTTGGTGATGATCCAGAGCGGAATTGCCGTGAAGGCGATGCCCAGCGTGATCCAGTCCGCACGCCGGATGTCGCGCTCGCCCTTCCACCAGCAGAGCGCCAAAATGACATAGCATGTCACGCAGCCCACGCCGCGCACCCAGGCGGCGGGACCCGCATGTTCCGCGATTTGCGCGGCGAGGCCGATGGCGGAAATCACGCCCCAGATCAGCCACGAAAAAGCATGCGGCCGGGTGCGGCCCTTCATCATGCTCGTCAAATAGGTCGCGCGGGACGACAGCATCATCCCGATGGCGATAAAGGCGTAGAGGTCTTTGAGTATGAGCGTCACAATAATCCAACACGTAACCCCGGCGAAAGCCGGGGTCCAGAGTCCATCCATTCAAACGGTGAGCGACAGTGTAAACGACTTCTGCCGTTTGCACTGCAACATTTCAGACCCCGGCTTCCGCCGGGGTTACCGAGTTAGAACCGCAGCACCTGCACACGTTCCACTTGGCTGATCTTCGAAATGTCATCGATGATCTTCTGCGGGACGGTGCCGTCGACGGAAATCAGCGCGATGGCGCGGTCTTTGCCGGGAATGCGGCCGAGGTTGAAGTCGGAGATGTTGATGTTGCTGTTGCCCAGGAGTGTACCAACTGCACCAATAAGTCCCGGCTTGTCGAGGTTCAGGACATAGAGCATTTCCTGGTTGAGGCCCGCTTCCGTGGGCACGCCATTGATATCGATGACGCGCGGATGCTCGCCGCCGAAAACGGTGCCGGCCACGGTAAAAGTGCCACCCGGGCCTCTCACGGTCACGCGCACGACGGTCTGATAATCGATCGCCTTGTCGCGCTTGGTTTCCGCGATGGTGATGCCGCGTTCCTTGGCGCGGGCAGGGGCGGAGACGATGTTCACGCCTTCCATCGAGGGCTTAAGGAAGCCTGCGAGGACGAGGGCGGTCAAGGGACGCGTGTTCAGCGACGCCACCTGGCCTTCATATTCGATCTGGACTTCTTTGGCGTCGGTCGTTGCCATCTGGCCCGCGAAGGAGCCGAGCTGTTCGGCCAGCTTCATATAGGGTTTCAGCTTCGGCGCGTCTTCAGCCGAGACGGAAGGCATATTGACCGCGTTCGCGATCGCGCCCTGCAGCAGGTAATCGGCCATCTGCTCGGCCACCTGGAGCGCGACGTTTTCCTGCGCTTCGACGGTCGAGGCGCCGAGGTGCGGCGTGCAGATGACTTTGGGATGGTTAAAAAGCACGTTTTCTTTCGCCGGCTCGACTTCGAAAACATCGAGCGCAGCGCCCGCGACCTGGCCGCTGTCGAGAGCCGCCTTGAGATCCGCTTCGACAATGAGTCCGCCACGCGCGCAATTGATCAGGCGCACACCTTTCTTCATTTTCGCAATCGCCGCGGCGTTGAGGATGCCCTTGGTCTGTTCTGTCATCGGCGTATGGAGCGTGATGAAATCCGAGCGTTTCAGGACATCGTCAAGCTCGACCTTTTCGACGCCGATTTCCACGGCGCGTTCGGCCGACAGGAAGGGGTCATAGGCGATGACTTTCATCTTGAGGCCGATCGCGCGATCGGCGACGATGGCGCCGATATTGCCGCAGCCGATGACGCCCAGCGTCTTTCCGAACAGCTCCTGGCCCATGAATTTCGACTTTTCCCATTTGCCGGCGTGAGTGGAGGCGTTGGCCTGTGGAATGTCGCGGGCGAGCGCCATCAGCATGGCGACGGAATGTTCGGCCGTCGTGATCGAGTTGCCGAAGGGCGTGTTCATGACGACGACGCCGGTCTGCGTCGCGGCGGGAACATCGACGTTGTCGACGCCGATGCCGGCGCGGCCGATGACTTTCAGGTTCTTCGCGCTTTTCAGGATATCCGCCGTGACCTTGGTGGAGGAGCGCACGGCAAGACCGTCGTAATTGGCGATTTCGACTTTCAGCTCTTCGGGCTTCAGGTCGGTCTTCACCGTGACGTCGACGCCGCGAGAGCGGAAAATCTGCTCGGCCTGCGGGCTCATCTTGTCGCTGATCAAAACTTTCGGCTTGGCGGTCATGGTTTTTGGTTCTCCCTCGGATTTAACTCGTGCAAACATGATACGCCGCGCCAAAACCCAATCAAGCGCCGTGATGCTGCGCCGCACAAAAACGCAAGGATTCGTGTAAATTTATGCCGTGGACCGCAAAATTATTTCCCGGATGCGGTAGTAATGTGGCGTTTTATGAAAAATTTGCATGACAGGTTGGCGAAGAAGCGTATAGTAGCGGCTATCGACAGAAGGAACGAGATCATGAAAAACGGATTCAATGCCGCCGCGCAGAAGATCGTGGACTGGGACGAGTACAAGGCAAAAAAGACCGATATCGAGATGAAGCAATTCACGCTCGCCGACCACCTGTTTGAAGCCTTCGTCGACTTTCCCTCAAAAGCCTTCCTGTGGATGCGCCGCGGCTTCGGCGAGGCTGCCGCCGAGATACGTGGGCGTCCTGTCGAGGCGGGCGGATATTATTTCGACACGCTGAACCAGTCGGCCTCCAGTGCTGTGTATTTCGACCGTGATGCGCTTGAATCAGACCTCGCGTATTTCGCGCGCCACGGCATCAGCGGCAAATTCCAGGCGAAAGCCGCCGCCATTTCGCGCCAGGCCTTCGATGCCTGCCGCGATTTCAGCGGCCTCATTGAGACCGGCCAGCTCCAGAAAATTTCGATTTAAGAATAAGACCTAGCGCCGGTGCTTCTTTTTGTCGCCGGGCGCGCGCTCGCGTTCGCGGCTTTGCTGCCGGTTCAGCTCCAGGTGATGTTCCTTGACCTTGCCGTACTCGCGGCGCAGGTCCATCGCGACGCCGGGGTCGCGCAGTAGCGCGGCGGCAAGGCCGCCGGGCGCGTCCTTGAATTCGGCGACACCTTTCGCGGCGGCGTCGAGTTTCGTGACATGCGTATGCCATTCCGGCCCGCGCCCGTCGGTGTTCGGGTCGAGGCGGTACATGGTGCCGCCGTCCTTGTCTCCCGCCCCGGGGTTGACGATGCAGAGGGTGTTCGACGCCTTGTTGTAGACATAGAAGCGCTTGCCGGCCGTATTGATGACGCGTGATTCAGGATCGGCCAGGACGTTGTAGGCGTGCTGAATCACATCCGCCGGATCGTCTGCGATTTGCACCGGTGGACCGAGGCGGGGATTGGCCAATTCATTGCCCCGCTGGTGATGTTTGGCGTAGCCATGCGACGGAGGGCCGGCAACGCACTCGGCGATCGTTCGTATCAATCCGTAGATCAGCGCCTTGTTGTTGTCCTTCGCCATCGGGCCCTATTGCTCCGGAAATGCCGCCTTGCGGTACTGTTCCAGCTTCGCGGTGAGCGCCGCGACCTCTTTTTGCTTCACCCCCGTATCGCCGTAATCGTCCAGAAAACGCTCCGCATAGCGGCAAACCTGCTCGAGTTCGATCATATCGAGGTATGACAGATGCAGGCTGACGCCGTCCTTCACGGGCTTCGCGCCGTCGAGCGTCTTCTGCAATTCCTTGACGCGCTTCTCGGGGATATTGAGAATGGAAGGATCGACCTGGGCGTAGCGCGTGGCCGCACCGCGCGTGAGGCCGCGGATTTTTTCGAACACATCGCTCGGCAGCCAGACATCGGCCTGCTTCGCGCGCAGCTCGTCCATACGCTTTTTGAGTTCGTTGCCTTTCACGGGGTCGCTCCTCTGTTAGGCTTATTTTAGGGTAAAAAGCTTAATTTTCAGGTATTTTCAACCCATCAAGGCCGAAAACCCTTTTTCTTCAAATGCTTGACCATCTGGTCCGGGAAATCGGTGATGATCGTGTCGATGTGCGGCCCGATGTTGGGGTTCTGCAGCTTCTTGTTCAGCACGTGGTCGCGGAGCGGCTTTTTCGTCGTCCACAGCATGATCTTGGCATGGGGGAAGTGCTTTCGGATATGGCGGATGCCGCGCGCCGAAACGACGCCGGGCGTCATGACGAAGTAGTCGGGCTTCGCGTCCTGCGCGGCTTTGCTGGTCAGGCGCTCCTCGCTCAAGGTCACGTATTTGCGCTTTTTGTCTTTGAGCGCCGGCAGCAGATGGCGGTCGCGCAGATCGGAGCGCGAGAACAGCAATCCGCATTTCAGCTCGGGCGCCAGCCTGCGCGCCTGGGCCACGGATTCATGATTGAAGGACGTGAGGATGATCTGGCCCACCGTCACCTTGCCGGCGGCAACGGCGGCGCGGATTTCTTTGATGACCGGCTCGACGGCGGCATCGGTCTTGAGCTCGATGTTGATCGTCTTGCCCGGGTATTTCGAGGCGAGATTGAACAGCTCGGCCAGGCTCGGCAGCTTGGCGCCCTTCTTCAGGCGCAGCTTGTCGATAAGGGCGGCCTTCAGCTGGGCCAGCGGTTTTTTCCCGGCGAGCTTGCGCGAAGCCTTGTTCAGATGGGCGCGCAAAGCCGAGGTGGTTTTCGAATAGATATGCGGAATATGGATGCTGCGCGGTTCGTGGCAGAGGAAGGCGAGACCGTCGGACGAGACCATGGCGTCGGTTTCAATGCCGTCGCCGTCCTTCATCGCCTTTTCGAAGGCGGGCAGGGAATTTTCGTCGATCTTCTTGTGCCGGCGCACGCCCCGGTGGCCGAGGACCTTGATCATGGCTGTGCCTGTTCAAACTGTCGCATAGGGAATGATACCATGCCGACGGCTGGTGATAAATGCCGTGTCCTGTTACATCTTCCGGGAAATCAAGCGGAGGTGTATGCTTGCGGAAAACCATTTCGGATGAAGATGATGAAACTGTTCATTGCCTTGCTTTGCCTTGTTTTCTGCGGCGCTTTTACCGCTGCCGGTTACGGCGCGCCGTGGCAACCCGCGGCGGGATACCAGCAAATCCCGATCTGGCCGAAGATGCCTTCCGGCCATGAGAGCTTCGATACGGTGACGGACTCGCCGGTCGCCGGGAAGCCCTGGGTGGAAGTGAAGAACGTCTCGCGGCCGACAATGACGGTCTATGCGCCGAAAGGGAATAACACCGGCGCCGCAGTGGTCGTGTTTCCGGGCGGCGGTTACAAAATCCTCGCCATCGACCTCGAGGGCACGGAAGTCTGCAACTGGCTGACATCGAAGGGCGTAACCTGTGTCCTGCTGAAATATCGCGTGCCCGATTCCGGGCCGCATTGGGATAAAAGTTGCGATTGTCAGACCGTACCGAAAGTCCCGATGGCTTTACAGGATGCACAACGTACGCTCGGCCTCGTCCGGCTGCACGCGAAGGAATGGCACATCGATCCGCATAAGATCGGCGTGCTCGGATTTTCCGCGGGCGGTTTTCTCGTCGCGGACATCAGCAACCATTTCGACAAGCGCGCCTATGCGCCCGTCGACGCTGCCGACCGCGAAAGCTGCCGGCCGGATTTCGCCGTGGCTTTATATCCCGGACATTTATGGTGGGATAAGAAGAACCTCGTGCTGAACCCCGCCATCAAACCGACCAGAAATACGCCGCCGACATTCCTGTTGCAGGCCGAGAACGACCATGTCGACAACGTCAACCAGGTCCTGACCTATTACATCGCGTTGAAAGACGCGGGGGTTCCTGTCGAAATGCACCTCTACGCCGAAGGTAACCATGCCTTCGGCCTGCGGCGCACCAAGTTTCCGATTACGGCTTGGCCTGAGCTTGTAGAGAAGTGGCTGGGGACGATCGGGATGGTTAATTACCCGCCAAATACCTTATAAACCTGCCCGGTCTGCAGGCCTTCCACGCTGCGGCTATAGGCGAGCGCGGCGCGGGCGGCGGGGACGGTTTCGAAGCCGCGGAAGAAGGGGCCGAAAGCGGGCAGGGATTCAGTGACCAGCGTCGGGCTCACCACGTTGATGCGGATGCCGCGCGGCATTTCGATCGCCGCTCCTTTCACCCAGCCGTCGATGGCGGCGTTTACCATACTGGCGGAGGAACCGGCGGCGATGGGCTGCTCGCTCAGGATTCCGCTCGTCAGCGTGATCGAACCGCGGTCTTTCAGGACGTCGCGGGCTGCCAAGGCCAGGTTGATCTGGCCCAGCAGCTTGCTGGCGATCCCGATGGTGTGAAGATTTTCGCCAAGCGGCGCCGCCTTGAAATTATCGAGCGGCGCGAAAGTCACGCTGCCGGCCGCGCAGATAACGGCGTCGAGGGGCCCGGCTTTCTTCAATCCATCGCGGATACTGGCGGCATCCGCGATGTCGATGTTGATCTCGCCCGACTTGCGGCCCACTGCGATGATCTCATGCCGCGGCTTCAATTCGGCGACAATAGCCTTGCCTATGGTGCCGGATGCTCCGACGACCAGTATGCGCAAACGATGTTCAGCCATGGGTTAAGCCGCCTTCGCCTGTTCCTGCGATTTCACGCTCTCATAGGCCCAGCCGATCCACTCGAGCACCGACTTGATGTCGGAGGTCTCGACAGTCGCGCCGCCCCAGATGCGGAAGGATGGGGGCGCGTCGCGGTGGTTGGCGATTTCGTGCGCCACGCCTTCCTTGTCCAGCAGGGTTTCGACCGACTTGATGATCTTGCGTTGCGACTCCTCGTCCTTCGAGGTCAGCCAGCCGTCGGTGACCTTGAAGCAGATCGAGGTGTTGGAGCGGATGTCGGCGCGCTCGGGCAGGAACTCGGCCCAAGGCGTCTTCTCGATCCACTGTTCGACGGCTTTCAGGTTAGCGTTCGAGCGCGTGACGAGACCTTTCAGGCCACCCACCCCCTCGGCCCATTTCAGCGCGTCGATCTGGTCTTCGACCGCGAGCATGGACGGGGTGTTGATGGTCTTGCCTTCGAACGGCTCTTCCACCAGCTTGCCGCCCTTGGTCAGGCGGAAGACTTTCGGCAGCGGCCAGGCCGGCGCGTAGGTATTCAGGCGCTCGGCGGCGCGGGGGCTGATCGCGAGCATGCCGTGCGCGGCTTCGCCGCCCAACACCTTCTGCCACGACCAGGTGACGACGTCGAGCTTGTCCCACGGCAGTTCCATCGCGAAGACGGCGGAGGTCGCGTCGCAGAGCGTCAGGCCCTTGCGGTCGGCTTTGATCCAGTCGCCGTTGGGCACGCGCACGCCCGAGGTCGTGCCGTTCCAGGTGAAGACGACGTCGCGGTCAGTGTCGACCTTCGAGAGGTCGGGGATTGCGCCGAAACCGGCTTCAAACGTGCGGACGTCCTTGATCTTGAGCTGCTTGACGACGTCGATAATCCACATTTTGCCGAAGACTTCCCAGCCCAGCACGTCGACGCCGCGCTCGCCGAGGAGCGACCACATCGCCATCTCGATGGCGCCGGTGTCCGAACCGGGCACGATGGCCAGGCGGTAATCCTTGGGCATGCCGAGGATGGCCTTGGACTTTTCGATCACTTCCGCCAGTTTCTTCACGCCAATGGAGGCGCGATGAGAACGCCCGACCGGCGCGCCCTTCAGCGCGTCCAGCGTCCAGCCCGGGCGCTTGGCGCAGGGGCCCGACGAAAAATTGGGGCAGGCGGGTTTGGTGGTCGGTTTTTGCATTGGCACACTCCTCGAATATTAGAAACGCCGCCGCTATTTTGCGGCGGTGCACCAACCAAGGATAAGCCTTTAACGCGGAAAGTATAGAGGGATTTCGCCCGATTTCTTTCCATCATTATCTTTTTGATTTTGCGGAGGATATTGGAGATAATACCTTCGTTTAAGGCTATCCGATCCCGGGGAATCATGCCGAATACAGTCATCACCATCGTCGCGGGCGCGGGCGGGTCGCTCGATGCCGCCGTGCAGCAGCGCGCGCTCCGCCTCGTGAAGGGCCTCGGCATGGATATCGCCGGTGTCGACGCGCTGGCCCCGGGGCAGGCGCTGGATATTTGCGTAGGCGGCTGCGGCGAGGAAATGATCAACGCGCTGCGCCATAAATTCGCCGATTTCGGCGCTTTCGATGTCTTCGTGCAGCCGGCGGACGAGCACCGCAAAAAACGCCTGCTTGTCGCCGACATGGATGCGACGATGATCGAGGGCGAAACGCTGGACGAACTGGCCGCGCATTTCAACCTCAAGGACCAGATCGCGCCCATCACCGCCAAGGCGATGCGCGGCGAAATCGACTTCGCCGAGGCGTTGCGCATGCGGGTCGGGCTGTTGAAGGGCCTGCCGGTCACCGCGCTGTATGAGACGCTAAAAGCCGTGAAATTTTCCAGTGGCGCAAAGACCTTCGTGGGAACGATGAATCGCTTCGGCGCGAAATGCGTGCTGATCTCGGGCGGCTTCGACATGTTCACGGGCTATGTCGCCAAGTCCCTCGGCTTCTACAAGGACATCAGCAATCGCTTTGCCATCGCTGACGACAAGCTGACCGGCGATGTGATCCCGCCCATCGTCGACAAGATCGTGAAACAAAAAACCGTCGAGTTCGAGGCGCGTATCTTCAGCATCGACCCGCGGGCGGTCCTCGCCATCGGCGACGGCGCGAACGACATTCCCATGCTTCAGGCGGCGGGGGCCGGCATCGGTTATTTCGGCAAGCCGGCGGTGCAGGCGGCGACGCCTTTCCAGATCAGGCACACCGACCTGACGTCGGCGCTGTATATGCAGGGATATCGCAAGGACGAATTCGCGGCGGGCTAACGGCGCAGGAGTTTTTTCATCCAATTCTTTGGCCCGGCCGTTCCCGAAGGCGCTTCGGCGGGCAGCGGCAGGCCTTTTTTCTTGAATTCGATGCGCTTCATAATCTGGATGGCGCTGTCGTCCGCGGGTGTTTCAATCGTTACCGCACCGGGCGTCGCCGGCGCCGAGGAGAGTTGCTGGTCCAGCGCCGTCACGAAAGCCGCGCGGCGCACTGCCGCGGCGTCGATGACTTTGAGCATCTCCTCATTCTTTGTCCAGTCGCGGGCACGGGCGTGGTCCGCACCGCAGACGACAAGCAGGTCGGCCATGGCATAGTTGCCTTTTTCCGCGGCATGACTTAAGGGCGTCCTGTGATATCGATCGGCTAAGTCGGGAGCGGCACCGGCGCGCAGGAGCTTTTCAACGCTGGTCAGGTCACTAGCGAAAGCTGCCGATAACATCGGCGACCAGGATCCTTCGTCATTGAACGCGTCGATATCCGCGCCATGGGCGGTGAGAAACCTGATTGTTTCCGAAGTCATGCTTTGGTAATGCTCGACGATCACCGGATCTCCCGCCTTGCGCCATTTCTTGGCAGCTTCGGGCCATTTTTCGAGCGTTTTTTTGAGGGTCTTGGTGTCGTTATTTTCGGCTGCCTCAAAGAACGCTTTTTGTTCCGCGTCCGTCGGGAAGGCAGCGCGAAGATTGAAAAGCTGGTCGATGTTAGGCTTATCCGCCATGGCGCAAGCTCGTCCGGTCGTCTGGTTTCAACAACGGGAAAACTATACACATTGGCAAATATTATGTCAATTATCTTATAAAAATCACACGGTTTCAGTGTGTTGACTTGCCGCTTTCGAACGCGGCAAAAGCCTGGCTGATCGCCGAGGGGACCGAACCAGCACCTGACGCCGCGCGGGCGGCGGCATCGAAAGCGCCGTTCAGTTTCAGCGAGAAATCCACCGGCTTGCCGCTGTAGAAGAGCGGGTTCTGGCCATGAACCTGCAGCGTGACCGCCTGCGTCTGGCCGAGCGTCCCGTTCACGGTGACCCGCAACGAGTCATAGTTGAAATGCGTCAAAGCGGTTTTGAGGTCGGTCAGCGTCGATTGCTGGTTGCTGCCGAGAAACGAGGGCAGGTGCGCGGCATCGTAGCGGATCGTTCCCTTGGCGGTCGTCTGGAACACGGCATTCACGAGACTGATGGTGCCATGCCGGATTTCCAGCGGGATCGTCGCGTCGACGGCGCCGCTCGCCTCCAGCCCTTCGGCGGGGATGAGCTGAAAGATCTGCGCCAGATCGAGACCCTTGCCTGTCAGCGTGACATCGGTCGACATTTCTTTCAGGTCGACGGAGAAGGGGATGGAGCTGACCTGCCCGCCAAGCAGCGACCAATGCGCTTCATCCGCGCCGAACACGCCGTCTTTCAGGCTTATGGCCGCCTGTCCGGTGGTCAGCGGAAGGCCGAGGTTAACGGCTCCAACCGAGACCGGCTGCTTCGTGAACGAGAGGGGGAACAACGTATCGAGATCCAGGACCGTGTTGACGCCGCTGACGGGAATGCCTTTGACCGTCGCGGAGAAATCTTTCAGGTATAACTGGCCGCGCGAATCCGACGCCCACTGGCCGCCCTTTTTTTCCCAGATGAAATCGCCCGACACGCCGACGATGCCATAGCCGTCCGACAGATATCGCTGCGAGATAGGGAAGATCATCACGAGGCTCGTAACGCCCGGCTGCAATGCCGTGGGCGGCACTTTGACCGACAGGTCGCCGGTACTGGCGGCAAAACTCTGCTCGCCGCTCAGTTTCGCGGCGACGCGGCCTTTCTTGTCGGAGGCCTTGCCGGTAAATGTCGTGTAACCGGGCTTGTCCTTCGACGGGGCGAGGCGCAGCGCGACCTGCACGGGCAGGAAGAGCTGCGATTGCGGAATGGTCATGTGCGACACTTCGTCGGAGTCAACCGTTCCTTCCAGCGCCGGCTGGGCCGAGACATCGGCGGTCAAGTGCGCCGAAACTTGTTTCGCCATCACGCTCAGGCCTTGGAAATCCGCGCCGTCGAAATCCGCCTTCAGTTTCTTCGATTTCTGGTCCCAAGTGATCGTGGCGGGCGTTTTCACGTTGGCGGGAATATTCAGCGTCAGCGGCAGAAGATCGACCGGCACGAAGGTCCCGTTGAACGCCATCGCGCCATCCACCTGCTGGGCCGTCACCACCTGGTTGGCGGGGTCGAGGCTCAGTTTGACGCTGGCCAGCGCCTCGGCGTCCTTGAGCAATCCGGGTAGCGACAGTTTTTCCATGTCGACGCCGGCCGAGCCCTGAAGGTCTTTCCACTGTGTCATATCCCAGATGTCGGAGGTTTTGCCACGCGCGCCGGTAAGGGCGAGCAGCAAGTTGCCTTCGCCTTTCAGGTTGGCGAGATTGAGCGCGTCAAGCTTGCGCAGCTTGGCCTCGGCATGAAGGGAAATTTTATCGACGTCCTTTTCCTTGCGATCGAGGCTGAGATCGAGGGCCAGGTCGCCGGAATTATTCGGCACCTCGGCGGTGGCGAGTACCTCCGCGCGGTCCTTGTCGCCGGCAATCTTCAGCGACGCGCCCTGCAGCGGCAAGCCGTAGAGTGTGACCGCGCCGAAGGTAAGCTGCGCGGCGGGGATGGAGAAGGCCTTCGACGGTTCGATATCCGCCCGGATTGTGCCCGCCGCATGCGGGATGGTGGCGTTGGCGAGCGTCAGCTGGGCATCCTTGATTTTGAATTCGGCCTTGATCTCGCGCGTCGCCTTGAGGATATCCGCGCTCAGCTTGCCATCGATCATCGCGAAGGGCGCATCGGCCTTCACGTCGAGATTGTCCGCGCGGTATTCATCATCGCCCATGTCGACGATATTGCCGCTGACCGTCACGGGCAGCTTGCCCGCCGGCGTATTCACCGTCACCGCGATATTTGACAGATTCACGAGCCGGGCGACGAGGTTAAGAACGCCGACCGCACGGCCCGCCGCTGGCAGCGGGAAAGGCCATTGAAGCTTTGCGCCATTCACCGCGACCGAGGCGAGGTGGCCTGACATGATATCCTTGGGGGATGCGGTGACGCGCGCCTCCGCGACTGTATCGCCGGCATCGTCCAGAGTAATGTCTTTCACCGTGGTGCCGGAGAAGCTGAAACTGGCCGAGCCGATATGCGCCTGCTCAAAACCTGCATCGTGCAATTTATGCTCAAGTATCGGTTTAATGGTGGCTGGTATAACAATGAAAATAATCAGAATTAATGCGACAACAATCCCGGCGCCGATCTTGATGGATTTGTTCATCTGTCTCTTTCTCTTCGAATCGTCGTCCCTCTCCCCCGTTCGCGAAGCGAACGGCGGGAGAGGTTAGGTGAGGGGGTCGCGCAGCTAGAACAGAATTTTGAATTCAGCACCTGACTGCGCCACCCCCTCACCCCTGCCTCTCCCGCCATCCGCCAAGGCGGATGGGGGAGAGGGGAAGTGGGTGCGGATCGCGGCTGGAAAACATCTTTCCTGTTGTCTTTCCAGAGCCGATGCGCAATATAAATCCCGACAAACAACAATGGTTTAACGAGTCCGCAGGAGTCAAGCAGCATGTTCATCACACCCGCATGGGCGCAGGATGCGGCCAGTAGCGCTTCGGATGCCGCTTCGCAGGGCGGAAGCCTGATGAGCTTTCTCGGCCCCATCGCGCCAATCGTGCTCGTGTTCTTTATTTTCTATATTATCGTCATTCGCCCGCAGAACAAGCGGATGATGGAACATCGCAAGTCCATGGACATGCTGACCAAGGGCGATAAGGTCGTCACCGGCGGTGGCATCGTTGCAACGGTGAAGAGGCTCGTCGGCGACGAGGAGATCGAGCTCGAGATCGCGCAGGGTGTCGTCGTGACGGCGCTGCGCGGCACGCTCATGAGCATCCGCGACAGCAAGGCCATCGCTAATGCCGCCGCCGACGCCGCGATGGCGAAGGCGAAGAAATAAAGATTTTCATTTCCGGGAATTAGAAAATGCTTCAGATCGAAAGATGGAAAGTCGTTCTTATCGTGGCCCTCTCGGTCATCGGCATACTCTATGCCGTGCCGAACGTGGTACCGTCAAATGCGCAAGCCTGGCTGGAAGAGCATATGCCCAGCTGGCTGCCCAGCAAGACGGTTAACCTCGGCCTCGATCTGCGCGGCGGATCGCACCTGCTGCTCGAGGCGGACACAAAGAAGCTGCTGGCCGACCGCATGCAGCTGATGCGCACGGGCGCCGTTTCCGCGCTGCGGAAGGCGAATATCTATTTCGAGTCCATGACAGTGAAGGAAAACGGCATTTCCTTCCATCTCAAGAATGCAGATAAAGACAAGGATGCGGCGATCCGCATCGCGCGCAATCTTGAAAAACTGGCCAATGTCGACGTGTCGCCTGACGGCACCGTCAGCATGACGCTCGACCAGAAAGCCATCGACACGATCAACTCCCAGGTGATCGACGAGTCGATCGAGATCGTCCGCAAGCGTGTGGATGAGTCCGGTACGAAAGAGCCTGTCATCCAGCGCCAGGGCTCGAACCGCATCGTCCTGCAGCTGCCGGGCGTCAGCGACCCGTCGCAGCTCAAGGCGCGCCTGCAGAACATGGCGCATCTGACCTTCCACCTGCCCGATGAAGACGCGATGCAAACCGGCCAGCTCGGCTTCGATTCCGAGCGGCTGCCCGTCCACGGCATTCCCGGCCGCCTTGCCCCGATCAAGAAAGAAGTCGTCCTCGACGGCGAGCACCTGACCGATGCGCAACCCTCTTACGACCAGAACGGGGCGCCGGTCATCACCTTCAAGTTCGATTCCACGGGCGCGAAGATATTCTGCGACATCACCAAGGCGAATGTGGGCAAGCCCTTTGCCGCCGTGATGGATGACGGCCAGCACAAGGAAGTCATCACCATGCCCAACATCAACGAACCCATCTGCGGCGGTTCGGGCGAGATCATGGGCAAGTTCGAGACGAGCGAAACGTCAGAGCTCTCGCTGCTCCTGCGCGCAGGCGCGCTGCCGGCGCCCCTGAACGTGGTGGAGGAACGCACCGTCGGCCCGACGCTGGGCTCAGACTCCATCGCGGCGGGCAAGACGGCGGCCATCTGCGCCTTCGTCGCGGTCTTCGCGCTGATGGCGATGTCTTATGGATTGTTCGGTCTCTTCGCGAACTTCGCGCTGATCCTGAACATCATCTTTATCTTCGCGATCCTCTCGATGCTCCAGGCGACGCTGACGCTGCCCGGTATCGCGGGCATCATCCTGACCATCGGCATCGCGGTCGACGCGAACGTGCTGGTCTATGAGCGCATCCGCGAGGAACTGCGCGCCGGGCGTTCGGTCATTTCCGCGGTCGACAAGGGCTATCTCCACGCGAAGGGCACGATCATCGACGCGAACCTGACGACGCTCATCGTCGCCTTCATCCTGTTTTCCTTCGGCTCCGGTCCCGTGAAGGGCTTCGCCGTCGCGATGACGATCGGTATCCTGACGTCGATCTTCTGCGCGCTGGCGCTGACGCGGCTTGTCATCATCACCTGGCTGCGCCGCGCCCGTCCCTCGACACTCGATCTGTAAGAAAGGTTTTTGTCATGAAATTCCGCTTCAAGCTCGTCAAGGACAAAACCCATTTCGACTTCATGGGGCTGCACAAGTTCACCTTCGCGCTCTCCGCGCTGATGACGGTGGCGATGATCGCGCTCATGTTCACCAAGGGCCTCAACCTCGGCATCGATTTCACCGGCGGCATCCTGATGGAAGTCAAGATGCCCGCAGGCACCCAGATCGCCGACGTGCGCGAGAAGCTGGGCAAGATGAGCACGGGCCGCCCGACCATCCAGGATTTCGGCGAGAATTCGCTGCTCATCAAGATCCCCGGCCGCGAGGCGAACGCCGAGGAGCAGAAGAAGCTCAAGGGCGAGGTGCAGAGCCTGCTCGGCGACAAGGCCGAGCTGCGCCGCGTCGAATACGTCGGTCCGCAGGTGGGCGGGGAGCTGATCCACGCCGGCTTCGAGGCCTTCGGCTGGTCAATGCTGGCGATCCTGGGCTATATCTGGATCCGCTTTGAATGGCAGTTTGGCGTGGTCGCCGTCTTCGCGCTCGCGCATGACATGTTCGCGACGATGCTGTTCTTTCTCGTCACGCAGATCGAATTCGACCTCTCGACGGTCGCGGCCGCGCTGCTGATCGCCGGCTATTCCATCAACGAAACCGTCGTCGTATTCGACCGCATCCGCGAAATGATGCGCAAGTACCGCAAGATGCCGATGCCCGAGCTCGTCAACCTGTCGATCAACGATGTGATCTCCCGCACGCTGATGACCTCGCTCGCGACTTTCATGGCAATGGCGTCGCTGTCGATCTTCGGCTCGGCGGTCATCAAGGGGTTTACCTACGCCATGCTGGTCGGCATCCTGTTCGGTCCCTATTCGTCGATGTTCTTCTCGGCGCCGCTGCTTACCTACATGAAGCTGCGCCGCGACGCGGCCGCCATCGGCGCAGACAGCACGAACGGCAGCAGCGGCGGCAAGCTGGCGGAGCAGGGGTCGTAACACTCCATGACCGACGTCACGCCCCGCGTCGGCGCCCACGCCCTCATCATCCAGTCCTATTCGCCACAGGGCTTCCGCATCAGCGGGACGGATTACGGCGGGGCGATATTGATCGCGGGCGGGCAGGTGCTTCCGGTCGACGTCACGGCGACCGCGCAGCTCAATTATACGCACCTGAAGCCGCTCAAGGGCCTCGACGTCACCTATCTCATCCTCGGCTGCGGCGCGAAGTCCGCGATGCCGCCGCTGCGGTTTTTGCAGGACCTGAAAGACATGGGCATCGTGGCCGAAGCCATGTCGACGCCCGCCGCCTGCCGCACCTATAATGTGCTGCTGGCCGAGCAGAGGCCGGTGGCGGCGCTGTTGCTGCCAGGTTGATAAACGACTGATTTATCTTGCTAAAAAATTCCGCCGCGCCTGCCTCTCCCGGCTTTGTGATATAATATGGATATCGGGAGACTGTTTCCATGAGCCAGTTGATCGCGACCACGGCGCTGTTTGCGCAGATTATGCTGCCCGCGACTCAAACCGTTGCGGTCGACCCCGGCGTCAACAAGCCCGCGCCCGTCATCCAGACAGTTGGCGCGGACGACACGAAACCCAAGCCGAAGTCTGACAGCAACAAGGGCAAGCTGTCGCTGGTCTTCTCGGGCGTCTCGCATCACTTCGGACAGCGGGAATACTGGGACGGAAACGAGATGCGTCATTTCAATGAGGTCAACCCCGGCGCGGGAATCGAATACGGTCTCGGCAAAATTGGACCGTTTGAATCCTACATCGCGGCCGGGTTCTACAAGAACAGCGTTTACAACACGTCGAAATACCTGGCCGCCGGCATCGAGACATCGGGGAGCAAGTTCCTGGGCGCCGGCATCGACGCCGGGTTGCTGACCGGATATCCCGACATGCCCGTGCCGGTCGCGGCCATTCCTTTCGTGCGCGTGGGGAAGAGCGACGGGCCTAACCTGAAGGTCAACGTCATCCCGCCGATCAAGAACCTCACACCCATGACGGTCGGCGTGCAGCTGAGAGTGCCGATCAAGTAACCCAGCGCAGAAAAAAAGGAGCCGCTTT
Source organism: Alphaproteobacteria bacterium (assembly GCA_025934695.1). Taxonomy (GTDB): domain Bacteria; phylum Pseudomonadota; class Alphaproteobacteria; order Micavibrionales; family UBA2020; genus JAPWJZ01. Next base: position 139,452 of record JAICWS010000001.1, read on the forward strand.
CACGGCTCCCTTTTTCGTTCAACCAGGGTACGAAAACCTTACGGCTTCGGTCCCTTGATATTCTTGAGCTTGGCCGCGGCGCCGCCGTAGTTGGCGAGCTTGTCGACGAAGGTCTTCAGGAAGTCCGCGCGTCGGTTCTGGTAGTCCAGATAGTAAGCATGTTCCCAGACGTCGCAGACGAGCAGCGGCGTCTTGCCGTCGGTCAGCGGGGTTTCGGCGTTGCCGGTCTTGACGATTTCCAGCTTGCCTTTGCTTTCGACGAGCCAGACCCAGCCGGAGCCGAACTGGCCGATGCCGGCCGCCACGAACTGTTCCTTGAACTTGTCGAAGCTGCCGAAGCTTTCGTTGATTTTGTCGAGCAGCGGCTGCGGGGGCGTGCCGCCGCCGTTGGGCGTCATGCTCTCCCAGAACAGGTTGTGGTTATAGACCTGCGCGGCATTGTTGAAGAGGGGGCCGAGGTTCTTCTTCTTGGCCTCGATGATGACTTCCTCGAGCGGCTTGCCTTCGAGGCCGGTGCCGACGATGAGCTCGTTGCCTTTGTCCACATAAGCTTTGTGGTGCTTGTCGTAGTGGTAGTTGAGCGTATTCTCGGAATAATGGGGCTCCAGCGCCTTCTTGGGCCAGGGCAGCGGCGGAAGCGTGAACGTCGGCTTCACGTCGGCAGGTTTCGGTTGCGGGTTCGTCATGGGCAGCCTCCTGATTGCATATGTAAAGGGCGCGTTGAAATGGTGCTCTAGCTTAGACCATCGAGCGCGATTGGCAACTGGGATTGAGGAGGATCAAGTCTTTCCGTAACCCCGGCGAAAGCCGGGGTCTAGCCTATATCAGCGCGAGGAGTGGCGAAGATTTAAATACAACTGCTCCCGCTCGTGCCGATAGTTGTCAGACCCCGGCTTTCGCCGGAGTTACGAGAGTTAGAACAACGCCTTCTTCTTCCTTAAGGCCTCTTCCTCTTTCACATCGAGCGCGGTCCAGGCGAAGTACATGAAATCCTCGAGCCTGGCGCCGCGGTCCTGCGCGGCTTTCAGTTGCTCGGCGTATTCGACCATGCCTTCCTTGACGAAATCGTCGTACTTGATGCGCAGGTGCAGGAAATCGGCCAGCGCCGCCTTCGCGGTCTTCACCACGCGTTCGCCCCAGCGCAGGTCTTCAGGCACGGTTTCATAGGTATTCACGGCGACCCAGTAGCAATCGCAGGTCTGGCCGCCAAATTTTTGTGGGATGCGGAATTGCAGAGATCCGCCGACGCTTAAGAGCTCCGCGTCGCGGGAGGCTTCGATAACGGCGGGGATATCGGAAAGCTGCCAGGCATATTCATCACTCCCCAGCAGCGACGCGCGCTGAAGCAGTTGGGAGGGGAGGCGCGCCTGCATGCCGGAGCGGCTGGGCACGCTTAATCGTCCCCCGCCGAACCGTCGGTGTCTTCGCTGCTGTCCGTACCGGCGGTCGAGGCGCTGCCTGCGTCTTCATCGAATTCGGGGTCGATGAGGAGCATGCCGAACCAGCGCCATTGCTGGCCCTGGCCGGGGATGACGGTTTCGTCCGGCACAGTGCAGTTGACGCGCGTGCGGCGGTCATCGAGCGGGTCTTTGAGGCGAATTTCGATGCGGCCGCCGCCGACTTTGGTCAGCGGCGCCTTGCCGACGCCCGAGACGAAGCAGGACAGTTTGCTCAAGTTCTTGATCTCGGGCGCGACCGTGAAGCCGATGAGGGGCGGATTATTCTTGATGACGGTATCGTCCGGGATGACGTCGGAGACGGGCAGGGGCAGGGCGCTCGCGGTCAGCTGGAAGCGCTGCAGGTCGCCGAAGTTATCCGTCATGGTAAAGCGTGGCAGCGCCATGAAATCCGACTTCGTATGCACGACGCCCGACTGCTGGCCGAAGGCGGCCTTGAAGGTATAGCCGGACAGTTGCTTCTTCAGCGTGGCCGAATATTCGCCATAAGGATAGGCGAAAAAGGCGGGATCCTCGTCGAACTGTTCTTTATACTTGGCGATCGCCTTGTTGATGAGGGCCGCATTCTGCACGTCGGTCTGGCCCACCATATGGGCATAGGCCGAGGGAAGAATGCCCAGCGTCGCGAACTTGTCTCGCTTCAGGTCTTTGAGCTGTTTCCAGGTCATGTACGAAGGCGACGCGCCGTCGGCGTTGTCGCTCGAATAAAACACCGTATAAGGAAGCTCCGCCTCATCCAGCAGAGGTACGGCCGCGTTCAAAGTGGTGGTGTAAGCGCCCTCGAAAGTGATGCCGACCGTTTTCGCCGGGAGCGTGTCGCCGTCTTTCAGCGCATCAACGATTTTTTGCAGCGGCAAAACGTTATAGCCGCCGGTTTTCAGTTCCTTGATATGTTCCTTGAACTGGTCGAGCGAAATGCTTCCCTGCGGCAGGCTGTCGTCGCCGATGCGTTGATAGACAAAAATGACGGCGCTGGCGCGGTCGGACTCTTCGGCGAGCGCAGGGTGCATTGTGCTCAAAAGCATCCCCAGGCCCAAAATCGCGCTGTACAAACTGGCGCATTTATGTTTTTGAATAGACAGCATCTTTTACCAGCTAGGTTCCGTATCCGGAGGATATTAACATGGGCGGCCAGACATTAACAGACCAGGGTTTTGACATCATTTTCCGGGGCGCCAGGACCGCCAACGCCTGGCGGGACGAACCTGTCAGCGACGAGCTGCTGAAAAAAATTTACGACGATATGAAATGGGGGCCGACGAGCGCCAATTCCTCGCCCCTGCGCATCGTTTTCCTGAAAACGCCGGCGGCGAAGGAGCGGCTGAAGCCCTTCCTGATGGAAGGAAACATCAACAAGGTCATGACCTCGCCCGTCACCGCTATATTCGCGTACGATTCCAAATTTTACGAACATCTTCCGTTCTTGTTTCCGCATGCGGACGCGCGGTCCTGGTTCGAAGGAAACGCGCCGTTGATCGAAACAACCGCATTTCGCAATAGTTCCCTGCAAGCGGCCTACTTCATTATTTCAGCGCGGGCCCACGGGCTCGATTGCGGCCCGATGTCGGGCTTCGATAACGCCAGAACCGACGCCGAATTCTTCACCGATGGACGCTTCAAATCGAATTTCATCTGCGCCATGGGCTATGCGGACACATCGAAGACGCTCCCGCGCAGCCCGCGGTTCCGCTTCGAGGACGCGTGCCGGATTTTGTGATGAAGGTTCTCGCCGTCAATACCGCGAATATGGTCCTCTCCCTCGCGCTCACGGATGGCGGCAAAACTGTGCAGTCTTTCGAAAGCCGTGAGACACGCGACCAGGGAAACCTGCTGCTGCGGCACGTCCGCGCGGCGCTGGATGCTGCCGGCTGGAAATTCGATGACCTCGGCCTGCTGGCCGTTGTGACGGGCCCGGGGAGTTTCACCGGCATCCGCATCGGCCTTGCCACCGCGCGCGCGCTCGCGATGGCGGCGAAGCTGCCGATCGTCGGCGTGTCGAGCTTCGACATCTTCGCTGCCCCCGAAGCGGGCAAGGTCAACCTGATCGCGGTTGAATCCTGGCGCGAGGAACTGTATTTCGAGGGCCGCGATGAGAAAGGCAATGCCATTATTCCGCCCGTCAATCTGACGCCGGAAGATTTCGTGAAGACGCTGGGAAAGGGAAGCTACACCATCTCCGGCGATGCCGCGCAGAAACTGCAGGCGGTGTTGCCGGCCGCATCCGTGTCAGCCTATGTTCCAGCCGCCGGCGATATCGCGCGTGTCGGCGAAAACATATTCAACGCGAAGGGCGCCGCCCGCCCGGTGCCGTTTTACCTGCGCGACGCGGATGTGACGATCGCAAAAACCAAAGCCTGAGCCTTCCGGCGCGCCTGCTTGAAATATTTGCGGTTTTTTAACTTATTCCCCTCTAATACTTTCGCGTGATATAATAAAAAGAGGGAGTATTTGATGTCCGATAAATCAAAACCGGAATTGCTGGGATATATGGCGCAGATCGTGGCGGGCTATGCGGCCAACCACACCATTGCCGATTTGCCCGCACTGATGCGCCAGGTTCACGAGGCGCTCATCAAAATCGAGGCCGGCGAAAAACCGGCGGCGCCCGGCGCTTCCGAGCCAGCCGTGCCTGTCGCGCGTTCGGTGCATCCCGACTATCTCATCTGCCTCGAAGACGGCAAGAAGATGAAGATGCTCAAGCGCTACCTCAAAACCGCCTACAACATGACGCCGGAAGACTACCGCGCGAAATGGAATCTCCCCGAAGACTATCCCATGGTCGCCCCCAACTACGCCGAAAAACGCTCCTCGCTCGCGAAGGCGATCGGATTGGGGACGGATGGGAATAGGGGGCGCAAATAGAACTGTCATCCCGAGCGAATGCGAGGGATCTTTCCCACTTTCAGATTTACAGCTGTTTGCGCCTGAGAAGATCCCTCGCATTCGCTCGGGATGACATTCAATTTTATTTCGAAAGCTCTTCCGCGCGCTTGGCGGCGGCGGCGAGGGCCTTGTCGAACAGCGGCTGAACCCCGTTCGGCGCCATCAGAACTTCGAGCGCGGCGGCGGTGGTGCCGCCGGGGGAGGTGACGTTTTCGCGCAGCTTGCGGGCGGAAACGGAAGAGGAGTCTTTCGCCAGAGCAGCGGAGCCGATAACGGTCTGGCGCGCGAGCTTCTCGGCCATTTTCGCATCGAGCCCGATTTTTTTTCCGGCTTCGGTCAGTGCCTCGATGAGCAGGAACACGTAGGCGGGGCCGCTGCCCGAGAGCGCGGTTACTGGGTTAAGCAGTTTTTCCTGCTCGACCCACAACACTTCGCCGACGGAGCCCAGCAGCAGCCCGGCCTGCGCTTTCTGCGGCTTGCTGACGTTGCGGTTGGCGCAGGCGACCGTGATGCCTTCGCCAATGGAAGCCGGCGTATTGGGCATGGCGCGCACGATGCACGCCGTCCTGCTGAGCGTTTTTTCAAAGAAAGAGATCGGCCGTCCCGCCGCGATGGAGAGAACAAGCGCGCCTTTCGACGCATAGGCTTTATACAGCTTCGCCACCTCGGGAAGCACCTGGGGCTTCACCGCGAAGACAATGACGCCGGGCCTGAACGATGCGGGGATATGCTGGAAATCCGGCACTGCCTTGGCGGACAGCACGTCAATGGGTGCGGGTTCGACGACGCAGATTTCTTTGTAAAGCTTCTTCTCCTGCCAGCGGCGCAGCAAGGCGCCGCCCATCTTGCCGCAGCCGACAAGCAGGATGTTGGGTTGTGGGGGCATGGGAAGTTCTTTTTAGTTTTAGGCTTCGCCGACGGTTTCGAAGACGGCCGCGCGCAGGTTGCTCTGCAGTTCGTTGTCTCCGGCCTGGACGAGCTGAAAGGTCGCAAGGAAGCGCTCGCATTCCGCGATGGCGATCTCGATGACGTCCTGCACGATATCGACCGCGAGGCCCGACGGGATCATGCGGAACAGCAGCGTGTGGCGGAACGTGGGATGCGTGTTCTTGTTCGACAGGTCGAAGTGGCCGAGCCAGAGGTTCTGGTTGATCTGTTCGGTCGCGCGCGCCGCCGCATCGTGGTGTTCGGCGGTGATGGAGATCGGCATCGAGCAGGCGAAGAGCAGGGCGGAGAATTCTTCCTGCCATTCCATGCAGATTTCGTATTTCACTTTCGCGCCGGGCGCGGTGAAGATCATAATGTCGTCTTCGCTGCGGGTGATCGTCCAGCTCTTGGATTCGACGAAGTCTTCGACCAGGTCGAGCGGGTTGGCATCATCGTCAGAGGCGATATCGAACGGGGCGCTGATCATTTCTTTTTCCCTTTCCGGGAAGGTTTAAGCTGGCGCTCCAGTGCTGCGAGGCGTTTTTCGAGCTCCAGCTGGCGCTCCCTGGCTTTCTCGGCCACGGCTTCGACGCGCTCGAACTCGGCGCGGCTGACCATATCCATCTGGCCGACGAGAAGGTCGACGCGCTCCTTCACCAGGGTGCGAACCTGGTGCCGGATGTCGCTGAAAGAACCAAGAGCGCCCGTCGCCACTTTGGCGAGGTCGTCGAGGAATTTCAGGTTGTCGCGTGTACTTCTCATAATATGTCCGTATTTTTGTATCTTCCTATCACGTCCTATATAGTTTATGCAATAAATTTAGGCAGATGGCACTTCAAAAAGAATGGACCTGCCCATGGGGCCTAACCCTATGCACAATAAATACAAAAAGAGGGTGGTTAGAGTAATTTAATGTCGGTGCTGAACTTTCCCAATATCGATCCCGTCGCCCTCCATATTCCGGTGCCTTTCATCGGGCACGAGATCCAGATCCGCTGGTACGCGCTCGCCTATCTGACCGGATTTATCGGCGGCTGGCTCTATGGCGGCTGGCTGGCCGATCTCGACCGCGACCGTCGTCCCAACCGGACGGATATCGACAATATCCTGCCCTGGATGGTGCTGGGCGTCATCCTGGGTGGGCGCATCGGCTATGTGCTGTTCTACAACCTGCCGTATTACATTGATAACCCGCTCAAGGCCCTGTTCATCTGGGAAGGCGGCATGTCGTTCCACGGCGGCCTGATCGGCGTCGCCATCGTCATCATCGCCTTCGCGCGTTATTACAAGTTCAGCCCGATGGCGCTGGGCGATATCATTTCGGTGGTGGTGCCCATCGGCCTGTTCTTCGGCCGCCTGGCCAATTTCGTGAACGGCGAGCTTTACGGCCGCCCCACTCATGTCGCCTGGGCGATGATCTTTCCAAAAGACCCGACTCAGGTGCCACGCCATCCCAGCCAGCTTTACGAGGCGGGGCTGGAAGGGCTGCTGCTCGGCGGCGTGCTTTTCCTGCTCGCGCGCATACCTTCCATCAGACGATCGGAGGGCATGCTGTTCGGCGCGCTGCTGATCGGCTACAGCCTGTGCCGGTTTTCGATCGAATTCGTGCGCGAGCCGGATATCCAGCTCGGCCTGTACTTCGGTTATTTTTCCATGGGGCAGCTGCTGTGCATCCCCATGTTCATCGCAGGGTTAGGGGCCATTGCCTATGCTAGAAGACGAAGAAGACGATCCGGACCGGGTACCAAAGGTTGAATTTTCCGCCTTCGCGAAGGGGCTGGCCGAGCGCATCCGGAAAAACGGCGCGCTGACGCTGGCCGAATATATGCAGGCCTGCATCGCGGAATATTACGGTTCGCGCGAGCCTTTCGGCAAGGAAGGCGACTTCATCACCTCTCCCGAGGTCAGCCAGATGTTCGGGGAACTCATCGGCGCCTGGATCGCCGATCTCTGGACGCAGATGGGCAAGCCCGCCAAGGCGATGATCGCGGAACTGGGGCCGGGCAAGGGCACGCTGTCGTCCGACATCATGCGCATCCTGGGCACCTGGCCCGATTGCCGCGCGGCCATGAGCCTCCATCTCGTCGAAAACAGCCTGGCCCTGCGCGAAGAGCAGGCGGCGCTGCTGAAGGACTATGCGCCCAAATTCTACGACAGGGTTGAGGACTTGCCCGAAGGCCCGCTATTTCTTGTCGCGAACGAATTCCTCGACGCGCTGCCGGTGCGGCAGTATGTGCGCAAGAACAAGAAGTGGTACGAGAAGATGGTCACCTTCGACGACAAAGCGGGCGAATTCGCCTGGGCCCTGCGCGAACAACCGGTCGATATCTCGCCGCCGAAAGGATACCCCAAGCCCATCGAGCGCGATATTTTCGAAATCAACGACGGGGCGCGGGCGGTGGTGGAAACGGTCAGCCGCCGCATCGACAAGCATGGCGGCGCGGCCTTATTTATCGACTATGGCCCGGACAAGCCGACCTATGACGATTCCACCCAAAGCTACAAACGCCACAAGCGCGTGGACGTACTGCGCAACCCCGGCGGGCAGGATGTGACCGCTAACGTCGACTTTTCGGCGCTCGTCGCGGTGGCGGAGCCGATCGTCCAAGTGCACGGCCCCGTCATGCAAGGCGAATTCCTGCTGCGCCTCGGCATCGTCGAGCGGGCGGAAGCCTTGTGCCTTGCGACCAAAGATCCACATATTCGCGGCAAGGAAAGGCTAGCCGTGCGCAGGCTCACCGGCTTAACCGACATGGGCGCGAAGTTCAAGATGCTGGGGCTGACGAAAAAAGGCTCCGGCCTCAACCCCGCGGGTTTCAACTGATGGCTGCGGCGGCCGATCCGGATTCTGTGCCGAAGATCGAACATTCGCCTTTCGGTCAGGCGCTGGCCGAGCGCATCCTGACACAGGGGCCAATGACCGTTTCCGATTACATGGAAGCCTGCGCGGTGGAGTATTACGCCTCGCGCAGCCCGTTCGGAAAGGCGGGCGATTTCATTACCTCGCCGGAACTCAACCCGGTTTTCGGCGAAACGATCGGCGGCTGGCTGGCCGATATCTGGAAGCAAATGGGCAGCCCGGCAGAAGTGCGGCTGGTCGAACTCGGTCCCGGGCGCGGCGTATTGTCGCGCGATATGCTTCGCGTCTTCTGCCAATCCGGCGGATCCAAAGTCTCGGTGCACCTCGTCGAGAACAGCCGCGCTTTACGCCAGGTGCAGCGGGAGACGCTAAAGGACTATTCCGTCACCTGGTACGACAGGTTCGAGGAAGTGGCGCGCGGCCCGATGCTTCTCGTCGCGAACGAATTCATCACCGCGCTTCCGGTGCGGCAGTATGTCCGCCATAAAGGGAAGTGGCACGAGAGAATGGTCGCTTACGACGCCGCGACCGGCGAATTTTCCTATACCCTGAACGACGCGCCGGCGGAATTCACAATGCCGAGGGGCTACCGCGCCCCCATCGACCGCGATATCCTCGAGGTCAACGAAGCCGGCAACGGCGTTATGGCGGAGATCGCGCGGGGCATCGGCCAATATGGCGGCGCGGCGCTGATTATCGACTACGGTTATTCGACGCCCGAATACAGCGATACGCTGCAAAGCTACAAGCGGCATAAGCGCGTCGATATCCTGCGCAATCCCGGCGGCCAGGATGTGACGGCGAACCTGGATTTCACGGCGCTCTGTGATGCCGCGGCGCCCTTCGCGGTCGTTCACGGTCCGGTCACGCAGGGCGAATTCCTGACGCGCCTGGATATCGCGGGACGCGTCGATGCCGCCTGCCAGGCGGAGGCGGACGGCAAGAAGCGCGGCGAAATGCGCCTCGCGCTGCGGCGATTGACGAACGCGAGCGATATGGGCGAAAAATTCAAGGTCGTCGCCCTGACATCAGGCGACGGCAAACTCAATCCGAAAGGCTTCTACGATGGCCCTGACATTCCTGACGACCGGTCTTGACGATATCAAGTGGGTAAGCCACGGCTTCTTCACGCGCCAGGGCGGGGCAAGCGGGGGCATTTACAATTCCCTGAACTGCGCCTTTTCCTCCGACGACGACAAGGAAGCGGTGCGGCTGAATCGCGGGAAAGTAGCCGAGGCCCTGCATCTCGAGCCCGACAACATCGTGACTGTTTATCAGGTCCATAGCAACAAAGTCGTGACGGTCAACGAGCCCTGGACGCGCGACAAGTCCCCTCAGGCCGACGCGCTGATTACCGACAAGCGCGGCATTGGCCTTGGCATCCTGACCGCCGATTGCGCGCCAATCCTTTTCGCCTCGAAAAACGCGAAGGTCGTGGCGGCCGCCCATGCAGGGTGGAAGGGCGCGCTCACCGGCATCGCCGAGGAGACCGTGCGGAATTTCTCGCATTACGGCGTGGCGCCCGGCGATGTGATCGCGGCGATCGGCCCCTGCATCGGCCCGCAGTCCTATGAGGTGAAGGACGATTTCAAAAAGCCGTTCCTCGACCAGGACGCGGAGAACGGCCAGTTCTTCCAGGCGGGCGCGCGCGCCGGGCACCTGATCTTCGACCTGCCGGGCTATCTCGTCCATCGCCTCCGCAAGATCGGCGTCGGCGCCGTCATCGACACGAAGCAGGATACGCTGGGGAATGAGACATCCTTCTTTTCCTACCGCCGCACGACCCTGCGCGGCGAAAAGGACTACGGCCGCCAGATGTCGGTGATTGCGATACGTTAGGCTTCAAGGCCCGTCTTTTTTCAGGACGATCCGGCGCGCGGGCGAGATGGTCTTCGAGGTCGAGACGTCCTCGTTCCGCTGGTCGATGAGGGTCTGGAACTTGTCGGCCTGCTCGAGGCAGAGCTTTGCGTAATCGGTCAGCGTGTTGCGATCGGTGGCGTTTTCGACGCTTTCCGCCCGTGACACGAACTTCAGGCCGATGCCGGCAAGCGCCGCCGGTGTGCGGGCGGAAAGGTGGGGCAGGCTTTCAGCGCCCTCAAGCGTTCTCAGCAACGAGGCCATCGCATCGCGGTCGCCCGAGCCCAGCCAGCCGGGATAACCGGGACTGGCGCGCGCATCGAGACCCTGGAGCGCGGTCTCGGTGAGGGCCGCCACGAGTTGTTCCTTATCTTCCGCCGTTTCGGCCTGGAACCTCAGCAGCAGCCCGTATTTCGTCAGGAGCAGCGGCGCGCCGATATCGCGCTCGTTAAAGCGCTTCGCGCTGTCGTTGAAGTCGTCGGCGAGATTTTTCGGCGCGGCCATTAGTTGCCGCCTTCGACCGCCGGCAGCGTCAGGCGCTTTGCCGGCGCGATCGATTTCGCGGCTGCGAAGGTCGCGATGGACTGCTTGGGCTCGCGCGTCTTCTCGGCGAAAACCGTGACGGACTTCGCAAGGGTGATCAGCTCCGTCTTATGCTGGGCATAGTCTTTCCAGTTGTATTCATACTGTACGTTCTCGGACTTCTTGATCAGCTCGAGCGCGATGTTCACCAGTTTCTCGGATGTATCGTCGGGCAGGAACTGCATATGTTCGGGACGCATGAGGAAATTGAAGATCTGCTGGAAATTATTCATGTGTCCCTGGACGGCCTCATGGCATTGCGGCTTCGCCAGCTTGCGCAGAATATCCATGCCGCCCTCGTACAGTCCTTCGACGAGCCGCGCGTGGTCGGCCGAGCCTTCGGCCTTGAACCTCCACAGGATGTCGAATTTGAGCATCAGTCCTTCCATCGACAGGCCGCTGCCGTTGGCGATGTTCCGGGCGGATTTGTTGAAATCCTCGGCGAGGCAGGCGAATTTATCTTCGGTTTGCTGGGGCTCGATCATGGCGTTGCTTCCGGTCCCTTGAAGGTGATGCGTTTCGACGGGGAGATGTTCTGCGATGTCGTGACTTCCGGCCCGCGCCGCGCGGCTTGGAATTGTTCCGCGAAGGAAAGGGCAGTTTCGGCCAGCGCCGTAAGGGCATGGCCGTAATTCGTCCGGTCGCCCGTGCCGAACTGGTCCCAGCGCAGGGTCTCGCCCTTGCGCAGCAGCGCCAGCGCCGCGTCTGCAAGCTCCTCCGGCGCGCCCTGCGGCACCGCATCGATGCTGTCGGGAGCGGCAAGGCGCTGAAGGATCGCGACGGCGTCGGCCTTGGCCGCGGCTGGGTAGTTGACTTCGCCGGGCGTATAGGTTTTGCCGGATGTGGGGCCCGCGGCGGCAGCCTTGAGAACATTCAGTCCGCAGTCGAGCAAGCTGCGCGCGAGCGTGGTTTTGTCGGCGTCGGTTTCCGTCTTGAAATTCAGCAGCGCCGTGTACTTGGCGAGCAAGAGATTCGTGGTGATGTTATCGTTCGTGCGGAACTTGCCCGCCGTCTCGTTGAACTCCTGCACCAGGACAGTGAATTTATCCGGGATCATGTCGGGTCTCCGTTTGGCATGTTACAGCGAAAGCCCGTCCTTCTTGAGCTCGATCTTTTTTGATGGCGTGATGTCCTTGGACGTCGATACGTCGGACGCCGCGTCCTGTGCCGCCTTGATCTTGTCGGCGGCTTCGAGCGTATGGCCGGCCAGCTTGACCAGGTAAGTCTTCGTCGATGCGCTGCCGCCGTTGCTGCCTTCCGCGCGGCGCAGGAGGTCGAGCGCCGCGTCGGACAGTTGCGCAGGGGCTGCGGCGGGAATGAGGTTGATGCTGTCATCATCGGTCAGGCGGCTGAACAGCGTCAGCATTTCGACTGTGGTGGAATGGTCGATCGATTTGCCTGCCCCTGCAAAAGTCTGGAGCCATTTCAGCCCGCAGTCGAAAAGCGTTTCCGTGAGCTTCCGGCGTTCATCGACGTCGGCTGTCTTATGCCCCATCAGCACGGAATATTTGGTGGTCAAAAGTTCGATGCTGACGTCGTCCTGGAGATACGCCTTCGCGGTGGCGTTGAACTCCTCGGCAAGCTCGATAAACGGCTTTGGCATAATTTTCTCCGGCTGATCGAGTAAGCATAATACTATTGAGAAAACTTATGTCAACGGCGTGAAAAACCGAATATTTTACAGATTATACGGAGGCATCGGATTGTTTTCTGAGAGGGATGGTAATCCAAGCATTCGCTTTCCTTCATTTTTTTCACCAGTCGGCTATATTGAGGCTCTGCATTCGGTCCACGTCAGGCATTAATGGGCGATAGAAAAATGAAACTGATCTCCTGCACGAGCAATCAGCCGCTGGCTGAGGCGATTTCGGCGTATCTCGGCATCCCGCTGACCGAAGCCAACGTCAAGCGTTTCGCCGACCAGGAGATCTATCTCGAGGTCCTCGACAATGTGCGCGGCGAAGACGTCTTCGTCATCCAGTCGACGTGCTATCCGGCCAACGACCATCTCATGGAACTGCTGATCATGATCGACGCGCTGCGCCGCGGCTCGGCCAAGCGCATCACGGCGGTCATGCCGTATTTCGGCTATGCGCGCCAGGACCGCAAGACGGGCCCGCGCTCGCCCATTTCCGCGAAGCTTGTCGCCAACCTTATCACCGAAGCCGGCGCGAACCGCGTTCTGACGATGGATCTCCACGCCGGCCAGATCCAGGGCTTTTTCGACATTCCCGTCGACAATCTTTTCGCCAGCGCGCCGGTGTTCGTGCCTTACATCAGCAAGGTCAAGAAGAGCGATAAGATCACCGTCGTTTCCCCGGACGTCGGCGGCGTGGTGCGCGCGCGCGCTTTCGCCAAGCGTCTCGATGCCGGTCTTGCCATCATCGACAAGCGGCGCGAAAAAGCAGGCATCTCGGAAGTCATGCATGTGATCGGCGAGGTGGAAGGGCATGAATGCGTCCTGATCGACGACATGGTCGACAGCGCGGGCACCATCTGCAACGCCGCCGTCGCACTGATGGAACATGGCGCGACCTCGGTGCGCGCCGTCGCTTCGCATGGTGTCTTCTCCGGCTCGGCCGTCGACCGCATCACCAAGTCGCCGATGACCGAAATGGTCGTCACCGACAGCATTCCCGCCAATGAAAAGACCAAGGCCTGCCAGAAGATCAAGTATCTTCCGATCGCGGCCCTGTTCGGCGAGGCGATTCTGCGCATTTCGGAAGAGCGCTCGGTCTCGACGCTGTTCGACAGCGTGCCGGCGAGCGGGTAAGCCGAATTCTCATTATCTATTTGACATAATAACAAGAATAGCATAAAGTGTTGCCCAAGCAGTGGGTATCTCTGCGGCCCGGGCGTGTTTAGCGTTTCCCGTCCAGTCCGATCAGCCCGACCTGTAAAACAAGCTGAAAATTTGTCCTTTGTTTGCGTACCGAACGTGCGAAAGGAAACGCCATGAAGAAAAAGCTTTCCGACGACGACATCATTGCGCGTGGGCCCGTGCCGGAAAAGCATGGGCTGCTGGGTATTTTGACAGTGACGCTAATCGCTGCCGTGCCGTTTATTTTCGGCGCGGGCTTCGCGATCGGCGGCCTGGTTGGCGCGGGACTCAGCCTGTGGGCCGGCGCCGGCGCGGCGGAGTTCGTCGCCAGCGCCGCGATGGGCATGATGTGGGGAGGCATTCTGTCCGTTGCCGGCGTTTTTGGCGTTGGTGTTGCCCTTGGCTACGCGGATGAGCGCTACGAAAAGAAGGCGCAGGCGATAAACGGCGCCTATGCGGAGGCGCTCAAACTGCAGAGCGCGGCGAAGCAGCCGGCCGCCGCGTCTCAACCGGTGCCGGCGGCTTTGCCAACGGGCGCCGCCGAGGATTTTGCGAGCGCCAGTAAAACCGTCGCTTCACCCGCGCAGGCAGCCTTGCGAAAGCCGCCGCAGGTTATCCCGCCGCGCGCGGCCTGAAAACGAAATCTTTTTAAAAATGCCCCTTCGCCGCCTGATGGAGGATATCCTTCAGGTGCACGTTATCCTTTTCGGCGGCGCAATGCTCGATCAGCGCGGCGAGGCGCTTCGCACCCTTTTTTTCATCGCGATGCAGGTGGTTCTCGCGCTGGTTATAATCGATCGCATTCGCGCCGTAGGTGCAGCCATCCGGCGTGCGCCTGCAGCAGAACATGAGCATCGTCCATATGAGCGGCTCCGCCCAAAAAGCCACCGCCGGCGGCCGAAAGGTGACCATGCAGGTCGTCCCTTCGCGATAGCCTTTCGTTCGATCCAGTTCCTCCGCCTTCACGATCTCCTGCCATGGCACAAGCCCGAGACCGCCGAGCCAGAGCCCTTCCGCGTAAAAGGCGAGCACCGGCTTGTGCGACAACACGCGGTACGCCATCGGCGATGCGACGAGAAGCAGGCCGCCCACATAGTTCAGCAACATCCCGGTTTCGACGGGCAACCGGCCATAGGCAAGCCAGAACCAGGCGATGGCGAGGAGGGCCGGCACGCCGATGATCATGAGCGGCGCCAGGGCGGGCGTCGTCCACATCGTGTATTCGCAGCGGAGGTAGCATTCCGAGGACGGCGGTTGTTTCTGGATGCGATATGTCACGCGCGAAAAAAGATCACACGCCTTTGCGGCGCTCGACCCATTCCAGCACCTTGTTGAGGTGGTCGGTCAGGTCGCTTTCGCTGCAGGGGCGCGGAATATAACCGTTCGCGCCTTCCTTCATGATTTCATTGATGGACGTCGGGTCGTTCTCGGTGGAGGTGAGGACGATGGCGACGTTCTCATAGGCGGGATCCTGGCGGCAGGCCTTCAGCAGGTCGAGGCCCGTGCCATTGGGCATTTTCCAGCCGGTGATGATGATGTCATAGGTTGTCGCCTGCATTTTTTCGACGGCGGGAATGACGCCCTGCGCCTGGTCGATCTTGGCGAACCCCAGGCCGCTCAGCGTGCGCTCGAGCTGGCTGCGGCTGGCGCGCATGTCGTCGATCAGCAGCACCTTGAGATCGGGGACTTTCAGGTTGGTTCTGAGTTGCGGCATGGCGTGACACTTTCTCGTCCGGATGGAGAAGCGGGTAGATAGTTCATAATATCATCATGTCCGGGCCTTGCGGTCAAATTCTTGGTGGAGGCGTAATCCGGAAAATTATTCAGTCAGGATCACTTTGCCGTTGCCGATGTCCTTTGTGCCAAGACCGCTGCAGCTGTCGCCGACTGAGGGATTGCCGTGGAAGGTGATTGTTTTGGCGATGATCTTGGAGCAGTTCGAGGCCGTGAAGCCGGTGTTTCCCCCGTAATCGAGCGAGCGCGAGGGCGTGTAGAAGACGCCCGTGAATTCCGTCGAACTGTTCCCGGTGAGCGTATTGCCAGTGGAGGAGGCGGGCGCATCGCGGTCCTGGTAGACGACGATGCCCGCGTAATCTCCGGTTGTCGGCGCGGTCAGATAGGTCGAGACGTTTCCGCTTAAGGAAATGTTGCCATAGGTGCCGTAAGATGAGCCGCCGCTGTTGGTCAGGATAATCGTCACGTTCTGGCCCGTGATGGTCAGGTTCCCGCTGCCCGAGAAGCTGCCGCCGTCGAGGATGTAAGTGCCGGGTGCCATGTTGAGAGTCGTGTTGCCTGACAGCGAGATTCCGCCGCAATAGACGCCCGGCGAAATATTATGCGTACCGTTGCCGTTGAACTTCGTCGGGCCCGCCGCCTGCTGCGACGGGGTGCAGCTCGTATAGGAATCGATGCTGAGGCTGGCGTAAGGATCCGTCACCGCGCGGCCATTCGTCGTCAGGCTGGAATAATTGAAGCTGACGTTGCCGACGTCGGAATAGTTGCCGACGAGGTTCACCGCGCCTACTGTCACGTCGACGTTCCCGTTCATATAGAACGCCGTGCTGCTGTTGGAATTGTCGGCCACGCCGCAGGTCGTGTCGATGTTCACGTTGCCCGAGGTTTTGATGGCTTGCGACGCAGACGGGTCCAGGCTCAGGAAGCAATAGGGCCCGCCGCTTTGCTCGCCGGCCGTCGCCGAAGCCTGCGCGATGGGTTCGACGCTCGTGAACAGGGCGCCAAACATCGTATTCAGTTTCTCGGTCAGCGCCGCCTTGACGGAGGGCCGCCCGTTCGAATCCGTCGAGAAGGTGAAATCGATCGTGTTGCTACTGTTATAGACCCAGCCGTTGTCTTCGGCGGCGCGGGTGCCGGAATCCTCCGCCTGGTATTGCGAGCGCCCGTTGACCATGTCGAAGGTGGCAGACAGCGCGGCCGCGTCCGCCGCGGTCTGGAGTTTTCTTTGCTGCATCATCCAGACGCTCAAATCGACGCCGAGCGCGCACATGCCGAGGATGACCGGAAGAAGAAGTGCGAAAACCACGGCGACCGAGCCGCTTTCCGCGCTGGCGAAGCACCTGGCTTTGATACCCACGACGTTGCCCCCCTGACTGGCGTTGCGTTGGTAGTGATCCGTTCCGTGCTGATAGTTCCAGTCTCGCCGATTCGTCTTGAAAATGAGTTGAAAATGAGAAGGGGTTATTTAAAGTTTTATCAGTGGTTTAGCCAATGTCTGTGCAACTTCCGTGTTGCGGCATGATGGGGGATGCACTTCCAAGTTGTTCAAAACGGGCCATTCCTGCATGCAGTAATACCCAGGAAGGGTGATGAAACTGCTGTAACGGTCTTGCGTTTGTCGTCTCGGACAATTTCCAACAGGGCAGACCATGGAACTCCACAGCAATTCCTTCAAGGCGGGGGCGAAGATACCGTCGAAGTTTACATGCGAAGGCGACGACACATCGCCCCATCTGTCATGGTTTGATGCGCCCAAGCGAACGCGCAGTTTCGCTGTCATCGTCGAGGATCCTGATGCGCCGAAGGGTATCTACACGCATTGGGTCGCTTACAATATTCCTCCAGACAAAGTCGAATTGAAGGAGGGTGCCGGAAACAATCCGGAAGACCATATACAGGGCCGGAACGATTTTGGCCAATTGCATTACGGCGGCCCATGCCCGCCGCCGGGACATGGAGACCATCGTTACTTCTTTCACATTTTTGCGCTCGACAAGCTCCTCGACGTTCCAGCGGGGGCGAGCAAGGAAGAGGTCGAAAAGGCGATGAAGAACCACATCATCGACCATGCGCAGATCATGGGGAGGTTCGGACGGTTCTAGGCTGGTGGGAGTA
Organism: Alphaproteobacteria bacterium; assembly: GCA_025934695.1. GTDB lineage: Bacteria > Pseudomonadota > Alphaproteobacteria > Micavibrionales > UBA2020 > JAPWJZ01. Next base: position 156,688 of record JAICWS010000001.1, read on the forward strand.
TCAATTTGAAATTACTGATTGAATCCCAATTTTTGATCCGCGACTGGCGCTGCCCGTAAACCGTGCCCATAATCCAGAATCTTCTTGATTTTTGAGCAGTTTCCGCTATTTATAGCCATTCCTGAAAGCAGCACCCCTGGAGGCTGGATCAGGAAGTTTAACAACTCATACAAGGATTATTACGATGTCTAAAAACAAAACAGCGCTCGCGGCAGAAGCACGCGCGAAGGCCGGTAAGGGGGCCGCCCGTGCAGTACGCCGTTCTGGTAAGGTGCCAGGCGTGGTCTATGGCGACAACAAAGAACCCCTTCTGATCTCCCTGTCGGACAAGGAACTCCGCATGGCGATGGGCAAAAAAGGCTTCTTCACCAGCCTTTGCGACCTCTCCATCGACGGCAAGCCTCATCTCGTCCTGCCGCGCGACGTTCAGGTCGACCCCGTATTTGACCGCCCCGAGCATGCAGACTTCCTGCGCGTCTCCGAGAAGACGATCATCCGCGTCCATGTGCCCGTGCGCGTCACGAACGAAAAAGCCAGCCCCGGCCTCGTCAAGGGCGGCGTGTTGAACCTCGTTCGCCACGAAATCGACGTGTATTGCAAAGCGACCGAGATCCCGAACGAATTCGTCGCCGACCTGACAGGTCTCGATGTCGGCCGCACGCTGCACATCTCCGACCTTAAGCTGCCCGAAGGCGTCAAGCCCGCCGTTCAGGGCAACTTCACCGTCATCACCATCGTCGCTCCGTCGGCTCTCAAGTCCGACGAAGAAGCCGCAGCAACCGCTGCTGCTCCGGGTGCGGAAGGTGCTGCTCCGGCGGAAGGCGCTGCTGCTCCCGCGGCTGGCGCTGCTCCGGCTGCCGGCGCTGCTGCTCCGGCGAAAGGTGCGGCTCCGGCCGCTGCTCCGGCGAAGGGCGCGGCTGCCGCAGCCCCCGCCAAAGGCGGCGACAAGGGTGGCAAGAAGTAACTTTCACCTTTAAAGGCGGCTTAACATGCGGCTTTTCGTCGGATTGGGTAACCCCGGACCGAAGCATGCAATGAACCGCCACAATATCGGATTTATGGCGCTGGATGTCATACACCAGCGCCATAAATTTTCTCCGTGGTCGCAGAAGTTCCAGGGGCTCGTTTCCGACGGGATTATCGAGAACGAGAAGATCATCCTGCTCAAGCCCCAGACCTTCATGAACGTCTCCGGCCAGTCGGTCTATCCCTGCTCGTTTTTCTACAAGCTCAAGCCGGAAGAGATCGTGGTGTTCCATGACGAGCTCGACCTCGCGCCCGGCAAGATCCGCGTGAAGAAGGGCGGGGGGAGCGCAGGGCACAACGGCCTGAAGTCGATCGAGCAGAACCTCGGCCCCGAATTCTGGCGGGTGCGCCTCGGCATCGGGCGCACCGTGCCGGAAGATATCTCGCGCTACGTGCTGGGAGATTTCGTGCAATCCGAGGGCAAATGGCTGTTTCCCCTGCTGGCGGGCGTCGGCGAATATGCGCCGCTGATCGTCAAGGGCGACATGGACGCCTATATGAGCAAGGTCGCGGCCAACGTGCCAGCCGAGGAAAAGCCGACAATCAACTAGGGAAAAGAGAAAATGGGATTCAATTGCGGTATCGTCGGCCTACCGAACGTCGGCAAGTCGACGCTCTTCAACGCGCTCACGGCGACGGCGGCGGCGCAGGCGGCGAATTATCCGTTCTGCACGATCGAGCCCAACGTCGGCCGCGTGGCCGTGCCGGATGATCGCCTGAACGAACTCGCGCGCGTCGGGAAGTCGCAGAACATCATCCCGACCCAGCTGGAATTCGTGGATATCGCCGGACTCGTTCGCGGCGCCTCGAAGGGCGAGGGCCTCGGCAACCAGTTCCTCGCCAACATCCGCGAAACCGACGCCGTGCTGCATGTGCTGCGCTGTTTCGAGGACGAGAACATCACGCACGTCGAGAACGGCGTCGATCCCATCCGCGACAAGGAAATCATCGACACGGAACTGATGATCTCCGACCTCGAAAACCTGGAGAAACGCATCGAGCCCATCCGCAAGAAGGCCAAGGGCGGCGACAAGGACGCGATCATGCAGGCGAGCGTCATGGACAAATGCCTGGAAGCGCTCAAAGCCGGCAAGCCCGCGCGCACGGTGAAGCTCAACCTCGAAGACGAGGTCAAATATTTCCACCAGTTGCAGCTGCTGACCTCGAAGCCCGTGCTGTACGTCTGCAACGTTCTCGAAAAGGACGCCGAGAAAGGCAACGCCTGGACTGAGAAAGTCGCGGCGATGGCGAAGGCCGAGAACGCCCAGCACGTCGTCATCTGCGCGGCTATCGAGGCTGAAATCGCGCAGCTCGGCACCGAAGAGGAGAAGAAGGAATTCCTGTCTTCCATCGGCCTGACCGAACCTGGCCTGAACCGCGTTATCCGCGCGGGCTACAAGCTCCTCGACCTCATTACCTTCTTCACGGTTGGCCCGAAAGAAGCGCGGGCCTGGACCGTGCGCCGCAACGCGCGCGCCCCGCAGGCCGCCGGCGTCATCCACACCGACTTCGAGCGCGGATTCATCCGCGCCGAAACCATCGACTTCAGCGACTATATCACCCTCGGCGGCGAAGTCCCCGCCAAGGAAGCCGGCAAGATGCGCCAGGAAGGCAAGGAATATGTCGTGAAGGACGGGGATATCATGCTGTTCAGATTTAACGTCTAATATCCCAATCCGGGCCACCCCGGCGAAGGCCTGGGTCCACGGACTGCTGATTTGCAATGTTAACCGTCGTCTAACTGTTCCATCTGAACCTTCATAGTCCGTGGGACCCGGCCTTCGCCGGAGTGGTGCCTAATGATATTCCGGTAAATAACCCACCCCCTTGCTTATGGAAGCAATCCGGCGTACACCTGACACAACGTTCATACATTTATTTGGAACAAGACCGCGCCCTGCCGCTTTGGGAGGCGCTGGAAGATTTTGAAAGAGGCCACCTATGGTCCATCCCTTCAAGCCGAAAGCCCCGGCCGCCGCGCCGAACAGCTATGTCGTGTCGTCGAAAGGCGACTTCAACGCGATGCTGGAGGAAATCGCCGGCCTCGCGCTCCAGGAACACAAGACCGATATCTCCTGCAACGGCATGCCCAATATCGGTACGGCCTTCGTCCAGTGCGACGCGGATTTCGCAGAGAAAATGAAACAGCTTCCCCATGTCAACCTTGTCGAGCCGGCCCGCTACCAGATGCCGGGCGGCAAAATCGCGCCGAGCCCGAGACCTTAAAAACCCATGGCCAAGCCCAACCAGTCATCCATCGTGCCCGACAGCTATCTGGTGATGGCGAGGCGGCCGCGCCGGCCTAAGAAGGGCAAGCTGTCGGAAGTTTTCCCGGGCGAGACCGACGTCGCACAGTCTACCCGCAAAATGGTCGATGAAATCCGCAAGCTCGCCCGCAAGCACGGCGAAACGATTTTGATCGAGACCGGCAACCTTGCCGATATGGGCGTGGCTAAGCTCAAATGCGACCGGCATTTTGCCGATCTGGTCAAAAAGCTGCCCTGCGTTGCGCATGTCGAGCAGGAGCGCATGGTGTATCCGCCGAACAAGAATCCGAAGTTCAACCTGTGACTGACCGCATCAAATCCTTCAAAGAATTCTGGCCCTATTACCTGAAAGAACATTCCAAGCCCGCCACGCGCAAAATCCACGTCGCGGGCACGGCGGGCGCCATCGGGCTTATGGGCCTCGGCCTGGCCACGGGTCAGCTGTGGCTGCCGCTGGCCGGCATCGGCGTCGGTTACGGCTCCGCCTGGACAGCGCATGCCTTCGTTGAAAAGAACAAGCCTGCGACCTTCACCTATCCGCTCTGGTCGCTGATGGGCGACGTCAAGATGCTGGGCCATTGGGTTACCGGCACGCTGCAGAGGGAAGTCGACAGGCACCTGGGCCCTAAGCCGCCGGAGGCGCAGCAACCGTTGCCCGCGTCCACACCCGGCAAATCCTTCATGCAGCGGGTGAGGGGACTGAAGCAGCAGTTCGTCGAGGCCGTGACTTTTAAAAAGTCCGCACCCAAAGCGAAACCCGCGCCGAAATTTCAGCCGCCTGCGCCCAAGCCTTGAGCAGCCTGCGCAAGACCTTCTGCACCAACGCCTACCGCGTCATCAAGGACGGCCGGGAGCATATCCTGTTCTGGGCGATCATTACCTCCGGCCTCGATCCCGAAAAGGCCTTCGTGACCGAGCATGATCTTTTCGCGGGAACATGCTCGTCCCATCCCGTCGCCGACCAGATGCCGCATGCGGATGCGTTCCGGCGCATCGTCGAGATCGAACGCGAGGCGGCTGCAAAATATCCTGTCGCCGGCGATGAGGCCTTCAAGAATCCCTCGGTGAACTGGCAACGGGAAGACATGGCACCTTGGCAGGAGCATCCGATGTACCAAAAAGAAATCAAGGACGAGGCGATGCGCCGCCTACGCGCAAAGAAGCCGCCGGGATTTGGGCTGAAATAGGCGCGCGCCGTTTTACGGGTTGGGCTGTTTGAGCTTGAGCGGCCGATTGACGCGGATGTGCGAGGGGGGCGGGGCTGCGGCCGCCGCTGACAGGAGGTCGGCCGTTTCCTTGAGCCGCTCCGCGAAATCCGCATCCTTTTCCTTGAGCGGTCTGTGCAGATCCACCAGCGCGGCAAGCACGGAGTTATAGAGCGTGATGCTGTTGGAGGACATGTCCAGATTCATGTGCAAGGTCTTCACCTGTTCCGCCGCCTCGCCGAATTTGCCCTCGGTGATCAGGTCCTGCGCGGTTTGCAGGTCGGCTGCCCGGTCGCGGAACCATGCCGCAGTGTGCACATTGTAAGGGCTTTCAAGAAAGCCTCTCATTACAATCGCGGAAAATCTGCCGCGCTTGCGGCTGGATTTCTCAATGATGGCGTTAAAGTCTTCCTTGAGGCTGGTCAGATTGTCGGCTGCCGTCTCGGCGCTCTTCATGACATCCATATGCTTCTCCATAAGATAGCAGGAGGCTAACATGAGATGCCCGACGCGTCAAAATAATTATGTAAATAAAAGGATAGCCTCTTGTCGAAGCTCATAATCATTTGACAAATGTGCCGAAATCCTTATATTGCCAGCATTCCCGGGAATGCGGGTGGCAGTCTCGTACTGCGACCCCGTCGCCTCCATGAGGGAGGGCCGAACTACCGGGACAATTTAAACATGAGTAAAAACAATGGCTAAACGTCCACAAGTCAAACACAAAATTGACCGCCGCCTTGGCGTCAACCTCTGGGGCCGCCCCAAATCTCCGTTCAACAAGCGCGAATACGGTCCCGGCCAGCACGGCCAGAACCGTAAAAAGCCCACCGACTACGGTGTGCAGCTCCATGCGAAGCAGAAGCTGCGCGGCTATTACGCGAACATCGGCGAGCGCCAGTTCTACCGCTATTATGAAGAAGCGCGCCGCCGCAAAGGTGACTCCGGCCACAATCTGGTCGAGCTGCTCGAGCGCCGCCTGGACGCCGCGATCTATCGCATGAAATTCGTTCCCACCGTATTCGCCGCGCGCCAGTTCGTGAACCACGGCCACGTGAAGGTGAACGGCAAGCGCATCACCGTCCCGTCCTATTCGCTGAAAGACGGCGACACCATCGAAATCCGCGAAAAGAGCCGCACGCTCGCACTCTACATCCAGGCGACTGAAGCTCCCGACCGCGAAGTCCCCGGCTATTGCGAAGTCGACCACAAGGCCGGCACGGGCAAGTTCGTCCGCGGCCCGAAACTGGAAGAGGTCCCGTACCCCGTCCAGATGGAGCCGAACCTCATCATCGAATTCTATTCGCGTTAATCTTCGCGCAGGGTTCAAAAAAAGCCGCTCCGAAAGGGGCGGCTTTTTTATTTGCGCGCCTATGGCGATGGTTGACATATCCAGGAAATATTATTATACATAACGTAATAATAAGGAGATCTTCCCGATGTTTTTCAGGCAATACCGCGACAATAAAAGGCAGACAGCCGCCGAGGCGCGCCAAAAAATGATCGATGCCGTGCAGACGCGTATCGATGCTGCCGCCAATATCATGGATCCGTCCGAAAAACTGCTGACGCTCGAGCAAATCGGCCAGGATATCGCTGCGCAGAAGTATGACATCGAGAAGACGGCCCGTCTTGCGGGCGAGAACCGCTCTATGCTGGCAGCGCTGGGCACGGGGACGGCAGTCATCAGCATCGGCTTCGGCATCGTGTCGGTCTGCGCTTGTCCACCGGCCTTTATGCTGCTGGCGGTGCTTCCCGGCTGCATCGGCGGCATCGCCGCCGGCCAGAAAGTCAAAGACACCATTCGCGGCCATGCGCAGGAAGAGGTGCAAGCTTCCCTTGAGGCGATGGAAGGAAAGCGCGCCGCGCTTCAAGCCATGTCCGACGTGATCGTTCGTGAAAATCTCGAGGCTCTTGTCGCCTCGCCGCACTTCGCTGAATTGCGCGAGAAATCCGGGCTGAAGGAAAGCTTCATGAACGCCCTGGAAAAACGCATCGCCGGCAACGACGCCGTGCCCGCGGCCGCGCCGAAAAAGTCCGAAGGCGGGCTGAACCTTTAAAGATTCCACCCGATTTTCCGTCTCTTGACATGTTGACATAAGCCTTTAACATGCTCTTCGATCAAGGAGCATGCGATGTTTTTCAAGAAGCGACGCGACGCCAAAAAAGCGGCCGAAGCGGATGCGCGCCAGCAGGTCGTCAAGGACTTGCAGGAGCGTTTCGATACGGCCATGAACTGCACCGACCCGGCCGAAAAATTCATGAAGCTCGAGGAAATCCGCGAGATGGTCGACGCGGCGACAGGCACGCTGAAAGGCAATATCGTCAAGAGAGCGGGCGAGAACGGCCAGTTCACCTTCCTAGGCTCGATGAGCGCGGGCACGGCTGGCGCCTGGGTTATTGCCGGGCTGCATTTCCCGCCGCTGCTAGGCCTGGTCGGCATCGTCGCCGGCATGTACGGCGGCCTTTATGCCGCCAAGGGAATGGTCACGCATTCCGCCCGCAAGCAAATGGAACACAATAAGCCTTTCATCGACGCGCTCGAGGCCGAAAAGGCGAAAGCTGTCGCCGCCGCCGACGAGGTTCTCGACAAGCGCCTGCGCGACATGGCCTCATCGCCGAAGTTCGGCGAGCTGGTCGACAAGGTGCCGCGTGTGCGCGAAGCCTTCACGAAGGCCTACGGCAGGAAAATCGCCGAGGAAAACGCTTTCGATACCGAGCAGAAGAAGCGACCGCGGGACAACGGCTTCCGGCCTTGACTATTTTAACATAAGATTGGAACCTGTCCGCGCGGCCGCGGCATTATGGACGCTTGACTTGTTGCCATAAGCCGATAGCATGCCTGCACGTACACCAACTTCGGATAAAGATCGGGGACATGCCATGAAATGGTTCAAGTCGAAAGCTGCAAAGCGCGCGGAAATGGAAGAGGCGCGGCAGGGCATCCTCGATGGTTTCCAGCGCCAGATCGAAGAGGCCGAAAAAACCGCCGATCCCGCCGAACGTTTCCTGAAACTCGAAGAGTGCAGGGATTCCATCGACCAGGTCCTTGCCGCGACGAAGGGCCAGATCGGCCGCGCGGCGGTCGATAAAGGCCAGAACGCCTATCTCGGCATCGCGGGCAGCGCGACCGTCGGCACCGGCGTCCTCGTTATCGGCATGCATTTCCCGCCGGCGCTGCTGTTCCTGGCATGGCCCGGCATCTTCGCCGGTATTTTCGCCCGCAAGAGCGCCACGGACAATGCGAACGCGCGGATGCTTCAGGAGGCGCGTCCGTTCTTCGACCGTCTCGAGGCCACGAAGGGCCGCGCCGAGGTTGCCGCCGACATGATCCTCAAAAACAATCTGACCGACCTTGCGACCTCGCCGCGCTTCGACGATATCGTCAAAAAGGCGCCGCGCGTCCGCGACCATTTCACTGCGGCTTTCGCCCGTGAAATCGCGAAGAAAGAGAATCCGAAAGATTCCAGACCCAATCCGGGCAACGGCTTCAGGCTCTGACGCCTGTCGCCTCGCGGCGATTTTTGCCTTTAGACGCAGTCACATGGTGACATTTCCGGCTGGCACGAGTTGCGCCGTTTGCACCTTGTCCTATATGATGGAAGTATCTGCATTTCCCCGCGAAGACGGTCGCATGTTGACACCGGAACTCACGCTCCAGCAAGACGCCTACCGGACGCATATCGCTTACCGGTTTTTCGGCGACCATGTCGAATATACGATTGTCGACGGCCGGGGCGACCGGGCCTCCTTCAGCGTCAAATACGAGGATGCGCCCTCGCGCTTCGACTATCGCACCTTCGAGCCCTACCGTCCCGTCGCACCCCTCCAGCTCTGCGTCCTGATGACGCTGGCGCTGTGCCTGATAGTTCTCTATCCGGACAACTCGCTTGAAATGCTGGGCGCCGTCGCGGCATCCGGCGGGATATCCATGGGCCTGACGCACTGGCTGCGCCGGAGCCGCTTTCGCAAGCTCTATACGTCCATGCCGACGCGCAACGGCAAGCTGTTGATCCTGCGCGACGGGCGGCACGATGCGATCGTCCGTGAAATCGAGACGCGCCGCCTCCAGGCGCTGCGCAAATACGCGATGTCCGACGCCCTCGACGCGCCGCAAGCGGCGATCCGCCGCCTGCGCTGGCTGAAGGAAGAAGGCGCCATCAATGCGCTTGAGTTCGACAGATATCGCCGCGCGCTGGGTCCGGTCTCTCTTTCGCCCGATCCCTTGCCGGACGACTATGACACGGCGCCGCTGCGGCTGACGCAGAATGCATATCGTTTCCATTCCGTGTTTTCTTTCGAACCCGATCACCTGCGCTGCGAGGCCTTCGACGGTTCGCTGTCGGCTTTCAACGTCCATTACCGCGACCTGCCGCATCCGACCGAATACCGGACCGTGACGAAGCGGGAAGGACTGGCGGCGCTCGTCCTGTGCCTGGTGACGCTGCTGGGAATGGCCTTGGTCAATATCGTGGCGGGCAATCATTATTACGAGACCGCCGCCGGCGCACGCCAGATGCTGACGGCGGCGACCATATATGTCTGCGCCTCCGCGTTTCTCGTCTTCGGCGCGCGGCGCCAGGCGCGCAAGGAATTCACGCTGGTGCCGGTCGCGATCAAAGGCGTTACGATCCGTGTGCTGAAGGACGCGCAGCACGATCGCATCATCGGCGAAATGCAGAACCGCCGCCTTGCCGCGCTTCGCACCCAGGCCGTCATCGACCGCGCCAACTCGCCCCAAGGCGAACTGCGCAAATTCATATGGCTGAAAGAGCAAGGCGCCATCACCGACCGCGAGTTCGAGGATTTCCGGCAGCGGTTGATGGACAGGGTGTCCGAACGCCAGTCCGTGCCATCAGCGCGGCCACCGTCTGAAACACTGCATTAAAACTTCCCTATCACATTGAAGATCAATAGAAAGTATCCTATTGACATAATACTGATATATCTTATAGACTGCCGCATATTCACCATGCAAAAGGGCTGTCATGTTCAATTTCAAAAACAAACTTTCCCGGATGTTCCAAAGCGCGCAAACGAACCAGCTCGAAACGCTGTCGGAAGCGGCCGATGCCGGCAATGAGGCGGAAGTCGCGCGCATCCTGCGCCACCCCAAAGGAAATGTTTACAGGCTGATCGAAGACGCCGCCTTTGCCGCCCTCGATCGCGGCAATGAAACGGGCTGGAAGACGCTGGTCGATTGCACCGCGGAACTGGCCAAGCCCCTCGATGCGGATTCGAAAACCTACCTGTTCCGGCAACTCTTTTTCGGCAATGCCGGTTATCGCGGCACGCCCGCCATGGTCGACACCGTGCTGACGGCGGTGGAAAAGAACGGGCTCGGCGTCGAATTCGACATGGACAAGCAACTGGCCTTCTTCGTGGGCGGGTCTGACAAAGACCCGAAATTCTCCGCCATCTCCGACATCCTCATCAAGCATGGCGCGAACCTCGACAAGCTCCCGGCGATTTATGGCGACTGGATCACGCAGACGACCCAAAACTGGGACAAGACCATCGGCGAAGCCCAGGCCGAGGTCGACGTCTTGAAACAGCGCAAGGAAGCCGGGCTAACCAACCTGAATGAAAGCGCGGAAGCCGCGAAAAAATTCACCGCCGCGCGCAAGCCTGCGTCGCCCACGCCGGGCAATACGCCGTAAGGGCGCGCATAACGTAAGGCAGCAGGCCCAGCCTTTTCAATGAATTGGCGGTGATAACGGCTTTTTTACCCGCCTCACCTTATAATAGTGCTGGACGATGGCAGGGAGCCCGGATGACCGGCATCGACAAGAGCATCGCAAAGGAATTCAATGACGAGTCCGCGCTAACGCGTCCGGACCCGATGACCGATGCGGAATATGCGGCTGCTTTCGCCAGAATGGCGACGGATTACTTCACCGCCGCGACGTCGGCCGAGCTTCCGCAGCTTCTTTATGTGACGGGACTGCCCGGCGCCGGCAAAAGCACCTACGTGAAAAACGCCATGTCGGAGCGCCCCGAGCTTGCGGGCTTTGTGCATATCAATTTCGACGATCTGCGGATATATCATCCGCGCTATGCCCGGCATGTCGCGCAGGATCCGCTGAACGCCGCCGCGCGCATCGATACGGCGGTCGAAGGTCTCATCGGCTGGCTAAGCGAAGAGGCTGCGCGCCGCCACGTGAATGTCCTGCTCGATGACGCCGCCATAGGAGCGGGAATGACGGAGATGATCCTGTCGCCGTTCCAGAAACAGGGATATGCCATCGAGGCGGCGGTGATCGCTACGCCTTCGTCCATCGCGCGGCAGGCCGTACACCTGCGGTTCGAGGAGAATTTCGCCGTGGCGCAGCGCGGGGAGCCCGTCATACCTCGCTGGGTCAATACCGCCGAACAGGACAATGCGCCGGCCGCGCTCGTGGAAACGGTCGAAACGCTCGCCGACAAGGGAATTTCCGGCAAGCTTTCCGTGATCACGCGGGATGCCCGCGTTTTATATGAAGGGAACGCCAGCCCCGACGCATCCAAAGCCGTGCGCGAAGAAATGACGCGGGAGTTGACGGATCCGGAAAAAACGTCCTACCAGTCTGCTGCCGCGCGCATCGCGGCGCTCGTCAATCTCCGGATGAAGGCGATTGGCCCGTCAGCCCATCAGCCGAAGCCCTGAACAATAATTGCGGTGTGAGGCATTCCCGCGTCACTTCCAGCTGCGCTTGCCCGCGAGGCACGACAGGATGCCGTGGAACGTGCGCACGTCCTGCTTCGTCATGCCCGAGCGGAAGAAGAAGTTGCGGATATTGCGCATGATGGTGGGACGCTGCTCGGGGCTGCGGAAAAAGCCGCCCTTGGCGATCTCGTCTTCAAGGTGACCCATCAGGTTCTCGATATCGCCCTTCTGCGCGGGTTCGGTGTCCCCCAGCGAACGCTCGATCTCCATCAGCTTGAATGGATTGTCCGCCGTGAGCCAGGCGTAGCAGGCCAGCAGCACCGCCTGCGCGAGGTTCAGCGATGAAAAGCCGGGATTGAGCGGGATATTCAAAATCGCATCGGACAGCGCGACATCGTCGTTTTCGAGGCCCGTGCGCTCGGGGCCGAACAGGATGCCGCATTTCTGCGTTTTCGCGGCGTTCTTTTCGTGGATCAGCTTTGCCGCGGCTTCGGCCGTGCAAATGTCCTTCACGACGCCCCGGTTACGCGCCGTTGTGGCCAAAACATATTCGAGGTCGGCCACGGCTTCCTTGGTCGTCTCATAAAGCTTCGCGTTTTCGAGGATGCTCGCGGCTCCCGACGCGGCAGAGACCGCAGCCGGGTTCGGCCAGCCGTCGCGCGGTTTGACGATGCGCAGTTCGGTGACCGCGCAATTCAGCATCGCGCGGGCGCACATGCCGATGTTCTCGCCCAGCTGCGGATGAACGAGGATGACGGCAGGCCCGAGCGGCGCGGTATCGGGCAGGGTGCCTCTTGCTGTGTTGGTTCCGGCCATTGCCTACGCCGCTTTCAGACGCTCCAGCACGCGTTCGCGGCCGATGAGGGGCAGCAGCTCCTTCAGCTCGGGACCATGGTCCTGTCCGGTGATGGCGGCGCGCAGCGGCATGAAGAGTTCCTTGCCGCGGCGGTTGGTCTTGAGCTTGATCTGGTCGACCCATTTTTGCCAGGTGGTATTGTCCCAGGGATCGGTCGGCAGCAGGTCGGCCGCGATCTTCGCGAAATCCGCGTCCTGGATCACCGGCTGGACCGGGCCTTTCGCCACCTGCCACCATTCCTTGATGTCGGAAAGGATCTCGAGGTTCGGGCGGACGGCGTTCCAGAAATGCTCGTCGATTTCGGCGAGGCCGAGCGCCGCGAGGCGATCCTTCACCGCCGCGAAGGGCGTCTGGTGCAGGATTTTCGCGTTGAGACGATAGAGCTCGTCCTCGTCGAATTTGGGCAGGTTACGCGAGAATTTCGAGAAATCGAAGCTGTCGATGACCTCCTGCATGGAGAACAAAGGCTCGATCGGATCCGACGTGCCGATGCGCGCGACGAGGGAGATCAGCGCCATCGGCTCGATGCCGACTTCCTCGCGCAGGCTCTTGATGCCGAAGCCGCCCTTGCGCTTGGAGAGCTTGCCGCCTTCCATGTCGCCCAGCAGCGTGACGTGCGCGAACTGCGGCGGCGTCGCGCCGAGCGCCTCGAACATCTGCTTGTGGCAGGCGGTGTTGGTCACATGGTCTTCGCCGCGCACGATGTGCGTGATCTTGAAGTCGATGTCGTCGATGACCGAGCAGATGTGATAGAGCGGACGCCCGTCTTCGCGCACGAGCACGGGGTCCGACATATCCTTGCCGTGGAATTCCACGTCGCCGCGCACGAGATCGTGCCATTTGATCGGCTCATGCAGCAGCCTGAAGCGCCAGTGCGGCTTGCGTCCTTCGGCCTCAAATTTCGCCCGCTGTTCGGGCGTCACGTTCAGCGCTTCGCGGTCGTAGATCGGCGGCAGCCCGCGGCTCAGCTGGACCTTGCGTTTCAGCGCGAGTTCTTCTTCCGTCTCATAGCAGGGATAGAGGCGGCCGTTGTCTTTAAGCTTCTGGATCGTGCACTCGTACTCTGCGGAGCGGTCGCGCTGGCGGGCAAAGCTGTCCCAGTTCAGGCCGAGCCACTTCAAGCCTTCCATGATGTCTTCGGTATTTTCTTCCTTCGAGCGCACCAGGTCCGTATCGTCGATACGGAGCATGAAAGTGCCCTTGTTCTTGCGCGCCCAGAGCCAGACGATCAGCGCGGTGCGCGCGCTGCCAACATGGAGCTTCCCGGTGGGGCTGGGTGCAAATCTTCCTGCGACGGTCATTTCTTCTAAAGTCCCTCAAATTACAGAAAAACCAATATACTATAGATAAAGCAAAAGCCAAGCGGATATTAGGGTAAATACACTCCTGATTACTTCGCGAACTGCGAGAAAAACTTCCACATCTCATCGCCGGTTTCGATGTCGTGGACGCGCGGGCCGAGGAACGCGTTCCAGCGGTCGTCGCCCGCGGTGGAGGGTGCCTGGTGGCCGCTGCCCTGCAGCGTATAGAGCGACACCTGCGTTCCTTCCGCGCACTTGTTGAAAGTTTCCGAGGTGACGCGCGTCGTGTCGTCGGCGCGCTGGTGCTTGAATTCTTTTTTCACCGAAACATCGCTGCAGCGGTTCGCGCGCTTCCAGAAATCCACCGTGTCCGCCACAGACAGATAAGTGGAGAAAGGATCCGGATCCTTGATGCCGGCCCAGGGAACAAGCGTATCGTCCGTCGCATCGAGGATCAGCATCGGCATCGGCTGCGGGCGGGCGCAATGGCGGCTGACAGGTTCGGTGATGGTTGCGATCACGGCGGCCATCGCGGCGTATTTCTGCGGTCTTTCGCAGGCCATTAGGAACACCATCTGCCCGCCGCGCGAAACGCCGGCAAGAAAGACGCGCCGCGGATCGGCAATCTGTTTCTTCACCAGATCGTCGGCGACGCCGTCGATGAAATCCATGTCGGCGAGGGCCTTCTCGGCGCGGGCGTCCTTGTGGAGCAGGGCGGAAGGGGCGATGGTCCAGGCCCGGTCGATGCCGTTGGGATAGGCGACGGCGAAGCCGTAGCGCCGCGCGAAGACGTCGATATTCGTCCGATAGCGCGCGACCTTCGCGTTTTCCTCCAGCCCGTGCAGGAGAATGACGAGCGGAACGGGCGTCTTTTCATGGGTCTGCACCGGCGCCGTCAGCTCGTAACTGCGTTCGACGCCGCGGATCATCAGTTTGTGGCTGGAAAGCTCGATCTCGTCCCACCAGGTGCGCATGAAGGCGACATTGACAATGAAGCCCAGGACAATCGTGCCCATAAAGATGAACACAAGGCCTTTGGTCTGGAGCCGGGGATGAATGCGGTGTCTCATGCCTCGTCCATCATAAGCGAAGGAGGAGGGGCCGCGGTACAGCGGATATATTTTACCTAATAAGTCAGCTGAAATCCGCCTTTCGGAATGAATATGCCTTGCGAAAGGCAATCATTTTTCCTATTTATGATAGGCTTTAGGGCTTGACAGGCGGGCGTGGCGGAATTGGCAGACGCGCTGGATTTAGGTTCCAGTGCCGCAAGGCGTGTGGGTTCAAGTCCCTCCGCCCGCACCAGTCTTCGCCCCTTCGGGGGCTTCGACTTGGCACGCCCGTTTTAAAAAAGGCGAAGACTGTCACGCCGTAGCGTAGCGAAGGCGGACCGGCTCAGGTTAAAGAGCTTAGGCGGAATACAGGAAAGAAAAGAAAGTTGACCATGCAGATCACACAGACCAAACAGGAAGACCTCAAGCGCGAATTCACCGTCACGATGTCGGCGGAGGAGATCGACCAGAAAATCAACGAGCGCCTCTCCGAGCTCGGCAAGACGGTCAAGATGCCCGGCTTCCGTCCCGGCAAGGTTCCGCTCAAGCTCCTGAAGAGCAAGTACGGCAAGGCCGTGATGGGCGAGGTGCTGGAAAGCGCGGTCAATGACTCGACGCTGAAGGCGATCAACGAAAACAGCCTGCGCCCCGCGATGCGCCCGAAGATCGAAGTGAAGACCTTCGACGAAGCCAAAGGCCTCGAGTATACGATGGCGATCGAGATCCTGCCCGAGATCAAGGTCATGGACCTCGCCACGATCAAGCTCGAGAAACTCGTCTCGACGCCCGAGAAGAAAACGGTCACCGAAGCAATTGAGCGCATCGCCGACGCGAACAAGACCAGCGAGAAGGTCGAGGAAAATCGCGCCGCGAAAATCGGCGACATCGTCGTGATCGATTTCGACGGCACCGTCGACGGCAAGCCGTTCCCTGGCATGAAGGGCAACGACTTCCCGCTCGAGCTCGGTTCCAAGAGCTTCATCGAAGGCTTCGAAGACCAGCTCGTCGGAGCGAAAGTCGGCGATGAGAAGCTCGTGAAAGTCACGTTCCCCGCGGACTATGCGCACGACAAGCTGCGCGGCGTGGCGGCGGAATTCAAAGTCAACGTGAAAGAGCTGCGCAAGCCTGCCAAGCCCGCGCTCGACGACGAGTTCGCGAAGAAGCTCGGTTTCGAGGATTTCTCGAAGATCGAGGAAGTCGTGACCAAGCAGATCCAGGGCGAATACGACCAGCTCGCGCGCCTGAATCTCAAGCGTGCGCTGCTCGACGTGCTCGACGAACAACACAACTTCGCCGTTCCTGCCGGTATGGTCGATTCCGAATTCCAGGGAATCTGGCAGCAGCTCAAAGGCCACGAGCACGCGCATGATGATCCTCATCACGTGCATGGCCCCGACTGCAACCACGAAGCCGAAGGCTCGGAAGAAGAGAAGGAAGAGTATCGAGCGATTGCCGAACGCCGCGTGAAACTGGGCCTCGTCCTGGCGGAAGTTGGCAGAATCAACAAGGTCGAAGTGACCAACCAGGAGCTTCAGCAGGCTGTCATCAACGAGGCCCGCAAGTACCCCGGAAAAGAGCGTCAAGTATTTGAATATTATCAACAAAACCCGCAGGCGCTCGAGGCGGTAAAGGCTCCGATTTACGAAGATAAAGTTGTTGACTTTATTCTGGAAAGGTCTACTATCGACAACCGTCAAGTCACCATCGAAGAACTGACAAAGGCATCTGAACAGGAACCGCCGAAGAAAGCGAAGTCCGCGTCCAGCGCCAAGAAAAGCTCAGTTTCTGCGAAAGAAGAAAATAACTCTTCTGAAGGTGAGGGCGAAACAAAAGAAGCTAAGAAGTCAGGCAAAAAGAAATAAATTGCATTTCGGCTTCGAATTTACCAAAATGCCTAAACATAAAAAAACGGGCAGGTAAATAGACTGGGTGAAGGCACAAGAACGAGTACTAGTTATAGCAAGGAAAGGCACGTACTACGATGGCACAAGAGAACAAGAAAGAGAATTTCGATCCCGCGCGGCTGCAGTACATTAGCGAAAAGGGTTTGCAATATTTCAACCAGATGATGGAAGCCGAGCGTTCCGGCAAGCCGATTCAAGACATCATGGATGTCGCTGGTCTCGACGCCCTTCGCCGTTTCACCAACTCCGCGAAGGAAGCGGCGACGTTTGGACAAGACGGTCCGTCAGCGCCCAGAGGGGCAATCGTCCCCACGGTTACCGAAATGCAGCCCGATGGCCGCATGGTCGGTTATGACCTTTTCTCGCTGCTCATGAAGCAGCGCGTCGTCCTGCTGGAAGGCCAGGTTGATGACACGATGGCGTCGATCGCCTGCGCGTCGCTCCTGTACCTGAAATCCGAAGTCTGCCCGAACCACGAAGACCCGATCACGGTTCACATCAATTCCCCGGGCGGTTCGGTGCTCGCCGGTCTCGCGATCTACGACGTCATGCGTTCCATCAAGCCGAAAATCGTCACCATCGGCTATGGCATGCAGGCATCGATGGGTTCCATCCTCCTCGCCGCAGGCGACGAGCGCATGATGACCCGCAACTCGAACCTCATGATCCACCAGATTTCCGGCGGCAACGAAGGCAAAGCTTCGGCCATGGAAATCAACATGGCGTTTTCCGAACAGCTGCATGAGACGCTCAAGAACATCTACGTCCGCCACGTCGGCCTGACGCATGAGTTCTGGGATCTCGCGCTCGAACACGACACCTGGCTGTCGGCCGATCAGGCGAAGAAAATGGGCTTCATCCACAAGATCATCGTGGGCGACGCCAAGCCGACTCCTTACGAAAAAGACTCGGTCCGCACCAAATTCCAGGACGCGGCCGAAGCGCAAGTGCCGAAGACGGTCGATGAAATCGTCGCCGTCGTCAACAGCGTCAGCGCCGAGCAGGGCAAATGGTCGAAACTGCGCCCGCAGCTGATCACGGCTATGTCGCAATATCCCCGCTTCTGGACGGAAACCAAGAAGGAAGAGGAAGCCGCCAAGGCGGCCGCCGCCGCGTCGGCGAAGTCGCCTGCCAACGACGACAAGGTGTCCGCACCTGCCGCGTCGAAAAGCGGGCCGACCGTCCTCTAAAATAGGACTTTCCGTTCGTTAACGATCCTTGCTAATATGAGATGGCCGGTCTAACCGCTGGCCATCTCTTTTTCTTTGCCCTGATGGGGCTATATAATAATAAACAGCAAGGGGAAGTCCCATGACCTATCAATCCGAACAAGCCAGCATGCTCGTTCCTATCGTCATCGAGCAGACCGCGCGCGGCGAGCGCTCCTATGACATCTATTCGCGCCTCCTGAAGGAACGCATCATCATGCTGTCGGGCCCGGTCAACGACGCGGTGTCGAGCCTTGTGTGCGCCCAGCTCCTGTTCCTGGAGTCCGAGAACCCGAAGAAAGACATTTACCTCTACATCAACTCGCCGGGCGGCGTCGTGACCTCCGGTCTCGCGATGTACGATACGATGCAATACATCAAGCCCCAGGTGGCCACGGTCTGCATCGGCCAGGCCTGCTCCATGGGCTCGCTGCTGCTCTGCGCGGGCGCGGCCGGCAAGCGTTTCAGCCTGCCCAATTCCCGCATCATGGTGCACCAGCCCTCGGGCGGCGCCCAAGGCCAGGCGACGGATATCGAAATCCACGCCAAGGAGATCTTAAGCCTCCGCAAGCGCCTGAACGAAATCTATGTCAAGCACACCGGCAAGAAGATCAACCAAATCGAGGAAGCCCTCGAGCGCGACCGTTTCATGTCACCCGAAGAAGCCAAGGCTTTCGGCCTGATCGACCAGATCGTTGAAAAACAGCCCTTCGGCAACGAAGACAAAAAGGCCGCTTAAACTCCTTTTGCACACGATTTTGCGGGCCTTCCCTGTCGAAAGGGAGGCCCGCAGGCATTTTTAGCCTCTTTTTCGCTCCGCTTGGCTCCGATTTTGAAACTTTTGGAGCATCCGGTCGTTAGTATTCCGCCGTATAAGGAACGATCCAGTAAGAGAATTGTGGAATTCTTTTTACATATACTGCGAAATATAAATAACCGTTAACTTTCGTGTTGCAGGCTTGTAAATGGTTAAAACTTCTCTAGCTGATATGTTATAAGGGCAAAAACGCCTCGAAACCGTCAAAAAAACCTCAGAATCCACCTAAATTTGCCAAAAATAAACCATTCACAGGCATAATCTACTTACAAGAGCGTGTAAAAAAGGGAACAGAATGCAAGAAGAAATAGCCACGTCCGGCACGAAACACCCTGTCCTGCCTCTCAGAGACATCGTTGTTTTTCCACATATGATCGTGCCGCTGTTCGTCGGCCGCGAAAAATCTGTCAAAGCGCTCGAAAGCGCCATGCAGGACAACCGCCAGGTTCTCCTGGTCACCCAGAAATCGGCGCAGCAGGACGATCCCGGCGCGGGCGATCTTTATAACATCGGCACGCTCGGCACGGTGCTGCAGCTCCTCAAACTGCCCGACGGCACGGTAAAAGTGCTGGTCGAGGGCCAGAAACGCGCGAAAATCAAATCCTATACCGACAAGGCCGACTATTTCGAAGCCGTCGCCGAGATCATCGAAGAACGCACCGTCACGGGCGATGCGATCGAGGGGCTGATGCGCGCCTGCGTGTCGCAGTTCGACCAGTATGTGAAGCTGAACAAGAAAATTCCGCCCGAAATCATCACTTCGATCGGCCAGATCGATAATCCCCATAAGCTAGCGGACACGGTCGCATCGCACCTGTCGCTCAAGATTCCCGACCGCCAGAAGCTGCTGGAGATCGCCGGCGTCGCCGAGCGGCTCGAGCAGATATTCTCCTTCATGGAAGGCGAAATCAGCGTCCTCGAGGTCGAAAAGCGCATCCGCGGCCGCGTCAAGCGCCAGATGGAGAAGACACAGCGCGAGTATTACCTCAACGAGCAGATGAAAGCGATCCAGAAGGAGCTCAACGAGGGCGAAGACGGCGTCGACGAGCTCACCGAAATCGAGCAGAAGATCAAGAAGGCGCGCATGACCAAGGAAGCGAAGGTGAAAGCCAACGCCGAATTGAAGAAACTGCGCCAGATGAGCCCGATGTCCGCCGAAGCGACGGTTGTGCGCAACTATCTCGACTGGATGCTGGGCGTTCCCTGGGCCAAGCGCTCGAAAGTCCTCAAGGACCTGAAATTCGCCGAAAGCGTGCTGGACAAGGACCATTACGGTCTCGAAAAGGTCAAGGAACGCATTCTTGAATACCTTGCCGTGCAACACCGCGCCAACAAGGTGAAGGGCCCGATCCTGTGCCTCGTCGGCCCGCCCGGCGTTGGTAAAACCTCGCTCGGCAAGTCGATCGCGAAAGCCACGAACCGCAACTTCGTGCGCATGTCGCTGGGCGGCGTGCGGGATGAATCCGAAATCCGCGGCCACCGCCGCACTTATATCGGCTCTATGCCCGGACGCATCATCCAGGGCATGAAAAAGGCGAAGACCTCGAACCCGCTGTTCCTGCTCGACGAAGTCGACAAGCTCGCGCACGACTGGCGCGGCGATCCGGCGGCGGCGCTGCTCGAAGTCCTGGACCCCGAGCAGAACCACACGTTCAACGACCATTATCTCGAGGTCGACTATGACCTGTCGGACGTGATGTTCATCTGCACCGCCAACACGCTCGACCTGCCGCGGCCCCTGCTGGACCGCATGGAGATCATCCGCGTTTCCGGTTACACCGAGGACGAGAAGGTCGAAATCGCCAAGCGTCACCTGCTCAGCAAGATTCTGACGGCGAACGGCCTCAAGAAGGACGAGTTCACGATTTCCGACACGGCGATCCGCCACGTCATCCGCCACTACACGCGGGAAGCGGGCGTCCGCAACCTCGAGCGCGAACTCTCCAACCTCGCGCGCAAGGCGATCAAGGAAATCATGATGGGCAAGAAGACCTCCATCAGCGTCACGCCGAAGAACGTCGAGAAATACGCAGGCGTCCCGCGCTTCCGCTTCGGCATGGCGGAAGAGCAGGACCGCATCGGCATGGTCACGGGCCTCGCCTGGACCGAAGTCGGCGGCGAGCTGCTGCAGATCGAGTCCGTCACCTTCCCGGGCGGCAAGGGCAAGGTCTCCATGACCGGCAAGCTGGGCGATGTGATGAAAGAGTCGATCCAGGTCGCCGAGATGCTGGTGAAATCCCGCAGCCACGCGCTGGGCATAAAACAGGAGATCCTCGACCAGACTGGTATCCACGTGCACGTGCCCGAGGGCGCCACGCCCAAGGACGGCCCCTCGGCCGGTATCGCGATGGTCACCTCGATCGTCTCCTGCCTGACCGGCATCGCCGTGCGCAAGAACGTCGCGATGACGGGCGAGGTCGATCTGCTCGGCCAGGTTCTGCCCATCGGCGGTCTCAAGGAAAAACTCCTGGCGGCCCTGCGCGGCGGCATTACGAAGGTGCTGATCCCGAAGGAAAACGTCAAGGATCTCAGTGAGATACCGGATAACGTGAAGAAAGGGATGGAGATCGTGCCTGTGACGGCAATCACAGAAGTTCTCTCGCACGCGCTCACCCGCATGCCAGAGCCCGTCGAAGACAAGCCGGGCGAGGTCGCGCGCAGCACCGATGGCAAGGAAGAAGACGTCCTCCACCACTGAGCAAGCTGAATTTCTTCTCTAAAAAGCAGCCGGATATGATTGATCCGGCTGCTTTTATTTTGCCGGACTTGACTTGGCAGGTGCGGCTGGAATATCAATGATTTCTTCAGGCTGGCAAGGGTGCTTAGCTCAGCGGTAGAGCGTCTCGTTTACACCGAGAATGTCGGGAGTTCAATCCTCTCAGCACCCACCAGCCTACGCTTTCATTAAATTCATGACTCGCAGGCTGTCCGCCGTAGCTTTGGCGAAGGCGGACCGGCTCTATTGCGTCGGCTTCGGCTGGCGCCCATTTTTCCATTGATTAAAAGAAGAAATTATATTATACATAATATTCCAAATTTGAATATTGAACATGGCTTTCAAAGACCTCTTCCAAATATTTTCCGTTTCCGGGGATGATAGCTTCGCCCGGATGATCAAGGCATGCCGCGAGGGAAATCTTCCCGCGGTACGCGAGATCGTAGAGCAGAAACGGGAGGCCGTCGCCGCTGTCGATTGGTACGGCCTGACCGGATTGCATCGCGCGGCGGGCGACGCCAACCTGCCGCTGGCGTCGTTCCTGCTGGATCACGGCGCCAATCCGATGGCGAAAAGCAATGCCAACAACACGCCGCTCCACTATGCCGCCGCCGGCGGATCGACAGATATCATAGAGATGTTGATTGCGAGGGGCGCAGCCGTCGACGCGGCGAATGACGACGGCAAAACGCCGCTCGTACGTGCCATCGAAGCGAACCAGGCCGCCTGCGCCATGGCGCTCATCATGAAAGGCGCCAACACAAAAAGCCGCGCCGTGACATCCGCCTGCAAAAAGGCCAGCCCTGAATTCGCCAAGCAGCTGGACGCGGCAATCAACACAGTCCAATCCGAAGCGATCGTCCTGACGCTGGGTGAAGGGGCGCAACAGCGGGTGGATACTTTTAAAAAACCTATCCATTTCAAGCGGCCAGAAGCGCCCGTCGCCTGATCGCCTTACTTCGGCTTATACCCCGGGTCGATGCCTTGGTCGTTGCGCAGAATATTCTTGACGTGATACGGGTCGGTGCGCTGGTCGAAGGCGTGGTTGTAGACCACTTCCTGGAAGAAATGGCGCAGACCCTTGTAATAGTCGATGTCGATTTCCGCGACCCAATGGTTGTCGTTGTCATGTGACAAGGTGATATCGAGATTGCCCTTGCGGTCGTAAGTCTTGTAGCTGCCGTATTTCCTGAAACCGCCGTGGCCATGATGCAGGCTGGAATCCATCTTGCCGCGGTGGTTGAAGACGTGGTCGTTGACACTGGCGTCCATCGCGGACGCGAGGCCGCTGTCGGCGTTCGCGAAGATGCGGTCCTGGTCGATTTCGCGCAAGCTTTGCAAATGGTCGAGCACGCTCGTCCCGTCAGTCAGTTTCGTCGCCGCGGATTTTGCGAAAAGATTGAGGGCGTCGGCCTTGTACCGCGACGGCAGGCTGTTGTAAAAAGCTTCTCCGCTGGCCAGGCCGGCGACCGGCGCGCTCAAGTCGAAAACTTTCCTGTATGATGCGGGAAGTGCGCTGTAAGCGGGAAACTCCGCCGGATGGTCGCCGATTTTGCGCGCCGCGAGATTGAACTGCTGCATGGCGCTTCCCGTGGTCATGTCCGGCAGCTTGAATTCGTAGATGGTCGGCGGATATTGAGACGCCAGCGCGAGATGCGCGGCGAGAAAAACTTTGGCGCCAATCTTCAGCCCCAAGTGGCGCTTTTTTTCCGGCCGCGCAGGTTCAGCCGCGCATTTTTGCGCGGATAGATCCTTCCTGTGCGTAAGCCAGCTCTTCAGCGACAAGGATTACCTCAGGGCTTCGGCGGCTGTAGCGCCTTGAATGCGGCGACAGGGCCGGTTGCCGTTGCCTTCGGCACTGGCGAGCCGGTGTCGCGGATGCGATCGGTTGCGGCGACGAGCGCCTGCATGTTTTCGGTCTCGATGGCGGCATGGCCGGAAATCGTCATTTGCAAATGCGCTTCCGGAAAGGCGGCTTTCAGGTCGTGCGCGATCTGCGGCGGGCAGACGATGTCATAGCTGCCCTGCACCATGATGGTCGGAATATGCCGGATGCGGTCAATGTTCTGCAGGATGCGGTCATCGGGCGTGAACAGGCAGTTGCGGAAATAATGCGATTCAATCCGCGCGACGTTCAGCGCATCCTGGTCGCTTTCCACGATGCGCGGGTCGTTATCCGCCGGCTGCTTGAGGTAGCAGCAGACGTTTTCAAACCGCGCCCAGGCCTGCGCCGCCGGGATGCTGATCTTGTCGTCGCTGCTGGTCAGGCGCTTGTAGAAATTCTCCATGAAGTCCGCACGCTCGTCCTCGGGCAGGAACTCGCGGATGCGCTTCGCCTCCTCGGGACGGAACAGCTCCGCCGCTTCATAAAACATCTCGATGTCGCGCTTGCGCATCAGGAAGATGCCGCGGAGCGTAAGCGTCAGGGTGTTTTCAGGATGCTCTTCGGCATAGAGAAGGGCAAGGGTCGAGCCCCAGGAGCCGCCGTAGACATGCCATTTGTCGATGCCGAGATGCTGGCGCAGCCTATCGAGGTCGTCGACGAGCAGGTCGGGCGTATTGTCCTTCAGCTCGGCCGAGGGCGTCGATTTTCCCGCGCCGCGCTGGTCGTAAACGATGATGTGGAAGGCCTTCGGATCGAAGAAGCGGTGAAAATGCGCGCCGCTGCCGCCGCCCGGCCCGCCGTGCAGATAGACGATCGGAATGCCTTCCGGATTGCCGAATTCCTCGTAATGCATCGTATGCGTCGCATCGAGTTTCAGCATGCCGCCGCCGATTTTTTCGCTCGCGGGGTAAAGGTATTGATCTTTCGGATCGGAGGAAGGCTTCGCGTCTTGCATGATCACGGTCCTTTGGGCTTAGGGTTATGGGCAGGGGCGGGCGTTACGGTTTTTTTTAGCACCGGCGAGCCTGCGTCGCGGATGCGGTCGGTCGCGGCGACCAGGCGCTTCATCGTTTCAGGCATGCCGCCGGAATGGCCGGACTGGACGAATTCGAGGCTGCAGTTGTTCAGCTTTTCCGACAGGTCATAGGCCGACATCGGCGGGCACACGTTGTCATGCCGCCCCTGCACGATCGCGGTCGGAATGTCTTTGATCTTCGCGACGTTCTGCATGATGCTGTCATCGGGCATGAAGTTGCGGAAGAAATAGACCTCGACCAGCGCGAAGGGCAGCGCCTTTTGCGGCGGATCGTTGCGGATCTCGTCGGGCGGCACGTCCAGAAACGCGCAGCCGTTCTCGAACCGCGTAAAGGCCGCCGCTGCCGGCAGATGCACGGCCGGATCCGGGTCGGTCAGCCGCTGGTAATAGGCCTCGAGAATATTGTCGCGCTCGGCCTCGGGAATGAAGTCGACGAATTCCTTGTAGACATCGGGATAGAAGGTGCCCTGGCGGTTCACGTACCAGTCGACTTCCTTGTCGCGCATCATAAAGACGCCGCGCAAGGTCATGCTTTCGACATGCTCCGGGTATTTTTCGGCATAGAGCAGCGCCAGCGTCGAACCCCAGGAGCCGCCGAACAGGTGCCATTTATCGATGCCGAGGTGCTGGCGCAGTTTCTCGTTGTCCTCGACGAGGATGGCCGGCGTGTTGTTCTCGATGAGGTGCATCGGATCGCCGTCTTTTTTGAAAGCCCCCGGCGACGACCGCGGCGCGCCCCGCTGATCGTAGGTGATGATGTGGAACACTTCCGGATCGAAGAAGCGATGGAAGTAGGGGGCGCAGCCCGCGCCCGGTCCGCCATGCAGATAGACGATCGGAATGCCGCCCTTCTTGCCGTATTCCTGATAGGCGATTGCATGGCCATCGCCGACATCCAGCGTGCCTTCATGGAAGGGCTGGCTCGCGGGGTAAAGGATGTCATCCTTCTCGTCGTGCGACATTGCTTATGCTCCGGCAGGTGATATGCCGCTAGTCATAGCGGACCGGGAAGCGCTATGTCAATTAGGGGCATGCGCAATAATATTTCCGGAGATCGGGTTGCTT
This sequence comes from Alphaproteobacteria bacterium, assembly GCA_025934695.1. GTDB lineage: Bacteria > Pseudomonadota > Alphaproteobacteria > Micavibrionales > UBA2020 > JAPWJZ01. Next base: position 181,672 of record JAICWS010000001.1, read on the forward strand.
ACCCGCCCAAGGACGGCTTCTTCTTCGTCACCGTTTTGTTCACCCCGGTCATGGATTTGATGAAATCGACTTCCTTCTGGATGTAGGGGGTGCCGTCCTGGCGCAGGATCTCGTGGAACCACAGGGGCGGCTCGCTCGCATAAGGCTTCTGCCAGGAATCCCAGGGCAGATGCGTCTGCGTGCGGCCCTGCACGAAACCCCAGTTGAAAAGGCCGATGTTGTGTTTCTTCGCGACCGGCATGATGTCTTCGAAAGTGCTCCCCGCGGGACGCGCCATATATTCGGTGCAGAGCAGGGGGCGGTCATGCTTCATGAGGTATTTCGCGCGGCGCTCGAAATCCGCAGCCGGCGCATAGTTGTGGAAAGAAATCAGGTCGGATTCCTCCATCTGGACTTTCTGCACGGCATTGACCTTGTCGAGATCATCCCATTCGCCGATCCAGACGCCGCTGATGAGCGGCTGGTCCGGGTCTTGCGAGCGCGCCCATTTGAACACGTCGGAGAGCAGGGGCGCCACGAGGTCGATTTTGTTCTCCGGTTCGAGTTTGCCGTAGCTTGAAGCGTTGGTGTTGTCCGGTTCGTTCCAGACATCCCAGCCCAGCACGCGGCTGTCCTTGCCGAAAGCGCCGACCACGCCTTCCACATATTCCTGCAGGCGCTTGCGCTGCGACGGATCCTGCAGTGCCGCGGCACCCGGCCCTTGCACCCAGCGGGAATTATGCACGCCAGGAACAGGCTCCTGCTGCGGGCCCAGTTTCGGGTTCGGATCCCATACGGAATCGAACAGCACGAGAAGTGGTTTGATGCCGTGCTTCTCCGCGACTGAAAGGAAAGTGTCGATGCGCGTCTTGAAGCCTTCCGGATCTTCTTCCCACAGGAGGTCATGCAGGAACACGCGCACGGTGTTCATCCCAAGATCGGCGGCCCAGCCAAGTTCCTTGTCGATCTGCTTGGGATTGAAAGTCGCCGCCTGCCACATTTCGAGCTGATTACTCGCGGTTGCGGGCGCATAGTTGCATCCCACGAGCCACGGCTGTTCGGAATACCACTGGTTCGCGTGGGCTTGGGTCCAGCGTGGAGGATTAGCATCCTTCTCGGCGTTTTTCATTTCTTGCTCCTTGGATGTCCCGAGCTTAGGAGAGGGTTTCGTTTATGTCAACGTCGCCCAAGCCTATTGACTCCGCAGATAAAACGTCCATTATGTCAATCATGCAGCGCAGCAAAAACATGAAACAACCGAAAGTTGAGTTGGGAATCAAAGGCGTTCTCGAACCGTTTTGCGAAACGGGAACGGAAGGCATCATCTGGTCGCTGCAGGATGAAAAGCACATTGCGCCGGACGGCTCCTATTCCTATGACGGACTCAACGGCCTCGAGGACGGCGACTTCCTGAAGGTCTTCAATGACGCGGCGCGCAAGAAAGTTATCTGGCAGGGCGAAATCAAATTGAAATATCCGCCCGCGACGCAGTTCAACCGCGGCGTGCAGGATGGCGTGAACGAGCGCACCTGGACAAAGATGTTCTTCGACGAGAAGCCCGGCACGCTCTACAAAAAGAAGGACTGGGTGAAGATCAAGGCGGAGAAGAAAGCGCGGGCTGACGCAAGGGAGGCCGCGCGGCTGAAAAAGATCGCCGACACGGAGCGTTCGTGCCTTGAAGGCGTGACGATCAAGCCGATGAAACAGATCCGGCTGAAGCCGGGCCAGCCTTAAGCCGGCTTTACCTTCATCTTCAGCAACCGTCCGCCGAACACGGCGCTTTCGTCGGCAGCGCCCCCTCTCTTCTTGAATTCTCCATAGGCCTGCCGCAGCGCTTCGTCGCTGACGGTGTCGAAGGACTCATGCGGTCCCATCGTTTCGGTTTTCGCCGACAGGTTTTCGGTGAGGGAGAGGCGCTCGCGCGTTTCGAAATTGAAAATTTCCGTGAGGCGGCGGTTGAGGACCGGAATGACGGTCGAATGGACAATGCTCGCCTTTCCCGACAAAAACCACGTGTCATCATCCCGTGATGCAGGAACAGGCGGCGGGGGCGAAGCAATCGCTGCCGGGACTGGCTTGACGACCGGTGCCACGGGTTCCGGAGCAATTTCCGGCGGCGGATTTTGCAGCAGTTTCACAACATCAGTCAGCGCATATTGCTGAGCGTAGGAAAGGGCCGTGCGTCCGCCTGAATCCTTCGCTTCCTTGTCGACGCCCTGCGCGAGCAGGAATGTCACCGTCTCCGTGAGCCCTTCAGCTGCCTTCGATTCCACCGCCGTGTGCAGCGCTGTCTTAAGCTCGGCGTTGAGTGCCCTGGCTTTAAAACCGTTCACGATCAGGGCCGTCATCAGCGAGACGTTTCCGTTCCGCGCCGCCGCATGGATCGGGAACTCATCGTCGAGAGGCTTGGCGCCCGCCTTGAGGAGCATCCGGACCATTTCCTCGTCGTTCAGGGCGCAGGCGCATTGCAGCGGACTCTGACGGAAGACCTTGGGTTCTGACTCCGACCAGCCCCAGAAGCTGGAGCGTCCATGGTCGCGCCGTGTTTCGACGCGTGGCACGTTCGGGTCGGCGCCGGCGGCAAGGAGCATGGCCAGGCAGTCCCTGCTTTTGCTTTCCACGGCGGTGTAGAGGGCGGGTTTCCCGCCGGCGTTGAGGTCCGCGCCTTTGGTATCGAGGAAGATTTTCACGACCCCGGCGCGGTTCGCGGCGATGGCATAGAGCAGGGGCGACATCTTCCGATTATCCTGCGTGCCGATGTACGAGGCCGCCCCGTTTTCAAGCAGGGTGCGGACAGTCTCGGTGTGGCCGCCCGTCGCGGCGTAATGCAACGCCGTCCTGCTGCTATTGTCGCTGCACCAGGCCGGCGCCCCGGCTTTCAGCAATTGAGCGACGATGCCGGCATGCCCGTTTTTCGCGGCGAGGAGAAGGGCGTATTCTCCTGTCTTTTTGTCCTGCGCCCGCGACCAGGTGCGGTCGTCGGCCAGATAGCGGGCGACGGTCTTTTCGTCGCCGCTGGCCGCGGCGTGGAAAAACTTCTTTTGGCTCCAGAAAATGCCCATGGTTTCGCCGGGTTACTCGCTTGAGTTATGGGCGAAAAGGATATGACATAATAATCGCATGGTCAATCCGCAGAATTGCAGTTAAATCGCGGTTTTATGCTATTGACAGGGGTCTTTATGGGGGATATGACAATTCATCAGCCCCGAAAGGATCAGTCATGTCTGAAGAGAAAAAGCCGTTATCCGAAAGATTGCGCGCCGCCCGCGATGAATTCAACGATCTCGCAGCCAAGTCAAAGGCCGCGGCTGGCAAGCTCGATCTCCTGATCACGGAGGCTTTCGCGCAGGAAAACCGCACCGAGCTCAACAAAGTGCTGGATCAGTTCATTCCGACGGTCGACAAGTCGGCGCTCAAGGGCCACGACATCGTGTTCCTCATCAACAAATCGACTGACATGGGCGAAGGTTTCTTCAGCCCCATCGGCGCCGCCATCAGCACGGCGACCTCGCTCGCGGCCGCGACCGGCGGCCACGACGTGCGCGTGTCGGGCCTGCTGTGGGAAGCGGGTAACAGCACGAAAGCGCTGGCGCTCGGAGATTCTGACCGTCTCGAAAAAGCGCGCGAAAAATCCAAGACGACCAATAAGGAATTGCTGCCGGCCGTCCGCGAAATCATGCTCAACAATACGCCGGACAAACAGGACGGCCGCCAGAAGCACTTCATCGTCGTCTCGACGGGCAGCGTGACCGACAACGTCGAGCATTCGGTCGAGATGATCAATACGGCGCTGCGCATGAATCCGCGCATCACCTTCGACTTCGTCACCGTCGGCACGGGCGAGGGGAACATGCAGGATCTCGTCTCGAAGATCGACGCTCCTGAAGCACGCAAGCCCTCGTATCTCCTCGTGTCCAAACACGAAGACCTCAACGGCGCCGTGATGAATATCCTCACCGGCCGCTTCAAAGGCGAAGCGCCGAAACCGGTTGAAGCGCCGAAAGTGGTGGAAGCGCCCAAAGCGGAAGCCGCTGCAGTCGTTCCCGAGGCGCCGAAGCCTGCCGAACAGCAACCGAAAGCGGAAGCGCCGAAGACGGATATCGCGCAGGCTTCCAAAGCAGAAGCGCCTGCCATGGCAGAAGCCGCTCAGCCTCAGGCTGCTGCTGTGCCCGCCGCTGGCAAGAAGAAGTGGTATCGCTTCGGCCGCTGAATAGAGCGCTTGTTCAGCCGTTTATTCGTGAAAGCTCAAGTATTGAATCACCGGATCAGATTCCGAGTCGTAAAAACGGCTCGGAATCTTACCGTTGTTAACTTACTGAAATTCCATTGAATTTTCCAAAAAGTTTGACGCCGCGGCTTTGTCTGCTACGCTGAGACAGCATCCAGGAAGGGCGCGGTATAACCAGTGATTTACATAACTTTTTCGCTGATGAATTCAGCAGGAAAAACAACCGAAGGAGCCGGACGCTTGCAAACAAGTGCCGGTTTTTTTTGTCCTTCCAATTCCGATTCGTTTGATATGAATTTTTCACAGTCAGTTAGTAGGAATTATTCGCAACTGGCGCAAAATATTTTGCATAACTTTGCTATCATTTTGCATAAACCGTATTCGTTTTGCCATAACACTATCACAAGATTTTTTTCAATCTCGACAATATCGAAAATGCTTGCGCCTCAAAAATATTTTCCGTATGACTTAGACATAATTCATTTTCCGAAAAATATCTTCGGAAAAGAAACGACCGAAAAAGACTACAACCAAAACCAAAAAACGAACTAGCACAGAAGAAGGAGACTACACAGATGGCAGACACAGCAACAGCCCTGCAAAAAGCGAAAGAACTCGCCGAGCAGGCCGCGGTAGCGACGAAGAGGAAGACGGTTACCCAGACCACGACTTCTTCCGCGACCGAGACGAAAACGGACGACAAGTTCGCTGACATCAGCACGAACACGTTCTACAAGATCGTCTTCAACGAGAAGCTCGACGCCGAGCAGAAGAAAGCCGAAGTCGCGAAGGCCCTGACGTTCGATCCCGATCAGAAGGAAGAATGCCAGAACCGCCTGAAGGAATTCGTGACCTTCAAGGAATACCTGCAGAACGAGCGCAAGCGCCTCGCGCAGGAAATCATCAAGCTGACCGACACCGGCGCGTTCTCTGAACTCCAGGGCGTCATCGAGCAGCTGAACTCCGGCGTTCTCGAATTCGACAAGCGCATGACCCCGCTGACCGACATCATCGAAGCCGTCTACCAGCTTCGCTTGCAGGGCGGCGACACCGTCCTGGGCGTCTTCAAGGAGATCAAGGAAGACCAGGCGGCCGAGGAAGAGCGCAAGAAGAAAGTCGCTGAACATGAGAAGACCCTGCAGGACCTGCAGCGCGAAACCGATCAGGCCAAGGGCGACCTTGCCGTGCTGCAAAACAGCCGCAAGAACCGCAAGTGGCTGGGCCTCGGCGGCCTGAAGGACCAGGCGATCCGCGACATCCAGTCGAAAAACGACGAGCTGGCCAAGATCGGCACGACCGTCGAGTCGACCGCGAAAGAGCTGGAAGACCTGAAAGACCCGAACAAGGCGCGCGAAACGCAATACGCCCAGTTCGCGGAACAGAAGGCCAAGCTGCGCGAACTGCTCGACCTCACCTCGGAAGAGCACAAGACGCGCCAGAAGGACCTGGTCAACTCGGCCCAGACGTTCGTCAACAACTGCGACGAGCGCGTCGGCTCCGTGCTGAACCACCTCGACGCGATGAGCGGCCAGATCGAAGGCCTCTCGAACGTCAACAACGGCATGCAGAGCATCTACGCGATCGTCTCCGAGGCTTCCAAGGACGCTTCTGACAACAACCAGAAAGTCCGCGAAGCCTATATGCCCCCGAAAGAGGGCGCGGAAAGCCCGATCGCCCAGATGCAGCGCGAGTCGAAAAAGCAGGCCGCTGAGGAATTCATCACCTCGATGGACTCGTCCACCGTGGACACGATGAAGACCTACTCGGATCTCGCTTCGCAGGCCGTCCGCATCAAGCAGATGAAGGACGCCAACCGCGAACAGGTCTCGAAGACGCGCGAACTGCACTCGTCGGGTATCGCCGGCGTCGCTGACCGCCTCTCCACCGTTCTGCAGGCTGTTTCGGCCGCCGCGCTGAACGAATCGGCGGAAGCTGCGAAGCAGTCGATCGGCACGATGACCGACAAGACCAACGCGGTCGCGATGAAAGAGTCCATCCGCACGGCAATGGGCATCAAGGACGCGGCGATCGGCCTGAACAAGGCTGTCGACGACCTGGCTGCTTACGGCGAAGTCCTGAAAACCTCCTCGCAGATCACCCGCGAGGGCGTGCAGGAGATCAAGCAAGGCCTCGGCGCCCTGCAGGAAAGCATCAAGAAGACGACTGCTGACCTCAAGGACGCATACGCGGTCAACGCTGAAGTCGCCGCTGGCACTACGGCGCCCGCTGCTTCGAACGACGACAAACCGGCCGCGGCTCCGACTTCCACGTCGAAGCCCAAGGACCCGTTCGCGCAGTTCAATAAGTAAGCGACAAGTCATATCCGGGCGCGGCCTTCAGAAAGCCGCGTCCGGAAGATGACCGGACCAGAACAGACAGCAAGCAAGGTTTATGCACTTCAATGCCTGCCTGACGGGCGAAGTGTCAAAAAAGAAACGGATGACGACAATGGCAGATGAAACCCAACCGGCCCCTTCGGCCGCCAGCACGGGACCCAGCAGCGACTACCTGATCCGCGGTTCCGACTACCTCGCGAAGCATCCCGGCTTCAAAGCCGTCGGCCGCGAAGCGGAAATGAAGCAGGTCTCCAACATCCTCATGCGCAAGGACAGCAACAACGTGCTGCTGACCGGCCTCGCGGGCGTTGGCGTCTCGTCCATCAGCATGGGCCTCCAGGCCAGCAAGGATGATCTGAACACGCCGTCCGACATCGTCGGCAAGCGTTTCTACTGGCTCGACACCGACGCGCTCTTCGCATCGGGCGATCCCGCCAAGATCAACGAGGGCTTCCAGAAGGCGATCGCGACCCTGTCGCGCGCGCCGGACACCGTCCTCGTCATCGACGACTTCAAGGACTTCCTCGACGGCTGCCGCAACACCGGCTCCACGAACATCATCAACGCGCTGATGCGCGAAGTGCGCCAGAACAGCGCGTTCCAGGCCATCTTCGAAGTACGCGACACCGACCTGCCCGAGGCGCTGAAGGCGCACTCTGACATGAAAGACATCTTCACCCTCATGGAGATCAAGGAACCCGACAAGGCGGCCCTGGTACAGATGGTCGATGCGGGCTGCAAAGACCTCGAGGCGCACCACAAGATCAAGATCGACGACGACGCCAAGAAGACGGCGATCGATCTTACCAGCAAATACTCCATCCGCGAACTCGACGTCGCGCAGCCGAAGCGGGCTTTCATGCTCCTCGAAGGCGCGCTCACCGAGCTGCGCCACGATGCGCATACGCACCCGTTGGCGCGCGACGCGGTGGAAGAGCGCGTGAAGGACATCGACGCGGCTCTGGCCGGCAAGCCCTCGGACGAACTGAAGGAAAAGTCGGCGGACGAGCTCCAGGCGATGAAACTGGAGGCCCAGATCGAGGCCGACAATATCACCAAGCAGTGGGAAGAGCGCCAGAAGCAGCTGCGCGCCCTGTACAAGGACCAGCGCAACGCGGAAGAAGAAATCCGCGGCCTCGACGTCAAGATCGAGGAGGAGCACCAGAAGAACGCCGCTGCCGCCAAGCAACACGAAAAAGACGAAGCGGAGAAGCAGGATTCGCAGGCGCCCACGACGACGCGCGCGCTGCAATTCAACCTCGCCAAGTCCGGCTTCAAGGGCACGGTCGAGCAGCAACTGGTGGACCAGCGCAAGGAATGGGACAGGCTGGCCCGCGACAACAAGGCGAAGTTCGACAAGCTGATCGACGAGATCAACGAAGGCGTCGTGCTGAAATCCGACCATATCCTGCAGGAATTCAGCCGCCTGTCGGGCGTGCCGGTGAGCCGCCTCGGCCAGGACGAGACGACCAAGCTGCTCGCCCTGGAAGACACGCTGAAGACTCGTGTATTCGGCCAGGACGAGCCGGTGGAGGCCGTCTCCAAATCGGTGCGCCGTGGCCGTACGGGCCTCAAGAAGGCGAACAAGCCCATTGGCTCGTTCCTCTTTCTCGGTCCTTCGGGCGTCGGCAAGACCGAACTCGCCAAGGCCCTGGCCGAAGCGCTGTTCGGCGACCAGAGCTCGCTTAAGGTGTACAACATGTCGGAATACCAGGAGAAGCACACGCTTTCCACGCTTATCGGCTCGCCCCCGGGCTATGAGGGTTATGCCGACGGCGGCGTCCTGACCAACAACATGCGCCGTCAGCCCTATTGCGTGAACGTCTTCGACGAGATCGAAAAGGGCTGCCGCGAAGTGTTCGACATCTTCCTGCAGATCCTCGACGAGGGCATGCTGACGGATCGCCGGGGGTTGACCTCTTCCTTCGCGAACTCGATCAATATCATGACCTCGAACATCGGCGCCGAATTCTTCCTCGATCCGAACCTGTCGTTCGACGAAGCGAAGAAGAAAGCGCTTGAGGTCCTGTGGAACCCCGACAAGGACAAGGGCGGCTCGGGCTATCGCCCCGAGTTCCTGAACCGCTTCACGGGCATCTTCTGCTTCAACCGCCTGGGCCAGCCGGAGATTATCAAAATCTGCGACAAGAGCTTCAAGGAGATCAACGGCTGGATCGCCGATAAGGGCATCCAGGTCAAGATGGACCAGGCCGACAAGGAAGCGATGTGCAAGGACCACTATATTCCCCGCGGCGGCGCGCGCTCGATCATGGGCTACATCGAAAACAACATCACTTCCGATGTGTCCGACGAGATCCTGCGCCATCCCGACGAAGTGGGCACGCTAAAAGTCAGTTACGACGCGAACGCGCAACAGGCGAAAACCTCGTTCATCCCGGCCAGCCAGGAAAAGAAACCGGCCCCGGCGAACGAGAATGCGCCCGGCGGTTCGGCCACCAAGGCCAGCGGCGCAGTGTTCAACGCATCCAAGTGATGCCTTAGGAGGAAACTGAAAAATGGCAGACGGCAGCAGCGGCAAACCTAAGTCGATCGACGAACTGCTCGAAGACGCGCGCAAGATCAGGGCGCAGGTCGGGCAGACGACTCAGGATGCCAAAAAACTGAACATCAAAGGCACCGTGGCCGGCGATGCCTTGAAAAAGGTCGAAGTGCTCAATGACGCCGCGCAGGAAGCGCACGGCGTAAAGGCGCTCGTCACCGAAACCGGGCGCAGCGTCGGGCATTTCATCGTCCACAGCTGGCCGGTGCGCGCCTACGCCTGGCTTTTCAAGAAGCTCTGCTACAAGAAGGACAAGGCGACGGGCGAGAAGAAAGTGAGCCCGCGCCGCGCCAAGGCCATGATCCTGTCGACGGCCTTCCTGGCGTCCGCCGCGATTCCCGGCATGATCGGCATGCCCGCCCGCCATACCATCGGCGCGGTGGCAGAGCCGGTCTTCGACGGCGCGCGGATGGCGACCATGATGCACAAGAACGAGATCATGTACCTCAACGACGAACACGTCGTCGACCATGCGCACAACGTCTGGGTCGTCAAGGGCACCACCAAGCCCGGCGGGGACGTGAACGACGCCGTTCTTCTGAACGTCAAGCCGAGCCTGATGAACGACCTCTGGAGCTGGAAGAACAAGGGCAACCCGTTCTTCATTCCCGACCAAGTCGTGTCTCCCGTCGCGCCCGGCAACCAAACCCGATACATGGTGACCTATTACGGCCATCGCTGGAGGCTCTTCACCTGGATGCAGGCCTATCCTGAACTGCTCGATGTGAAGGCGCTGCCCGCCGACTTCAACGCGAACGCGACGAAGGCGCCAGCCGCCAACGCAAACGCGCCGCAGGCGCAGCACACGACACCTGCGCCGGTTCAGGCGTCGGCGCCCAAGGCGCCCGGCCAATAACGAATACTACCTTGCTATCTGGGGCTGCCCCCGCCTTAACCGGCGGGGGCAGCTTTTTCTGGACTATTGTTTGAGCGCCGTCAAATGATGCCGCACGCAGCTTTCGAGCGCCTTGATCTCGTAGCCGCCCTCGAGCGCCGAGACGACGCGGCCCTGGCACAGTTCGTCCGCGGCTTTCACAATCATGCCGGTCAGGGTTTCGTAGTCCTTTGACTCCAGCTTCAGGTTCGTCAGCGGGTCGGATTTGTGCATGTCGAAACCGGCGGAGATGAGGACGATTTCCGGCTTGAATTCATGCAAAGCGGGGATGACCTGTTGGCGGTAAAGCGCTTCGACCGTATCGAAACCGCTATGCGCCGGAATCGGCACCGTCAGCACGTTGGGCGACAGGCGGCCTTCGGCGTCATTGTGGTTGTACTTGCAGTCTTGCTGGCAGGAAGAGATGAACAGCACCTTGCCGCCGCCGCTCTTTTCGACGATGTCCTGCGTGCCGTTGCCGTGGTGCCGGTCGAAATCGATGACCGCGACGCGCTGCGCGCCCGCATCAAGGGCATGCAGGGCGCCGATCGCGACGTTATTGAACAGGCAAAAGCCTTCGCCGCGTTCCGGCCCGGCATGGTGTCCCGGCGGGCGCACGGCACAGAAGGCGCGGTTGCATTTGCCCGAGAGCGTATCGTCGACGGCCTGGCAGACAGCGCCTGCGGCATCCTTCGCTGCCGTATAAGAGCCGCGCGAAACGCGCGTGTACCATTGCACCTGTTCGCTCGTGATATTCGCGATGGTCGCGCGGATGAAGCCTTTTTCGCTGATGGATTTGACATGATCAATGTAGGAAACGGTATGCGCCCGCTGCAGCATCGCGTCGGTCGCAGGCTCAGGGCGGATGATGGGCAGGGCCATCTCGTTGAATATCCCAGTCAGCGCCTTCAGGCGGCCGGGCTTTTCTGCGAAACCGGGGAAGCCTTTATGATCGAGGCAGGACGGATGATAATAGACATTGAGCTTGTTCATGACGTTCACGATGCTGGTGATGAAAGGTGTGAAAGTCGATGAATCGATCTTTCCGGCTGGTGCGGGAAACTAGCAGCCGGGCATCGTTATGTCAATCAGGCGACATCGCTCAGGCGGCCCAGCGTCTCGTCTTTGCCAAGAATTTCAGCGACATGGACGATGGATGGGCTGTTCGTCGTGCCGGTGATCGCGGCGCGAAGCGGCATCAGCACCTTGCCGATCTTGAGGTCCTTCTTCGCCGACAGTTCTTTCAGCGCATGCTCGATCTTGTCGTGCTTGAATTCGTGCAGGCCGGTCAGCGTCTGCTTCACTTCGCCCAGCAGCGCGCGCGCCGACGGGTCCAGCATCTGCGCCGCCTTTTCGTCGAGCGGCAGCGGGCGCTTGCGCAGGTAGAAGAGGCTGGCCTTGGCGAAGTCGACAAGCGTCGGCGCGTCCTTGGCGCGTTCCTTGAGGTCGTGCAACCCGTGCTTGAGACGCTGCAGACCGACTTCATCCGGCTTTTCGCCGAGTTCTTTTTCGAGGAACGGCATCAGCAGACCGATCAGGTGATCGTCCGAGCATTGCTTGATGTAATGCGCGTTGACATGCGCGAGCTTGGCGAAGTCCATGCGCGAGGGCGAGCGCCCGATGTCGGAAAGCTCGAAAATCCGGATCGCATCTTCGGTGGAGATAATGTCCGTATCGCCATGGCCCCAGCCAAGGCGCAGCAGATAGTTGCGCATCGCCTCGGGCAAGTAGCCCATGTCGCGATAGGCCTCAACGCCAAGCGCGCCGTGGCGTTTCGACAGTTTTGCGCCGTCGGGCCCGTGGATGAGGGGGATATGCGAGAACGAGGGCACATCCCAGCCCATCGCATCGTAAATCATGCGCTGGCGGAAGGCATTCGTCAGATGGTCGTCGCCGCGGATGATATGCGTGATGCCCATGTCATGGTCGTCGACGACCACGGACAGCATATAGGTCGGCGTGCCGTCGCTGCGCAGCATGACCATGTCGTCGAGCTGCGTATAGGGCACTTTCACTTCGCCCTGCACGAGATCCTGGATCACCATTTCGCTGTTCTGCACCGACGGCGCCTTGATGCGCACGGCGGGCTTTTGCCCGGCGGGCGGGTTTTTGGCGTCCTGTTCGGCGCGTTGGCGCAGCAAGGGGCTAAGGTTCGCGCCCTGCGGCAGGTTCTTGCGCATCTCCTCGAGTTCTGCGGGCGCGACATAGCACAGGTAGGCTTGGCCGCGCTTGACCAGCTCATGCGCGACTTCGGCATGGCGGTTCATGCGGGCGAACTGCATGATCGGCTCGCCATCCCAGTCAATGCCCAGCCATTTCAGGCCGTTAAAGATCGCCTGCACCGCAGCCTCGGTCGAACGGGCGCGGTCGGTATCCTCGATGCGCAACAGGAACGTGCCGCCCACATGGCGGGAATAGAGCCAGTTGAACAGGGCCGTGCGCGCGGAGCCGATATGCAGGTATCCGGTGGGCGAGGGGGCGAAGCGGGTAATGACTTTGGACATGCCGGTGAAGCCTTCAGTTTGCAATTTTTGCGCATGTATCGTAAGGGTTTTATCGGTTTAACTCAATATGATATGTCGCAGCTTTGAACAAGTGGCTTACATTATTCGCAAATCAGCTCCTGGCCCAGCGCGACAGGTGGGTATTGTGGCTGCCCGTGCCTTTGGGATGCGGCATCCTCCTTTATTTCAATCTCAAATCCGAACCGTCGCCATATGTCGGCGGGACGGCCCTTGCGGTGGTGGGATTGGTCGCGGCGGCCTTTCACAGGAACCGCGTTTTTCTTTACGGCTGGCTAGTGGTATTCCTCGTCGTGCTCGGCTTCACGGCGGCACAAGTGCGGACTTGGTATGTCCAGGCGCCGATGCTCTACAAAAAGACCTATCCGCTGGTGCTCGAGGGAACCGTCGCCTACACCGACCCGCTGCCGAGATCCTATCGCGTTGTGCTCAAGGATATCACCGTCACCGAAGGCGACATCCGTCAGACTGAGCTGCCCAAACTAGTGCGCGTCAAGCTCAAGCCCAATGACACGGCGGAGCCGGTCGGTGGCGACGTCGTTTCCGTCCGGGCGGTGTTGCAGCCAATCTCCGCGCCCGTGCTGCCCGGCGCCTTCGACTTCCAGCGATTTGCGTTTTTCGAGCAGCTGGGGGCCACCGGGTATGCCCTCGGCGATCTCACCATCATCAAGCCGCATGTGGAAGGTTTTGTTTTCGACCGCCTGCGCCGCTATATCCGCGAACATATCGAGGCTTCTGTGCCCGACAAGGAGGATGCAGCGCTCATCACCGCCTTCATGGTCGGTGACAGCAATGGGATTTCGCAGCAGACCTGGGATATCTGCCGCAAATCCGGCATCGCGCACCTGATCGCCATTTCCGGCTCGCACTTCGTCATGATCGGCGGCTGGCCTTTCTTCCTCATCCGCGCGCTGCTGGCGGCGATTCCGTTTATCGCGCTGCGCTGGCCGATCAAGAAGATCGCCGCCGCTTTCGCCATCGCGACCTCGGTGTTCTACATGATGCTCATCGGCTCGCCCATTCCGGCACAGCGCGCGGTGTTGTCGGTCTCGGCGGTGATGGTGGCGATCATGCTGGACCGCGACCCGTTCACGTTGCGGCTTGCGTCCTTTTCCGCGCTCGCCATTTTATTGTTCGAGCCGGAAAGCCTTTTAGGCGCAAGTTTCGAACTGTCCTACGCCGCCGTCATCTGCCTGATCGCCTTTTATGAAATGACGCGCGGCTGGTGGCAGGAACGCTTCCGTGACGAGAACCTGGTGCGGCGATACGGTTCTTATCTATTAGCCTGCGTCGTGACGACGGGCGTCGCGAGCCTCGCTACGGGACCTTTCGCGCTTTACCATTTCGCACGCATGCCGCTGCTGGCGGGGCTCGTCGCCAATATGATCGCGGTGCCGCTGTCATCCATCCTGACCTTTCCGGTCGGCTTGTTCGCCTGCCTGATGATGCCTTTCGGACTCGAAAAATGGCCGCTGTGGGTGACGCAGAAGAGCCTCGACCTTATCCTCGCCGTGGCCAAGGTGACGGCCGATTGGGAATATGGCTCATGGCGCGGCGGCGCGGTGCCCGCCTGGTTCCTCGCGCCCATTGCCATCGGCGGTCTTTGGATATGCTTCTGGCGCGGCAGGATGCGGGCCTTCGGCGTCATTCCGCTCGCGATAGCGGCGGGGTTGCTGTGCTTCGTGCAGAAACCGGACGTGCTGGCGGCGGATTTCGGTGATCTTTTCGCGGTGCGCAGCGCGGACGGGAAACTGCTGTTCTCCTCCGACCGGCGCGGCAAATTCGTGCGTAACGAATGGCTGCAACTCGAAGGCGCCAGCGACGATTACGACGTCTGGCCGGGCGAAGGCCAAGCGGGAGGGTTAATGACCTGCGACGCCACTTCCTGCGAATACAAGACGAAGGGGCAGAGCATTTCGTTTGTCCTCGCGCCGGAAGGACTGACGGCGGCCTGCACGAGATCCGTGCTTGTCTTCAGCCATCTCGACCTCGGTGGGGAGACCTGCGCCGCGCCGCTGAAAGACAAGTGGAAGCTTTACCATTCCGGCGCGGAGGCCGTGTACATGAAGCCCGAAGGGCTGCGCGTCGTCAGCGTGACGGATGAGCGTGGGAGCAGGCCCTGGACGTTGCCGAAAAGATCCTGGCAGAACAATGACTGACCGGAGCTGCCATTGCCTTTTTCCACTTGATTGCGTTATGTAAATCATGCTATAGCTGGCGCTGCAGTCCAGAGAGCGCCATATGCCGGATAAGCAGAAGAAACCCGTTTTGATTACCGTCAGCGGCCTGACCGGGTCGGGCAAATCCACGACCGCACGGGCGCTCGCCGCGGCGCTTCCCAATACCGTCCACATCGACAGCGATGAAACGCGCAAGGAAATCTTTGGTGTCCCGGCGACGCAAAAACTGCCGCCCGAAGCCTATACGCATGAAGCGACCCTCAAGCTGATCATCGAGACCGAGCGGCGCATCAGGGCGCATCTCGCCGCCGGACGGAACGTCGTCCAAAGCGTCATGCTGGTGAGCGAGGCTGCGCGGGACCGGCAGGAGGTAGTCGCCCTGGAGGCAAAGGCCGAGTTCCAGGGCATCTGGCTGAAATCGGATTTCAGGACGATGCACGACCGCGTGGCGGCGCGAAAGGGGGATGCCTCCGATGCCGGCACGGCTTATGTCGAGGAACAGGCGAGCTGGAATACAGGCGAAGTCGATTGGCCCATCGTCGACGCCAACCAGCCGCGCGAAGATGTTCTGCGGGAAGCGCTCGATATCCTGCGGCCCTTGATCGCGCCGGCTCCGAGGCCGGCGCAAAAAGCAGGGCCGCCATCGCGGCCGGGAAGCGGCCTATGAGCAACCCATCTATATCCGCAAGCCGCTGACGCTTGTCGGCAAGCGCTGTCAGGCAAGTGGAAGCTCTGAATCGCTGCGCGTCGCGCTGTCGTGGTGCCGGATGAGGGACGACAAGGCGCTATGGATGCTGGTCGTTCCCGCCGTGCCGATGAACCGGCAGACCGAATAGTTTTCGCTCAGCCCTTCATATGCGCCGCGCCATGTCTCGAAAGCGGACTGTGTTTCGCCTGTCTCGCGCGGATAACGGTTGGGCAGCGGCGCGCCGATGCGCCACGGCTTGGGGCTCAGGCGCGCGCGGAAACAATCCTGTTCCTTGCAGAGTTTCGTGTAAAGCTTGTCGCTGTTCAACTCAGACAGCCAGCCGAGGGTTTCGGCGCTGACCGACAGCGGCGCGTGGGTAAAAATGTAACGCAGTCCGGCCTTGGTGTGATAGATGCGCGCGCCGACGGAAGGCCGCGCTTCCATGAACTGGCGCAGCTGCGCGACGGCCGCATCTTCGGCTTTCTGGCGCTTGGCGCCGCGCAGCCGCGCGAAGAAGCCCGGTTCAGGAATGTCGATGTCAGCAAAAAACATTTCTGTCGTATTCATGATAAGGCAGCCCATGCGGTTGCGCGTGATGGCGCTCTTTTCGCCAATCGCGTTGATAAGTTCTTCGGGCACGTCGCGCAGGCCGTAGGTATATCCGGATGGGTCGCGGAGGTCGGAAAGCCGGTCTTTCAGCGCGCGCACCGCGCGTTCCGCGGCGCTTCTCGCTTCCGCAAGACTGGCATTGGAACCCGCCCATTTCTTCAGCAGCAGCTTCTTGCCTTTGGCGTCTTCCGCCGGCAATTCGGCGCTGGCCCAATAATGAAAAACCCGCATAAAATTCTCCCCTTCATGCAGCCTAGCAGAAGGGGAGAAACATCACAAATCGGCGTCAATAATTGCGGAACAGGCTGCGCAGCTTGCCCTGGATGCGGACGCGGCCGGGCGGGCGGCGGATGGGTTCATAGGCGTCGTTTTCCGGCATCAGCACCACGGAGCCGATTTCGCGGCGCAGGCGCTTGAGGGTGACTTCCTCTTCATCGACGAGGGCCACGACGATGTCGCCGTCATTAGCGCGGTCGCAGGTCTCGATGATGACGATATCGCCATCCATAATGCCGGCCTTGATCATGGAATCGCCTTCAACGGTCAGGGCGTAGCAGGGCTGCATGCCAAGCATGCTCGGCGGCACCTGGATGGTATCGACCTCGTTACGCACGGCTTCGATGGGCGTGCCGGCGGCGATCTTGCCGTGGAGCGGCAGTGACACCAGCTCATTTGCGTTGGCGTTCGCGGGTTTGAAGTTGGGCCTGCTGGCCGAAGAGCGCGGCGCCATCGGCACCACGTTTTCTGGCAGCTTTTTGACCTCGAGCGCGCGCGCCTTGTTGGGCAGGCGCTCGAGGAAGCCGCGCTCGACCAGTGCGTTGATGAGGCGATGGATGCCGGACTTGGATTTCAGGTCCAGGCCGATTTTCATCTCCTCGAACGAGGGGGAAAGACCGGTTTTCTGGATGTAGTCATTGATAAATATAAGTAAATCGCGCTGTTTTCTTGTGAGCATCTGAGACTCCCCCATAACAATCTATTCTCTCTTTGTTCTAATTTAGTTCTGCCTCCCTGTCAATCCAAATCTTTGATGCCATGGGAAAGACATAGGATTTTGGGACTGGTTTCGATGGATCAAAAACGTCATGATGAGTGCTCCAAAATAAGGTTTTCCTGCGATGAAATTCCATTACCTGGCCCTGATCGCCATTCTCTTCGCCGCATTTCCGGCGCTCGCCAACAACGCTTACGGCCCCGACACGATAGAGTCGCGCACCGCCGGCGCACAGCCACGCGGCGATGATGCGAGCACGCCGGCAGCGAAACCCGCGGCACTGGCAACGGCGCCCACCAAAGAAGCAGCGGCGCCAGCCCCGACAAATGAGCCCGCGCCGAATATCATCTGGGGCGTCATGCCCTCGACGCCGGAGAATGATCATCCCGAAATCTTTTCTTACGGCCTCGATTTAGGGCAGGGCGAGGCCCTGGCGCCGGGCGCCGACAAGCCCGTCGCGCCGGAGCTCGCACCCGCGCCCGTTCACGCGAAAAGCGGCAAACCGGTCATCGCGATCGTCATCGATGACATGGGCGTCGACCGCAAACATTCCGCCCGCGCGCTCAAATTGCCGCCCGCCGTGACGATGTCATATCTACCTTACAGCATCGACATCAAAGGCCAGACGGACGAGGCGAAGAAATCCGGGCACGAGTTGCTCGTGCATATGCCGATGCAGCCGGACCGCGCCTCGGCCGATCCGGGGCCGAACTATCTCGGCACCCAAATGTCGCCGCTCGAACTGCAGGAACGCATCGAGAAGAACCTGTCCGCATTTACCGGCTATGTCGGCATCAACAACCACATGGGCAGCAAATTCACCTGCGACAAAGAGGGCATGGAGATCGTCATGACCGCGCTCGAACAGCGCAAGCTGATGTTCCTCGACTCGCGCACCTCGCCCGCCACGGTCGCCGAGTCGACGGCGCGCGCGCATCACCTGAAGACGACGCACCGCGACGTCTTCATCGACAACGACGAAAGCGCGAAAGCCGTTGCGGAATCGCTGACCCGCATTGAAAGCGTGGCCAAACATGCGGGTGCCGCGATTGCCATCGGCCATCCGAAGGAAGTCACGCTCGACGCGCTTGAGAAATGGCTTCCCACGCTGAAGGGCAAGGGCTTCGAGCTCGTTCCTATCAGCGATGTGATCAATCTGCGCAGCGCGGCTGCTGCCGCGCCGGCAAAGACTGCGGCTGCGCCGGAGGCGAAGCCCAGGACCGGCAAGACGCCTGAAATCAAAAAAGCGGATTGAGCTTTATTTACTGGATTTAGTCCCAAAAACCCGGGCGAAGCGAGGGATCGTCTAGGGGAGAGGGGAATAATCCCTCGCTCCGTCCGGTGTGGGATGGGCGTGATAGAGGGGACCGTTACGCCCGGGAACCGTTGGCCACCAGCGCCGCGACGACCGCGCTCTGTCCTTTGGCCTGAAGCTCGTTCTGTTCTTTCGCGAGGGCCACTTCCAGGGCCTCATGCAGATTCTCTGCCGTGCCTTCGCTGAAGATCAGCTTGTTCGTGCGCACATCGAGGAACGCATTGATGCCCCGCGTCTGGAGGAAATGCACGTGCTGGGTGCATTGGCCGGCGACGATGCCGTCCCATTGCATCTGGCGGCCGAAATCGACGATGACCGGGCCTTGGTGGTGCGTGCAGACGAGGTTGAACAACATATTGAAATCATTGATGACGTTGGAAACCATGGGAGCCTCTTTTAAGGGATGCCGTTAATTCTTCCTTAATATTTTCATAATACATTATTAACTTTTCCACGTCAATACAGGGGCTTGTCGCGCATGTGGTACAGACGAAGGGAAGCGCTTGGGAATGCGAATGATTTTCAGCCAAAGGCAATGAGGTTTGTTGCGTTGGGAAAAGCGCAAAAAACGACCAGGTGGAGGTCCATTAAGGAACGACTCGCAACCCGTCATCCCGGACCAGTGAGCGCGCCAGCGCGAACGCCGATCCGGGATCCAGGAGTCATTTCAAATCGCGAAGCGATTTGTCGTTAACGAGCGCCTTGTGGGCGAGTAAATGCTGGACCCCGGATCAGCGTTCGGCCTGCGGCCTCGCTTGTCCGGGGTGGCAAGGTGCGTCAATACTCGTTGCTGCGCATCGAGTTCGTGCCACCGTTGCCCATGGGGCCGTTCGTGCAGGTGACGCAGGCGCCGCCGTTCTGGCTCGAGGATTCAACGGCCGAGAAGCTGCGCGAGCCCTTCGTCGTCACGACATTCTTCTGCTCGATGCTTTCCGTGTAAACGACGCCGCCTTTGCCCGGCGGCTCCGCGCCGCCGGTGACGGGCGCGTTCTCGGGCTTCACGCCCAGTTTGTCGAGCGTGGCCGTCGTCGGATAGCCGTTCGCCTCGAGGCCGGCGGAAGTCTGGAAGCCCTGCATCGCTTCCTGCGTGCCGGGACCGAACTGCCCGTCGACAGGATTTTTGTAGAAGCCTTTTTCGGCCAGCTTGTTCTGAATTTCCTTCACATCATGGTTCGTCAGGCGCAGGTGCACGACGGTCGTGGAGCTGCTGGTGGCGGTCGCGGTCGGCGTCGACGCGGGTGCAGCAGCGGGAGCAGGGGCCGCGGCGGTCGTGTTCGTGTTCGTGTCGGACGCGGCATGCGCGGGCGCCGCGGCAAGCAGGCCGCAAACGGCGGTGGTGACAAGCAGGGACTTGAGAATTCGGGTCATGGGTAACTCCTCTGAAATGGCCGGAGCCGGTTTTTGAAAATGCGAAAGCCGCGGACGATGCGGGGCGCGTATTTCCGCCGGCATTCATTGTAGCCAAAGAGGAGGATGATTTCTTCTGGTAGTTTTTTGATCTATGTCAAAAATGGGCTGGTTTCTGGCAATTACTCGGCCGTCTGCAGCTGCTCTTGTTCCATCTGGCAGGCGCGGACATAGATATTCGCGCAGCCGTGCGCATCGGAAGCCGCATCGTGGTGGTCGAGCGGGATGTCCAGGTGCCTGCATACCGTCGACAGCTTGTGGTTCTCGAGATCCGGCCATTTCGCGCGCGACAGGTTGACGGTGCATATCCAGTCGAAGGCGGGCAACTCGATGCCGTAGTGCCAGGCGGTCGAATAAAGCACGTTCTTGTCGAACCGCGCGTTATGGGCGAGCAGCAGGCTCGCGCTTTCGAAATAGGGCGCCATCTCGGGCCAGACGCCGTCGAACTGCGGCTTGCCGACAAGATCCTGCGCCGTGATGCCGTGGATGTCGACGAAGTCTTTGCGGATATAGATGGTCTTGCCCGGCGGACGGAACAGCCACGAGCGCGTCTCAATGACCTTGTTGTCCTTGATGCGCGAAATGCCCAGCGCGATCGCGCTATGCGCCGCGTAATAGGCCGTTTCGAAGTCGATGGCCGTGACGTACATTTCTTTCCCCGGATTGAGTTATGAAACCCAATTCATCACTAATCGAGGTGGAGCGCAAGAACGAATTGTCAAAGCTTGTCGAATTCCGGCGCGTAGCGGACGGTGCCGCTTTTGCCCTTTAGCGCGCCGGCGCGCAGCTCCCGGACGAAGAAGTATTTTTCGCCGCCGGGATAAATGCAGCCGACGCTGAACTGCCGCGCCGGAAGGAACCCGAAACGCGGGTAATATTTATCGCTGCCGAGGACGAAGATGGCGCCAATGTGGCGTACTCTCATCTCCTCGATCCCGGCCTCGATCAGTGCCTGGCCGATGCCCTGGCGCCGGTGGGCGGACGCGACCGCGAGCGGCGCGAGGCCGATTGTTCCTTCCCAGGACATCGGGCTGAAGCCGATATGACCGATAATATCACTCCCAGCGGAGGCCACGAGCGAGAGGGCAAGATTTCCGCTCGCGCGCAGATCATTGATGAGACGCGCTTCTCCATCCTTGCCGAAGGCATCGCGGACAAGCGCGTGAATGGCAGGGATATCCGCAGGCTCTTCCTTGCGGATCACCATTGGATTTTTAAGCAACTTTCTTCTGCGCCGCGTAGGCTTGCGGCTTCACCACGCGGTCGAGGGCGAGAAGCTGCTCGAGGATCGCGGGCATGTCGGTGAACTTGACCATGTTGGGGCCGTCGGAAGGCGCCGTGTCGGGATTCTCATGCGTTTCCATGAAGACGGCCGCGCAGCCGACAGCGATGGCGCCGCGCGCGAGCGGAGGAACCATACGGCGATCTCCGCTGGTGGCCGTGCCGGCGCCGCCGGGTTGCTGGACCGAATGCGTCGCGTCGAAAACGACCGGATGGCCGGTTTCCGCCATGATGGGGAGCGCGCGCATATCGTTGACGAGGGTGTTATATCCAAACGTCACGCCGCGCTCGCACAGCATCACGTTGGGGTTGCCGCTCTCGGTGATTTTCGCGGCGACGTTCTTCATGTCCCAGGGGGCCAGGAACTGGCCTTTCTTGACGTTGATGACCTTGCCGGTCTTCGCAGCGGCGATCAGCAGGTCGGTCTGGCGGCACAGGAACGCGGGGATCTGCAGCACGTCGACGGCTTCGGCGACTTCCGCGCATTGCTCGGGCGCATGGATGTCGGTCACGACGGGGACTTTGAATTCCTTGCGGATGTCGGCGAGGATGGGGAGTGCTTTTTCAAGGCCCACGCCGCGACCCGCTTTCAGCGAGGTGCGGTTCGCCTTGTCGAACGAAGTTTTATAGATGAGGGGGATGCCCAGTTTCTGCGTCAGCTCTTTGAGCTTGCCCGACATCTCGAAAGCATGATCGCGGCACTCGAGCGCGCAGGGGCCGGCAATGAGCACGAACGGCAGGTCGTTGCCGATCTTGAAGTTGTGCAGGGAAATATGGTGCTGTTGCGTCGTCATCGCGTGTTCTTCCTTTTTGCTTCGAATGATATGGGCATCATATGAGCAATTCCACCGAGCTCAATAGCATTTTCTTTAACATAATGCAATAGTGGGGTTTAGGGTGAATTTAACACCCACCGTCATCCCCGCGAAAGCGGGGATCTCGCCGATGTCACGAGCGCGCGATGCCATCGGGATTCCCGCTTTCGCGGGAATGACGCCTTGTGGAGAAAAGCGTTTTTATGTTGACCCCATGACTCGTCTGTGATTCCATAGGGATATGAGGGTTTCTGAACAACGACAACATAAATCCATATCGCAGTTCCTGGCGACATTCATCAGCTTCGGCCTGTTTTTTTATTTCGCCTATCACCTGATGCACGGTGACCGCGGATATTTTGCCTGGAAAGGCCTTCAGCAAAAACTGACCGTCGCGGAGACGCAGTACGACGCGAAGCTGGCCGAACGGCAAGCCCTGGAAAACCGCGTCAAGCTGCTGCGTCCCGACAGTCTCGACCTCGACATGCTCGACGAGCGCGCGCGCGTGGTGCTCGGCTTCGTGAAGCCGGATGAGCGGGTGGTTGTGAGCCCGGCTGCAAGTTCATCGAATTAATGAGCGCCTAGCGGCGCGAGTAAATGCTGGATCCCGGATATGCGCTCGCCTTCGGCTCGCTTTTCCGGGATGACAGCGGCTTTATAAATTTTTCGTCGCTGTCACTTATTCTTCAGCGTCTCGAGATAATTGACGAATTCTTCCTGGACCCATTTCTTGTCGATGGCGTCGAGGGAGATCTGCGTGCGCTCGGTGAGTTTCTTGCCGGAGCTGGTGAAGACGCGCACGATCTGCTTTTCGGCGTCGAGGCGCAGCACGAAACGCAGCGACTTCTGGTTGTCGGCGGCCTGTGCGCGGTTGGTCAGGTGAAGGGTGATGCTGGGCGGCAGGCGCGGCGTGTAGTTCGGCAGGCGGTCGTTTTCTTCCGTCACATGAACTTCATTGCGTCCATAACTTTTGAAGACGTCCAGCAGTTCGTCGAAAGCGGCCTTGATTTCGGCTTCTTTCTTATTGTCGAAGCTTTTGACAGTATCCCTGAGCTTCTGCTCCTTCTCGAGCTTTTTCTGCTCGACGGATTCCTTTTGCTTCTTGTCTTTTTTGAGGATCGCTTCGATCCGGTTCTTGTGTTCTTCGAGCATGATCGGGACTTGCCACCTTTCATTGCATTATACCACAAGGAGATTAAGGCGGGGAGAGCGGCTACAGGGGTCTTGGATTTTCGCATAATACAGCCGCGGGATGGCGCTGGCGCGATTTTCGGGCATTATCGTATAATTGCCGACAGGATAGCGGCAGCGGGGAAAGATTTTGCGCATCGGGATATACTTCATTTGCATGATGGTCGTCCTTGCCGGGTCCCGAGCGCGGGCCGGCGAAGGTCTGCTGCTCGGCGACGGCAAGGCGTCGAGCCAGCCGCAGGTCGGCTACATCTGGTCGTGCATGCAACAAAAGGGCGGCGGCGGGGCGTTCCGCGACGGGCCGTGGATCCAGGGCAAATACTGGTATCCCGATCAGAAAATCAACGTGCAGGGTGATGTGGACTGGGAGTCCAGCCTTTCCATCACCGTCGAAAACGGGTTGCGGGTCATTCGCTCGAACGATCTGCCCAAACATGGCACCGGCATTTTCCCCGTGCAGCGTAACGATCCGGCCTATAACTACGACCGCAACCCGAACTCGATCCGCACGCAGCAGGTGCAATTCTTCCTGCCCGCCAATCCGCAGGAGGCGCAATACCCATCCTGCACGGGCGGCGCCGTCGGTTTCAGCCTGTCGGGAGCCTGGATATTCGACGGCATGGATGCCGAAGGGCGCGACGCCCCCGCGCACGAAGTGCAGGACAAGTGCAACGGGCATCCGCAGGAGCAGGGGCAATATCACTATCATGGCCCCAGCCCCTGCATGAAGGATGCGAGCGGCGACGTGGGCCGGCACAGCGATCTTGTCGCCTACGCCTTCGACGGCTTCGGCATCTATGGGGAGCATGGCGAGAACGGGAAGGAACTGCGCAGCGCCGACCTCGACGCCTGCCATGGCCACAAGCACATGGTCATGTGGGACGGCAAGATGCAGGAAATCTATCACTACCACATGACGCCCGACTTCCCGTACTCCGTTGGCTGCTTCAAGGGATCCTACGTCAACCGCCAGGCCGAGCGGGGCCAGACCGACGAGCAGGGGCGTCAGCTGGCGCAGCAGCTGCAGTGGCAGGCCCAGCAACAACAGTGGCAACAGTGGCAACAACAGCAGCAGAACCCGCAGCAGGGGCAATGGAACGGCCAGCAGCAAGGCAACGGCCAGCAGAACTGGCAACAGCAGGGCGGCGGCCAGCAGATGCAGCAAAACGCCAGCGGCTGGTCCGGCTATAGCGGCGCTGCAGGGCAGGGACAGCAGCAACAGGGTTACGGCCAGCAGCAGCGCAATCCGCTCGCGATCCTCCAGGGCGCCGCGCAGCGTCTTGGCGTGGATGCGCAGACCCTGCGCAACGCCATCGGCGGCCCGCCGCCGGACTTCAACCGGGCGTCGCAGGCGCTGGGCATCCCCGCGGACCAGATACACCAGGCGTTCATCAACGCCGGCGCGCCGAATTGACACTGTTTTGACGCGGTGCCAGACTTGGCGCCTGATTTCACGAAGGGAATGCATATGATGAAGAAATTTTTTCTGACAATTTTACTCGCCGCTGCCATTTCCATGCCCGCGCTGGCCGATGCGCCCGTCGCGGCGAACGCCGTGAACCGCACGATCTCCGTCAACGGCGAGGCGCAGGTGCGCGTGGTGCCCGACGAGGTGCAGATTTCGATGACGGCCGAGAACCGCAGCCGCGACCTGATGGAGGCGAAAGCGAAAAACGACCAGATCGTCAAGGCGCTGGTGGATTATGCGACCAAGGACCTCGGCATCGAGGCGCGCCAGGTCCAGACCGATTTCGTCAGCGTCGAGCCGCAATACCGCAGCTGCAACAATGACGAGGAATGGGCCGGCAAGTGCAGCCCGCTCGACGTCACCTATTACACGGTGCGCAAGGGCATCCAGGTCTGCCTGAAGGACTTGGGCAAATACGAAGGACTGGTGACGAAGGCGCTGTCGCTCGGCGTCACGCGCATCGACAATGTCCAGTTCATTACGACCGACCTGCGCAAGCACCGCGACGCGGCGCGCGAGATGGCGGCAAAGGCCGCGCTCGCGAAGGCGCAGGCGCTGGCCACCACGCTCGGCATGAAAGTCGGCAAGCCCATGACCATCAGCGCGGAAAATTATTCCAGCTATTACTGGCATGACAGCTATAGCCAGCGCGGCTACAACAATTACATGGCGCAGAACACGATGCAGCAGGCCACGGCCCCGCAGCAGGAGGGGGACACCGGCGATCTCGCCATCGGGCAGATCAATGTGTCGGCGACCGTGAGCGTGACCTATGAACTGGAATAGACGCATCGCCTCCATTGCGGCTTTCGGATTTCTGCTCTCGTCGGCTGCGCGGGCTGAGGGCATCGACACGCCGGTCCGCCATGATTTTCCGGGCTGGAAAGTATTCCAGCAGGTAGCGGGCGAGCTCAATGGCGACGGCAATCCCGATGTCGCGGCGGTCCTCTCGAAACCGGCTGAAGGCACGGATGAAAACGGTCAGGCGCTGCTGGTGGTTTATGTCGGCGACGGCCAGGGCGGATACAAGCTGGCCGTGCAGTCGCCCAAGGCGATCTGCGTCGGCTGCGGCGGCCCGAAGGCGGCGATGGGGGAGCCGCTCGGCGCGCTTTCGATCGTGAAAGGCCAGCTTCGCATCCGCTATGAAGGCGGCTCGCGCGAGGAGTACCAAGACGACCTGAAATGGCGCTTCGACGTCACGAAAGGCGATTTCTTTCTGGTCGGCGAAAGCCAGTATGTGACGGACACAGTCGGCAGCGAGCCCGACGAAAAACTCGACATCAATTATCTGACGCTGAAAATGGAAAAGAAGGTCGGGAAAAAGAAACATGCCTGCGCCGTGGATCGCGAATTCCGCGCGGTGAAACTATCCGACTTCGACTATGACGGAAAGCACGTCGACGATCTCGATAAAATATCCGAGGCCTGTGGAAGGCATTAAAATCAATCGCCCCGGCTTGCACCGGGGCGACGGATTTCGCTATTTCAGGAATATGTATCGATGTCAGGCCGGCGAATTTCCGGCCGGCTTTTTTGCGGGAGCGGATGGCTGCGGCAGCCGGGCCGTCAGCAGCTTGGTCAATTCTTTGGAGAAAGCGTTTTCGTTGTTAACGTCAACCTTGGCGATGCGCACCTGCGCGGGGAATATCTTCGCCAGTTCGCTGGCCAGCTTCTCCATGTTGGTTTCGTACCGCTGACGCTCGTCCGAAAAGATGATGAAGTCGATCGTCGCGTTCGGATTTTTACCGAGCGCCTGCCCGAATGCAGGGGCTGCTTCTTTCGGATCGAAGACGTCTCCGTCCGACAGGATGATGTAATGCGGCTTTTTCTTGGCTGGCGCGGATGCCAGCATGTTGGCGACTGGTTTCAGGTCCGTGCCGCAACCAATACCGTTTTTGTAGGCCGATTCCGAGGCTGATCCCTGGTCGAGATGAAGCTCCAGCGGGCTGACGCTGTCTCCCCACAGGAAGGTTTTTACCCCGTTGAATCCGGCTTTCTTCGCAGCCTTCGCGGTGTCTTCCATTCCGCCCAACGTGTAGTCCATGGCGGACTTGCCTTTGCTGCCCATGCAGGGCATGCTGCCCGAACCATCGCCGAAAAACCAAAGTTCATCCTTCTTGCCGAACTTCGCCAGCAGGGCGGCGAGATCGTCGGCAGATTGGCGGCGGCCCTCGGCCTTCTTCAGTTCGGTTATTTCCGCTTTCAGCTTGTCTGCTTCGTTCAGCAGCGCGATCGCGTCGCCGATGGCGGTCGACATGCGCGTATAATCCGCTGCCTTGGCGTCGAATTCGTGCTTCAGATTGCGAAGGGCATATATCGTTTGATCCGAGCTGGGTTTTCCCCGCTGGCCCTGGCCATTATGATCGTCATTTTGGCCCTGATAGCTCCTTTGAGCGCCGTAACCGCCCTGACCCGACCACATCGTATACTCTTGTTGTCCCATCACACACCTCTAAAATTTTTTTTAAACCCTAAAACCAGTTGGGAAACTATACGCTTGATTCGCTACAAAGTCAAATATTATGTAAAATAAAGGAGCGCGCTTAGGAATCTGGTGACAGTTAAAACATTGGATTATCGGGCGTCTGACGAACTTTCACCGATTTGGTCTCTCGCGGCGCACAAGCCGCCGGTATTGCGTCAGCCCGTCCGGTGGCTATAATCCCCGACATCTACATCGACAAAAAGGACCCCGCGCGTGAAAGTGAAAAACTTTCTCAAGAAATGCGCGCTGACATTCGCGTTCTGTATGGCCGCTTTCAAAGGCGCGGAAGCTTTTGCGCCGGCGCCGAAAGTGACGCCGGTGTTCAACAATGCCGCCGCCGTGCCGCAGCAGACGGCAATGGAATATCGCCTGCCGTCGCTGAAAGAGCTGACGCCCGAACAAGCGAAAGACCTGTGGCGGGTGCGCGTCGGCGCCTGGGAGATCGGGGCGGGCGGCTATCACACGTTCCTCGAATTTTCGCCCTATGACGAAAACGACAAGTCGCGCGTCAAAGATCAGGACGTCTATCAGATCCACGGCATCGCCTGCGACGAGGTGCGCCATACCTGGGGTTACTTGAACGCGAAAGACCCTGAGGCCTACAAGCGTTACGAGAAGGGGGATTACGTCCTCAAGGGGCTCGGCATCCAGCTCGACCACACGCGGCATTATTTCAGCTCGCCGCCCGTCGCCTATGTCGACGTCTATTACGGCTCGAAGGAAGAGGTGCTGAAGATGTACCTCGACGGCATGCAGATCATCGACGCTCTCAATAAGCGTGAGCAGCCTTACATCCTTCTCGACTACAACAGCAACAGCACGCAGCGCACGATTTCGGATGCGCTCGGTCTCCCGCAAGCGCCGTTATTCGTTCCCTATCGCGCCGAAGATTTCGGCGGCCGCATCTGGACGCCGGGCACGGAGACGAGCTTCCTGCCCAAAGACTGGAATCGCGATCGGGTGCGGGAGCAGGCGGGCTATGCTCATCTTTCCGCCGCCGACCTCGAAAAACGCGCGCAAGCATTGCAAGGCGCCGACCGCATGTTCGCATCCTTGCGCGACCGCAAACCGAAGGGACCGGCGCACCCCTAATATCTCTCGTCCAGATTACCCAAGCATTGCAATTAGTTAATTTGCATATGCCATATTCATGGGGTTAAAATTAAAGATAGGATGCGGTGTGTTGCCGCGTTTTGAACAGCCTTTCTCAATCATTCAGGAGTACTCACATGACGTCCAAATACGCTTTGCTTGTGGTGGCAGCGCTCAGCATCGCCAGCCTGCCGGCTTTCGCCGCCGCGGATAAAGTCGCACCCGCCGCAGCACCCGCTGCCGCGCCTGCTGCAATGGCGCCCGCACCTGCGACGAACACCACCACCACGACCACCACGACGACGACCACGACCGCCATGGCACCCGCCGCGAAGACCTTCGCCGACTACGACACGAACAAAGACGGCTTCATCTCGAAAGATGAATGGACCGCCGCCAAAGGCGACGATGCCGACTTTAAGAAGCTGGATACCAACAACGACGGCAAAATCTCGAAAGACGAGTTCGACGCCGGCCAGAAAGCCGCCAAGTAAGCGCGCGCTTTTTTCGGCCTAAAGATACGGACACCCCCGCTGCCATCGGCGCCGGGGGTGTTGCTTTATGTAATATAGCGACACCTTTCTTTCCCTTGCATCCCCCCCTTAATTTGCTTAATTAATTGAGGTTAATTTTCGCCGCGCAAGAAGAGGGTCCTGTGTCATCATCCGCGCCATCGGGCAAGCCGAAGCTGGAGACGGTCAAATCGCCGTCCAACATCGCCTCGCCGGAGCAGATGCTCCAATATTACAAAGACATGCTGCTTATCCGCCGCTTTGAAGAGAAGGCGGGTCAGCTTTACGGCATGGGCCTCATCGGCGGCTTCTGCCACCTCTACATCGGGCAGGAAGCGGTCGTCGTCGGCGTGCAGTCGGCGCTGCAGCCCAAGGACACGGTCATCACCGCATACCGCGACCACGGCCATATGCTGGCCACCGGGATGGACGCCAAGGGCGTCATGGCCGAGCTCACGGGGCGCAAGGGCGGCTATTCGAAAGGCAAAGGCGGCTCGATGCATATGTTCAGCCGCGAAAAGGGCTTCTTCGGGGGCCATGGCATCGTGGGCGTCACCGGGCCTTTGGGCGCCGGTCTCGCCTTCGCGCACAAATACCGCGAGGACGGCGGCATCAACTGCGCTTACTACGGCGACGGCGCGGCCAACCAGGGCCAGATCTACGAAGCCTACAACATGGCGTCCTTGTGGAAGCTGCCCGTCCTGTTCATCATCGAGAACAACAAATACGGCATGGGCACCAGCCAGCAGCGCCACGCGGCGGGCGAGCTTTACAAGCGCGGAGAAGCCTATGGCATCCCCGGCGAAAAGGTCAACGGGATGGACGTGTTGACCGTGCGCCAGGCGGCGCTGAAGGCGGTCGATTACATCCGCTCCGGCAACGGGCCGATGATTTTGGAATTCTCCACCTACCGCTATCGCGGCCATTCGATGTCGGACCCCGGCAAATACCGCAGCAAGGAAGAAGTCGAGGAAATGCGCGAGCATCACGACCCGATCGAGACGATCAAGAACGTCCTCATGGGCCTCGGCAAATATACCGAGAACGACTTCAAGAACATCGAGAAAGAGGTCAAAGCCGTGGTGAACGAGTCCGCCGAATTCGCCCAGCAAAGCCCCGAACCCGATCCGTCCGAACTCTGGACGGACGTGTTGCTGTAATTGTCGGGTGTGGGAATTCACACGGAGTTACGGAGTAACGGAGTTTTAGCGGCAATGACGGCTTTGAAGAAGTACAACGATACGCCAGCCGACCTGAATGCGCTTTCAGGACAGGTCGTTGATTGTATTTTTCAGGTTCACCGGAATTTGGGTGCGGGCTATCTCGAAAAAATTTACGAAGACTGTCTTTGCCTTGAGATGAAAGAAAGGGGAATTGCCTTTTCAAGGCAATTCCCAATCAATGTTGTCTACAAGGGGAATGTTGTCGAATCCGAATTCCGCCTCGATTTGGTTGTTGAAAATAAAATCGTTCTTGAACTGAAGGCGGTCGAAAAGATACTCCCTGTGCATGAAGCCCAAATATTCTCGTATCTAAAGATGGCGGGATTGCCCTTGGGCTTTTTGGTGAACTTCAATACTCCTCTTATCAAAGACGGAATTCAGCGTTTTGCGCCGAAGAATCTCCGTAACTCCGTAACTCCGTGCGAACGAGCTTTGGAATCCCCGGAAGGTACTCAATGAGCACTCAAATATTAATGCCCGCCCTGTCGCCGACGATGACTGAAGGCAAGCTTGCCAAATGGGTCAAGAAAGAAGGCGACAAGATTAAGCCCGGCACGGTCATCGCCGAGATCGAGACCGACAAGGCCACGATGGAAGTCGAGGCGGTCGATGAAGGTATCCTGGGCAAAATCCTCGTGCCCGCCGGCACCGAGGGCGTCGCCGTGAATACGCCGATCGCCGTGCTGCTGGAAGAAGGCGAAAGCGCCGATAATGACGCCGCGAAACCGGCCGTCAACGTCAAGCCCGAACGAAAACAGGAGGCGAAGCCGCAGGCGACAAAGCAGGAAGATCCTTCCTGCCACCCGCAATCCGCGCCGCAGCCGCAGCACCATGCGCCGGCGACCGAGAAGGAATGGACGGGCGCCACGCAGACTGTCACCGTGCGCGAAGCCCTGCGCGATGCGATGGCCGAAGAGCTGCGCCGGGATCCCGAGGTCTTCGTCATGGGAGAAGAAGTCGCCGAATATCAGGGCGCCTATAAGGTTACGCAAGGCCTGCTGCAGGAATTCGGCGCCAAGCGCATCATCGACACGCCGATCACCGAGTACGGTTTCGCGGGTGTCGCCGTCGGCGCCGCTTTCGCGGGACTGAAGCCGGTCGTCGAGTTCATGACCTGGAACTTCGCAATGCAGGCGATCGACCATATCATCAACTCCGCCGCCAAGACCCTCTACATGGCGGGCGGGCAGCTCGGCTGCCCCATCGTGTTCCGCGGTCCCAACGGCGCGGCCTCGCGCGTGGGCGCGCAGCACTCGCAATGCTATGCCAGCTGGTATGCGCATGTGCCGGGACTGAAAGTCATCGCGCCCTGGTCGGCGGCGGATGCAAAGGGCCTGCTCAAAGCGGCGATCCGCGATCCCAACCCCGTCGTCTGCCTCGAAAACGAAATGATGTATGGCCAGTCGTTCGAAATCCCGGCCGATCCGGATTTCATCCTGCCGCTCGGCAAGGCGAAGATCGAGCGCAAGGGCGAGCATGTGACCATCACCGCCTTCTCGCGCATGGTCGGCGTGGCGTTGCAGGCCGCCGAGAAACTGGCGGAGCAGGGCATCAGCGCGGAAGTCATCAACCTGCGCACCTTGCGGCCACTCGATACCGAAACCATCGTCAATAGCGTGAAGAAGACCAACCGTCTCGTTTCGGTCGAAGAGGGCTGGCACTTCTCCGGCATCGGCTCCGAAATGGCGGCGATCATCATGGAACAGTGCTTCGATTACCTCGACGCTCCCGTGATCCGCGTCTACGGCGCGGACGTGCCGATGCCTTACGCCGCGAACCTCGAAAAACTCGCGCTGCCGCAAGTCCCCGAAATCGTCGAAGCTGCGAAAAAGGTGGCCTATGCCGCATAACGTATTGATGCCCGCGCTGTCGCCGACGATGACCGAAGGCAAGCTTGCCAAGTGGGTCAAGAAAGAAGGCGACAAGGTGAAGCCGGGAACCGTGCTCGCCGAGATCGAAACCGACAAGGCCACGATGGAAGTCGAGGCGGTCGATGAAGGCACGCTCGCCAAGATCGTCGTGCCCGCCGGCACCGAGGGCGTGAAGGTCAACAGCGTCATCGCCGTACTGCTGGAAGAGGGCGAGGATGCTTCTTCCATCTCCAAGGCCGCTGGCGGCGGCGCCGGCGCTCCCCCACCCAAGACTGTGACGCCCGCCAACCAGCCGAAAGAAACGTCAAAACCGGCGCCTTCGCTGGCGGTGGTTCCGCAGGCGCAGCCGCAACAGGCGGCCCCGCAGGGCAAGCCGTCGAACCGTATCTTCGCGAGCCCGCTCGCGAAACGCATCGCGAAAGAAAAGGGCATCGACCTCGCCTCCGTCAAAGGCTCCGGCCCGCACGGGCGCATCGTGAAGGAAGACCTCGAGAAGGCGAAGCCAGGCGCAGCGCCCATGGCCGCTCCGGGTGCGCCGCGCGCGCCGATGGCGACGCCGTCGGGACCGGATGCGAAGGCTTTGGCCGATGCCTATGGCATCCCCTATAAGCTGCAGCCGAACAACAATATCCGCAAAGTCGTCGCGCGCCGCCTGACGGAAGCCAAGCAGCAGATCCCGCATTTCTATTTGTCGATCGACTGCGAGCTCGATACGCTGTTGAACGTCCGCAAGGAACTCAACGAGGCGGCGCAGGACTACAAGATCTCGGTGAACGATTTCGTCATCAAGGCGACGGGGCTGGCATTGCAGAAATATCCGGCCGCCAACGTCTCCTGGACCGACGACAACCTCGTCCAGTACGAGCGCGCCGATGTCTCGGTTGCGGTCGCGACGCCGAACGGCCTCATCACGCCGATCATCAAGGACGCCGCCAACAAGAGCCTGAAGGATATTTCCAACGAAATGAAGGAACTGGCCGCCAAGGCGAAGGATGGCAAACTGAAGCCCGCCGAATTCCAGGGCGGAACGATCTCCGTTTCCAACCTCGGCATGTTCGGCGTGCGCGAATTCGCGGCCATCGTCAATCCGCCGCAGGGCGCTATATTGGCGATCGGGGCCGGCGAACAGCGCGCAGTCGTGAAGGACGGCCAGGTCAAGGTCGCGACCGTCATGACCGTGACCATGTCGACCGACCACCGCTGCATCGACGGCGCGATCGGCGCCGAATACCTGCAGGTGTTCAAGAAGCTGATCGAAAGCCCGATGAGTTTGATTTTATAATGTCATCCCTGCGCAAGCAGGGATCTCGCGCGAAGCGCCATTTATAAATGCAGTCCTGCGGACTGTGAGATTCCGGCTTTCGCCGGAATGACAATGAAGGGGAGCGTGAAATGTCCGAACAACAATTCGACGTCGTCGTGATCGGCACCGGTCCGGGCGGTTATGTGGCGGCCATCCGCGCCGCGCAGCTGGGTTTCAAGACCGCGGTGGTCGAGCGCGAGCACCTGGGCGGCATCTGCCTGAACTGGGGCTGCATCCCGACCAAGGCGCTGCTGCGCTGCTCGGAGATCAACCATTTGCTCCATAACCTCGACGCCTATGGCTTCAAGGCGGAGAATATCACCTTCGACTTCGGCAAGATAGTTCAGCGCTCGCGAAAAGTCGCGGCGCAGCTGTCGGGCGGCATCAAGCACCTGATGAAGAAAAACAACATCACCGTCTTCGACGGCACCGGCAAACTGCTGGGCAAGGGGAAGCTGTCGGTCACGAAAGACAACAAGCCGGTGGCCGAGCTGAAGGCTCCGCATATCATCATCGCGACGGGCGCCCGCGCCCGCGTGCTGCCGGGGCTGGAGCCGGACCAGAAATTCGTCTGGACCTACAAGGAAGCGATGGTGCCGCAGGAAATGCCGAAGTCGCTGCTCGTCGTCGGCTCCGGCGCCATCGGCATCGAGTTCGCCAGCTTCTACCGCAATATGGGCGCGCAGGTGACCGTCGTCGAGGTCATGGACCGCATCCTGCCCGTCGAGGACGCGGATATTTCCGCCTTCGCCCGCAAGTCGTTCGAGAAGCAGGGCATGAAGATCATGACCTCGGCCAAGGTCGTGAAGCTCAACAAGGCGGCGAACGACGTCGAGGTTGAAATCGACGTCGGCGGCGGCAAGATCGACAAGGTCAAAGTCGACCGCGTCATTTCCGCCGTTGGCATCACGGCCAATACCGAAAACCTCGGCCTTGAAAATACCAAGGTGAAGGTTGACCGCGGCCATATCGCGGTAAACCAGTGGCTGCAGACCGACGAGCCCGGCGTCTACGCCATCGGCGATTGCGTCGCGGGCCCCTGGCTCGCGCACAAGGCCAGCCACGAAGGCATCATCTGCGTCGAGAAGATCAAGGGTCTGAACGACGTTCACCCGATGAAGCCGGAAAATATTCCCGGCTGCACCTATTGCATGCCGCAGGTGGCCTCCGTCGGCCTGACCGAGGCGAAGGCGAAAGAGAAGGGATATACGGTAAAGGTCGGCAAATTCCCCTTCATCGGCAACGGCAAGGCCATCGCGCTCGGCGAACCCGAAGGCATGGTCAAGACCGTGTTCGACGCCAAGACCGGCGAGCTGCTGGGCGCGCATATGATCGGCGCGGAAGTAACCGAGCTGATCCAGGGCTTCGGCATCGCCAAGACGCTCGAGACGACCGAGCTTGACCTCATGCACACGATCTTCCCGCACCCGACGCTGTCCGAGATGATGCATGAGTCCGTGCTCGATGCGTACGGCAAAGTCATCCATATGTGATCATGAGCGATTTTTCCGACAACAAGGCGCAGAGCCGCTTCGAATACAAGGTGGGGAATACCTTCGCCTATGCCGATTACCGCCGCGAGGGCAAGACGCTGTTCATCGACTATGTCGAAGCGCCGCCGGAATTGCGCGGCACCGGCACGGCGGGCCGCCTGATGGCGGAAATCGCCGAGGTCGCGAAGAAAGAACAGCTGGAGATCGTACCCATCTGCAGCTACGCCGCGCACTGGCTGCGTCGGCACAAAGCATGACCGAACTGGCGCCCCCGGAAATCTGCCCGCGCTGCGAAAAGCCGCTCGACCTCTGCGTCTGCGGCGCCATCGAGCAGGTCGACAACGATATCGCGGTCGTCATCCTGCGCCATCCGCAGGAGCAGGACCGCACGCTCGGCACCGCGCGCATCGCGGCGCTGCAGCTCAAGAATTCATTGCTTAAGACTGGCCTGTCCTGGCGCAACCTTGAAAAAGTCATCGGTCAGCCGGTCGACCCGAAGCTGTGGGGCGTGTTGTATCTTGGCACCGCTAATACCCATGTGCCGAAGGACGAAACCCTGACGGTCCTGACCAAGAAAGGCGATGTCGCGGAGGATCAGCGTAAAATTCTGGCGACGCTGCAGGGCATCATCCTGCTCGACGGCAACTGGCAGCAGGCAAAGGCGCTGTGGTGGCGCAACGCCTGGATGCTCAAATGCCGCCGCCTCGTCCTGCAGCCGCCCAAGCCATCCTACTACGGCCATCTGCGCAAGGAACCGCGGCGCGAAAGCGTCTCCACCATCGAGGCCGCCGCCTACGCGCTGGCCGCGCTCGAGAGCGACCCGAAACTGGCGGAGAAGATACTGAAGCCTTTCCATGCGCTTCTCGAAAAAGCGCGGGCGCGGGGCGGGAAGACCTAGAACAATTTCAATTAAAATGAATTGTCCACCCCGACGAAAGTCGGGTCCAGTTTATTTAACTTCTACCGCTAAATTATGAGGTAGAAGTCGTATGAACTGGACCCCGACTTTCGTCGGGGTGGCTCGGTCGGTTGACTGACGTTAGCCGAAAACCTTATCCAAACCCCGGACGCTTGCGGCGGCGCAGCCACAGGGGCGCCATCAGCATCATGCCGAGCGCGGCGCCGGCGAGGCCGCCTTCGACGCCGAGCTGGTCGTGCATCTGCTGGGCCTGCAGCATGAAGGCGCCGACGTCCTTCGAGGTGTCCTCGTCGGTGGCGTCGTGGCTGAAGATCTGGGAAATCTGCTCGGCCACGTTGGCTTCCTGGTTGTAGGCGATGCCTTTCTCGTAGTTGCCGGTGATGGGCGACACGTCGACGCCGACGCGCTTGTCGTAGGCCGCCAAGAGCTTCGCGTAATCCTGCTCGGAGATATCCTTGGAAATGCGCAGGTCATTGATGAAGCTCACGGCGTCGCTTTGCAGCGACGACTGGTTCCACATGCCCTTCTCAGCCGTCATCGCGTCGATGCGGGCGTTGAAACTGGCCACGGCGGCGGTTTCCTGCGGCGTCACGACCTGGCCGCCGGGCATGCGGCCGGCGATGAACTGCCTTTCGGTGATATTGGTGTCGTTGACCTGGGAGAGGGTGAAATTGCTCGGCTGCGCCTGCAAATCGTGCTGGGCAATTTCCATGCCGGCATAGCCGCCGGCGGCGCCGAGGACGATGGTCGAGGCCGCGACAGCTGCGCGCGCCTTCTTGTTGAAGAATTCAGAAATCGTCATCCGCTCTCCTTAAAGCGCCGCCCAGACCATATGCAGGGTGACAGCTGGTTTTATGATATGGCAATGCCGGATTTTATAGGACGCCGGACGTTTTCTGTCAATGCTGCATACCGGCTTCGATATGTAAATGAAAGCGCAATTTAGGGCGTTTTGTCAAGCAGCGGCGTCAGCCCGTCCATGACCTCGCGCAGAGCCTCGCGGATGGCGTCCAGCACCGCCTTGCGCTCGGCCAGCGTCGCGGTGCGCATTCGTTCGGCCTTCTCGCAGGCGGCGCGCAGGCGCTCGGCGCGGATCATCGCGGCGCTGCCTTTGAGCCGGTGGGCGGCCTCGGTCCAGGCGTGGTTTTCACCGTCGGTGCACTGGGCCTGCAGGATGGCCTGCATCTCGATGGCGCCGCCCGCGAAGGCATTGGCGAGGCCGCGCAGCTCGTCGTCGGTTTCGGCGAATTCCTTCAGCACGTCGATGATGGCGCGTTCACGACTGATCCCGGCAGCAGGGGACATCGGCGTTTCCGCGGTAGCCGGGAAGTCCAGCCAGCGTCCCATCAGCTCCTTGAGCTCGTCGGGGTCGATGGGCTTGGTGATATAATCGTCCATGCCGACACGCAGGCAGCGCTCGCGCGTGCCGGGCATGGCGTCGGCGGTGACGGCCAAGATCGGAATGCGCTCGTTGCCGCCTGCGATCTCCCGCGCGCGGATGTCGCGCGTCGCCTCGAAGCCGCTCATCACCGGCATATGGCAGTCCATCAGGATCATGGCATAGGCGTTCTGATTGACCGCCTCCACGGCGGCCTTTCCGTTGTCGACGATGTCGATGTTTTCCACGCCCATGCGC
The DNA here is from genome assembly GCA_025934695.1 of Alphaproteobacteria bacterium. Lineage (GTDB taxonomy): Bacteria > Pseudomonadota > Alphaproteobacteria > Micavibrionales > UBA2020 > JAPWJZ01. The sequence goes on from JAICWS010000001.1 coordinate 218,653, forward strand.
GTCAGCAGCTTGCGGATAAAGACCTGGTTGAGCTTGTAGTCCTCGACCACCAGCAGCCGCGCGGATGCCGCATCTTTGCGCTGCGCTGGCGGGAGCTTCTCCTCCAAAGCCGGGCGCGGTTTTTTCTTCTTCGCCAAGGGAGCGCTGTCCGCGACGGGCAATTCCACCATGAACCAGAAATGCGAGCCAATGCCTTCCTCGCTGTCGAGGCCCATGCGCCCTTGCATCTTGTTGACGAGCTCGCGCGTGATGCTGAGGCCGAGGCCGGTGCCGCCGAAGCGCCGGGTGATGGAGGAATCGGCCTGTTCGAACTTTTCGAAAATCACGTCCTGCTTGTCCTCGGGGATGCCGATGCCCGTATCTGTCACGTCGAAACGCAGCATGACATGGCCCTCGTCGTCGGACGGACAGTCGGCTTCGACGGTGACGGAACCGCGCTCGGTGTATTTTATCGCGTTGTCGATGAGGTTGATCATGATGCGCGAGAGGCGCGAGGGATCACCGGTCACGAAGGGAATGTCGGCCTGCTGCGGCGCGTTGCACGAAAAGGCGAGGCCCTTGCCGCGGGCGAGCGGCGCCATGGTGTCGATGACGCCGTTGATTACATCGGGCAGCGAAAAGGATACTTTCTCCAGCTCGAACTGGCCCGATTCCACCTTCGAGAGGTCGAGAATATCGTCCACGATCGACAACAGGCTGCTGGCTGAACGGTAAGCGACGCGGGCCATGCTGCGCTGCTCGGCGCCGATGTTCTTCTCCTCGTACATCAGCCGGTTCAGGCCGATGATGCTGTTCAAGGGCGTGCGCAGCTCGTGCGACATGTGCGACAGGAATTCGGACTTGGCCTGGTTTGCTCTGTTGGCCTCGTCGCGCGACATCCGCAGTTCTTCCTCGATCCGCTTTTGCGCTGTGATGTCGCTGACGGAGCCGGTCATGCGCGTGGCGCGGCCTTTTTCGTTCCAGACGCTCAAGCCCCGCGCGCGCAGCCAGACGTAATTGCCGCTGTCGGTGCGCATGCGGAACTGCGTGTCGTAGGGAGTGCGGTTCTTGGTATGGTCCTCGAGCTTGGCGACCACATAATCGCGGTCGTCGGGATGCAGGCGCGCCTTGAACTGGCTGTAGCTCGGAACGAAGGCGGGGTCGGTGATGCCGAGGATCTCCTTGAATCGTTCGGACCAGAACAGCTCGTTGGTGCGCACGTCCCAGTCCCAGATGCCGTCGTTCGATCCCCTGACCGCCAGCGCGTAGCGCTCTTCTCCCTGCGCGACCAACGCCGTCGTGCTGCGCGCCACGATGGCGATCGCGCCGATGTTGACGAGCGTCAGGATCGACAGCAGCAGGTCTTCGCCGATCAGCCCGAAGCGGTGGACCAGCACGGCCAGGAAACAGGCGGCAGGCGGCAACATCACCGCGGCGGCGAGGGGCAGGCGCGCAGAACGGAGGATTTTACTGCCGGAGAACATCGAAGACGTCTCCGCCGGCCCTGGTGGGAACGAGGGTCATTGCTTCCCCATCAGTTGCTTGAGCACTTCCTTGAGCTGGCTGGGGTCGATCGGCTTGGAGATGATTTCGTCGGCGCCCGACTTGCGCGCCAGCTCGAGGTAATCGCCCTGTTCGGAGCGGCCGCCGCCCGAGACGGCGATGATCTTGAGTGCCGGGTACTTGGCCCGCAGCTCGCTGACGGTTTCAAGTCCGCCCTTGCGCGGCATGACGATGTCGGTGATGAGGACGTCGGGCGGGGACGATGCCGACAGCATTTCGATGGCCTGCATGCCGTCGCGCGCACCTTTCGTGTCGTAACCGAAGCTGGCGACCAGCTTGGAGATCATCGTCCGGACGAAATCGTCGTCGTCCACGATAAACACGGTTTTCCTGTCAGACATTTTCCCGCTTCCGTTTTCCCAAAGCGACGTGAATTTTGCGCGCCAGCGCTTCCTGGTGATAAGGTTTGCCGATGAAATCATCGTCCGGCGCGATCTTATTCGCGCGCACGGTATGTTCGGTGTAGCCGGAGGTGAATACCGCGGGCAGGGCGGGGAGCAGCGCGCGCGCTTCGCGTACCAGTTCCACCCCGTCGAAACCGCCCATGCAGATGTCGGTGAAAATAAGGTCGATCGCCGCCTGCTCGCGTTTTACGAGGTCGAGCGCGACTTTACCGTCTTTGGCCTGCAGCGTGCGGTAGCCCAGCTTTTCCAGCATCGTGACGGCGGTGCCGCGCACCTCGTCGTCGTTTTCCGCGACGAGGATGATGCTGCCGGGCTGCACCGGCTCCGGCAGCACGGGCGCCGCTTCTGTCCGGTCTGGCTCGCCGGCCTTCGGCAGGTAAAGGCGGAACACCGTTCCGTGACCGGGTTCGCTATAGACGTCGACATGACCGCCCGACTGGCGGACAAAGCCGTAGACCATGGCGAGGCCGAGGCCGGTGCCCTTTCCGGGAGGCTTGGTGGTGAAAAACGGCTCGAAAATCCGGTGGGCCACTTCGCGGTCGATGCCCGTGCCGGTATCGGATACCGCGACCATGACGTATTCGCCGGCTTTCACCTCTGGATGCTGCGCGGCATAAAACTCGTCGAGGACGATGCTTCCCGTCTCGAAGGTCAGCTTGCCGCCGCCCGGCATCGCGTCGCGGGCATTGACCGACATGTTGATCAGCACGTTGGCGAATTCGGAAACGTCGAGGGAAATGGAAGGAAGCCCCTCGGCCAGGATCATGGCGACCTCGATCGTCGCGCCCAGCGAAGCCTTGAGGAGGGTGGCGGCGTCGCGGATGCAATCGTTCACGTTGGCGGTCTGGCTGGCCAGCTGGCGCTGCCGGCTGAACAGCATCAGGCGCCGCACCAGCTCGGCCCCATTGCGGGCCACGGTTTCGATGGCCGTGAGCTCCTCGGCCAGCGCGTTCGTGTCCATCTTGCCCGGCGGCGCCGTGATCTGCTCCTGCATGAGGTAAACGTTGCCCAGGACCACGCTGAGCAGATTGTTGAAGTCGTGGGCGACGCCGCTTGTCAGCTGGCCCACGGCCTCCATCTTCTGCGCTTGCTGCAGCTTTTCCTCGGCCATAGCGCGGTTGCGCTTGAGCTCGAAGACTTCCTTCGCCTTGGTCAGCGCGATTTTGAGGGAATGGAACGAGATATTGTCCTTGACGATGTAATCCTGCGCGCCCCAGCGCAGCGCCTCGAGCATGACGGACTCGCTGCCCTTGCCGGTCAGCATGACGACGGGGACGCTGGCGAGGTCGGTCTTCGCGTCGTAGATCGAGCGCAACAGGTCCAGGCCGTTCATGTCAGGCAGCAGGTAATCGAGAAACACGCAGCCGAAGGAGCGGCTGTTGATCAGCTGGAGGCCTTCCACGCCGGTGCCGGCGGTCCGGATGTTGACGTCGCCGTCGGGAAAGGCCTTGGCCAGGTGACGCCGCATGGCTTCCTGGTCGACGTCATCGTCGTCGATGACAAGAATTTCCGGTGATACGACCCTTCGCACACGTGCCCCGCATTATGTATTCTGAAAGATGAATACATTGGAATAAACTAACAGCTGAATTCCCCGATTTCAACCCAAAGTAGAGGCCTCGGGGAAGGGTGAATACCATCGTATTCGCATCCCTCTTATCCGGCTCTCATTGTTCGCATATTTTGCCGGCGCCGGGCGGATTGTCAGCCCTTCGTCAGCGGCGGGCAGGGCAGGAGGGCCGTGTCGAACCAGTATTCCTTCACCAACTGGATGGCCTTGGCGAAACTTTCATAATTAACCGGTTTGCTGACAAAACTGTTGGCGCCGAGACTGTAACAGGCGCGCACGTCCTCGTCGTAGGTGGAGCTGGTCAGGACGACGACGGGAATGTCCTTAAGCAGACTGTCCTGCTTGATGATCTCGAGCGTCTTGCGGCCGCCGATGCCGGGCATGTTCAGGTCGAGCAGGATGATGTCGGGACGGTTCGCGGGATTGGCCTTCAGCGCGTCGAGCGCCTCTTCGCCGGAGGACAGGTGCTGGAGCGGCGCATCGTGGCCGGCCTGGCGGAACGCGCGGCGCGAGGCCTCGACGTCGTCGTCGCTGTCGTCGACGATCATGACGGAAACGGATTTAGGCGACTTCTTTGCGGTCACTTTTGCCTCCATCCTCTTCATGCAGGGTAAAGTAAAAGGTCGTTCCCTTGCCGGGTTCTGAATCGAGCCAGATCATGCCGTCATGGCGCTCGATGATTTTCTTGACGAAGGTCAGGCCGACTCCGGTGCCGTCGCTGCCGGGACCCGGTTTCTCCAGGCGCCTGAAAATGCGGAAAATCTCGTCATGAAACTGGCGCGCGATACCGCGGCCGTTGTCCCGGACATAGAAGACATCCGTCCTGTCGCGGCCCGCCACGCGCATGGCAGGAATATAGCCGACGTCGATTGTTTTCGCGGCATTGTCGTTGTATTTGACGCCATTGACGACCAGATTGCGGAACACTTCCGCGACGCGCGGGCCGTCGCAAATGACCGTGGGGAGCACGCCGTCGATGCGGATTTTCGCATGGGCCTGCTCGAGGAATTCCTTTAGCGTGCTTTCGACATCGTGGACGACTGCATTGAGGTCGGTCGGCTGCTCGGCGAGCTCCTGCCGGCCGAGACGCGAGAAATAGAGCAGGTCGCTCACCAGCCGCTCGATGCGCTGGCTTAAGTAAAGCAGGCGGTCAATGCGCTTGAGGCTGTCCTTGTCCAGTTTTTCGCGGTTGTCCTCGAGCAGGAAGCGCGAATGGTTGTGAATGCCGCGCAACGGCTCCTTGAGGTCGTGCGAGGCGATATAGGCGAAATCGTTCAGCTCCCGGTTGCTGCGCTCGAGGTCGCGGTTGTAGCGCTTGATGTCGACCATCGTCTTCTGGAACGAGCGCAGCACGCGGGCCAGCTTGCCGATCTCGTCCTGGCGGTCGTACGGCACGGGCAGGGAAACGACGTTCTTGCCTTCGGAGGTAATGAGCAGCGCGTCGACCAGCTCCTGGATGGGCTTGAGGACACGGCTCGTCACGATGCGGAAGCTGTAGAAACACAGGCCCAGCGAGGCCAGCAGGACGAGGAGCCGGATGCCGATGCCGTTGACCGCGCGCTCGCGCATGCCGTTGATATAGACCTGCGTCGCGTCGAGCGCGGCGTTCTTCAGCGTGTAAAGGGAGTCTGTCGCCTCCGTCGCCAGTTCCAGCCAGAAGCCGACGCTGATCGGATAGGGCAGGCGCTGCTTCACGCCCGGCAGGAAGAACATCTCGTGCATCATGTCATAGAGGTTCGAATAATGGCTGCGGGCGTCCTTGAAAGCGGGCTCGATCGCGGGGTAAAGGCCGGCCTGCGCGGCGATAAGGTCGTTGACCTCCCAGGAAAAGTCGACCTTGCCCTGCCAGCGCAGGAGGTCGGCCTGTTCGGCGGGCCGCGGCTCCCGGTTATGCACGAGCAGCCGCCCGATCAGCGCGCGTTCCTGGCCGGCATATTCGGTGATGCCGCCCAGGAAGTATTTCAGGCGGATCTGCAGCGTAACATTGGCGTCGATATCGCCGAAATGGCCCATGAAATCGATCCAGACCGCGCGCGTGGCCGTCAGCATGTCGGTCATGTCATGGAACCAGCGGTCGGCGATGGCGGCATCGCGCTGCTTGAACGGCAGGGCGAGGTTCTTGTCCACGGCCGCGCGCAGCTCCTGCAGCTTCTTGCCGTCCTCGGTGATCTGCTGGAGGGCGGGCACCAGTTCCGGAAACGGGTATTTGCCGAGCGACGGCAGGACGGCCGCGATCTTGTCGCCGGCCTCGCGCCGCGATTCAGCGACGTCGCCTTTGAGGTCGGCCGCCGTTGCGGGGCCGGACGAATCCAGCGCTAAGAAGGTCACGTCGCGCTCGACCGACAGGCTTTCCGTCGCGTCGAACAGCTGGTCGCCCAGGACCATCGCCTGGCGGAGCTCCTGGATGCGTTCGAGCCGGTTCCACTGCTGGAGGGTTTCCTGCAGCGTGAACATCGCGACCAGCAGGCTGAGCGCGCCGATGGTGAGCATCAGGATATTGCGGATGGAGAGGTTCGGCTCGCGCATCTTTAACCTCTCCCGCCGTGAACGACGGAGACAAGCCGCAGCATGCGTCCGCCCACATGCAGCCGCGCGGCGTTGACCGCGTCCATGTTGAGGAGAGCGCCCACATGGTCGCCGCTGCGCGTGAATTCGATCATACCGCCGGAGCTTGCGAAACCGTCGAAATCGGAAACGGTGAGGACGCCCTTGCCGGACAGGGCGGACGCCAGCGATCCCCAGCGGTCGCGGGCACCGGCATTGACGAAAACAAGCTGGCAGGAGCCCGCTTCCCCGGCGCTGGAGATCACGCGCACGGAAATCGGCTTTTCATGGACAGTCAGCCCCTGCGTATGGTCGAGGTATCCGCCGAACGGGTCGCCGCCGAACAGGCAGACGGAGATAGAGGGGCCGCTCAGTGCGCTTTCGGGAAATTCCGTGTACTTGAGAAAGTTATACAGCAGCCCCGCCTTAATCTCGCGTTCGTGGAGCTGGATATTGTCGGCATACGACGGGCGGACCAGCGCCAGCAGCAGCGCCAGGAAAAAGACGATAGCGCTTCTTGCCCTTAAAATCTGCATGTGAGCCTGGCGAAGACGCTGCGGCGGATTTCGGCCGCGCTCGGATCGGCCGGAGCCGTGAATTCGCGGTGCTTGGCGTTGAACAGGTTCTGCCCGATCAGTTCCGCCTCGATGCCCTGGTTCACCTTCCAGCCCAGGCGCGTGTCCGCGCGCCAATAGCCGTCGACCTTGAAGTTCGACAGCTCGCTGACATGGTAAAGGGTGTTGTCCCACTGGAAGCGGTCGGTGACGTCCCAGCGCGCCTGCAGGTTCAGCTGGCTTTCGGGCGACTGTTTTTCCGCGACTTCGGCGCCGGCGGCTTGGGCAGCCGGCGGCCCTTCCAGCGTCATTTTCAGGAAGGTATGGTTGGCGACAAGCTTCAGGTCCGGGCGGGCCTGCCACTCGAGGGTGGTCTCCACGCCGTAGGTCTGCCCGTGCGTGTCGTTGGTGAAGCTGATGGGCAGGGTGATGGAGGCGGGGAAGTTGGAGAAATCGGGCGCGTCGATGCTGAGCGTTTCCAGCTTGCTGTAATCGTTATAAAAGGTCGCGATGTCCAGTGAGGCATCCTGCGTCAGGCGCTGGCGGTAGCCCGCTTCGTAAGCGACGACGTCCTCGGCGTCGAAATTCGGGCTGGGAACGGTGGTCACGGCGATCGGTATGCCGGCGAAGGGGTTCGGCGGGGGCAGCGTGATCGTGCTGGTGAACAGGCGCAGGTCCTCCTCGACCTCGCTCGGCGTGCGGACGGCGCGCGAGACCGAGGTCCAGAGCGTGTGCGTCGGATCCGGAAACCACTGCAGGCGCGCGGAGGGCTCTATTTCAAAGCCGGTGAAATCGTTGTGTTCGAACTTGGAACCCAGCGTCAGCGTCCAGGTCTTCGGGACGAGCGTGATCTGGTCCTGGATGAAGGCGCTGTAAAGCTGCTCATCATGGTCCGGCGGAGCGGAGAGAACGACGTTCGTCACCGTATTAGGGGAAATGTCCTCGTGGCTGTAGCGGAAGCGCAGCCCCGTAATGACCTTGTGCTTGCCCATCGTCGGAAAATCGTATTGCGCCTCGGTATCGAAAGACGTGCGCCGGTCGTCGAGCACGAGCACATCGTCGCGATGCGTATAGTCGACATATGTCAGCCACTGGAGCTGCGAGTCGCCGGCCAGATTCCGGGTCCACCGCGCGAGCAGGTTGCCGCCGTCAGGTTCGATGCTGCCCAGCTGACGCGTGAAGAAAGGGGCCGCGGTGATGTTCGCGACGTCGCGCAGATAGCTTTCTCCGCTTTTATACAGATCGCCCTGCACGGTAAGCTTGTCGGCCACGTCGAGGTTCCAGTCGGAGCGGAAGCCGCCGCGCCAGGCCTGGTATCCGTCTTCGGCCGAGCCGCCGGCAAGCGACGCCTCTTCGCCGTGGTCCAGGAACTTGCCGTAGACGCGGTAATAGCCGCTGTCGCCGATCTTACCGCCGTACTGGCCGGTGCCGGTGAAATGCTCCTGGTTGCCTGCGATGGCGCTGGCGAGGCCACCCTGCGTTTCGGACGCGTCCTTGGTGATGATGTTGATGACGCCGTTGACCGCGTTCGCGCCCCACAGCGTGGCGCCGGGCCCGCGCACGACCTCGATGCGCTCGATGTCCTCGAGCGGCAGGTCCTGGATGTCCCAGTAGACGCCAGAGAAGAGATGGTCGTAGACCTCGCGCCCGTCGATGAGCACGAGCAGCTTGTTGTCGAGCGGCCCGTTGAAGCCGCGGATGCCGATGGCCCAGCCATCGGCATTGGTGCGCGCCACGTCGACGCCGGGCACGAGGCGCAGCGCCTCGGGGATCGAGGTCGCGCCGGAGCGGTGAATGTCGTCCTGCGTCAGCACGGTGACGGCGGCGGGTGAATCCCAGACGCTCGAAGGCGTTTTAGAAACTGAAGTGACGGTCGCGCCGAACAATTCCTCGGGCGACAGTTCCAGCGGGTTGACGCCGGGCGCATCGGCCGCGCAGGCGGGATGCAGCGCCAGGACGAGACAGGCCGCGGCGGTGCCGGCCAGCAGGCATCTGACGGCTTGCATACGCAATGATAAAAAGCTTCTTGTCAGCCGCCCCTCCAGCCTCGTCCGCCCGAATTGAATTCCTTCACGATTCATCAAGTGCAGCCATCATCCTACGGTTGCAAGTTTGTGTAAACTGGAAAACGAAAGGCTCGAAAACTGTTGCACTTCGCGCCGCGCCTGCCCAGAATACCCTAGGGGAGGCTTCCAAAAAATGCAGATGGTTCAGGCGGCTCGATGAAGCAATTCGAGCATATTATGGACAATATCCCGGACGGGATCATGACCCTGGACGCCGCCGGGAACATCGAGCGCTACAACCGCACCTGCGCCGATATATTCGGGTATGCAGCCGAGGAACTCGTCGGCAGGCATATCGGAACGCTGCTGCCTCAGGGCGCGATCGGCGAAGGCATCGCCGAAACCGGCGTTTTCGTGCAGGAGGTCGAGACGCGGCGCAAGAGCGGGGAGACGATCGCCGTCGAATTCCGCATGGCGAAGATCACGCTCGACGGCAAGAAGGCCTTTGCCTGCGCGGTGCAGGATATCTCCGAACGCAAGGCGGCCGAAGAGGCGCTGCGCCGCTCCCGCGACGAGATGGAGCAGTTTGCCTACATCGCTTCGCATGACCTGAAGGCGCCCCTGCGCGGCATCGACAACCTGGCGCAGTGGATCGCCGACGACCTGGCCTCCGTCATGACGCCTGAGGCGGAGAAAAACCTCAAGCTGCTGCGTAACCGCGTGGCGCGCATCGAGACGCTGCTGGAAGACATCCTGAAATACTCGCGCGCAGGCCGCGTGGTGGAAGAGGGGGAGGAGATCGAGACCGGCGAACTCATCGCCCAGATCGCCGAGCCGCTGGTCGCGAATGGGAAATTCACGCTATCAGTGGCAGACGGCATGCCGGTGGTCCGCTCGCCGCGCACCCCGCTGGAACAGGTGTTTTCGAACCTCATCAGCAACGCCATCAAGCACCACGACAAGGGTGAGGGCACCTTGCGCATTGGTGCCGTGGACCGCGACCGCTACATCGAGTTCTTTGTCGGCGACGACGGCCCCGGCATCCCGCCACAGCTGCACGAGCGCGCGTTTCAATTGTTTCAGACCCTCAAGCCGCGCGACAAGACCGGCGGCAGCACCGGCCTTGGCCTTTCCATCGTTAAAAAGCTCGTCGAATGGCAGGGCGGAAAAGTCTGGATCGTCTCCGAAGACGGCAAGCGCGGCGCCGAAGTGCGGTTTTTGTGGAAGAAGCGGTAGGCTTTGCGTCTTTGAAGGCCCCCAGCCCGCCCTTAAGCGCCACCCCGACGAAAGTCGGGGTCCAGTTTATTTAACTTCTATCGCAAAATTTATGAGGTAGAAGTCGTATGAACTGGACCCCGACTTTCGTCGGGGTGGTTTTCCTTTCGTGTCATGCGACGCAATCCGGTCGTGCGGAGAACGAAAAGATCCCTCGGCCGCGCCTCGGGATGACGTGGTTTTGCCGCCGTGGGGTGCCAAAACCCACGTCAATTTGCATCAAAACCAACATAAACCCCCGGTAAAGTTTACGGCCCTTCAAGCATTGATTCGTATAATGAAGAGGTAGCGCGCCGAAAGAATCCGGAACGCCAAAAACAAAAAAACGACAACAAACAACAACAAACAACTGAGGGAAAGAAACCATATGTTCAAGAAGCTCATGCAATGCCAAGCCGGTGCAACAGCCATCGAATACGGTCTGATCGCCGCCGGGATCGCGGTCGCCATCGCGGTCGTCGTCTTCGCGCTCGGCACCAAGCTGAACTCCCTGTTCTCCAACATTAACGGCATGCTCCCGTAAAGCCTTACCGGGCAGTCGCCTGCCTGCCCGCCGCGACAAGGACGGCCAGCTTCCCAGAAAAAGAAGAAGCAGCCGTCCTTTTCGCGTGCCGGCAGTGGGGGAAGCCGATTTCTGTTTACCGCCGCCTGCCTCTTTCAGTACAAGGGAACCCGGCACCCCGGCCGATAATTGGGTAGGCGGGCAGATATACGTTTCATATATGAAAAAGAGCTATCCGATTTTTCTGATGCTTTTCCTGTCGCTTGCCGCAGTTCGCGCGGTGGGCGCGGGCGAATTCGCGGCGCAGCAGCTGTCGAACATCCGCCCCGCCGACATGCGCCGGCTGGACAGCAATTACAGCACCTTCCAGAAATACGCCGACCTTTATCATTTCGACACGCTAATGCTGGCGGCGCTGGCGTATCAGGAGTCGAAACTCAACCCGCATGCCTATAACCGCGCCGGTGGCTATGTCGGCATCATGCAGATCACCCCGCAGGCCGCGCGCACGGTCGGCATCCGGGACATCGGCTCGGTCGATGCCGATGTGCATGCGGCGGCAAAGTACATGAATGCGTTGCTGGCCCGCTATTGCCCCGACGCGCATTTCGACGACCAGAACCGGTTCCTGTTCGGCATCGCCAGTTACAATTCGGGCGGCGTCGCCGTGGCCGAGTTGCGCCGCCGGGCGCGCGACAAGGGCTATAACCCCGACCTCTGGTTCGACAACGTCGAGAAGGTCGCGACGAAGCACTCCGGGGTTTACGTGCGCAGCGTCTACAATTACTACACCGCCTACAAGCTCGCCCGCGCCGAGAAAGCCATCCGCAAGGACGAGCGGCGGGGGCAGGGCGGGTAGTTGCTATTCCAACCCCATCGTATCCTTTGACGGATCGCTTTTGACCGGAGTGGCGGATTTGTTGTCGCGGAGAAACTGTTCCAGCTGCGGGGCGTCGAAGACGGTCACAGCGCCGCCGCACGTCAGCGCGAAGTAATGGGCGCCGGGGTTGAGGAGGTATGCTTTTCCGCAGACGAGGACGGGCGGGGCCAGCTTGTTGGTCCAGCCCTTGGGCGCCTGGCCCCAGGTGACAAGGCCGCTGATGTTGCCGGCGGTGGTCGGGTTATCCGGCCCGGCGTCCCACACCAGCGCGTTGTCATGCATATTGTCCCAGCGATAGACCGAAATGGAACTGAGCGACACGCCGCCCGTCTGCGGGCATTGCGGCCCGTTCGACAGACACAGTTCGACCGTATCGCCTTTCTTGTGCGCGGCCAGATGCCAATCGTCGCCGCGCGCGGGGGAAAGGACCAGCAGGCTGCCGGTCAGCAGCAACAGGGCGAGGAGGGCGGTTCTCGTTTGCATGGAGGGCTCCGTTTTGCGGAAGGTTTTATTTGCCGAACAGCCCCTTGATGCCGCTCTTGACGCTGCCCTGGGCCGAGGTCACGCCTTTGACCGCGCCGTTCACGGCGCTCCCGGCCGCGCCTTGCAGGTTGCCGAGGCCCGCCTTGAGCGCGCCCGACGACGAGACCGCCACGATCTTGCGCATGACTTCACCCGCGACCTGCGACGGCGTGGCCGGATGGCTGGCGCTGCCGAGATCGGTCAGCGTGATGTCGGGCAGCGGAACGGGCGCATGCGCGGCGCCGATGGCGGGGATGACCTCGGCATGGATGATATGAAGCTTGCGGATGATGACCTTGATATTGTCGGACTTGCCGCCGCCGCCGGGCGCGGCACCGGCCGCGCTGGCGGTCGCCGCCTGGATATTCTTCTCGATGGCGTCGAGGTTGCTGCCGCCCGTGCCTAGCTCGTAAGTGACCGTCATGCCGTCGACCGTGACATCGCTGATCGTGACGGCCTGCTGGCTCACATCGGCCAGCGTGACCGAGACGTTCTTGGTCTCGAGCAGGTAGCTTTCCTTGAAGCCCTTCGGGTTCTTCACCGACAGTTTCGACAGGCTGGCGGATTTGTTGGCGATCGACGCGTCGAGCCCGCCGACGCTCACCGACGTGCCGGTCGCGCGGCTGCCCGCTTCCTCGATCGCGCGCTTCGCGGCGCTGCCGAAATTCATATACAGAAAGACGCCGCCGGCGATAACGACCGCGACGAGCGCAAGGGCGAATTTTTTCATGGAAAAGCTCCGGAGTGACTGAAATAAGTTCGACGAAACGGAGCGAGCCAATGGTAGCGAGGGAGGGATTTGAACCCCCGACACAAGGATTATGATTCCTCTGCTCTAGCCAACTGAGCTACCCCGCCATACCGATTTGGGTGTAATCTTATATGCTTCGCGGGGTATTTCTGTCAAGTTCATCTTTTTTCAAGGTTTTTCGGGGGTTTGGGGATATTAACAGCCCCCCCCATGTGCCACCCCGGCGCAGGCCGGGGTCGACGGACTACATTCTCTCAGCGCGACAGATATACGCCGGTTCGTGGCCGTTCTTTCAAGTCCGTGGACCCCGGCCTGCGCCGGGGTGGCATAGAAGGATGGATTGTGGAAAAAAATCATGATCCTTGTCGGGAGTTCAAATCCCTCCCTCGCTACCATCCGTAGACGGCGGACCTGTTCAGCCGATCTCCAGCGAGTTGAGGGCGTTTTTGAGGTCGGCGGCGGCGAAGGGTTTGGAGATATATTCATCCATGCCGGCACTCAGGAATTTCTCCCGGTCGCCCAGCAGCGCGTGCGCCGTCATGGCGATGAAGGGAGTGCGGCGGCCCCCGCGTTCCCGCTCGAGCCGGCGAAATTCCCGCGTCGCATCCATGCCGTTCGTATCGGGCATCTGGATATCCATCAGGACGACGTCATATTCGTTCCCGCGCAGTTTCTCCAATGCCTCGTCCGCCGAGGTCGCGCTGTCGAAAGAATAGCCCCAGGTCTCGAGATAGCCGCTCGTCACCTCGATGTTAGGCTCGTAATCGTCCACGATCAGAACCCGCGGAACATAGCCCGCGGGCCGGCTGTGCTCGAGCGCCAGCGGCGAGGCCTGGGCCGCTACGGCCGGCGCCCGGCGCAGCGGAAGCCGCACGGTGAAACGTGATCCGTGACCGGGTCGGCTGTCGACCTCGATGGTGCCGCGCATCATGCTCACCAGCTTTCGCGTGATGGAAAGGCCGAGACCCGTGCCGCCGTACTTGCGGCTGATCGTATTGTCCGCCTGCACGAATTTTTCGAAGATGGAATTCTGGTTGTCGGTCGAAATGCCGATACCTGTGTCGGTGACGGTGAGAGTGACATCGTCGGTATCGTCCCTCTGCGCCTCGCTGCGGAGCGTGACGGTGACGCCGCCGCTTTCGGTGAATTTCACGGCATTGCTGACAAGATTGGTGAGGATCTGCTGCATCCGCAGGGCGTCCCCGATATGCCGCGCGTCGGCGGGGATGTGGTTTTCGACGCTCAAGACGAGCCCTTTTTCCCGCACCTGCGGCCCCACCATGCTGGCGACGCCGTCGACGACTGTCATCAGCGAGAAGGGCTGCCGCTCCAGCCTGATTTTGCCGGCTTCGATCTTTGAAATGTCGAGCAGGTCGTTGATGATGGCCAGCAGCGAATCCGAACTCCGGCGCAGGATGCCGACGTATTTTTTCTGCCGCTCCGTCAGCGCCTCGCCCGTTTCCAGCAGCTGGGCGACGCCATAAATGGCGTTCATTGGCGTGCGGATTTCGTGGCTCATGTTCGCGAGGAAGTCGCTTTTGGCGATATTGGCGGCTTCCGACTTTTCCACCGCCGCTTTCAGGGCGGCCGCCTGCCGGTCGCGCTCGGCGATATAGCCGCGCAGCTCGTACTGCCGCTGCCGGTCGCGCAACGCTGCCTCGATCACGCTCACGAAGCCCGCGACCTGCACAGGGCGCTTGATAAGCGTCATATGGCCGATCATCTCCAGTGCGGCCAGCGTGGCCTGCGTGTCGGCGCGTCGCTGCGTCAACACGATGAGGGGAATATCCGACCAGGCGGGCTGCGCAGCGAGCGCAGCTTTCAGTTCGGCGCCGCTCGTCAGCAGCGCTTCTTCCGTGAGAATGGCGGCGCCGGCGCCTTTGGCGATTTCCGCGGCGACCTGGCCGACGTTCTGGCAGACGAGGGAATCAATGCCCCGCATACGCAGAATGCGCGCAGTGCCTTCGCCGTCGCGGGCCGTCGGCGGCTGGATCAGAACCCTGTGTTCAAGCAGAGAGATGTCTTCAATCGCGCTCATTCGCCCGGAGGAGCCTCGTAGGTTCGCCGCCGAAAACCGGCGTGCCGGTGAGGAGGCCCTGGAATTTGTGAAGCGGTTCGCCCGCCCGGATGCCCTTGTCGTCCATGCTGAATTCGCGCAGCGTTTTTTCATGCGCGCCGCTACGTTTCTTCACGACGGAAATAAGCTGGCGGATCTCGCCGGCCGTTTCGAAGTAACGGAACAGGATGACGGTGTCGGCCAGATAGCTCGCATCCACCGGCGCCTGCGCCGCGGTGCCGAAAAACCCGTGCTGCGCCACGACGAGGAACGACAGCACGTCGAGATGGCCGAGGTAGGTCAGCAGTTCATGCATCTGCGATATCAGGTGCCGTTCGTCGGGCATGGCGTTCAGGTAGCCGTTCAGGCTGTCGATGACGACGACCTTGGCCGGCGTGCGGCCGTCCGGTCCTTCGACCGCATGGCGCACCTTGGAGGCGAATTCGCCGGGCGACAGTTCGGCAGGGTCCACCGCCTGGATGTCGACGAAACCGTCCTTGACGAATTCGTCCAGCGGCATTCCGAGGCCGCGCGCGCGGTGAAGCAGCGTTTCGATCCGCTCGTCGAACGTGAAGATGACGGCGCGCTTTTTGTGCTTCGCGGCCTGTATCGCATATTGGAGGGCGAGCGAGCTCTTGCCGATCCCGGCGGGGCCCAGCAGTAGCGCGCTCGTGCCCGATTCCATGCCGCCGCCCAGCATTGCGTCGATCGCGGGAATGCCCGAAGTCACCAGCGTCATTTCCCGCCGCGCGGCATACTCGCCTGCGATGATGCGCGGGAATATCTTCAGGCCACCGTGGGCGATCGTGAAATCATGATAGCCGCCGCGGAAACGCTGGCCGCGCAGCTTGGTGATGCGAATGCGCCTGCGCTCGGCGCCATAGTCGGGCGACAGCTGCTCAAGCGTAATGACGCCGTGCGCGATACTTTCAAGTTGCATATCTTCGGGATTGCTTGTGGTTTTGTCGTCGAGCAGGAAAACCGTGCAGCCGCGGCCGTTGAAGTACTGCTTGAGCGCCAGGACCTGGCGGCGGAAGCGCAACGGGGTCTGTGCGAGCAGCTTGATTTCCGACAGGGAATCGATGACGAGCCGCGCGGGGCTGAAGCGTTCGACGCCCTCGAGGATCGCCTTGGTCGTCACGCCCAGTTCCACCTCGGAGGGCTGGTACATGGTGAATTGATTTTCGGGGTCAAGCTCGCCCTCGTTCGCCACAAGTTCAAGTATCTCGACGCCATCAAGCGACATCCCGTGCGACGCTGCAACGGCCAGCAGTTCGTTTTTGGTTTCCGACAGGGTGACATAGAGAACTTTTTCGCCGAGGCGGACGCCTTCGAGCAGGATCTGGAGCGACAAGGTTGTCTTCCCCGAGCCCGGCGAGCCATTCAGGAGATAGACGCGCTCGGGCGCAAGGCCGCCGCCGAGCAGGTCGTCGAATTCGGGGATACCGGAGCTGATGGTTTTTGGTTTGATAAATTTGGCGGGCATGGGTCCTCAATTCCGTTATTTGGCAAAAATCCGCATAAGCGAAAATTCGCGGAGGGATGATAATATTTATCTAGGAGGATTTCCCTCAAAATATTGAGAGTATTTCCTGCATGCGCGGGAACTGGAACACTATTGTACCGCGCATGGCACGGTCAGCGATGTAACGTTTCCTAACGCATTGATTTTTTTAAAAAGCGCCGATTTGCCGAAGGGGGAGCGGGCGCTTCCTCACAAACCCCACTTGTGCCTTACAATTTTCCGCACGTTGCGCTTGCCGATGTCTTTTTCGGCTTGTTCGAGCAATTGCATGGATTTGCCGAAGTCGACGCCGCCATTATTGGCCGGAAGCTGGGACTGGGGAACGGGGCCTTGCGACATCATCGCCTGATGCGCGGCGGAGAAATGTTCCTGGGCGTGCTGGCGCGGGGTGCGGCCCTGGTTGTTCTTCAAGAGCAGCGGCGAGCCTTTTTCGATCAGCAGGTCGACGATCTCGTGCAGGCCGCGCTCGGCGGCGAGGTGCAGGGCCGATCCGTCGGTGCGGCTGACATGCTTGAGGTTCGCGCCCGCGTCGATCAGCTTTTCCGCCACGCGCACATCGGGATTGTGGCTGATGAGGGCCAGGAGCGGCGTCTGCTCCGACTTGTCGACCGGGTCGCTTTTCGCGCCTGCCTTCAGCAGCAGGTCGATGACCGGGTTGCGCCGATCGTCCGCCGCATCCTTCTGCCCCTTGGGCCGCGCGGCTGCGATGGTGTGCAGCGGCGTCTGGCCGAAAAAGCCCTTGGCGTTCGGGTTGGCGCGGTTGTTCAAAAGCTCGGCCACCATCTCGGGGTTCTGGCTGTGGCTGCAGGCGAAATGCAGCGGCTTGGACGAGCCGAACTGGTCGATATTCACGTCGGCGTTCACATCCGCGCCGCGCTTGATCATGTGCCGGAGCACCGTCACGTCGTTGGACTGGCAGATGATGCCGAAGGGCGAGGCGTCGTGCCCCTGCGGCTGGTTCAGCTTGCCGCCCGCATCGATCAGCGTGTCGATGATGGCGAGGTTCACCGCGTTGCGATAGACAAGCGCGCAGGCCTTGCGCAGCTCGGTGGTCAGGAAATCCGCGCGTTCCTGCCGCGGCAGCCGCAGGTCTTTCACCAGCGACTTCAGCTTGTCGACGTCCTGCGTGAAAATCGCGTGGTCGAAATCCGCATACGGCTTCTTGCCGCGCGTGCTGCCCGAATTGAAATCCCCGGACAGGTTTTCGTCTGCCATGTATCGCTCCTCTATCTACCGTGGGCGGATACTAATATCTTCGGCGGGGAAAGATAGGGGGTTTGAAGGGTTGTTATTCTTTAAGTACGCGAAGCTCGAGCCACGATATTTATTTCCAAATAAGCTTCAGAAAACGCGACAAAATATATAATCATTTGACGTAATAATGAGCGCCAACTATACTGTTCCGGTTTGACGGGAGCAGCCTCATGGATGCAATGACCGAACGCCTGATCCGCGAAGCCGAGCAGATCACCAAGGCTAGCCAGGCCCGGGGCCTCATTGACCCCGACAAGCTCATCGCCGCGAGCGAGCGGTTGCAGCGCCTCATCGACCGGGAGAACGCCGCGCGCGGAAAACGCCTGAAGCAGCTGGAAGACACTCAAGAGACGCTGCGGCGGCGCTCGGACGAGCTTACCGCGGTCCTGGCCGAGGAAGCGGAAAAAACCTGCGTGATCGAAGCGACAATCCTCCAGCAGGACCTATCGATCCACAAGCCGCTGAAGCTGAAAGCGCCGCGCCGTATTCCCTAATGGCTCATATTCGCGATGGTGACATTCATTGCTGCGATCGTGGCTGCGGTCGCCGCTGTCGTTGACGCGCTGGCGGCGTCGGCGTCTGCCTGAGCCTTTTTTTCCATTGCCGCGCGGTGGATGCGGTTTTCTCGCACTTCCATCTTCAGCGACGCGTGACGGAAGGCAGAGCGGAATTCGTCGCGCACGGTGGGATCCTTCGAGAACAGGGATTTGTCCATCGCATCGAGTTCTTGCCCGATGCGGGCCTGCATCTTGTCGTTCCGGGCCGTCATAATCTCGCGCGCCTCCCGGCCTTCGCGTTCCGGCCTGGAGGAGAGGATGCCATAGGTGGCGGCGCCCGACAGCAATCCCGCCATGATTCCGATGCCGCCAGCGGCGATGCCGATGACCAGGTCGACCGGCGCCAGAAGCACGGCCACGCCAATGAAGACCCCGACGGCGGTCAGGCCGAAGGCGATGTTGGAGGGCGTGCCGGCGCGTTTTTGCGCGCGCGCTTTCGTGACGTCGCCGATCTCCTTGTCGGTCTTGTCAAAGGCATCCCACAGCCTTTCGCGCAGGTTGAAAAGCTTCATCGCCTTGCCGAGGAAATCCGGTTCCTTCACCGCGTCGTCAAGAGCGGAAGTTTTAGCGACCTCGCCGAAGGCATCATCCTTGAGAATCAAGGTCATGGGGTGTTCCGTCATTATTAATGCGTTCTCAATTTATTCAAGCTTAGTCCTGGAAATAAGGGTCGTCAAAGACATCCGAAAATATCATATTAAATCAATAGGAAAAGAATGATATATACCGGAAGTGAGCATAATCGAATGAGGCCGCCGCCGACGATTCGGATTCGGCAGACAAAAAGGCGCGACCCCGGCATCGCGCCGGGATCGCTTTAGCTTTCGGTAGGGTCAGCTTACTCGGCTGCGCCACTTTCGCGGCTTTTTCGAGTTTGCGCTGGCGGCGGACCATGCGGAAGAAGGTTTTTTCGTCAGCGACCTTCACACCTTTGTTGAAGGCTTTCTGCAGCTTAAAAAATATACGGCAATAAATAGGGGAGAAATGCCAGCCGCTTAAGCCGCCACCTGGACCTTGCTGTTTTCCGAGCCGACAATCCAGCCGCCGCCGAGAACGCGGTTGCCGGTATAGGCGACGCAGGCCTGCCCCGCGGCCACGCCAAAGGCGGGGCTTTGCAGTACCACGCGGTCTTTATACAGACGCGCGGGCAGGGGCGGCTGGGCGGAGCGGAGTTTCACCTCCACGTCCATGCCGTCCTCAGGGATATCTGTCACGAGCCAGTTGCATTCCTTCATGAAGACCGTGTCGCGCGCCAAGGCTTCGTAGGGGCCGACGAGCACCTGGTTTCTATCTGGTTTCAGGCCGACGACGAAGAGCGGGGTGTTGCCTTCGGTATGGCCGCCGCCGATGCCGAGGCCGCGGCGCTGGCCCACCGTGTAATTGATGATCCCGTCATGCTGCCCGAGCACGCGCCCGTCGATATGGACGATATCGCCCGGGCTCATGGCACCGGGGCGGAATTTCTCGACCACCTTTGCATAAGAGCCGCCCGGCACGAAGCAAATGTCCATGCTATCCGGTTTATCGGCGACAATAAGACCGAAGCGTTCGGCGTGCCGCCTTGTGATGTCTTTCGTCCAGCCGCCCAAGGGGAAGCGCAGGAAGTCGAGCTGTTCTTGCGTTGTGGCGAACAGGAAATAGCTCTGGTCCTTCGATGGATCGATGGCGCGATGCAGCTCCGCGCCCGCCGTGCCCATGACGCGCTGGATATAGTGGCCGGTCGCCATGCAATCCGCACCTAAATCCTGAGCCGTTTGCAGCAAGTCCTTGAATTTGACGTTCTGGTTGCACTTGACGCAGGGGATCGGCGTCTCGCCTTTAAGGTAGCTGTCAACAAAGTCCTCGATCACGCTGTTTTGAAAGCGGCTTTGATAGTTGAGCACATAATGCTCAAAGCCCATGGCTTCCGCCACGCGCTTGGCGTCATAGATGTCTTGGCCGGCGCAGCAGGCGCCTTTCTTTTGAATGGCTTCGCCGTGATCGTAAAGCTGCAAGGTGATGCCCACGACTTGGTATCCCTGCTCGTGCAGCAGGGCAGCCGTCACCGAGCTGTCCACGCCGCCCGACATGGCGACGACAACGCGGGTATCTTTCGGGTCTTTGTTAATGCCAAGACTATTCACGTTAACACCTTCATTCGTCATTCCCGCGAAAGCGGGAATCTCGGGCCGCAAGAGCGTACTCATTCTGCACAAGATCCCCGCTTTCGCGGGGATGACGCGGGGTAGAAAATAAACCTTTTCGACAGGAAAAACAAGCATTTTTCATAATTTAAAATCAAAGCAGGCATTCCTGTTGATTGACCATAAACGAAGTGCCGCCTATAAGGAGGCCATGTCCGATGTTTTTGACCATAACGATGACGAATTTATCGAGTTCACGCCCGAACCGGGGCTGAAAATCGAGGCGGTCGCGCCGATCATCACCCGGATGACCAAAGAGCTCGAAATGGACGCTGAAATCCATTTCCCGGCCTTCACGCTGCACGTGCCGCAGGCGGCCACGACGAAGGACGTCTGCGACGCCTATTACAAGGTCAGCGTCGAATACCTGCCGGAATTGCGTCCCGGCTTCAAACCGCCCGAAAGAGGTCCGCGCCTGGGCTGATATTTTCCGAATAGTCAGCCACTTACGCCGGATTTTAACGCTTCGTTCAACGCGACCTGTTATACTAAGATCGCGGGAACAGTACCCGCGCTGTTTCAGGTAAAGGGAACATGGCCGGCAAGAAAAAGAATAACGGAAAGTCCAGCGGATCGAACGGCAATGGTCATGGCAATGGCCACGGAACCGGCGATCACGAGCATGTCCTCGAATTCACGCCGGAAGGCGGTTTCAATATCCGCACCGCGGCGCGGCATTTTTCGCAGCTGATGGAAAAATCCGGGCAGGCGCTCATCATCCACCTGCCGCATGTCTCGGTCGAATTCGAGGCCGGCTGCACGCCCCGGGAAATCATCGAAGGCTATAACCAGGCCATGCAGTCGCGCTTCATCGTCAAGCCGTCGAACGCGAACGTGAAGACGGTGAAGTAAGCTCCACGAAGCTGACTTAATCCACCCCGACGAAAGTCGGGATCCAGTCCCGTTACTTCTACCTCATAAATTTAGCGATAGAAGTTGCATAAACTGGACCCCGACTTTCGTCGGGGTGGTTCGACTGCAATTTTGCTTTTCAAACCCGATTGGGTTTCGGCGCGGATACAGTTGTCTGCGCCACCGGCAGTTTGGCTGGACTCAGCGTCTGGTCGGGATTGCGCATGCGCAAGACGCCGTGGCCGCCATGCGCCTCGTATTCCATCGGTCCGTCATGGTGATAGGCGGAAGGGGCACGGGTGCCAGCCAGGTTTTCGGCCTGAACGAGTCCGCGCAAATAGTTCGTCAGCTTCAGCGGGTTCTGGCGGTTCCATTCCGACCCGCCGCCGTCGACGACATAGTTCTTGAGCGTGGGATTGGTCGAGGCCGCCGATACCAACTGCAGGCTCGTCTTGAGTGTGGCCATCAGCGCCTTCGCATGCTTGTCCTCGAAGGCCAGCTGGCCGGGATTGCGCCCTTTTCCGGCATGGACTTCCGCATTGTAATCGGTAATTTGCTTGCGGATCTGGTCGGCATTCGCAGCGACGCCCGGCGCATTGTTATAAGGCGGGCAGTTTTCGACGAAGGTCAGATATTCCTGCGCGGTGCTGATGACATTGCGAACGGACGGTTTGTGATCCATGGACAACCTCTGTTTGACGGAGTCATGAAATATTATAACCCCGCGAGATTTAATAAAAGATGAACGGTGTGCTGCATCGTTCTCGCACAATTGGTAATCCTAGTGCCACCCCGGCGCAGGCCGGGGTCCACGGACTTGGAAGAGCATTCTTGAACTGGCCGACACCTGTTGCGCTGAAAGGATGTAGTCCGTGGACCCCGGCTTTCGCCGGGGTGGCACGTATGAATCCCGCCGGCGCATGAGCAAAATAAGAAAGGCCGCCGGTTGTGCGCGGCGGCCTTTCGATTGGGGCATGCTGGTATTTTAGTTCGTCGTCGTATTCGTGTTGGCGTTGTGCTTGCGGCGGAAGATGTTTCGGCTGCGCACGTTTTCGCTGTGCTGGATGCGCGCCTGTTCGCGGGCGCCAACGCGGCCGTTACGGGCGGCGCGGGCCTCGAGGCGGGTATTGCGCATCTGGCCGCGTTCGGAACGCGCGGCTTCCTTCGTCGTCATCGAGCCGTTATTGACACCGTTGCTGATGCGCTGCTGCTGGTTCGCGTCGCGCTGTACGTCGGCCTGCATGCGCTCGCTGGACTTGCTGTCCGGATTGCCGGTCTGCGCGTCATGCTTCTGGTTGTAGATCGCGCTGCTCTCGCGGTTTTCCATGCGGTTGAGCTGCTTCCGCTCCTGCGTGGAGACGGAGCCGTCCTTCATGTCCTTGGCTTCCTGGTGCTCGATCGCGGTTTCGCCGCGCTCAAGCTTGCCGGCTTCTTTCGTCGTCAACTGGCCGTCCTTGAGGCCGTTCTCGATGCGCTCCTGCTGGTTAGCGTCGCGCTGGATGCTGGTGTTGGTGGTCGTGTTCGTCGCCGTCTGCGCGAAGGCGGGAGACGACAAAGTGGCGACCACGGCGGTCGCGATAAGGAGATGCTGGATCTTCATGACTGTTACCCTTTTTGTTTGTTTCAAGTGCGCGTGTCCCGTTCGTCGCGCTATATGCCCATTATACGGCGCGCGGCATCGGTCACATGCGCAACGGTCTATTAATTCTTTGCAATCTTGGAATTTCCGGCAAACAGCCTGATATGGCTGTTATTTTTCCCAAGGGATCGGCGCGCCGGGAAGGGCGACCACGAGGCCGTCGAGTTCATTTGTCATTAATATCTGACAGCCCAGACGCGACGTTTTCTTCAGGTCGAAGGCGAGGTCAAGCATGTCTTCCTCGTCCTCGCGCTTGCTCGCCAGCTTCTCGTACCAGTCGGGCCGCACGATGACATGGCAGGTCGCGCAGGCCAGGCATCCGCCGCAGGCGCCTTCGATGTCGACGCCGTGCTTGTGCGAAATCTCCATGACGGAGAGCCCGAGCGGCGCTTCGACTTCAAGCGCGTTGCCGTTCTTTTCGATGAAGGTCATTTTAGGCATTGTAATACTCGTTCATATCCGAAGAAGGGGACTTTAAGAGAATTGCCATATCGGGTCAAGCCGCGCTCAGGCGCGACTTGATGCGGTTGTACATCTCGGTCCATTTCGCGATGAAGAACTCGACGTCCTTCGCATGCGTATTCCAGCCAAGGCTGACGCGCAGCGACGATCCGGCTTCCGCGTCCGACGCGCCCATGGCCTTCAACACATGCGAGGGCTTGACTGTTCCGCTGGAGCAGGCCGAGCCATTGCTCACGCAAATGCCGGCCAGGTCGAGCGCGATGAGCTGCGTTTCCGACGGGGCGCCGGGCAGGGCGAACATGCTGGTATTATGCACGCGCGGGGCCTCGAAGCCGAAGATCCGCAGGGAAGGGGCCAGCGCTTTAAGTTCCGCTTCAAGTTTGTCGCGCAACACGCCGAGCTTATGAAACTCTTTGACGTCCAATTGCTCCGCCGCCGTGGCAAAACCCACGATGCCGGCGAGATTTTCCGTGCCGGCGCGCAGGTTCTTTTCCTGATTGCCGCCGCGCAAAATCGGGCCGACCGTGGCGCAGTTGGCCATGACCAGGCAACCCATGCCCTGCGGGCCGCCGATTTTGTGCGCGGAGAGTGTCAGCATGTCGACGCCGAGCTTCTGGATGTCCAGCGGCATGCGGCCGAAAGCCTGCACCGCGTCGGTATGCACGAGCGCCCCGCGCTTGCGCGCTATTCGGACAACCTCTTCGACGGGCTGGATGACGCCGGTCTCGTTATTGACGAGCATGACCGAAATGAGCGTCTGGCGCGTATTGCCCTCGAGCATCTTGTCGAGCGCCGCAAGATCGATCACGCCGCCCGGCAGAACCGGAAGAATGTCGGGGTGGGGAAGCGCCTGCAGGACGGACGGATGCTCGATCGCGGAGACAATGACGCGCTCCATCTCGGCGCCGCGGAGCGCCATATTGTTGGCTTCCGTCGCGCCCGACGTGAAGACGATCACATCCTTGGGCCCGCAGTTTAGTTGCTTCGCGATCGTCTGGCGCGCGCCTTCGATTCTGCGCCGCGCTTCGCGTCCTGCCTTGTGGACCGAGGATGCGTTGCCCGGAAATCCAAGCAGTTCAAGCATCGACTCGCGCACGGCGGGCTTCAAGGGACTCGTGGCGTTATGATCCAGATATGTGCCGTTAAAAAGCTCCATCAGAGCACATCCATTTTCCGTAACCTAAGTTAACTTTCCAGTGCAAGCTTTTGAATTAGCTACCATAATTCACTATTTTCTTGCCTAAAAAATTGCATAATGTATAGTCCCGAACCTAGTAGAGGTTGTATCGCAAAACAAGAACAAAAATAAGAAACTGCAACAACAACCAAAAGCCACGGAGGCTTAGACTGCATGCCTGAAATTATGATTACCGGTCCTGCCGGTAGACTTGAAGGGCGCTACAAGCACGCCAAAATTCCCGGCTCGCCGATCGCGCTCATCCTGCACCCGAACCCTCAGCGGGGCGGGACGATGAACAACAAGATTTCCTACGCTCTGTTCCAGACTTTCGCCGATCGCGGATTTTCAACGTTACGGTTCAACTTCCGTGGCGTCGGCCGGTCCCAGGGCGAATTCTCGCACGGCGAGGGCGAACTCTCCGATGCCGCCTCCGCGCTGGACTGGCTCCAGAGCGTGAATCCCGGTGCGTCTTCCGTCTGGGTCGCGGGCTTTTCCTTCGGCGCCTGGATCGGCATGCAATTGCTGATGCGCCGCCCGGAGATCGACGGCTACGTTTCAATCGCGCCGCCGGCGAACATCTACGATTTCAACTTCCTGGCGCCGTGCCCGAACGAAGGCCTGATTGTCCAGGGCGACACCGATCAGGTCGTCGCGATTGAATCGGTCAACAAGCTCGTCGACAAGCTGCGCGACCAGCGCGGCCCGAACGGCGTCGACTATAAAGTCATCCAGGGCGCCGGGCATTTCTTCAATAACCCCGGCGAAACCGAAGCGATGCTCGGTTACGTCAACAGCTACCTGAACCAGGCGCTGACCGCCCAGGAAGCTGCGGCTTAACGAACAGAACTACTAGCCATAGTAAAAGCCGCTCCAGCAATGGGGCGGCTTTTCTATTAGGTCGCGGATAACGCGGCTCGTCTTACAGCTCGTCCTCTTCGACGGCCTTGGCCAGCTTGGTCAGCGGCAGCTTGTAAAAGGCGCAGAGGATGATCGCGGTCTTCAGCGTGGGAATGCTGCGGCCGTTTTCAAAATGCGAAATCCCGCCGCTCAGCAGACCCGTAGCGGCTTCGACGTCGCGCAGCGTCATGTTCTTCTGCTCGCGGCATTTGCGCAGCATGGTTCCGGCTTTGGTCTTGCGGGGCCGGCGGCGCAGCCGGTTGGGTTGCTTCTTGGTGCTTTTCATGTCTGTTATGGCCTTATCGCGTCAAAATTAAAATGTGAGAAATGCTTCGGGAGCTACGATACTTCCATCAGAACCGTTTCTCAAGCTTTCCGACGCCCGAAAACGGATGGAAGTTCGCGTTGGGGGTGTCATACCCTGGTATGACTAAATGTGTGATAATATATATTATGGAAAATAAACGAGATACCAAGGACGCCGTATTTCCAATGGCTTAATTCCAGCCTGACTATAAACTCACCATCTTCATCGCACAATGCGCTCGATGTGCACTGCACGATGCTTTCCGGGCGGATTTCATCCAGCAAACCGGTTGATTGACGATGCCGATTGTCGCGGAGTTCATCGGCGCAGGTCCTTTTATCTGTTGCCATTATCATCGCCGCCGGGATTGCGTTGCTGGCCGATATTCCGTGGCTGAACTCCAGCAAATTATATTTGACAGAATATGTATGGATTTGTTATGAAAATATACCGCTTTCTTGCGAAGGAGCACCATACATAATGATCGGACTGGACGGACATGGCTGGATCGGCCGCGATAAAAACGGCAATACGATCTACAAAAGCGACGATGACCTCGAGCGTGAACGGTGGCAGCGCGAAGCCGACAAGTCGCGCCGCGAACAGCTCTATGTCTCCGAGGCCTATAAGGTCTTCTTCCTCACCAAGCAAACCGGTCCCGAGGGCTGCGACGACGGCCGCAACGCCTATATCTCGGTGAAGCCCTTCAGCGAGGTTCCGGCCGACGCTCTCGAGGAGATGAAAACCCGCGCCGAGCCCTGGAGCCCGGCCAGTCAGGTCCGCATCGAAGCGAAAGATCCGCTGCTCGTTTTCCACGACGACATTACCAAGACCGAGTCGAACATATATATCGGCGAACTGGACGCCGATGTGCGCCAGAAGCTGCGCGGCCAAGGTGCGAAAAACGCCTGGAGTGCCCTGTTCGATAAGGCCGCCGCCGCCAATCCCATTGCCGCCGTCACGGCGAAGGACGACGTCCAGGTTCATCGTCCGCTGGCGCTCAAGAAGCCAGTGTTATAGGAGCGCGCCATGGTCATGGATGCCGACGGCAATATCCGCAACCGTGTCGAAACATTGTTCGTCAGCGATGAACACCAGCTGTTCTTTCTGACCGGCCAGCCGACCGGCAACGGACGCAAAGCGCGGATTTCCGTATTGCCGTTTCATGCGCTCGATGAAGAAACATATGCAGGCATGCGCAACAGCGCCACGATTTGGACGCCAAAAGAAAAATGTCTCATCACGATAAAGCCGGGCACGAATATCGTTACGTTCAGAGACGATGCGACAGGCGTCGAAACCGTCATTTCTCGCCGCGAGCTTGAACCTGACTTCAAGGGTACGAAAGGCATTTCGCCGGCTTTCGAAAGATATGCGCCGCCATCGACGAAAACGGCACAGGCCATCACCATCCGGAAACCGCTGACATTCAGGAACGCTGCGCCATGAAAATGCGCGACGAGTTTGGTCCAAGTTACAGCGCCGGCGTCGGCTCCCATACCGCCGTCCCCACGCCGCCAAAACCGCGCGAAGAAGAGTTGTTTGTCTCCGACGAGTACAAGATTTTCATTATCGTGAATGCGGTCGATCCGGACACGCAGCGCTTGCATCCGATCGCCGTGCGTCCGTTTCATTTAATGCCGCCGGACGCACTCGGAAAGATGCTTCCCATCGCGAAGCCCTGCAGCGCAGGAAAATGCGCGGGCATCGACATATGGCCAAACGGACAAACGCTCATGTTCTCAGACGAGACCGGCGTGACCGTGGAAACATTCCCTGTCAGCGAGCTCGATCCTGAAGTTCGCGATCGGATCCAGAACGCTGACGGCAACCAGGATCCTTTCACGGCAAGCCTGTGGAAAAAATATCTGGATGCCGCATCGAATGTCGTCCGGCCCGAGCCCCAGATCGCGACAGGCAGCACGCTGCCGTTCCGAAAGCCCATTACGCTGAAGCGGAACCCTTAAAGCGCGATTTCCATGAAGAGCGTGTCGTAAGACGCGCCGTCGACATCAAAGACCTGCCGCTTCGTTTCCCGGAAGCCGAGGCTTTTGTAAAGCCCGATAGCAGCCATCTGCGTGACCGTGACATGCAGCTCAAGAATGCCATAGCCGAACCTTTCGGCATCATCCATCAGCGTGACCGCAAGACGCCTGCCCAGCCCCTGCCCGTGGTAATCGGGATGAAGATGCAGGTTGCAGAGCTCCGCGCGGCCATCGCCCTTGTTCTTGAGGCCGCCGAAGCCGATGAGTTCGCCAGAGGTTAAAAACAGGCCCAGCATTTCGCCATTGTCGGAAGCATATTTCTGCGCGCGCTCGAGGATGTCGCCGTGGAAGTCCGGATTCTGCACGAAACCCGCCGCGTTGCGGCCCAGCGACAGCGCATAAAGTTTGCGCAGCGGTTCCGCGTCCTTAGCCGAGAGCGGGCGGACGACCGGGACCCGCGACAGGTCCGGCTTTGGGCTTTTTGTTGCGGTCATAATTCGATACCGTTTCTTCAAAAATTTTTCGCAAATTAATCAGGTCATCCAGAGACGCACGCTCGTCGACCTGGTGCATGCCGCCTTTTGACAGGTAATCCTGCGCCTTGTGGCCGCACGGAATTCCGCCGCGCTCCGGCAGGCCGAGCTCGATGATTTCGGCGCCGGGGAAAAGCTTCGCGGCGAAGCGTCCGTCGGTCGTGCCGCCGCTGCCGTCCAGCTTCGCGTCTGTGCCGAGCGTGGATTTGATCGCGGCTTTCGCGGAATCCGCCAGCATGCCGGGCGCGCTGTAATAAGGCGCCGAGGCCGTGTCTTTGTTCGCCTTGACCGTGACATCCTTCAGCAGCGCGGCGTCAGGATGCTGCTTCGCCCAGTCCGGCGGATTGGCGAGCGCATCATTGATCCATGTTTCGAGGCTCTCGGGCGTCTGGGACGGCGTGAAGCGAATGTTCCAGAGCGCCTGCGCCTCGCCGGGAATAATGGCGCTGGCATTGAAATCGCCGGACTTGAGCGCGACGGCCTCGAAATTCGTATCGGGGAAATTGGCGTTGCCGTCGTTCCACGCCTTGCTGTTGAGAATGGCGATGGCGAGCGACAGCGCGCGATTTGGGTTTTCGAACAGCTCCTGGTAGGCGGCATGCCCCTGCACGCCTTTCACGTTGAAAGTTCCGACCAGGCTGCCGCGGCGGCCGATCTTGATGTGGCTGCCCAGCGTATCCTGCGACGAGGGCTCGCCGACAATGAAGGCGTCAGGCTCCTCACCCTTGTCTTTCATCCATTTCAGCACTTTTTCGGTGCCGTTGACGGCGGCCCATTCCTCGTCGGTCGTCAGGATCATCGTGACCTTGATGTTGCCGGAGGCTTTCAGCTCGTCGAGCTTTTCCCCGATCGCGCTGATAAAGGCGGCGACGCTGCCTTTCATGTCGGTCACACCGCGGCCATGCAGGTATCCGTCCTCTATCCTGCCGCCGTACGGATCATCCGACCACTTCGCGTCATCGCCCGGCGGCACGACGTCGAGATGGCCGATATAGCAGATATGCTTGTCCGGTTTCCCGAACGACCATTCGAGAACGAGGTTTTCGACCTTATAGTCCCATTTCGGATGATCGCCTTCGAACGCCTGGCGCGTGGCTGTCGCGCCCGCTTTCAGCCCTGCGGCGGCCGCGACGTCCAGGCTTTTCTGCGCCGCGGGATAATCCTTCGCGTCGATGGGCGTGACGCTGGGCACGCGGACGAGCGCCTGGGCAAGTTTCACCGTCGCGTCCTGCGCGGCGTCGATATCTTCCTTGTGCTGAAGGTCACGCGGCGGCATGGGCGTCGCGTTCGTAATAGCGGCTGGTGTTGATGCGGCGCGGGTCGACGGCGGTCTTGGCGACCTGGCGGAACCCCTCTTCCGGCAGTTCCGCCGCTTTATAGAGGAATTGATAAGCGCCTTCGGAATCACGCACGATCATGGCGCAGTTGCGGCTGCGCAGCTGGCGGTAGACTTCTTCGCGGCCCTGCAGCAGGCTCGCGCAGATCACCAGTTCGTTGTCGCAAGGAACATATTGCAGCGCGTCCATGCAGCGGATATCGACATCATTCGCGACGCCAATTTTTCTGCTGAGCCGTCGCGCCAGATCACAGGCTTCGGCATCAAAATCGACGCAGGTCACTTTCACGCCGGGAAGATGGCGCGCGAGCAGGAAGGCGGTCAGCGGCAGCGCGCCCGAGCCCAGGAAGCTGATCGTCTCGAAGCGGCGCGTTTCGAACAGTTCTTTCTCGGCGCGGCAGAGTTCCTGATATTCCGGATAATACCAGAATTTCGTCACATCGCAGACATCGCAGGAAATCAGGTGCCGTGCCCAGTATTTTTCCATCTCGCATTCCGCGGCGCCGCACAGGGCGGGAAGGTATTCAAGCTCCGTCGCGAGCGCGGGCGCATTGAGCAGGTCGTTAGAAATTCCTGCCGACTGGCAGTGCGCCAGCGTCCGCACGAGTTCGGTCAGCTGCGCATTCACGCGCGGATTTGCGGGAGAGAGGTCCTGCTCCGTCGACAGCAGGCTGTAGCTGCGGCGGATCGTTTCGACCGCGTGCGCTTTCAGCTCGGCATGGGGCATCCAGTGGTCGTCGGCCATGTCGGGGAAGTCCTGTTCAGAAGACGGTTTCGTATTCCAGCTTGAGGCGCGTCGCGATGTTGGCGGCGACACCGCTGACGCCGGCCAGCAGGGCCGCTTCGTATTTCAGTCCGCCGGCGATTTCGCCATAGGCGGCGGGGCCGATGTAGTGTTCCTGCCGGCTGAAGTGACCAAGCGTATTGTCCTGGCCGAAATCGCTCTGGATCTCGAAACCGGGCTCGAAGTGCATGTTGTAGCGGTAGCGGCTGCTCCAGACGAGGCTGACGTCGGGGCCGCCGGCGGCATTCGGACCAATTTCCTGCGCCACGCCGATATTCGCCACGTGCAGGAATTTGCCCGACTGTTTTTCCAGCAGGAGCTTTGCCTCGATATCGTCGGCGCCATCATGATGCGTCGCATGGCCATAAGCCAGCAAAGCGCCGGCGTCGAGCCATTTCGCTCCCTGCTCCCAGAATTGCAGCGTATTTTCCCACTCGGAAGCCGATATTTCGGCGTCCTTGCCAGGCTCGCGCGACATGTCGAGAGTGATTTCCGTCTGCCAGCGGTCGGTCGGCGCATAGCCGATCTCTACCTGCTGCTCCTGCCCGAGATTCTTCGATTTGTCGCCGTCGAAGGTGCTGACGAAGTTATATTCAAGTTCCGCCTCGCCCTTGTTGACGATCGGCGAATAAATTTTGTCGATCGCGAAGGCCGAATGCGACAGGACCAAGGCCGCGATAAAGACCGCCGCCGCCATGTTCCGGCGCTGCATCTTCCCGTCGATGACGGCGATCATGCCGATCAGCGCCGCCAGCGTCCCGCCATAGATCATCAGCTGGATCGTCGTCGGCTTCGCGCAATAGCCGATCAGGCTATGCAGGGCCTGGCCGACCAGGCTGCCATCGGAGAGCAGCCAGGACGTGTCCCACACCGGATGCGACATGGTGTCGAAATATCCGGCGGCCGTGAGGAAGCCGACGGCCTGCGCGGCGAGACCCGCCACCAGCAGCATCAAAATCCAGCTCGTCACCTGCAGCATGTATTTGGCCGACATGCGGATGAGCCCGGCGTAAAAGGCGACGCCTGCCGCCGTGCCGAGGAGAATCCCGAGCAGCGAGCCGGAAATGATGCTTGTCCCCGTCTCGCCCGAAGCGATCATGCCGTAGATGAACAGGACAATTTCAGATCCTTCGCGCAGCATGGCGAGGGCGATGATGGCCGATAGCGAATAGCGTGGGAGATTGCCTGCCGTGACGTCCATGCCGACCTGGCGGAGCTTCGCGGACATGTCACGGACATGCTTGCGCATCCACAAAACCGTCCAGCCGATGAACATGGCGGCGGTGAACAGCACGCCTGCGTTAAACAGTTCCTGTCCCGCGCCCTGGGCCATGTTCGAAATCGTGTCGGCGAAATAGGCGACCAGGCCGGCGCCGAAGACGCCTGCGAGCGCGCCGCCGACAATCCAGTACAAACGGCCCGGCAGGTCGCGCGTGGCGGCCAGCACGATGCCGAGGATCAGCGAAATTTCAAGGGATTCTCTGAAAATGACGATGGCGGTGGACAGCATCTCGAAATCCGCTTTGTTCTTGTTCTTTTACTGGGCCTTGATGGTGCCGACCGTCGTATCCTTGTGGAAATCATCAAATATTCCATAGACACCCGGATCGAGCGGGCCGATGAGGACGGTAATCTCCTCTCCTCCCTTAACGACCTTCTCGCGGTTCAGGTCGTAGCTTTCGAATTCGGACGGTGTCTTGTCCGTATTTTTTACCGTAATCCGGACCTTTTTGCCAGCGGGAATTACCAGTTGCTGGGGCACAAATTTATGGTCTTTCAGCGTCAGAACGTAATCGTCGGCCATAGCGATCCCTGCCATGAGCAGATACGCACAGCCGACGATCAGAGCAAAAGTATAGCGGATCATTGACCTTCTTCCGTGTATCCCCCTGAACGGCTTCATTCCCCTGCTTGTATCCCTCTCCCGCCACAGCCAAGCCCGAAAACCGGACTAACACCGTGGCGGGGGGATCTTCACTTACACGACGAAGCTTCTTGCCAGGTTGGTTATTACCTTCTTCTTTTATGATATTGCAAATCATTCTCATTTGTAAATAGGAGTTTTCCCGGCTTTCGGACGGGATGGAAAATAACCATAGGTATCAACTAGTTATTATTTCCATATATTTTAGCGCCCGGTTTAGGATGGCTCTTCTGTTTCGACCTCCTCCATCGGCGACTCAAAGAAATGATGTAGCAATCAAGTTTCCAGTTTCCCTCCGGTTTCAGGCCCCTTAATCTTCTAGGGAATTACTTGGGGGGAGGAGCACATGCAGAAACGCAAACTGGGCAATTCCGGGCTGGAAGTCGCGCCGCTATGCTTCGGCGGAAATGTGTTCGGCTGGACGGTCGACGAAAAGACGGCCTTCGATTTGCTCGATGCCTTCGTCAATGCCGGTTTCAACTTCGTCGACACGGCCGATCTTTATTCGAAGTGGATCCCCGGCAACAAGGGCGGCGAGTCCGAAACCATCATCGGCAACTGGTTCAAGGCACACGGACGGCGCAAGAGCGTAGTGCTCGCAACCAAGGTCGGCTTCGAGATGGCGCCCGACAGGAAAGGCCTGTCAAAGAAACACATCATCGCCTCCGCCGAAGAGTCGCTGAAGCGGCTGCAAACCGACTATATCGACCTCTACCAGTCGCATACCGACGACGAAACCGTGCCGCAGGAAGAAACGCTGGAGGCTTATCAGCAGCTGATCAAGGCCGGCAAGGTGCGCGCCATCGGCGCCTCGAACTTCACCGCCGCGCGGCTGAAAAGCGCGCTCGAGACCGCGAAGAAGCACGGTCTCCCCTCCTACACCAGCCTGCAGCCGGAATATAATCTCTATTACCGCAAGAACTACGAGACCGAGCTGGAACCCATCTGCCGCGCCAATAACATCGGCGTCATGAATTATTACGCGCTGGCCCGCGGCTTCCTGTCGGGCAAATACCGCCTGCCCTCCGACGCCGGCAAGAGCCCGCGCGGCGAAAAGGCCATCGCGACTTACCTGAACGAGCGCGGTTATCGGATCTTGAAAGTGCTTGATGAGCTGTCCGCGAAATTGAAGTCTACGCCCGCCCAGATTTCGCTGGCCTGGCTCATGGCCCGTCCCGGCATCACCGCCCCCATCGCCAGCGCGACCAAGATGGAGCAGCTCCGCGACATGATGAAAGCCGCGACCCTCGAACTGGAGCCGGAACATATCCAAAAACTGGATGAGGCGAGCAGGTATTAATCCCCTACCCCGTCGGTGCGCTAAGACTGCCGCCGTGGTAATAGTTTTTGCCGTCGTCGCAGGACCATGACCGGCCGGATGGGTCGCTCGCCATCGCATGGCAATGGTGTTGGGCCTTAAAGATTTCCCACTCGGTGTTCCGGTCGATGAAAATATAGGCAACCACGCCGCCAAAAACGCACAGGCCTGCCAGGACGAAACCGATATCCTTCGGCGTGACCCTGCCCCTGGGCTTCGCCTTTTTCACGCGAGATGCCCGCCCAGCACGACGCCCGCGACAGTGAAATAGATGACGAGGCCCGTCACGTCGACGAGCGTCGCGATGAACGGCGCGGAGGCGGTCGCGGGATCGAAGCCGAGGCGGCGCAGCAGCAAGGGCAGCATGGAGCCCATCAGCGTGCCCCAGGTCACGATGCCGATCAGGCTGCAGCCGACCGCAATAGCCACGAGGCCGTAATGTTCGCCGTACAGTTTTTCCCGCTGGGGCCAGAAATAGATGCGGCACAGTCCGACGGCGCCCAGGATCAGGCCGAGGACCACGCCGGACATGATCTCGCGCATGAACACGCGCCACCAGTCGATCAGGCGCACTTCGCCGAGCGCCATGGCGCGGATGACCAGCGTCGTCGCCTGCGAGCCCGAGTTGCCGCCCGACGACATCACGAGCGGGATGAACAGCGCGAGGACGACGGCCTTGGCGATTTCATCCTCGTAGTAGCCCATGGCGGTCGCGGTCAGCATTTCCGAGACGAAGAGAACCAGCAGCCATCCGGCGCGTTTCTTGATCATCGTTAGGAAGGCGACCTTGAAATAGGGTTCGTCGAGCGCTTCGACACCGCCCATCTTCTGGATGTCTTCGGTCGCCTCTTCCTGGACGATGGCGACGACGTCGTCGAGGGTGATGATGCCCTTCATGTGCCCGCTTTCGTCGAGGACGGGCAGCGCCTTGTGTTCCTTTTTCGAGAAGTGGCGAGCGATTTCCTCCTGCGTCTCGTTCTCGCGGATGAAGGCGACCTGGTCGCCCGTCGCCATGATGTCGTTCACCTTCTTGTCGTTCGTGGCGCTGAAGAGCTCGCGCAGCGACACGGCGCCCAGCAGCCGCTGTTCACGGTCGAGGACATAGGCGTAATAAATCGTCTCGACCTGGGCCCGGGTTTGCTCGCGAAGGTAGCGCAGGGCCTCGTCCACCGTCATATCGGGGCGCAGGCGCGCATAGCGCGAATTCATGAGGCCGCCTGCCTCGTCCTCCTTGTAGGCCATGAGGCCGAGGACTTCCATGCGCGTCGGCGTATCCAGCAGTTCGAGCGCGTGGGCCCGGTCTTTCTCAGGGAGTTCCTGGATCATGTCGGCCGCATCGTCGGGCGGCAGGATGCGGATCCACGACTTGCGTTCGAAGGCCGGCAGCTGGGCGAAAATCTCCGCCTGGCTATGCCCGTCGAGCCGCAGGAATAATTCTTCCGCCGCGTGCTTATCGAGTCTCTTGAATATCGCTTCGTGTTCTTCCGTCGGGATACTTCCCCATTCGGCGAGGAGCTGTTCGAGTTCCGTCTCGGACAGGGAGCGCGATTTTTTGAAGTCGTGTGTCAGGTTCGAGGGCATGCGTAAAAGCCCCTTCTCGATCGCAGGATGCCCGGAACCGGGCGGTTGCACGATAATACCACAAAAGAATGGTCGGAGTGGCGGGACTCGAACCCGCGGCCTCTTGCTCCCGAAGCAAGCACTCTACCAGGCTGAGCTACACTCCGATTGGCGGGAGAAACAAGGACACCTGTGTCGCATATTTTGTGAAATGGCGCAATTGCTTTCACCCGTCAAGGGATATTCTTTACATAATAAAAAGAGATTCGGCAAGCCATTTCGACGGGTTGGCGGGAGATTTTTGTTCGCAACCCATCAACAGCGCCACCCCGGCATTCGTTGAGGGGTTTCGCTTCAATTCGCGTGACTCTCCCAAACGAGAAGAGAAAATGATATCGTTCTCAAAACGCCAACCTTCTTCGCCCATCCCATGAAACAAATCCTGATCGCCATCGCCATTCTTGTCGTCGCGGTCGGTATCGGCCTCGGTGGGCATATTTACAGCCTGCACGAACGCCTGGGGGGCAAGGCCGACCGCGTGAAGGCGGAGATGGAGGACTGGATCGAGCATGGCTACGATCCGGGCGCGGCGATCATCCTGCTCAAACAGGTGCCCGATGCCCTCACCCATGGCGATCTCGAAGAGGCCGAGAGGCTGATCGACAAGGCCAGCGCAGATCTGGACGTGCCGCCGAACAAGCGCCCGAAGCCGCATCCCGCTCCCGGCGAAGAGTCGAGCGACCTTTACGGCAACGCGAAACCCGTCGAGATCGAAGGCTATGACGGCAGTTCGATGGAGCCCTTTATATCTCCCGACGGGCACTACCTGTTCTTCAACAACGAAAACGACCCTGACGCGCAGACCGACCTGCATGTCGCGGAGCGTACAGGCCCGTACAAGTTCAAGTACCTGGGCAAACTGAAGAATGCCAATTCCTCGGCCCTCGATGCGGTGGCCAGCATGGACAAGGCGAAGAATTTTTATTTCACCTCGACGCGCGAGTACCAGAAAACCTTCAAGTCCATCTTTACCGGAAAATTCGATGGTCGTGACATCGCCGGTGTCCACCCGGTCGAGGGCGACATCAATCCGAATAAACTCGGCACCGTCAATATGGATGTGGGCATCAGCCCCGATGGTAATACGCTCTATATTTCGCGAGCGGATTTC
Source organism: Alphaproteobacteria bacterium (assembly GCA_025934695.1). Classification (GTDB taxonomy): domain Bacteria; phylum Pseudomonadota; class Alphaproteobacteria; order Micavibrionales; family UBA2020; genus JAPWJZ01. The sequence goes on from JAICWS010000001.1 coordinate 254,726, forward strand.
ACGCCGGGTTTGAACGGTCCCGACCATTCGCGCCTGATGGTTGCGCATCTCAAGGACGATGGCAAATTTGTCATGGACCCGAAGAGCGACGAAATTATGAAGAACATCAATAATGATCAGCTGCAGTATGCGCCCGCCATATCGCAGGACGGCCGCGAACTGTTCTTCACCCGCTCGCAAGCTCCCGAAGGCAAGCTGGAAGGCCCGCAATTCCGCATCATGGTGGCCCTGCGCGCGGCGGATGGCCAGATTTTCGGCAAGCCCAAGGTGCTTCCCTTCACGGGGATGGTCGAGGCACCGACGGTCTCGCTGGATGAGAGCGAGATGTTCTTTCACAAGAAGGTCGATGGAAAATGGGTGATTTATCGCGCGCTGCGCAAGGGCGCGCATTGACCGCTGCCGCCAAAATACGCCCGGCAACCTCCGCCGATATTCCCGCGATTGCTGACATTTACGCCCACCATGTGCGCCACGGCACAGCCTCTTTCGAGCTGGATGCGCCAGATACCGCCGAAATGCTGCGCCGCTGGCAGGATATCACCGCCAAAAACATGCCCTATTTCGTCGCCGAAGCGGACGGTGCCATCGTGGGTTACGCGTATGCCGGTCCCTATCGTCCCCGCCCTGCCTACCGTTTCACGGTCGAAGATTCCATTTACGTGCACAAGGATCACGCTGGCAAAGGCATCGGGGCACTGCTGTTGCCGGCGCTGATCGCGTCCTGCGAGAGCCTTGGCCTGAGGCAGATGATCGCCGCGATCGGCGACAGCGGCAATGCCGCCTCCATCGGCCTGCATCGCAAGTTCGGATTCACGCAAGCGGGATTGATGAAAGATGTCGGCTTCAAGTTCGGCAAATGGCTGGACGTCGTCTTCATGCAGCGGACGCTGGGACCCGGCGCGACGACAGTGCCGGAATAACCTTCCTTTCCAATTGTTCTCGCTGCGTTCCCAATTTAACTCATTTTTCATAATTTTGACAGTTTCGCATACCGCTGATAGAATCCGAATATGAGACATCTATCGGGGAGGTTGTCGACATGCCAAGGAACAAGTTATCTGCCGCCTTCAATGCAAACGGCTCTCTCGACCAGCAGCTAGAGGCCGCGGCCCAGGACGGAGACTTCGCAGCCGTCAAAGCCCTGATCGCCGGCATGGCCCCCGACGATATCGACAAGCTCCAGGATGGAACGGCGGCGAAGGTCGTCAAGGCATTCATTGACCCTGACGCCGATCGCGCCTCCGCCGCCCGCGTCAGCGAAATCATGCAGCGGATCGGCTCGTCCGGCGACGGTACGTCACTTGGCGCCACAATACGGGCCGCCGCACAATCGGGTAATTTCGAAACCATGCAGGCCATCGCCGACCACATGACGAAGGACCAGGTCGCAGAGATGCAAGGTTCCGTCACAGGAGATGCCGTCACCCAGATCGTGTCGCAAGCGGACGGACGGGACAATGAAGCGGCCGGACGCATCGATAAGCTGATGAAGGCCTCAGGAGATTCCGCCGACGGACCCTCCATGTCGGAAGCCCTGAGTGCTGCGTCTTTGTCGCCCCCGGCGGTCAAGGCAATCGCCAACAATCTGAGCGACGACCAGGTGGACGCGCTCGACGCCCCGACAGTCGGCAAGGTCATTCAATCCCTTGCGCGAGGCCAGTCGCCGGCGCGGGCGAATGCAGGGGCGAAAGACATCGACACGGTCATGAAGAAGATCGGACGCCGTGCGGACGCTGACGACCTCGGCGCGGCCATGGCCGACGCAGCGGCTTTCGGCCAGGTGCAGACGGTGCGCGCGATTGCGGATAACCTCAGCCCCGATCAGGTCGGGAATTTTTCGCCCTCGATCGCGGCCGACATCATTGAAAAAATGGCGTCACAGCCCGCGGGCAAACAAGCCGAAAAAAGGGCGAACGACATCGCGGATGTGCTGGCAAAGCTCCCCGGCCGCGCCGATGGAAGCGCTCTCGGGCGCACGATGGCCGAGGCGGCGCAGGCGCAAGATTTGCCCACCCTGCGCGCCATCAATGCCGCGCTCACGCCGGACCAGGTGGCGAAGCTTGACGAACAGGACGCCGGTGCGATCGTGAAGAGCCTGGTGATGAACGCGCGGCCCGACAATCAGTCGGCAGACGCGAAAGCGCTGGCCGAAGTGTTGCAGAAGATCGGCGGGCGCGCCAGCAATCGTGACCTCGAACTGGCCAGTTCCGAAGCAACGCGGTTCGGCAACGAGGCCGCCTTTAAAGCCATCATGGATAATCTGCCGGAGCATGCGAAGCCTGCAAGCAAATTCGCGCCGGGCCCGGAAGCTCCCGCAACCCCATCGCCCGACCGTAAAACCATCCGCCGCAATCCCTCGCCTGTCCGCACACCGGGATAGCGTTTCCGTCACGGACATCTTTCCGGATGCGCAACGAATTCCAGAATCCGACTCTTCCTCCCTTCTTCGGGCTAGAAGATGCTATACTTCCGTTCAAATAATGATAATATCGCTTTCGGGAAAGGCTGCGGGCAGGCGGAGTAATCAACCAACTAGCAGCTTACTAATTGACTATCTATCTCAACCTTAGAGGACCATCATGAAAAAACTGACCTATCTGGTCGCAGTTGCGGCCGTGGCTTTCGTTCTTGCTTCTCCGGCTTTCGCCGCTGACGATGCAGCTCCTGCAACCAACACCACCAGCAGCGACACGAATACCACCACGAACACCACCACCAATACGACGACCCCGGACGGCAAGTAATACGTTCCGCGGTAAGCGATTAAAATCCACGACGTGGCGCCCTTGCGGCTTGCGATGTCGTGGATTTTCTTTTCGGATTTATTCCGGCTGGATCAGCTTGCGCACCTGCTGCGCATCCGCCTCGGGCAGATCGGCGCCGCGGGACTGGAGCTGGATAAAGGCGGCGGTGTTGGGCGACGAGCGCATGAAAACGCCGGCATTGTGCTCGCGCGCGTCGCCATCCCCGATGTCGTAGCGAATGAAGACGCTGGGTTCGCCGTTGCCGGCGCGGAAGGATTCAGTCTTGATGATCGTCGCCCCCGCCTTGCCGTACTGCGCATTCATGCCGTTCAGAATGCTGTTCATGAGGGCGAGGTCGACATCCGGTTTACCGCTAAGCGAATAAACGGTCACGGTCATGGCGCGCGTCCAGGCATTCGTCCGGGCGGTGTCATAGGGAACATAGGCGAGATCGGCGATCTTGCCCTGATCAGCTAAATTCGCGAAAGCGAATTTCGAGCAGCCGAATTTGTCCGCCATCAGCTGGTAATGCCGGCCCATTTTCTGCAGCGTCAGGTATTCCGCGCTGTCGTCCTTGAAGGGCGATTCAAAAGCACCCGCCGCGCCGGCGACGGTGAGGAAAATCGCGGTAAAAACCGCCACATAGCGCATATCCATGAAAACTCCCCATGTTTTCAGAATATAAGTCCCGGAGATTGCTTATCAATCCCTCGCTATATATGATTGATGATGCCGCCCGCGCCCGCTATTCTCGGGCCGGATTTTAACATTTTGGAGAATTCATCATGACCGCCATCGTCGATATTACCGCCCGCGAGATCCTGGACAGCCGCGGCAACCCAACTGTCGAAGTCGACGTGACCCTGGAAAGCGGCGCGATGGGCCGCGCGGCGGTGCCCTCGGGCGCCTCCACCGGCGCGCACGAAGCGGTCGAAAAACGCGACGGCGACAAAAAGCGCTATAGCGGCAAGGGCGTCATCCAGGCCGTCAATGCCGTCAACACGGAAATCTTCGAAGCTGTCTCCGGCATCAACGCGCAGGAACAGACGCTGCTCGACGAGATGATGATCGATCTCGACGGCACGCCCAACAAGAGCCGCCTTGGCGCGAACGCGATCCTGGGCGTCAGCATGGCGGTCGCCAAGGCCGCGGCCGTCGAACTCGACATGCCGCTCTACCGCTATGTCGGCGGCACCTATGCCCACTTGCTGCCCACGCCCATGATGAACATCATCAACGGCGGCGCGCATGCGGACAATTCCATCGACTTCCAGGAATTCATGATCCTGCCCGTCGCCGCCGACAGCGCGGCGAACGGAATTCGCGTCGGATCTGAGGTTTTCCATGCGCTTAAGAAGATTCTTTCAGAAAACAGTTTCAATACGGCCGTGGGCGACGAAGGCGGCTTCGCGCCGAACTTCAAGAGTGCCGACGAAGGCCTTGAATACATTATGCGCGCTATTTCCGCAGCTGGTTACCAGCCGGGCGTGGACGTGATGCTGGGCCTCGACGTTGCGGCGACCGAATTCTACAAGAAAGGCAAATACGAGCTTGAGGGCGAAGGCAAAACCTTGTCCTCGGAGCAAATGATCGAATACTACGAAAAACTGGTCGCGAAATTCCCGATCGTCTCGATCGAAGACGGCATGTCGGAAGACGACTGGGATGGCTGGATCGAACTCACCGCGCGCCTGGGCGATAAAATCCAGCTCGTCGGCGACGACCTGTTCGTAACCAACACGACGCGCCTGAAGGAAGGCATCGAGCGCAAGGCCGCCAACGCGATCCTCGTTAAGGTAAACCAGATCGGCACGCTGACCGAGACGCTGAATGCCGTTGAAACTGCCCAGAAGGCGGGCTTTGGCGTCGTCTTCTCGCATCGCTCGGGCGAGACGGAAGACTCGACCATCGCCGACCTCGCGGTCGCCACCAATGCGGGTCAGATCAAGACGGGCTCCCTCTCCCGCTCCGACCGCATCGCGAAATACAACCAGCTCATCCGCATCGAGGAGCTGCTCGGCCCCTCCGGCGATTACGCGGGCCGCGGCTCTATCAAAAATCTCGCTACCAAGCCTGTCCTGCGCACCGTTGCGGAAGGAAAGAAGAAGCGGGCGTGAGTTTGACGACCGATAACGCTTTTAACGCGGAGGCCCGGAGAGCCGGAGATTCATTTCCGTCTTGGCGCGAAGCGCATTTACTTCACCAGGGCGCAACCGCACGAAGTTACGAAGTAACGAAGGAATCTTTCTGCGGCGAAGTATCTTCGTATCTTCGTAACTTCGTGCGCGCCGCCTTGGAAATATGTGCGCTGCGCGCGAAGTCAAAAACATCTCCGGGTCTCCGGGCCTCCGCGTTAACTATGTTTGTCGCGGTCGTCCTGTTCGCGCTTCCAGCGGCCGCCGGCGACACGGGCAAGATGTCCACGCCGCCGCCCAAGGGCGACACCCCTTACGAGCAGAAATACTATGCCGACCCGTTCTATGACGAGATCGAGCAGCTGGCCCGGAAAAAGCCGGCGCGCGACGTTATCGCCATGATCGACCTGAAAGTGCAGGATAAGCCCGAGCGCATCAACGCTGCGTCGCTGTGGCTGCGCGACAATTCCATCGGCCAGCGCGATATCGACCGCATGGACTCGCTCTACTTCATGGCCTATTCCGACGTGACGCTGCAGCTCGCGCGCGCCTACGAAAAGGCGGGCATCCGCGATTCCTACCTCGATCTGCTGAAAAGCTCGGTCATGGCGCTCTATGCCTATGAAATGCTGGCGGGCATCGACGCCCTGCGCTGCGCCGACCCGACGGCGCTCGCCGCCATGCGCGAAAACACGCTGATGCCGCGGTACGCGAAGCTGGGCGATGCTTTCGACCTGCTGTCGAAATCCGATTTCGACCTGTTCGAGACGACCGCCTTCATCGCCGACAACAAGTTCGCGCACCGCAAGCCCAATGATTTCATCTGCGGGCTGGGCGCTGCGCATCTCTCCGACATCCAGCGGCAGGACGGCGCCCAGACTTTCAAGGCCGTCAACCCGGCGACGGGGCAGGATTCCACCCGCGTCATTCCGCCTGCCGGCTATTCCTATACTCCGGCCTATGTCGACGACACGGAATGGAACAAGCGCCGCGAAGAGATGAAGAAGCATCAGACCAAGCTCTGGAAAGACCGCTATGACCGGCTGAAGAAGGCCGATGCGCCTTCTCCGAAAACGGAAAAAGACTAAATTATTTCGCCGCCGCCGCCACACCGATGCTTTCGGCCTGCATGGCTTCCATTTCCTTAAGTTCGTTTTCGCCGTCGTGGACGAGGACCTGGATGATGTCCTTGAGCGCGGCGGCGTCGCGCTTGCGAGCAGTTTTTTCGATGACTTCGGCGATGCGGCATGTTTCCGTCATGCCGATGAGGCCGCTGACGCTCTTGAGGTCGTGGGCGGTGCGTTCCATGATCTCAAGGTCCTGCTTTGCGAATTGTTCTTCGATCACGCCGATCAGGCGCGAGACTTCGCTGAGGGTATTGCGGATCAGCTCTTCCATATATTCGGCGCCGAGATCGGCGCGTATCTGGCGCAGGTTCTCGTTCAGCGTGCGCTCGCGCCGCGCGGGCGGTTTTTGAGGCTGCGGCGCTGGCGTCCCGGCTGTCGCGGGCGCCGGGGCGATTTCGATCTTCGGCAAAGTCTTTGACGCTCCCGACTTGTCGACATGTCCCGGCAACAATCCGGCGATCGTACGGTAAAGCTCGGCGGGAGAGAAAGGCTTGGCCACATGTGCGTTCATTCCGGCTTCGTAGCATTTGGCGATATGGTCTTCGAGAACGCTCGCGGTCAGCGCGATGATTGGCGTCTTGCGCAACTTGCCGCCCAGGGCGCGGATCTCCTGCGTGGCTGCGAAACCGCTCTTTTCCGGCATGTTCACGTCCATGAGAATAAGATCGAACTGGCCTTCTTTTGCGAGACGCACGACCGCATTGCCGTCGTCGGCGACGGTAACCTTGTGGCCCTTCCGGCTGAGCAGGCGCGTCGCGATCTGCTGGTTGATCTTGTTGTCCTCGGCGACGAGGATGTTGAGCGGCATGAGTTCAGCGGCATCCTCTTCGCTCCCCGCCTCCGACGCGACGACGGGCGGGTGATAGGGCACTTCGAACCAGAAAGTGCTGCCCTTTCCTTCGACGCTTTTGACGCCGATCTTGCCGCCCATCAGGCCGAGCAGGCTCTTGATGATCGACAGGCCCAGACCCGTGCCGCCGTATTTGCGCGCGACGGAGCTGTCGGCCTGCACGAACTTGCGGAATAGCTTCTTCTGATTTTCGGGGCTGATGCCGACGCCGGTATCGCGCACCTCGACCCGCAGGACCGGCACGGCGCCCGCCTTGAAGCTCGCCGCCAGCTCTACGCCGCCCGCCGCCGTGAATTTGATCGCGTTGTTGAGGAGGTTGATGACGATCTGCTGAGTGCGGTGCGGATCGCCATAGACCATCTTTGGAACGGCATCGTCCAGCGTCATCTTCAGGTAAATCCCCTTGGTCTCGGCATTGCGCGTGAGGATCCGGATGGTATTGGACAGCACGGCGTGGAAATCGAAGTTGATGTTGCTGATCTGCAGCTTGCCCGCTTCCAGTTTGGAGACGTCGAGAATGTCGTTCAGCGTGTTCAGGAGAGTCTTCGAGCATTCGCTGACCGTGTTGATGTACCCCGACTGCTCAGGCGTGAGCGGCGTATCCTTCATGAAATCGATCATGCCGAGGATCCCCGCCATCGGCGTCCGGATTTCGTGGCTCATCAACGCGAGGAACTGGGATTTCGCCTCGTTCGCCGCTTGGGCCTGGCGCGTGGAGGCCACCAGCGCGACTGCCGACTGGCGTATCTTGCGGGCGATGAAGAAGCAATAGCCGCAGAACATCGCAAAACCGATACCCAGGTATTTCGTCTCCTGGATGTCGAGGTTCTCGAGCGTCACGAAGGACGAGAAGACGAACATGACGCCGATGTCGAACAGCAGCAATTCCCACATCGACGCGCTGGCGGAAGCGTAAAGCGACGTTGCGCAGAAAACGAAAAAATACCCCAGCACGTGCTCATACAGGAGAGCCGACTTGATCGGCACGAACAGCGCCGCAAGCCAAGGCACCATGTAAAGCATTTTGTTGAGCGCGATTTCGGCCGCGACCCTCGTCACCTGCGCTTCTTCAAGTTCGTTCCGGTGGCGCAGGAGGCGCCGGTATACCTGGCGCTGGCGCATGAGCATCAGCACGCTGACGACCAGCCCGGCCTCCATGGTGAAAAGCGATGCCAACTCGTCGGGAAATCCGTACATGTAAAACCGCAGACCCAGGAACAGCGCGCCGATCGCGCCATAGGCCTGCAGGGGCATATAATGGTTGCGCACGTAAACGATGAGCAGCTCTTTCTTCATCTGCCCATCGCTTGGAGGCCGCGCGCTCCGCGCGGCTGCTGATTTCGCCTTTACCTTCCCCACAATATGCCCATGGTATGCCTTGGGAAAGGAACCCCCGGTTCCTCGTGTGCCTGAAAGCTGCGGGTCTCACGCTTGTCGACCGCAAGGGACGCAAGACTATGCCCTATTTCAATGATCGCCCTTTCGGGTTAACTTTCCCTGAACATTTATAACGTGTTGAAGGCGATCTTGAACGCATGCCGGCGATGGCAAATTTCCCGAACTATTCCAGTCAGTTGCAGGGTGATTTCTTTTCAGTTAAGCTGTTTGGGAAGGGGATTTTTTTAGGGCATGCCGACCATCAACCGCGCAGATCTGGCCGTTCTTGTCGTCGATGATCAGATGATTTCGCGCAATCACGTGAAGCAAAATCTGCTCGCGATGGGGTTCAAGGACATCGACATGGCCGCGACGAGCAACGAGGCCGAGGAAAAGATATCGCAAAAACACTACGACATCGTGTTCTGCGACTGGCACATGCCGGGCAAGAGCGGCTTCGCCATGATGCAAGCCTTCCGCCAGGAACGCGAGTTCGATCATGTCGCCTTCGTCATGGTCACAGCGGAGTCCGAAGAACGGCACATGCTGGAAGCGATGAAGGCCGGCGTCACCTCCTATATCCTCAAACCCATCATGCCCAAGCCTTTCCAGGCCAAGGTCGAGCATGTGCTCGAATGGGTCGGCAAGGTCAATCCGAAGTATAAGTGCATTCCCTGAGATGAAGGGATTGCCGGCGCTAGACCAACCGGCTCTGATCCACCGCCGCCTTGATGAAGGACGTGAACAGCGGATGCGGCTCGAAGGGCTTCGATTTCAGCTCGGGATGGAACTGCACACCCACGAACCAGGGATGATCCTTGAGCTCCACGATCTCCGGCAGCTTGCCGTCGGGTGACATGCCGCTGAAGATGAGGCCCGCGTCCTCGAGCTGCTTTTTGTACGTCGTGTTGACTTCGTAACGGTGGCGATGGCGTTCGGAGATTGTATCGGCGCCGTAGATATTCCGCACGAGCGTGTCGGCCCCCAGCTTCGCGGGATAGGCGCCAAGACGCATCGTGCCGCCGAGGTCGCCTTTATCGTTGCGCTTCTCGAGCTCGTTGCCCTTCATCCATTCCGTCATCAGCCCCACGACAGGGTTGCCGTATTTCCCAAGCTCCGACGAGCCAACGTCGTTGAGGCCGGCGCAGTTGCGCGCGATCTCGATGACCGCCATCTGCATGCCGAAGCAAATGCCGAAATACGGTATCTTGTGCTCCCGCGCGAACTGCACGGCCTTGATCTTGCCTTCCGTCCCCCGTTCGCCAAAGCCGCCGGGCACGAGGATGCCATCGACATTCTCCAGCAGGTGCAGGCTGTCGTTCTTTTCGAAAATCTCGGAATTCAACCAGGATAAATTGACCTTCACATTGTTCGCGAAGCCGCCATGCGCGAGAGCCTCGGACAAGGACTTGTAGCTGTCGAGCAGCGCCGTGTACTTGCCGACGATGCCGATGGTGACTTCGCCTTCGGGGTGCTGGATCTTGTGGACAATCTGCTCCCATTTCGACAGGTCCGGCTGCGGCGCGGTCATGTCGAAATATTTCAGCACCTGCTCGTCGAGGCCTTCCTTATGGTAGCTGATCGGCACCATGTAGATGTTCGGCACGTCGAGCGCCGGAATGACGCGCTCGGGCAGGATGTTGCAAAACAGCGCGATCTTGCGGCGCTCTTCGGCCGGGATTTCGCGGTCGGCGCGCACCAGCAGGATGGAAGGCTGGATCCCCACGGACAGCAGCTCTTTCACAGAGTGCTGCGTCGGCTTGGTCTTGAGTTCGCCCGCCGTCTTGATAAAGGGCATCAGCGTGACGTGGATGAACAGCGCGTTCTTGAGGCCGATTTCGTTGCCGAACTGGCGGATGGCTTCAAGGAACGGCGTGCTTTCGATGTCTCCCACCGTGCCACCGACTTCACAGAGCACGAAGTCCGCGTCCCCGTTGTCGCGGGCAAGGAAATCCTTGATCTCGTTCGTGATGTGCGGAATGACCTGGATGGTTGCGCCCAGATAGTCGCCCTTGCGCTCTTTCTCGAGGACGTTCCAGTAAATGCGCCCGGTCGTGATGTTGTCGGACTTGCGCGCGGCGACGCCGGTGAAACGCTCGTAGTGGCCGAGATCGAGATCGGTTTCCGCGCCGTCATCCGTTACATAGCACTCGCCGTGCTGGTAAGGGCTCATCGTGCCGGGGTCGACGTTCAGGTAGGGATCGAGCTTGCGCAGGCGGACTTTAAAGCCCCGCGCCTGCAGGACGCTGCCGAGCGCAGCCGACGCCAAACCCTTGCCAAGCGAAGACACCACCCCGCCCGTGATAAAGATATAACGTGGCATGTGGCCCTCCCCCTTTTTGGCTATGGTCTATTTCGTTTGCGGTGCTTTCGGAATGTCGGACTTCGGCGCGCCCTTCCCAGGCTTTTTGCCGTTGGTCTCCGCCGCATTCATTGTATTGGTGGTGGTATTCGTCGCCCCCGTCGTATTCGTATCCGCGGGAGCCGGCGCTTTTTGCTCCGTCTTGGCACCGCCGTCGACTTCGAGAATGCTCTTGGCGGCGGGATGCTGGCTTGCGGCGATGGCCAGCAGCAGGCTGGTCGCAAAGAACAATCCAGCGAGTATCGTCGTGGTGCGCGTCATCACATCGGCCGAGCGGCGCGGCGCCATCAGGTTCGACATCGACCCCTGGCCCAGGAATCCGCCGGCATCCGACGGCTGCACCATGATGATGACGATCATCGAGACCGCCACAATCAGGTGGATAACAAGGATGACGGCTTCATAATTCATTGTTGTGAGGCTCTTTTTTATGTGAACTTGCGCTTCTTTATTTCAGCTCGAATATCTAATGCGCTTCCCTCCAAAAAGCCAGAGGTATTTGAACGGCAAAGCACCCGAATGGAAGCGGATTTCACAGCGGCCAGATATTCCCAAAGGGCAAAGCTGGTCCGATATCAGCCACCTCGGTAGGCTTTGAGAGCAAGGTCAGAGACTCGCAGAAATCGCTGAATTTAAATGAATTTCACGTCATTTAACATAATAATTGACAGGGGCGCTTATTATGTATAATATCGTCCAGAATTAACAGGCGATGTTCATGAGCTTACGGTCCATCTTCAATAGCGCGGCCCAGGCAGGCGCACCCAGCCCGGCGAACGAATTGCGCAACAGCAATGCGGATAGCGCACGCCTTCTGTTTGATGCCGTAGATGGGAATAACCTGGCCCGAGTGACCACCCTCCTCACCGACCATGCTTCGGTCGATGCGCGCAATGATCTCGGGGAAACGCCGCTGATGCATGCGGTGCATCGCCGTTTTCCGCTGGTCGCGGAAGAACTGCTCAAGCGCAAAGCGGATCCGAATGCTGTGACCAATGAACAGCTGAGCCCACTGTGCTATGCGGCGCAAGCGGGGAACTGGGACATGGTACAACTGCTCGCCGAAAATGGCGCGCGCATCTCGGGTTCGAACGCCAAGGAATTTCTGCTTCTGAACGCCCTCCTCCTCCGCGGCATCGAGGAGAACAACCCGGATCAATGTGCCGCGCTGAAGGCCGCCGGAGTCCACGACGCGGATGTGCTGAAGACCAAGGTCTTCGGCCTGATCGAAAAGAAGGATATCGCGGGTCTCGACCACTGCCTCGCGGCGGGTGTCCCGGCCGATCTGCGCGACGCTTGGGGAAATACGCTTTTCATGAAAGCGATTGTCACAGGCACGACAGGCGCCTTCGATATTCTCGCGCACTATGGCGCGGACGTCAGCGCCGTCAATCGCGCGGGCGATGACGCGATGTCCCTTGCCCAGAAATATGGCCAGTTCGCGGCGGTGATTTTCCTGCGCGCCCGGGGCGTATCGGGCAGCGCCCCTTTGACGCCAGAAGAACGCGAGCATGCGCTGCATGCGGCCGTTTATAACGGCGGCGCGGCGGCCGTTGAATCGCTTCTGAACGAAGGCGCTTCCGCGAATGGCGCGACGCCCGACGGCAAGCCCCTCATCCAGCTGGCGGTGGAAAGAGGCCATCCGGAAATCGCGGCCCAGCTCTTCAACGCGGGTGCCAACCCGGCTGATGTCGGCGTCCCGGGCGTCTTCACCCTTGGGGTCGCTCTCGTCAAAAGCGGCGATGCCGCCGCCGTCAAAAAATTCCTGGATTCAGGCGCGCTGAATAAAAACACCGGCCCAGCGGCTTTCACCAAATTCAATCTTTTGCATGTCGCCGCCGAGGCAGACGTCAGCATCGCCAAGCTCGTGATCGCGGCTTATCCCGGCCTCGTCAACCGCAAGGAAGACTGGGGCAGCACGCCACTGCGCGTCGCGCTCGAACACAATAACCTGCCGATGGCGCAGGCGTTGCTCGACGCTGGCTCGGATCCGCGCACTCTCGGCAAAAGCCCGAAATCCGAAGAAATGACCGACGCAGCCTTCGCGCAGAAATACTGCTCGAATGCCCTGGCGACCGCTGTCGACCTCAGCTGCAAGAAATTCGAACTGATCCAGGCGGCCTCGCGCGGCGACGCCGTGGCACTGGAATCCGCCCTCGGACAGGGCGTTTCTCCCAATGTGACCGATGGCCACGGAACGTCGCTACTCAAACATGCGGTCGCGAGCAACCATATCGATGTCGTCAAGACACTCCTCAGGCACAAAGCGGACGTGAGTGGCACCAACGGGGTCGACATTGTCGTGGCCGCCATCGCCGCGGGAAATCCGGACACTGTCCGGCTGCTCGGCGACGCCGGCGCCAGCGTCGCGGCGCAGGACAGCCGCGGCTTCGTCCCGGCCAGTTATCTCATTCTCGGCGGAGTCAATGACGATATGAAGAGCGCCATCAGCTATTGCAAGGATCTCGATATCGTCCGGATGTCGAAGCAGGCAACGCAGCTCGACCACCAGGTATCCGTCAGCAAGAAGATCAAGTTCAGAACGAGCCCCGCCATTTCGGCTTAGGCGCTCGCCTCCGCAATTTGCATGAACTCATCGGCCTTCAGGCTCGCACCGCCGACGAGGACGCCGTCGACATTGGCCAGATGCAGGATTTCCTTCGCATTCGCGCCTTTGACCGAACCGCCGTAAAGAATGCGCGATTTCACTTTCGACTTTTCGCGGATCAGGGCATGCATCTTCAATATATCGTCGGTCGAGGCGACTTTGCCGGTACCGATGGCCCAGACCGGTTCGTACGCGATGACCGTATTTTCGACCGTGGCTGTTTCCGGCACGGAATCCGCGAGCTGGGACGCCACGATCTCGTTCGCCTTGCCAGCCGTGCGTTCCGCATCGGTTTCGCCGATGCAGATGATGGCGGTGAGGCCCGCCGCGTGGACGGCTGACGCCTTGGCTTTGACGTCGACGCTGGTTTCCCTGTGATACTGGCGCCGCTCGGAATGACCGACGATGACATAGGAGCAGCCGAGGTCTTTAAGCATCGGCGCTGCGATATCGCCCGTAAAGGCGCCCGAGGCCTGGGCATGGCAATCCTGGCCACCCAATTTGATCACAGAATCCTTCAGCTGCCAGGCCGTGACGGCGATGAGGGTCGCGGGTGGACATAATACCATATTGTAGCCAGTGGACTTTCCGGCAGCGACAGCGGCGGCAAGCTTCGCCACCCGCTCCTGGCCGTCCGCGCGCAGGCCGTTCATCTTCCAGTTACCCACAATCAGCTTGTCCGCACCCATAAATGACATATCTCCTCTTTCAAAGACTTGACATCTTGGCCAAATCCCTGTGGATTATCAAGGCATTTTACCGTCCTACGAAAGAGTACATCCCATGCTCAGGTTCCTGCGTTCCGGCACCCATTCTGTGATTTTCAAGTACCTGTTTTTCGGCCTGATCCTGGGCGGAACGCTGGTCGGCGTCGCCTTGTTCGGCGTACAGGATGTTTTCCGGGGCGGCTTCCACACCGACACGGTCGCGAAGATCGGACATGAAGCGATTTCCAAAAGGGACGTCGACCGCCTCGTGTCGCAAACCCTGCGTGCGAAAAGAATGACGCGCGAAGACGCCTACCGCCAGGGCGTGCCGCTCGAGGAACTGCAGCGCGAGATCAACAGCCGGGTCTTCCTGCGCGCCGCCAGCGACATGGGCATCGTCGTTGACGACGCCACCGTGCGCCGCCAGATCGACAACCTCCTGAAGCCCGCGACCGATAAGGGCATGACCGAAGCCCAGGCGCTCGACAACCTGCTGCAGAGCTTTGAGTTGAGCGAGGCCGGCCTTGTCGCGACGCTGAAATCCGAAATCGCGGTCGAGAACCTGTCGCACGCGCTGGCCGACGGCGCCTTCGCGCCGCCCGAGATGGTCAATGACTTCATGAAGTACCGCAACGAATGGCGCCGCGGCGATTATATCAAGCTGACGTCCGCCGACGCCGAGGTGAAAGAGCCGTCCGACAGCGACTTGAAAGACATGTACCAGGCGGAAATGCAGATTCATTACATGCAGCCTGAATACCGCAAGTTCGCCGTTCTCGTCCTGAACGCGCAGTCGCTGCCGGGCGCCGTGCAGAAGCCCGTCGTGGACGCCAAGACCTTCTATGAACAGCACAAGCAGCAGTTCACCGTTCCCGAGCAGCGTGTCATCTCGGAAGTGTCGGTAAGCGACGCGGCGCTGGCGCAGAGCATCTACACCAAAGCGGCCGCCAAGAAGGACCTTAAGGAACTCGCCGCACAGGCAGGCAAGGACAAGGCGCAGTTTGTTTCCGACACTTACACGCAGGATTCCTTCATTCCGGCGGAACTCGCCGACGATGTTTTCAAGGCGCCCGCGGGAACCGTTTTGCCGCCGAAACAGGCGTCGATGGGCCGCACTTTCGTCGCGCGCGTCGACAAGATCATTCCCGCTTCCGTCAAATCCTTTGACGAAGTCAAAGCCGATATCGAGAAAGCCCTCGCGGCGCAGAACCAGGGCCAGAACGGCGAAGCCGTTTATAAAATGGCCAACGATGTCGACGAGATGATCGGCAGCGGCAAGTCGCTGGCCGAGGTCGCGCAGCATTACAACCTCAAAACCGTCGACTTCGATGCTGTGAGCGCACAGGGACAGGATCCCTCGGGCAAGCCCGTCGATCCCCATGGCGTCCCCGATTTCGACGCGGTCGTGAAAACCGCCTATAGCCTCGATAAAGGCTCGACCAGTCAGCCCGCGCAGGCAAAAAACGGCGACTTCTTTGTGGTCGAGTTGCGTGACATCCAGGCGGCGCAGGCCAAGCCCTTCGAATCCGTCAAGGCCGACGTCGTCAAGGCATGGAAAGAAAAACAGGCCGGCATGACGCTGGACGCGAAGGCCGACAAGATCATGCAGCGCCTGAACATGGGCGAGACGCTCGAAAAAGTGGCCGACGACTTGCACAAGCCGATCCAGCACACCCCCCTTCTGCAACGCAATACGAAGCCGGATAAGTCCAGCCCCGTCGAGCCTGGTGTGGTGCTGGCGCTCTTTTCGATCGACAAGACAGGCCAGTCGACGGCTGTCCCCGGCCCCGGCGCGGTGACGATCCTGCGCCTGGTCGAGCGCAAGACGGACACGTCGAAAGCGCCCTCGAAGGAAGAAGCCGACGCGATGCAGTCGATGCTGAGCCAGTCGCTGCAAAGCGACCTGCTCGAGGAATACCGCAAGAGCCTGATGGCGAAATACAGCGTCACCATCGACATGGATTCCCTTAAACGGATGTATGCGCCCGCCGAAGGCGCAGAGGAAGACCAGCAGCAGTGAGGCCGGCCTAACCTCAACCGCCGCTATGCCGGGCTCTCTGCGGCGGACGAATCGCCGAAGCCAAAGGATCGTCCGCCGCGGGCGAGCGCCGTAGTTCTTCCGGAAAATTTGCTCTCGAGGAACCCGGCTTTGGTTCCATCGTTAATCCTGTAAGGCACAAATCACTTTACAGGAGAGCTCCCATGAAAAACCTCGCAAAAATGCTGGGTCTGACCATGATTCTCGGCGCATTCCTTTCCGCGGCCCCGGCTCGGGCATGGTACGACCAGGACGGCAACTGGCACAGCGGCGGATGGCATCGCATGGAAGAGAGCCGCGTGTTCTTTCGCGATAGCGATAGGACATTCCTGAGAGGCTACGTCAATCATAGCAGTGTCTTCTGTCCCCTTTCGGGTTATCGCCGCGGTTGCGTGCAACGTCCGCAAAATGTCGTCTTCTACCAGCCCGGCAGCGTCATCCCGAGGGACGTCGCCTATACCGAGTTGCCCGAGTCCGTTTCCGCGCGTCTTCCCGCGGCGCCGGAGGGTACGATTTACGTCCGCGCGAACGACAATATCTATCTGATGAACCGGCGCAACCACATGGTCATCGACGCCATGAATATATTCTGAACAACAAACCAATAACACAGCGGCAGGGTCTTCTTTCCGAACCCGGAAAGCAGGCCCTGCCCTCAACCTTAGAGGGTGAACGTCATGCAACAACCGCCGCTTCAGGCCGATGATTTGAATGTCCGCCTCGGCGCCGAAACGCCGGTGCGTCTTTACATGGAAAACGCCATGCTGTCTGGCGATCTTTATATCCCGCCGGACGCCATGGGGCTCGTCGTCTTCGCGCATGGCAGCGGCAGCAGCCGCTTCAGCCCGCGCAACCGTTTCGTCGCCCGCGAGTTGAACGAGGCGCATTTGGGCACCTTTCTCGTCGACCTGCTGACGCCGGAAGAAGAAACGGCGGACGCCGCGACAGGCTATTTCCGCTTCGACATTCCGCGTCTCGCGCAACGGCTTGTCCAGATCACCGAGTGGACGGAAACCCAGGAAGATCTGGCGAAGTTTCCGCTCGGCTTCTTCGGCGCCAGCACCGGCGCGGGCGCGGCCCTCATCGCGGCGGCGCGCCGCTCGGATCTTGTCCGCGCCGTGGTGTCGCGCGGGGGACGCCCCGACCTTGCAGGACCCTATCTTGAAAAAGTCGCGGCGCCGACGCTGCTGATCGTCGGCGGTTTCGATGAGCCCGTGATCGACATGAATAAGGAGGCCGAACGCAAGATGCGCTGCGCGACCGAGCTGAAGATCGTGCCGAACGCGACGCATCTGTTCGAGGAGCCCGGCGCCCTTGACGAAGTCGCCCAGCTCGCGACCGACTGGTTCCGGCGCTTCCTGCGTTAGCTCTAACAACCGCCCCACCCCGACGAAAGTCGGGGTCCAGTTCATTCAACCTCTACCTCATAAATTTAGCGATAGAAGTTGTATAAACTGGCCCCCGACTTTCTTCGGGATGGGACATGCTTTAAGTGATTTTTTAAATGCCTGGCGCCGGGAGTTTTTTCTTGGGCCCGGCGTCGCCGGCGCAGCCGCCTTGGCGGATGAGTTCGGCGTGCGCCGCTTCGATGCGCTCGGACGCGTCGAGCTCGGAAAAGGATTTCATCGACTGGCTTTCCGCGCGGGTTTCCAGGTTGGCGGAAATCTGGGTGTAAGTGCGCGACGAAAAATTGAATATCTCCGTGACGCGGTACCCGATGGCTTCCTTGATGCTCACATGCGCGATTTCATCGGGCGCGACGAGCTTCCAGCCCGGATCCGCCGGCGGCGGGAGTTCGGACGCGGTCTTGCCGCGGATCATCGCCGCAAGCGCCGGGAATTCCTTTTCGGCGACATCGGCGGGGGTGTTCATCGTCGCGTTGGCGGCGGCGACGTTCGCCCCCTTTTCGATCAGGTAAGCGGCCAGGTTTGCATAGCCCTTCATCGCCGCGAAATGCAGCGCCGTATTGCCGTCCTTCAACTGCGCGTTGACGTCGGCACCGTGCTCGACCAGCAGCTTTACGATGTCGCCCGCGCCTTCGCTTGCGGCGGAAATGATCTCGGGGTCGCGGTATTCGTTGCCGCCGGTGATGCGCGCACCGGCTTCCAGCAGCGCCCGCGTCATTTCCACGTTCTTCTTTTGCACGGCCAGCATCAGGGGCGGCCTGTTGTATTTCCCGGGCGTATTCGGGTCGGCGCCCTTTTCAAGCAGCAGCTTGGCGATATCGGCGCGGTTCCGGTTGGCCGCCCACCAGAGCATGGGTCCGCGCTCGTAATCGAATTTATAGGTGGCATTGACGTCCCCGCCGGCCGCGATCCGTTTCTCAACTTCCTCAAGCTGGCTGTTGTAGTTGATGGCCGTGCCGAGGCTCCGGTTGCGCCGGTCCTGCTTGCGGAAAATACTCATGGTGTGCCTCCCTGCGGGCGCGCAAGCGTCGGCTTATCGAGTTTTTTGACGGCGTCCGCCGCTGCGCCGCCCAGGCGCGTCAGCGCTTCCTGCGCGCGGTCAAGCGCGCTGCGGTCGGTGAACTCGTCGAAGAACCGCAAGGACTGGCTCTCGGCCCCGGTTTCAAGATTGCGGGCGATGCGGGTGTAGATGCCTGCTCCGAAATTGAAGATCTCGGTCAGGCGATAGCCGATCTCCGCCTTCTCCGAGACGTTCGAGACCTCGTCGCGCGCGGTCAGGCGCCAGCCCTCTGCGGAGGCCTTGGGCGCGGCCGGCTCTTTGTTTTTCGCCGCGAACTTCTGAATCGCTTCGGCGACGCGAGGGTAATACGTATGCGCGGCATCGGCCGCCGTGTTCATGCGATTGTCGGCGATATCAGGATCGGCACCCTTGTCGAGCAGCAACTTCACGATCTCGCCGCGTCCGCGCGAGGCTGCCTCATGCAGGGCCGTGCAGCCGTCAGACCGAACATCATTCAGCCGGGCGCCGCGCTCGATGAGCGCCTTGACGGTATCGATATCCGCATAAGCGGCGGCGCGCATCAGGCAGGTACGCCTGATGCCATCGGCGGCATTCGGGTTGGCGTTCGCCTTTAAAAGCACCCGGGCGCCAGCGCCAAAGCCGGCGTCGAGTACCCGCATCAGCGGCGTGTCGGAATCACCGTCGCCGGCATCTTCGACATCGGCGCCCGCCGCAATCGCCTCTTCCATTCTCTCCACGTCACTATCCTTGCAGGCGCGGCGCAGGCGGCGCTGGAGTTTTTGCTTTTCGGTCGCGAAGAAACCCATGGAAGTCAACGGCCCTTGATTAACATATGGCGGCGATTTTATTCATAACATCGCCCACTGTCAAACGGGCATCGAGATGCTAATTTATGTAAACTATGCTATACTAAATTATAGGATTGGCGGCGGATTTGCATTCTTTTCCCGGCATTTGATAGACTGGCGCTGCCATTTCCTGAAAGGATGCCCGCATGGAAAATCCCGTCGAAGATAAAGGCGTTGGCTCGGCCTATCATTACACTTCCGCCGAAGGCTGGACGCCGGGCAATCTCGATTTCTTCGTGGTGCCGCAGCGCCAATATACGCCCGAAGACCACGAGATCTGGAAGATTTTATACAAACGGCAGGAGCAGATCCTTCCCAACCGCGCCATCAGCCTGTTCATGGACAGCCTCTCCACGCTCGGCATCAACCGCGAGCGCATCCCCGACTTTAACGAAGTGAACGAGATTTTGAAGAAGCGCACCGGCTGGCAGGTCGTGGCCGTCCCGGGCCTGATCCCGGAAGAACCGTTCTTCGAGCTGCTGGCGAACCGCCGCTTTCCGGCGGGGAATTTCATCCGCCAGCGCGAGCAACTCGACTATATCCAGGAACCCGATGTGTTTCATGACCTGTTCGGCCATGTGCCGATCCTGGCCGATCCCGTCTTCGGCGATTACATGGAAGCCTACGGCAAGGGCGGCCTCAAGGCCGCGAAGCTGGGCACGGTCGACAAGCTGGCGCGGCTTTACTGGTACACGGTGGAATTCGGCCTGATCCGCGAGCCCAAGGGATTGCGCATCTACGGCGCTGGCATCCTGTCGTCGAATACCGAGTCCGTCTTCAGCCTTGAAAGCCCCTCGCCGCACCGCATCGGCTTTAACCTTCGGCGCATGCTCCAGACCCATTACCAGATCGACGATTTCCAGGATAATTACTTCGTCATCGACAGTTTCAAACAGCTCTTCGACGAGACCTATGAAGACTTCACGCCGCTCTATGCCGAACTGAAGGGCAAGCCCGAATATTCTGCCGGCATGCTTCTGCCCACGGATAATGTGATCACCAAAGGTACCGGCGAATATGCCCGCGACGCCGCACGTCGCCGCGCCGAGCGCAAGAAAAAGGCGCAGGAAACGGTGAAGCAGGCCTAGCCGTTCCGGTAGCCGTCGGCCGCCGAGACGATGATCTGGGGCGCGTCCGAGTCTTTTTCGATTTTTCGCCGCAGCTGCGAGATATGCCAGGGCACAAGCTGGGTTTCACCCGCCGGATGGCCGGTCCAGCAATATTCCATTAGCTCCGCGGGTTTCACGGTGCGGCCCTTATTTCCGGAGAAATGGCGCAGGATGCCGATGTCGCGGAAGTTCAGCTCGATGGCGTCGCCGCCGCGCTCGGCCCGCAACTGTCCTGGATAGACGCGAATATCGCCGATGTCGAAGTATTCGGCGTAAAGGGCCGGATTGTCGCGCGCGATGCAGCGCCGGGCGCTGCCGCGCATCTTTGCCGCGATGTCGGACAGGTCGTAGGGCTTGGCGATATAGCCGTTGGCGCCCGCTTCCATGCCGGAGGCGAAATCCTTCTCTTCCGATTTCGACGTCACCATGATGATAGTCAGCTTCGGGTCGCTTTTGCGGATTTCCTTGCAAACCTCGATGCCCGAAAGATCGTCCATCATGACGTCGAGACACAGGATGTCGGGCTGGAATTCGCGGTATTTGGCCAGCGCTTCGCGGCCGCTGTTGGCGCGAACCGTCTCGAACCCCTCCTTGTCGAGCAGCGAGGTCAGCATCGACTGCATCTTGGGGTTATCTTCGGCGACAAGCACTTTCATGAGAAATTCGTTCCGTTCTAATGCGTCAGCACGAGCTTGGGCAACTGATGCGTCGCGTCCCAGAGTTTCGGCGCCGGCGTCGACGTCAACACGTCCTTGTCGAAATCGACGAGTTCCCAGGCGCCGGAGGTGATGTCCTGCTCGAGCTGCCGCGGTCCCCAGCTGAAGTAGCCTTTCACCACGATATACCATTTGGGCGCCGGTTTGGCGCTTTTCAGTTTTGCCACGGCTTCGGCGCCTTCGACCACCCCAATGCCGGCGTCCTGCATCGGCAGCGTCTCGGGCAATTGCACGTCGAGCGAATGCAAGGCGAAGACCTTCGTGGGCTCAACCGGCCCGCCGAAGCCTGGCGCGCCTTTTGCCCCCGGCGCATTCACGGCCAGGGCCAGCGCGCCGCCGCGGTCGTCGCGGATGATGAACAGAACTTTCTTCTGAAGGTCCGGCCTGGGCATCGCCGCCGTCGCGACGAGGAACCGGTGCTGTCCCTGCATCGGCGCGCCGCTGAAGACCCAGGAGATCGCGAGCAGCGCGGCGCCGAGAAGCACGAAACCGTAAGAGCTGAGGAAGCTTTCTTTCTTCTTTTCCGGCGGTTTGTCGCCCTGCGGCTGAGCCTCCGGCTTCGGCCGGGCCTTGCGGAGGTTCATGAGGTTCGACAGGGTCATCGTATCGTTTTTAAGGGTTAAACTTTTCGCGGAAGGTCTTGAGGCCGTGCGCGGGGTTCGGAACGGCGGGATCGCCGAAATCCAGGCCCGAGACTTTCTTGACCTCGTCGTGGAGCATCGTCGTCAGCACGCATTTGCTGAAATCGAGCTCGAATTCCTCGCCGGTTTTCTTGTTCTTGACGGTGGGATTCTTCTCCCCGTCGAGATAGAGCTTGGCGAAATGCGGCATGCTTTCGATGCCGAGCTGGAACCACTCGACGTCCATCTCCTGCCCCGGCTGCATCGTCGCGTTGACCTTGTCGGCGAGTTCCTTGGGGATGGCCCAGAGCGTCGCGCCCTCTTTCAGGTAGACGTGCTTGGAATGCTCGTTGCCCTTAACGATCTCGATCGCGAAACGGTCTTCCGGCGGTTCAAGCAGATAGGCGCGCATGATGTGCGCCGCCATAAGGGGCTTGAACAGCCCGATGCCTTCGAGAGCGACACGGACCGAGCCGATTTCCGACCATTTGTGCACGTCTTCGCCCTTGTCGTCTTTTACGACGAGGGGATAATGGATGCTGGAGGCGACGATCTTGCCCTTTTCGTCCTCGATCAGCGTAACGGCGCCCGACGCGATGCGCTCCTTCCAGAGCTCGGGATCGCGCTTGGCGACAAACTTGTGCTCGTTCTCGCTGTAGAAATCAAAGATCTTGTCTTCGTCGGCGGCGGTGGAAAACCGCACATAGAGCTTCCTGGCCATTAAAGTCACCCCAAGTAAAGACGTTTAACCCCTTTATTACGGCCAATTTTTAGCTATAGTACCAGACGGTTAGCCGAGGTCTATAGCCAATGTCGCAGGATAACGTGAAATCCTTCGAGCTCGAGGCGTACAAGAAAAAGCTCTCGAAGCTCAGCACCCAGAAGGAGGTCGAAGACGGTGAATTCGCCGATGCGGTTTACACTGCGATCAGCCGCTTTGGCGTCGATGAAGATGCGTTTCGCGATACTTTCGGCCTGTCCAAGGGCGCGGTCGAGCGATGGACCATGCGCAAGAACCTGCCCCAGCCGGGCGTGCGTCCACGCGTCCTGGGTTGGATTCTGCAAAAACTTTCCGGTTGAATTACGGTAAAAGTCAGGCGGCCTTTTTCTTCTTCTGCGGCACCAGCGGATAGAAGAACTGCTTCACGTAACCGAGCGGTACGGGATGGCCTTTGATGCCATATCCCTTCGGCCAGGCGCTTTCCGGCATGTAGTGGGTTCCGAACAGCCTGTCGAGCAGCGGGAAATGGATCGCGAAATTCACGTCGATCGCCTCGCGCTCGATGCCGTGGTGCCAGTGGTGGAACCGCGGCGTCACCAGCCACTTCTCCAGCCATGCCGGAGAAAAACGGATGTTGGTATGGATGAAGGTCGAATAGGCGTAGACGATCAGGATATAGGCCTGCACCGCGATCTGCGCGTAACCCAGCGTCATCATCGGGATGACGGTAATGCCGCGCAGCAGCAGGATTTCGATGAAATGCATGCGCGCCCCCGCCATCCAGTCCAGCGTCTTCGCAGAATGATGCACGGCGTGAAAGTTCCACAGGAACGGCAGTCGGTGGAAGCTACGGTGCACCCAGTATTGCACGAGATCCGTCAGCAGCATGATTTCAATCACCTGCAGCACGAGCGGCTGGCCACCGACGGTCGCGCGGAAATCCGTCCAGGCGGTATGCGCCAGGATCTGCTGTGAGGGCAGCAGCGACAGGAAGGCCAGCACCTGCACCATCAGGCTGCTGATGAAGTAGTAAAACAGGTCCTCGCGCCATTCCTCGCGGAACAGCGGCTGCGCCTTGTGGAGCGGAAACAGGTTTTCGACAGGAATGAAAAGCGTTCCCGTGAACAGTACGTTCAGGATGAACCAATCGAGCCCGAAATAGACATGCCCCGCCTGCACCGCCGGAACGTGCGACTGGAAATTGCCGATGAAATTGGTGGCAAGCACGATAAAGATCGCCGTGAAACCCATCACCTTCGCGCGGCGCAGGACGAGATTCAGCAGCGCCAGCGCAAAAGCGATCAGCATGCCTGCATGCACCAGCAGCAGCACGGGCAATTTGTCGTAGATGCCGGTCAATTGCGGCGTGGTCGTCAGCGATGGAAACAAGATGCAAACGGTCGCGAAGAAGGAGGCCGTCGCGGTGATGAGGGCGGCGATGCCGCTGATCCAGCCGGTGCCGAACTTGCGGTCTTCCTCGGTGGTTTCAACTTCCTTGCGAAGATGCTTGCGGAGCTTTGATTTCATGAAAATTGACGACTGCCCTGAAAAGGTTGATAAGGATGGGATTGTATTCCCCATCGGGATTTTGCCAGAAGTTATAACTGCTTACACGGATATAATAGACGCCGCCAATGAACGGTGTTATGTTAACGTAATTTCAAAAAGAACCGCTCCCATGAAGAAGCACAACCCCCTGCTCTACCCTGCGCACGAAGCCCAGCGTTTCGGCCTGAAAGCCTATTTCAACGCCCTCTCGGCGGGGCTCGCGTTCCAGCAGGCGATGGTGAGTTGCGCGGAAGCTTATGGATTTGCGCCCAAACCCTATGCGGAGCTGACGAAGGACATTCTTTCCGCCTCGCACGAGATGTCGGAACGCTTCGCGAAGGACTACACGAAGCCTGCCTTCCACCTGGCCGAGACGGAAATCGGCGGGAAAGCCGTAAAGGTGACCGAGGAAATCATCGACGACAAGGCCTTCGGCTCGCTGCTCCATTTCAAGCGCGATACGGACCGCAACGATCCCAAGCTGCTTATCGTCGCGCCGATGTCGGGCCATTACGCGACGCTGCTGCGCGATACGGTGGCGGAAATGCTGCCGAACCACGATGTCTACATCACCGACTGGAAAGACGCGCGCGAAGTGCCGCTGTCGAAGGGTGACTTCGGCCTCGACGACTATATCGACTACGTGAAAAGCTTTATCGAGAAAATCGGGCCCGGCGCTCATGTCATGGCGGTGTGCCAGCCGACGGTGGCGACGCTCGCCGCCATGTCCCTTCTCGCCGAAGAGAAATCGCCCTGCCAGCCGCTGTCCATGACGTTGATGGGCGGACCGCTCGATACCCGCGCCGCTGCGACCGAAGTGACCAAGCTTGCCGAAAGCAAACCGATTGAATGGTTCGAGGAAAACCTGATCGGTCAGGTGCCGGCCCATTACAAGGGCGCCGGCCGCCTCGTCTACCCGGGTTTCGTCCAGCTGTTCAGCTTCATGGCGATGCATCCCGAAAAGCACATTGAATCACACCAGGAACTGTTCCAGCATCTTCTTGCCGGCAAAACCGACAACGCGGAGAAGATCAAAGCCTTTTACGATGAATATCTTGCCGTCTGCGACCTGCCGGCGAAGTTTTATCTGGAGACGGTGCAGAAGGTTTTCATCGAGCAACAGCTGGCCAGAGGCACGCTGGAGCATGACGGAGAACGGATCAAGCCCGCCGCTATCCGGCACACCGCGCTCTTCACTGTCGAGGGCGAGAAGGACGATATCTCCGCTCCCGGTCAGACGACCGCCGCGCACAAGATGTGCAAAGGGCTCGCGGCGGATCAGAAATTCCATTATCTTCAGCCCGGCGCAGGCCATTACGGCATCTTCAACGGCAAAGGCTGGCGCAGCGACATCGCGCCGCGCATTACCGGCTTCATCCGCGCGATGGGCGAAAAGAGCGGCATCGCCTACGACCCGGCATCCAAATCCATCGCGTCCGCACCCTTCGCGCCAGTGCAGGACAACGCGCCTCCCAAAGTCAAAAAAACGCCGAAATACGGGACTTAAGCGGTTTTCGAGCATTAAAGTTCAACGATTTCAGTTAAATAGTTATATTTGACATAATAACTATGATTTGATATCTTCAAGCATCTCCTGAACAGGGTGTTGAAGCATTCATGATTCCAATGACGGCGACTGAACAGCAGGAACAGGCCCGCGCGCTCGCAAAGCCGATTTACGAGATCATCAACCGCCTGGCAGAGCCGCCGACGGCACAGGAGTATGCGCGCATGCAGGAACTCATCAACCTCGGCGCCGATCTCGAAGTCCGCTACAATGACGGAAACAAGGAAACACTTCTCGAAATCTCGCTGGCGCGGGAATACTACGCAGCCTCGCTGTTCCTGCTGCGCAACGGCGCGGATCCTCTCGCGCGTTGCGTCCAGGACAGCACGCCTTTCACCTTCTGCGCGCTCAAGGGGAATGCGGAAGTGCTCCAGAGGATGCTGGATACGGGCAGGATCCCCCTCCTCGACCATATCTCCTACAACAGCCTCGGCGAGCGTAAAACCGCGCTGATGTGCGCGGCGCAGTTCAATCACGCCGACTGCGCCGCCCTGCTGATCCGGCATGGCGCCGACATGAATTTCAAGAACAACGCAGGCAAAAGCGCCTTCGACTACGCTCTCAAAGAAGGACACGCCGGCGTCATCGAGGCGATGCAACGTGAGACATCAATCATCGAGGCCGAAAAGATTCACCGCGGCGCGCAGCAGCCTGTCGGGGTCATGAAGCAATTGCGGTTGAAGCCCGCGAAGCTGAATAAGAGGGCCAGATGACGGCCGGTGAAAGCTTCAATGCCGCCGCACAGGACCTCGACGGACCGCTTCTCCAGGAGGCCGCCGCCGAAACTCCCAATTTGCTGAAAATGAAGCAGCTGATCAACGCAGGCGCCAATCCTAACGTCCGCAATGCGCAACAGCATACCGTTCTTTTGGTGGCCATCGGCAAGGGCAATGCCGATGCCGCCGGCCTGCTGATCGACAACGGCGCCGACATGTACGCGAAAGTCGGCGATATGCGCTCAAGCGCGATGGCGCATGCCATCGCGCATTACAATCTCGACTGCGTCCGCGTCCTGCTGGACCGCGGCTTCGATCCCAACCGCGAGCCTTGCCACGGGGACATGATGCCGCTCATGTTCGCCGCGTGGCTCAAGCAGCTGGCCATCGCCGAGGAGCTAGCGCGCCGCGGGGCGGATATCCAGGCGAAGAATCCGAAAAACAACATGACGGCGATGGATTACGCCGAGAACAACAACAAGCCGCATATTGCCGAGCGTCTGCGCTCGATCGACGCCGAAATGAAGGAACAGGCGCGCCGCGAGGCGCAGGCGGAGAAAGAGCGCGCCGAGCAGTTGCGGCGCGACGCCGCGCAGCGGGAATTCAACGCCGTTTGCGATGCGGGTTTGCCGGTCGAGCGTCAGGTCAAGACGCTGAAGCGGATTTCATTCAAGCAGCGGATGGCGCAGTGAGCGACGCATTCAACATTCCCGCCGCGGCGCCGCGGGAGCTGGGGCAGAAGATACTCGAAGAAATCGGCCGCGAGACGCCGAGCCTGACCTTGCTTAATAAATACGTTATGGCCGGCGCGCACCTGGAGGAGAAGGATGCGGATGGCAATACTCCGCTGCTGCTCGCGGCGCTGCATGACCATACCGCCGCCGCGCTGCTGCTGATTGCCTCCGGGGCTGATGTTCACGCCATGGACAACCAGGGCAATCTGCCGTTCACGCATGCCGACACGAAACACAATCTCGCGCTGATGAAGGAACTGATCGACCGCGATGCGGCGCGCCGGCCCGGCACCGGCGACGTCAGCTTTATCTCCAGCGAAATGTGGGATCGCCACATGGAAAACCTGCGCGAAAAGATCGCGGACGCGGAAGCCGCCGAAGCGAAAATAACGCGCTTCACGGTCCTGCGCCCCCTCGCCCTTCGAAAGCTCGCCTGATTATTTTGCCTTCAGCCAGGTTTCCGCGAGGCGCACCCAATAGGCCGCGCCGACCGGGAGCACCTCGTCGTTGAAGTCGTAATGGGGGCTGTGGAGGCCGGGATCGCGATCCGTCTTGCCGCCGCCGAGCGCGATGTAAGCGCCGGGCGATGCCTGCAAGAAGTAGGCGAAGTCCTCGCCGCCCATGGTCGGCGTGAAGGGCAGGACCTTGTCCTTGCCGACCACTTCGGCCGCGACCTGGCGCGCGAATTCGGTTTCCTTCGCCGTGTTGACGACGGAAGGATAGCCGGTGTTCCACTTGATTTCGACCTGCGCGCCGAAGGCGTCGGCGACTGATTTCACGACGTGACGCAGTCTTTCCTCGAGCTTCTTGCGCATCTCGGGCTTGAAGGTGCGCATGGTGCCGCCGAGCTCGACGCTCTCCGGAATGACGTTCAGGCTTTCCGTGCCGGCGTGGAATTTGCAGACCGAAATGACGGCCATGTCGGCCGGGTCGACGGTGCGGCTGACGATATGCTGCAGCGCCGAGACGATCTGCGCGCCGCAAACGACCGGATCGACCGTCGTATGCGGGAAAGCCGCATGGCCGCCCTTACCGATGACCTTGACGACGAAACTGTCGGTCGAGGCCGTCATCGGGCCTTCGCAGATCGCGAAGGTGCCAGCGGGCAGCCAGGGCCAGTTGTGCATGCCGAACACGGCCTCGCAGGGGAATTTCTTGAAGAAGCCTTCCTGTACCATGACGTTGCCGCCGCCCCCGCCCTCTTCCGCGGGCTGGAAGATGGCATAAACCGTGCCGTCGAAATTGCGCGTTTCGGCGAGATGCTTGGTCGCCGCCAGCAGCATGGCCGTATGGCCGTCGTGGCCGCAGGCGTGCATTTTTCCTTCGTGCTGCGAGCAATGCTTGACGTTAGTTTCCTCGCGGATATTGAGCGCATCGAGGTCCGCGCGCAACCCCAAGCCGCGCACCGATGCGCCTTTCTTGCCCTTGATCACGCCGACGACGGCGGTCTTCGCCATGCCGCGGTGGATTTCGACGCCCCAGGATTCCAGCAATTCCGCTACGTAATCGGAGGTCTGCACTTCCTCGAACGCGGTTTCCGGATGCTGGTGGATGTGGCGGCGCCACCGGCTGAACTCGTTGTTCTCGTCCTTTAGTTTTGCAAGCACGCTCATGTCAATACTCCCGTTTACCTGAAAAATTTCTTAAGCCATCTATCGCGGCGCTCGCGCAGGCTTTGCGCGGCGTTCGGCTTGTCGACGTCGCCGAGGTCCTTCTTCGCGAGATGCGCGATCTCGTCCTTCAGCATGTTGAAGAAGGGCGACTTTGAAAAGTCGAGCTCGATCTGCTCGCCGTTCTTCTTGTTGGTGAGGACCGGATTGTCGACGACATCCTGGAACCATTTCGCCGTTACGGGCAGCGCCTCGATACCAAGGGCGTACCAGTCGTTGTCGGTCGCATGGCCATCGCTGACCGTTTTCTTCTTGGCCTCGAGCAGCGCTTCGGGCGGACCGTTTTCCATGCTGCGCCATCCGAGCTTCTTCGCGAGGTTCTGGACCGGCGTCGTTTCCATCTGCGCGACAAACATATTGTCAGGCGGCTCGACGAGAAAGGCGCGCAGGCTCTGCATCGCGATCATCGCGTCGAAAATGCCGCCGAAGCCATTCAGCACGCAGCGCGTGGTGCCGAGCTCCTGCCATTGCACGTGCTCGACCCCGTGCGCGTCCGTCGCTTTATGTGCATAGGTGATGCTGGAAGCGACGATCGTGCCCTTTTCGTCCTCGACCAGGACAACGGCGCCGTCCTCG
The DNA here is from genome assembly GCA_025934695.1 of Alphaproteobacteria bacterium. GTDB lineage: Bacteria > Pseudomonadota > Alphaproteobacteria > Micavibrionales > UBA2020 > JAPWJZ01. Next base: position 283,926 of record JAICWS010000001.1, read on the forward strand.
GTCAGCTGCTTCATCAGGTCATGCTGGCGCTTGAGCACGTTCTTGTGCGAATTCAGGTCGTAGAAGTCGGAGATCTTGGCGAAATCCTCGGCGACCGAGAAACGGACGAAGTATTTCTTGAGTGCGTCTGTCATGCGGGACCCTTCGGGCAAATAACCGGAAATTCAATATGTAATAGTTATATCTCAGCAGAATGAAGATATCCAGCCACTAGCGCAACAAAAGCATTGTCATCCCCGCGAAAGCGGGGATCCAGTACCGTTGTCATCAAAACAGCGGACACGGCCAACTGCACCGCCAGCCGTTTTATAACTTACGGTACTGGATTCCCGCCTTCGCGGGAATGACGGCATAAGGGAGAGACCCCTATTACCGGAAGAAATCCTTCAGCCATCTGTCCCGCTTCCGGCGCACGCTTTGCTGCGCGTCGGGTTTTTCGACGTCGCCGTAGTCGCGTTTCGCAAGGTCGCGGATTTCGTCAGCGAACAGGCGGAAGAAAGTCGATTTTGAAAAATCCAGCTCAATCTTCTCCCCGGTCTTCTTGTTCTCGAGGACGGGGTTGTCGAGCGTCTTTTCCATCCACTTCGCCATGACGGGCAAGGCCTCGACGCCGCAGTGGAACCAGTTGTTCGTCGACAAGGCGGGCACATCGGCGGGATCGACGCTTCTGATTTTCGACTCCATCAGCCCTTCCGGCGCCTCGTCCATGCGCCGCCAGCCGAGTTTGCCGGCCATGCCCTGGACGGGCGCGGTGTGCATTTGCGCGACGAACACGCTTTCCGGCGGCTCGACAAGGAAGGCGCGCAGGGTCTGCATCGCGATCATCGCGTCGAAGAGGCCTGGATAGCCGTTCAGCACGCAGCGCGTGGTTCCCAGCTCCTGCCATTTGACGCGCTCGACGCCGTCCTTGTCCGCCACCTTGTGCGGATAGGTGATGCTGGAAGCGACGATCTTGCCGTCCTCATCCTCGATGATGACGACGGCGCCGTCACGGACGAGCTTCTTCACCAGTTCCTGCTGGCGCTTGCGCACATTTTTGTGCGCGTTCAGGTCATAGAATTCGCAGACCTTGTCGAAGTCTTCCGCCTTCGAGAACCTGACGTAATATTTCTTCGGCTCGTCCGTCACCAGGCGTTCCTATTTGAAGAACTTGTGCATCCATTCCTTGCGGTTCGCGGAGACGCTGGCCGCCGGGTTCGGCTGGTCCGGATTGCCGAGATCGCGCGTCGCGAGGTCGCGGATTTCCGGCTCGAACAGCTTGAAGAAGACCGACTTGCTGAAATCCAGCGTGATCTTGTCGCCCGTCTTCGGATTTTCGAGATAGGGCTTGTCGATGGCGTCGCGCATCAGCCGGGCAAGGACAGGCAGCGCCTCGGGGCCCGCGGAATACCAGTTTTCATAGCCGCAGGTTTCCGTGGCATCGACGGTCTTGTCCGAGACGCGCACCAGCTCGTCCGAGGGTTGCAACGGACGGAAGCCCAGTTTATGCGCCATTTTGCGTACGAGCGGGCTTTCCATCTGGCAGACGAAACGATCGTCGGGCGGCTCGACCAGGTAAGCGCGCAACGTCTGCATGGCGATCATGACGTCGAACATGCCGGGATAGCCGTTGAGCACGATGCGGGTCGTGCCGATTTCCAGCCACTGCTGTTTCGACGGGTCTTTTTCGCTGGGGAGCGGATAGGAAATGGAAGCGCCGACGATCTCCCCTTTTTCGGTCTCGATCAGGATGACCGAGCCGTGGTCCGCCATCTTCTTCATCAGCTCTTCGTGGCGGTCGCTGACGTTGTCGTGCGGGTTCGCGCGGTAGAAGTCCATGATCTTGTCGTGGTCGTCGACGTTGGAAAATCTGACGTAGAGTTTCTTGGGCGTATCGGTCACGGGCGTTCCTCGTTGTAAACTGTTACAACCCTGCGCCGCATGTGCGCGGCCCAGAGCAGTTTTTGTTCAAAAAGATGTTCGGTTGAGAAGTTTTATATCGGACAATGGCACCTCTGGCTAGAGGCTTGATATGGCGAGTGAATTTATTACGTTAACTCCATTTTAAACGTTCTTATATATACTGTAATTGTAATTCCAGAATTTTGACGAAGACAAATTTTCAGGAGCAGATTTTCGCATTGGGGGCGATGCGATTATGGAACAAACCATAAACATCGGAGCAACACAAAGAGGACCGCGTTTCATCGATACGTTTAAGATCCTGTTGCTTGTGGTTGTCGTGCTTTGCGTATCCGGCTGCATTCCCCAAGGCGATGAAACCGTCAATACCGAGTTGTTCAAGAACAAGCAGGAAGTAGCTCAGAAAGCGCATACGCTGCATGTGGGCATGAGCAAGCGCACCGTTTTCGCGAAGCTCAGGATCAATTCCGACCGTTTCGACCGCATGACAATTCAGGAAGTGCAGATGGCCGTCTACGGCAATTCGCAGGTCCACGGCACGCCCGAGCAGCTGGAGGCCTTCAAACAGCGCCTCTTGCATTACGAGGGCTATTCCCTGCCCTATCGTGATATCAAGGCCGACGGGACGCTGGGTTTCGGCAGCTTCAAGGTGACCAAGAAAGGCTGCGACTTGCATCTCGTGCTGGTCTTCGACCATGGGCATCTGATCCGCGCGACAGTGGAAGGCGCGCAATCGCTTAACCAGGTGAATGATGAAAACCTGTGGCCGGCGCTGATCCGGCGCGGCATCGGCTTCGCGCTTTGAAATAATATTTCATTTAACGAAACGTTAAGGCAACCTTCGAAACAAACCGAAGGTTTTTGCCTCCTTTTTGCGTATCATGATTAGGGGCAGACAATATTAAGCGACAACCGGGTACGGGAAAGGAATTTCACGATGAAAAACATGTTTATTCTGGCGCTGCTCATGGCGTCGACGGCAGCTTACGCACAAACAGCACCGGGTTCGGTGGCGACGCCGCCGGGACAGGCGGGCGCGCAGAATGCCGGCGGCCAGGGACAAGGCCAGCCGGGCGAGCGATTTGAAGATCATAAGGCCAAAATACTTGCCCATATCCAGGAACGGATGACAAAACTTCAGGGGATACAATCCTGCGTCCAGGCCGCGACGACGCGCGAAGCGCTCCACGCCTGCATGCCAGAGCGTGCCGAAGGCGGTCAAGGAGGCCAAGGAGGCGGCTGGAAGCGCGGCAACAACGGAAATGGCGGCGGCTTCGGCGGCGGACGCTTTCAGAACAACGGCAACGGCGGCAACCAGGGCGGCAATTCCGGCGGCCAGCAATAATATCGAAGCGCATACGCGCGCAGACAATTGAGGCCCGCTTCGTCTGTGACGAGCGGGCCTTGCTGTTCTTTTTTCAGCAGATGCAACCTCCTCCGGTTCACTCTCATTCAGGAACTATCGAGTTCCATCCCCCGTTGGGATGAGTGAGATTGGATACCAAGGAGAGTCCGCCATGAAAACAAGATTGCCTCTATTCGCCGCCACAGCCGCGATTGTCGTCCTGTGCGGCGCTTCGCTTCCCGCCCAAAGCGCGCAACGTATCGAAACGCTGACCCGACAGGTTCAGCCGCCTCCCGGCCAACGAATGCTCGACCTGCGGGTTTACGACACGAACGGCGACGGCAGGCTCGACCGGGGCGAAGTCGCCGAAATGATGTTCAACGCTTTCGACACCAACCTCAGCGGCACGCTGGAGCCCTCGGAATTCTATAATCGCTCGCTCCAGACCGTCGTGCCCATGGAACGCGAAACGCGCGTGGCGAACGTCACCCGCCGCGGACGCCTGGTGTCGACACAGACCAGCCTGCATACCTTCATGCAGGCGACGCCGCTCGCCGCCTTCGACCCCGGCGGGACTGGCTTGTCGCCGAATAAATTCATCGGGTTGCCCTTCAGCGCGATCGATACCAACGGCGATGGCCGGATCGATATCGACGAATGGCGCAACGCCTATATAAGGATGAGAGGCTTCTAACGCCTTGAAAAGACGTCAGGACGCTGCCACAATGGCGGCATGGCCGACAATCCGTTCAAAAAACCATCGCGCATCTTTCCGCCGTTCGAGCGGGAAGATGCGCTGGAATTTTGCGCTCTCGGCAAGGCGGGCGACATCAAGAGTTTGCAAAAAATGCTCGACGAGTTCGGGCCCGCCATCCTGAACGAGCGCGACAGCGGTGGCGACACCGCGCTCACCTGGGCCGCCTGGCTCGGCCATTATGACACGGTGAAATTCCTGCTCGACAAAGGCGCCGGCCTCGAAAGTCCCGGCATGCAGGGCAAGTCGGCCCTTATCTGGGCCGCGCAGGGAAGCCGGACGGACGTGATCCGGATGCTTCTCGAGCGTGGCGCCAACGTTGACGCCAGGGATGATAACGGAAATACGGCGCTGAGCATCTGCGAGAGGAACGGCCAGACGGTCGCCGCAAAGCAGCTGAAGGATTGGATCGAGCAGCAAAAAGAACTGGCGCGCCTCAAGCGGCAGGAAGAAGAAACCCGCGCCCTGACCGCCGAACGGCTCAACGAGTTGAAGAAGAAAGCGCCGAAGATCAGGCTCGGCCCGCGTCCGTAATCAGGCTTTGCCGACTTCGAACCAGATCCGCCCTTTCAGCGTCTCGCCATCGTGCAGCATGATCGTGCCCGTATCCGGCACGCCGCGCTCATTCAGGTTGAAGCCGTCATTGACGTTCGTCACCGGCTCGGCGCAGAAGAATTTCTGGCCCGATGGAATATAAATGACGAAGTTGCGGAACATCGGGTCCGCCTTCATCGTCAGGCGCACGCCCGCGTCGGGCCAGGTGATCTCCGCCATCTGGTCCCAGCCGGAAAAGCAATGGTCGAGCAGGTCGGTGCCGAGGAAACCTTCCGACGGCGGATGGAAATGCGCGTCGGCGAGCGCGACGCCGGCGCTGAAATTCCACTTCGGCGGACTGTCGGCCAGTTTTTCCGGCACAAGCCTGCGGCTCTGCCAGACTTTCGGCAGCCGGGCTTTTAGCGTCGTTGCGTCGTTGCGGGGAAAATATGGATGATGCCCCAGCCCGAACGGCAGCGTAAAGCCCGAACGGTTGGTGATTTCCATGTCGATATCGAGGCGGCCGTTTTCAAGCGTGAAAGCCTGCCGGGCTTCATAGACATATGGCGTCCGCGTTGATTTTTTTGTTTCCAGCGTCAGGACGGCATGGTGCTGGCCGGCCTCCTCTATCGTCCATGGCAAAAGCCAGCCGTCGCCGTGAAGCTGGTGCGGCTCGGGCGCATGCAGCGGGCCGATATCGTAATTCTTTTCCTGGAACGCAAGCCGGCCGTTGATGATGCGGTTGGAATAAGGCGTGAGCGGAAAGCTCGCCATATTCAGCGGCGAGGCCGGTTGCGCGGCGTCATAGGGGCGGAACAGGTCGAAGGCATCGTTCGCCCGGCGCAACTGGAAGCGCCCGATGCTGCCGCCCGCCTCGGGGCGAAGCTCGAGCATCAGGGCGCCGTCCGGCGACGCGATATGCATGAATCCCTGTTTGAGCGTCATTTTCTGCTCCTGATTCGGCTGTGGAATCCCTGGCCGAATTATAGTAAACATTATACGGCCTGGGGGCGAAAAAAGACAACACGGCGGTAACAAGATTATGGGCGAAAATAAAGTCTTCCTGCGCAGCGATTACTGGTTCGGCCAGGCGGCCGCCGTCGACGTCCGCGCACACCATACCGGTAAGATGGTGAATTCCAAATTCACCCTCGAAGAACTCTGCGGCACGGATCACAAGCTGAGCCATATGACCCAGAGCGGCCGCCGCCCCGTGATCGGCGTCTGCAAATTCGGCGGCGACCTCAACCCGTGCCAGGCCATGCACGACCAGCATCTGGGGGACCGCGTCGCCGAAGGCGTCCGGGCGGCGGGCGGTATTCCTTTCCGTTTCGATATCGCACCGCCTTTGGGCGAGCCGCTCACGCGGCCCACCTCGATGTATATGCGCAATCTGACTGCGCTCTCACTCATCGAGACGATTATCGCGAACCCAATGGACGGTCTCGTCCTCCTGACCGGCTGCGACAAAACCGTTCCTGCCGGGCTCATGGCGACCTTGTTGACCGACCTGCCGACGATCGTTGCGTCGGCGGGACCCATGCTCAATGGTTATCACCACGGTGAGCCCTCCGTTTCCGGCGTGCACCTGTGGAAGAACCGGGAACTTCTGGCGGCGGGCAAGATCACCGAAGATGAACTCATGGTGCGCTCCTGCGCGGCGCAGCCGAGCGCGGGACATTGCATGAGCATGGGCACGGCCTCGACGCTCAACAGCATGTCGGAAGCGCTGGGCCTGACGCTGCTGGGCAGTTCCGCCATCCCCTCGCCCATGGCCGAGCGCGCGCATTACAGCTATCGCGCGGGCGCCATGGCGGTGGAGATGGTTCTCCACGACCGCCGCCCGAGCGGCTTCGTCACGCGCCAGTCGTTTTTGAACGCGGTTGCGGCGAATGCGGCCATCGGCGGCTCGACCAACGCGGTCGTGCACCTGCTGGCCATCGCGAATATGGCCGGCATCGATTTCAAGATCGAGGACTGGCAGACCTATGGCGCCAACGTCCCGTTGCTCGTCAACGTCAAGCCGTCCGGCGAATATATGATGGAAGAATATTTCCGCGCGGGTGGCCTGCCCGCCGTGCTGCGCGAACTGGCCGAGAACGGCATTATCAAGGCCGATGCCGGCTGGTGCACCGGCAAGACGCTGGCCGAAGAACTCGCCGCGCGCGATCCTTATGTCGACCGCAAGATCATCCGCACCGTCAAGGAACCGCTGCAGCCCACCGGCGGCATCGTCATCTTGCGCGGCAACCTCTGTCCCGACGGTGCGGTCATCAAGGTTTCGGCGGTCGCCGATAAGGCGCTGCTCCAGCATCGCGGCAAGGCCGTCGTCTACGACAGCATCGAGGAATATCACAAGCGCATCGACGACCCGAAGGAAGGCGTGACGCCGGATAACGTGCTGATCCTGCGCAACTGCGGCCCCCTCGGCTATCCCGGCATGCCCGAAGTCGGCAACGTGCGCCCGCCCGGATACCTGCTGGCCAAGGGCATCAAGGCGATGGTGACCGTGTCCGACGCGCGCATGAGCGGTACGGCCTATGGCTGCCACGTCCTGCACGTCTCGCCGGAAGCGGCTGCGGGCGGGCCGCTGGCCCTCGTCAAAACCGGGGACTGGGTGAAGCTTGACGTCGCCAACCGTTCGCTCTCAATGGAAGTCGAGGGGGCCGAGCTGGAAAACCGCCGCAAGAGCCTCAAGATCACCCTGCCGCCCATTCACAGCCCCTGGGGCATCATCGCCCGCGATCCCGTGATCGGCACCCACCAGGCGCATGTCGGCGCCTATATGAAGATGTTCGACCGGCCCGACCTGTCGCGCGGCGAAATCGCCAAGCGCGTGCGCGAACGATTGAGGCCGCAGCATTGACGCCATGTATTCTTTAAACGCAACAACACAAAACGGCCCATCCCGGCGAAAGCCGGGATCCAGTTCATATGACTCCTATCTCATAAATCTCACGATAGAAGTTACATAAACTGGACCCCGACTTCCGTCGGGGTGGAAATTTATCCAAAACAGGTACAACATGACCGCCGTATCCGCCGAGAAGTACTTTACCGAAAGCCGCCTGATCGCCATTCTGCGCGGGTTGAAACCCGAGGAAGCGCCGGGCCACGGCGAGGCCATCATAGGCGCAGGCTGGCGCTGCCTCGAAGTGCCGCTGAATTCGCCCGAGCCTTTCAAAAGCATCGAAAGCCTCGTGAAGAAGTACGGCGACAAGGCGTTGATCGGCGCAGGCACCGTCTTGACCGCCGAAGATGTGAAGAAGGTCGCCGATGTCGGCGGCAAGCTGATCGTGGCGCCAAATACCGATAAAGATGTGGTCGAAGCAGCGATGAAACTCGGCTTGGTCATCATGCCCGGCGTCTATACCGCGACCGAAGCTTTCGCGGCCTACAAGATGGGCGTCCGCTACCTGAAGCTTTTCCCCGCGGATTCCGTCGGACCCGGTTACATCAAAGCGCTCAAAAGCGTGCTTCCGAAAGACGCGAAGGTCATCCCGACCGGCGGTGTCTCGGTCGATACGATCGCGGCGTTCCACGAGGCCGGATGCCATGCCTTCGGCATCGGCACGCAGCTGTTCAAGCCCGGCATGACCGTGGACGAGGTCGCCAAGCGCGCGCAGGCGCTGGCGAAGGCAGCGGCAAATTTGAAATAATCATTTAAGCGCCGCCAAGCCCTGGCAGACAGCCGTCTCGCTGTCCAGCTCGGCGCGGACTTTCCACTGGAAACGTTCGAACGCCTGCCGATAGTAAAGGCGCTTCGGGCCTTCGTCGGCCAGCAGCACGACCGGCGGCTTGCTGGGAAAGAAACGCTCCATCTGCCGCAGCTCATGCCCCAGCAGGATGCCAGAGAAATAGGCGCGCAAGCTCGCGGGCGGCGTTTTCGCCCGCAGATGCTGCGCCCGCACCTGCCAGAGATCGGCCAGCAGGTCGTGTCCCTTCTCCGCCAGGTCCAGGCCGATGTCGAAGGAACCGAAATCCGCCCCTGTGTCGGGCGTGCCGCTGATGACGGCGGCAAGCGCGCCATGCGCGGACATTAGCCCATATATTTCCCCCGCCATTGCCGTTTCGAAATGAACGATCTTGCGGTCGCGGATCTGCACCCATTTGTTATGCGTGCCGGGAATGCACAGCAGCGTATCCGTGAGATTCAGGTGCCGCGCGGCGCCGAGGCTTTTCACTTCTTCACTGCGCATGACGTCGTGGCGGCCGTCCTGGAAGGCGATGCAGCAGCCGGAGGCGACGTAAATGTCGAACCCGGACGCGGCACCGATCTGCGGCGCCTCGATCTTGTGGAGGTTGCGGCGCACATCGTCGATGCCGGCCGGAACTTCTGAATATTTCGTCTCGACCCAGCCTTCGCGCCCCCCGACCGCGCCGCAAATGTAAACCGGAGATTTGTGCTTCTCAAGCCAGTCGCCCATCTGGTCCATGAAGAAGGCGCTGTACTCGCGCGCGCGGGTGACAGGCGTCGCCTTGGCGAAGTTTTTGAGCGTGCCGCCGTCGTTCGCGCTCTTGCGAGCGACGATCTTCGTTCCGTCGTGCAGAAAGGCGCGGAAGTTCGTGCTGCCCCAGTCGATAAATATATCCATCTTTACCCCTTGAAGCGCGTTTCCGGCAGGCCCGGCGCATCCATGCGGACGGCGAACATCTGTCCCGAAAGAGGCGCTTCCTTCATCTTTTGAGAGCTGAGGCCGATCGAGGCCGTCGTGATGAACAGCGTTTTCAAGTCGTCGCCGCCAAAGGCGCAGCAGGAGACCTGCGGCGCCGCCACGTCGATTTTGCCGTCGACTTTTCCATCGGGCGTATAGATTTCGACGCGAAAACCCGACCACAGGGCGGTCAGCACCCGCCCCTGCGCATCCACGCACATGCCGTCGGGATAACCGTTATCCCCTGAAAATTTCACAAACGGGCGGCGATTGACGGCGGTGCCGGTCTCGATATCGTAATCATACATCCAGATCGTATCGGTGCGCGTATCGGTGTAATACATGATTTTGTTGTCCGGGCTCCAGCCCAAGCCATTGGAAATCCGGATGCCGGTTTCCTGCACATGCAGGCCGCGATTGTCGAAGCGATAGAAAGCGCCCGAGGGCTTGCTGTGATCGCGGTCATTCATCGTCCCCGCCCACAGGCGGCCGCGCCGGTCGCACTTGCCGTCGTTGAAGCGGTTATACTTGTCGGCATATTCTGGCCGCGCCAATGCTTTAAGCTCGCCGCCGTCGAATTTCACGCGATAAATGCCGTCCTGGAGACCGGCGATGTAATCGCCATTCTCCGCCAGCAGGGCGAAACCGACCGTCGAGGGAGTCTGGCATAACTCATGCTTTTTGGCCTGCGGATCATAGCGGTAGATGGTGCGACCCGTGATATCGACCCACGACAGCCGCTTTCCAGCGGCATCCCACCAGCAGCCTTCACCGAGGGTCGCGGCCGGCAGCGCCGGGTTAAGCAGTTCGGCCTTCACGACGCGGCCTTCTTGCTGCCGCTTGTGACGGCGCTGGTCTTGATCTGGCCCTCGCCGCCGTCAAAACGCAGCGTCGTTCCGCTGAGTAGACCCGCGTGCCTCGACAAGCCAAAGATAATTGAAGGAACGATGTCTTCCGGCTTCATGCCGGTGGGCACCAATTGCTCCTGCGCCGCATCCTCAAACTGCTGGGCCGAAAAGCGCACCTTTTGCGCCTCCGTCTGCACCCAGCCGGGGCAAAAGCCGAAGACGCGGATGATGCTGCCGGGCGCATTCCCCTCGCCCGCTTTCACCGCCAGCCGCTTGATGCCGCTGTCGAGCGCCGCTTTTGCAGCACCGTAACCGGTCATGTCGGGCTCAAAAATTTCCGACCCGTGGCGCGAGGTGAAGAGGCAGATCGCGCCGCCGCCGGCCTTGCGCATGGCCGGCATCATATCGCGCGCCGCGAACAAGGGCGCGAAGAAATTGACGCGCATCATCACTTCCGCCTGCTCCTGCGTCAGATTATCGAAGGCGACGCGTGTGTCATAGCCAAGCGTACTGACGAACGCCGACGGTGCGCCGACGGCGCGAATGGCCTCGTCAAGCGCCCGCTTGCGTTCGGCTTCGGCGGACAGATCACCCGTGATAGAAATGATGTCCTTTGTGGAGATTTTGTTTTTATCGAGAACGGCGACTTTGGCGCCCAGCCAGAGAAGCGCGTCGGCCAGCGCCGCGCCGATGCCTGCGGCGCCTCCGGCGATGATCGCGCCACGGCCCTTGAACTCGCCGAAATATTCGCGCGAAAGCCGGTTTTCCCAATCCTGTTTCATGAGCTCCGCCGTTAGGAAGTTTTTTGTTGTTATGATTATTCACACAGACGCTGAAATATCAAGGAATCGCTGCAGGCCTCCGCCTTTATCGAAAATATTGCGGAAAACCTTGGCTCAGCGTTAGCCCGGGAGCCTTGTGCGAACGGATTTCATTAGGTACCCTCTAAATACAACATAAGCGAGTGAACACATGACTGTCATTCAGCTCCCCGACGATAACAAAAAGCCGCTGGCAGAGCGGCTGAAAGCCGTTCTCGACGGCGACATGGCGGATGCTCGCGACGCGGCCCGCCGCTTTATCTCCCGCCCCAGCATGGCGCCTGTCAGGCCCGACCTTCCCAAGGAAGAATACCGCGCCAAGACCTTGGAATGGATCGGCGACATGGTGAAGGAAGGTTTCACCTGCCTGCCCTACCCCGCGAAACAGGGCGGCACCGGCGAAGGCAAGAAATACATCAATATCGTTGAAATCATCGCCCACCAGGACATGAGCCTCGCCGTCAAGCAGGGCGTCCAGTTCGGCCTGTTCGGCCTCAGCGTCACCAACCTCGGCACGCAGAAGCATCACGATAAATACCTGCCCGACATCATGGCGGGCAAGCTGCTTGGCGGCTTCGCCATGACCGAAGTGGGCGGCGGCTCCGACGTCCAGGGCGTCACGACCGAAGCCGTTTACGATCACGCGACGCGTAGTTTCGTCATCAATACGCCCACCGACAGCGCCAAGAAGGCCTATATCGGCAATGCCGCGCTGCATGGCGAGATGATGGTCGTTTTCGCGCAACTAAAGATGACCAAGGACGGCGAAAGCCAGGGCGTGCATGCCTTCCTCGTCCCCATCCGCGACAAGGCTGGGACTGTCGCGCCGGGCGTCACCGTCGAGGATTGCGGGCATAAAGTCGGACTGAATGGCGTCGACAACGGTTATTTGAGCTTCAAGGACGTAAAAGTGCCCTATGACGCGCTGCTCGACCGCTTCGCGAACATCGACATGGACGGCAAATACCAGAGCGACATCGAAAAGAAATCGAAGCGTTTCTTCAGGATGATCAGCACGCTGGTCACGGGCCGCGTGTTCGTGTCGATGGTGTCTTTGAGCGGCGCAAAGAACGCGCTGGTCTCGGCCATCGACTTCGCCGACAGCCGCAAGGTCTTCGGCGACACCTTGCTCGACAAGCAGGCCACGCAGTCGCGGCTGTTCCCGCATCTCGCCAATGCCTATGCGCTGCATTTCGCCACGCGCCACCTGGCTGACGAGCTGGAAAAAGGCACCAATCCCGATCTCGAAACCATGGCGGCCAGCATCAAGGCGAAATCGTCTGACGCCTCGGTCGAAGTCGTTGACGAAGCGCGCAAGCTGACGGGCGGCAAGGGTTATATGTCGAACGAGCGTTATGGTGCGCTCCGCAACGACATGGACGTTTTCCGCACTTTCGAGGGCGATAACACGGTCCTCCGCCTGCTGGTCGCGAAAAACCAGATGTCGCGCCTCGCGAAGAAATTCAGCGACGCCTCCGGGGTGCAGAAGATCGCGAAAAGCATCGCGCTGCAGCTCAAGGGCAAAATGGCACTGTTCAACGCCAGCTCGTCGAAGACGAACGATGCGCACCTGCTGAGCTCGCATTTCCAGCAGAATATCTTTGCCGCTCGCGAGCGCGCAATGATGTACGCGCTGAGCGAGAGATACATGGAAATCTCGAAAGCCGAAGGCTCCGCCGTCGCTGCCAACAAATGCCAGGACGATATGCTCGCCTATTCCGATGCCTATGCGGAGCGGCTGATGCTGGAACGTTTCGTCAAGGCCTGGAAGGAGCAGCAGGATCCGGAAACGAAAAAGGTCCTCAAGCTCCTCTGTGACCTATATGCCGTCCATACCATGCGTCAGAACGCGCTGTGGTACGTGGAGAACGGCTTCATGAAGACGGACAAGACCAAGGCCCTGGTCGACCTCGAGCACAAGCTGAGCGGGAAGATACGGCCCTATGCGAAGGACCTCGCCGCCGCCTTCGGCGTGCCGGAATCAGTCCTCTCAACGCCGGAGCCGGAGACCAAAATCACCTCCGCCCCGAAACCGCCGAAAGCCGCGTGAACGCGCCGTCTCATTCTGACCCGCGCGTCCCGAATTGAAACCGGTCCGTGTGGTGTGTCCGCGGCGTAACCCCCTGAAAATAAACCAGATGAAACTGGCGCATCTCTTGCGATGTTTATCGGTATAGAGAGGTTGTTCCGATGAAGGAATTTGTTCGTCAATATGGAATTATAACGTTCATGTCGGCGCTGACACTGACGATTTTAATCGTTGTGGTCGCGCATGCGGCCAACGTTCGCGTCGGAGCCACCGTTACGTTTATCCGGACAGAGAAAATCTCCCTCCAGGGCAGGAGTTTCACCCTGGCAATGGACCAGCCGGGCGCGCCGGTGTATCAGGTCCGGCAAACCGGCAACGAAAAAATCATCATCATCGAATGACGGCCATCACTTTCCATGCTTGCTCCGCCAGTAGCTTATATGCCCGCCGGCAAGGATATACTCACGCTCACGCGGCAACAGGTGCTGCCGGAACTTAAATGTCTTGCCGCCTGATTTTCCCTCGATGCAATCCTGCTCTTTCACCGCCTCCCGAAGATGATCGAAGGTGATGACCTGGCCCTTTTCAAGGCGGTCATAATCTTCTTCATGCGCGAATTCCAGCGGCAGGACGCCGAAGTTGGCAAGATTGCTCTTGTGAATGCGGGCATAGCTTTTGGCAATGACCACGCGCAGTCCGGCAAAGCGCGGCGCCAGCGCGGCGTGCTCGCGGCTCGATCCCTGCCCGTAATTCTTTCCGCCGAGGATGATATGGCCAGCACCATCCCTGTCCTTCGCCTCGTCGAGCAACTCGTGAGCCCTACGGGCATATGTGGCGTCGATCGTTTCGAAAGCAAACTGGGATATCTTGGGAATATTCGAACGGTACGGCAGCACGCGCGCGCCGGCCGGCAGGATTTCGTCCGTTGAAATATTATCGCCGACTTTCAGAAGGACGGGAATCTCCAGCCGGTCGGGCAGCGGCGCCGTCACGGGAAGCGAATCGATATTAGGTCCTTTGACGAGTTCGCTCTTTCGCGCCTTTTCAACCGGCGGGGGCGGCGTCAGCAGTCCCTTGTCGATGATGGGGCGTACTGGTTCGATATTGCCCGGCCACTCGATGCCAAGATTTTTCGCGACCGCGCGCGGGTCGGAAATCCTCCCCATCAGCGCGGACGCCGTCGCCGTTTCGGGGCTGCACAGGTATACGCTGTCTTCCTTCGTGCCACTGCGGCCCGGAAAATTGCGCGGTACGGTGCGCAGGCTGATGCGCCCGGTGGCGGGCGCCTGTCCCATGCCGATGCAGCCGTTACAGCCGGTCTGATGCAGCCGCGCGCCGGCCTCAATCAGGTCGACCAGCCGCCCGTCGGCCGTCAGCGTGGCGAGGAGCTGGCACGAGGTCGGATTGATGTCGAAAGATACAATATCCGGCATCCGGCGGCCCTTTACCATGTGCGCGCAGACGGCGAAGTCGCGATAGCCGGGATTGGCCGAGGAGCCGATATAGCTTTGGTATATCTCCTTCCCCGCCACCTCGTGCACCGGCACGACGTCGCCCGGGCTCGACGGCCGGGCGATGAGCGGCTCGAGCTTGCTCAAGTCGATTTCTTCGTGGCAATCGTATGTCGCATTCTCGTCCGGGAAAATTTCGCGCCAGTCGCCTTCGCGGCCTTCAGATTTGAGGAACTTTTTGATCTCGCCGTCCGACGGAAATACGGTGCTCGTCGCGCCGAGTTCCGTTCCCATGTTGGCGATCACGTGACGGTCCATCGCCGTCAGCTTCGCGAGCCCCGGCCCGTAATATTCGATGATACGGCCGACCGCGCCGTCAACATCGTGCCGCCGCAGCATTTCAAGGATGACGTCTTTCGCGCTGACCCAGGGCGGCAGCTCGCCCGTTAGCTTCACGCCCCAGAGTTGGGGCATGCGCAGGCGATAAGGCTCGCCCGCCATCGCCATCGCGACATCGAGACCGCCCGCGCCCATGGCCAGCATGCCGAGGCTGCCCGCCGCCGGCGTATGCGAGTCGGAGCCCAGCAGCGTCTTTCCCGGCGCGCCGAAGCGCTGCATGTGCAGCGGGTGCGAGACGCCGTTGCCGGGGCGCGAAAACCATACGCCGTAGCGGCGGCAGGCGCTTTCGAGAAAAAGATGATCGTCGGCGTTTTTATTGTCGGCCTGTATCAGGTTATGGTCGACATATTGCGCCGACAGTTCCGTTTTCACGCGGTCGAGTTCCAGGGCCTCGAGCGCGAGCATCACCATGGTGCCGGTGGCATCCTGCGTGAGGGTCTGGTCGATTTTCAGGGCGATATCCGCGCCGGGCTTCATCTCGCCTTCCACCAGGTGATCTTTGATAATTTTCTGTGCGACGTTCAGGCTGGTCATTTGCGATATTGCGCTTTCAAGCGCCCGTGGTTGGGCCCGCACTCAAACACGATGCGCCGCGATATGCTCCTGTCCCTGATGAGGGAGGGCAATAAAAAAGAGGGTGTTGCCTGCTGCGATCCGGCCTAGCCGAACTTTTTGCCTGGCGGCTTGATCTTCGGATCGGATTTCGGCGGCTGCTTTTCCCAGGCCTCGATGTCGTCCATCGACTTCTTGAAATCCGGATCATTGGCCATGTCGACGCCATGCGACTGGTACATGGCTTCCATGAAAGCCCTCACTGCGTCCGGGCCGGGATATTTCCCCGTCTTCGGGTGCGCATAGGCCATGAGCTTGAGGCCATCGCACTTGGGTGCGCCGGGCTGCAGCGGAGGCTGCACGTAGGAAACGGGAATGTCCTTCGCCCCCAGCCTGTGGGATACGGAGACGCGCGTGGCGGGATCGAAACTGTCCTGGTTGGCGGCGACCTTGGTGGGATCGTTGACCTCGATGAAAACGCCCTTGAGCACCCCGCCGTTTGCCTCGGCGCGCTCCAGCATCAGCTGCTTGACGCGATCGATCATCACGCGCGCGATGCCCTGGCCCTGCGCGTCCGGCTTGACGGCGTAATAGGACAAGAGGCCGACATCGGAAATAGAGAAGTAAACGCCGACGCAGATGCCCTTGATGACGGCCTTGTCGGGGTCGCCCAAGTTCTCGCCGACGATGACGATATCGTCCTTGCCGCGTTTGAGCCGCGCGCACCATTGCTCCAGGCTTTCGCGTTCCGCGGCGATGGGAAAGGCCGGCAGGTACACTTCGTTGTAGGCGCGCTTCAGCAGCTTCGCCGACGCAGGATCATCGATGTCGTCAATGATCACGACTTCGTGCTTGCGCGATCTGGGATTGAATTTATCTTTCACCTAAGCACTCATGCAGATACATGGACGCCGACGCGAGAGGTTTTTCAAAGAATGAGGTGTATGTAATTTTTATATCGCTTATGCTACGCAGGGTCAATAATGCGCCAGGCCCTGTTATGTTATGGAGAGTCCGATGCACGCCAACGACGAGACCGTGACGCTGTCGATTTTTCCCGCGCTGCAGGGCAAGAAGGCCCGCTACATCGACATGAATGACTGCGCGCGGCGCGGCAAAAAACAGCCGGCGCGCAGCCGC
The DNA here is from genome assembly GCA_025934695.1 of Alphaproteobacteria bacterium. GTDB lineage: Bacteria > Pseudomonadota > Alphaproteobacteria > Micavibrionales > UBA2020 > JAPWJZ01. The sequence continues at coordinate 300,356 of JAICWS010000001.1, forward strand.
TACCTGAACGCCGACCTGACCGACCGCGCGCTGCAACGCCTGCACCGCCGCTGGGGAGTCGCGACGTCGTTCGGCGGCTATCTGGAGGACCGGAAAGATTTATGGCGCGGCTCGTACCTGAAGCCTGACAGCGCCGTGCACCTCGCCATCGACATCAACGTCCGGGCCGGGACAGAACTGACGGTAAAATACCCTTCCCGCGTCGAGACGATGGTGCACGATCCCGAACAAAACGGCGGCTGGGGCGGCGTGGTTTTTTTCCGCCTCGACAAACCCATCGGGAAGATCACCCATTTCCTCTATGCCCACCTCGCCAAGGGTTCGGTCAGGGTCAAGGCGGGTGCTTCCGTCCATCCCGGAGACATCGTGGCGACGATCGGCCGCTGTCACGAGAATGGCGGCTGGTACGAACATCTTCACGTACAGGCCCTGACACAGGAAGCCTGGGACAAATTCGGCGGCGACTTGTCGAAGTTCGACGGCTATGGCGCGCAGCCGGCGGGGAAAGAACATCCATATTTCCCGGACCCGATGGGGTTGTTGTAAAGCCAAGTTCGGGTTCCTGGTCCGACAATGATAACAAAGATCGCCATTGCGGGTTATCGCTCCCTCCGGGACGTCCGGTTCGACCTGGAACGTCTCACCATCATTACTGGGCCGAATGGAAGCGGTAAGTCCTCGCTCTACCGGGCGCTGCGCCTGCTCGCGGATGTTGCGCAGGGTCTTATCATCCAGTCATTGGCTGCCGAGGGCGGTCTCGGCTCGACCTTATGGGCTGGACCCGAAGCCTTCTCGCGCGCCATGAAAAAAGGCGGACAACCTGTACAGGGAACGCTGCGAAAAGAGCCGATCAGCCTGAAACTTGGCTTCGCCAGCGACGACTATGGCTATGCCATCGATCTCGGGCTCCCGATACCGAATGCGACATCGCTTTTCTCGCACGATCCCCACATCAAGGCGGAAGCCCTTTGGGCCGGCCAGTCATTGTCGAGATCCAATGTCTTTGCGGAACGCCACGGACCCGTAGTCCGCATCCGGGATGCAAAGGGTGCCTGGAACAGCATCACCGGCAAGCTGGCCTCCTACGACAGCATGGTGACGACTTGCGCTGATCCGCGGAATGCCGTGGAATTACTGGCCCTGCGGGACCGCATGCGCGGCTGGCGTTTTTACGATCACCTGCGCACGGACGGCGACTCCCCCAGCCGGCGCGCGCAGGTCGGCACTTATACCCCGGTCCTGCATGGCGATGGAGCGAATCTTGCGGCCGCCATGCAGACGATATTTGAGATCGGCTCTGCAGAGGACCTGGACAATGCAGTTGCCGATGCCTTTGACGGCGCCTCTGTAAGAGTGAGGGCTGCGGACGGCCTTTTCGAGCTGGAAATGATGCAGCACGGGCTGCTGCGCCCGCTAAAGGCAGCTGAACTGTCGGACGGTACGCTTCGATATCTTTTGCTGGGCGCCGCGCTGCTGTCACCGCGGCCGCCGGAGCTGATGATCCTGAACGAACCGGAAACCAGCCTGCACCCGGATCTTTTGCCCGCGCTTGCACGGCTGATTTCGAAAGCAGCGGAACATTCGCAGATTATTATCGTCTCCCACGCGCAGGCACTTGTGTCCGCCCTCGCCTCCCGGAAGGATTCCAAAACTCTTACCCTGCGAAAGGAACTGGGAGAAACGGTGCTGGACAATGACTATGTGGAATGGGCATGGCCCAAACGCTGATCGAGCCAAGGCGCTTTTAGAAGGCGACGCGCACCCCAACCCTCAGGGGCTTCATGATTTTCGCCTTGCGCTGAAGGACGATGGTCGGCGCGAAAAGCTCTTTTACGCGTTGTTCCATTTGCGGGCCGCCCGCGCGCGCGGCGGCATAAAGGTCGGGGCGCGAATGCCCCGGCTCGTCGTAGGCATGGCGTTCATACCGCACATGTGGCGTAAGCTCCGCGCCGCTGTCGACCAGCAGCTCAAGCGCTTCCGGATTGCCGCTTCCGGCCGCCGCCATCATCGGCGTCATATCACTGCGTGGGCACAGGATGCTGAGGTTTGAGCCGAGCGCGATCAGTTCCTTCATCATTGCCACGTCGCCTTTGCGCGCGGCCTGGAACAGCGGCGTGTCGAGGCCGAAATCCGCCAGCATGTCGGGCTTGAAACCCTTTGCCGCCAGCTCCTTCATTTTCGCGATGTCGCCGGTCTCACAAGCCGCCTCGATCTCTTTGGCTTCGGCGAGGCCCGGGCAATAAGGCGCAAGATAGGGATAGCGGTAAGCGGAAGGTTTTTCATCCGGGCCGATAGCCAGCCCCTTCGCGATCAGCATTTCGACGCAGGCGATCTTCTTTTCCTTGTCCTCCTGCCCGTTCACGCTGCCGCCGACCGCGGCGCCCATGATACTGGTGCTGAGGAACTTCTGGTCGAGACTATCGGCCCCGTGATCCAGCATGCACTTCAGCAGCGCCGCGTTGTTGTTCTGCACGGCGCCGGAGAGCGCTGTGCCGTGGCAGTTGTCCTTCAGGTTGATGTTCGCTCCCCGCTCGATCAGCGCGATGGCGGGCAGCGTATAACCCCATATTGCGAGGCGCGTCAGGGCCGACCATCCCAGATGGTCCTGCGTGTCGATATCTGCGCCGCGATCGACAAAATTCAGGAGCGTTCTTGTCAGCTGCCTTTCGAAAGCCTCGCTATGGTCCCACTCGCGCGGAATGGCATTCAGGAACCCGGTGTTGAGTTCGCTGATGCTTGCTTGGCTGCGGCGGTTATAAAGCCTTGCTAAAAAAGACATTTCTTTACACCCTCGAGCACGTTGAACCGCGCTTTTTGCACCCGGCAACTATAACAGTTCAAAAATATTATGTCAAATAAATAGATATAGCCCTATTTCAGGCTAAGGGGCCGCGTCCCGGCGTGGGCGGTGGAGCTTTTGTCACCGGGGCGACAGGGTCCGCCGCTGGGTTCAGATCGAAAGCATCGAGCGCCTTCTGGACCGCCTGCGGCGCCTTCGGGCCGAAATATTCGTCGGGAACGAGACTGATGCTGTCCGACACCAGGCCCTGCGCGCGGAAAACGCCATCGCGCATCGCGGCGTACATACCGAACTTGTCGTCGTCCGCCTGGAAGCCGTTCGGATCGTCGTAGATCTTCTTCAGGGTGGCGGCTTTGTAAGCGCGGCTCCAGTCCGGATCGCCGCCCGCCATCAGGTATCCGACGACCGCCCTGCCCCCGGCCTGCAGCGCTTGCGCCTGGCGCGCATCCGCATCAGTCCCCATATTTTGCATGAGCGCGGCATTATACGCAGCGCTGAAAATCGCGCGCGTCTTTGGATTCTGCGCGGGCGACGCGTCGGTATAGCCCTGAATGGCATTGCCCGGCGCCGGTTCATAGAATTTGAAGCCGAGGTTTTCGGCTTCCTGCCGCGCCATGATCTCGTAAGCCACCGCGCTTGCTTCTTTCAGCATACTGGCGACGGCGGCATCGCGCACCTGCAGCGAATACATCGTAAACCGACCCTCGCTATTATCCTGCGTGGCCTTGAACAGTTCGTTGAAAGCAAGCGAGGTGCCGGTGCCGCGTCCGATGCGCACCATCCTGTCTTCGTAATGTCCCGCGATCGCCGGGTTCTGCGGCTCGGGAAACAGGCAGGTCTCGAGTGGAACAGGACTGTTCTGCGCCTTCAGGGAATTGTAAACGGCGTTCCCTGTCAGCGGCAGTTGCCGCATCAGGTCGAGGTCGCGCGCGAGACGGGGCGTTTGCGCGGAGATTTGGTCGAGATCGCTGTTGGTGATGCAGGCTTCCGGCTGGGCGGGATCTTCCTTGTCCAGCCCTTCCGCGTTCACCAGCGACGCCGGCGTCACCGGGCCCGCCGCCGGAAGGCGATCGGGAACAGGCCCCGGGTTCTGAACCGTGACAGGCACCGGTTGCGCCACCGGCGCGGGCAAATTGGGAACCGCAGGCATATCGTCCACCGGCTCTGCCATCACCACAGGCCTGCCATCGTCGACGACGCTGATATCCAGGATATTGCGATGAATGCCGAGATCATCCGCGGTCTTCGCCGCCGCGCGGGCGAAGGGGCCGGGCGGGATCTTATCCTGGATTTGCTGCGGCAACCGGCCATGCAGCCCGTAGTAATTCAGCCGCACGGTTTCGCCGGGTTTCAGCTGGTCTTCGATGGCCTGCGCATCGTCGGCGCTCTTCTTCCAGACGATGGCTGGCTTGTTGTAAAAAACGCCCTGATCAGTGTTGACGCGGTCGCCGCCCGGAATTTTCTCGACCGAGATCACTTTCGCATCCAGCTCGCCGCCGGTGCCGAAATAGTGATAGCCCGCCCCCGCCGCGCCGGCAAAGACGGCGCACAGCGTCAAATTGCCAAGAAAGCTTTTGACCTTGCGGCCAAATGATTTTTTGCGGGGGCGTTCATTATCCATACGTATCTCCCTTGAGGGACGCGGCCGGTGTGGAATTCAGTATGTGGGAGACTTTTTATAGCAAGCAATCAATCACGACGCCAGCGCCGGTCTTAAGGAAACTCACGCTCAAAATTTGTCCTTCAGATGCACGCGCTCGACCTTGTCGATCAGCCGTTCGATGACGGTCAGTTCGTTGAGCCAGTCCTCGGGATATTTCAATTTGTGGGTGGCGCGATATTCAACTAAACCCGCATGCGCTGTCTTGAAACTTTCGTGAGCCTTCTCGTATTCGAGCAGCTTCAGGTAAGCCTCGCCGAGATCCTTGTGATAGAGGCAGACCATGATATTCAGCCCCTTGGCCCGCGCATCCAGCGCGATGATATCCCGGCATGCCTGCGCCGCCGCCTCGTAATCCTTGCGCCGGACCGCGGTGTTCAACTGCTTGCGCAGGGCGTCGAGTTCGGCTTGTTGCTGGCGATTTTTGGTCATGAGAATTTCCGTTTCAAATCTATACAAACGCCCCGTCGAAGTCAAAAATGAAGGCGGCGTATAAGAAACAGTTATGTTGCCTTTACCGGCAAAGCAGGATAGTTATGCCGGACCTTTGGGAATGCCAACGTACCGGCGCCCTGCGTGCTCATGAGGGTTTTACTGTGAAGATATGGGTAGACGCCGATGCCTGCCCCAAGGCAATCAAGGAAATACTCTTTCGCGCATCTGAACGCACCGGCGTGGCCGTTACGCTGGTCGCCAATCGCTTTACGCAGGCGCCCACGTCCCCTTTCGTCACACTGCTTCAGGTGCCGCAAGGGCCTGATGTGGCCGATGACGAAATCGCCGTCCGCTGCGGCGCAGGAGACCTGGTGGTGACTGCGGACATACCGCTCGCGGCGCGCATTGTGGAAAAAGGCGGCGTTGCGCTCGATCCGCGCGGACGCGTCTACGATGCCGGCAATGTCCGGCAAGTACTGGCCATGCGTGATTTCATGGATTCAATGCGCGGCAGCGGCGAGCAAACCGGCGGTCCTTCCGCCTTCGGCGCGCGCGAGCGAGAAGCCTTCGCCAATGAATTGGACCGGCTTCTCGCCCGTGCTCGCAAAGACCGTTAGCGGTAATGGAGTAGATTACCCCGTAATTCTCCGGGAAGCGCTTAAGAGAGCGCTGCCGACTTCAGCTTCTTCAGCGGACGGATCTTGACGCGGACCGACGCGGGTTTCGCGGCGGCTTTCATCATTTCGCCCGTGGCGGGGTTGCGGATCAGCGTCCCGGCCTTGCGGGCGGGCACTTTGCGCAGGGTGACTTTCATCAAGCCAGGCAGTACGAAGATGCCGGCGCCTTTGGGGTGCACGGAGCCCAAGAGCGTGTTCTCGAGGGTAACGAGGACGCCGCTCGCCTGCTTGCGCGTCAGACCATTTTGCTCGGCCAGCAGGTTAACGAGGCCGGATTTGGTCAGCTGCTGCTTGACGGGCTGCAGGGGCGCGGATGCCGATTTTTTGGCGGATTTCTTCTTAGCCATAGATTTTGACTCTCCTGTAAGGGTTATTTAGTGTACCCAGTAAGTATAGGCCTTTTTGCAGGAAAGTCATAGGGGCTTTGTCAATGCACCTGTCTGAACGTCCCGCGACCCCCTTCTTCACTTGGGAACAGGGGCCCCGGATGCCGGCGCCGGGAATTTACCGCTTTCCCTTTGGAGACCGAGCCCCGCTGAATGGTTGATCAAAGATATCGGAGTAAGTTGGTTATATGAGCGAGAGCGTTCAAACCCTTGCCCGGCGCAAGTGGCCACCCGCGCGCATATCTATCCGCGATGCCTTGCGCATCACTCTTATTTCCCTGGCCTTGTTTCTTTTATCGCCGCCCGCGAGAGCGGAAATGAACAGCGCCGGGGTCAATGAAACGCCTTACCAGGCCGACGCCTTCGTTGATTCAATGGGCGTGAATGTCTGCTTCAACGCCGGCTGTTCGGTTGGCGATGCGGATACGATAAAAGGCCTTGAAGCCCTTGGCATCCGGCATGTCAGGAATGACTACAGCACCGATCCCAGATACCTGAAAGACATGCAGACGATCGGGCAAGCCGGCATTCGTCTCGATGTTATTATGCATCCCGGCATGACGGCTGCGCAAATAAGGGAATTCCCTGCGCTGGTGTCGCCGGCATTGGAGGCCTACGAAGGCCCGAATGAAACCGGCAGCCGCTGGGGCCGCCAATGGGTAGGCACCACCAGGACCTTCATGCAGCTGCTGTATGCCAATAAAGGCCCATATACGGTCTATGGGCCGACGCTGTACGCGCAGGCGGCAGCTGTCGTTGTCGGAGATATCTCGGCCCACATGGACTACGGGAATATACATCCATACATCCCTCCGTTCTGGCCGGGCATTGTAACGGGCTGGGGCGGCTACGCAAAGGAATGCGGCACGCGGTTCCAGGCCAACGTCATAAATTTCATCGAAAGCTGCGAGATCCCCATGAGCGGACCGGGTACTTTCGTTGAAAGCCCCTCTCTCAAAGGCATGTACCGGTTCATACCGGACAAGGGATCGAAGCCCATTGTCGCGACAGAAACCGGCTATGGCACCGCGTATCAGCAACTTCCGGGGATATTCAAAAACGAACTGGATTTTGCCACGCAGGCCAAATACATCAGCCGCCTCTATTTCGATTATTATATGGCGGGGATTGCCCGCACATATGTTTTCACTTACGAAGACTGGCCCTGCACGGAAAAGCATTTTGATTCCTGCTATGGACTGGTCAACGGATACAACTATAAGAAGCCGGCTTATTATGCGGTGCAGGGGCTGATCGCAGCGCTCAGCGATCCTGGCCCGTCATTCCCGACGACCCCCCTGGCGTACACGATAAGCAATAGCCCTGAAACTTTGGCGCACATGCTCTTCCAGAAAAGAAACGGCGAATATACGCTGGCGCTGTGGAACGAAACCGCCAGCTGGAATGGCGCCGCCGGCGCGCATTGTCCAGGCAAGCCTCCCGTGTGCGGCGCCCCTGTGAAGGTCGCTCCGGTCCCGGTCACCGTTACCTTGCCTTTTTCTCCCTTAAGCCTTGCGGTCAGGTCGTTCGACGACGAAGGAAAACTGCGAGCAATACCCGCGGCGGCCAACGGCAAAAGCGTGACCGTGGATGTGGACGATCACGTATCGCTTTTAAACTTTCGGCGCGAGACCAATTGAATCTGGCGTAATTCAGGTCGTTCGAGTCCCTGATCAGTTGCCACTTTTCGAGCGGCTTGAGCCGTAATTCTTCCGCGCGATGGCCAGCAGGATGAGCAGAAATGCCGCCAGCCGCACCACATAAATCGCCGAATGGGCTTCATTCGGCCGCTCCAGGTATAGCGTCACGATGCGATTGCAGCCCTCGAGGATAAATGAGGCCGAGAACAGCAGAAAGAAGGAATCCCGCGTGTCGCGCCAATATCTCAGAAAAAACAGACCCGCTGCGAAAGACGCGGTCGCTATAACACCGATCAGAAATGCTTCAATTGGCGTCATCGTTGTTTCTCCCAGATCAGCCCGTAAAGTATAAAGGTCATCGACGCCGCGGCGGTTGCAAGCCGCCAGAGATAGAGGTCTGTTTCCGGAAGGATGATGAGGTCCAGAAATACGAGGGCGTTCGACACGGAGAGGCCGGAAAAGCAAATACCGCTCCAGAGAAGAAGCCGCATCTTTGTGCGGAAATACGCGCGGAAAAGAAGCACTGCGCATGCCAAACAAGTGAGTGTGCCAAGAATATAAACTGCGGGTTCCATCGTCTCGTCACTCCTTCTCGTCGTCTTTGGTGAAACGGAATGCGCGCGCAAAGGCAAGTGCGGCCGGCGGGCCCTTCGCGTGGATCATTCTGGTAATACGAACAAGGTCGCGCCGGTAAGCCGCATCAACGGCGGCAACGAGTAATTCCCGCTCGGGCGAACCTTCGGCATAATAGAATTGCGCCGTAGATCCGGTCCCAGGATTTAGCAGGCCCTGCTGCACGAGGTCCAGCAGGACTCGTTTAGCCACTTCGGGCGCGATAAAAAGCGCATGCGACATCTCCTCGACGGTTTTCGCCTGCGGACGGCTGTTCCACAACAGCAGAAATGCCTCGATATGCGGAATGCTGTCGATCCGCTCGCGGATGAACCTGTCCACTTCATCCTTTGTCTGGTTCTCATCCATTGTGCTGGCCTGGTATGACTGTCTTCAGCTTCACAGCCTGAAAACCGCGTCGCAAAAATCCCCTATGGGCAGCCCCAAATGAGGTGCCGTTAACCGGGGTGAAGAAGTTTGCCTTTCGTGCCTGTTCCAGTCAATGTCCCCATTTTGGATGAGAGATGGAGGGGCGCATTCATTGCCGCCGCTATCGCGGACTTCATTCTGGTATCTTCAACCGCATCTGCTTGCGCGAGAAGTTCATATGGAATAATGAATGAACACATATGAAAAGTTTCCGTAAAATTGGCGTGCCGGAGCGCTATTCCATTAGCTTGCTTCAGCGGATAGAGTGCAACCAGATCGCTGCGCCCTCACTTCGGCGCTAATCCGGCGTGGGCTCCGGTAGTTTGAATATAAATTCCGGGCCAACGGTGCTAGGTTGAGCGTCTGTCATAGACAACGACGCGCACACATGGCCAGGCCGGACTCCCCCTCCTACACGCTTCTGCAACTCGTAAAATACATGCTTCGCCTCGGCACCATTGGCTTCGGCGGGCCTGTCGCTCTCGTGAGCTATATGCATCGCGATCTGGTTGAGCAGCGCAAATGGATATCGGATGAAGATTACAAGGAAGGTCTGGCGCTCGCGCAGTTGGCGCCGGGACCGCTGGCGGCGCAATTGGCGATTTACCTCGGGTACGTCCATTACCGGATCCTTGGCGCAACCCTTGCCGGAATTGCATTTGTCATTCCTTCTTTCCTGATGGTCGTCGCCCTCGGCTGGGCTTATCTCCGGTACAACGGCCTTGAATGGATGCAGTCGGTCTTTTATGGCGTCGGCGCGGCTGTCATTGGCATTATCGTCATGAGCGCGAAAAAGCTGACCCAGAAGACCATCGGCAAGGACAAGTTGCTATGGGCGATTTTCCTGCTGCTTGCGGCGGTCACGATTATCACCCAAAGCGAAGTCGCCATGCTGTTCATCGCGGCGGGCATCGTCGTTTGGCTCTATCGTTGTCCTCCGAAGGCGCTTAGGCGCGGCAGAATGCTTTCACTTGCAGCCACCATTCCACTGGCCGCTGCTCCGCAGAACGGCGTCCTTTGGCAAATGGCCCTCTTCTTCGCCAAGGCCGGAGCCTTCGTCTTCGGCAGCGGGCTCGCCATCGTGCCGTTCCTCTATGGCGGCGTTGTGCACGAGCATCAATGGCTGACGGAACGCCAGTTCGTCGATGCGGTTGCGGTCGCCATGATCACGCCTGGGCCCGTCGTCATTACGGTTGGTTTTATCGGCTATCTGATAGCGGGGTTCAACGGCGCAGGCGTGGCGGCGCTCGCCACGTTCCTGCCGTGCTATTTGTTCACTGTTATTCCCGCGCCTTACATGAAAAAATACGGCAAGGCGCCCGCGATCATTGCCTTCGTTGACGGCGTAACCGCCGCCGCCGTTGGCGCCATCGCAGGGTCTGTCATTGTTATCGCGCAGCGAGCCATCGTGGACATCCCTACCGCCGCAATTGCAGTTGCCACCACCGCGCTGTTGTGGAAATTCAGGAAATTACAGGAGCCGCTCATTGTGGCTGGAGCAGCGGTTATCGGCTTGGTCATTTATCCCTTTGTTCACCCCTGATCCTTCCAAGGGGAACGCCCGGCAAAGCTTCGAGTTTGAGAACTTTCAAAGGTTCGACAGTGGAACTCGGCACCATAATGCAGCAAGCTGACGCACTGATATACCTCGAAAGGTATGTCGACGAGGGAGCCAGGACCTACAGCCGCTATTCGCAACGAAGCGAAACCGCGCCCCCATATAAACCCTCCGGAAAACAAAGCAGTTTTAAGCTTATCACCGCCCGCATCCCGGTTGACGAGGTCCAGATCGTCGAAGCCGCCCCGGATTCGCGTCTGCATAATTTTTATATTTGCGACGGAGAAGTGCGCTTTGCCCTCCATCCCGAAACCTGGGCCGCAGAAAATATTCCGTTTTTGGATGAACTGCGAAAGTATCCGCAAGGCGATGCAATTGAAGTATCCCCAACAGCATCGACGCGAACGGTACTTGTCCGCAACGCGGATAATCTGCCCCCGCATTTTCTGAAACTTCATTATCCCAAATATGTTTCGCGATTCAATCGGCGGCTGCGGCGGCTTAATATATGTAACAGTGTTGCAGTTACGCGCGATATTAAAAATATCTGCCATCCGCGATTTGCCTATCTGCCTGACGAACTCGGTTTTATTTTTGGCACGGGAAGCGATGCATGGGGATTTTTAGTTCGTGAGGCGCATCCGCATCCGTTATTACAAGGTGGCTCCCTGATTCCCGGTTTTGCGCTTTACGGCGGTGACCTCATGCATCCCGACCATCCGCCGCTCCTCGTGCAAATGATCGCCCGTGCCAAAGCTGAGCCTGCTTCATTCGTTCTGGACAACATTATGATTCCGGTTGTCGAATGCTGGGCGAAGGCCGCAAGTGAGTGCGGATTCCTTCTTGAATCTCACGGACAGAACACGTTGATCGAGGTGGGAGATGACCTGATGCCGCGCCGGATCGTACACCGCGACTTCGACGTATGGATCGACTTTGAGACGCGAAAACGGCTTGGGCTGGAAAATTCATTTCTCGGCGAGGGAATTTTTCAATACCCGGCAGAGCAATATTACAGTCTCGTCTATGACCACTTTGTGGGCCGGGAGTTCTTCGATTATCTCTTAAAAACGTTAAAGCGATTTTATAAAGTGGATGAGAGGAGTGTTCGAGAAAATGTGAAGCGGGCGTTTCTGAAGGCCTTTCCCGACAACGAGCGCCTGTTTCCTTCTGAAACCACTTACTATTTTTCAGATGCCGAAAATGGAAAGAAGTTTGCCTTTATCGACACGGGGAAGCCGCCTGAATGGAGATAATTCTTATACAAGTTTATGATAGGGACTTGCTCCTTTTGTTCATATTGACTTCATTGCCGGTACAAGCTGATTTCTGACTTCAGAAAAGGACCTAAAAAATGAACAGCGTAATCCCGACTATAGCTCTTGCCGTGATGCTTTTCGGTTCTCCTGCCTTTGCGCAAACGCAGGATTGGTCAAAAGTAGATTTAGCCATTGGCAAAAAGGGCGCGGTACAAGCGGATGGCGTTTACAAAGTGAGCCTGCCGCGCACGGATCTCCACGTCACGCTGGATGGAGTTACCCTGAAACCCGGCTTCGCGCTGGGCTCCCATGTCGAGTTTATGCCGGCGGACGGCAGCGCCATGGTCATGGGCGATCTCGTCCTGACGGGAGAAGAAGTCGCGCCGGTCATGAAAAAACTGCTCGATGGCGGCGTGGAAATTGCGGCCCTGCACAACCATCTGCTTCGCACGTCTCCGCCCATTTACTATATGCATGTCGGCGGCCATGGCGATGCGGAGAAGCTGGCCGCGGCCATCCACGCCGCGCTGCTCGAAAGTAAGACCCCCTTTGGAGATGCGCCCAAGGCTTCGCCCGCCAAGAGTGACGACATCGATACCAAAGCGATTGATGACGCCCTCGGCCGCAGCGGCAAGATGAATAATGGCGTTTATCAGTTCAGCATTGCCCGCGCCGATACCGTCAAGGAAGGCGACATGACCATTCCTCCGGCAATGGGCATCGCCAATGGCATCAACTTTCAGGCCGCCGGCAATGGCAAAGTCGCAATAACGGGCGACTTCGCGCTATTGGCGAATGAGGTGCCGCTCGTGATCGACGCATTAACAAAGAATGGAATCGAAGTTATGGCGCTCCACAGTCACATGCTGGACGATGACCCTCACCTATTCTTTCTTCACTTCTGGGCCAAAGGCGATGCAGCTTCGTTGGCAAAGGGGCTGAAAGCCGCTCTTGATCACATAAAAACCAAAAGCTAGACTGCCTTAACTTCGACAAGGCAGCAACTTTTAACGCGCCTGAGAAACACGGAAGGAAATATGCCTGACGTTCTCAAAAGCACTGACGCTGCCGGGCCTATAAAAAGAATATGGAAGCACCGTATTTGGGGGCCCATTATTCTTGTCCTCATCCTGGCAGGCGGGCTGGGTCTGTTCCTCCACTTTATCTCCTGCTGTGATCTGCTCGGTGAAATTTCAGAATGAGACTTAATAATGGAGTAGTTCGGCACGCCATCGGCGGCCTGTTTCTTATCATCAGTTTCAGCCTCGTTACACGTCAGGCACAGTCACAGCCTGCGGCAGACGTTGATGTGCCATTGGTGTTGGAAAAAACTATTCCGCTCGCAGATGTATCAGGCCGCATCGATCATATGGCGCTTGATGTGCGCCGGAAGCGGCTGATCGTCGCTGAGCTGGGAAACAACTCCGTCGATGTTCTCGATATTGGAGCAGGCAAGGCGGAATTCCGCCTGACGGGACTGAATGAGCCGCAGGGCGTGGCTTACATTGCCAGCAAAGACACCATTCTTGTGTCGAATGGCGGCAGCGGAGATGCGCGCGTTTTTAAAGCAGAAGATGGCTCTCCCGTTGCGTCGATAATGCTGGGAGATGACGCTGACAATGTCCGTCTGGCGCCCGAAACCGATGCGGTCTTCATCGGCTATGGGAGCGGCGGTCTAGCTGCGCTCGATACGGGCAAGTTGGCGAAGATCAAAGATATTCAATTGCCTGCACATCCCGAGGCGTTTGAAATCTCCCGCGATAGGCAAGTAGTTTTTGTCAATGTACCCGAGGCGGGTCAGATCGAAGTAGTTGATTTAAAGACCAATAAAATCAGGACGAGTTGGAAGACGGGCGAGCTGCGCTCCAACTTCCCGATGGCCCTCAACGCGAAGGGGACAACGCTGGCCGTCTCCTTTCGCCAGCCGCCACGGCTGCAGCTACTGGACGCAATGACAGGCCATAGCAAGCAGGTGCTGGGGACCTGTGAAGATGCCGACGACGTTTTCTTTGACGAGGGACGCGAAAGAATCTACGTCAGTTGCGGACGGGGCTCTGTCGACGTGTTTCAGAGAAAAGACGGTGATTATCAATCCATTGCTCGGATTGCGACGGCGAGCGGTGCCAGAACATCATTATTCGTTCCGGAGTTAGATCGTCTTTTCGTCGCCGCCCCGGGCAGGCTTCTTACCGGTGCGCGAATTCTGGTTTACAAAGCTGCACCCGGCAGATAAGGCTTTATGTTAGGAGGAGAATATTATGAAGTGGATTACACGCGAACGTCCGAAGATCGACCGCATTGCCTGCCCGTGGCTCGTGCAGAAGTTTGTCGATCCGCAGGCGGAATTCCTTTATGTGCCGAAAGAGGACGTCGTGAAGGTCGCGAAAGAACAAAACGCCATTCCCTACGACGTTCCAGGCGTCGAGCTGACGCATGACGGGCCGCTTTGCAGTTTCGACGCGATTATCAAGAAATACAAAATCGCCGATCCCGCCGTTCTCAGGCTGGCGGACATCGTGCGGGCGGCGGACACCGATACGCTCGACAGTTCACCGCAGGCTCCCGGGCTGCTGGCGATATCGAAAGGACTCTCCGCAAATATCGCCAACGACCATGAAATGCTGAAGGTGGGAATGGTCATTTATGAAGCGCTCTATACCTGGTGCAAAAGCCAGAAAAATAGCTGAGTTTCCGGGGCTCGAAATATCATCGTCCTGCTTTTCGCAATTACGATTGCGCTGACCGGCGAACGGCAATGGCCTTTCCCGATTCTTGTGGACGCAAACATGATCAAATACCAGAAAAACTATTATATAACAGGGATATAAACAATTTATTTTGCATATTAATTATATTTCTAATAGTTTACTTGTACGCTGAGCATCTACATCAGAGGGATTTCCGCTTGTTTCTTCCCTGATGGTACAGCCCAGCTGAAACGGCATCGAATTGTTTTCAAGTTCCTGGCTGTTTGTAAGCGGACCCCCCAACAGACCGGCCCGAGGAACAACCTTAAACAAGGAGCCAAAGCCATGACTTCGCGCAACACCGACCAAACGCTCGCCAAACCCGCCATTTTCATTACCACCGATTTTAACGAGCAGGCCGGCGCGGCCTACCCGCTCGACCGGACTTCGATCCGCGATTCCATTCATGAAACCGCCCTCTGGGCGATGAAGAACGGACATCGCATCATTGTGCGCGATGTTCCTGCGGTCAGCGGCATGCTCAGCTACATCTTCAAGGACGCGGCCGGCAGCACTGAAGACCTGTCGGTCGAGCCGGAGAGTGCCTCCGTGGCCGAGATCGTCGCCAAGCATCATCCGCGCGTGGCGGTACTGGCCGGCGGCTTCGCCCCGACCGCCGCCGACTTCGACGCACTTCAGAAGGAAGGCAACATCACGCTTATCCCCTTGCCCGAAACCGGCGGAGCGAGCCGCGCGATGTTCGAGCAGCACAAGGACACGTTGAAGCTCCCCGCCCCTGCCGTCGCGGCGCTGGAACAACGGACGTGGGGCGGACTGCGCCAGTCGCTGGAGAGCTGCAAGGGACCCTGATGCAGCGGACAAAAGAATTTGGGCCATAGCGCGCAATCTTGAAACTATCGGCCACCTTCGCTCGATAGCGCTCGAACAATCATCGTCCGCACCGACTTGGGGCAAGAGCGTTTACAGAAATGCTCTGCCATGATGCACAGGCGTCTCTCTTCTGACCATCGCCGCAACCTTGCCGCCGCACGGCGAAAGAAAGCTGTTTCGATAGGGAACTGGCCTCGAAAACGAGTCGTTTTCTTGGGCTTAGAAAGACTTGGGCAGTGTTCGAAATATCTTCTGTAATTACATTGCGGGAACCATTAAATGATAAAACTCTCAAACAAATACGTCGGGCCGGCATTTCTTGCAGCTTTTATAATCGTTCAATTTGCCGTCATCACGATCTCCGGGGCCGCCCATGCGGAGGATGCGGCATATCTTAATAGGTATTTCAAAGTAGAAGGCGACGATGCCATCGCGAATGCGAATGCCGGTGTATTAAGTTTCAGCGCCACCCGCTCGCGGTTTCAATCAGGTCACGGGCATGGCTGGCGCAACGAGGCGAAAATACGCGAGCAGCTGCGTTTGCCCGCTGCCGAGACGCGGGAGATTTTTTCCACAACCGTGACGCCGCATCTTCCACCTTGGGCCAAAACAATCGTGGCCCAGTATCATTTTGAAGGTTTGAACACCGCGGCGAAAGTGTTTGTCCAGGATACGAAAGAAAGCGGCGTGATGGACGGCGTTGCTGGAAACGGCGTATTCGACATTTTGGCGCGTATCAAAGGTCCGGATGGAAAGGAAGTCACGACGCCGCTCGGCACCGTACGATCAGGCGAGTCTTTCGATCTTGACGTCAGTTTCAACGCCGGCGTTGTGAACGTGGCCGCGTCGACAAGGAAATGGGGCCGGAAGCAAACAGGCAATGTATCTCTCCCGGATACGTCGAGCATCGTCTATCTAAAGTTTGGGGATTATCTGCAGGCTTTAAATGCCGCCGGCGAGCACACGACTAACGAGAACGAATGGAAAGAATACTATGCGCAGCATCACATCGATAAGACCGAAGTGGATTTTTCGAATGTGCGGTTTGCGCGGCGGTCATAAGCGCTTAGCGAACCAGCGGCCGAAAAGATAGCTACGGGCAATTAGTATAGCGTTCCTGGAATTCCGGAATCACGTTTAATCCGACATGGGTCTGTATTGAGCCACGAAGCTGTGCGGTGTGCGCAAGGATTTCGGCGCGTAGACCGCGACGCCCTGGATCTTTGTGCCATCCTTGCGGCTGACGCCGGTAAATGCCGCGCGGTAATGGGGACGCGCGAGCCAGGGCGACGTTACGTCCGGCGGCGCGGTCTTGCCGCCTTTGTCGCGCGCCAGGGGGCCGAGTTCGACATTTTCAAGAAAGCCTTCCAGCTCTTTTTTCAACGACTTTTCCGCAAAATAACTTCTCAAAGACATCGCTTGTTTCCTTCAGATTTGAACAACAGTTGCAGTTCGTCAGGAATCTGAAGGCGTTTTCGGATATTTCGCGCCGGAGGAAAAGCTTTCCCACCACAAAACAGCCATGACGACGGCGTCAGAATTCCTTGGCTGTTTTACCTGTGCTGAAACCGGCGTGCGGGAAACGCTAAACACGCAAGCCGTGGTGGCGAGGCTTTGGATGTTATAGCAGATTAGGTTGCGTTATGTCAAGTCCATCAACGGCAAGGGCGCCCCCGCTCGCGAAGGAACTAAAGGCTGCCCTCGGTCAAATAAACATCCAAAACGAGGTCGCTAGCTGGAAGCAGAAACTCTTTGGCCGCCCTGCTCACGTTTATTTGAGATTAGAGCGACGACCTGCTTCGCCAATGGTTCCGCTGCTGAATCGGGAAAGGGTGAAACGCTGCTGACATTTATCTCGCACAGCACGTAGGTGTCCTGCCCTGCGGCATCTTTGGGGCCGAACATAAAGTCGCAGTCCCATAGCATAGGAAGATCAGCCGTTTCAATTCCGAGAACTTTCTGCGCGGCTGGCACCCACTCGTTTTCGAGCATGTGCTTGAGATTTTGAAACTCAGGCATTGTCGGAGGATGGTAGTGACGCTTTGTTGGCTGCGGCGCGGCTTCGGGCGAAGCGCCCGCAGGAGCGGGATGGAGCGCAACAATTTCCTGCCGTCCAAACCCTTCGACGCGGCCTTGAACCAAATAGCAGCGAACCATACCTTCGGGAAGGCGATCCTGATACGCTTGGTCGACCATGCGCCCCTGACCTCCGAGCGCGGCGAAGTAAGGAGCGCATCTCTCGTAAAATTCATCGAGCGTAATAACCTCCTCGGAACAGCCGGACTTGGCATGGCGTGCGCGCACAAGGGAATTTCCCGTCAAGGGGCCCGAACCCGACTCGCGTTCGATGCGCCAAATGCCGTCGCCGCTATGTCCGCGATATTGTTTCAGCACACGCGCTTCTCCCCGAGTAAGTCGGTTAGGCAATTCGCGCTTCATTTTTTCGAGACTCGTATAGAGATGTATATCGCAGCCCCAGCCTATATCCTTGGTGCGAACCAATACCTCCTTGGTGCCGAGTTTAAGGATGATATCCGGGTGCGTGCTGACGAAAACGCCGCCCGCCGCCACCTCGCGCAACATTTTATCTAGCTTCGTACGGTCGCTTCCCCCTTCGATCGGATTTACCCATACGAGTACAGCGTCTACTTGAGAAATCTGCTGCTTCACCTCATCGCAAAAGTCGTCGTGGTAAATGGCGGGCTCGGCCCGCACACCCAAAGCCTGAAATGCGTCAAATACTTTTTGAAGACGGGCATTGGTCGATGCGATTTGTCTTCTGGCTTCTCGGTCACCCGGATAGAGAATAGCGACACGCCAAGAATTTGCTTGGGTCATAAGACCTTCTCCATTGGAGGGCATTTTTACTGAGTGCAGAACCCGTTTAACGAAAGGATTTTTGAACAATTTTTTTAGCACAGTCCAAATTATTTCTTCATCCGCTTCAAAGCTGACAATCCACGATGAATTTTGCTCGAACTAAGAGATTCAATATCTGCCGGCAAAGATGAAAGAATGAGACTCGCGAAATGTCGATGTTCCCGCGCACCATATCTTCCAATAGCAGATATTTTCAACGTCTTTTCAGGCAAAGATTCTATTTGACATAATACTATAGATCCGCTATGATTATATCCAAGCTCACGCATCCACGGCAGAACGGTTTAACGTTTCTCGTCTGCCGGTACAGCACAGCTAAAACAGCCAGGAACTAGGTGTTCAGGGCTGTTTATATGCTGATCCTCCCCGATCACAGCATGGCCAGTCTTGTTCAACTGCAAAAGTTGATAAGGAGAAGAGCTATGAGTTTAAGAACAGCCTTGAACAAAGCAGTTAAGATCACCTCCTTGGAAGGCGCGCCCTCGCATATCAAAGGCGGCTTTCCGGGGGTCACCCCGCCCGGCAGCTATAATGAAATCACCTCTCTCGCCGCGGCCCCCAAGTCTGTCGGCAAGCCTGTGAATCTCTCGGCAAAACGATAAACATACCAACGTCAAATTTAAGGAGTAGTAAAATGGATAAGTTTCCATGCTTGGTAATCCATTTACCGCTTGGGCGGGTTCAAGGATTCGGCGAGATGTCGCAATGCGACTGCAAGCAGACCGTTCTTCTTTCAGGGAGCAATTAATATGCCGAAAGATTTTGATATTGGGAAACAATTCAATCGCGCCATGGGCAATGCTGTCGAAGCGGAGAAAGCACTTGCAGAATGGGGTGTTCCCTTTCGCAGACAACCAAATGGCTCGCTTATAGTTGACGGAGATCTCGATATCTCCAGCAAGGGGCTGACCTCCCTGCCAGACCTTACGTCAGTCATCATCCAGGGAATGTTTCTCTGCAATTATAACAAGCTCACCTCGCTGCGTGGCGCGCCGCAAAACGTCGGGTCCTTCAGTTGCGAGGGCAACCAACTCACAACTTTGGTAGGGGCACCGCAAAACGTCGGCGGGTCCTTCAACTGTTCCCACAACCAGCTCACGTCGCTAATTGGAGTGCCGCAGGTGATCGTCGAAAACTTCTACTGCACCTTCAATTTGTTGACTTCGCTGGAAGATGGCCCGTTGGCCGTGGGTCGCGATTTTCGCTGTGACTATAACCAGCTGACTTCCCTGAAGGGTGCTCCATCGTCATTTGTCGCGGGAGCTGTCACCTGCACGAATAATCCGCTGACATCTCTTGAGCATGCACCGCCGAAATTCCAGGTCCTGCAAAGCGACTTCGGCACCTTCAATTCATGGGACGACATACCCGAAAGACTGCGCACGTCCCCTGAAACGAAGGAACTGATAGAGCAGAGCCGTCGCGCAGCCGAAGAACATGCTATCGCGGAACGGGAAAGGTCAATCCATGATGCCACTGTTCTTGGCAGGCCAATCGGGGTTCAACGACCGCTTTCCTTCAAGGCATAATACAAATCAATTAGGTGTGTTCCACGATATTCTACGAGCCATGTCGAGGTTGAACGAGGCCTTCCTATCTGGAGTACGACCGCTTTGTAATTTGGTAGGTAGCTTTATCTACGATATATTCGACACTGCGACCAAGGCTAGCCCCGCCACCAAATCTGGAATTCCGGAAGGAATTCCGGGGACACAATACTTAATTCACGGTTACCATCATTCGATTCCCCGCCATTAGACTAACAAAAGTCACGACGACGAACACGCACCGTCTCGCTCTTTCTATCATCGAAACATTCAGTGAAACTTGGTGCCCCCGGTCGGGGTCGAACCGACACATCCTTGCGGATACAAGATTTTGAGTCTAGCGCGTCTGCCAATTCCGCCACAGGGGCACTGTAAACGTGGGCGCATCATATTACCCGCCTCGTCCCCGCCGTCAACCCATTTCTGACTTATGGCAATGTTGCGCGCGGCGCGCGCGGCGTGGTACACCAAGCCATCATGGTGAAGCTTATCCGCAAAATTTATGACTGGACGATCCGCCTGTCCGAAACGAAACAGGCGGTCTGGGCGCTCGCCGGGGTCGCCTTCGTCGAAAGCTCGGTCTTTCCCCTGCCGCCCGACCTGCTGCTTATCCCCATGTGCGTGGCCGAGCGGCGGCGGTCATTCTTTTACGCGACCATCTGCACCGTGGCTTCCGTCATCGGCGGCCTCTTGGGCTATGCCATCGGCTATTACTTCTTCGAAACCTGGGGCAAGGACATCCTGTCTTTCTACGGCATGATGGGCAAATACGGCGCGCTGAAAGATAAATACGACCAGTACGGCGGCTGGATCATCCTCGCCAAGGGCATGACGCCCATTCCTTTCAAGCTGCTGACCATCTTCAGCGGCGCGATGCATCTCGCCCTGCCCGTCTTCATCATTTCGTCCATCGGCGCGCGGGCGATGCGGTTTTACCTGGTTGCGGGATTGCTGTGGAAGTTCGGCGCGCCGGTGCGCACCTTTATCGAAAAACACCTGACCTGGGTCGCGCTCGCCTTCCTCATCCTCTTGATCGGCGGCTTCTTCGCGATAAAATATATTATATGAAGAAGCTCTGCGATTTTTTCCTCGATTTCCGCCACCTCGCCCTGTTCGTGGCCGGCGTCAGCATTGCGGCCCTCGGCACCGCGCTGATCATGCAGTACGGCTTCAACATCCTGCCCTGTCACCTGTGCTATGAGCAGCGCAAGCCTTACTGGGCGACGATTGCGCTCGGGATTGTGGCGTTCTTCGTCAGTAAAAAATCGCCGCGCGCGGCTTTCGGGCTGCTGCTGCTGGCCGGTCTCGCCTTCCTTGCCAACATGGGCCTGTCGTTCTTCCATATCGGCGTCGAAAACAAATGGTGGAAGGGTCTCGAGGGCTGCGGTGGCGAAGGCGCTGATATCCCGCACGACCTGACGCCGAAGGAGCTGATGGAATGGTTCAAGAACCGCCCCATCGTCCGCTGCGACGTGCCGGGCTTCGTGCTCTTCGGCATATCGCTGACCGGCTATAACTTCCTGCTCTCGACCTTCCTTGCCTTCTTCACCTTCTTCCACGCCACCAAAGGATACAAACATGTCAAAGCAGCGCCGCAAGCTTAAGCGCACCCTGCCCGGCGACAAGGCGACGCTGAAACGCGCCGACGATGTCGCCAGCATGATCCGCGTCGACCATGCCGGCGAATACGGCGCGAAGCGGATTTACGAGGGCCAGATGGCAGCGCTCGGCGATCATCCGAAGGCGAAGAAGCTGATCGAGCATATGGCGAAGCAGGAACAGGCGCATCTTGACTACTTCGAGAAGGAAATCGTGCGCCGTGGCGTGCGGCCCACGGCGCTCCATCCGCTCTGGCATCTGGCGGGGTATGCCTTGGGGGCGCTGACCGCGCGCCTCGGCCCCGAAGCCGCCATGGCCTGCACTGTCGCGGTCGAAGAGGTTATTTCCGACCATTACGCCGAACAGCTGGCCGCGCTCGACAAGCAGCCGGAGGAAAAAGACCTTCGCGCCGCCATCAAAAAATTCAAGGCCGAGGAAGAAGAGCACCGTGAAACCGGCCGTAACTCCCATGCCGACAAGGCTCCCGGATATCGGCTGCTGACCGCCGTCATCCGGACCGGCTCGAAACTGGCCATCGAGATCGCAAAAAGGGTTTAGCGTCACGCGCTCAGACGCTCGGGGAGCCCCTTCCCTGTTTTTGACGAATTTCTCCGCCTTTCCAAAGACGTATCTCTGCAAAAATCACTTGCGTTATGGAAATATACATGATAAAGTCCCTGCCAAAAGCGTTCAAATCGCAAGCGTCAGAAGGTGTGTATTTCCATGGCAAACAAGATCGAAACTATCACGCGGGACATCGCGTCCGGCGAAACCTTCAGGCATAAAGGCTCGGTTGACCTCAAAGGCAATGTCGGTGCCGGCGCAACCATCGAGATCGAGGACGGCGGCATCCGCATCAGCGGCGATGTGGCCGACAAAGCCAGCGTCACGGCAAAGGGACCCAAGGGCTCCTACGCGTCCATCTCGAGCAAGAATGGCACTGTCATCATTCGCGGCAATTTCTCCGGCGACATCGTCGGTGGCCGGATTATCAACGGCGACGAAGACCTGACGGGCATCGAAGTCTCGGGCAAGACCGGCAACGGCGTGAAATATAAAACCGACGCCTCCGTCGAGCTCAAGGCCCCTGCGGGCGATGACGTCTCTCTCGCCGCGGGCAGCAGCAGCTCGATCATTTCAGCAGGCGCGCGTTTCAAGGCGAAGGTGGACAGCAGCCTCGACGCCGGAAACGTCGGCCCGAACGCCCAGATTGAAACCGGCAGCTCGTCGACCGTCAAGCAACTGGGCCCGAACTCCACCTTCGAATGTGACAGTTCCGTCACCATTTCCATCGCCGCCGACAAATGCACCATCACCGCGGGCAGCAGCTCGAAGATCGGCACGCTTGGCAAGGACTGCACCGCGAAGTGCGACAGCACCCTGGACATCGGGACATCGGGAAACAATTGCACTTACAGCGCGGGCAGCAGCTCGAAGATCGGCACGCTGGGCGCGAATTCCACGGCGAAATGCGGCAGCTCCCTCGATATCGGCGCGGTCGGCGATCATTGCGCTGTTTCCTGCTCCAGCTCGTCGGAATTCAAGTCGCTCGGCAATGACGTGACCATCGACTGCGACAGCTCGGTCGAGATCGGGAAAACCGGCCTTCGCTGCAACATTACTTCCAGCAGCAGTTCGGAAATCAAGGAGCTCGGCCACAATTCGACCGTCAAATGCGACAGCAGTCTCGACATCAAGAAGGTCGGGCATGACTGCGTGATCGAAGCCAGCAGCTCGTCGGATTTCGGCACGGTCGGTGCGCGCACGAAAATCAGCGTCGACAGTTCCGCGGACGTGCGCCTGGCGCATGAAACGGCGCGCATCACCGCCGAAGGCAGTCTCGATATCAGCCGCCGCAGCGCGAATGACGCCGATTTCGGCCTGAGCCTGGATTTCGGCCCCGCCGCCGCACCCGGCGTCACGCCGGCAACCGCGCCTGCTGCGCCATCGTCGCCCGGCGTTCCGGCCTCTCCAAAGCCGAAGAGCAAGTGGAAGTTTTGGTAAAAATCCCTTCGTCCGCTATTTATAAGCATCTGTGATTGCTTGTCTTTTTGACAAGAAATTAACTTTTCCTTTGCCGCCTCCCAAGGGAAGTGGTAATATGGATAATATAAAAAAGGATAGAGGGGGAATATCATGGCGAAACTTGGCACCACCATTATTCTTGCGGGCGCGCTGACAGCCTCGGCCAACCAGGCTTTTGCGGACAACCGCCCTGCCCGGCCGCATCCGGCTCACAATGCGGCCATCGCCACCAACCCGGCCGACCGCCCCATCACCGGCATCACCAAGGATGGCAAGCCGGTTCAGATCGAAATGTCCGTTCCTGTCCTGAACAAGGGCAACTATACCGACGATGGTTTCCAGCGCGCGCTCAAGGGCGGCGAGATGATGGCGGCGCTCCAGACCTTTTCGCAATACACCGAGGCCGAAATTCCCGGCAACATCGGCAAGATCCAGCAACAGATCACCGAAAAAATCGGCCCAATGATCCCGATGAACGGCGGCGGCAGCGCGAAGCCCGGCGTCAACTACGGCAACGCCACGGTCACGAAGATTACCGAAGTGATCGGCGGCAAGCCGGTTTTCCAGCAGGCTGCGCCCAAAGGCTCCGCGCCCAAAGCCCCCGGCAGTTAAATCGCCTGTTTTTCCGGTTCCAGGTAGTGAAGGTTTTCCTCGCGTATCTTGCGCGCGGCCTCGTCGTAGAGAAACGGCAGGAAAGCGAAACGCTCGCCTTTCGTCACTTCGGTCACCTTGTGCAGCAGCGAGCATGAGAAGACGACAGCGCAGCCCGGCGGCGGCTTGAACGACCGCGGCCCGTACTCGGGGAAGCTCAGCTCTCCGCCTTCGAATTCATGATTGAGGTTGATGGTGACCGCAAAGCGCCGATGCGCCGTGCCCTTGGTCGTATCGTCACGATGCGCAGCGAAATGGCCCTTGTCCTCCGCCCGGTAACAGGCGACGATATGGCGCTCGATGCGCGTGACCGTGAACTGGTGCACTTTCTTGATCTCGGGGTGGATGCAGCGAATGACGCGGCCGTTGATGCGCTTGAGAATATCTTCTTCGGTCAGAATGTAATCGCGCCGGCTTTTGCGGCCGTAGTCGCGCACTTCCACCGTCTTTCCGTCGACATCGCGCATAAAGCCTGAATCGGCGCCGCCGTGCTTGCGGTACAGGCCGATCAGCTCTTCGCACAGTTCCGGCTCGAAAACATTCGGCAGATACAGCACCGGCGCCTGCAGTTCGATGCCCGCGAAACGCTGCGGCTGCGGGAGCGACTGCATGAAGCCAATCAATTCGGCCCTGTCCCCGCCGTCCTGGCGGAAAGGAATGATTTTGAGGACACGCAAGGTCGGGTCCAGCACGATCCAGCGGCACAGCAGCGAGATCGGGCCGCCCGTCGGCTCCAGCGGCGCGACGCCATAGAGCTTGCCGATCGCAAGGTCTGTATCGAAAAAAAAGCGGATGCCGGGCAGGTTCGCGGTGACGCGTTTTTGCGCTTCGTCCTGCGCGTCCGCGGTGACGCCGAAGAAGGCGAATTTTTGCTCGTCGAACAGCGCCCTGTGTTTGACCAGCACCTCTGCGAACAGGGCTTGCGCCGACGGATCCTGGCTACCGCCGAAGAAACACAAAACGATATATCGCCCCGCCGCCGTGTCGAACACATAGCGCGGATTAGCCGTTTCGCGCGCGGTGAAATAAGGTGCCGGCTCCCCGACCGTGAGCCGTTTATATTTTGCAGTGGTGTTCGATGTCATGGCAGGCTCCAGATTGCATCCACCCGAGAATATCAATTTCGGCCGCTTTGTCAGCGGCAACTTGCTTGATTTTTAACATAATTTTAGACCTCGGGAAACCAAGGGGCAAGACCGTCATTGGTCGCTGGAAGGGAGTTTCGACAATGAAAAAGCTTTTAATTTCGGCGGCTATGCTGGCAATGATCCTTCCGCTGGTCGGCTGTTACACCGATTACGGACCCCCGAATTACGGCGAGGGAGTCTATGGCAGCGCCTATTACCCCTATTCCTATTACAATGGCACCTACGTCTCGGTCGGCGGTGGTTTCGGGTACCACCACCGCTATTGGGACGAAGGCCACGACAACTATTATTGGCGCTGACGTGAATTAAATGACGGCTAACGGCGCGGCGCCCGCAAAGGGGCCGCGCCCGCAGTCTTTTTTCATGTGCGGCTTACGCCTCGTCTCTTGAAATGGGCCGACCTTATAGGTTAAATGCCTGTACCTATCCACGCTGAGGCGTCGGCCCACATTCGGGAGAATATTATGTCTACTCAATCCATCGGTGTTTCCATCACGCAGCTTCCCCACGCCAAGGGCCTGAACCTGCCCAAATATGCGACCGAACATTCTGCCGGCGTCGATCTTGAAGCGGCCGTGGATGCACCCACCACGCTCAAACCGGGCGAGCGCCAGCTGATCCCGACCGGCCTCGCCATTGCGCTGCCGCCCGGATACGAGGCGCAGATCCGCCCCCGCTCCGGCCTCGCGCTGAAGAACGGCGTGACCGTCCTCAACTCGCCCGGCACTGTCGATGCCGACTATCGCGGCGAAATCAAGGTCATCCTTGCGAACCTCGGCAATGAAGCCTTCACCGTCGAGCGCGGCATGCGCGTGGCGCAGATGGTCGTGGCGCGGCACGAGCATGTGGCCTGGCAGGTCGTCGATCAGCTCGATGAAACGGCGCGCGGCGCCGGCGGCTTCGGCTCGACCGGCGTTGCCCGCAAAGCTTCCTAAAAGAAAGCATCCCATGTCCGCCGAAACCTCGACTATGAAATCGCCCGCGCCTGAGGCGCAGCCGCGCATCTACAACCATATCTGGGAACTCATCGGCAACACGCCGCTTGTCCGCATACCAAAGCTGACGAAAGAATTTGGCGTGAAGGCGGACATCGTCGTGAAGCTCGAGTATTTCAATCCGCTCTCGAGCGTCAAGGACCGCCTCGCCATCGCGCTGATCGAAGCCGGCGAAAGCCAGGGCAAGATCACCAAGGATACTGTCATCATCGAGCCCACGTCGGGCAACACCGGCATCGGCCTTGCCTTCGTCTGCGCCTCCAAGGGCTATCGCTGCATCCTGACCATGCCGGAAAGCATGTCTTACGAGCGGCGCAAGATGCTGCGCCTCCTGGGCGCGGAGATCGTGCTGACGCCAGCCGACAAGGGCATGCGCGGCGCCATCGACAAGGCGCAGGAGCTGGCGAAAGAACACAAAAACAGCTGGATCCCCCAGCAGTTCGACAATCCCGCCAATCCCGACATCCATCGCCGCACGACGGCCGAGGAAATCTGGCGCGACACGGGCGGTCAGGCCGACGTGCTGATCGCGGGCGTGGGCACCGGCGGCACGCTGACCGGCGTCGCACAAGTGTTGAAGGCGCGCAAGCCCGGTTTCAAGGCCATCGCCGTAGAACCGGTCGACAGCGCCGTGCTGTCCGGCAAGCCGCCCGGCTCCCATAAGATCCAGGGCATCGGCGCGGGGTTCATCCCTTCCATTCTCGATACCAAGCTCATCGACGAAATCGTGACGATCACGAACGAGGAAGCCTATGCGATGATGCGCCGCGTCTGCAAAAGCGAGGGCATCCCCGTCGGCGTCTCGTCGGGCGCCGCGATCCAGGCGGCGATCAACGTCGGCAAGCGTCCCGAGATGGCGGGCAAGATGATCGTGACCATCGCGCCGTCGATGGCCGAGCGCTATTTGTCGCTGCCGCCTTTCAAGGATCTCGAATGATCGAGATCGATCTCTTCATCCCGGCGCCGCGCAACAACGTCTGGGAATTCCTGACCCAGAACGACCATATCCACAAATGGTGGGGCAAGGGCGTGCTGCTGCACAGCCGCCAGGGCGGCCAGTTCTACGAACCCTGGACCGACAAGCACGGCCGCAAGCACAACACTCGCGGCGTCGTGACGGCCATCGAGCCGCGCGTGCGCCTGCAATTCGACTGGCAGGACGAAAGCTGGCCGAAGCCCACGCGCGTCGAATTCCTGCTCAGCCAGGCGGACGGCGGCACGCGCATCTACATCCAGCATTCGGGCTGGGATATCTTTCCGGACGACCAGCGCAAGGCGCTCGTCGACGACCACCGCGCGGGCTGGCGCGAGGTCATGGACAACTTCAGGGATTACTGCGTCAAGGTGAAATAAACATGGCCGCCAAGCTCAACAAAAGCCGCATGCTTCATACGCGGATCATCACCGGCATCACGATCCTGTTCGGGATCCTCGGCACCAGCCGCTTCGCGCCGGACGCGCTTCCGCACGAGCTGATGATTTTCGCCGGTTACGCGCTGCTCGCCTTCTGCGCGATGGGGCGGCTCTATTCGACGGCCTTCATCGGCGGCATCAAGAACAAGGATCTCGTCACCTGGGGCCCCTATTCGGTCTGCCGCAACCCGCTCTATTTCTTTTCCCTCTGCGGCGCGGCGGGTTTAGGATTCGCGACGGCGTCGCTGACGATGACGGCCATCATCTTCTTCGGCTTCCTGACAGTTTATATTTTTCTCATTGGCCGCGAGGAAGAATTCCTGCAGAACAAGTTCGGCAAGGAGTTCTCGTCATACAAGGCGAAGGTGCCGCGTCTCCTGCCCGATTTGTCGCGCTGGCATTGCCCGGCCGAGTTGACCTTCCAGCCGAAGTTCTTCAACTTCGCTTGGCGCGACGCCGTCTGGTGGTTCGCGCCGCTGCCCGTTTTTGAGCTGGCGCGGCATCTCCAGGAAACCGGCGCCCTCAAACCCATCATCGCGCTGTTCTGAACCGGACAAAAGAAAAGAGCCTCACCGCGTCCACAGTGAGGCCCCTCCTTTTAAAATCTTCCCTTAACGGGAAAATCCTTACATTCCGAGAGCGGTCGGCTTCGGCGCTGGCTTGTTCTCGTTCGCGGTCACGGCCGGTTTCGCGCCGGATGCCGTGGCGTTGAACTCAGAACCGGCTGACTTGGAGGCGAGAGGCGATGTGCCTGCATCAGCTTCGGGAGCGGCGTTGCGCGCGGCTTCCTTGGCGCGCGCCCAGCCTTCCGCCTTGCGGAAACCATGCGCGAGGTTGGTGAAGGCGGCTTTGTACGTCTTGCCCACGAAGGAGAAGAAGCCTTTCGCCTTTTCGCGGCGGCCTTCGTTGGTGGCGACATATGCGCCCGCGCCCGCAGCCGCTGCGCCCGCGAGGAGCAGGTGCCCGAACACGACCGGAAGAACGACCGGCAGCACGTAGAATGCTGCAACAGCGGTCCCTGCGAGGATCGCCGCGGAAGTCCAGCCGCTTTGCTTGTTGGAGTTTTCAGTATTGACGTCAGACATCTGTGCCTCACTTTGTTGAAACTTTGCCCCTCTTTCCGGGGGTGATTGCATCATAGGAAGAAATCAAAAATATGTCAATTTATTTAACAGAGGTAAGTCAATTTATACCTTAAATATCAATAACTTAAATACATACTTAATGTATAGGAAATAACAAAGGCGGGTCATCGAAAACCCGCCTTTGCGATTCTTTTTAACGCATGTCAAAAAATGCGTTTTTTGTCCGTTTTTACGGTGCGGGAGGCTTCGGCGCTTCCGGCGCGGGCGTGAGGGCCTTGGGTTTCACATCGTCCGAAACGCCCGGCTTTGCCACGGTATTGAAATCCGGCGCGCTGACAGCCGGTTTGAAGTTCGACGGTGTCTCAGCGGCAGGCGCTTGGGGCGCGGCAGGTTGTGCCTTCGGTTTCGGCGCGGTGACGCGGTGCCACCATTTGCCGAGGCGGCCGACGTCTTCGCTCAAGTGCGACATGAAATCATTGCCGAGATCGACGAGCTGATCGCCCAGTTTGCGCGCGAAGTTGCGGCCCCCGTCGGTCGCCGCCACGGCGATGCCGCCGCCGATCAGGATCAGGCCCGGCAGGCTCAAAGGTGCATGCAGGACGATCGCAATCGCGGTAAGGCCCCAGGACAAGGCGCCGCTGGTGCCGAAATAGGTCGCGACCTTGCTCGCGCGGACATGGGTATGTTCGGTTTGATTTGTTTCAGTTGCAGGTTCTGCCATGACACCCTCCTCTGGGAATTTATTGGCGTGTTTTTTTAAGCGCGCCAATCATAGACCCGCGAAGGCTTATGTCAAGGTTGCCGAAAACACCCCTTTTTCCGCCCCGGACAAGTGAGGCCGCAGGCCGAACGCTGATCCGGGGTCCAGTATTTACTCGCGCCGCAAGGCGCTCGTTAGAGGCAAATTGCTGCGCAATTTGAACTAAATGCTGGATCCCGGATCAGCGTTCGCGCTCTGCGCTCACTTGTCCGGGATGACAAAGAAGGTTAAAGCGCGGGATTGCCCGGCTGCTTCGGCTTCTGGACCGTGGCCGCGGGCTGGGCGACGGAGTCGCTCTCCGGCTTGGTCTCGGCCTGCGGCGCGCGCGCGGCGGACTGGTTGAAATCGATCTCGGGCACCGGCTTTTCGGCGGTCGGCACGGGCGCCGCGGTCTTGTTGAATTCTTCCGTCGCGACGCCGGGTTTGGGCCCGTTCGCGGGTTTCACGGCATCATCGGTCGAGGGCTTCTGCAGCGGCAGCGTCGGCGCGGGACCGACGACGCGCTGCCAGTCTTCCTTGAGATATTTGGAGGCATCGACGTAGAAGGAGTTCACCTTGCCGACCTGTTTGAGCACCGGGGTCGTGAAGGACGATGCCGAACCCAGGATGCCGCCGATGGCCGCGGTAACGATTGCCGGTGCATACAGGATAAGCCCCGCGCCGCCAATCACTGCCGCGGTGGCGATGGCCCAGGCCATCGGTTTGGAAATGTGAAACGGCTGGTCTTCGCCTTCGACTTTCGCAGGCTGCGGCGGGGTCAGGCCGGGTTTTTCCGGCAATTCGAGCCCGTCGCGGACATGTTCTTCGGTGCGGTCATAAACATGGTTGACCTTCTTCACGAATTTCAGCGCGGGCGCGGTGTAGGAAATCGCGGAGCCGATAATCGTACCGGCCGCCGCCACGAGCAGCGACGGTGCCGCCAGCGTCAATAACGCGCCGGTGGCGAGCGCGCCTGCAAGGATCGCGTAGGTCGCCGGCTTGGAATATTTTTTCTTGCCGTCCAGCGGTGCATAGATGCTCTGGTCGATCTCGCTGTTGTTGTCCTGAACCAGCGGCTTCATGCGCACGGTCTTGGTCTTCGAGATATCGCCCTTCACGTAGTTATAAGTGTCGACATAAAGCTCGTTCACCTTCTGGACGAGGTCAATGACGGGCTTGGTGAAGGATGCGCCGGAAACGATGACGGAACCGAAGGTGGCCATCAGGACCGTCGGAGCGTAAACTGCCAGCAACCCGGATGAAACCGTGGCCGCCGTCAGGACTCCGTAAGCCCTGGAGCGCGAAAATACCGGCTTGTGCTTGGCCAGCGCCTCGCGCTTCTCGGTCGATGGGGGGCCAAAGCGATGGCCGCGCACGCGCTCCCAGTCGGCGCCGAGGTACATCGAAATATCGGTGTACATGTCATTCACGCTCTTGATGAAGCGCCAGACCGGCGTGACGAAGACGGCGGAGCTTGTGCCGACTGAACCAAGACCGGCCGCGAAAATCTGCGGCGAGGTCACGGCAAGCGCAGCTGTTCCGACGGCAGCCGTCGCGGTCAGACCGTAGGCGGCACGCTTGGTGAAGACAGCCTGATGCTGCTGAGCCGGCTCCGACATTCACTCCCCTCAAGAGGTCCCGTAAAAGTTCGTTTACATCATAAAAGCCGCTATAGTTACGTCAAGTTCCAAGTGGTAAGCCATTAGAGATATTTGGAAATACCGTAACATGCCGGGTCTTAAAACATCTTAATGCCATTTATTGCTCAAGCTGAGCATTTGCCATGAAAACCAAGCCCGTAAGTGGCTTTCTTCGCAAAGGTTAACAAGGGACGTGATTCCCTCATCCTTTGTTGCCTTGAGTTCCGAAAAATACTAAAAAATGATAATGCAAACAAATACCGTCCCCGTCGCCGAAACCGCTCCCGAGACGAGCGTCAATGTCACCCCCATGATGGCCCAGTACATGGCCGTCAAGGAACAGCACAAAGACTGCCTGCTGTTCTATCGCATGGGCGATTTTTATGAGCTGTTTTTCGACGATGCGGTCAAGGCCTCGGCCGCCCTCGACATCACGCTGACCAAGCGCGGCGCACACAAGGGCGAGGAAATCCCGATGTGCGGCGTGCCCTGGCACAGCCATGAAAGTTATCTCGCGCGTCTGATCCGGCAAGGCTACAAGGTCGCCATCTGCGAACAGGTGGAAAAGCCGGAGGAAGCCAAGCAGCGCGGCGGCTACAAGGCACTGGTCAGGCGCGATGTCATCCGCGTGGTCACGCGCGGCACACTGACCGAAGACACGCTGCTTGAAAAAACCGCCAACAATTACCTGGCCGCCTTGTCCGAAATCGGTGGCGCCATCGGCATCGCCTGGCTCGATCTGTCGACGGGGGATTTCACGCTGCAGCCGGTCCTCGTCCGCGACTTGGGCGCGGCACTCGAGCGCGTGGGCCCGAATGAAATCCTGCTGCCTGAAAAACTCGTGCAGAACGAAAACCTGTTCGATGTCTTCGCGGAATACAAGTCGCGCCTGACCATCCAGCCCAACAGCCGCTTCGACAGCGAAAATGCCCGCAAGCGGCTCGAAAAGCTTTTCGGCGTCGCGACGCTGGAAAGCTTCGGCGGTTTTTCGCGCGCCGAGATCGCCGCCGCCGGCGCGCTGATCGATTACGTTGAGCTGACGCAGAAGGGTAAATTTCCGCGCCTGTCCGCCCCACGCCAACTGCCGCTCGGCTCCGTCATGGAAATCGACGCGGCCACGCGCCGCAATCTCGAACTCACGCAGACGATGAGCGGCGAGCGCCAGGGCAGCCTGCTGAGCTCCATCGACCGCACCGTGACGGGCGCGGGCGCGCGATTATTGGCGCGGCACCTGGCGATGCCCCTCACCCATCCCCGCGAGATCAACGATCGCCTCGACGTCGTCAGCTGGTTCGCCGATCATTCGGTCTTGCGCGACCAGACGCGCGGCTTTTTGCAGCAATGCGCGGATATCGAACGTTCTCTCGCGCGTCTCAGCCTCGACCGCGGCGGGCCGCGCGACCTGGCTGCCGTGCGCGACACGCTGATGCAGACGGTGCAGCTGCACCGCCTGATCGCCCAGAGCAAGACGGCGCTCGAAACCGGCCTGCCCAAAAATCTGCAATCCGCGCTCGATGCCCTCAAAATCTGGAGCGCGGAACATCCGCTGATCGACCAGTTGTCGCGCGCCCTCGCGCCGGAACTGCCCGCGCTGACCCGCGACGGCGGCTTTATCGCCCGCGGCTATTCTACAAAGCTAGATGAACTTAAAACCTTACGCGACGACAGCCGCCAGCATATCGCGCAGCTGCAGGCGCAATATGTGCAGATGACGGGCGTCAATACGCTCAAGATCAAGCACAACAATGTCATCGGCTATTACATCGAAGTGTCGACCGCCAATGGCGACAAGCTGTTCGCCGCGACAGACACCTTCATCCATCGCCAGACCATGGCCAGCGCCGCGCGCTTTACCACGGTCGAACTGTCAGGCCTCGAGCGCAAGATTTCCGAAGCCGCGGAAAAATCGCTGGCCCTGGAACTGGAGCTTTTCGCCCAGCTGTCCCGCGAAGTGCTGGCGCAGGGCGAAACCATCGCCCGCACGGCCCAGTCACTCGCCTCCATCGATGTCGCCTCGTCGTTGGCCGAAATGGCGGCGCGCAGCGGCTATACGCGGCCCAAGGTCGACGACAGCCTGACCTTCGACATTAAGGGCGGCCGCCACCCGGTCGTCGAAAATGCGCTGAAAAAGCAGAACGCCGATTTCATCGCCAACGATTGCGAACTCGCCGAAACCTCGCGCCTTTGGCTGCTGACCGGGCCGAACATGGCCGGTAAATCGACTTTCCTGCGCCAGAACGCGCTGATCGTGCTGCTCGCGCAGATGGGTTCTTTCGTTCCTGCCCAGTCCGCGAATATCGGGGTGGTCGACCGCCTTTTCAGCCGCGTTGGCGCGGCCGATGATCTCGCACGCGGGCGTTCAACTTTCATGGTCGAAATGGTCGAGACGGCAACGATCCTCAACCAGGCGTCTTCGCGCTCGCTCGTCATTCTTGACGAAATCGGCCGCGGCACGGCGACCTTCGACGGCCTTTCGATCGCCTGGGCCTGCCTTGAATACCTGCACGAGGTCAATAAGTGCCGCGCGCTCTTCGCCACGCACTATCATGAGCTGACGAGCCTGACCGAAAAACTGCCGCGCCTCTCCTGCCACACCATGCGGGTCAAGGAATGGAAGGACAATATCGTCTTCCTGCACGAAGTCGCACCCGGCACCGCGGATCGTTCTTACGGCATCCATGTGGCGAAACTGGCGGGTCTGCCCGCGCCGGTCATCGCCCGCGCGGAAGCGGTTCTGAAGACGCTCGAAAATCCGGCTGCCGGCGGCAAAAAGCCAGTGGCGGTCGGCGCGGGTCTGCCGCTCTTCAGTATTCCCGTTCCCGCAGCAAAACCCCCTTCAGCGGTGGAAGAGGCGCTGAAAGAGGTCGATCCCGACCGTCTTTCGCCGCGCGAGGCACTGGACGTGCTGTACCAGCTCAAGACGAAACTTAATTGAAACACCAGCAATTTCAAAGACAACCGGCTGGCAATTCCATAACTTGACGGCAGTCCCTTCACCTGCTATTTTCTCCCCGCTTTCAAAAGACACTCATGGGAACGGACCATGCCTGCGAGCCTGACAAGCTACAAGACGACCTATCAGCTGACCGAGATCGATGCCCGCAACATCGAATATCTTGCCGCACAGACGGCGGTGTCGCAGTCCGTCGCGGTCCACCAGGCGATTTATTTCTGCCAGCTCGCCCTGCAATACCGGGCGCAGGGTCAATGTACCGGCGTCCTTTACAAGAGCGGCGGTTATCGTCACACCGCGCATTCGATCGGCCACAATGAAGTCGCGCAGGCCTATAACAATCGGCCGAAGAACGCGCAGCCGGTGAAGCTCGTCATCAACCGCCATACCGACGCCTTGCAGGCAATCCACGACATCAAGACCGCCATCAACACGCCCAAGGACGAGGTCGCTGTCGCCTACGCGCTCGAGTTCGCGGCGACGACAGTCAAACGCATCCGCTCCTGCAACCACGGCAAAAATGCGCGCATTCTGTTTTCCTATCGCAATTCGCCATCGGAAAGCGGCAGCATGCTCCGGTCGCATCCCTACGACCTGACGCTCGGAAACAAATTCCGCCGATCGGCGCGCCGAATGAAGAGCGCG
Source organism: Alphaproteobacteria bacterium (assembly GCA_025934695.1). GTDB lineage: Bacteria > Pseudomonadota > Alphaproteobacteria > Micavibrionales > UBA2020 > JAPWJZ01. The sequence continues at coordinate 334,710 of JAICWS010000001.1, forward strand.
ATGGGCAAGATCAATCCATTCAAAAAGAAGCCGGCACCGGTCCAGGAACCAGCGCCCCAACCCGCGCCGGCTGCCGTCCCCAGCCCCGCCGCAGCGTCAGCTGATCAGGTGAAACAGGCGGTCGACCTCGAAATCCAGAAAATCCAGAACGGCACGCTCGAACCCGTCAAAACAATGCGGGCGGTCACCTTCCGCAAAAAGCGCCGCGGATTTATTTTTTAACGAAAAGATACGGCTTCGGTCCGGGCAGCTGCATGAACTGCAGGCCCGGCACCGGCGTCAGCCAGGCGGGATGATTGACCGGCGTCAGGTGGCGCATCCAGCTGTCCGGTTTTTCGAAAACGGGACAGATAAGCATGCTGTCGGCCTTGCGCGACTGCAGCAATTCCTTCGCGACGGCAGGATCCTTCGCGTTCTCTATCTCCGCCAGGGTTTTCAGCCCCTGCCCCTCGCGGTGATATTCGCCCGCGATGATGCGATAGGGCGTAAAGAACAGGACATCGCCGCCCACTTCCGCGGGCACATACAAAATACGCGGCTTGTCGCCGAGAAGCTTCTGCAGCTGCTGCGTCTGGATGATATAGCGCAGCTGCGACTGGCAGTTCCACAGGTACGGGTTTCCGCCCTTGCCGAAAGGCGCGCCGATCGCGACCATCAGCCCGCCCGCCAACAGCAGCGCCGCATAGGGGCGGAATGGACGGTCGATCTGCCGCCGCCACCATTTTGTCTTGAGCGCCATGCTCCAGCCGGGCAGCAGCCCGGCGATGGCGACAAGCGCGGGCGGTTGAAGGTAGTAGGTCCAGCGACCCTGGTTCAGCGTCATCAGCAGCGTGCCCGCCAGCATTGCACCCAGCGTCAGCACCTGGCGGCGGCGCAGCGGCAGCATGTTCCTTTTCCACGCCGCGAAAAGCAGCAGGGCGGCAAGCACCGGCTCCCACAGGTGCTGCAATATAATGTCGAACGGCTGTCCGAACAGCGGCTTCGATTCCATGACGCGCGCGAAGAATTCATGGGTAATGAACGGGTCGGCATCGGCCAGTGGCCCCAGCAGCACGCGCGGGAACAGCGCGATCTCGATGCCAAGCGCGATTACCGCCGCAATCCCCGCCGCAACAAAACGGCGGGCAAAGGACATGCGCGTCACCGCGGGGCAGGACAATAGGCATGTCGCGCAGGCAATCAACGTCAGCAGCATCACGTAAACAATGGAGAGCGTGTCGTTCTTCTGAAAGGTGAATATCTGGTCCGTCGGCACCTCGATCATCAGCCCGATGGCGGAAACGACCGCCGTCGCGAGAGTGACGAGGAAGAAGGTTTTCATCTCTTCCGACCGCCGCAGCGCCGCGATACCGAGAATAATCAGCGTCAGCGCATAGAGCATCAGCCCCTCGGTGCTGACCCAGATCATCAGGCCGGATAGTACCCCCGCGAGCACCGCCTCCCGCCGTGTCAGCGGCCGCATCAGCAGACAGACGATGCCGCTCCACAACAGCGACAAGAGCCCGTGATGGTCGCATTCACCGGGCGGGAAATAAGTCGGCAGCGGGCTTGCGAACAGCAGGAACAGGAAAACCCACACGACATGGATATTGTCAAAGACGCGGCGCGAAGCTTTCAGCAGCACGCCAAAGCAGATCAACCCCATGACCGGCGGCAGCCAGGTGGCCGACAGCAACAGGCGCTGCGTCATTGTTAAGGATTCCGGCGTCAGGTAGTAAAAGGCCGACAACAGAAAATCCATCGGCCGCGTCCAATGGATCGAGACGTTCCCGAAGGGCGCATTAGTATTGCGCACAGCGTGGTCGAAGAAATCATGCCCGGTCAGGAATTGCCGCACCTGCGCCAGGCGCAGCCAGACGTCGGAATCCGCCGGCCCCAGCTCCTGCGTCAGATGAGGCCAGCGCAGGACCTCCGCCTGCCGCTGGAAGGCCCAGCGCAGCAGAATGCAGACCGGCGCCAGCCAGGCCAGAAGCCGGAAAACTCTTCTGCGCGAGAATGATCCTGCGGCGCTATGCTTCGCCTGTGCCATGAGACATAAAAACCCCGTCTTTACTGTGCGCCAGGACGGGCGGAAATGCAATAAACGAAGGCTTCGAAAAAAGCAGTCCGCCCCGCGGCGGACGGCAGGCCGCGGCGGGGCGGATAGTCCCCCTTGTTCAGCTCTGTCAGGCGACCGAAGGTCCGCCGCGCCGTGCAGGCGTATTATTGCGGGCCACTTCGATGTGGTCGTTGTCTTTGAACTTTTTCCAGTCCCCGCCCCACTGGATGTTATAGCCGAGGCGCTGGGCCGCGACCTTGAAGGCGTCGGCGACGCGATGGTATTGCGAGGCGCTGGCGGCGGCGTCGCCCGTCAAGTAACGGCCGTTCTGGTAGAGCGAATAATCGATGGCGCGGCCCGACTGGTGATTGGATTTAAAGCGATATCCGTCGCACTTGCTGGCGCCGCGTTCGTAGCAGTCATGCTGCTCGCTGGCGGTGCGCAAACCCTGCGTGACCTGCAGCTCGACACGAACGCCTTCCTGTCTCAAAACCCGACCCGTTTCCTCGACCAGCCGTTCCAGCCGGCCGTCAACGCGTTTGAGAAGATTGATGGTGCGCGCATTGAAGCCTTCATTGTGCAGCTGCGTCTCGTCGACCGCATGTGCCGCGGGCGTGGCGGTCGTTGCGGATGCCGTGGAGTTGTTGTGGTGATGATGGTGAAGCAGATGGTGAATGAAGTGCGAAAACCCGTGGTGTTTGTGGTGATGATGTCCATGACCCGACATGTTACCAACCTCTAACCTAAATTAAGAATTTCTTACTTGTTATGTAAAATTCTATCCGATTTTGGTTAATGGTCCGTTAACGCTGCATTAATAATCAATATAATCAGCTGGTTACTTGATGACGAATTGCTGCTTTCCCGCGCATCGAAGATAGCCGACTCGGCGTTCAAAAAAACCGCTATTCAGCCCCGCGGACGAAGCACGATAGGTTTATTCACCCGGATGTCGTTCTGCAGCTCATAGACCGGCGTCTCGGGCGCAGACGTTCCCTGCCCGCTCGGAATGGGCGTCATCGTGCGCGAGTTGAAATGCCGGGACACGACCCAGGAGCCGGACACCCAGGGGCGCTTCAACAACAGGCGCAGGCGCTGCTGCCCATCGTCTTCGTCTTTGTCGGGAACGACGCGCACAATTTCCCATTCGCCGTTCCCGGCCTTGCGGAAGCGATCCTCGTTCTTGTTCTTCGACGGCGGATCCTTGCAAAAGATATGCGCGCCTTCGCGCAGGAATTCCGGCACCATGCCGGGGATTTCGCGGACGTGCCTTGCGTCATATTCCATTTTGGCGCCGCTTTTGAATTCAAGATAAAGGCATTGCCCGCTTCGCGCCGGCCTGCCGTTGATCAGCGGGGTCTGGAGGGAGAATTCCTTCACCGTCTCCTCGCGACCGTCAACGTCGACGATGGCGCCACGGAAGATGAACTCGGGAATGTCCTTCGCGCGCATGGAGACTTACTTCCTCCTGAACTGCAGCGGCTTGCGCACGTTGATGTCGCGCGACAGACGGTCGGGCGGCTGATTTGACTGATGGCGCATCGTCTCGGCATTGAAAATCGTTTTGAAATGCATGCTGCCACGGGAGAGGATAAGCTCGATGCGCTCGTCCCGGGCATCCTCGCGTTTCGCCCAGCGGGATTCCGTGACAGCCCAGGACCCGCCGACGCTGCCGCCCGTGATGAGGATTTTATCACCCCGATGGATGAAGGGTTCCTTTTCGCGGCGCGGCGCCATATCAGACCTTTTAGGGCTTCGGCCCGTCGTTGACGGTTTTCTTCGGATCCGGAGGCGCAGGATCGTTCGTCGCCGGCGGCGCAGGCGACGGATCGGCCACGCGCGGCGCGCTCCTGTTGTCGTTGGCGGCGGATTTGAAGAACGGCTGGTATTCTTTTTCGAGCGCCGTGTAATAGAGCTTGAGCGATCTGACCTGGCTGTCCGTCACATCCTCCCACCGCGACTTTTTCTCCGCGCGTTCCTGCTCGATCTCCTCCAGCTCCTTGCGCGCCCTGGCGATGGTCATCCAGGGCACATCGGTGTCGGGCGTCAGGATATGCGCGGCGATGAACGACTTCATCGCGCGCTGCTTTTCTTCGGACAGTTCTTCCGGCGCGTGTTCGTAAACGATGCGCCCGGCAAACTTCACATAGCGGCGGATGTCGGGCTCAGCTTCCAGCTCTTTCTCGAAGCGCTTGTAGAAATCGGTGACGAGCGCCGCCGCATCGCGCCACGAGGTCGTTTCGCGGAATTCCTTCATCCACTGGTCGAGCTTCGCTTTAACGGGCGCGCTCACCTCGCTGTCGATGAACTCCTCGGGCTGCTTGGTATGCGGCTTCGGCGGCTTCGTTTTGATATCGCGCGCCAGCTTTGCGGCTTCGGCCAGGTTCTTCTGGAATTGCGCGCTCGCCTTGATGGCGTCCGCGCGGGTCTCGGCCAGCTTGTCGTCGAAGCCGGCGGGAATGACGGCGTCGGAATGCTCGAGCGGCATCAGGATCGGCTGCGCGTCGCGTCGCGGGAAATAGAACGGCCGCGGCGGAGGCGCCCAGTTGGCCGGCGGATTTTTCGGCGGCTTCTTGTCCTGGTCGAGGATGACCCGCTTGAGCTGTTCGGCGCTCATCGACAAATACGGCGTGGGGTCAATGCTGAGGTCGAACAGGATCTCGGTGCGCGGGTCGCCGTCGCGGCGCGTCACTTGCGTGCCGACGATGCTCTTGAGCTTGCCGAAGGAATAAACGGTGTGGGTGAAAACCTTGTTCTTTTTCAGGAAGTCGTCGACGCCATCGGTGGTCGAGAGCTCGATCATCTGTTCCCAGACTTGGGGGGCCACGGTCTTGAGCACCTTGGCGACGCCGACCGTTGCCTTGATGTCATTCAGCGCATCATGCGCGTCGTCGTGGCCGAGGCTGACGCCGTTCTGCGAAGCGACGTTGATCAGCTTCAGGCTCGGATTGCCTTTCTCGCTCTTGATGTTGAGCTTAAGCGCGCCGGGGCTATAGGCCATGACCGCTTCGACCGCGATCATGATATCCATGCGGCCGTTGGGCTGGCCGGTCGAGGGGTTGCGCGCCTCGGTGACGCCGGGCTCCAGCAGGTTCATGTGGAAATTCTGCGCCATGACTTCTTCATCATAACCCAGCGAATTATAGCCGCCGAAGATCACCGGCCAATACTGCGAGCGCACCCACTGGTCGATCTCCTGCATCATCTCGAAATTGGAATTCTTGCTGTTCTTGAGGTCGTCGGGCGTGAAGCCGGTCGTCAGCAGCGCGCCCGGGGACGGCACCACCCAGGGAGAACGGCGGCAGTCGACCTTCTTGCTCGAGAGGATATTCAGGTTGTCGTCGGTGAAGACGAGCGCGATTTGCAGGATCTGGCTGAAATTTTTATCCAGCCCGGAAGTCTCGGTGTCATAAAAAATGTACATCTCCGCTCCTTCACGACCCTGCGACTGGCTGATTTTTGTTTTTTGTTAATTGAATATTGAATATCATCTTTATCAGCAAAGCGCACCACAAAATGCGGTTTAAGGAAATCCTTTCGCGGCCATCATGACCCCTGCTCCAAAATCTTCCGCCGCAAAAACTTCGTCCGAAAAACGGACTGAAATATCAAAGTTTATCAGTGGTATATTTGATTTTTTTAAAGTAAAGAAAGAACAGTTATCGAAACAGCTGTGCGAGTCCTCAGCTTCCTTCGATTTTCATAAAGAATACTCTGGATTAGTCGATGAGACGCTGGCGCAGACGGCAGAGGTGTTGGCGGAAGAGCTGAAGAAGCATCATCGCGGTGCGGGCTTTCCCTGCATCGTGGCGCTTGGCGGTTATGGGCGCGGCGAACTTGCGCCCTTTTCCGATGTCGACATCCTGTTCCTGGCCGATGGCGAGCTTGGCCCATCCGGGCAGAAATTCATCGAGGAATTGAATGCCGCATTCTGGAATGCGGGCGTGAAGCTCGCCTACTCCGTCCGCACCCTGAAGGAATGCGAGGCCGCCATGCAGGCGGACCTGCATTTCCTGACTGGCCTCCTGGAACGCCGCTACATCTGGGGGCCCAAGGCGATCCTGAAGCATCTCGACAAAGGTTTCGCCGCCTTCCGCGAAGCTTCTCCGCCCGGTTCGTTCATCGCTGCCAAGCTGACCGAACAGGACGCCCGCCACCGCAAGCTCGGGGACAGCCGCTACCAGCTCCAGCCCAATGTGAAAGAAAGCAAGGGCGGTTTGCGGGACATCCAGACGCTGATGTGGCTGGCGACGTTCCTTTACGGCGTCACGACGCCCGACGGCCTCGTCGGCAAAGGCATCCTGACGAAACCGGAAGCGGACACGCTGACGCAAGCCCACCGTTTCTTCTGGACCGTGCGCTGCCATTTGCACCTGCTGATGGATCGCGCCGTCGATAGGCTGTCCTTCGAAGTCCAGCCCGAAATCGCGCTGCGCATGGGTTATAAGCAACCGCAGCCGAACCTGCGCGCCGAAAGGTTCATGAAGGATTACTTCCTCATGGCAAAGGAAACCGGCCATCTGACGCGGGTTATTTGCGCGGACCTCGAAGCGCGCTCTTTAAGCGGCGGCGCCACGACGGGGACGAAAAAGATCGCGCTCGAGGATTTCATCGACAGTTTCCCCGTCACGCATAACCGCATCAACGTTCCCGACCGCGCTTACTTTCGCAAGAACCCGTCGGAAATCATCCGCATCTTCCGCGCCAGCCAGACCTCAGGCCACGACATCCATCCTGACGCGCTGCGCAACATGCGCGACTGCCTCAAGGCGGTCGCGCCCGCGCTGCAGGATGATCCGACGGCGCACTGGATTTTTCTGAGCATCCTGCTCGACGGCAAGCGCGCGGAATCGACGCTGCGCCGCATGAACGAGGCGGGCGTGCTGACCGCCCTCGTCCCCGATTTCAGCAATATCTTCGCGCATATGCAGTACGACATGTACCATGTCTTCACGGCGGACGAGCATACGCTCTATGCCGTCGGCATGATGCACAAGATCGAGAACGGGGAACTGGCCGAGACCGCGCCGCTCGCGACCGACCTGTTCCGCAAAATACAATCGCGCCGCGCGCTGTATGTGGGCATGTTCCTGCATGATATCGCGAAAGGCACCGGCGGCGCGCATTCCACCAAGGGCGCGGAAATCGCGCGCAGGCTCTGCCCGCAACTGGGGCTGTCCGGCGAAGAAACCGAAACCGCCGCCTGGCTGGTCGAGCATCACCTGCTCATGACGATGACCGCTTTCAAGCGCGACCTCAACGACCCGAAGACCATTGAAGACTTCGTGACGCTCGTGCAATCACCGGAGCGTTTGAAACTGCTGACCATTCTGACGGCATCGGACATCATGGCGGTCGGCCCCGACCGCTGGAACAACTGGAAAGCCGGATTACTGTCGGAACTTTACTATAAATCGATGGAGCATATGGCGGGCACGCCCAAGGACCGGGAGGACAGCGACCAGTTCATCATCCTGCAGAAAAAAGTCCGCCGCCTTGTCGGCGAAGAGACAAAAGCGCTGCAATACCTCGGCGACTATGCGCCGAAATATTTCTGGCTGAGCTTCCCGAGCGAGGCGATCGCAGGGTTCGTCCGCGCGCTGCATAAGAGCGTCGGCAAGAAAGACACGACGGTCATCCGCATCTCGCCCAACCCGGCGCAGGATTTCACAGAGGTCTTCGTCTTCACCTCAGACCGCAAAGGCTTATTCGCGACCCTGTCGGGCGCGATGTCGGCTTCGGGCGCCTCCATCGTCGATGCGCGGATTTTCACGCTCACGAACGGCATGGCGCTCGACGTGTTCCAGATCCAGGACCTCAACGGTCATGTTTACGAGAACACCGCGTATCTGCAACGGACGCTGAACAAGGCGCTGGCCGGCAGTATCGACCTCGCGGCGGAGATTTCAGAGAGACAAAAAAATCTGCCCAAGAAAGGCCAGCACTTCACGGTGCAGCCGCGTGTCATCATCGACAATGACGCGAGCGTTTCCAACACGGTCATCGAGGTCAACGGCCGCGACCGGCCCGGCTTCCTCTTCGACGTCACTTCCGCGCTGACCCACGCGGGCCTGCAGATCTCGGCCGCCAAGATCACCACCTTCGGCAGCCGTGCGGTCGACGTCTTCTACGTCAAGGACGCCTTCGGCCTCAAAATCGTGCACCAGAAGAAGCTGCAAGGCATTGAAAACACACTCAAAGCCGCGCTTGAAAAGACTCCGGAAAAGGCGATATAGTCTCTCTTCTCCCTCTGGGAGAAGAAGGGGCCCATCGCTTTATATGCGCATGCGAAGCATGCGTGCGATGGGAAGATGAGGGTACTCCGTTCAGCCAGTGCTATTGTTGCACAAAGTACCCTCACCCTCCCACGCCTGCGGCGTGGGCCCCTCCCTCTCCCAAAGGAGAGGTGTATTAGAGGAGACCGCCTTGCCCGCTAAAGCCGCCAAAAAAACCAAGCCCGCACCCTGGACTCCCGACAGTTGGAAGTCGAAACCGGCGAAACAAATGCCCGAGTACGACGACCCGAAGGAATTGCAGGCGGTCGAAGACACGTTGCGCAATTACCCGCCCCTCGTCTTCGCGGGCGAGGCGCGGCGGCTGAAGAAATCGCTGGCGAAAGTGGCGGAAGGCCAGGCCATCCTTTTGCAGGGCGGCGATTGCGCCGAAAGCTTCGCGGAATTCCATCCGCGCAATATCCGCGACACCTTCCGCGTGATCCTGCAGATGGCGGTGGTCATGACCTTCGCCGCCGGCATGCCGGTCGTCAAAGTCGGCCGTATCGCGGGCCAGTTCGCCAAGCCGCGCAGCGACGCTGCGGAAACGCGCAATGGCGTGACGCTGCCGAGCTATAAAGGCGACATCATCAACGGCCCCGACTTCACGAAAGAGTCGCGCCGCCCGAACCCGCAGCGCATCGTCCAGGCCTATAACCAGTCGGCGGCGACGCTGAACCTCGTCCGCGCTTTCGCGCATGGCGGCTACGCCGACCTGCACCGCGTCAACAAATGGACGCTCGACTTCGTCAAGGGCCATCCGCTCTCCGGGCGTTATCAGGACCTGGCCGACCGTCTCGACCAGGCGCTCGCCTTCATGGCGGCGGCGGGCATTACCGGCGAGACATCGCACCAGATCCGCGAAGTCGATTTCTTCACCTCGCATGAAGCCTTGCTGCTGCCCTACGAGCAGGCCCTCACCCGCACCGATTCTACGACGGGCGAGCCTTACGACGTTTCCGCGCATATGCTATGGATCGGCGACCGCACGCGCCAGCCCGACGGGGCACATGTCGAATTCCTGCGCGGCGTGAAAAACCCCATCGCGTTCAAGTGTGGCCCGAGCCTGCCCATCGACGACATGATGCGGCTTATCGACATCCTGAACCCGGAGAATGAGCCGGGACGCCTCACGCTGATCGGCCGCATGGGCCACGACAAGGTCGAGAAATTCCTGCCGCCGCTGATCCGCGCCGTGAAAAAGCAAGGCCGCATCGTCACCTGGTGCTGCGATCCCATGCACGGCAACACGCGCACCTCGACCGCCGGATACAAGACCCGCGAGTTCGAAAACATCCTCTCGGAAGTGCGCCGGTTCTTCGAGATCCATTATGCCGAGGGCAGTTATCCCGGCGGCGTGCACCTGGAGCTGACGGGCCAGGACGTGACGGAATGCGTCGGCGGCGCTTATAAGATCACCGACGACAAGCTGTCCGAGCGTTATCATACGCACTGCGATCCGCGTCTCAATGCCTCTCAGGCCCTGGAACTCGCGTTCCTCATTGCCGATGAGCTGCGCGCCCATTACGTGCGCCGGCGCGACCAGGCCGATGACGTCGACCTGCCTGAAAAAGGCGGATAGACATGTCCCGGCATCTCACCATTACGGCGGCGCAGCTGAACCCGACGGTGGGAGATATCGCGGGGAACATCGCTAAAATTCTCGACGTTTATAAGAAACACAAGGCCACCTCCGACATCATCGTTTACAGCGAGCAGATCGTAGCGGGCTATCCCACCGACGATCTCGTCCTGAAGCCTTTCTTCATCGACCGCGTCATGAAAGGCGTTGAGAAACTGGCGCAGCAGATCGACGGGACCGGCGCGGGCATTCTTGTCTCCGCCCCCTGGCGCGACCAGGGAAAAATTTTCAATGCCGCGCTGCTCGTCCATGATGGAAAGGTCGTCGCAAAAAGATATAAGCACCACCTGCCCAATTACGGCGTCTTCGACGAGGTGCGCGTCTTCGCTGCCGGCGACCTGCCGCATCCTGTCGAGTTCAAGGGCGCGAAGCTGGGCATTCTCACCTGCGAGGACATGTGGTTTCCCAAGGTGACAGCGCAGTTGCGCAAGGAAGAGGCGGAAATCCTCCTCGTCCCCAATGGCAGCCCCTATGAGGTGGACAAAGCTCATGTCCGCCTCGAACACGCCAAAAAGCGCGTGGCGGAAACCGGCCTGCCGCTGTTCTACGTCAACCAGGTCGGCGGGCAGGACGAGCTGGTTTTCGACGGCGCCTCCTTCATCATGGACCAGAAAGGCAAGCTGCTGACGCAACTGCCGGGCCATGCCGAATACGTCACGACAAGCATCTGGGAACAGGGCGTCGACCGTATCTGGAACTGCAAATCCTGCGAAGCGCCGCATGACCTGTATACGGGCAATGAGTCTATTTACCAGACACTGATGCTGGGCCTGCGCGATTATGTCGACAAGAACGGCTTCCCGGGTGTGCTGCTCGGCATGTCGGGCGGCATCGACAGCGCACTGTCGGCGGCGATTGCCGTGGACGCGTTGGGCGCCAACTGCGTGCGCTGTTTCATGATGCCGTCGCCCTATACGTCGAAAGAAAGCATCGATGACGCGGCCGAATGCGCGAGGCTGCTGGGCATCTCCCATGGCTCCATTTCCATCGAGCCGTCGATGAAAGCTTTCGATATGATGCTCAAGGAAGCCTCCAACCAGAATACCGGCATCACCGCCGAGAACATCCAAGCCCGCACGCGCGGCATGCTGCTGATGGCGATGTCGAACGCGACGGGCTACATGGTCCTATCCACCGGCAACAAGTCGGAGATATCCGTTGGCTATGCGACGCTCTACGGCGACATGTGCGGCGGCTTCAACGTCCTGAAGGACGTCTACAAGACGACGATCTTCGAGCTCAGCAAATGGCGCAACCAGTCGCACCCGCATAACGCCAAAGGCCCGTCGGGCCGCGTCATCCCCGAGCGCATCATCACCAAGCCGCCCTCCGCCGAGCTGCGTCTCGGCCAGAAGGACGAGGACAGCCTGCCGCCCTACCCCGTGCTCGACGATATCCTGCAGTGCCTGGTCGAAAAGGAAATGAACTTCGATCAAATCGTGGAAAAAGGCCATGCGCCGGAGACGGTCAACAAGGTCTGGAAGCTGCTGGACCGCGCGGAATACAAGCGCCGGCAGGCCTGCCCCGGCGTCAAGATCAGCCGCAAGGCCTTCGGCCGCGACCGGCGCTATCCCATCACGAATAAATTCACCGACATCATTACGGGAGCGGCCTGAGAATGTTCGACGATCCGCCGAAACAAGACGACGATATGCGGAACTGGTTTCTCTACTTCCGCATGACCAAGCACCTGCCCGGCATGCCGATGAAGTTCGAGGCCGAAATGAAACGGGCGAAGACCGCACCGCGCGCGAAAATGGTGCTGACGGCCTATGCGGCGGCGGCGCTCGACGTCGTGTTCTTCTGCGGTTTCAGACCGAACGGGGAATTATCGAAAGAGCTGCAGGAAACTTTTGGCCTCAAGCCCGCGCAGATGATGATGCTCTCCGTCCACGACATCGCCGCGCCGCTGAAGGTCGGCGCCGACAAGGTGACCGAACGTCTGACCGAAGGCGGCTTCACTGTGAGCCCCTCCGGCATCATTACCGGTTTCGAGGCTCCTGCCGAAATCCGCCGTCCCCATGCCGGCAGAACATTCAAATTTAATTCCTAAAATCCCGCCATCGTATTGGCCTTGTCGCCCCAGATATCGCGCAAGGAATTGTCGCGTCCGCAACCGCGGCGATACATGCCGTAAGCAACGGGATTCTTCTTGTGATACTGCTGGTGATAATCCTCGGCCGGATAGAAGGGCATCGCGGAAATGACATCGGTCGCCACGGGCTTGCCGAGCTCTTTCGCGACTTTTTCTTTCGAACTTTCGACCAGCTTCTTTTCCTCGTCGGAACCATAGAAAACGGCAGAACGGTATTCGCTGCCCTTGTCGCAGAACTGTCCGCGGTCGTCGGTCGGGTCGATCGAGTGCCAGTAAACATCCAGCAGGCCAGCATAGCTGATGACGGACGGATCGTAGGTCACCTGTACCGCCTCGCGGTGGCCGGTATTGCCCATCGACACCTGCTCGTAGGACGGATCCTTTACCGTCCCGCCGGAGAAGCCGGCCTTGGTCGCCACAACGCCCTTGACGTCGTCGAAAGCAGATTCCATCGACCAGAAGCAGCCACCCGCGAACACGGCGGTTTTGTAATTATCTGCGGAATGCGCGGGTCCAACCCACAGGCACAGCGCCAGCAGGGCGATCGCCAGTTTTTTCATGGCCGTTACTCCTTCTTGTCGTCGGACGGCTTGAACGCCAGCGACACGCCGTTGTTGCAATAGCGCAGCCCGGTGGGTTGCGGGCCGTCGTTGAAGACGTGGCCCTGGTGGCCGCCGCATTGGGCGCAGTGGTATTCCGTACGCGGCACGAACAGTTTCGTATCCGTCTTCGTCTTGACATGTCCGGGAATGGCCTGGAAAAAGCTTGGCCAGCCCGTCCCGCTGTCGAATTTCGTGTCGGAATCGAACAGCGTCAGGCCGCAACCCGCGCAAACGAAGCTTCCCTTGCGGTGTTCGTCGAGCAGCGGGCTCGTAAATGCCCGCTCGGTGCCTTCGCAGCGCAGCACATCATAGGCTTGCGGCGAAAGCTTGTCTTTCCATTCTGCATCGCTCATCGTGATCTCCTTTATATCGTCGGCATGCGCCAGGGCGGGATGAAGGCCGATAAGCCCAACGCCCAGGGCGGTCAGAAACGCGCGCTCCATGAATTGTCTTCGGTTCATTGAACGGTACCCCTTTCACCTTCCTTATTCGCAGGATAAGCGGATTTGGTTTCAACAGGGTGGAATTAACTGATTTTGCGATAAAAAAAGCCCTCCGGGGAGGGCTTTTTCTTATTCTTTGCGGAAAAGACTTTATGAGCCCGGCGCCTTGGGCCGTCCCGCCGGCATGGTCACCGGGGGCGTCACGAAGCTCTTGTACTGCGGCATCGAGCCGAAGCGCTGGTCGAGACTGAACTGGAACTGGGCGCGTTGCATATCGCGCTGCGCGTCCCGCTGCTCATGGCCTGACTCGATCGCGACCCGCTGCATATTGTACTGGGCGTCGACGATCTGGTCCTGCGCGCTGATCCGGGCCATTCCGGCAATGCCCTGGCGAAAAACGTTCGGCGCCTGCGCGTTCACGTTAGCGGAAGTCGCCGCGTGGTTGGCGCCCAGGATTTCAAGCTGCGCCGACGTGTTGGCGTCGTCAATCTGCTTTTGCCCGACCTGCTGCTGGTCGAGGTTTTGCAACTGCTGGAGATAGGCCGGATCCGTCGACCAAGGGGGCGGTCCCTGGTAATTTCCGACGCCGCCCGCCCTGTACTGAGGCAGGTTGCGGAACTGGTTATCGAGGTTCAGCACGAACTGGGTGCGCTGCATGTTCTCGTTGACCATCTGCTGGTTCAGCTGGGCATCGAGCTGGACCGCCGCCGCATGATGCTGGGCGTTGGCGGTTGTCTGGGCGGCGCCATACTGCGCCATCCCTTGGGGCGAGCGCATGTAATTGATGCGGTTTTGCTCGATATTGGCTTCCTGGATCGCAAAGTTACCATCCTGGATCTGATGGTTGCCGCGGTTGTTCGCCTGGTATGCTCTTTCGCGCGCGGCCAGGCCCCTGTCATAGGCGGTCATGATGCGGACGTAATTGGGATCGTTTTCCCATGCTTTGATGGGCACTGTGGGGCCGCGGGTTCCGGGCTGGCCTTGGACCGTCTGGGTGGGTACGCCATTATCAGGTGCCGGCGGCGGTCCTGCCTGGCCCCCGGTTTGCGCATAGGCGGCTGGCGCTACGAGACTCGTGGCCAAAACCGCAGTGAGAGTCGCCTTCTTGAACTGGTTTGCAAGATAACCCATGACACACCCTAGATCGTTATAGCCAAGCTATTCCTTGCTCCGCCGCCGCTGAAGTAGCGAATGTCCCCTGATACCGCGGAGCAATATCATTAGTTACATGATATCTCCATTGACATAATGTGTCAATTTCTTTCCCGGAGAGGACAGGGTGGTGAGATGAATTCGCTTTAGATATCAATATCCTGTGCGAATTTGGCATTGGCCTGGATAAACTCGAAGCGGGCTTCGGGATTTTTACCCATCAGGCGCTCGATCAGCTGCGCTGTGCCGCCTTCGGCTTTCTTGAAGGCATCGTCGCTGCGTTCGGCGGCCGGCAGGACCACACGCAGCAGGCTGCGCTTGGACATGTCCATGGTCGTCTCTTTAAGCTGGGCCGCAGGCATTTCGCCCAAACCCTTGAAGCGGCTGATATCGACCTTCTTCTTCGCTTTGAAGACGGTCTTCATCAACTCTTCCTTATGTGCATCGTCGCGGGCGTAATGCGATTCACCGCCCGCCGTCAGGCGATAGAGCGGCGGCAGCGCAAGATAGAGGGCGCCATGCTCGATCAGTGGGCGCATCTCCTGGTAAAACAGCGTAATCAGCAGCGAGGCGATGTGCGCCCCATCGACGTCGGCGTCGGTCATGATAATGACGCGCTCATAACGCAACCGGTCAATACTGAAATCCTTCCCCGTCCCGCAGCCCAGCGCCTGGATCAGGTCGGCGATTTCCTGGTTGCCGCGGATCTTGTCGGACGTCGCGCTGGCGACATTGAGAACCTTGCCGCGCAGGGGCAGGATCGCCTGGGTCTCGCGGCTACGCGCCTGCTTGGCGGAGCCGCCAGCCGAGTCACCTTCGACGATAAAGATTTCAGTGCCCTCGGAAGATTTCTTCGAGCAATCCGCGAGCTTGCCAGGCAGGCGCAACTTGCGCGTCGCCGATTTGCGCGACATTTCCTGCTGGTCTTTCGCGCGGCGGCGTTCTTCGGCGATCTCGATCAGGTAATCGAGCAGGTATTTGCTGGCCGCATTGTCGCCGGTCAGCCAGTGCTCGAAGTTGTCCTTCACTGCCCCTTCGATCAGGCGCGTGGCCTGCGGCGAGGTCAGTTTTTCCTTGGTCTGGCCCTGGAACTGCGGATCGCGGATAAAGATCGACAGCAGCACCGTGGCCGAACCGAAGATATCGTCCGGCGTCAGGATGCCCGCCTTCTTGTTATTGATAAGATCGGCATAGCTCTTGAGGCCCTTGGACAGGGCCGAGCGCAGGCCCTGTACATGCGTGCCGCCTTCAGGCGTTGGGACCGTATTGCAATAAGAGCTTAAGAAGCCGTGTTCTTCCTCTTCCGTCCAGGCGATGGCGAATTCGCAGCGCCCCTCGCCGTCGGGAAATTCCAGCGCGCCGTAAAAGGGCTTGGGCGTCAGCGAGGTTTTTCCTTCAACCAGCGAGTAAAGATAATCTAGTATCCCGTTCGGGAATTTGATAATTTCCTCGACCGGGACGCCGCCTCCGTCTTTCAGGAGGCTTGGATCGCAGGTCCAGGCGATTTCGACGCCGCGATAGAGATAGGCCTTGGACCGCGCCAGCTTGTAAACGGTCAGCGGGCTGAACTGCGCCTTCTCGCCGAAAATCTCGAGGTCGGGTACGAAAGTGACCGTCGTCCCCCGCTCCTTGGT
This sequence comes from Alphaproteobacteria bacterium, assembly GCA_025934695.1. GTDB lineage: Bacteria > Pseudomonadota > Alphaproteobacteria > Micavibrionales > UBA2020 > JAPWJZ01. The sequence continues at coordinate 350,588 of JAICWS010000001.1, forward strand.
CGAGCCCAGTTTCTTCAGCTTGGACGTCGCGTGTCCCTTGCTGAAAGTCATTTGATGCAGCTCGTTTTTCTGGGCGACCTGGACGATGAGCTCGCTCGACAGCGCGTTTACGACCGACGAGCCGACGCCGTGCAGACCGCCCGACGTCTCATAGGCCTTGCCGCTGAACTTGCCGCCGGAATGCAGGACGGTGAAAATAACTTCGAGCGCGGACTTTCCGTACTTCGGCATGACGCCGATCGGAATGCCGCGGCCATTATCCTTAATCGTGACTTCGTTGCCGGACTTCAGGTTGATCTCGATGCGCGTGGCGTGACCGGCCACTGCCTCGTCCATGGCATTATCCAGAATTTCGCTGACGAGGTGATGCATGGCGCGCTCGTCCGTGCCCCCGATATACATGCCGGGGCGCTTGCGGACAGGTTCAAGGCCTTCGAGGACCTCGATGTCTTCCGCAGAATATTCTTTCTTTTTAGTGCTGCTGGCCATGGGTGTCTTTTTCGTCAAAATCGTTCCTCATAATCACGTAATCTACGCATTTCAGGCGCTTAACGCAACCTTGGACAGAACGTGTGCGGGCGTTATATATTATCTACGGGGGTAAAATCCAGAGTTTTACCAGAGTTTTGAAGGAGTAGCATGTCCCGCACCACGCCGGACTATGATACCTGCCCGGCCTTGCGCACGATTGCGATGCCGGCCGACGCCAACGCCAATGGAGACATTTTCGGCGGCTGGCTCCTGTCGCAGATGGACCTGGCCGGCTCCGTCGTCGCCACGCAGACGGCGCGCAGCCGCATCGCCACGGTCGGCATCGAAGCCATGAGCTTCAAGGCCCCCGTCCATGTCGGCGACGAAGTGAGCTGCTACGCGAAGATCGAGCGCGTCGGCAACACGTCTGTCACCATCCTCGTCGAAACCTGGGCGCGCTCACGCCTGGGCGAAGACGACGCGCGCAAAGTCACCGAAGGAAAATTCACCTACGTCGCCATCGATGAAGACCGCAAGCCGATCCCCGTCCGGCGCGACCCGCTGAAGTAAAGGAAAATCGCATGAAATCCGTCCTCCGCAGATTGATCGTACCGGCCCTCGCCGCGGTATTCATCGCGGGCGCGGCCGGCCTCGCTCTCGCGTCTCATCTCAGCGCGCTCCAGGCGCCCGCCAGCCAGGCGCTCCCCGCTTTCTGGGGTTTCGGCGGCGGCGAAAAGAAACAGGAAGCGCAGGCGCCTCAATACGACATCCATGACGATGCGACCTTCACCAAGAAGACGAAGGCCTACAGCATGATGCCGTACAACAAGGCCGACCTGGAATTCGAAATGTACCTGCCGGCGGACTGGACGCCCGAAGACGTCGTCGCGGCGGTCGGCGGCAACGACGCGCAGGGCGTCAACGCGAAGATCACGGGCCCTGTGGCGCAGTTCCGCAGCCCGATGATCGGCACCCAATGGGCCACCGCGACCGTCGAAGTGCTGAAGATCGACTATGAGATGTCGGCGCGCAACTGGCTGAAAAACTACCTGCTCTCCAGCGGCACGCTGCCCCAGGGCGACGTGACGGAAATCAACAACCGCAGCGCGACGGGCGCCTACATCACCTCGTCCGAGGGCTCGTCGAAATTCTGCTATATCGCGGCGCGCATTTCCGGCTCCTTTGCGGTAACCGCGCGCATGGAGGTGCCGCTCAACCTCAAATCGTACCTCGGCTATCTCCAGAAGAAGTCCGTCGACAGCTTCAAGCTGCTCTATCCCAAGGACGACCCGGTCGAGGAACAGAAGACCTACACCCTCGTCGATGCGATCAAGTTCAACTATCCCGCGTCCTGGTCGGTGTCGAACCCCGACTTCCGCGACATGAACCGCCTGATCCTGGAACTGCGGAACATCAAGCCGGGGACTGAGGGAAAATACGCGATCACCCAGGGCTATATCCGCCTGCTCGCGGTGCGGCGCCAACGCGGCACGGACCTGCAGCAGGAAATCGACGCGATGCGCAAGTATTTCACGGACACGATGAGCATCGAGTTCAAGAAAATGCTGTCGACCGGCAAGTCGGACGCTTACGCGCGCTTCCTGTTCAACCGCTATGAGGTTTACGACGTCATCAGCAAGGCCGCCAAGATCCCGACCACGCAGGAAATCCATCTTGTGGTCCTGGGCGACAAGGAATGGTACATCTTCGCCTTCCTCTTCACGCCCAAGGAAAACATGGAACTCCCGACCTGGGCGCGCAACGTCCAGTCGTTTCAGGAAGTCGTGAAGTCGTTTAAGTGACCGGCCCAATTCATGCCGGTCATCCCGGCGAAAGCCGGGATCCACGGACTTGCCCCCCTCAGCGTAACGGGATGATGCCGGTTTTGTGGAAAGGCGGCAGTCCATGGACCCCGGCCTTCGCCGGGGTGGCAGTCGGGACGAATGGCGGCGAAATCTTGTCCGCGCATACCCTGCTTTTTCGCAAAAAGAAAACCGCCCCCGAAGGAGATACGGGGGCGGTTTCTTTTTGGTCTATGGCGAAAGGTTTAGACCGAATAGTACATCGCGAACTCGATCGGGTGCGGCATCGTTTCGAACGCCTTCACCTCTGCGTAGCGCAGCTCCAGGTAAGATTCGATGAAGTCCTTCGTGAAGACACCGCCCTTGAGCAGGAACTCATGGTCGTCGCGCAGGTTGTCGAGAGCCTCGCGCAAGCTGCCGCAAACAGTCGGGATTTCCGACAGCTCGTCGGGCGGCAGGTCGTAGAGGTTCTTGTCCATTGCGTCGCCGGGATGGATCTTCTTCTGGATGCCGTCCAGGCCCGCCATTAGCATCGCCGCGAAAGCGAGATACGAGTTGGCGGCGGGATCCGGGAAGCGGACTTCGACGCGCTTGCCTTTGGGCGAAGCCGAGAACGGAATGCGGCAGGAGGCCGAACGGTTGCGGGCGGAGTAAGCCAGCAGCACGGGCGCCTCATAACCCGGCACCAGACGCTTGTAGCTGTTGGTGGTCGGGTTGGTGATGGCGTTCAGCGCCTTCGCGTGCTTGATGATGCCGCCGATGTAGTAGAGGCAGGTATCCGACAGGTCGGCATAGCCCGAACCCGCGAAGAGCGGCTTGCCCGCTTTCCACAGGGACTGGTGCACGTGCATGCCCGAACCGTTATCGCCGTAGACGGGCTTGGGCAGGAAGGTCGCGGTCTTGCCGTAGGAGTGCGCCACGTTGTGCACGACGTATTTATAGAGCTGCAGGTTGTCACCCGAGTTGACGAGCGTCGAAAACTTGATGCCCAGTTCGACCTGGCTTGGCGCCACTTCGTGGTGGTGCTTCTCGACCGGAACGCCCATGGCAGCCAGCACGGAGGTCATTTCGCCGCGGATGTCGTTGGACGAGTCGACCGGCTGCACGGGGAAATAACCGCCCTTGATGCCGGGGCGATGGCCCATGTTGCCGGCTTCGTATTCGGTGCCGGAATTGTAGGGACCTTCCATGCTGTCGATTTCATACGCCACGCGGTTCATCGAGACCTCGATGCGCACGTCGTCGAAGATGAAGAATTCGGCTTCGGGGCCGAAGAAGCCGGTGTCGGCGATGCCGGTCGACTTCAGGTACTTCTCCGCCGCACGGGCGATCGAGCGCGGGCAGCGGCTGTAGGGCTGGCCGGTCGAGGGTTCAAAAACGTCGCAGAAGACATCGAGCGTCGGCTGTGCCGAGAACGGGTCGAGAACTGCGGTCGAAAGATCCGGCTGCAGGATCATGTCGGACTCATTGATCGCTTTCCAGCCCGCGATCGAGGAACCGTCGAACATGATGCCGTCCGACAGCAGGTCTTCGTCAACCGTCGAGATATGCTGCGCCGTATGCTGCAGCTTGCCGCGCAGGTCGGTGAAGCGAAACGAGACGTACTCGATGTTGTGTTCTTTCACGAGCTTGAAAAATTCCGTCGAGCTCTGGCCGCCGCGCGCCGTTTTCACGGGCGCCTTGACCGCTTTCAGTTTTGCCGTTGATTTAGCCATTATTTCCTCCTTGTGGCCGTTGGTTCGATTATTCCCTTGTCATCCTGAGCGAAGCGAAGGATCTCTCTTTGGTTAAGTAAGGAGATTCTTCGGTCCTTCGGGCCTCAGAATGACACATATAGTTCTATATTGCCTCTTTCCCCCGCTCTCCGGTTCTGACCCGGATCACGTTCTCCACAGGCGTTACAAAAATTTTTCCATCTCCGATGCGGCCGGTACGGGCCGCCTGCGTGATGGCCTCGATTACATCGTCGACCTGGCCGTTCTCCACCACGCATTCGATCTTCACTTTGGGCAGGAAATCGACGACATATTCGGCGCCGCGATAAAGCTCGGTATGGCCTTTCTGCCGCCCGAAGCCCCTCACTTCCGTCACGGTCATGCCCTGCACGCCGACCTCGTGAAGGGCTTCCTTCACCTCGTCGAGCTTGAACGGCTTAATGATGGCCTCAATCTTCTTCATTCCAAGCGCCCTGAATTTAAGTCGCTTCTTGTTCGCAAGAGTCATGCCAGCCGGGAGACGGATATAAATAGCTGAAATACATTAATATTTTATGAATGCGACCCCTCTGCCCTGCCTTCTTTTTAGGCAGCCGCACAAAAAATAGGCATTGGCACAAGGTTTTCTGATATAGTCGTGTCACTCCGAATGTCATTCCGGCGAAAGCCGGAATCTCTGTATTTATAAATCCGGAGATGCCAGCTTTCGCTGGCATGACAGTCCTTGAGATCGGGATTATATAAACTTGACGTGCTATAATGAGCTGAAGTACAAAAATTGACCTTATGGCGGCCGTAGCTCAGTGGTAGAGCGCTTGGTTGTGGTCCAAGATGTCGTGGGTTCAATCCCCATCGGTCGCCCCACTTTCATTTAGCAATGCGATGAAAAAGAGCGCTCCTTCCCCGAAAGACAAGCCTCCTTCCCGGCACATCGATGAGAGAATAAAGGAACTCGGCGGCTGGCGCGGCGAGACGCTCGCCAGGATTCGTGAGATCGTCATGTCTGCCTATCCCGGCATTATCGAGGAATGGAAATGGGAAGTTCCCGTCTGGTCGTTCGAAGGGATTATCTGCACCGGCGAAGCCTACAAGAGCGTCGTGAAGATGACCTTCGCCAAGGGGGCTTCCGTTAAAGATCCGGCTCATCTTTTCAATTCCAGCCTCGAAGGCAAAACCCGGCGCGCTATCGATTTCCGCGAAGGCGAGAAGATCAATGAAAAGGCGCTCAAAGCGCTGGTCCGCGCCGCGGCCGAACTGAACGCGTCCACGAGCAAGAAATAATTCAGCGTTGATCGGAGAATGTCGCCGGGTCAGGCCCTTGACATTATACATAATTGTTGGTATTATCCTTGGAATTCAATACCGGAGGCCGATTTCTTCCCGGTACTGAAGCTATTTTGAGGAGCCCGACATGTCCAAATTTGAATCATCCATTGGCAACTGTCCGGTCAGCATTTCCATCGGCAATATGGTGCGCGAAAAAGCAGGCGCTTACCTGATCCCGCAATTTGACTCGGAAGTCGTCTTTGGCGGCGTTGCCGGCGCGGTGGCGCGCGCGGGCGCCATGCGCGGCATGGAGGAATTCGCTGATTACATGGACAAGAATGGTCCCCTGCCCTTTGGCACCATCTGGCCGACGAGAGCGGGCGGCGGCAACAGCGACTGGCTGATCAATGCGATCTCGGTCAAATCCGGCGACGATACCGCCTTCGATGTCATTCGCGACGTCACTTACAAAGCCATGAAGCTCTGCGGCGATGAAGGCGTCGGCAAAATCATTTTTCCCGCACTGGGCACCGGCATCCTGCGCGAGCTGACGGATGAGCAATCGGCCAAAGCCATGCTGTCGGGCATCGACAAGTACGCGTCCGAGGGCGGCAATCCTGTCGCAGCCAGCTTCGTCTTTCTCGATGGCTCCGGCGCGCAAAGCCTCTTCGACGCTTATAAAACGGTTATTGAGACGAAGGCCTATGCATCCGCGGGAACGGAAGTCGCGGCCGGCAAAATCGATTTCAACCGCTGGGCGCGGGGCATGGATGCCGATGCAGCCGCCAACCAGGAATATGCGCGCAACCATCCGGCCGGCACCCCGACTGAGGGCATCAAGGTCGGCAAGCCCCTCCAACTCAAGCCCAAGACCGGCCGCTCCTGACCAGCTGGCCTATGCCCGGATGACGGCCAGGCTGCTGTCGGGCTTATAGGGCGTGCGCTTGCGAAAGGCGTTGCGGGATTCTTCTTCCATCACATATTCCAGCACGGTCGCGCGGACATCGGCGGGCATGTGTTTTTCGACATAGCTGCGCGCCAGCAATCCCTTGCGCTGCATGACGACGAGATCGACCTCGCGCAAATAATTTGCGGCGACTTCAAATCTTCCACAGTCGCAGTCGATTTCGCAGCTCTTGCGCATCGCGACATCCGGTACGCCCAGGAAGGCGCAGAGGTCGAGCACCTCACTTTTGAACAAGTCGACAATCGGCATCATGCTCACCGCCGATGACAGCTGGCTGTAGGTGCCCAGATGCTCCTCCGTCGCGTTGCGCGTGCCGACGGTGAAGTAATAATTCGCGGCGAGGGAAGCCGCTTTTCCGGTATCTTTCACCGCGCGGCTGAACAGGCGTCCCCAGCGGATCTGGTCATCACCTCCGTCCACCGAGACATCGATCTCCAATGCCGCGGCCGGTGCCTGTTCTTTTAGCCAGGGAAAGACCTGATCAATGACCCATCCAGATTTCTCCGGCCCGCCAGCGAAATGGATGCCCAGCACCCGCGCCGGCTTGCCGAGGCGCTCGAATGCCCGCGCACAGGCAAGGTAGGTCAGGATGGAATCCGTGCCGCTGATGCCCATGACGAGCCCGGGCGCTTTTTCGGCGGCGGATTTTTCGGCGATCCATTGCACCAGCGCCTCGAAAGTGCGCGCGGGATCGATGATACGCGGCTCCGCCTTGACCGCATTCAAAGCCCGGACCGGGGGTTTTTCGTTTAGGGCTGTTGTGCTCACATCCGTCTCCTGCCGTAGAGGATCCTCCCTGTTCTAGATCATTATACATAATCTGTCAACCGGCGGATTTCGCTGCGCTTTCAATCACTACGCCGGTCTGCGATACTCCTTCGCATGTTCGAAGTGCTCACCGCCGAAGAAATGAGAAAAGCCGATGCCGCCGCGATTGCGGGCGGCGTTCCGGGCATTCACCTCATGGAACAGGCCGGTTCCTCCGTCGCTAAGGCGATCGAAGACCGCTTCACGCCCGCTCCGGTGCTCGTGCTCTGCGGGCCCGGCAACAACGGCGGCGATGGATTTATCGCGGCGGCGCAGCTGCGCAAATCCGGCCGCGCCGTGCGCGTCGCCTGTCTGGTGAAGAAGTCCGAACTCAAGGGCGATGCGGCGCTGGCCGCCAAACAATGGGAGGGCGAGGTCGAAAACCTCAACTCCAACCTGTCGCTGAAAGACACAGGCCTTGTCGTGGTCGCGATCTTCGCCACGGGGCTCAGCAAGCCGCCCGAGCCCGAGATCATCACGTTGTTCGACAAAATCCGGGCCAAGAAGATTCCGGTCGTCGCGGTCGACGTGCCGACCGGCCTCGACGCCACGACGGGCCATATTTTTCCCGGCACGCTGCAGGCCGATGTCACCATCACCTTCTGCCGCAAGAAGATCGCGCATGTGCTGCTGCCCGGGCGCGCGGCCTGCGGACGCGTCGAAGTCGCCCCCATCGACATTCCCGACAAGACGGTGGCCGAGCTGAAGCCTGCGCTGTTCGAGAACCATCCGGGCCTGTGGGCCAAGGATTTCCCGTTGCCCAGGCACGACGCGCACAAATATGCGCGCGGGCACGGCATCGTCTACGGCGGCGCAAAACGCACCGGCGCCGCCTGCCTTGCCGCCGCCGCCGCGCAGAAAATCGGCGCTGGCCTTGTTTCCATCACCAGCCGACCCGAAAGCCTCGGCACCTATCACGCCTATCGCGCGAGCATCATGATCGATGAATGGACGTCGCGCGATGATTTCAAGACCCTGCTGCGCGACGAGCGGCGCAACGCCGTTGTGGCGGGCCCTGGCGCGGGCGCAGACGCGGCGCTGAAGGATGCGGTCGACGATATCCTGTCGTTCAACAAAGCCGCCGTCTTCGACGCCGATATCTTTACGCTGTTCAAGGATAATCCGAAGGATTTCTTCGCCAGGCTGTCGCCTGCCAGGCATGTGCTGACGCCGCATGAAGGCGAATTCGCGCGCCTCTTCGGCGCCCTCGAGGGCAACAAGGTGGAACGCGCCCGCAAGGCGGCGAAGACCGCGAATGCGGTCGTTTTGCTCAAAGGGCCGGATACCGTCATTGCCACGCCCGACGGCACGGCGGTCGTAAACACGAATGCCCCGCCCACCCTCGCCACGGCCGGGTCGGGGGATGTGCTGGCGGGCATGATTATGGGACTCATGGCGCAGGGAATGACGCCGTTCGGAGCCGCCTGCGCGGGGGCTTGGCTGCACGGAGACGTCGCCCAGAATTATGGGCTCGGCCTGACGGCAGAAGACATAATTAGCCACTTGCCTCAGTCACTTAACAGATTATTCCAGTTGTCAAAACTGGATAGGTAAAATTTTAAATAATTCCCAAATTTCGTTCCCCTATGATATAATTAGAAGATAAAGTTGCCTGAGGGTTTCCATGCAGCATCTGCAGGGTTTGGGGACAATGAAAACACCCGGACGGATGATCGACGGTATCGCCGCGCGATTCGTAAGGATCGCTCTCGCGATTGTCGTCGCCTGCTTCCTCTTCAGCCCGAAACAAGCCCACGCCCAGCCCGCCTCGACCCTCAGTACTCTGTTGCTTGCCGTTCAGGGCAATGCTGGGGCGCAGGCGACACTGGCAGGCGATCTCGGCATTCCTGGCGCCTATCCTTACGATGGGACAAACCCTGCGTTCACGATAGCAGCCATTATGGCGACCATAGACCAAACTCTTGGTCAGGCGACCGACCCAACTTGCGGCGTCGCTCCCGACCCGCTGACGTGCGCCCAGGCCGCGGCAAACGAAATTACCGCCGCGCTTGCCAACGATCCCGTGGCGCTGAATGTTATCCAAAGCAGTATCGGCCCGACATTCTGGGATAACTATGTCGCTTCCAATCCTTATGTCATCGATACTTGCCCTCCCAGCGGATGTTTTGAGTATTTTTGGTTCCCTGGAACAGTAACATTTGCCCCGACGCCGCCGTACGATCCCTGGGGCAATTATAGGACGACCTTCTCGACGACGTTCAGCTATTTAGAGGCGGGCTCGAGCAACGTTTCGACGATGACGATCCTGAACGGGCTGTGCAATGGTGACGCGGCTGCCGTCAATACACTGAGCTCACTTGTCTACAATCCATTGGGCCCGACAACCCAGCCCTACCAAGGCCCGACCGGATCTTCTTTCCTGAGCGCGATTTTGCAGGGTCTCGGCGGCGGGCCGCCTCCCGTATTAGCCACGGCCTGCGCGACGTTGAACTCCGCCCTGAGCGGCAATACGGCCGCGAACTCGGCCATCAACCTTGCCATCGCCACGATCCTGTTCACCAACCAAAACATCACGCCGACCCAGTACACCCCGATTGTCCAGACCTGGCTGATGAATGTTCCGGTGACGCCAACGGGCCTGACCGGCTCGCCGCCGTCAATCCTGGTCAATCCGCCTGTTCCGCCGCCGCCGCCGCCCGGGCCCCTGCCGCCCGCGCCGCCGCCGCCCGCGCCTGTTCCGATTCCGCCCGGCCCGCCGATTCCGCCGGCGCCGCCGCTGCCGCCGGCACCGCCCACACCGCCGGCTCCGCCCGCCTCGCCTGCGCCTGTTCCGGCGCCTGCGCCGCCGCCTGTCGGCCAAGCTGGCCCCACTGAAGATTCCGAGCCCACCAACGGCTGCACCAGCGGCACCGCGCCGCTCACCGGCAGCTTCGGCTATAACGGCGGCGATCCCTGCATCGAGACGGAAGACATCCTGCAGATGACCAACGACACGACTTTCTGGGATATCGCCGGCCAGCAATTCGTCCAACACGTGAACGACTGGTTCGACAACGAGATGCTGCCCGCGATGAAAGACATGACGGCCCAGCTTTCGGCGAGCGTCGTCGACCAGGCGCGCCAGATGGGCACCGCGATGGACAGCCATAACCTGAGCAAAAACGCCCGCATGCTCCAGGATTACGAGTTGCAGGAGAAGAAGAAGATCCAGCCGAACGAACATTCATGCGTTCCGGCGACCTCGGTTCACGCGCAGTCGCAGACGCTGAGCACGTCGAATGCCCTCGAAGCCGGTTTCCGTTACACCGGCAACCAGCGCGCCGGCAACGCGCCGGGCCAGGCGGGCGCGTCAAGCCCCGCCAAGGACCAGCTGCAGCGCTGGAATGACTTCTGCAAGTACTTCCTCGACACCGACACGAACGCGGGCCTGAACTCCTGCCCGAGCCCCTCGACCGCCGGCACCATTCCGAACGGCGACATCGACGTCGAGGGCGTGCTGATGCAGGACACCATCGACCTCGCGAACGCCGACCAGTTCCATGCCGTCGAGACTATCATGGACAACCTCGTCCAGCCGGATACCGACGAAGTGCTGCCGGACAACGTCGTCGACTCTCCGTCGGGCCAGGAACTTATCCTCAAGCGCGAGCATATCAAGGCGGTCCGTAACCTCGCTTATGACGTGATCGGCGGCATCATTTCCCGCCGCGCCTCCATCCCGATGGGCGGCAACAGCGTCGCCGCCAAGATCGGCGAAATCCGCACCCGCGCCGGCGTGGATCCGTCACGCATCTCGGGCTCGGGAGCGACGGGCGCCGCGCAGGAACCCAGCTATAACGAAATCATGCTGGCCCTGACCAAGGAGCGCTTCTTCGACCCTGAATACTATGCCCGCATGGCAAACGAAGGCGGCGCGCTGAAGCAGGAAGAGACCTCGCTGAACGCCTATACGACCATCACGCTGCAGGACATCTACAAGCTGCAGGAGCAGATCAATGCGCTCCTCGCCGCCCGCGCCGCGATGAAGTTCGAGAAGCAGCCGGAGAATCCGCAGTACGAGTCAGCGCCGACCCGCTAGGCCAATCGCCTTACTCCAATCTGATTTGCTGAAAAGCCTTAACCCAAATATTGCCTGGGATCGATGGTCTCTTTTCCGCGGCGGACTTCGAAATGAAGCTGAGAATGCGCAACCGTGCCCGTCGAGCCGACGGAGCCGATGGGCTGCCCGCGCACGACGTGCATGCCCTGGCGCACGCTGACCGAGTTCATATGGGCATAGGCCGTGATCATCCCCCCGCCATGGCGGATCAGGACGAGGTTGCCATAGCTCTGCAGCGTATGGCCGACATAGGCGACGGTGCCGTCCGCCGCCGCCAGCACGGGCGTTCCCCGCGGCGCCGCGATGTTGATGCCATCGTTGTACATGCCGCCGTCCTTGGGACCGTAACTGGAAATGACCTCGCCCTTGACGGGCCAGATGAAGCCCGGGCGATGCGACACGGCGACAATGGGCGCGAGCGGCGCCGCCGGCGCCTGCGAATGAATGAGCGGCGACGGCGCGAAAGGATCGGCCTTCGGCCTGGCATCTTCTTTTGCGATGCGGCTGACCATGGCCGAAAACAGAGACGGGCCCGGTTTCTTCAGGAGCCTGACATGATCGGCGCTCTGCGAGGAGGCTGCCTCTTCCGCAACCGGCGACGGCGTATCATGCGCCGCTATGACTTCCGGCTGCGGTTTGGCCACCTCTGCCGAAACCTGCTGATGCGCCGCCTCGACATGCGCGTGTGCGTTCGCGTTAGGGATATGCAGCACCTGCCCATGGCGCAGGTGATAAGGCGCATGCAGGTGGTTGGCGCCGGCGATGGCTTCGGCCGAGACGCCGTACATGCGCGCAATACCGTACAGCGTGTCGGTGCGCGCGACCACATATTCCCGCGGCATCGGCAGCACCAGGCGCTTGCCCACCGTCAGATGGTAAGGCTTATGCAGGTGGTTCATCGCCGCGATTTCTTCGACCTGCAGGTGATAAAGCCGGGCGATCCTCTCGATGGAGTCGCCGGGCCGGACCGTCACTGCCCCGTTGCGGGACGGCGTCGCGACGCCGAAGTTCACGACCGGCGCGGGCGCAGCAGACGCAGTTCCGCAGGCCAGCCAGGCGGCCAGTGCGGTGGAAAGGAACATGAGATGGCGTCTCGTCTTCATGCCGAAACCTTAAGCCGGTTGAAGCGCCTGCCCGGGTCTAAAAAAAAATTCGCCGTCGGCGTCCCGCTCCGCAGGCGACGGCTCGGGCTCATTGCGCGCGACATTCGGAAGCAAGGGAACAAATCTCACGGGCATCAGCTGCTGGTACGCATATTCGTCGCCGTGTCGCGTGATGCGATAGATATACTGGCTCGACTTATCGCGGCCCATCGGGATGATCATGATCCCGCCTTCGGCCATCTGGTCGAGCAACGGCTGCGGCGGCTGGTCGCTCGCGGCGGCGGTCACGATGATGCGGTCGAAAGGCGCTTGTTCGATCCAGCCCTTCATGCCGTCCGCGATCTTGGCGGTCAGGTTGCGGATCTTCAGCTCATTGAAGCGCTGCTCGGCCAAAATTAACAACGGCTTGTGCCGCTCAATGCTATAGACGCGGCGGCACAGTTTGGCCAGGATCGCGGCCTGGTAGCCGGAGCCGGTGCCGATCTCCAGCACCTTGTGCCGGTCGTTCACGCGCAGCTCCTGCGTCATATAGGCGACAACCAATGGCTGGCTGATCGTCTGGCCGCGCTCGATGGGGAGCGCCATGTCTTCATAGGCCTGGTCGTGGAACATCGGCGGGATAAAGGCTTCGCGCGGCACCCGCTCGATGGCGGCAAGGACGGTCGTGTCGGTGATGCCGCTTTTACGCAGCTTCATGATGAGGCGGATTTTTCTCGCCAGCAGGCTCACTTAAAGACCTCTTCAAGCTGTTTAAGCGTTGGGTGATGCGTCAGGTTCAGCGAGAGCGGCGTAATCGTCACATGCCCCGCGGCCAGCGCGCCCATATCGAGGTTCTGGTCGTGCTCGTCCCGCGCCGGCGGCGGCCCGATCCAGAAGTAAGGACGCCCGCGCGGATCGACGGAGTTGACCATTTCCTGCTTCTCCATGCTGTAATGGCCCTGGCGAACGACGCGGATCTGCGGCTTGATGCCGGCGGAACCGTGCGGGAAGTTCACGCTCATCAGCACGTTGTGCTCCCAGCTGCGGCCCTGGAAGGCATGCAGGACGCGCGGCAGATATTCTCGCGCGATGGTCCAGTCGGGCTTGCCGCCCGCCTCGTCATAGTCCTGGCTGCAGGCGATGGCGGGAATGCCCATCAGCGTGGCCTCGATGGCCGCCGCGATGGTGCCGGAATAGGTCACATCGTCCGCCGTATTCTGGCCGTGGTTGATGCCGGAGAGAACAAGATGCGGGCGAAAATCATGCATCACCTTCTGGACGCCAACGAGGACAGAATCCGTGGGCGTGCCATAGACCGAATAATGGCGCTTGTCGTATTCCTTCATGCGCAGCGGCATGTGGATGGTGAGCGAATGCCCCGCCGCCGACTGCTGCGTTTCGGGCGCCACGACCCAGACGTGGGGCGTGATCGAGGAGACGATCTCTTCCAGCACCTTGATGCCCTCGGCATGGATGCTGTCATCGTTCGAAATCAGGATCCGCGCGTCGGAAAGTTTCTTGGGAAATTCAAGCATTCGCCACCTTCCCCGCCTTCTTCTGCGCGACGGGTTCGAGCTTCGTGATGCCGCCCATGTAAGGCTTCAACGCCTCGGGGATCACGACGCTGCCGTCGGGCTGCTGATAGTTCTCCAGCACCGCAATCAGGCAGCGGCCGACCGCGACGCCGGAACCGTTGAGCGTATGCACATATTTCGTCGCCTTGTCGCCTTCTTTCTTGTAGCGCGCCATCATCCGGCGCGCCTGGAAGTCCCAACAGTTGGAGCAGCTGGAGATTTCGCGATAGGCATTCTGGCCCGGCAGGAAGACTTCGATGTCGTAAGTCTTGCGCGCCGAAAAGCCCATGTCGCCGGTGCAAAGCGTGACCGTGCGATAGGCGAGATCGAGTTTTTTGAGGATCGTTTCGGCGCAGCCGACCATGCGCTCCAGCTCTTCCATCGACTTGTCTTCGGCGGTGACGCTGACGAGTTCGACCTTGTAGAACTGGTGCTGGCGGATCATGCCGCGCGTATCCTTGCCGGCCGCGCCCGCTTCGGAGCGGAAGCACGGCGTCATGGCCGTCAGACGCAACGGTAGCTCATCGGTATTCACGATGGAATTGAGAACAACGTTCGTCAGCGAGACCTCGGAGGTAGGGATCATCCAGAGGCCTGCCGTGGTTTTGAACAGATCGTCCGAGAATTTCGGCAGCTGGCCGGTGCCGTAAAGGGCTTCGTCCTTCACGAGCAGCGGCACGCCCATTTCGATGTAGCCATGTTCCTGCGTGTGCGTGTCGAGCATGAATTGCGCGAGCGCGCGTTCGAGGCGCGCGACGCCTTTCTTGAGCAGCACGAAGCGCGTGCCGGACATCTTGGCCGCAGTTTCGAAATCCATGCCGTCGAGCCCCTCGCCGATAGCGACATGGTCGCGCGCGCTGTTCAGGCGGCGCGGCTCGCCGATGCGGCGCACTTCGACGTTGTCGTCGCTGCTTTTGCCGTCGGGAACCGTCTTGTCGGGGATATTGGGCAGCAGGGCCAGGAACTTGTTCAGCTCCTCGCCGTATTTCTTTTCTTCTTCCTCGAGCCTGGCGATGCGGTCCTTATAGCCCGCGACCTCGGCCATAATCTTGGACGCGTCTTCGCCCTTGGATTTCAGGATACCGATCTGCTTGGAGCTTTCGTTGCGCTTAGATTGCAGGTCCTGCGCCTCGGTCATCAGCGCGCGGCGCTTTTCATCGAGCTCGATGATCTTGGGCGTCTGCGGCTCCATGCCGCGGCGCTTCCAGCCGGAATCAAAATAGTCGGGGTTTTCCCGAATGAGTTTCAAGTCGAACATAATGCTTTCTCAAAAGTGTATGGATTTTGGCCCCAGTCCCCAATCACTTTAAATATAAGGCTTTTTCTGAATCCGGTCTAGTCTCTCAACTCTCGTCATTCCAGCGAAAGCGGGGATCCACCGCGTCTCATAAGCTCTGTGGATTCCCGCTTGCGCGGGAATGACAGCAAGAGGTTGACTCCATGGCGGATTTCCGTAGGGTAAACCCATTCAAAAATAAGAGTTTCATGACAGCGCCTTCGAACTGGCATCACGAGGACGGCTTTGAATTCGCGCTTTTCCCGGCGAAGAACGGAAAGGCGAAGCAGCTCGTCGTCGTCCTGCACGGCCACGGCAGCAACGCGAAAAACTGGGAAGAGCACGCAAAGCAGATGCAGACCGATATGCCGGATGCGGACGTCATCACCGTCCAGGGCCCGGTCAAACTGCCGCTCGGGCCCGACGGCGTGCAGGGTTATTCCTGGACGTCTTATCAAGGTCCGATGGTCCGGCAGGTCAAAGAGACGCTCACGCTCGTTTTTAACAGGTTGCCTGTCGCCGATAAGCTCAACCGCTTCCTCGACAATCAGTTAAAGAAACGCGGGCTTGACGATGATCATCTTGGACTTGTCGGCTCATCAATGGGCAGCATCGCGGCGCTGCAGACCGCCCTGTCGCGCAAGAAAGCCATCGCCGGGCTCGTCTCCCATTCCGGCGCGCTGCTGCCTTTCACCAAAGTGCGAAGCAAGCCGGATATCCTTTTGATCATGGGCGGAAAGGACGAAGTTTTCAGCAAGCCGCAACCGGCGTCGAAAAAGGGGATGAAGCGCGCCTTCAATAAACTGGCGCATCATTTCAGCGTCCAGCACCCGGAAACGCTGCGGCGCTTGCGTAAGAAGCACATTCCCTTTACCGAAAAATTCTATCCCGACATGAAACACGAGACGACGCCCGACAGCATTGCGGCCGGAAATACGTTTCTTATCAGTTGCTTTAAGAACAAAGATAAAGCAAAACCTCAGCCGCCCAAGCCGCGTTGAACGCGCCCGGGATTGACGCTCACCCGGCGCTTCGCTACCCTTTTTCAGGGTTATCCGCATGACGCTTCCAGCGAATTGGCATAAAGAAAACGGTTTTGAATTCGCGCTTTTCCCAGCGAAGACGGGCAAGGCGGAGCACCTGATCGTCATCCTCCACGGTATCGGCGGCAACGGCAAGGAATGGGAAAAAGCGGCGGCGCAACTGCAGGCCAAGGTGCCGAACGCCGATATCATCGCGGTGCAGGCGCCCCTGCCCTATGCCAACAAGAATCTGCCCAAGGACCATGAAGGCTATGCCTGGTTCAATTACGGCGGCGCACCGCACAAGCAGGCGCGCGCATGGTTATCGCATGTTTTCAGCCATATCCCTGTCGTCGATAAAATGAATTCTTTCATCGACGCGCAGCTGAAAAAGCGCGGGCTGGAAACGAAGGACCTCGGCCTGATCGGCCAGTCGATGGGCGGTCTCGTTGCCATGCAGGCGAGTTTTTACCGCGACAAGCCCTGCGCGGGCGTCGTGGCGCATGGCGGCACGGTCATGTCGTTCACAAAAATCCGCAGCAAGCCCGAAGTGCTGCTGATCATGGGCGACAAGGATCCGATTTTCTTTTCACCCAAGGAGAAACCCAAAGGCTTCCTGAAACGCGCCTTCACCCGCGCCGCCAATGTCTTCAGCCTCCACCATGACGAAGTCGTGAAGCGCCTGAAGAAAAAAGGCGTGCCCTTCACCGAAAAATTCATTCCCGGCCTGGAACACTGCATCAACGACGAATCCTGGGAAGCCGGCAATGACTTTATTGCCAAACAGTTGCAGAAGAAGAATAAACCGAAGTCTTAAAGCGGATATGTGGGCTGCGACGGGTCACGCGGCTTCTTCGGGTTCATGCAATACATTGCCAGCGGCATGCCCATATCCATTTCAGGAATGATCTGCACATAAACCGCGTTTGGAAATTTTTTGGATAGCTGCTCGATATAACTTCCGACGCGCATGTTGATGTCAGGGTCCTTCTGCAGCCGGTTGCCGGTCGAATCCACCAGTACGAGTGCAGGCTTGCCCGCTGCCTGTTGGAAGGCGCGCACGATATCGCTGAGATGGTCGATGGAGTCCTGCCGCGTGCCGCCCTGCAAGGGGCCGACCGGAATGACCGGCATTTTCAGGACGCCGGCGGCCTCATTGAAAATCTCCGTCCACTCGGGCACGGATTTGCCGCAGGCCATGGCATTGCACTGATCTCCGGTTTCAAATCCCTTTTGGACTTTTTCGACGACCAGAGAAATATCTTCGGGTGACGCCATGGGCTTTTCCTCGCGAATTGATCAAAGTTCGCGTGTTTATACCAAATGTTGCACAATATGTCAAATTGCGCTCCGGCCAAATTTCTTCATCGAGGCCTTTATTACGCTAGGGTGCCGGCGGAACGTCAACCTGCTTGTTCTGCTGGTCTCGCAGGGCTTTGTCTTTCTTTTCGCCCATGCGCACGAGCCAGATGGAAATCTCGTAAAGCCCCAGCAGCGGAAAGGCCAGCAGGCACTGGCTGAGGATGTCGGGCGGCGTCAGGACGGCTGCTACGATGAAGATCAGCACGATCATATAGCGCCGCTTGTCGACGAGGCCGTCGGCGGTCACGAGGCCGACGCGGCCCAGCAGCGTCAGCAGAACGGGGAGCTGGAAGCACAGGCCGAAGGCGAAGATCAGCGTCATGACGATGTTCAGGTATTCGCTCACCCGCGCCTCGAGCTGGATGGGCAAACCGTAAGACGGCGCGAGGTTTTCAAAGCTTGCGAAGAATTTCCACGCGCCGGGGATGACGAGATAATAGACGAAGGCGGCGCCCGTGATGAACAGCAGCGGCGTCGCAATCAGGAACGGCAGCAGGACGCTCTTTTCGTTCTTATACAAGCCGGGCGCCACGAAGAACCAGAGTTGCGCGGCGATGAAAGGAAACGAGATAAAGCCGCCCGCGAAGCAGGCGAGCTTGACGTAGGTCAGGAAGGCCTCGGTCAGGCCGGTATAGATCAGCCTATGTCCCCGCTCCCCCACCGCATCGGCCAGCGGCTGGACAAGGAAGGCGTAAATGTCCCTGGCAAAGAAATAGCTGGCGATGCTCGCGACCGCGAAAACGACCATGCAGATGATCAGCCGCCGGCGCAACTCCAGCAGGTGCGCGATCAGCGGCATCTTGTTTTCTTCGATTTTTTCGGGGTCGGTCATGACCGCTTCCCCGTCATCCCCGCGAAAGTGGGGATCCCGTCGTATGGAGAACGGCGGCTCCCAAACTGTCGGGAGATCCCCGCTTTCGCGGGGATGACGATTACGGGAGTCATGCAGCGCCTCCCCCATCCTTCGACGGTGCCTGTGGGGGTCCTTGCGCGGCTTTTTTCTTTTCTTCCTCGGCCAGCTGTTTTTCGATTTCCCATTGGAGGTTCGCGCCGCCGATCTTGTTGGCCTCGCGGGTGATTTCGTCGAGTTCCGCCTCATGCATGATCGCGTCGATGGATTTCTGGATGTCGCGGGTGAGAATCTTGACCTTGCGGGTGAATTTGCCGGCGGCGTAGAGCGCGCGCGGCAGGTCCTTCGGGCCGATCACGACGATGGCCACCGCGCCGATCAGCAGCATTTCAGACCAGGCAATGTCGAACAAGTTTATTCGCCCTTTTTATCGGACGGCGGCAGGATTTCCTGCTTGCCTTTCGGCTCCTCCCCCTTGAGGCCGTCCTTGAAACCACGGATGCCTTTTCCAAGGTCCTCCATGATCGACGGAATTTTGCCCTTCCCCGCGGCGCCGAAGACGACCAGGATCACGAGCAGGACAACGAGCCAGTGTACGATACTCATTCGTCGCCGCCTTCTTCCGCCTCTTCGTTGGAGTCGTCGTCCCCGTCTTCATCGTCGAAATCTTCGTCTTCGTCGTCGAAGTCTTCATCGTCATCGGAGGCTTCTTCGCCATCGTCATCGGAATCGTCTTCTTCATCATCGGAATCTTCGTCATCGTCCGACGCTTCTTCTTCGTCGTCAAAATCCTCGTCGTCCGACTCGTCGCTGTCTTCGTTATCGAAGTCTTC
The DNA here is from genome assembly GCA_025934695.1 of Alphaproteobacteria bacterium. Classification (GTDB taxonomy): domain Bacteria; phylum Pseudomonadota; class Alphaproteobacteria; order Micavibrionales; family UBA2020; genus JAPWJZ01. The sequence continues at coordinate 369,675 of JAICWS010000001.1, forward strand.
GTCTTCCGAAGCCTCGGCATCATCGCCCTCGACATGCTCACCTTCGGATGCTTCGACGCGTTCAGCGGATTCCGCGCCTTCGGCCTTGCCGATGAGGTCTTCGTCGGTGACTTCCTGCGGATCTTCCATCGTCTCCTGCTTGTTCTCGTCTTCGCCGAACATGTCGGCGGTCGGCATCGCTTCGATGGCCGGACGCTTGTCGAGCAAGCCTGCGGCCTTGAGTTCATCCATGCCAGGCAGGTCTTCAAGGCGCTCGAGGCCGAAGTGGTCGAGGAAGGCCTGCGTTGACAGCCATGTCACGGGGCGACCCGGGACTTCGCGGCGCTTGCCGGGCTTGATCCAGCCCGCTTCCATGAGCGCGTCGAGCGCGCCGGGCGAGGTCGTGACGCCGCGGATGTTTTCGATCTCCGCGCGGGTGACCGGCTGGTGATAGGCGATGACCGCCATCGTTTCCATCGCAGCGCGGGTGAATTTCTTGGGCTGTTCCTTTTCAAGGCGCAGCTGGTCGCCGAGGTCCGTCGCCGTGCGGAAGGCCCAGCGGCTCTCGCGCTGCACGAGGTTCACGCCGCGCGTCGAATATTGTTCTTTCAGGTGCTCCAGCACGTCGGGGATCAGCGAAACGCGTTCCTGCGGGAAGCGCTCGGAAATCTGGCCGACGGTCAGCGCCGTCGAGGTCGCGAACAGGATCGCTTCGACGAGGCGGACGTCTTCCGGCGTCATGGGAAGTTCTTCAGCCGCCGCTTCGGCGGAGGGGGCCGTTTCAGTCACGACAGCAGCCGATGCTTCTTCCGCGGTTTCCGTCACGGCGACTTCCGCCACTTCTTCCGACGGCGCGAGGCACGACACGATTTCGGCGACTTCTTCGTCGCTCAACACGATTTCCTGGGGAGCTTCCGCGGAAATTTCTTCCGCGACCTGCTCGACGATTTCTTCTGTCTGTTTTTTCTTCGCTCTGGCCATGGTCAGTTCCCTTCTCCCACCGCTGCCACCGGCGCGGTCTCGGCTTCGACTTGTGCTTCTTCGACTTGGGTTGCTTCAACCGGCGCCTCAGCGACGGGCGCGGCATTCTGGTTCACCGCCTGCTGCTGCTGCGGGCGGCGAATGTAAATCGGGGCGTAGTTCTTTTCCTGCTGGAGCTGGAGCTTGCCGCGCTTGACGAGTTCGAGCGCGCCGCCGAAGGTCGAGGCGATGGCCGAGCGCTTGACGATGCGCTCTTTCAGGCCGGCGGGCAGGAACATGAACAGCGAAACCCATTCCTGCGGGATCTTGCCGAGCATGCTTTCCATGCGCTCGATCGCTTCTTCGAGCGAGAAGAGCTTCACGGGCTTGAGCTGGTAGATCGAGTTTTTCTGGCGCTGCTTGATGTCGCCATAGGCTTTCAGCAGGTCGTAATAGGTCATCTCGTACTTCGAGATGTAGGATGTCGGCAGTCCGTCGGGCTCGCCGCGCGCGAAGATGTTGTAGCCCAGGCGCGGCAGATGGAACAGTTTCTCGGCGGTGAGGCGCATCGCCTCAAGGCGGCGCAACTGGAACTGCAGCGCGTCGGCGACTTCTTGCGCGGTCGGCTCGGCCTGTTTCTGTTCTTCGGCGGGGATGAGCAGGCGGGATTTGAGGAAGGCGAGCCAGGCGGCCATGACCAGATAGTCGGCGGCGAGCTCAAGGCGCAGCTTCTGCGCTTTTTCGACGAATTCAAGATATTGGGTGGCAAGGGCCAGGATCGAGATTTTGGCCAGGTCGACCTTCTGGTCGCGCGCCAGCGCCAAAAGCATGTCGATGGGACCGTCGAAACTGCCCAGGTAAAGGTTGAGCTGCTCGCTCTCCGAGCGCTCTTTCAGGAGATCTTCTTCGAACTGCGGTGTTTCGTTCATCCGTTGCTTCGCTTCTGTATCATCTGCTCCAGTTTATGCTGGAGTTCTTTTCGGTTGTCGTTGCCCTTTTTTACCCGCGCCTTGCGTTCCCCTTCCGCAGCTTCGAGCCTTTCAATCGCTTTCGCCGTGAGTTTCGGCGTGAACGACAGGGCCGTTTTGCGGTCGTCGAACGATGCGTTGCAGAGCATCGTCAGATCCATCCCCGCCGCCATGGTCGCCTTGACCTTGCTCTCCAGCGTTCCGCCCAAAGCCTTCATCGAAATATCGTCGGCCAGCAGGACGCCATTGAACCCGATTTCCCCGCGGATGACGGTATCGACAACCCGGCGGGAGATGGTGGCAGCAGAATCAGGATCTATATGGGAGAATACCACATGGGCGGCCATAGCCCAAACAGCCGTTTTCATATCTGATTGAGCTAAGTATTTGAAAGGCTTGAAGTCCGTTTTTGACAATTCTGACAATTCGGCGTCGGTGCGCGGCAGCATGTGGTGGCTGTCGACCTTCGCGCGGCCGTGGCCCGGGATATGCTTGATGACCGGCGTCACGCCGCCATCCAGCAACCCGCGGCAGACCGCTTCGCCCATCAGCCCCACCATTTTGGGATCCTCGCTGTAGGTGCGGCTGCCGGCCAGGAACTGGTGACAATCCGGCGCCGGGACATCGACGACCGGCGCGCAGTTGACGGTGATACCCATTTCGATGAGGTCGAGCGCCATCAGGTAAGAGTTGATGCGCGTCGCCTCCAGCCCTTCCGGCTCCGAATGGCGGGCCAGCTCGCCGAAGACCTTGGCGGCCGGATATTCATGCCATTCCGGCTCTTTCAGGCGCGCGACAGTGCCGCCTTCCTGGTCGATGAGGACTGGCAGGTCGGTCCATCCAACGCATTCGCGCACCGAAGCGATCAGCTGCTTCACCTGCTTTTTCGAAACGCAGTTGCGCTTGAACAGGATGAAGCCGGCGGGTTTTTCGGCCCGGAACAGCTGTTCTTCGTCTTTCGTGAGCTCGGTGCCCGTCGCGTCGACGACGATGGCTTTGAATTCGGTCAGCATGGCGTTTCCTTATTCGACGTGGCGCACGACGCCGTTGGCGTCCTTCGTGCCCCATTTGCGGTTGCGATTGATCTCCATTTTACGCTGGACCGCCTGGTAAAGTTCCTCGGTGGAATAGCCGGCTTTGCGCACGGCATCGAGCAGCAGGATGGTGCAGTCCGCCCATTCGAGGATATCTTTCGGATCAGCCGCCGCCTCCATCGCCTCTTCGGCGAGGTGATGGGCCTTGGCCTGCGGCGTGCTGTCACCGAAAGTCTTGTCGGTGAAAACGCCGATATCGTCCTGCAGCTTCTGCCAGCGGTCCATCGTCAACTCCTTATTCGCGCACGATCATGCAGCCGGCTTTGCCCGCTTTGAGCTTGTCGCAGATTTCCTTCGCGCGCGCTTCGGTCATGCGTCCGGCCTGCAGGCGGGTCAGCTCGCCCTTGGGCCCGATGTTCACCGAGGTGCGCATCGTCAGGTTCTTCAGCAAGTCGGGGAATTTCTTCTGCAACGACGTCCATTCTTCATGCGCGCCCTTGTTGTCGTGGAACGCGCCGAACTGGACAAAAACGCCAGCCGGATTAGAAACGGCTGATTTTGCGGGCGCGGCAGCCGGTTTTGCAGCAATCGTTTTCGCGGCAGCGGTGGCAGCAGGCTTCGCTGGCGCGGCGACAACTTTCGTAGCGGCCGGCGTAGCCACGGGCTTCGCCGGTGCCGATGCAGGCGCGGTCAGCGGCGTCAGCGGCTCCGATTTCACGGACTCAATAGCGGGAACGGCCTCGCCTTTAGACGGTTCAGCCGAGGCGATTTTTATCGCCGCCGGCTTCGGCGTTTCAGTCTTCGCGGCCTGAACCGGCTTCGCGGGCGCAGTGGCAGGCTTGGCAGCCTGGGCAGCCGGCTTTTCCGCAGGCTTTACTTCTTCCTTCTTCACGACCGGCGTGGGCTTTTCCTCGGGAGCGGAGATGATCTTCTCGGTATGCGGCACCGCCTGGAGGCCGAGGTTCTGCGGCGCCTTGTCGATGGGCGATGCCTTCGAGCTTTGCGGCTTCACCATCGGCTCTTCGGGCTGCGGACGGACCTTGTCGACCGTATCCGCCGACTTCTTTTCGAGCGGGTTGAAGACCGTCGAATCCTGATGCAGCACTTCCATTCCGCCCGGATCGTCGGGCTTGAACTTGTAGACGGCCTTGTCCGCCTGGATGACGGGAATATCGATGTCGGAATAGCGCTCCTGCCCGCGCGGATAGGCATACCAGACGATGGCCGCGAAGGCGAAGATCGTCGTGAAGGTCAGCATGCCCCGGGGCAGCACGCGGCGCGTCGGCGTCGAGGGCTTCATGCGCCCCATGTAGAATGAGCCGAGGTTTTCTTCAGACTGAGGCTGTTCCTTCATCTTCAGGTTCAGGTTTGTCATCCGTGCATCTCCTCCACCGGGGTTACGCCCATGACGGCAAGGCCCGAGGCGATGACCGTCCTGACAGCTTCGACCAGCGCCAAGCGCGCCAGGCTCAATTCCTTGTCGTTCTCCTGCAAGAAGCGCAGCGACACATTGTCGTTGCCCTTGTGATAAAAGGCGTGGAATTCCGACGCCAGGTCGTACAGGTAGAACGCGACGCGGTGCGGTTCGTGCTCCGCTGCCGCCGCTTCGATCGCGCGCGGCCAGTTCGCCATGAAGCGCACGAGTTGCAATTCTTCCGGCGTGTTGATGCGGGCGATGTTCGCCTTGGCCAGCGCGCCCGGCGACGTGTCGAGACCGGGGAACATTTCCTTCGCCTTGCGAAAGACCGAGCAGCAGCGCGCATGCGCGTACTGCACATAGAAGACGGGATTGTCCTTCGACTGTTCGACGACCTTGGTGAAATCGAAGTCGAGCTCGCTGTCGGGCGTGCGCGTCATCATGAAGAAGCGCACGACACCCGCACCCACCTCCTCCACCAGCTCGCGCAGGGTGATAAGGTTGCCCGAGCGCTTGGAGAGTTTCACGGGCTCGCCGTTCTTGAACAGCTTGACCATCGCGCAATAAACGACGTTGAGGCGCACATCCTTCTTGTCGCCGGCCAGCGCCGCGATCGCCGGGCGGATTTTTTCCTCGTAGCCCTGGTGATCCTTGCCGAGCACGTTGATCATCCACTTAAAGCCGCGCTGGATCTTGTTATAGTGATAGGCGATGTCGGGCATGATATAGGCCCAGGTGCCGTCGCGCTTTTTCAAAGGACGGTCGGAACTATCGCCGAAATTGCTGGAGCGGAACAGCGTGAGTTCGACGGGCTGCCAGTCTTCCATTTCCTTGCCCTTGGGCGGCGGCAGCGTGCCTTGGTAGATCAGGCCCTTTTCCATCAGCGTATTGAAGCTTTTCTCGAGCGTACCGTCCTCGATCATCACGCGCTCGTTGGAAAACACCTCGTGATGGATGCCGATGATGTCGAGATCGTCGCGAATCATCTTCATGATGTAATCGACGGCAAATTCGCGCACTGGCTTCGCCCAGACGGACTCCGGCACGCCCAGCCATTTCTTGCCGTCTCGCGCCACCAGCGCATTGACGACGTCTTTCATGTATTCGCCGGGGTAAAGCCCTTCCGGGATCGCGCCGATGTTTTCGCCTAGCGCCTCGCGGTAGCGCAGGTAAGCCGTCTGCGTCAGCACCTCGATCTGGTTGCCGGCGTCGTTGAAGTAATATTCCTTGGTGACGTCATAGCCCGCTTTTTGCAGCAGGTTTGCGAGCGTGTCGCCAATGACTGCGCCGCGCACGTGGCCCGCGTGCATCGGGCCGGTCGGGTTGGCGGAAACATATTCGATGTTCACCTTCTCGCCGCGGCCCATTTTGCTGTCGCCGTAATGGATGCCTTCGATAAGGATGTTGCGGATCGCGCCGCCCCATTCGGAATCCGCCAGGCGGAAATTGACGAAGCCGGGGCCCGCGACCGAAACTTCCTTGATCTCGGGCATTTTCTTCATTTTCTCGGCCAGTGCCTCGCCGAGCTGGCGCGGATTTTTGCCCGCCGCCTTGGACAGCACCATCGCGGCGTTCGTCGCCATATCGCCGTGCGCGGCTTCCTTGGGCGGCTCGACCTTCACGCGTGACATGTCGAGATCCTTCGGCAAATCGCCATTGGCGGCCATCGTGCCGAGGATATCGTCGACCTTGAGTTTGTAGGCGTGGAAAATATTGCTCATCTCATCACCTGGTAGGCGTCAAACAGATCCTTGTGTTCCAGCAGCGCGAGGCGGTCGGTCATGCTGGCGATGTAGTCGGCGACGGTGCGCGCCTGCCAGTCTTCGCGTTTCCAGCCTTTCGGCACATTCTCGATCTGCTTCATCACCTCGCCCGGAAGGCAGCGGCGATGTTTCATGAAGACGTTGAACAGATCCTGCACCACGGCAAAGACCTTGCGGCGCACGCGGCTGACTTCGTGGTGGCGGTAGAAGTTCGCCCAGAGGAAGTCACGCAGGTGCCGGTCGTTCTTCTTCTGCTTCTCCGACATGCCCACGACCATGCCGCCCGCGTGGCGGATATCGTCGGTATCTTTCGGGTCCAGGCCGGCGATGCGGCGCTTTGTTTCTGCCAGAACATCAATGATATAAGTGCCCATCACCTCGCGCACAGTCTCCTGCGCCAGCGTATAGCTTTCAATGTCGGGATAGGCTTTGCGCTTGGCGTGAATGATTTCGGCCACCCATTCGACCTGTTCAAGGTCGTCGACCGTGAACAGACCCGCCTGCAGCCCGTCGTCGAGATCGTGGCTGTTATAGGCGATGTCGTCGGCGATGCCGGCCGCCTGCGCCTCGACGGAGGCATAGGTGTGCAACAGCAGGTCCATCTGCTTCGACAGCTCGGACAGGGTGATTTCCAGCTTGGGTTTTTTCTGGCCCCTCTTGTAGACCGGGCCGTTGTGCTTCACAAGGCCTTCCAGGGATTCCCAGCTCAGGTTCAGACCGTCGAAATTCGGATATTTTCGTTCCAGTTTCGTGACCACGCGCAGGGTCTGGTCATTGTGGTCGAAGCCGCCGTAGGGCTCCATGCATTCTTTCAGCGCATCCTCGCCCACATGCGCGAAGGGCGTGTGGCCGAGGTCATGCGCCAGCGCGCAGGTTTCGGCCAGGTCTTCGTCGCAGTGGAGCAGCCGCGCCAGCGAGCGGGCCACCTGCGCGACCTCGATAGAATGGGACAGGCGCGTCCGGTAATGATCGCCCTCGTGATAAACGAACACCTGCGTCTTGAATTTCAGGCGGCGAAAGGCCGAGGAATGAATGATCCGGTCCCGGTCGCGCTCGAAGTCGCCGCGGGTCTTGCTGGCATTTTCAGGGTGCAAACGGCCCCGGCTTTGGGCCGGGCGTGAGGCGAAAATGGCCTTCCCGTCCGCGGCCAGGAACCGCGCAAGGGGGTCTCTCGGCTTTATTTCCGCCAAGGATTTCAGCTTCTTAGCTTGCGCACGCGCCATCTCATCCCCCGAAATTCCGGACCGGGCGGGAGCCGGAATTCTGTTGATTTATAAGGCTTTTAAACCATATTATGCGTTATAATAAAAGGGTAAATCGACATTCACCGACCCTTGGCCTGAAGGAGCGTCCCATGCCTGAAGCAACCGTATCCGCAAATATGACAATGACAGAGAGCTGTGCCAAGCGCCTCCAGCAATTGCGCGATAAGGAAGGCAACCAGAACCTGATGCTGCGCGTCACGGTCCTGGGCGGCGGCTGCTCAGGTTTCCAGTATCAGCTCGAGCTCGACGACCAGACGCAGCCCGACGACCTGAAGTTTGAAAAAAACGGCGCGTCGCTTGTGACCGACCCGATGTCGATGCAGTTCCTGGGTGGCGCCGAGGTGGATTACATCTCCACCCTCGTGAAGTCTTCTTTCAAAATCCGCAACCCCAACGAAGCCGCCGGCTGCGGCTGCGGCAAGTCGTTCTCGCCGAAGATTTAATTTTCCTGTCATCCCGAGCGTAGCGAGGGATCTTCACAGCATCCAGCAATCCGACTGTTTCGGGCGGGAAAGATTCCGCGTTTCGCTCGGAATGACATGAAACTAATGTCCATTCAACGCTGTCACCACCGCACGCCATGCGATGATCTTCTGCGCCCTTGGCATACCGGCCATGGCAGGACTGGTGGATGGTAGCCGATGAACCGTCAGCCGCTCGCGTAATGCCTCCGGCAGTGCGGGCAGCACCCTCTTCTTGAATTCCGCGTGTGATTTTCCGCCGTTGCAGAAGACATCGTGAATAGCCGGGTGTTTTTTAAAGAATGCCATGAAGTCATTCACTTCAATTGTCTCATCATCAATGCGCATATCCAAACTGCCGTGCCGCTCGCAACATTTCAGCACGTCCCAGAGCGCAAGATTATTGTCCTTAATCAGCTTTACGCGTTGCGCATAGGTTTCTGCGGGCGCATCGAACAGCGCCGACATGATATGCCAAAAGGCATTCTGCGGATGGGCGTAATACTGCTGCGCCTGGAGCGACTTTATTCCCGGCATCGAGCCAAGAATAAGCACGCGCGATTTCTTCGTGGCGATGGGCGGAAAGCTGGTGGCGTGGTGGCGCATGGAAAAATCAGTGTCCGGGAAAAACGGGTTTTGGCTGCATGGCCGGCTTTGGGGCGGGCGCAGTCTCGCGCATCTGCGCAATCCCGTCGAGTATTTTGCCAGTCAGTAGCGCCTTTGCGCTCGGCCCGTCGCCGAGTTCTTTCGCAATCGCGGTTTCCAGCAATTCGGTATCATCCAGGCGAATGAAAGAAACGACCTGCGAGGGATCGATATGCTGCTTGCCGCATTTTCCGGTCGGATAGCCGGGGCCGCCGTCGTAGGGCAGATCGGCTTTCTGCATGTTGCGCAAAAGCATGAAGGTCACGCCCTGCCCGCTCTGGTCCGGAGAATTATTGACGGCGCCCTCGACGATTTTTCCAATCGCCGCTTCGAGCCGCGCTGCCAGCGCGCCCTTGTTTGCCAGCGACGCGGCGATGGGGACCGGATAGGCTTTCGTCTCGCTCTCATTCAACAGCAGGTGCAGGCCGGAGAGGCTATAAGCATCGCCGCTGGCGCCGCCGGACTTCAGATGCGCATCGGCATGCTCCGGCCGCGTCACATAGCGCAACCCATAGGCGCCTTTCAGAAGAAAATCGATGTCGGATTCCTGTAGCCCCATATCCCCAACCTTTACGGAAATTATATCACGGACAAGCGCAGACCGTCAGCGGATATCCGAAAAGTCCTGCTAATTCAATGGTTAACCGACGCAGCGGCTGTATCCACAATAATGGCGTTTTCATCGGCCGCCGGTGGTTCGAAGCAGGCTTTCAGCTTGTGAAAGTTTTCCACGTTGCGGCGGGCAATTTCATCGCCACGCCGGCTGACGCGTTCAATCAGCACCTCGTCGGGCGCAACGAGATAATAGTGCCGAAGCTCGGCTTGCCAGCGGCGGGCCTTGTCGCGCGCATCGTCGCGCGAGGCGCGGCTCCAGAAACCGAAATCGAGAATGACGTCTTCGCCCGCCGACAGGCGGTGTTCCGTCTCTTCCCACAGGAATACGATCGATTTCGAAAAGCAGCCGTCCCAGTCGCGCGTCCATTCCGCTTCGGCGAAGTTACTCATGCACCATTCGTCGGCATTCAGACGCACGGCGCCCGACGACTGCGCGAAGACTTTCGACCAGGTCGTCTTGCCGGCGCCCAGGAAACCCTGGACGATGTAGAGGACGCTCAAGCCGCCTTGCGCTTGGCGATCGGCTGCACGGGGCGCTGCGGCACGCCGTTGTAGACCGACAGCGGGCGCATCAGCTTGTTGTCTTCCAGCTGCTCGATGATATGCGCGGTCCAGCCGGTAATGCGGCTGATGACGAAGATCGGCGTGAAGATGGGGATCTCGAAGCCCATCAGGTAATAGGCCGGGCCCACCGGGTAATCGAGGTTCGGGTGGATGCCCTTTTTCTCGATCATCGTCTTGGCGACGATATTCTCGATATCGACCCACTTCTGGCCGTTCTTGATCTTCGCCATCTCGTGGAAGTATTTCGTCATGTAAGGCACGCGGCTGTCGCCGTTCCGGTACACGCGGTGGCCGAAGCCCATGACGAGCTTCTTGTTCTTCAGCGCGTCGTCGATCCAGGCCTGTGCTTTCGACACCTCGCCCACGCTCAGCAGCATGTGCATGACGGCTTCATTCGCGCCGCCATGCAACGGGCCCTTGAGCGAGCCGATGGCGCCCGTGACCGCCGCATAGATTTCCGAGAGGCTCGAGACGATTGTGCGCGCCGTGAAGGTCGAAGCGTTGAAACCGTGCTCGGCATAAAAGGTCAGCGACGCGTCGAAGCATTTGACCACCTTCGGGTCGGGCACTTCGCCGAAATACATGTGGAAGAAGTTTTCCGCCATCGTCAGGTCGTTGCGCGGCGGGATCGGCTGTTCGCCCTTGCGCAGGCGGAAATCGGCGGCGATGATTGTCGGGATCTTCGCCAGCATGCGGACGGATTTACGCAGGTTCGCCGCCTTTGAATTATCCGCCGCTTCCGGGTCTTCGACGCCGAGGAAGCTGACCGCCGTGCGCAGCGTATCCATCGGGTGCGCGTCCTTGCGGAATTGCTTGAGGACGGTCGTGAGCTGGGGGGAAATCTGCCGCTCGGCGCGTTCCTGCGTCTCGAAGGCCTTGAGCTGTTCCGCCGTCGGCAGCTCGCCATGCCACAGCAGATACGCCACTTCCTCGAAATGGCAGTGCTCGGCCAGTTCCTGGACCGGGTAGCCGTAATAGGTCAGGGTGTTCGTTTCATCGAAGACCTTCGAGATGCGGCTGGTGTCGGAATAGACGCCGGCCAGACCTTTGGCGATCTTGATATCCGACGGCGGGGCGGAACTGGTCATTTTGAACATCCTTGTTGAATTTCGCGCTTTATGAATTAACCGCTTCTGGTTCTCAATTCAAGAGCCGATAAAACCGTTGAATAACAGCGCATTAGCATCCTAACGAAATCTTCATTTTTATGTGTGTAAAATAAGGGTGTTCATTGGGGGTATTATGGATCCGATCTCTCTTGCGACGACCGCAACAGCCATGCAGCAAAGCTCGCTGCAGCAGAACGTCGCCCTCAGCGTCCTCAAGCAGAATGCGCAGGCGGACCAATCCCTCGCCCAGATGATCCAGTCCGTGGCGGGCGGCCGCGGCCAGGCCCTCGATATCAGCGTGTAGCAGCATGAAGCTTCCGTACAGCGGAGAAACCCTCGCGAACCCCGAGGGGAAGATTTGCCCTGTGCTGGATACCACGCGCGTCGATTTCTCCACCGCCGTTCTCGGACTCAAAAAGACGGAAACCCTGGTGCGCCGCGCCAAGGGCGGCGAAGTTATCATCACCCGCAACAAGGCCGGAAAGATTGAAACGCGTTATACCGCGAAGCCGGGCGACGCCATTTTTGTGAACCTTCACGACGAAAAGGACACCTATTGCCCCGGCAATCCCGACAATACGCGCTGGCAGTTCGACGACTTCCTGACGAACGGCTATGAAATCACCGCCGGCAGCCTCGCCTACGGCACAGTCAAGGTCCGGAGCACGGTCATCAGCAAGATCCTGCCGGAGGCCGTAAGCGAAGACGTCTGCATCAAGGATGCCTGGGGTCCCGGCGAGCATCAATATTTATACAAAGGCGCGACCCTCAAGCTGAGCGAAAGCGGCCGCGTCATTGGCATCGATAAATCGGCTTTCGACGACACCTGGGAAGTGCTGACGCCCGCGGCCAAGCCCGTCAATCCGTCTCCGTCCCGGAGAAATCCGTGAAAATGACGTTCAATGGCCGCAACGACAATGCCCTTCCGGCGTACGACGTCGTTATCGGCGAAACAACGCTGAAAAACATTCTTCAGTACAAGTCCGACATTGCCGTCGGCGCCGCGGAACCGGGCGCGCGGCTGAAACAGGCTTTGGACAAGAAAGACGCGGCCGGCCTCTCGACGGAAGATTTCGTCGAGGCGCTGCTGGCAACCAAGCAGCCGCTGATCTTCGCGGAAAGCGCGATCAAATGCGATGGTACGGACTGGACACACCGGGAACTTGACCTGCTCGGCGACATCAATATTACGATGAACGCCAAAGCCTATGACAACGGCGCCTGGAAACCGACGGACAGGAATTTCCGCATTCACGAACCGCCGATGGATGTGACGCTGATGTTCACCCCGGGCGCGTTGTTGGGCGTCGGCGCGTGCTTTCAGGGCCAGTCGCCCGACTATGCGGAAGTCGTCGCTAACGGCCGCATCGACCAGGAGAAATACAATGCGCTGGTGGAACGCCGGCTGCTGCCGCTACTGGCGCATGCCAATGCCTGTGCGGAGAAGGACGGCTGCAAGGCGATCATCACCCTGCCGGGCATCGGCTGCGGCGCCTTCGCCGGGGAATTTCGCGGACACGTCGGCGCGCATCTGAATGTGGCGCTTCAGGCGATGCTCGAAAAACATGCGGACAAGCTGGGGCATATCGGGATGATTTATTTCGACCCCTTCGGCGAATGCGCGAACGCACAGAAGAAATTCGGCGAAGTGACCTATCGCGTCCGGCCTGCCCTGCAGAACCGCCAGCGCCCGCAATTGGCCGCGCCATCTGAATATGCCGAAAAGGGCGATGATTTCAGCGGCTGCAAACTTTATAAAATTGTCGCTTGGGACCATGCCTCCTATCCTGGCAATGATTTCTTTGGCGGCAGCCGCTCGACCGACGACGGCGTCTCCGCAGCCGCGACGAATTCGATGCAGGTCATCACGGGCGTCGGCGGAAAATATGCCGACGGCCAATACGGCCCGCCGCCGGGTTATGAGGACTGGGGCCAGGTCGCCGATAGAAAAAGCGTGACGCTGACAGCTCACGGCAACGTGAAGATCGTCACGCCGGACGCAGGCTACATGGACCTCGCGCAATACGAGAAATCATCTGTCCCGCCCGCTCCGCGCGCCGCGGGAAGCGGCCCGAAGTAAGGGAGGAGTGTCATGGCAAATACATGCTCCGACAGCTTCGCCGTCGAACAAGGATGGACGCAGTCAGCTGTCGATACCTCCGCCTGAGAGCGAGTTCCTTTTGATATCTTTCAAAGAAGCGGCTTGATACAGATCAAGCCGGAACGAACCACGGCCTTCTCCTTTTGCTATGGCAAGGGAGGCACAGCCATGAGCAGTTCACAAAGCACTCTTTATGTTTCGTTGCTCGGCCAGTCGAACGTTTCTGAAATGAGCGTAACGGGCCCCGACGGCAGTTCCGGCGTCGCACATTTAAAATCTGGCCTTCAGCAAAAAACGAATTTTTCGCAGGTGGTCGCCACTAATTCGGCGGTTGGGGATTCTACCGTTGACGGCGATGCCCACGACCGTCCCGCGCGCACTTGGTGGTATCCGAATGAAGGGACGCCCGGCACCGACCTGACACAGGCCGTGAGCACGATGCAGGCGGAAATCGGGACATTGAGCCAGCAGGGAACCGTGACGCCGATCGTCGTTTGGGGCCAGGGCGAAGCGGAAGCCAACGCCCTCGGCACGCCGTCAACCGAAGCCGGGAGAGAGGCTGCCGAACTGCGCTATATGAATGCGACGGAGGCGGTGTTCAAATATATCGAGGATAACGTCGATCCCAACATCCAGTTCTATCTCATGGAAACGGGGCGCTTCAACTCGACCGGCGCCGTGAATGCCGGCTATCCGCAATACCTGATCGACAAGATCGATCTCGGCCTCAAATATGTCGATGACGCGCAGGTGAAGATGGCCCAGACCGACAGCCATGTCCATCTGGCGGTGAATTACAGCGATCTTCCCATGTTCGCCGATATGCCGGCCTCGTCACCGGGCTATAAATCATCCTGGGCGGACGACACCTGGCACATTTCTTATCCCTCAAAGGAAATCGTGGGCGACCGGCTGGCGGCCTATATCGCAAACGACCTCAACGGCGTCGGCGGGACGACCGGCACCGGCGGAACCGGCAGCGGTACCGTCATTTCAGGAACGAAGGGCGACGACAACATTACCGGCACCGCGGGAGGCGGCGACACGCTCTTTGGCGGCACCGGCAACGATACCCTGACCGGCATCGGCGGCGGCAATACGCTGAACGGCGGAGCCGGAAACGATCTTCTGCGCGTCTCGTCCGGGAACAACCTGCTCAATGGTAATGACGACAACGATACGCTCGACGCGGGATCGGGCAACGATACGCTCTTTGGCAATAACGGCAATGACATCCTCGTAGCCGGAAGCGGCAGCGCGACCATGACCGGCGGAGGCGGCGCCGATACCTTCCGCTTCCTGGGCGTCAGCGGCCATGTCGACAAGGTAATGGATTTTCACGCCAGCATCGGCGACAAAATCGATATCAGCAATGTGTTGCAGGGCTTCGACCCGGCGTCCGGCGCGCTCGCAAACTTCGTCCACACGGCGCGCACGGGCAGCGACACAATGTTGTCCGTCGATCCGGCGGGCGGCGGACATTTCACCGACCTCGCCCTTCTCGTCGGCCTCCAGTCGTTCAATGCCGCGGCGCTGGTGAATAGCGGAAATCTTGTCGTGTGAGCTTTTTACTTCACGACGTATTCGATGAGGTCGCCTTTTTTGACAAGCGTCTGCCTGACGAGCGTGCCATCCGACTTATACCACAGGTTCCGCTCGAGGCCGCCGGACACCTGATAGTGATCGGCGCTGACGTCCGTGCCGCCGACCTTGATTTTTTCCGTTCCTATTTTCTTGACCGTCACGGACTCCATCTTGCCGGTCAGGACGTCGAGAAGCTGCTTGCGGCCGATCAGCGCGAAATTCCACCAGCTTCCCGGCATGGTGTCCGACGGAATCTCCTCCGACACGCTGTCGGCGGTCAGCTTCAGCTTGTCGGTGTTTTCGTCGAGCGTCACCGACACATCGTGTTTTTCGCCATTGTCGTTGGTGCGGTCGTTCAGCGCGATCAGGCGGGCGTCCTGCCAGGTCTCCGAGCCGTCAAAAGTGAAACGATAGGCGTCGACGAACAGAACCTTGACCGCGATGCGGATCTTGATGTTGACGTTCAGCAGGCTGTCTTTTTTGTCGAAGCTGATGGTCTCGGTGCCGATATCATCGCCCTTGCGCATGATATGGAAGGTGATGGGTTGCAGCTGCTGCGCGCCCGCAATGCCCGCGAGAAACGGCGCCATGAGAATGGCGATTAGAACAGCCCCCGACAGTTTTTTGAACATGCAGGCTTCCCCCGATATCCAAATTCTACCCGAGGTCGCGCTGAAATCCTAAAAGTTTCGGCCGTCACGCCCTTTTAGGACTGTGACGGCCGCGTTCTGGACAATTCCAACTGTTAAAAAATCCCGTTTCCGTAGCTGCCGAGGTCGTCCTTCAGCTGCGGACTGATGCGGCGGTAGAACAGCTGCTGTTTCAGGTGCAATTCCTCGGCAATATCTTTCAGACCGGGGGTCGCAAAGCCTTTGACCGCTTCCACAAGTTTGGGAATGGCCGTTTCGAGCTCTTTCGCCTTGCCAAATCTGGCGGCGCCTTTTGCGCGCTCGAATTCGAATGACAGGTCGAAAGCGGTCTTCTTCTCCTGCTCATCCAGCGGTGTTGCCGGATGCTGGAGGCTTTTCGCAGCTTCGTGGAAGATCGTATAGAGGAAGCCGGAAGCTTCCGACGATAGATTTTTCACACCCATTCTTTTACCTCTGTTCGCCGTTTGCCCGGTGAATCTTCGAGAGTTTCAAGAACCTATCATAGGCATGTTTATTATGTCAAATATTATTTATGTAAATATAGTTCATCGATTTCGTTAATAAAATCAATTATTTCAATTTGAAATTGAAGATGTTTTGGTCGAAGGAATTATAGTCTTCGTATCGCAGCAGCGCGTAGAGATCCTTGCGATGCTGCATGACCCCCAGCAGACTCTCCTGGCTTCCCTCTTTCAGGATGGTATCGAGACCGCGATCGATGGCGCCCATCGCGAGGCGCAGCGTTGTCACGGGATAGATGACGAGGTTATAGCCCAGCCCTTCCAGTTCTTTCGCGCTGAAGAGACGCGATTTCCCGAATTCGGTCATATTCGCCAGCAGCGGTGCCTTCACGGCCTTTCGCATGGCTTCGAATTCTTTTTCGTCCTGCATCGCCTCGGGGAAGATCATGTCGGCGCCCGCGTCGACATAAGCTTTAGCGCGGTCGATGGCCTTGTCGAGACCTTCGGATGCGCGCGCGTCGGTGCGTGCGATGAGAATGAAGTTCGGGTCCCGTTTCGCGTTCGCGGCTGCCTTGATCTTCTTCACGACCTCGGCCGCGGGCAGGACGGATTTGTTATCGAGATGCCCGCAGCGCTTCGGGTTTTCCTGGTCTTCGAGATGGCAGCCGGCGATGCCCATGTCTTCCATCACCTGCACCGTGCGCGCGGCGTTCATGGGTTCGCCGAAGCCGGTATCGATGTCGATGATGCTGGGCAGTTCGGTTACGCGCGC
Source organism: Alphaproteobacteria bacterium (assembly GCA_025934695.1). Lineage (GTDB taxonomy): Bacteria > Pseudomonadota > Alphaproteobacteria > Micavibrionales > UBA2020 > JAPWJZ01. Next base: position 386,023 of record JAICWS010000001.1, read on the forward strand.
GATCTGGTGACCGCGCTGCGACACTTCTGTCAGCGTCGTCAGGCCAATATCCGGCAAGCCCAAATCCGCGGAGAGCACGGCGCCGGATATGTAGACGCCGTCGAACCCCTTCTTCTCGATCGCCATCGCGGTAAGCGGGTTCATCGCGCCCGGAAAGCGCAGCAGCTTGCCCGACTTCAGGCCCGCGGCGAAAGCGGCGCGTTTGTCGCCAGCAGTTTTTTTGGCAAACAACATTTTTTAAGGACCCCACAGATGGACACAGATGAACACGGATTTCACAGCACTATTCTGTCCCATTCAAGCTTTGGCTTGGCAAAATTCAAAAGCAACCCGACACGAAGCCCGGTTGCTTTCAAATAATTCAACATCTGGCTTCTTTCCCGGTCGCCGAGGCGATCAATCGTTTTCATTTCGACGATCACTTTGTCGAATACGACTAAATCAGGAACATATTCTCCAACGGGAATATTCTTATATGCAACCTCGTACCGAGGTTGCTGAAGAAAAGGGATGTTCTTTTGCTTTAGCTCAACGGTGAAGGCGTTTTCGTAAACCTTCTCCAGGAAGCCATGGCCAAGAGTATTTAATACCGTCATGGCGCAGCCAATGATTTGGTGCGTTTCATCCTTGAAGATGAATTCCTTACCTGATCCGTGTTCATCTGGGTCCATCTGTGGGGAACTTCTCTTTAGAACAACCCCTTCTTCCCGACCTTCAGGTTCTTCTCCGGAATTTCGACGTTGAGCTGCATGAGCTCGTCCGCCGAGAGATCGGGAAGTTTCTGCACGAGGTCGAGGAAGCGTTTCTGCTCGCCCGCGTCCACGATGCCTTCGGTCAGCGTCATGAACTTGCGGATGTAGTCGGGCCGCGCGAAGGGCTTGGCGCCGAACGGATGCGCGTTGGCCACGCCCAGCTCGTCCACGATCTTTGTGCCGTCGGCCATGGTGATTTCCACCTTGCCGCCGAAGGCTTTTACGTTCGGATCGGGACTGTGATAGCGCTTCGTCCATTCCGGATCCTCGACCGTGCGGATCTTGTGCCAGAGGGCGACCGTATCCTTGCGCTGTGCGCGCGCAGGGTCATAGGATTTGACGTGGTGCCAGGTGCCGTCCTGCAGCGCAACCGCGAAGATGTACATGATCGAATGGTCGAGCGTTTCGCGGGTTGCTGTCGGATCCATCTTCTGTGGATCGTTGGCGCCCGTACCGATAACGTAATGGGTATGGTGCGAGGTATGGATCAGGACGTCCTTCACCTTGTCCCAATCCTTGATCTTCTTGCCCATGCGCGCGGCGAGGTCGATCAGCGCCTGAGACTGGTATTCGGCCGAATGTTCTTTCGTATAGGTCTCGAGGATGGCGCGCTTGCTCTCGCCTTTGCCGGGCAGCGGCACGTCGTACGACGCATCTTTGCCATCGAGCAGCCAGGCGATCACGCTGTCTTCTCCCTCGTAAATCGGCGAGGGCGCGCCCTCGCCGCGCATGCAACGGTCGACCGCCTCGATCGCGAGCTTGCCCGCATGCGCGGGTGCGAAGGCCTTCCAGCTGGAGATCTGGCCCTTGCGCGACTGGCGCGTGGTGCAGGACACATGCAGCGCCTGCTGGATGGACTGGTAAATCGTGTCGGTATCGAGGCCCATCAGCGTGCCGATGCCGGCCGCCGCCGCAGGCGCGAGATGCGCGATATGGTCGATTTTATGCTTGTGCAGGCAGATCGCCTTCACGAGGTTCACATGCAGCTCATATCCCGTGGCGAGCCCGCGGATCAGCGCCTTGCCGTCCCTGCCCGTCTGTTGCGCGACGGCAAGGATCGGCGGGATGTTGTCGGCCGGGTGAGAATAATCGGCGGCCAGGAACGTATCGTGAAAATCGAGTTCACGCACCGCGGTGCCGTTGGCCCAGGCCGCCCACTCAGCGCTGAATTGCTGCTTCGAGGACACGCCGAACACCGTCGCGCCGCGCTTGCCCGAACGCGGATGATCCAGCGCCTGCGCGCGCGCTGTCGTCACCGGGCCGCGGTTGACGGACGCGAGCGCGACCGATGCATTGTCGATGATGCGGTTCACGATCATCTCGGTCACATCTTTGTCGACGGCGACAGAGTCGGAAGCGACTTCGGCCATCTTCCAGGCGAGCTGGTCCTGCTTCTTCAGCAGGTCCTTCTCCGGGTGAACGCGGACATTGTGGAGTTTCATCGAACCAGTCTCCTTCAGTTTCGCCTGTGCCTGTGCCATCGTCATGACCTTTCCTGTTGAAATAGGTGTGCTCCAATCTACAGAAATAGGGCATGAAATCATAGGCTTGTTGGGCACGCCTTTTTAATTGACATAAAATTAAATGAGGACTAGCCTGTGGATAATTTTTTAAACCCTTTGTCCGGAAAGCCGCTTCTATGAAGCAAATGAATCAATATGTTCTGTTGCTGAAAAACGAGGCCGAGGCGATGCCCCTGCCCGCAGCGGGTTTCGTAAGCCAGCTGACCACCTGGGTTCAGCAGAACGCATCCTCCGACGTGCTCCGTACCGAAGAAACGCCGCAGCCGGCCGCCGTGCGCGTCATTTGCACGGAAGACGCGGCAAGCCGGGTGGCCCAGGCCTTTGCGGGCGCCGTGGCCGCCGTCCGGATGGACAAGGAAAATGTCATCACCTTCCCCGACCCGATCCCGAAAAAGACGCGCCGTCCCGGCTTTGGCTCGATCTGATATTTTAACATAAAAGTCAAACTTGCTTCGGCGCTTCGACTGACGCATTCGCCTGCTTTTCGCGGCGCATGGCGATGATAATTAGGGCCATCATCATATATCCTGCCAACGCGGCGGTCATGACCGGGCCGAAACCCATGCCGTGATGATCATCATGCGTGCGCGCCAGGAATCCCGCAATGGCACGTCCAAACGGTTGCGCGAACATAAGCAGCGGCCAGAACAGGACAGCGCGCGGCAGCCTCGTGAAGCGCCAGACAAGCCCCAACAGCAGCACGGCGGCCGCGGATATCGCGGCGCTCATCAGAATATCCAGGCCGGAATCATGTTCGAGATAATCGGCCAGCGCGGCGCCCAGCGCCGTAACAGAGAGCGCCCCCAGCCAGAACAGGCTTTCCGCCCGCCGCGACGCCATGCCCTCAAGCGCAAAGTTTTCACCGACACCGCCCCAGATCAGGAAGACGCCGGCCACGACCGCGGCAAGCAGCGCTGAATCTTTGGCGTCGCCAAACCGCGCCGTTTCCTGCAGCAATTCGGGCAGGGCCGATCCCGCAGACGTAACGCCCAGCATCGCCGCCCAGAACAGGAAGGCATGAAGTTTTTTCACCGTCATCTGCGCCCCGACCAGGACGAAGGCCAGTACCGTAAAAACCAGCGCGGTTTCAATAACGCCGAGATGCAGAGACTTTGACAGAAAGCCGCCGCCCGCCGCGACAAGCGCGACCGCGCAGATTTCGATCATCCAGAACTGGAAGTTGAGATGGGGAATTTTGTTCATAACTTTTTCCAAGCTTACGAGTGGCAATTATATACGTCCCGAATGCCGCAGGAAACCCTTCCCATGCATCGTCCCCATGCTATAATTCCTTTCCGGAAATTGGGGGGTTCTATGTTCGGAACATTGGCGCGCACCGCGCTTGCCGTCATCTTCTTTCTCGCCATCTCGTCGTCGCCGTCGCTGGCGCAACATGTGCGCCCCCATCCGCACGACAATTCCGCCCTCTATGCGGCCGTCATGGACAAGGCGAAGCAAGGCGACGCCCTGTCGCAATATTCCATCGCGTTGCTGTACGAGCGCGGCCAGGGCGTGCAGAAGAACTATGCCTTGTCGAACGACTGGCTCGCCAAGGCGGCGGCGCAGAATTATTCGATGGCGCAATTCAAGCTGGGCGACCATTACCAGTACGGCAAGGGCGTCAAGGTCGACCTGCCGCAGGCGGCGAAATGGTACCGCGCAGCCGCCGGACAGAACAATTACGAGGCGCAGCATGCGCTGGGCAAGCTTTACCAGACGGGCGACGGCGTCAAACAGAACTTCGCCGAGGCCTATTTCTGGCTGACGCTCGCGGGCGACGACAAGCAATATGCCGCTGACCGGGACCGTATCCTTCCCCTGCTCAAGTCCGACCAGATCGCGCTGGTGAAGGACCGCGTCGCAAAATGGCGCAAAGGAAATAGAGGGTAAGGACGGGTATGAAACACGTCATTTTCGTCAACCTCGACGCCGAAGCCACGGCCGCCATCAGCGAACTCTGGGCCAAGGCCGGCATTGTCAGCGAAGTGCCCCCGCACCTGACCCTCGCCGTCTACGAGAACGCCGGCAACGCGGGACGCAACAACATCCTGTCCGCCGTGAAGGATTTCGCGGCGGCGTTTGAAGGCCCCCTCGTCCGCTTCGCCAATGTCGGCATTTTTCCCGCCCGGGACAAGACGGTGATTTTCCTGGCGCCGATCGTCGCGCCGCCGCTGCTGGACTTCCACAAGGGCTTCCACGACCTGTCGGAAAAGCTGGACCTGAAGAGCGTCGAATATTATCGCCCCGGCCAGTGGATCCCGCATTGCACGCTCGACGAGCGCGCGGGCGGTCAGGATACGGGGCCGATGCTCGAAACGGTCTTCATGCACTTAAGGGATGTGATGCCCATTTCCGCGCGGCTCGACAGCATTGAGGTGATCGAGGTCGGGAATACGCTGGCCTCGCTGACGCGGCACCCTCTGCGCTGATTCAGGCGCTTTTGAACTTTTCCGGGTATTTCAGGCTGTAGTGCGCCGCCGCGGCGCAGAGCATACCGAAATCGTCGATATAGCCGAAGACAGGAATGGCGTCAGGAATGAGGTCGAGCGGCAGTTCAAGATAGAACAGCGCACCGTAGGCCACCTGCTTTTCGAGAAAAGTGAAATTGTCCGACTTCACGACGGCCGCCAGCATTTCGATGTTGCGCTTCCAGGTCGGCCCCCAGCTGGCAAATTTTTCGATCTCGGGCAGCGCCTTGTCGACCGTCTTGCGCGCGGCAGCGCTGTAGCCGAGGTTGAAAAGGACGGTCACGACCTTTTCCTCGTGCGGCGCCGCCTTGGGCAGCGCAGCGGCAGCGTCGCCCATCGCCCTCAGGGCGGCGGAAAAATATTCGGGCACGTTATGTTCGACGAAATCATTCACCCGCGCGGACTCATATTTCAGCACCCCGCCTGACAGCAGTCGGTAAATGCCGGCGCTGACGTTGGGCATATAGTCCTTTGGGAATTCCTTGGACGGCACGGCCTTGAGCCAGCGACGGTAGGTCGAATTGGAAACGCCGATCCATTCCGCGAGGCTCTCGGGAGAGAGGCCTGTTTCGCTAAAGATGGAGATCACCTGCTTGTATTGCATGGGATTGAAGGTAACCCGCGAGTGACGGCTAGTCAAATGGAAGCCGGGGCGCGATTCCTCGAATTATTGCTAATAATCAGTTAATTACCGCCAGGAATTCTCAAAAGAAAGCTATCCCTTTTCAAATGAGAAATGCGATATAATATCATCAGGGCAAAGACAGATTTACCTGGGGATTGAGATGGACGACGCAGGCCCGCACACATTGCTGATGAACCCCTGGACCTGGATCGTCTACGGCCTGGTTGCCGTCTACCTGATCGCCGTCGCGCGGGGCACGTTTAGCTGGCGCAGAGAAGTGCGCCGGAACGGCAAGCAGGACGAAAAGAAGTGACGCCGCAGGCCGGGGAATTTTCTGAAAAAACATTCTGGGCTCAGCGCTACCGGCCCAATCTCCTTTCCGCCGCCACGGCGAAAATGGTAAAATCCGCCAAGGCGGGGAACGGGGCCAGCGTTCGCATTTTCTGTCGTTCCGCTCACAAAGACATGTCGATCCGAACTAGATAAAGGGCCATCCGGATGGGGAATAAAACCAGTCGTTTTCCGCTGGTAACGACTTTGATCCTGCTGATCGCGGGCACGCTGCTGTGGAAGTTCCATGTATCGCAGACCGTGACCATCGCCACTTTAGCCTTATCCTGCATCGCGCTGATCATTTTCGGCGAGCGCTTCGCCTTCGATGACGCACTTGAATCAAGGATGATCCCGGGCCGCGACGCCCTCTTCCCCATTATCGCCATGGGCATCGCGATCGCACTCGGCGCCGTCGATCCCGCCACAATCCCCAAAGTTTTTGCCGACAAGGTCGATATCATTTGCCTGATTTTATCTTTCGCGATCGTCTCGGAAGGCATCGCGCGCTCCGGCTATTTCGCCTTCGCCGCCAACAAGATCGTGACGACCTGCGGCGGCAACACGACACGGCTTATCCTTTACATGTACGTGCTCGCCTCCATCCTCGCCTATTTCACGTCGAACGACATCGTCATCCTCGTGCTGACGCCGGTGCTGTTCTCGATCTGCGTCCACGCGCGCATCACCAACACACGCCTGCTGCTCTTGTCGGAATTCGTCGCCGCCAACGGCATGGCCATGGGCACGCTCATCGGCTCGCCGACCAACATCATCTTCGGCGATACGATGAACGTCAGCTATGTCGACTATTTCCTGATGATGATCCTGCCCACGATCCTGTGCGGGATCTTAAGCCTGATCGTCATCGACTGGATCAACAAGCAGTCGCGCGGCGGCGGCCTGTTCGCGAAACGCTGGTCCTACGAGGAAACCTACCGCATCCCGGCGGCGGGGCGCTATATGCACTTTACCCCGGCCATGCGGACCTGGCTCGCCGTCTTCGCTTTCGACGTCGTCCTGCTGGCGGTCGTTTCGTCGCTCCACACCTCGCTGCTCTGGGCGGCGGTGCCCATTGCCGGCAGCGCGATCTTCTTCCTCTATCGCGGCACAGTCGAGGAAACCGACAATACCGAAAAGGCGGCGACGGACATCAAGCATATCCTGAGATCCCTGCCCTTCAGCATTTTCTTCTTCGGCACGGTCTTTTTCAGCTTCTCCGACGAAATCTCGCGCCTGCATTTCGTGCAGGATACCGCCCTGCCCTGGGCGCGCGCCCATCTTTTCGACGATGTCGTGCATGCGTCCTTCGGCACCATCATCCTGACCGTTGGCGTCGTGAACTCGATCAACGACCTGCCGGCGGCGGCGCTATTATCCGATATCCTCAAGCATATCGACGCCAGCGGCCAGCCGCTGAACGAATATCTGCGCCTGGTCGTGATGCAGGCGATCATGATTGGCCTCAACATCGGCTGCTACGTGACGCCTGTCGGCGCGCTGGCTGGCCTCATGTGGTTCAACATCATCCGGCGCGAAGAGCGCCGGCAAGCGGCGCATGCGCTGCCGGATGCCAAGGGCGCGCCACGGCCCCGGATGCTCACGCCTTCCCGCGGCGACATGATGCTGTACGGACTGCTCCACTTCATGTTCGTGACGCTGGTGATGGGCTTTATCCTGCCGTTCTTCGTTAACATCGTCGACCTGCTCATCAGCAGCCCCAATGTGGCGAACGAGACCTCGATGCCGGGCCTGATCTCCATCCGCGGCGACCTGCCCTATATCGGCCTCGGCCTGCTCGTCTTCACCTTCTTCATGGCGCGCGCGGCGTTGATGCGCTCGGGCGTGCTGCTCGGCCACCTGCGCGACGTCTTCGTCGTCATGACGCGCTTTACGATCTGGAGCATGCGAAACCGCATCGTTTACCTGCTCATCCTGGGATCGACGCTGCTGGCAGCGGCCTCCGGCGTGCTCTATTGGGCGGAAACGACGCATGAGCATGTCTTCGGCCGGGCCGAGGGCAGCAAGGGCCTGTTCGACTCGCTCTCCAGCTTCTTCATCTGGGCAATGGTGTTTTCAGGCGCGGGCCTGTCCGACGCCTACAAACCGCACAGTGCGATCGGCATGGCGCTGACCAGCATCCTGCCCGTCATCGTCATCGGTGGCATCGTCATGATCGCCCAGCTGTCGTCGGAAAAAACGCTTCAGCAGCTGGCGCGGCGCATGGCCATCGGCGAGATTCCCGGCTACCGCATCGTCATCGTCAATTTCCGCGAGAGCTTCCGCAAGTTCGTCGACACGATCCTGCACAACCGCAACGCCACTGTGCTGCTGCTCTGCGGCCCCGAGCATATCGAGCATGCGAATGCCTATTGCGCGCGCAAGGACCAGGAGGCGGACACCGCTTGCCGCACCTACGCCGCCCTCAAATACGCCGACCCTACGTTCAGCATCAAGGATTACGGCCTTGCCGACGCGGATGAAATCTACCTGCTGTCCGACATGACACCCGACGGCGAATACGACAAGATTCGCTATCTCGCCCAGCTCGACTCCTCGCTCAACGCGCTGCTGCGCGCGATGATGGAAGGCATCGAGATCGGCGTGCAGGAAGGCACGATCGAATCGGGCCATGTGCCCGAAATCACTGACCTGCAAGGCATCCCCAAAATCTTCGTGGAAACCCTGTCGGAAAAATACGACAGCGTCATGCAGAAGACCTCGAGCCTGCTGTTCCGTCGCACCACGATCAACGCGGATTTCGAGCGCGACGTAACCGACCTGCTGATCTCCGACGTCGATATCGGCATGGCCTCGCTGAACCGCTATTTCCGCCTCGGCGTCGCACCGCCGCCTGGCCTGTTCCGCGACGACAAAAGCCCGCTCGCGCGCTATTGCCTGAAGGACTTCGCGCTCGACGCCGAGGGCCGCGAGATCTTCCGGCGCCATTTCGCCGGGGCGCGCTCGGTCGGCGACCTCTCGTCCACCGCCATGACGGCGAGCCGTGTGCGCGCGCTCGTAGACGAGCGGACGCAGGGCGCTCATTATGTCGATGGCCGGGAAACCCGTGACCTCGACCCCGTTAACCTTTACGGCATTACCATCGACGCGGGCGGGGCGCATGTCCATCTCAGCATCCCCTCGGCGGCCTTGAGCCTGCAGCCGATCAGCGCCGAGCGCGTGATCCTGAAAACGCCGGTCGAGATCAGCGCCATGCCCGTGCTGCCCAACCTCTCGGGCCTGGGCGAGCGGCGCATCTTCATCTTCAACGTGACGCTGACCGCCCAAAGTTTCATCCGCAAGCTGATCCCGCTGCTGCCTAAGGGCGCGCAGCGCCTCGTGCTGCTGTCCACCGGCGACAGCATTCCCGACGATATCCGCGGCAATCCGGCTGTGCGCGTCGTCGAGGGCGCCTCCCCCGAGGCGCTGGCGCGCGCGATCTGCCCTTCGCTGGCCGAGCGCGCAGAGGGCCGCGGCAAAGACGCCGCCCCGATCATGGACAAGGGCGACCGCATGTATATTTTCCTCGAACGCCATGGAAAGGTGACCGAGGCCGACAGCGTGGACTTCATCGACCATGTGGACAGCCGGCTGCAGGAGATCGAGGATGAATGCGCCGCAAAAAAACAAGCATCCCCGATCAGCCACCCGGACGTCTATATTGCGATGGTGGTGCAGGACTGGGAACGCCGGTCGATGCTGAAGAACTTCTGCCTCGACAAGATCATCGATACCTCCTTGCCACGGCAAAGCTATCTCGAGACCCTGTCGAAAATCTTCCACCGCATGCGCTCGGAAGGACAGGCGTCGCGCGATATCCAGGACACGGTCTTCAACTTCCGCCGCGCGGCGGAGATCGCCGATCACCTGTGCCATTTCACCACCGACTTCGCCGAGGACCTGCGCCTCCAGGATGATTCAGGCACCGAGATCAGCCTGCTCGGCAAGACGATGGACGAGGCCACCTCCGACATGCGCGCCTACACCCTGCCCCCGCAGCAACTCTTCACCCGCGTGCGCATCAGCAGCGTCCCGCGCGGCGCAAAACGCCACGGCAGCAGCACCTTCGACCTCGTCGAAGTACCCGACAACGAGCCTATTCGTGCGGGGGATTTGCTGGTGAGTATTCCGATTATTTGATATATCCTTCGGAACTTCTGTCAGCGAAACGCAGTTGATGATTTAGCTCGCTTTTTAATATGAATTTGCCGAGGAGAGAGGTCATGCGCTATCCATCCCTCATCCAGTTGTTCGTCTTCGCCCTGTCACTCATCTCCATCGCCCTGACAACGCACGTCAGCGAAAGCCGCGCGCTGCGGAGTGCCTATTGGGTGCCGGCGGCGGCAGGCGCAAATTCCATCCCTTGCTGTCATGCCCGCGAAGGCGGGCATCCAGTACCGTAGATTATAAAAACGCAACTCGCGATGACATGAGCAGAAGTCATCGATTAGGAACCTAAAGCAGCCACTTCAGCGAATTCCAAGTCCAGCCGTTTATAAACAACGGTACTGGATGCCCGCCTTCGCGGGCATGACAGATTCTTTGTGGCAATGTCAGCGATACGTCAATTACAACTCAATGGTCAGCCCATCATACGCCAGCTCGACGCCCGCGGGCAGCATTTTGCTGACGCTGTCGTAGTCGATGGTGTAGTCGAGGTGCGTGAGGTAGGTCTTCTTGGGCTTGAATTTCTGCGCCCAGGCGACCGATTTTTCGACATAGGAATGGGACTTGTCGGTGTTGGTGAGGCAGTTGCAATCGACCACCCAGTAATCGAGGCCGTATAAATGTTCCTCGCTCTCGGGCGGGAAGTCGTTGACGTCGGTCGAATAGGCGAAGTTGCCGACGCGCAGGCCCACCGACTTGATGCGCCCATGCTGCTGCCAGAATGTCTGGATGTCGAGGGTGCCGATCTGCATCTTCTCGGGCGGCAGCATCTCGCGCCAGAAAGGGCGCGCGGTGCCGGTGTATTCGAGGGCGATCGACGGATCGAACATATACCACCAGACCTTCTCGATGTCGCGGCGCGTCGCGCGGTCGACGTACATCGGCAGGTTCACGCCGTTGCGGTGATACATCAGGATCGGCAGGTGGAACATGCCGGCGATATGGTCGGCGTGCGGATGCGTGAAAAAGATCGCGTCGAATTTGCTGATGTTATGTCGCGCGATCTGCTCCTTGAAATCCGGCCCCATGTCGACCAGCAGCGTCGTCTTGCCGTCGTCGATGAAAATCGACGGCGTGGTGCGGCGGTTGCGTGGCTGCTTCGGGTCGCAAGCACCCCAGCCGCCGCCCGCAAACGGCACGCCATAGGCCGATCCGCTGCCCAGGATAGTGATTTTCATGATAACACCTCTATCGCCCCGCTTTTAACCGCGGCGCAGTTTTTTATTTCGGCACATGCCGATGATGATGGCCGTGCACGGCATGGCGGTGCACCGGCGTGTGCCGGCACGGTCCATGCGGTTCCTGCTTCTCCTCAGGCGCATGCAGCACGTTCCTGGCGAAGAATTCGATCGCCTCGCGCTGGCTTTCATAGCGTTCGGGCGCCGCGTGCTTGAGCACATAGACCGCGTAGTCGAACGTCTTCTCCAGCTTCTCGTGCGTCATCGGCGCAGCGAAGAGTTTTTCGAGCCGGTTCGCGGCGCGGGCCATTTCCTTGTCGCCATTCTCGCGCGCGAACCGCACGACTTCGTCGCCGATATAGACCGGCGAATAGCCCGTCGGCTTGTAGGCCGTCAGCGTCTGCAGGAACTCGATGGCCGAGGTGACGACGCCGTGGTTGTCGACGACCGTGCGCGAAATCTGGCCGCGCTTGAGGTGCTTGTTGGTGACATAGAGGTTGATGAGCATTTCCTGCATCAGCAGCTCAAGCCGGTCCTCGGTCGAGGCGCCAGAGGTGTGGCGCTTGATGAAGTCTTTCGTCTGCTCGGGGATCTCCACGGGCTTGGCGCCATACTGGTCGATCCACTTGTAGTCGTCCTTCGCGTAGATGCGCGGCTTGATGCTGGTGGGCGTGCGCGGCGGCACGCCTTTCATCGCCAGGTACAGGTCGAACTGGTAGACTTTGCCGTCGTGCTTATCGCTTTGGGCCACGAACATGAAGCCGATGCCGCCATAATCCTGGACCAGCCGGTCGTGGCAGTTCGTGATGATGCGCCCCTTCGAGGCGAGATATTCACAGACCGTGTCGTAAACTTTTTCGAGATTTTCGGGCGCGACGACCGTGAACAGGTCGATGTCGGAGTGGATGTCGGCGTGACCGCGGCCGAGCGATCCGCGCAGGTACGCTTCCTCGAGCAATCCCCGGTCTTTCAAGAGGTCGAAGCAGCCCTGCAGCAGCTCCGCTTGCGGCAGCGACGTTTGATGGGTCGCGGCAAGATGTGAGGTGAGCTCGACATCGGGCGCGCCTCTGGTTTTGTCCGCCAGACCTGCCGCCTTGTCCCAATCGCATTTCAATCGCATTGTCCCGTCCCAACGCAAAGTTATGCAAAAAAATGTTTAGTCGCCGCCTTTGTAGGGAAATATTATGCCTAAGTCAAGGATAAGCTGAAATCATTGCATGTTTTCAAAGCGTTACTGCGCGAGGAGGAGAATCGCCGGATGAGATTTTCGTCGCATGGCAATGATTCTTCGACAACTAATGGCTGTGTATCGCTCGATCCGGTCATTTTTTTCACCCGTTTTTGGGACTTAAGCCGCTGATGCTATTGCGGACTGTGCCGGAACCACGGTGCTATGCAAATGTTCGCAAAAGTATGCAAGACGATACAACCATCGTGACCCGTGCCGATCTCGCGGCCGCATCGGCGGCCCCGTCCCGTTTCGCAGCCCTTCATCCGCTGCTGCTGGCCCTGCATGCGACCGCCGCCGGGTCGCTCGACGTCACGTTGCCCGACGGGCGGCGCGCCTCTTACATCGGCACGCGCTCAGGCGTCAAGGCGGACATCCGCTTCAAAAACTGGGAATGCCTGTCGCGCATCGCCATGCGCGGCGACGTCGGCCTGGGCGAAAGCTATATGGAGGGCGCCTGGGACACGAGCGATCTCGATGATGTCATGGAATTCGGGATGGCCAACATGGATGCGCTCCGGCTCTTTTCCGGCGGCAACCTGTTCTTCCGCCTCGCGCACCGCGCGCAGCGGCTGATGCAGGCCAACTCCCACCGGCGCAGCCGCCGCAACGTCCACCGGCATTACGACCTCGGCAACGACTTTTACCGCCTGTGGCTCGACGAGGGCATGACCTATTCCTGCGCCCTGTTCAACGGCGACGCCGGCATGCCGCTACAGGCGGCGCAACAGGCGAAATACCGCCGCATCCTCGACAGGCTGCAGCCAAAGCCGCGCAGTCGCATTCTCGAAATCGGCTGCGGCTGGGGCGGCTTCATGGAAGAAGCCGCGCGCCAGGACTGCGATGTGGTCGGCATCACCCTGTCGCCCCAACAGGCAGCATGGACGGAAAACCGGCTCGCGCGGCAAAAACTGGGTCATCGCGCGGAAGTCTGGATGCGCGATTACCGCGAAGTGCGCGGCGCCTTCGATCATATCGTTTCCATCGGCATGTTCGAGCATGTGGGACGCGAGTTCTGGCCCGGCTATATGCGCATCCTGCACGAGCGCCTCAAACCCGGCGCCGACGCGCTGATCCAGTGCATTACGGTGCATGACGATGTCTTCGACTCGTACATGCAGAGCACGGACTTCCTGCGCGAATATATCTTCCCCGGCGGCACGCTGCCCTGCCGGCGGGAATTCGTCCGGTTGGCAGAGCGCGCCGGCCTTGCCGTCGAAGATGTTTTCGAGTTCGGCTCTGACTACGCCCTCACGCTCGACCGCTGGCGCGACGCCTTCGAAAGCAATCTTCCCGCGATACGCCGCCTCGGGCATGACGACGCCTTTATCCGCAAATGGCGGTTTTATCTTTCCTGCTGCGCGGCGGCCTTCCGCGCGGGGCGGACCAGCGTCATGCAGGTCCACCTGCGGCGGCCCTGAAAACCTTTGTCCGGAACGGGTTCCGCCTGCATCCGTTGGATTTTCCGGATGGGTGAAACAGGAACGGGATGAAACCGTATGACACGTCTGACAACCGCCTTTTTGGCGGCCACCTTGCTCGCTTCGGCGGCAGGAGGAAGCGCCGCCCATGCCGAAGTCACCACCACGACGGTCTATGAAACCAACTACGTCGTCCCGCCGCAACGGGTGACGCAGGTCACCCGCGTCGTCGAGCAACGTATCGAGCCGGCGCCCGTTCCGGCAGGAGATTACTATTATCTCTACGACGCCTATCCGCAGGCCCCGGCCTATTACGGCCCGCCGGGCTGGTACCGCAATCCGCCGCGGCGCGGGCCTATTTCCCTCTCAACGCCGTTTTACTGAGCGCCGTCTATCGCTGGAACCCCTCCCCTTTTTCCGGAACGCCACATCCAAGCGGGCGTTTGCCCTTCAGGATGAGTGTCAACAACAAGAAAAGAGAGTGTCAAAATGCGCTTAAAAGTCACAGTGCTAGCGGCCGCGGTCATGGCTATGCTCGCTTCAACGTTCGCCGCCAATTCGGCGCACGCGCAGTATTACTATCCCTACCGGCCGTACTACTATGGACATCACCATCACCATCATAACAATGGCTTCGTCGGCCTGACGCTGGGCGGACCGACATACTATCCGTCCTATGGTTACCCGTATTCCTACGGCTGCCCGTACGGCTATTACGGCCCGGGCTGCTATCCGCCCGCTTACGGCGCGCCTTATGGCGGCGCAAACTTCTCGCTGAGCGTGCCGATACGATAAGAGGATAAGATAACGGGAGAACCGGAGGCCGCTATTCCTTCATGCGCGCACGCTCGCGCTCGCGAAGGGCGGCTTCCGGCGTCTGCCAGATAAGGCCATCGAGGACCCAGTTGGGACGAATGCCGCCATAACCTTGGGCCAGATGTTCCATCGCCTTGCGCTTCTGCTCAATCGTAAAGCCGGGCTTAAAGGCGCTGGCGTGAATACCCGAGGTGATGAAGGCGGTATCGAGGTCGACGCTCGCGGCGCCGGCCATATCATGCTGAAGCGAATCCCCGATCACAAGGATGCGCGACGGAATAAGGTTTTCGAACAGACCCAGCGCGAAGCGGAAGATTGTCTTGTGCGGCTTGCCGATGAGGTGCGCCGCGCCGCCGAGTTCATGATAGCGTTTCGCGACAGCGCCGGGGCCGATGGCGCGCTCGTGGCCGTAAACGGTGACCATGTCGGGGTTCGCGCAGATCGCCGGCATGCGCTTGATGACGGCTTTCTTGAAGACCGCGTCGAGGTCTTCGACCTTCATGTTGGCTGAATCGAAGCTGGTGATAAGAATGAACTGCGCTTCTTCGATATTCTCGACGACTTCGAGATCGAGGCCGCCCAGCAGGCTGCGGTCGTCGGGGCGCGAGACCAGGTAGCATTTCTTGCCGAGGCCCTTGAACGGCGGTTCGCGCTGTTCCTTTAAGCCTTGCCATGTCACTTCGCCGGCCGTCACGACCGCTTTGTAGTGGGTCGGTTTGATGCCGAGTTTCTTGAGGCGCTCGACGTTTTCATCGGAGCGCTTGGCGGAATTGGACAGAATGACGACCTGCTTCTTGCGATGCTTGAGGTGGTTCAGGCAATCGATGACGCCATCGTAGGTGTGAAGGCCGTTATGCAGCACGCCCCACTGGTCCATGATGAAACCGTCGTAGCTGTCCATCAGCTCATACAGCCCCTGGCAGAACATCATTGATGACATGCAGTCTTGTCCCCTCTTCTCAGCCCTTCAAAACACTTCTTAAGCTTTTGAATCTCCGCACTCTTCTCTTGCTCAGTATAGGGAATTTCGGCGCTCTGTACAGCCCATACCGGTTGCGGCCACGCAGCATCTTCCTTGAAGCGCGCAAAAACATGAACATGGAGCTGCGGCACCATGTTGCCAAGAGCAGCGGTGTTGATTTTTTCGGGTTTGTAGAGAAGTTTCAGCGCTTCTCCGGCCATGGCGACTTCGCGGACGAAATCGACCTGGTCGATCATGTTGAGCTCGTATATTTCCCGAATATTGGGGCGGCGCGGCACGAGATAAAGCCAGGGCCAGGTGCGGTCGCGCTTGAGCGACACGCGGCAGAGCGGCCAATCCTCGATGAACCAGGAACTGTTTTCGAGCCTTTCGTCCAGTGCGAATCCCAAGGCTTTCCCTCTCTAAAAACGCATCCACATCATAATGAATATGACTGCAAAATGGCAAAAAAATGGTTAAGATCATTGCCAGTATTCCGAAGGGGAATGTTATTGAAAACGCAGTCCGTTAGGGGGGCCCTTGCCCTGATCGCTTTGGCTGCCGGGCTCGGCGCGGCGCCTGTCCATGCCGCGGACAGCGGCGCCATCCCCATCGAACAGTCCGCCGAGCAGACCCAGACGCTGATGGGCACCCAAAGCAACTTCTACCGCATGCTCGAAAGCTGGTCGACCATGCCTGTCATGGAGATATCGCGCCGCATCGGGCAAGACATCGACAAGGAGCCCTCGCACCTTTCCCTCGCCCTCACCTGGGCCAAGGACAAGGTCTCGGTGAAGGACTTCAGTAAGGTCAACAGCCTGTACTTCCTGATCTACGCCGACATGGCAGAGCGCTCCGCGCTGAATGTGCCGCCCCGCAGCCCCTATTACATGGCTTATTCCAAGGCGGCTTACCAGGCGCTGACGACCTTCGAGGTCATGTTCATGACGGATGCGGCGCGCTGCGTGAACCCGAATGCCAATGCGAGCGCGGCCGCTCTACTACCGCCGAGATACGCCGCGCTGAAATATGTTTTTGACAGCGCGTCGCCATCCGAGATGGATAGTTACTGGGACACGGCGCTCCATTACGAAGCCGCCGCAGGCAGCCGGCCCGGCAACGGGGAAATCTGCTCCAACGGCGTCGCGGAGGCGCTGGCCGTCGAGGCCGGGCAGACGCCGCCGGAACGTCTCGATGCGTCCTTTGTCGATGACGCGAAATGGGCTCCCTTGCGCGACAAGGTGCGCGCCGGCCTCGCAGTGAAATGGCGGACGGCCTACGCGCCCGCCGCCAGGGCCTGGCAGGCTAACAAGGCCAGGGCTGACGCCGCCCAGGCACAGGCAGCGGCCGCCGAACGGCAAAAAGCCGCCGCCGCGGCCGCGGCGAAACAGGCGGTGGATGCCGCCGCAGTCGCGCGGCAGAAAGCCACCGAGGAGCAGGTGGCCAAAGAAAAACAGGAGCGCCTTGACGCGCAGAAGCGCGAGGCCGGCAAATATCACGACAGCTACGTGCCAGAACCTTCCACCGAATATGAAGATTCCGGCGGCAGCGGAGATTGAGGAACACCCTTGAATAACGCCGCAGCCGCCAGGACCCCGAGCTACATTCCGGCCCGGAATTTCATTCCTGATGCGGGCAAACTGGCGGAGTTGCTTCCGGGCTTGTCATGGCTGCGCATGCCGCTGCCCTTCGAGCTGAACCACATCAACCTGTGGCTGATGGAAAGCCAGACCGGCTGGACAATCATCGACACGGGCTTCAACTACGCCGAGACGCTGCAGCACTGGGATGCGCTGTTCGCGGGTCCGCTGGCCGCAAAGCCGGTCGAAAATATTTTCGTCACGCATTTCCACCCCGATCATTTCGGCCTCGCGGCGATGCTCGAAAAACGCGCCAGCATCCCCGTCCAGATGACGCAGCTGGAATTCGACGCGGCGCGAAGGCTGACCGATGTCAGCAATGCCGACGCGCTGGAGCGCCAGTATCGGACCTATTACACTGAAGCCGGGCTGGACGAAGATTTGCGCCTCGACATGATCGCGCGGCGTTTTGGCTACCGGAAAATGGTGCCGGCTCTTCCCGCTTCTATCGCCGCGGTAAAGCCCGGCCAATCCGTGACGATGGGCGGGCACGGCTGGAAGATTGTCGGCGGCTACGGCCATTGCCCCGAGCATGCTTGCCTCTACGATGCGGCGCGAAAGATTTTCATTTCCGGCGACATCGTGCTGCCGTCGATCAGCCCGAACATCAGTCTCTATCCCGGCAGCTCCGGCGATCCGGTTGGCGCTTACCTGCAATCGCTCGACGACATCGAAAAGCAGGTGCCCGATGAGGTCATGGTGCTGCCCTCGCACGGCGTGCCGTTCTTTGGGCTCCATAAACGCCTGGCAGAATTGCGGCAGCATCACATGCGCCGCTTCGACCGGCTGCGCGAGGTGCTGTCCCAAGGCCCCTGCACCGCTTTCGAAACCATGAAGGGCCTCTTCGCGCACCGGGAACTGGCCGCCGGCGATATCTTTTTTGCGCTGGGCGAAACGCTGTCGCACCTGACGCATGAAGTGCTGCGCAGCCGCGTCGATAGGACGATGAAGGATGGCTTGGCGGTTTACAGTCTCGTGAAAACAGGCGCCTAAGGGCTTTACGATTTCTTCCCTGCGCTTAAGTCTTTGTTAACTAGTCGATGTTAACATAAGCTCAATAGCAAAGAACAAACGCCAGTGGGAGATGAAGTCATGACGAATATTCAAGCCGGGTATCTGACCGAAAGTTTTGCCAAGTCGAGCGTGCGTCCCGCACCCGAAGCAGAGGCTGCGCCGAAGAAACTCGCCAGCGCGCCGCTTCCCGGCCCGAAAGGACAGCTGCACTAACACTTTCTTCCAAGTGGGGTCTAATGAAACGCGCGGGGTTTACGGACCCGCGCGTTTCTATTTCTGGCTGTTCCAGGCACGACCCTGGCACGCCGCCTCCAAATCATACGCCGCTGAATTCGTTCCGTCTTTCTCTTATCCCATGCGTTATGTAAATGTAATTTACATTCAAAAATCCGCAATTGACAGGAACGTTCTGACAAATTAAGCTCCATATGCTCATCTCAACAATATGTAAAGACGCTGTGGAGTTCGATCGCTATGGCACTGAAGAAAGACTTTCTCTTTGACCCGGAACGCAACCCCCTTTACCGCGAAGATTATCGCCCGTCGGAATATAAAATTCCGAATGTGAAGCTGAATATCAGCCTCGACGAAGAGAATACGGTCGTCAAAAGCCATATCGACGTCAAACGCAATCCCGACAACCCGGTCGGCGGCCCGCTCGTGCTCAACGGCGAAGACCTGCGCCTCGTCTCGCTGAAAATCACCGAGAACGGCGTCACGCGCGACCTCGATCAAAGCGAATATATGGTGACGCCCGACACGCTGATGATCAAGCGCCCGCCATCGGCGCCTTTCTCGCTCGACATCACGACGGAAGTGAATCCCAAAGAGAATACCAAGCTGTCCGGCATCTACATGGCGGGCGACATCCTGTGCTCGCAGTGCGAGGCGCAGGGCTTCCGCCGCATCACCTACTTCCTCGACCGGCCCGACAACCTCGCGACCTATGGTGTGACGCTGGAGGCGGACAAGGAAAAATTCCCCGTCCTGCTGTCTAACGGCAACGGCGATTACAAGCAGACGACCGACCTCGGCGACGGCCGCCATTCCATCACCTGGAACGACCCCTGGCCGAAGCCCAGCTATCTCTTCGCCATCGTCGCGGGCGACATGAAGGTGCTGGAAGACGAATTTATCACGATGAGCGGCAAGAAAGTCGACTTGCGCATCGTCGTGCAGCCCGGCTACGAAAACCAGATTTCCTGGGCGATGGATTCCATCAAGAAAGCCATGGCCTGGGACGAGCAGCGCTATGGCCGCGAATATGACCTCGATGTTTTCCACATCGCAGCCGTCGACAAGTTCAACGCGGGCGCCATGGAAAACAAGGGCCTGAACGTTTTTAACGTCTCCTGCCTCGTCGGCAGCCCCGAAACCTCGACCGACGATGAGCTGACCTATATCGAAGCCGTCATAGGCCACGAATATTTCCACAACTATTCGGGCGACCGCGTGACCTTACGCGACTGGTTTGAGCTGACGCTGAAGGAAGGCTTCACCGTCCTGCGCGACAGGCAGTTCACCGAAGACATGCATTCGCAGGCCATCAAGCGCATCGAGGACGCTACGGGCCTGAAATCATCGCAGTTCATGGAGGACGCAAGCCCCCTCTCCCATCCCATCCGCCCCGACAAGGTCGAGGAATTCGAGAATATCTATACCGGCACGATTTACGAGAAAGGCTCACACGTACTGGGCATGCTTTATACCATGCTCGGTCCCCAAACCTGGCGCGCCGCGACGGATGAATATTTCAGCCGCTTCGACGGCCAGGCCGTGACCTGCGATGATTTCGTGAACGTGATGCAGGAAGTGTCGGGCCGCGACCTGACGCAGTTCCGCCGCTGGTATAAGCAGTCGGGCACGCCTGAAATCTCCTACGAAGGCCATTACGACGACAAGAACAAGACCTATGCACTGACCCTCACCCAGATGACCAAGCCGACGCATGACCAGCCGGTCAAGGAAGACCTGATGATTCCGGTCGCCGTCGGCCTGATTGGCCAGAGCGGCAAGGACGTGCCGTTGACGCTGAAGGGCGAGCATGGCGCTTCGGAAACCACCAAGGTGCTGAACCTCACCGAACATTCGCAGACTTTCGTTTTTGAAAACGTGCCGGGGGCGGTGACACCCTCGGTGCTGCGCAACTTCTCTGCGCCCGTGAAGGTGACGACGCAGCCTTCGGATGAAGACCTGATCTTCCGCATGGCGCATGACTCGGATCCGTACAACAAGTACGAAGCGACCGAGCGCCTGATGATCAAGACGCTGCAAAAGCTGGTGAAGGACGTGCAGGATGATCTGCCGCTCTCCTTAAGCCCCGACTTCTTCGCGGCTTACGGCAACAACGTGGCAAACGCGCTCGACGGCGACAAGATGTTCAACGCGCTGACGCTGCAGCTGCCGCCCTATAACCTGATCACGCAGGATATGAAGGTTCTCGATCCCGATGCCGTGCAGGAAGCACTATCGTTCATGCGCAAGACGCTGGCCACGACCTTCGAGGCCGAATTCCGCGAGATCTACAAGGACACGCAGGCGCCCGCCGGTGAGAAGTACGATCTGTCGAAAGAACAGGTCGGCCGCCGCGAACTGCACAATACCGCCCTGACGTTCCTCGGCAAGCTGCAAACGCCGGAAATGGCCGCCACCGCGTACAAGCAGTACACCGAAGCCACGAACATGACCGAAAAACTGTCGGCGCTCGGCACCCTATCGAAAATCCCGCCCTCGGGCGCGATGGATACGCGCCAGCGCGCGCTCGATAATTTCTACGAGACGTTCAAGGACAACAACAACGTCATCGACAAGTGGCTGCAGATCAACGCCGCCATCCCCGACGGCGATCCGCTCGCGCGCGTACAGAGCCTGCTGAAGCATCCCTCTTATGACGAGACCAACCCGAACAAGGTCTTCGCGCTAATGGGCGGCTTTATCGGCGGCAATCCGACCTTGTTCAACGCGAAAGACGGCTCGGGTTACCAGTTCCTGGCGGATGTCATCATCCACATGAACGAGGTCAACCCGAAAACTGCGGCCGGCCTCGCCAAGCGCTTCGCGCAGTTCAAGCGATACGACACGGACCGCCAGCAGCTGATGATCCGCGAGATGGAGCGCATCATGGAAACGCCCCAACTCGAAACCGGCATCAAGGAAATCCTCGGCAAAGCGCTGGAGTCGGCGAAACCCGCCAACGACAATGCCACGAGCCCGGCCGCGAAGAAGAAGCTGGGTTAATGACGGAAATTACCCCGGAGTTTCTCGCGGCCTCGGGTCCCCTCACGCCTGAGGAGACGTTGCACGCGCTGAAGATCGATTACCGGCGCGAGGCCGATGGCACCCTGGTGGTGCCGGGCAGCATCGACTTCTCGTATAAGGGATTGAAAAAACTTCCCAACCTGACGGGCGTCGTCGTTATGGAGCATTTCTTCTGCTTCAACAACGAGCTGACCTCACTGGAAGGCGCGCCCGCTGCCGTCGGCATTCGCTGCACCGTTTCCAACAACCGGCTGACGTCTCTCAAGGGCGCACCGCGGACCGTCGGCGAAGATTTTTGGTGCGATAACCATTGCCTCAAGAGCCTCGAAGGCGCGCCGGAACACGTCGGCGATACATTCGGCTGTCAGAATGCGCGGGAACTAACCAACCTCGAGCATGCGCCGAGAACCTTCAAGCGCATTCAAACACGCTTTGGCGAGTTCATGTCCTGGAAGGACGTTCCGGACCGCCTCGCCCCCGAAACGAAAGCCCGCTACCAGCGAGAAAACGAAGAAGCGCTCGTCAACTCAGTCATCGTACTGCCCGCGGCCGTGCGCGTGCATGCGCCATTGCGGCTGAGAAATCTTTAAACCCTGTTTGTTCCCATCTCGATCTCCATGCCGTCCCAGGCGGGGCGGATATGGGGCGGGAGTTCGTCGCAGAGGGTTTTGTAATCCATGTGCGTCGTCAGCACGGTCAGATAAGTCATCCTCGGCTTTAAAATCTCCGCCCATTCCATGACTTGGCGGATGTTGGCGTGGGTCAGCGTGGTTTCCTTATTGTAGGCCGCCGCATCGACGATCCAGGTTTCGACGCCCTTGAGCGTTTCGAGCGACCTGTCGTTCATCTTCGCGACGTCCACGCTGTAGGCGAAATCGCCGAAGCGGAAGCCGAGCGAGGTCGTCGTAAGGTGGTCCTGCTCGTAACTTTCGATGTCGATATCGCCGACGCGGAACCGGTCGTAATTGGCGATCGGGTTTTTCTTGAGGAACTCGACGTAAATACCGCCGTGTTTGGTCTCGAACAGATAGGGCCAGCGCCGTTCGATTTCGTCGAGCGTTTCCTGGTTGGTGTAAATGTCGATGAGCTTGTTGGAATGATAAGCGAGGACGCGCAGATCATCGATGCCGTTCACATGGTCGTTATGCGCGTGGGACAGCAGCACGCCGTCGAGCTTTTTCAACTCCATGCGGTTCAGGTGCTGGCGCAGATCATAGGTGGCGTCGATCAGGAGGTTCGTTGCCGCCGACTGGACGAGGATCGAGGCGCGCGTGCGATGGTTCTTCGGCTCCTTCGGGTCGCATTTGCCCCAGAAGCCGCCGGCGGCAGGCGTGCCCAGCGAAGCGCCGCTTCCGAGAACCGTGATCTTCATTGCCGCTTCGCCTTATCAAAAAGTTTAAAGAAGTTTTCTGTCGTCTGCTGTGCCACGGCTTCCGCGGTCATGCCCCGCAGTTCCGCCACCATTTGCGCCGTATGCACGACGAAGGACGGCTCATTGCGCTTGCCGCGGTGCGGGACGGGCGCGAGATAGGGGCTGTCGGTTTCGACGAGAATGCGGTCCATAGGGACGTGCTTCACGACGTCACGCAGCTCATCCGCCTTCTTGAAGGTGATGATGCCGGAAAAGGAGATGTAAAAGCCCAGATCGAGCGATGCATCCGCCAGCTTGCGGCCGCCGCTGAAGCAATGCATGACGCCGCGCGCCTTGCCCTGCCCCGCCTCGCGCATGATGCGCACCGTGTCGTCGTCTGCATCGCGCGTATGGATGATGAGCGGCAGGCCGGTTTCAACCGCCGCCTCGATATGCGTCGCGAAGACGCGTTGCTGCTCCTCGGGCGGCGAATGCTTGTAATAGTAATCGAGTCCGGTCTCGCCGATTCCGGCGACCTTAGGGTCTTTCGTCAAATCGACGATATCGGATTTTTTGATATTGATCTCGCCGGCGTCTGCCGCATGGTGCGGATGCGTGCCGACCGTGCAGTTGATGATCGGCGACGACTTTGCGACCGCCAGGATCTGCGGAAATTTCGAGATCTCGGTGCAGATGGTCAGGAAATGCCCCACGCCCGCCGATTGCGCGCGCTTGACAATCTCGCCAACGCCTTCCGTTGCGAAGTCTTCGTAATCCAGATGGCAGTGGGAGTCGACGAGCATGATATCAGGCAGTCTTTTCCACCGGTTCTTCAACATAGCGTGGGAACACGCCCTGCGGCGCGGGGAGCGGTGTCCCCGGCTGCAGCTCGTGCAGCTTGCCCATATAGCTGAAGTCGCGTGCATTGGCCGGCACGGCGACCTGGTCGAGGATCTTGTTGGCCGCGACCGGCGTAAAGGGCTGCATGATCAGGCCCAGATTGCGGATGACTTCGGCCAGCACATACAGCACTGTCGCCATGCGGGGCGGATTGGTCTTTTTTAGCGTCCAAGGCGCCTGCGCATCGATATAGAGGTTGGCCGCATTCGCGACGTGCACGATTTCCTCGATCGCGCGACTGAATTGCATCTTCTCGAACTCGCCGCGCACGGCGATGAGCAGCGCCTGCCCAGCCTTGTTCAGCAGATCATTGTCGGCATCTTCCAGAATATCCGGCTTCGGCACCTTGCCGTCGCAGTTCTTGGCGATCTGCGACAGGGTGCGCTGGCACAGGTTACCGAGGTTGTTGGCCAGTTCGGCGTTGACGCGATTGCCGAGCAGCTCATAGGAAATATCGCCGTCCTGCCCGAAGGTGACTTCGCGCATCAGCCCGTAGCGCGTCTGGTCGACGCCGAAACGGGTAATAAGATCAACCGGAGAAATAACGTTGCCGACGGATTTCGACATTTTTTCGCCGCGCGTCAGCAGGAAGCCATGGCCAAAGACACGCTTGGGCAACGGCAGCCCCGCCGACATCAGGAAGGCCGGCCAGTAAACGGTGTGGAAGCGCACGATATCCTTGCCGATCAGGTGCACGTCAGCCGGCCAGTATTTCTTGAACTTGCCGTCCTTGTCGTCGGGATAGCCGATGGCGCTGATATAGTTCGTCAGCGCGTCGACCCAGACATACATGATGTGGCTCTTGGCGTTGGGCACCTTCACGCCCCAGTCGAAGCTGGTGCGGGAGATGGAAAGATCTTTCAGCCCCTGCTTGACGAAGCTGACGACTTCGTTGCGGCGGAAGGATGGTTGTATGAACTCGGGATGCGCCTCGTAATAATCGAGCAGCTTTTGCGTATAGGCCGACAGCTTGAAGAAATAACTTTCTTCCTCGACCCAATGCACTTCGGTGCCGGTCGATGTCGCGATCTTCTTGCCGTCGGGGCGGGTTTCGAGCTCGTCTTCGTTATAAAAGGCCTCGTCGCGCTCCGAATACCAGCCGGCGTATTTGTTCAGGTAGATGTCGCCCGCCTCCTGCATCTTGCCCCAGATATGCTGACAGGATTCCTTGTGGAAGTCGGCGGTGGTGCGAATGAACTGGTCCTGCGACACGTTCATCTGCCGGCACATGTCGATGAACAAGGCTGCGATTTCGTCGCAGAATTCCTGCGGCTTCTTGCCCTTGGCGATGGCGGTTTTCTGCACCTTCTGCCCGTGCTCGTCGGTTCCGGTGAGGAAATAGACGTCGTAGCCGTCGAGCCGCTTGAAACGCGCCATGACATCGGCGGCGATCGCCTCATAGGCGTGGCCGAGGTGCGGCGGACCGTTGACATAGGAAATCGCGGTCGTGATGTAGAAGTGTGGTTTGGTCATGTCGTTCCCTCTTGGCGCCGTTCAGGCCGGCAATATTACCATAATCTGAAGATTAATCAACGCTTCCGCTTTGCCGCCTTTTTATTGGCTTTTCCGCGCCCGGCGGCGATGGAGGTAAGGATGAGTTTCTTCGCCTCTTCCGGCCCGCCCCATTTCTTCACCTTCGCCCATTTGCCCTTTTCGAGGTCTTTGTAATGGGCGAAGAAATGCGCGATCTGGTCGCACAGGATTTCGGGCAGGTCTTTATATGATTTTATCCTGGCGAAAAACGGATGGAGTTCGTCCACCGGCACGGCCAGGATTTTTTCGTCCTGCCCGCTCTGGTCTTCCATCAGCAGCACGCCGATGGGGCGCGAGCGGATGACGGAGCCCGGAAAAACCGGCGACTGGCCGATGACAATGACGTCGCAAGGATCGCCATCGCCCGACAGCGTATGCGGGATGAAGCCGTAGTTGCCGGGATAGATCATCGACGTGTGCAGGAAACGGTCGACGAACATCGCACCCGAGGCCTTGTCCATCTCGTACTTCACGGTATGCCCGCCCTGCGGGATTTCGATGATGACGTTGATGTCGTCGGGAGGTTTGATACCGATGGGGATTTTATCGATTTCCATGGAACGGCTTCACAGGTTCAGGGCCGGGTGGTCGGGCTTCTGCAGCATCAGGAAAGAGCCGAGCAGCGCCTGTTTCTTGTCGAGCGTATAGCTTTCGGTCTGCTGGAACAGCTGCGAAATCTTTTCCCACGTCATCAGGAAATGCTGGGGTGGATATTGCGCGGCGACCTGCCGGAAGATCGCGGCGTCGCCGGGCAGCACGTCGGAAATCCCCGTCCCCCGCGCCTGCGCGCGCGCGAGACGCTGGCACCAGCCGGTGAGGATCTCGCGCGCGGTGTCATAGGATTGTTCCGAGCGCGAAAGCTTGTCGGCAAGATCATGCGCCTTGACGAGGTCGAGTTTCGGCAGGTTCGCGACGGCGGCCAGCAGCTCTTTATACAGCTGCACGCCCTTGTCCTGGTGGAACTGCAATGCGCGGCCGATACTGCCTTCCGACAGGCGGCACAGCGCCGACTTTTCATCTGCCTGCAGGCCGGGCGCGTATTTGTCGAGCAGCGCGGAAACCGTCGCATCGGGCAGCGGGTCGAGATGCACCATGCGGCAGCGCGAGCGGATGGTCGGCAGGAAAGCGCCGGGCTGCGTCGTGGTAAGCACCAGCACCGTCTTCGCGGGCGGTTCTTCCAGGATTTTCAGGAGCGCATTCTGGCTCGTGCGGTTCAGGTATTCGGCGCCGTCGACAATGACGATGCGCCAGCCACCCTCCGCCGCGGTCTTGCGCAGAAAGGGCGTGATCTTGCGCACGGATTCAGCGGAAATATCCTGCTTCAGCCGGCCCTTTTTCTCGTCGAACTCGCGCTCGACCACGACAAGATCGGCATGGCCGCCCGAGGCGACGCGGCGGAACACCGGATGTTCGGGCTTGAGATGCAGCGATGCAGGTTTTTCAGGTTCGCCGAATAGTCCCGCCCCCTGCTCTTCCTGCGACAGCAAAAACCGCGCGAGGCGGTAGGCGAGCGTCGCTTTGCCGATGCCGGGAAGTCCGGCTAAGATAATGGCATGCGGCAGACGGCCCGCATTGAAATCGGCGAGCAACGCCTTTTCCGCCGCGTCATGGCCCAGCAGGTCGGGGGTCGTGCGCGGCGTGAGGTCGACAGGCGCGGGCGGCGTGGCTTCTTCCGCGTCGGCCATTGCCTTGTCGGCGAATTCGTCTTCTTCCTCGGAAAA
This sequence comes from Alphaproteobacteria bacterium, assembly GCA_025934695.1. Taxonomy (GTDB): domain Bacteria; phylum Pseudomonadota; class Alphaproteobacteria; order Micavibrionales; family UBA2020; genus JAPWJZ01. The sequence continues at coordinate 412,909 of JAICWS010000001.1, forward strand.
GAGGCTAACCATTTCTGACCTCTTTGCCGGAGACACCGTAGCGCGTCTCGATAACCTTCAGGACCTGCCGGTGGATAGTCTGGATATCCTGCGTCGCATCGATGATGACGCAGCGCTCAGGATATTTCCTGGCAATCTCGAGGAAGCCCTTGCGCAAGCGCTGGTGGAACGGCAGGCCCATGCGCTCATAGCGGTCTTCGGTCTTTTCCGTCTTGTCAGCGGTGGCGCTCAGCTGCTTGAGCGAGCGTTTCAGCCCGAGCTCGGGGTCGATGTCGAAAATGAGGGTCAGGTCGGGATGGAAATTGCCCGCGATCAGCGTGTAGATTTTCTCGATGACCGACTGTTCGAGACCCATGCCGTAGCCCTGGAAGGCGCGCGTGGAATCCGCGAAACGGTCGGAGATCACCCATTGCCCGCGTTCCAGCGACGGCCAGATCTTGTTGACAAGATGCTCGCGGCGCGCCGACATCATCAGCAGCGCCTCAGTCATTGCGTCGAAGTTCCCGGCGTCGCGCTGGATCAGCAGGTTGCGGATGCGCTCGGCCTGCTCGGTGCCGCCGGGCTCGCGCGTGGTGACCACGTCGACCCCTGCGGAAACGAGCGCCTGCTGCAAGAGCTTCACCTGCGTGCTCTTGCCCGTGCCCTCGCCGCCTTCCAGCGTTATAAACAGGCCCTTTTTTGTCATTAAGGCTTCTTCGTCAAAAGATAGGCGAAGCGGTCTTTCACGCGGCCGAAGAGCCCCTTGCGCGGATCGTCCTGGCCGGCCACCAGCGGAACATCGATTTCCTTCTGGTCAGGGACGTTGATTTTCAGCGTGGCAACCTTGTCGCCCTTGGCGATCGGGGCTTTCAGCGGGGCATCGTATTGCACTTTCAGCCCCAGCTCGTTGCGCTTGCCGTGCGGCAGCACGACCGTCAGGTCGTCGGCGGCGACAAGCGGCACTTGCGGATCCTGGCCCAGCCAGACGTCGGCGGAAGCGACCGTTTCGCCCTTCGAGATGATTTTCTTGTTCTCAAAGTTGCGGAACGCCCATTCCATGAGCTTGATGCCCTCTTCCTGGCGGGCTTTCTCGCTCGGCAGGCCGTTCATGACGAGGATAATGCGGCGGCCGTCGCGCTTGGCCGAGCCCATCAGGCCGTAACCGGCGATCTGGGTATGCCCCGTCTTCAAGCCATCCGCGCCGTTGACGTGGCCGATCAGCGGGTCGCGGTTCATCTGGTGGATCTTGTTATAGGTGAAGTCCTTCTCGCCGAAATAGTGATAGTACTCGGGGAAGTCCTTCATGATGCGGTAAGCCAGCAGCGCCAGGTCACGGCAGGTCGAATAATGGTCGTCGACAGGCATGCCGTCCGCGTTCATGAAATGGCTGTCCTTCATGCCGAGATCCTTGGCGCGCGCGTTCATCGCGTCGACGAAAGCGCCTTCGGTGCCGGCGATCCCTTCGGCCAGCGCGATCGAGGCGTCATTGCCCGACTGCACGATCACGCCGCGGATCAGGTCCTCGACCTTCACCTTGGTGCCGACCTGGATGAACATGCGCGACCCGTCATCCATGCCTTCGCGCCAGGCTTTTTCGCTGACCAGCAGCTCGTCGTTCAGGTGCAGGCGGCCCTGCTTGAGCGCCTCGAACACCATGTACATCGTCATGACCTTGCTCATGGATGAGGTCGGCATATGCTCGTTCGAATTCTTTTCGAGCAGCACGGCGCCCGTGTCGGCGTCGACGATGATCGCCTGCTTCGCGAGTGTATCGATCTGATCACGCGACGGCTCGGCCGCAGGTGCAGGCGCGGATACCGACGCGGGTGCCGGCGTGGATGCGGGCGCCGCCGCCTTTGCTGCGGATACGGCGCACAAAGCCAGCATCGCGAATATCAGGATCAGTCTTTTCATCTCACACTCTCTCTTCTTGTTGCTTCTTGAGGCCCTTAGTGATGCACGACATGAGCGCCGTCGTCGCCCGCGGCAATCACTTTTTCGAGGATCTGGTCGGCCTTCGCGACGCTTTCGACCGGGCCCAGTTTCACGCGGTAGAGCAACCTGCCCTTTACCGTAACCTGTTCGATCACCACGGGACCGAGGCTGCCCAGGTTCTCCTTCATGCGGTCGGCGTTGGCGCGCACCGCGAAGGCGCCCGCCTGCACGAAAATGCCCGTCGGCGCGACTTGTTCCTGAGAGACGACGGCATCAGGCATGAAATGCCCCCTTTTCATGTGCCCACCGACCATGCCGGTGGAATCCACGGCGCCCGGCTGGCCGCTCAGGCCCAGGCGGCCGATAAACTGGCTGCGTTCGGTTGATGACACCATCGGCCCTTCGGCGGGCGGGCGAGACGGCGTTGCCGCATCGCCGTTCCATTCGGGCGGCGGCGCGGACGCCACATTACGGCCGGGCCCCGACAGCTGTTCGACCGTAATCGTCGGCGTCTGCAGACTTTCGGGGAGGGAATTATCACCCGATGATGCGATTTGCGGCGGCGCGGGCCGTTCGGTTTCGACCCGCTCGACAGGGGCAGCCGCCATGACCGGCGCGGCTTCCGGCGCGGGTGCCGTTACGGCCACGGTCTGTCCGGCTTGGCCGGTGCCGTATTTCTCAAGATCCGCCATGGTCAAGCGCGAGGTATCCATGCCGCGCTTGGCGGCTTCGGCGATTTCACGGCTTTCCTTGGGCAGGGTTTCGATGCGCACGCGCGCCGTGCCCTTGCCGATAAAGCCGAGCAGTGTGGCGGCACGTTTCGATACGTCAATCAGGCGTCCGCGCGCGTAGGGCCCGCGGTCGTTGATGCGCACCACGACAGAACGCCCGTTTTCAAGGTTCGTCACCCGGACGAGCGAGGGCATCTGCAGCGTGCGGTGGGCGGCGGTGAGCTCGTCCTGGTCGTAAATTTCGCCGTTGGCGGTCTTGTGGTGATTGAAATCCGGTCCGTACCAGGAGGCGATGCCCGTTTCGACGAGATTGAAATCCTCGTGCGGGTAATACCAGACGCTTCCCACCCGATAGGGCTCGCCGATCTTATAGGTTCCGGCGGTTTCTTCCTGCCCGGGCCAGCTGATTTTCTTGATCCAGTGGGAAACCAGTTCCGTCTCGGCGCAGCCGGACAAAAGCAGCAGCGCCGCGCAAGCAGCGGCGAAATGACGGATACGGCATCTTGCGAGCATGAGTAATAGGCCTTCCTGACGATGTGCCAAAGTTACTGAAGAATAGCCAATCTATATTGGAAAATCTATGATTTTAGGCCGCGGCGCGCGATCTGAACCGACGGATGGCCGATCTTCAGGCTGTCTGACAAGAGACCGACAGCGGTCGCGAAATATGTGGACTTATTCCACTGCATGATGACGCGATAGTTGTCATAAACGATAAAGGCCTGTGTCCCCACGCCGCCAGGCTGGACGATGGATGCCTGATAAGCGCCTTCAAACGGAACGGCGCCCCCGCCGGGCAGCCGCACGCCCTGGTCGTGCCAGAACTGCAGCGAATTCTCGGTGTTGATGCCGATCAGCGCGCGGTTGAAGCCGGCCGGCAGTTTGACCTTGCGGCCCCAGGGCTCGCCCTTCTTCCAGCCCGACAGCGCGAGATAATTGGCGGTCGAGGCGAAGATGTCGGGCTGCGACGTCCAGATATCGCGGCGGCCGTCATGATCGAAATCGACCGCATATTTGAACCAGCTGGAGGGCATAAACTGGCATTGCCCCATCGCGCCGGCCCATGAACCTTTCATCTGCCACTGGTGGATCTGGCCCTGGTCGAGGATCCGGAGCGCCTTGAACAGCTCATCGCGAAAATAGGGGCCGCGCCGGCCATCATAGGCGAGCGTCGCAAGTGCATTCACGACGTCATAGGTGCCGGTATTGCGTCCGTACATGGTCTCCACGCCCCACAGGGCCGCGATCACCTGCTTGTCGACGCCATAAGTATTTTCGATCTGGTCGAGCAGCTTGCCATGGGCCAGCATCTTCTCGCGGCCCTTCTCGACGCGCTCGTCGGAGACGATGCTTTTCAGGTAGCGTTCAAAATCGGGAGAGCCCTCGGGCTGCTCGTGGTCAAGCTCCAGCACGTGCCGGATGGGGGCCATATTGTCGGGAAGCGCCTTGTTGACGACGCCCTGCGAAACGCCCTGCTCAATGGCTTGCGCTTTGACCTCTTTCAGCCATGACTTGAAGTCCTGGGATGCCGCTTGGGCAGCACCAGTCAGCAAACAAAGATATATGGCAAGGACAGAAAATATCAGTCTTATATAAATAGTCACCCGCACAACCCAGAACCCCTTTTATCCTTTAAATCTAGTGAGTTGGCAGAAAAAGTCAATTAAATGATATCCACAGCGGTGCGTTTATTGCGTCAATAACTTGATTATATTATAAATTGCTTTCCTTTTTTTTAACGGATGCCAGAGCGGCACCGTTCCTTAAGGGATGGGTGGCCGAGCGGTTTAAGGCACTAGTCTTGAAAACTAGCGTGGACGCAAGTTCACCGTGAGTTCGAATCTCACCCCATCCGCCATCCCCGCTCCGAAATTATAAAGCCTCGTCCACCGCTTTCACCGGCGCACTCTCTTTACGCGCCCCGGACAAGGTCTGCATGGAATGCCAAATGAAGCGCAGCGCCTTCGAGCGCAGCACGAAGTGAACGATAACCGTGCCGGCAGCGGCAGTGAGCAAAGACACTCCGATTGGATTGCCGTCGCTGGCGCTGGTATAATAAAGGCCGAAGAAGCTGCATGCGAGGCGCAGACGGCGGCGCAGGATCACATATTGCGGGTTTGACGCCTCGACCCGCATTTCAAAACGGAAAACAGCTGCAAGGCCCAAAAAGCAGCCGAACCAGGCCCATTCGTGGACCCTGTCGTATCCGCCGCCCGTGATACGCGCCAGGAGATACAGCAAGCCGGCACCCGCAACCCCGCCCGCGCCCGCGATGGGATAGAGAGCGGCGACAACCGGCGCCAAAATATACAGCGTACCGTAGTAGGTGCAGATCGAGCCGGGCTTGGCGAGGAAGGTGAGTCCGGGTCCGGTGTAAGAGGTGTTAAATCCTCCACCCCCGCCGGCACCGTCGATCAGCGCATAGGGATCACCAGGCAGATGTCCCGGAACCGACGCGTCATGGCGCGGTAATCCCGGCGCGGACTGGCCGATTGGATTGTATCCCCGTGGTTCATTCATTGGCGTGTCTCCCCATCATCATAATATGATGCGGCGCGGTGCCGGACAAGCAAGACACGACAATTACCCCCTCTTTTCCATTTATCCGGAAATGGCGTCGCGGGCGCGACGGATGTCCGTACGTTCTGTTCAAAGCATTCCACGGAATGGGCAAGCCGCTGGAAATGCTCGTCGAAGCGGATTTCTATGGAACGATTTCAGCCAAAAGAGCCAGAAGCGAAGGCCGCTTTTTTAAGGCAGTCTTCGCTTCCGGTTTTGATTTTTTTTACGACTACGAGACCAAGATCGAACCGTCGATCAAGTGCGGATCACCCGTCAGACCTTCGGCGATGCCGCCCGCAACCGTCGCTACTTGGACATAATTTCCTGCCACTCCGGTGCCATTCACATCGACCTTGACGATGGTATTGCCGGAACCGTCGTCCGTCAGCGACACGAAGTTCGCCAGCGGATCGGTGCCTTCATCTACGTAGTTTGTCAGGATATTGCTGAGATCCAGCACGTCGCCTTGCGCCGTATGGAAGTCGGTGATCGTTGCCTCGTTCGACACGCTTGGTGTGGCCGAAATGACGAAGTGATCCGCACCAAGGCCGCCGATTAGCGTGTCGTTGCCTCCAAAGCCGTCGAATGTGTCGTTACCGCCGCCGCCTGTGATGGTGTTGTCGCCGGTATTGCCGGTCAGGACGTTGGCATTCGCATCACCTGTGATATTTAAGGCCGTCGAACCCATGAGGGTCGCATTTTCGACGCTCGTATAGTTTGAGTTCGTCAAATCCAGACTGATCAAGCTGGATTCAAGCAGGCCGGAGCCGTTGTCGGTGACATGATCGTTCGCGGAGTACACGGTATACGTATCGGTACCACCGCCGCCGATCAGGGTGTCGCCGTTGACGCTGCCGCCGCCGTCGATGAGGTTGTTGCCGGTGCTTCCCGTCAAAACGTTGTCAGCGGCATCACCAGTGATGTTGTGAGCACCAGAAGTGATCGTGACATTTTCGACCCCGCTGAAGTTGCCGTTGGTGAGGTCGATGTTCACGGTCGCCTGGACTAAGTCGTTGCCGCCGCCGGTGTCGGAAACACGATCGCTCAGACTGTCGACAACGAAGGTGTCGTTGCCGCCGCCGCCAATCATCGTATCCGCGCCGGCGCCGCCGTCGATGGTGTTGTCGGCGGAGTTACCGGTCAGGATGTTGACGTTGCCGTCACCGGTCAGGTTCAAGACCGTCGAGCCGAGCAGCGTCGCATTTTCGAGGTTCGTATAATGCGTGGTATCCGTCAGGACGAGGCTGATCGTGCCGGACTCCAGTACGCTGTTCGTGCCACCCGTATCGTCGGCATGGTCGCCCGCAGCGTACACGATGTAGGTATTGGTGCCCGCGCCGCCAATCAGATGGTCGCCGCTGACGCTCCCGCCACCGTCGAGCGTATCGTTGCCCGCGCCGCCGGTGATCGAGTTGTCGCCCGTATTCCCGGTCAGGACGTTCGCGAGGCCGTCACCCGTGATATTCAGAGTGCCGGCGCCCAGGAGCGTCGCGTTTTCGATACCCCCCGTGTAAAGAGCCGAGTTCGTCAGATCCAGGCTGATCAGGCTGGACTCGAGGATGTCAAAGCCGCCGCTGCCGCCGTCCGCGATGTCGTGAACGGTGTGCACGATCAGCGTATCATTCCCGGCACCGCCTTGGAGCGTGTCGCCGTTGACGTCGGCGCTTCCGCCGCCATCCAGAACGCTGCCTGTGGAAGCCGCTTTAAGGACGTCGTCATTCACGGAACCGATGGCGTTGGTAATATTCACCAGCGTATCGGTGCCGTCGCCGGTCGCCGTGCCCAACGAAAGATCCACAACCACGCCGAGCGCGGCGCTTGCATAGCTGACCGTGTCGTTACCCCCGCCGCCGTCGATCGTGTTATTGCCGATGTCGCCACCCAGCGTATCGTCGTGCGTCGAACCGATAATGTGCGTGAAACCGGACAAGGTTACGGTGCCGTTGCCGGTCGCGGTGCCTGCGCTCAGGCTGACCGTGACGCCCGCCGCCGAAGAAGCAAAGCTCACGGTATCCGTGCCGCCGCCGCCGATCAGCGTGTCGTTGCCGCCACCGCCGTCGATGGTGTTGTTGCCGGAGGAGCCGGTCAATGTGTCAGCATGAGTCGAACCCAGCATATTTTCGAAATTCGACAAGGTATCGGTTCCCGCGCCGCCGGTGATCTGCGCGGTCGTCAGGTGCAAGTCGACCGTCACGCCGGAAGCCGCATTGGCATAGCTGACCGTGTCGGTGCCGCCACCGCCGTTCAGGATGTTATTGCCGGAGTTGCCTTCGATGATGTTGTTCTGCGCGTTGCCGTAACCATTGATAGCATTGCTTCCGCCCAAGGTCAGGTTTTCGACATAGGCCGACAGCGTATAGTTAGTGCTGCCCGTCAAACCCGTACCGTTGAAGATCACCGAATCAGTGCCCGCGCCGTTCAGTTCAACGACTATGTCCGTCGTGCTGTCGACAGTATAGGTGTCGTTGCCGGCGCCGCCTCTCATCACGTCGGTGCCGCCGCCGCCGTCAAAGGTGTTGTCGCCGGCGTCGCCTGTCATGATGTTGTTGCCCAAGTTGCCGGTCGCCGCGCTGTGGAAACCGCCGGACAGAGTGATATTTTCAAGGCCGGTCGCAAGGCTGTATGACTGGCCATCCACCGAAGAGACGAATTTGACGGTGTCGGTGCCGCTCGCGTCGAAAATAAAGTCGTTCGAGTTGTTAACAACATACGTATCGTTGCCCGCGCCACCCACGAGTGAGTCAGTACCGCCGCCGATTAGGATGCCGCCGTCGTCCAGCACGTTGTTGCCCGAGTTGCCGGTGATCAAGTTGGCGGCGGTATTACCCGTGCCATTGATCGCCGCCGTGCCGCCGAGGGTCAGGTTTTCAAGGTTCGTGCCCAGCGTATAGGTCGAACCGGCAGTGGTGCCAATGAAGTTGACCTGGTCCGTGCCGCCGCTTATAAGCTCATTAATAACGTCGGCAGCATTGTTGACGATATAGGTATCATTCCCGTCGCCGCCCGTCATCGTGTCGACGCCGGCGCCCCCGCCGTCATTGAGAATATTGGCGGCCGCGTTCCCGGTGATGACGTTGGCAGCCGTATTGCCCGTGCCGTTGATGACAGCGGTGCCGCCGTTGCCGACGCCGGTGCCCAGCGTCAGGTTCTCGAGGCCTGCCGCGAGCGTATAGGTGCCGCTCGCAAGATCGGCGATGACAGTGTCCGCCGTGCCGCCCGAAGCCAAGGTCGATTCGGTGATTTTGTCAGCCGCGACGTAAATGTGGTAAGTGTCATTGCCGGCCCCGCCGATGAATGTATCGACCGCGGTGCCACCGCCGCCATCAAGGACGTTGTCGCCGGCGTTGCCCGTGATGACGTTGGAGACCGTGCTGCCCGTTCCGTTGATATTGGCGGTGCCTTGCAGCGTCAGGTTCTCGACGTTCGCCGAGAGCGTATAAGTGTCGCCGTCAGTGACGTCGTAAAAGTTCACGAGATCGGTGCCGCCGCCCGAAGCCTCATTGATCACGTCGCCCGCGTTGTGAACGTAGTAAGTATCGTTGCCCGCGCCGCCAACCAGCGTATCCGCCGACCCGACAGTCAAGGTGGTGCTGCCGTCGTCTAAGATGTTCGCGCCGGAGTTGCCGGTCAGGACGTTCGTGCCGGTCGTGCCTGTTAATGTCAGAGCCGCCGTGCCGGTCACGGTCGCATTCTCGATGTTGGCATATGAGCCAAGATTGATGGAGATGGCCGCCTGAACGGTGTCGGTGCCCTCATTCGCGTTTTCGACGATCGTGTCGCCGGTGCCGACGATGTAAGTGTCGTTGCCGAGGCCGCCGGTCAGCACGTTGGCGGCCGTGTCCTGGCTGCCATCGAGAACGTTGTCGTCGTCGTTACCGGTCAGGCTGATGGCCGCCGTTCCCTTGGCGGTGATGTTTTCCACGTAGTCAAAGAGGGTGAAATTGACCGTCGTAATGACGGTATCCGTGCCTTCGCCAAAATTCTCGTTGATCGTGTCGTTTACGTTGGTGACCATATAGGTGTCGTTGCCAACGCCGCCGAACATTTCGGAGCTCGAACTCAGGGTGTCGTTCAGGACATCGTTGCCTATCCCGCCGATAAGGACGTCATCGCCACCGTTGCCGAGCAACGTGTCGTTGCCAGTGCTTACAGGGCCAGTATTTGCTGAAACAAGGACGTCGTCGCCGGCTGTTCCGGTATAAGTTACGTTCGCCATGATAGAATCCCCCTTCTGGATCGAATCTCGAAGTGGCTTCATGCCACCTTCCGAATTTTTGCACGTGTTCAGTTAATGAATACCTAATGGGGGTTTTCAGATTTCATTCATCTTTCCATTTGGCGGCGGCGCGGAAGTGGTGCAGTCTTTATATATGGACTTTCTTTTGACATATCCCGTATGCAAAAAATAATCGGAAAAAAATAAAAAATGACGCCGGAAGACACGCTCCTCCCCCTGTCCGCGAATATCCGCCTGCTGGGCGGCATATTGGGCGAAACCATCGCGCAATTCGAAGGCATGCGGGTTTTTGAAAAAGTCGAACGCTTGCGGCGATTGTCGCAAAAGGCGCGCCTGGGCGATGTGTCGGCGCATCGGCTCATCGAACGCGAGTTCAACGATCTTTCCAATGATGAGAAATACCGCGTCGCGAAAGCTTTTACCGAATTCCTGCGCCTCGCCAACCTGTCCGAACAGGTACACCGCATCCGCCGCCGCAAGGAGTATCGCCGCGCCGGGTCGAAGCCCCAGCCCGCTTCACCGCTCGATACCTTCAACCGATTGTTGAAACAGGGAAATTCTCGAAAAGCGGTGACCAAGGCGCTCCTCGACGTCCAGATCGAGCTGGTGTTGACTGCCCACCCCACCGAAACCATGATGCCGCAGGCCATCCGCGCCTACCGCGACCTCGCCGCCTGCCTGCTCAAGCTCGATTCGGACGAGCTGACCGGGTTCGAGCGCGACCTGGTGGTGCGCGACATCCGGTCGATCGTCGTGCAGCTCTGGCTGGCGGGCGACGTGCGCGACAAAAAGCCGACCCCGCTTGACGAAGCACGCTACGGACTCGAGATGTGCGAGCGCATCCTCTGGCGCGCGGTGCCGCATTTCCACTACCTCATGAGCGCGGCCTACAAGGAAGTTGTCGGCAAAATGTCGGAGCTATATCCCCGCCCCATTCGCTTCGCCTCCTGGATGGGCGGCGATCGCGACGGGCATCCCGGCGTCACGGCCAAGACGACGAAGCAGGTCCTGCTCGAGACCTCGAACGCCGCGACGAAGCGCTATCTCGACGCCATACGCGTTTTACGCGGTATCTTCGTCTTCGACCGCGACGCGCGGGGCAAGCACCTGCATAAAAGCTGCAAAAAATTGCTCGACACGATGGAAAGCAAGCTCAAAGACTTCCGCCGCGGCCTGCCGAGGGGCAAGACGGACTTCACGCGCGTCGAACTACTGGCCCTGCTCTACGAGCTGCAGAAGTTTCTCGAAAACAACAAGGCCGAGATGCTGGCCAAAGGCCCGTTGCAGGAACTTATCTGGCGCGTGCGCGTCTTCGGCCTGTGCTTCCTGAAGCTCGACATCCGCCAAAGCTCGGACGTGCACGAGGCTGTGATCGACGACATCCTGGACGGCGCCTATGCGAAGCTCGACAGCGCGGGGAAAACCCGCCTGCTGCTGGCCGGGATCCGCAAGCCGCCGCGCCTCCGTAAGCGCTTTTCGCGCCAGACCGAGGAAGCGCTGAAGACCATGCGCCTCTACAAGGAACTGCCGCTCGAATTCCTCGGCCCCTATATCATTTCCATGGCGGAAAAGCCCGAGGATATTCTGGCCGTCCAGTTCCTGTTCAAGGTCGCGGGCGTCGAGGAAAAAGTGCGCATCTCGCCTTTATTTGAGACCCCTACCAGCCTTGCGAACGCCTGCAAGGTCATGGATGCCTTGTACCGGACGCCGCTTTACCGCCAGCATGCCGGCGGGCAGCAGCAGATCATGGTCGGCTATTCCGATTCCGCCAAACGCGGCGGCTATATGAATTCGGCCTGGGAGATTTATACGCTCCAGCTGCAACTGCTGGCCCTGGGCAAGAAACACGGCATCCAGACGACCTTTTTCCATGGCCGCGGCGGCAGTATCGCCCGCGGCGGCGGACCCATTGAAACGGCGCTGCTGGCCCTGCCCCGCCCCCTGCAATCGCGCACGATCCGCGTGACCGAACAGGGCGAGGTCATCAATTCCAAATTCGGCCTGCCCGAGGTGGCGGAGCGCACGATGGAGCTTTACCTGTCAGGCTTCATGGAGGCCGTGCTGTCAAAGCCGCAGAAGATGCCGAAGCGCTGGCTGGATACGATGGAGCGCCTGGCCGCGCGCTCGGCCAAGGTTTTCCGCCAGGTCGTTTACGAGCAGCCGGATTTCATGAAGCATTATCTTCAACTCACCCCGACCTCCGAACTCGGCCTGCTGAAAATCGGCAGCCGTCCGGGCAGCCGCAAGAAGGATGGCGGGCTGGAAAGCCTGCGCGCCATTCCCTGGATTTTCGGCTGGACGCAATCGCGCACGCTCCTGCCCGCCTGGCTCGGCGTTGGCGAAGCGCTGGAGGCGGAAATCGATGCCGGCAATCTCAAGACCCTGCGCGCCATGTATCACGGCTGGCCGTTCTTCAAATCCGTTATCGACCTCGTCGAAATGGTGTCGGCCAAGGCGGATGCGCAGGTGACGGAATATTACTCCGCCCTGCTCGTCGACCCCTCGCTGCAATATCTGACGAAGGATTATCTCGCGCGGCTGTCGGAAACGAAGAAGACGATCCTCAAGGTCGTTGATCGCCGTAAAATCCTCGAAACCTCACCGGTGCTCGCCCGCTCCATCCGCATCCGCTCGCCCTATGTCGATGTGCTGAACATCCTGCAGGCGCACCTATTGAAAGAATATCGCGAGATGAAGAACCCGCCTTCGGCGCTGCGCAAGACGCTGGCGCTGACGATCGGCGGCATTTCGGCGGGGATGCGGAATACGGGATGACGCGTGACGCTACGCCCGCCAGGCCTTTTCGCATTTGGTCTCGTAATGCTCGAACGCGGTGATGATGCCGCCGATGACTTCCGCGGAGGTTTCAAACATTGCTTTGGCCTGCGGCTCGTCGATTTTGCCGATGTCGTCGCGGAGATGGTCGACGATTTGCTGCATGGTCGCGCGCATGCGCTGCGTGTGGTGGAGCGGGTCGCGTTCTCCCGCCTCGGGCATCTGACCGGTCGTTCCTTGCATTGGGAAATCCTTTCTACCCAAGGTCAACGCCGGCCACTGACCGCCTGTTCCTATTGAAATTAAATGACAATATGCTTTAATTTTTCATATTGACGAAGCGCCGTCCAGTCTTCTACAATCCACTCGAAATCAGGAAAGAAGTGATCATGAAACTGTTGCGAAAACTGCTGACGCCGGCGCTGCTGCTGACGTCCTTCGTAGGGGGCTCCGCTGCCGTCGCCCAGCAACAACAGCCAGGACAGCTTCCCAATGCGCCAGTGCCCCAGCAAACAATCAAGCTGCCGCCGATAAATTTCAACTATGCCGCCGCCAACTCCGGCATCACCTATGCCGTGCCCAAACCCCCTTCCGCATCTTCCGGGCCGCTGGGCAACGGGTTTGTCGGCAAAATTGCTGGCTACGTCGACCGCCATAGCAACGACTCCCAACTCCCCTTCGACTTCGCCATGGGCTATACGGTGAAAGACCGCTTTACCTTCATGGCGGGCTCGATCGTCGATATGCGCACGCATTCTGGCCAGTATGAAGCCATGCGCCAGTCCCTGCGCGTCACTACTGGCCTGCCGGACTGGGAAACGACAAACCTGCGCAACATGATGGCCGGCGCGCCTCCTAACACGACGTTGCGCGGCGGCGACGGCTTTGCGGTCGGCGTCAAAATTCGCCTCGGCCCTAGACGCTGATACTTCCATAACGCTTAAAGCCGCCCCTATACAGTTTGTCCGCCAGCCTTTAAAATTCTTCTGAAGAAACAAGGGAGACGGCCCCATGCCTTACGGCGTCAGCGACGAGCAACTCGACAGTTTTCTGAAACATCCGCGCGACATGACTTTCGCGTTGCAGGATACGGATATCGTGACCGGTGGCCGCGTCGAACTCCTTGAGCTGTTCAAGCCGGATCACCTGAAATCCGGCTTCCAGATGGACCCGCCACTGAATATTTATGACGAGGACCTCGAAGACGCCGTCCGCGCCAAGGGCACCAAATGGGATCTCGTCATTCTCGAAACCTATCGCCGCGACGGGCAGATCACCTATCGCGAATTGCAGGACGGCGTCTATGAAGCCGTCGTGTCGCTGCCGCCGGAGAGCGAGTGGCCGGTGAAATCCTGAATTAAACCGACCATTCCACCCCGACGAACGTCGGGGTCCAGTTGATAAACTTCTACCTCGCAAAAGCCTCGGAAGCGCGGCGATGGCCGGTCGTCTGTTTCAATCAAGAATGCCGGCAGCTTTTATGAGATAGAAGTTGACTAAGCTGGACCCCGACTTTCGTCCGGGTGGAGTTCTCTTTCATTGCCTTGGCCAATCGCAGGGTCTCTCGATAATATACTGTCTATCCCGCCATGCGATTATACGAACGCGCCACCGCATGATCGCGCGGGACGAGGTGGAGTTCGCGCCGCTGGTTGAAGTCCTTCAGCTTCTGGCGCGCCTCGAGCAGCACGGTTTCGGGCAGCGAACCGTAAGTGTAGCTGGCGGGCTGGCTTTGCGGGATGCGGCGCAGGTCTTCGCCCGGCCAGGTGAATTTGTTCACTTCATTGACCATCAGCCACGAGGTCTGCCCGTCCAGATTAAGGCGGCGCTTCGTTTCCGGCGCGAGCTGGATGCTTTCTTCCGGGTGGAACGGCGCCGTATGGGTGATGGGCGATACATAGACGGTCGTGTCGTCCTTGCCTTCGACGACCGCGAGGATCGCGCAGGGGCGCACTTTCTCGCCATAGGTCATGCCTTGCTCGTACTGGCGGGCCCAGAGGTATTCATAGCGGACGACCATGCCGGCTTTGGGCTCGGGAATTCTCGCCATTACTTGTCCTCCACTTCGTGATTGTATTGCTTGAGGTCTTCGGGGATATCGGCATCCATGATCGCCTCGATATCGTCGGCGGTCAGCTCATGGGCCTGGAGCGCCTGCTTCTTCCCGCGCATCGCCGCGAAGAGTTCGGGCGGCAGCAAGACGGCACAGACCTGCCCGTGCTTGAGAACGGTCACGGGTTCCGTGATCTCGCTCTTGAGCAGGAAATCGTAAACGTCGACAAAGTCGATCTGCTGTGCCATTAGTTTTTACCTTCGGAAGATTTAGAGTATAGACCTGCTTTTCTGGAAAAGAAAGGGAAATTAGCTCTATAAACTTCAGCCACTTAAGTCATTTTTTCCACAGGTGACGGTATTATGAAAATTCGCACCATTTACTTCAAGGTCCCCGACGTCGCGAAGGCGGCCGCCTTTTGGTCGGCGGTGCTGGAGGTCACGCCCCACAAGGACTTTGAAAAATGGAAAGAGATTTCCTGCAACAACATCCGTCTTGGGTTCCTGCTCAACGATTTCGGCGACAAATTTTCGGGCTCCGGCTGTATTCCGGTTTTTGAATTCCCCGACGCGGATCTCCCCGGCTATATCGCGCGCGCGAAAGACCAGGGCGCCGAAGTCGTCATCGACGGGCTCGACGATCCGAACATGAAATCGATCTGCTTCCGTGATCCTTTCGGACACGAATTCGAATTCTCACGCTTTCACGACTGAACGGCCGTTCATCCTTCGCGCCAACATTAATTTTAATTAAGCCCATTTGCGCAGCCATCTGTGCTATTGATTCATCATGAAAAGAAAACGCATTTGAAAGGAGTATGCACATGATGACTGGAAAACTCTTTGTCCTGACCGCCCTGGTGCTGATGGCCGTGCTGAAACCGGTGGTTTCGCTTGCCGCCGACGGCAAGGATGCCGCGCCCGCCGAAAAGGCCGCGCCCGCGAAGGCCGCCGCTTTTTTTGTGAACCTGAAGGACGGCGACACCGTCACTAGTCCTTTCAACGTTAAATTTGGCGTCACCGGCATGGATGTGAAGCCTGCCGGCATCGTGACGCCCAATTCGGGCCATTTCCACCTGCTCATCGACACCACGCTCACCGACGCGCAGCTGAAGCAGCCCATTCCCGTCGACGACCAGCACAAGCACTACGGCAAGGGCCAGACCGAAGACACGATCTCCCTGCCCGCCGGCAAGCACACGCTGCAGCTCGTGATGGGCGACGCGGCGCACGTGCCGACCCCCGTCGTGTCGGATAAGATCACGATCACGGTGAAGTGACGGCTTGCCGTCATCCCCGCGAAAGCGGGGCTCTCTCGATATAGCTAAAAAGGGGCAGCGAAGCGGAACTTCGCCGCCCCTTTTTCATTGGCCGTAAATGACGAAAAAACGCAGCCCGCAGGCCTATATCGGGACGAGCGGCTTTGCCTATGATAAGTGGCAGGGCCGTTTTTACCCTGTGGATGTCGACAAAAAGCGCCTGCTCACCTATTACGCGCAATTCTTCAATACGGTCGAGATCAACAGCAGCTTCTATCACCTGCCCAAGCCCTCGACCATCCGCCAATGGCAGAAACAGGTGCCGGAGAATTTCCGCCTGTGCCTGAAAATCTCGCGTTACATCACGCACCGCAAGCGGCTCATGGAAAGCTTAGCCCCGGTCAAAGTCTTCATGTCGTCGGCGAAGTTCCTGAAAACCCGGCGCGGGCCTTTGCTCCTGCAGCTACCGCCGCAGATGAAGCCCGAGCTGGGACGCCTGGAAGAGGTTTTCAAATCCTTCGCGAAGGTTGCCGGCAAGGGCTGGCAGATCGCCGTCGAAATCCGCAATGCCGGCTGGTACGGGCCCGCGCTGAACCGGCTGCTCGACCAATACGGCGCGGCGCTGGTCGTGCACGACATGCCCAAAAGCCGCTGCGACAAGCCGAACGCGAAAGCCGATTTCGTCTATATGCGCTTTCACGGCCCGAAAGGCGATTATCACGGCAAGTATGCGCCCCGCGATCTAAGCAAACCGGCGAAGCAAATCCGCAAATGGCTCAAGCAGGGCAAAGACGTTTACGTTTTCTTCAATAACGACGCGGACGGTTACGCGCCCTTCGACGCGCAGAAGCTTGCGAAGATGGTGGAAACCTGACAATGTGGCAAGGCGACGTCCATTCTAGCCGCTTTTTGCGGGCGCCATGCCCGGTTGTCTATCTTATGCCCGATCCCATGACATCATCCTTCGTCGAGATCCGCCAGGCCATGCCTTCCGACCTCAAGGCCTGGGCCGGCATGCGCCACGCATTATGGCCGACGACGGCCGCCGCCGCCCACGAGGCGGAATTGCGCCAGCAGGCCGGCAGCAAACTTTTCATCGGGTTCATGGCGCTGCAGGACGGCGCGCCCGTCGGTTTTGCCGAAGTTTTCGTGCGTCCTTTCGCGAATGGGTGCGACAGCCGCCCGGTGCCCTTTCTCGAAGGCATTTGGGTCGATCCCGCCTTCCGCCGCCAGGGCATCGCCCGCAAGCTGGTGAACGCCTGCGAGGACTGGGCGCGCGGCCGCGGCTTTCGCGAGATCGGCTCGGACACGGAAGTCTCCAACGGCGCGTCCCTCGAGGCGCACGGCGCCTGGGGTTTCAAGGAAACCGAACGCGTGGTCTACTTCCGCAAGACTTTGGACTAGTTCCCTCTCCCGCGATAGCGGGAGAGTGTTAGGGTGAGGGGCTTAACCGTGGTACTTCCGCAGGCCCAAACCTGCTTCTGTTGCTCCATCCATTTTCCTTCCCAGCACCGCTAAGCCCCTCTCCTCCGCCTCTCCCGCTATCGCGGGAGAGGGACTCAACTGCTCTGGCTTCAGAGATTGACCTTGGCGAAGCGCACTTCTATATTCGCCCGTCATGTCACGTCTTCAGGCCGATCTGCTGCTTCTGCTTGCCGCCCTCATCTGGGGCGCGGCTTTCGTCGCGCAGAAGGACGCGCTGGCGCATGTCGGCTCCTTCACCTATATCGCCTCGCGCTTTTGCATCTCGGCGCTGCTCGTGGCGCCACTCGCCTGGCAGGAACATAAGTCCCGCAAGAGAGGCATGAAAATCCCGCGCGGGCATGTGCGCGATTTTATTTTCCTGTGCGCCTCCTTCGCAGGTGCCGCCATATGCCAGCAGAAGGGGCTTGAGAATACGTCCGTGACCGATGCCGGTTTTCTGACCGGCCTTTACGTGCTGTTCGTGCCGCTGATCTGTCGGGTGTTTTACAAACAGAAATTATCCGCCTTCGTGATCCCGGCGACACTCCTGTCGGTCGCGGGCGTTTATCTTCTGTCGGGCGGCGGCGTGCCGTCGCTGACCTCTGGCAACGGCCTTGTGCTGCTGTGCGCTGTCGGTTACGGCGTGCAGGTCTCGCTGGTGGGAAAGATCATGTCGGACGTCAGGGCGCCATTCCGCGTTTGCTTTATCCAATACGCATCCTGCACGATCCTTTGCGTCCTGCTGGCGCTCCTCTTCGAGCATCCGAGCCTCGAAAACATGCTGCAAGCCTGGATCCCCATCCTCTACGGCGGCGCGATTTCGGGCGGCATCGCCTATACGGTGCAGGTGGTCGCGCAGCAATATACGCCAGCCTCGGATTCAGCCGTGATCTTGAGCGGCGAGTCCGTATTCGCCGCGCTTTTCGCCGCGGTCATGAACGGCGAACGCCTGTCCGCGCCGGGCGCCATGGGCTGCCTGCTGATCATCGTCGCCATTCTGACGGTTGAGTTCGGGCCATTTCTGGCGCGGCGCAGGAAGCGCTAGTGCAGCTTCACGTCCGGGCTTCCCGTATCGGAATGCCCCTGCCGGAGGCGAAGCCGCGCCTTCGCCGCGAGATCGTGGTAGCGGTTCTGGATCTCCAGAAGCTCTTTTTCGCTCATTTCCTCGATGTCGAGCAGCACCGTATGCGCGCCTTCGGTCGCGCGGATCAGCTCGTCGAGCTTCAACTGAATGGCGTTGGACTCGCGGTTCTGGGTATGCTGGATGACGAAGACCATCAGGAAGGTGATGACCGTGGTGCCGGTATTCACCCACAGCTGCCAGGTATCGGAATAATCGAAATATTTGCCCGTCAGCAGCCAGACGACGATGATCAGCACGGCCGTGAAGAAAATGACCGGGCTCCCCGCCCACTGCGACATTTTATGGGCGAAAGACGAAAATAACGGCTTTTGGCGCCGATACCGCGCGTGTGACTTCTTAGCCATTATGTTAAGACCCTATCCGGAGCTACTCTCGCCAATCCGCCGGCACCACTTTTGGTTCCCGTAAAGCCATGGTAGAAATGCCTCATATTTCAGGAGAATGAATCATGCAGTCCGCCGCGAAACAAGAGGCCAGCGCCGACAATATCCGCACCATCCCCGCCCGCTGGTATCACGACGCGGGCATTTACCGCGCGGAATGCGAGAAGCTGTTTCATGCCGAATGGATGCTGTTCTGCCACGAGGCGCTGCTGCCATCGCCCGGCTCTTACGTCGCCTATACGCTTGCGGGCCGGCCCCTCCTCGTCCTGCGCGGCAAGGACGGGGAACTCAAGGCCTTCCACAATGTCTGCCGCCACCGCGCCTCGCAGGTGCTGAAGGAAGGCCAAAGCAAGACGGAAGTCCTGCGCTGCATGTATCACGGCTGGGTCTATGACACGAACGGCCAGCTGTGCAAGGCGCCCGGTTTCGGCGGCGACGAAAAATCCTTATGCGAGCGCACCTCGCTCTTCCCGGTGCATGTGCGCAGCGTTGAGGGCCTCGTCTTCATCTGCATGGCCGAGAAAGCGCCCTCGTTCGAAAAAAGCATCGGCGATCTCGGCAAAGCGCTGCAGGGCGCTGGCATTGCCGATTTCAAGTTCTTCGATACGGCCGCGCACCCGATGAAGTGCAACTGGAAAACCTACATCGAGAATTACATGGAGGGATATCACATCCCCATCCTGCACCCCGAGCTGAACCGCGACGTCGACATGGCGACCTACAAGGTCGTGCCGGGCGAGCGCATCGCGCGCCATGAAACTGGCCTGAAACCGGGGCGCGAGAAGGAAGCGCAGAATACGGGCCTGTGGATCTGGCTGTGGCCCAATGTCGCGCTGAACATCTACAAGAACGGCATGAACCTCGAGATCGTCAACCCGACCGGCCCCGAAACGGCGGAGCTGCGCTATTGCTACCTGTTCCGCGACGTGTCGAAAGAAATGGAGGCCGAAAACCGCCAGGCCATCGACCTCAGCTTCACCGTGACGCAGCAGGACATCGACATCTGCGAAATCGTGCAGAAAAACTTGAGCGCAGGTGTTTATGAGACGGGAGAATTATCGCCCCGGCATGAAAACGGCGTGGTCTACTTCCACGACCTCGTCCGCGCCATTCATTCTTGACTTAAATTCGTAATAAATACAGTAGCTTATAACACGTTATCCACATTTTGACAAATTCCATAAAATCGGATAGCTTTCCGGTATAGGGACACTATTAAAATCGGAACAGCCTATGCTTCAGAAACTGAGGCAAATTTATGAAGACGTTGAACAGACCCTGGTGGAGGGCAGCTATCGCTCGTCGCCCCACTCCTTCTGGTCCCGCATCATCGGCAAAAAAGACGATCTTCCTGACACGACCGAACTGGCTGTCGGAACGTCCATGGTCGATATGTCGCGTGTTTGGGGAGTGCGTATTCTCTGGACCGCCGCGGTCGCCGCTTTATCGACATGTGTCATGGTTTGGGCCGCCGCCGCGATCGGCATCGTCGGCGCAGGCATGCTGATTGCGGAGTACGAACATGCGCGGCGGGCGCGGAAGGACATCATCACCGAAGTCAATTTCGCCGGCCAGCGCGTGCAGGGCATGCGCGCTGACCTGTGCCGCCTGCACATCGCGCAGGTGCGCATCATGAACCTCGCCAACGCCTTCCGGCCCGCCTCCGAGGAGACAACGCACGACACCGTACAGGAAATCATCGACAGCGTGAAGGGCGAAAGCAAACGCGTCAAAATTGTCGATCCCGGCCGCTACGATGCCGACAGGAACGCTTATGATTTCTCGGAACCCGGCATCAAGCTGGTGAACGACAAGAATAACCCGCATCATATCGCCCACACCATCGCCGCCGCGACTCCGGGCCTGAAAGATGCCTGGGATAACAAGCGCATGACGGCTGACGAAGTGGTCGACCACCTGGCGCAGCTCGAAAACGCGCTGCCGCCCGAATTGCAGGAACGCCTCGCGAAGAAGCGCGCGCAAGCGCAGGTTTCGGCGTAATCTTCTATAGCTTATAAATCAGCGCCTCCGGAACATGCGCCAGCCGGCGCTCCACGCCCGGCATGCCGTTCAGCATGAAAATATGAAACGGCGACTGGAAGGGCGCGTCCTTGCACAGTTTGCGCAGCTCGGCGTTGGCGGCTTTCACGTTGAGGACCCAGCGGTTGCGCGTCACGCCGACGACGATCATCGGCTGTTCCTTCAGGTAGGTCACCTGCTTGCGGACGAGATAGATGCGCCCGACGACCTTGTGCTGGCGGAAGTAATTCTTGATCTTCGCCACATATTCCGCCGAGACGTGATGCGGCATGAAAGTGTCTGTCGCGTAGATCATGCGCCGCTCCTCCGCCGCCGCGGCCTCGCGATATGTCCATTCATCGAGCTGGAACTGCCAGACCTTGGCCTCGTCGAGGCGCTCCTGCTGGTGGAAATAGCGCAAGGCGAAGCGGCAAATAACGGGCGTGTGCCGCGGTTGCGTGCGCATGATGTCCTGCATCTTGATCAGTGCCGAGGCGTCGTGCTGCGTCGTCAGCCGGTATCCCAGCATATTCACGCGCGCCGATGTATTTTCCGGCTCGCGCGCCAGGATTTCGTTGCAGACCGCGATCACGGTTTTGTCGTCGTCGAGCAGGCTGGCGATGGAGACGTAATCATAAAGCTCGTCGCGGTTCAGATGTCCAATGGGCCGGCTGGACAGTTGTTCGCGCCGTCCCAGGCAGTACTGATGCTGCGTGTATTTCTCGCGCCAGACGGAACGGTTGCTGGCCTGCCAGTTCTTGTCGAAGGCGATGGAAAGCTGGCGCTCGAGCGGGCCCAGCAGTTCGGCGGCGGCACTGCCCGCATTGGGCAGCGGCGGTGGCGGCGCCAAGCTCTCGCCCAGCGCCTCCACCCGCTGGATGGTGGCAGGATGGGTGCTCGTGAAGCCACCCTCCTCCCTCTCGATGCTCGAGAGCAGGTCCTTCACGTCGCGCGGCTGGCGGAAAAAGCTCGCCATCCCGGAAAATGGGGTTTCAGTCGGCTCAGGCGCCATCTTCGCCTTGTTCCAGATCGGCTCCCAGAAATCGCTGCGCATGCGCTCGGCCGAAATATCGACGGCGATCAGGGCCTGCGCAATCCTGCTGTTGCCGACGAGGCGCCCCGCGAAGGCATCCGCCTCATACTCGCACAGCCGCGATAGCATGAAACTATAGGCGCTGAAGAAACCCAAAAACCACTGGTAAAAACTGTCAAGGCGCAGGACATACCACAGTTGTTCGGTCTTCAGCCGCTCGCCCAGGTAAAGCCAGCTGTTGCGAATGCGGTACACCCACTGGCCGAAGGCGTTATCGCGCGCCGCGACATGGCCGTATTCATGGCCGACGACAGCTTCCAGCTGCTCGCGGCTTAAGGCCTGCATCAGGGGCAATCCCAGCGACAGGGTGACCGGCCCGAAACCGAAGAACCCAAGCTTGCCCGTGTGGCGCGAGACGCTCGCGTTCAGGATGCCGGTGATAAAGACGCGCTCGAAGGGCGGGCCCCTGCCCTTTGCCTGGATTTTATCGAGCATTGCGAACAGCGCCGGCGCGTCATTCCTTTGCAGCCTTATGCCGCTGTCGCCGCCGCGCGTGCGCACCAGCGCCGAGCCCAGCTTGATTGCGAAACCCACCGGGATCATCATGGCGATACCGGCGAGCGCTCCCGCCTGCGTCAGCGAGACGATGACAATGGCAAGACCGATGCCGGTGCAGAACAGCAGCAGGATCGCCGCCAACAGCGCGCCATAGCCCATGAAAGCGAGCATCACCGTGTGCGAGCGCAAAGCTGCGGAGCGGCCCTTGTAATCGACCTCGAGGTCCTTGACCTTCTGGCGGAACGCCTCGTCGCGCTGCCAGCGCTCCTGCGGGCTCACGACCCGGCGCGGATCGGCGCTGATCCAGGCGAAGAAGAACATCGGCAGCGTGATCGTCAGCAGCGCCCACAGCAGGAAGGCGAAATTGAACCGCGCCGATCGCAGATGGATCCAAAGCCCGTTGTCATGGTCGATATCCCATTGCGTCACGAAAGGCCGCGCTGGATAGTCCGTCGCGAACAGCGGCGCGCCGTCGGAGCCGGGCGGCGGCAGGCGTACCCAGTGCAGCAGATCGGTGCGCACCGCGACCTGTCGCGGGACGCCTGTCGTCCGCCCGTAAATCGCGAAAAGCGGCAGGTGATTTTTTCCGGCGACGATGTCTTTTTTCTCGATCTTCCAGGCAAGGGGCCCGTAAAGTTTCGCGGCGGCCAGCGGCGGCGCAAACTCGATATTGTCGTTCATGAAGGCCGCCACCGGCAGCCACAAGCAAAGGAAAAGGGCGAAGAGCAGCAGCCGCGCGATCATTGCGTGCCCGTCCCAGCCGGTGCCGCGACAATGCCGATGATCGTCCAGATCAGCCCCATTTCCGCCTTCGATTTCATGCGACTGTGCGCGTTAACCCGTCTGATTATTATATTAAAGACGTGGTTAAGGGATGAATAACGATTTATCAATTATGACTAAGAAATCGCGTCCGGGTTTTCGGATTCAGCCGGTTTGCGCAGCCGCGTACTGGCTGACTTCAGCTGCCCGCAGGCCGCCAGGATATCGCGCCCGCGCGGGCGGCGGACCGGGGCGTCATATCCGGCATGCTCGAGGATCCGCGCGAAAGAAGCGATGCGCCCTTCTTCCGAACATTCAAAGCCACTGCCCGGCCAGGCATTGAAGGGGATCAGGTTGATCTTGCATGGAAGATCGCGCAGCAGCTTGACGAGGTTACGCGCGTCCTCGTCCTTGTCGTTGACGTCCTTCAGCATCACATATTCGAACGTGATGCGGCGCATGTCCGACAGGCCGGGGTAGTTGCGGCAGGCATCCAGCAGTTCGTGAAGCGGATATTTATTATTAATCGGCATGATCGACGAACGCAGCTCGTCCGTCGGCGCGTGGAGGGAGATCGCGAGATTGACGCCCAGTTCCTCGCCGCACTGCATGATCTGCGGCACGACGCCGGAGGTCGACAGCGTGATGCGGCGCTTCGAAATGTTGAGCCCGTCCTCGTCCATACAGATTTTCAGCGCCTTGGCGACATTATTATAGTTATACAGCGGCTCGCCCATGCCCATCATGACGATGTTGGTCAGGTCCCTGCCCTCGCCCGCATTTTCCTTCGTCGGCCATTCGCCCAGCACGTCGCGCGCATGCATGACCTGCTGGAGGATTTCATGCGCGCCGAGATTGCGGACCAGCGGCTGCGTGCCCGTGTGGCAGAACTTGCAAGTCAGCGTGCAGCCCACCTGCGACGATACGCAGAGGGTTCCCCGCTTCGCTTCGGGGATAAAAACCGCTTCCACCTGCTGGCCGTCCGACATGGCGAGCAGCCATTTGATGGTGCCGTCGGATGAGCGCTGCTCGGTCACAAGTTTGGGGCGTTCGATCGAATATTTCTCGGTCAACAGCGCGCGGAGGTCTTTAGGCAGGTTGCCCATCGAGGCGAAGTCGCGCACACCGCGGTGATAAATCCAGTGCCAGACCTGCTTGGCGCGGAATTTCGGAAGATCGTGGACGGCTAGCGCTTCGACCAGCTCCTCGGGGTTCAGCCCGACGAGCGGAATCCGCCCCTGCGCGTCCGTGGGCGGCGCCGAAAACTTGCGGGCATGCGAGGCGAGGCTCATATTGTCTTTCCTTTGCAGACACATATAGTCGATATTATCGAAAAAGGCAATTTAATCCCTCTTAAACCGCCCCTGCTGCCGTGCTATTTTAACGGGCAACCGGCAGCATAACATCGGCGAAATATGAGTTTTTCCAAGGACAAGCACATCATCATCCCGCTCTTCCTCGCGTTCTCGGCGGTCGTGGCTTTTCGCACCTGGAAAGACATGCATCCGCCGCCAACCCCGAAGGCGGGTCTGTACGATACTTATTACTTCGTGAAGGACGATGCCGCACTGAAACCGTTCACATCCGACCCGGACGACGCGCGGCCGCTCGTTATTATGGCGGGCAATATCGTCACTGCGAAGGACGGATCGCTATCGGTCAAGTCCACGCCCGTCGCACCGGTCAGCCTGCCGCAGCGGGAAATTATCCCCGTCTTTACCCTCGACGCCGTGCCCTCTTCCCCCGAGGCCTTGGCCAAGACCATTAACGAGGCGACGGAAAAATGGACCAATCTTGGGGACCTGATCAACGACGTTTATGTCGATGCCCCGCGGGATTCCAAAAGTCTTGGCAAAATGCTGGACCAGGTCAATGAGGTGCACATGCATGGCGACTATTGGCTCGGCCTGTTCGTCGACCGCAAGGCGCTCGAGAACGTGTCGGACGCCAAGACGAGGCTGGAAGAAGCTAACAAGAGCATGCGCACCCTCATCCTCAACCAGAAGGAGGCGCAGAACCCCGGCGAGAAACTCCCCCAGCTTATCGAGGATCTCGATAAGGCCGCGGTGCTGCCTTACCTGATCGAAGTCAAAGAGGCGCCCGATTTCGAGGCGCTGCATAAAGAACTTCAACCGGAACCGGAGCGCTTCGTGGGCTTCCTCGTGGACAATCCGCCGACCGCTAATAACGCCAAGCCCTAAAGCATTACAAAAGGAGATGCCCCATGACTCTCAATGTCGGTGACAAACTTCCCGCTTTCAAAGGCGACACGGCCCAAGGCCCGATCTCGGCGAACGACCTGAAAGGCTCGAACACCGTCATTTATTTTTATCCAAAGGACGATACGCCAGGCTGCACGATCGAGGCCTGCGCCTTCCGCGACAACCTGCCGAAATTCAAGAAGATGAACGCGAAAGTTTACGGCGTATCAAAAGACGACCTCAACTCCCACGCGAAGTTTTCCGAGAAGTTCGAGCTGCCCTTCACGCTCATCAGCGACGCGGATGGCAGCATCTGCAATGCGTTCGGCACCTGGGTCGAAAAGAACACTTTCGGCAAGACTTACATGGGCATCGAGCGCGCGACCTACCTCGCCGACGACAAGGGTGTCATCCGCCAGATCTGGCGAAATGTGAAGGCGGCGGGCCATGCGGAAGAGGTCCTTGATGCCGTAAAATCGCTAAAATAATCAGCGATTTATTCGCAATTCTTGACTCCATCATTTAATATTTCGCGGTGGGCTTTAAAAGTTAAAAATCCCTTAAGATTTTTCTTGCCGAATCGCTTTGGTTATGTAATGTTGGACTCACTTAAGGGGAAACTGACTACTGGATTTCTGCTTGCTTTTTGAATCGGTTGGCGCTTAATCTTACTTCGCCGATTCACGATTGAAGAGGTAAACAGAAATTCGAGATTGGTCGGGTCGCAAGGCCCGCCAGGGTAATCAAGCAGGCAGCTAAACTCCCCTGAAACCCCAAAACCCCACTTGGTTACCCGAAATTTAAAAACCCCCGGACGACGGTCCGGGGGTTTTGCTTTTTCGGCAAAGTGCAACCCCGGCGAAAGCCGGGGTCTGACATCTTTCCGCGCACATGGCGTTATTCGATTTCCACCGCTGATATGGAGAGACTTTAGACCCCGGCGTTCGCCGGGGTTACGGGCGTTACTTCTTCACCGCCGTGGTCAGCGCCTTGATCTTGTCGACCAGGACTTTGAAGTCGACCGGCTTCTCGATGTAGGCGGCGGGTTTCAGGTGTTCGACGGCGGCCTTGTCGCGCGGATCGGTCAGCGCGGTCAGGAAGATGAACGGGATATCCTCGAACTGCGGATGTGCGCCGCGGACGCGTTCCAGGACTTCGTAGCCCGACATGCCGGGCATGGCGCGGTCGCAGACGACGAGATCGGGCTCGATCTCGAGAAACTTCTTCAGCCCCTCTTCGCCGTTGGCGGCCTCGACGACCTTGTAGCCCTGCACGGTCAGCTCATCGATGAGCATCTCGCGCACCGGCGCCTCGTCTTCGATCAGCAGAATCTTGGCCATGGCATGTTTTTCCCTAATAATCAGCCCATCATTTAATGGGCAAACTTACCGTGACGACTGTACCAATGCCCACCTTGCTGCGCAAGTTGACTGTGCCCGCGTGCAGGTCGACGAATTGCTTCACAAGGGTCAGGCCGAGACCCGAGCCCGGAATGCCGGTCGAGGTGGAGGCGCGGAAGTAGCGCGAGAAGACATGGGGAATTTCGGATTCCGGGATGCCCACCCCATGGTCCTGCACCTCGATGATGACGCTGTCGCCTTCCTTGAACGCCATGAGCTCGACGGAGGTTGCGCGCGGCGAATATTTGACCGCGTTGGAGACGAGGTTCGTCAGCATCTGGCGCACAATCTTTTCGTCCAGCTTCATGGCTTTCGGTATTTCGCGCACATCGACGCGGATGCGGTGGTTGGGAGAAATATCCTGCTGGTCGGCGCAAACGTCGCGGATGAGCTTGGCGAGGTTGCAGGGTGCCGGGCTGACGACCAGCTTGCCGCTGTCAAGCGCATGGCTCGACAGGATCGTGTCGATCAGATGCACCAAACGGTCGACCGAGCTGCGGATGTTCATCGCGCGTTTCTGGAGCATTTCCCTGCCGATGGTGTCGCCGCGGCTGAAGATGATTTGCGCGTTGCCGTCGATGACCGTCAGCGGCGTGCGGAATTCGTGGCTGACCATCGAGACGAAGGTCTTCTGCTGCTCGACGACGGATTTTTCCTTGGCCAGCGCCACGGCCAGTTCCGCCGACTGCGCCGCCAGCAGCGCCTGCTGGCGCTTGTAATCCGTGATGTTGGTCGTCGAGATGACGATGCCATTCGTTTCCTGGATGCGCCGCGACTGCAGGCGGACCCAGGTGCCGTTCGGCATCTTGAATTCCTTGGACCCTTTTGGTTTTTCCCACCAGGCCCGCATGTCCTCGTAGCGCGGATCCTCCTTCGAGATGCCGGCTTCCTCCGTCACGACCTTGAAGGCATCCATGATGTGGCAGCCTTCCGACATGATCTGCGCGCACTGGGGATAAATCAGGTGATAATGCCGGCTGGCGAAGGTGATATAGCCGTTTTCGTCGAGCGCGATCAGCGCGTCGGGGCTGGCGGCGATGATCGTGTCGGCGCGTTTGTTGGCCTCCTGCACTTCGCGCGTGCGCTGCGCGACGAGATCCTCGAGGTTCAGGCGGTAAAGCTGCAGCTCCTGCTCCGCTTTCTTTTGCGCCGTGACGTCGCGCAGGTGCAGCACGATGGCTGCCACCGACGGGTTGCGCAGCAGGTTCGAGCCGGTCGCTTCCATGATCAGCCAGTCGTCGCCCACGCGCGAAAAATGAAATTCCATGGACAGGTTTTCATCGCCTGTCAGCGACGCCAGCTGACGCAGCTGCGCGTCGACCAGGTCGCGCTCGTCTTCGTCGATGAAGTCCAGCATGCTGCGGCCGAGCACGACGGACGAGGGATAGCCCGTCTGCCGCGTAAATGCCGGGCTCGCGTAAAGGATGTTGTAGCCGCTATCCAGCAGCATCGTGATGTCGGAGGAATATTCGATGATGCCGCGGAAGCGCTCTTCGCTCGTCTCGGCATGGGTTTCGGCATCCGCCTGGTGTTTCCAGGCGACGAGCTTTTCGAGCAGGTGCCGGCCGACGTTGGACTGGAGCTCGGACAGGCTCATCACCTCGTCGATACCGGCGCGTATGTAATCTGCCCGACGCCGCTCGGGGCTTTCGTCGAGGACGACGTAGGTTTTGCGCGGAAACATGTCCATGACCTGGCGCAGGTCTTCGGTTTTCAGCTGTCCCTCGTCTTCAATGAAGATCAGATCGGGGTCGCGGTCGAGCGTGCGCAGTTCGTCGATCCGGTAATGGGTGAAGCTGAGGACATAGCCCTCGATATTGTTTACCATAACCTTCTCAAGGTCGCGCAGAGTCTCGACGCTGTTCGAGATCACCAGACTGTTGAGAACCTGAGACATCTTCCCCTGTTAGGCGCTATTCCCCACATTAGAGAATATAGCCCAAGGGTGAAGGATTGGTGAACAGCGCAACCGCGCTCTTCCCTGCCTGAGACGGCTAGCCGCGCTTGTAAGCCGTAATCTGCGTATAGATCGCGGGATTTTTCGAATCCTTGATCGCGTCTCCCAGCGTCGTGCCCTTGACGTTCGCTTCCTTATGGGGAATTTCACTTAATGCGAAAGCCCCTTTAATGAGCCCCTCGATGAGGCTTTGGGTATTTCCCGGGAACAGGAGCCCTTTCTCGCCGCGAAATTTCGCGCCGTGGGCAAGAAACTCGTTGATCGCGGAAGCGGTCTTCTCATCGCTTTTGACGACATACTGCACACCGCCCTTCGCCAGTTCGTCCGCGAAGTCAGCCTTGACGCCTTCCGGGCCCGCCACGATCATTTTCTCGCGCAGTTTGTCTTCAAGGACGTAAAGATGGGCCGGCTTGTTCTCCGACGTCTTCGCGGCCAGAACCGCGAGGTTGAAGCCCATCGCCGATTTGCCCTCGATGACGTCGAACGCGCGGCGGTCGGATTCGCCTTTCTGAAAGTCGTCGGGCAAAAAATTCTCGAGATCCGCTGGAAACATGGCGTCGCGGTTGCCGCGCTGCGCGGGCTTGGCCGCCAGAGCGCCAAGGACGGCGCGAAAGTCGGCGAGCTCGTTCGGTTTGAGATCATCCCGGAGGTAATTCGGCAAGGCCTGCACCTCGACGAGGTTCCGGGCGATGTTGAAGCTGCCGCTGAGATTTTTCGGCAGCATGAAGCCGTGGGGCTGGGTCGGACGTATCTCGACGACCGGCGTTTCCGCCTTCGGCGTTACCAGCGGCTGGACCTTCGCGGAGGACGGGGCCTGAGCCTGCGCTTGCGTGCGCTCGTCAAGCTGGCGCGTCAGCCCCAGAACCATTTCGTTCAATTCGGACGCCACGGCGCTCATTTTCTTCAACTGCTGGCGGATTTCCTCGTCGGTCAAAAGCGGTTTGCTGGGCATATGTATTTCCTCGCCTTGGTGCATTAAAATTCAAACTTGAAGACAATAATAATGGAAATACGTTAAAGCCGTATTAATATGGCAATTTGGATAACCTATTATATATCAGTGTTTTAGCGTTCAAAAATACCGGACCACCTTGGGTCAACGGCCCGCGCGAAGCTCCTGAAATTTCTTGACATAGTAGGTTTTCAGCGTATATTGCCTCATCTCGGGCGGCGTCTTGGCGGCCCGATCGAGATTCATGATAAACACTTGAAATGAAACGGTCATAGCTATGTACGCAGTCATTAAAACCGGTGGTAAGCAGTATACAGTGCGCAAGGACGATGTCCTTGAAGTCGAACTGCTGACCGCCAAAAAGGGCGATGCCATCACCCTGAACGAAGTCCTTCTCATTGGCGCCCAGGGCGGCGCTGCCAAAATCGGCACCCCCACCGTGGCAGGCGCCACCGTGAAGGCCGAAGTGGTTGACCACATCAAGGACGACAAGGTCATCGTTTTCAAAAAGAAACGCCGTCAGAACTATCGCCGTAAAAACGGCCATCGTCAGAACCTGACCGTTTTGAAAATCACCGACATCAAAGGCTAAGGAGTAGAACAATGGCACATAAAAAAGCCGGCGGCTCATCGAGAAACGGTCGCGATTCAAAAGGCCAGCGCCTTGGCGTGAAAGTCTACGGCAGCCAGGCGATTTCGCAGGGCGGCATCATCGTGCGCCAGCGCGGCACGCAATACCATGCAGGCAAGTTTGTCGGCATCGGCAAAGACCATACCCTCTTCGCGCTCTGCGATGGTACCGTGAAATTCCACGGCGGCCCGAAAGACCGCCAGTACGTCTCGGTTGTTCCCGCGAACACCCAGGCGGCTGAGTAACGAAATTTACCTTTCGAAAAAGAGCCGGGGAATTGCTTCCCCGGCTTTTTTTATACGAATGAAACGCCATGAAATTCCTCGACGAAGCCAAGATATATCTCGAAAGCGGCAAGGGCGGCCCCGGTTGCGTGGCCTTCCGGCGCGAGAAGTATATCGATATGGGCGGCCCTGACGGCGGCAACGGCGGCCGCGGCGGGCATGTCTACCTGGAAGTCGTCGACAATCTGAACACGCTGATCGATTTCCGCTACACCCAGCATTTTCGCGCCGGGCCCGGCATGCACGGCTCGGGCGCCAACCGCACCGGCAAGGACGGCAAGGATATCACCGTGAAAGTGCCGGTCGGCACCGTCGTCCTCGACGAGGACAAGGAGACCGAGCTGTTCGACCTGGTGACGCCGGGCGAAAGAATACTGCTGCTCAAGGGCGGCGACGGCGGCTTCGGCAACGCGCATTATAAATCCTCCACCAACCGCGCGCCGCGCAAGGCGACGCCCGGCTGGCCCGGCGAAGAGCGCGCGGTCTGGCTGCGCCTGAAACTGATCGCCGATGCCGGCATCGTGGGCCTGCCGAACGCGGGCAAATCCACGTTCCTTTCCGTCGTGTCGCGCGCCAAGCCGAAGATCGCGGATTATCCCTTCACCACCCTCGCCCCGAACTTGGGCGTCGTGCGCAGCCACGAAAATGAATTCGTGCTAGCCGACATTCCGGGCCTCATCGAGGGCGCGCATGAAGGCCATGGCCTCGGCACCCGCTTCCTCGGCCATGTCGAGCGCACGCGCGTGCTGCTGCACCTCATCGACGCGACGGCCGACGATATCGTCGCGGACTACAAGACCATCCGCGCTGAACTGAAAGCCTATGGCCACGGCCTCGCGAAAAAGCCCGAAATCATCGTTTTGAACAAGATCGACGCGCTGGGCCCGGAACTGGCCGAAGACCAGCAGAAGATCCTCTCGAAGGCGATCCGCAAGAAAGTCCACATTATATCGGCGGTCAGCCGCGAAGGCGTCGACAAGGTGCTGGAAGAGCTGTGGACGCACATCGCCAAGGGCCGCGCGAAGGACAAGGCAGCGCTCGCGCTCACGGCAGCGAACGAAGTCGTTTTCGAAGAATAAAGAAAACTTTAAGTCCCCGTCTGCGCCAGCTGGCGGGATTCCATTTCCTGGGAATAGCGTTTCAGCAGCACCGCCTCGCGGACATAGCCCACGAGCTTGCGCGTTTTGGCGTTAGCGACGATCGGCAATTCCTCGATCCGCGCTTCGGCGAACATTTTCAGCGCTGCCTTGATATCCTGGTCGGGCAGCAGGAAGAAGCCGACTCCTTTGGCGATGGCGATGCCCGGCTCGGAATCCGGCACGTCGCCAGCCGGGTTGTGCAGGTCGGCCACGCTGACGACGCCGTGGTAGACGCCCTTGTTGTCGGTCAGGAAGACGTTGCGGACGCTGCCCGCGGCCGGGAATTGCCGGCGCAGTTCATCGATGGATGTCTCGACCGATGCGGTCGGCGCGGCCGGCACCATGAGTTTTTCCATCGACAGTTCATGGATCCAGCCGATGTCGACGGCGCCCTTGATGCCGAGCCCCTTGAGGTGGAAGCGCCAGGTCGAGAAGGAATAGCCGAAGGAATAGCGCGTGACCGTGGAGGCGACGAGCACGCCCGCCAGAACGGCCGTCATGGCTGGGAAGCTGCCCGTCATTTCCAGCACAAGGAACGTCATGGTCATCGGCGCGCCGATGATGGCGGCGGCGACCGAACCGGTGCCGGCCAGCATGAAGGTTTCGAGGCCCGTTTTCGACACATCCATATACTGTTGTGCGACGAGGCCACATATCTGGCCGAGGATGCAGCCCAGGAACAAGGAGGCGCTGAAAAGGCCGCCGCGGAAGCCCGAACCGATGGAGATCGCGGAGGCCAGCATCTTGCCCACCAGCAGGATCACCAGGAGGCGCAACGACCAATCGCTGTGCAGGTGGCTGTCGATGCCGCCCTGCCCCGATCCCATCACTTGGGCCGACAAGCCATAGGCGAGCGCGCCGACGATCAGGCCCCCGATGGCGGGCCTCGCCCATTCGGGGAACGGCAGGCGGCGGAACATATGTTCGCAGCGCGTGACGGCCTTCATGGTCACGATGCTGACGCCCGCCGCCACCACGCCGACCGCAAGACACGCGACATAATCGCCGACCGAGACGTTGAAGTTCGGGATGGGCAGCGAGAAGATAGGATTTCCCGCCGTGAAAAGCCGCAGGATCAAGGCCGCTGTCAAGGCGCACAATGTCACCTGCGGCAGCGCCGCGATGGTATAGGTGCCGAGCACGAGCTCATAACCGTAAAAAGCGCCCGCCAGCGGCGCGTTGTAGGCCGCGGAAATCGCAGCCGCCGCCCCGGCGGCCACGAAAATGCGCCGGTCTTCGCGGCGCAGCTGCAGGCGCTGGCCCGTCCATGAGAGGCAGCAGGCGCCGACCTGGGTATAGGCAGCTTCCATGCCCACGGAAATGCCCGAGGCATTCGAAATCAGCGTCGCGGCGAGCAGCCTTAAACTGTCGATGACGGACATGCGCCCGCCGTAAATCGCGTTCGCCTCGATGGGGTCGACGATGTCGTTGGAGCGGCGGCGCTTCATCTCGCGGTTCACATAGCCGAGGAACAGTCCGCCTAAGGCCGGCACCGCGAACAGGAGGCGCGCGTCGATATGCTCGACCGCGCTTAAGTGATCTTCCGGGCCCAGCATGAAGGCAAAGCGGTGGCAGAGCGAGACGAATTCGTGCAGCAACCCGGTAATCGCGCCGACGAGCGCGCCCATGAGCACGCAGATGAAAATCTGGGCGGGACGGTTTTCGCGCAGAAAACTCGGCAATCTGCCTTTCTTGCCGGTGCGGTTATAAACCCTCGCGATATCCAATGCGGCTTCTTTCAAGCTCTTCCTTCCGGCGCCCATTATAGGAAAATTTTGATTCGGCGCGGATTTTTTCTCCTTCATCTTTATCATGTTTTCATATTGTGCGCCACACTCTTGAGCCGCTTTGAAACTTTTCTATCTTTGAAAACAGCGGTTTGATAAAATTCACCATATTTAATTCCTATGGGGGTTTGGGATGAAGCAGCGTAATACCCTGACAGCCTCGCGTCCCGTCATCTGATGATCCGCAGATACCTTATCGAAATCGCGGTCGGCTTTTTCCTCGCGGCCGCCGTTGTCATCGCCCAATACGGAACGACCTCCGCCACCTCGACCTTCATCTACCAGGGGTTCTAGCATGGCGGTCGCCTTCCCCTTCGAGAGCTACGCGTTCTTCTTCGACCTCCTGGCCCTGCTGCTGATCCTGCTGCCCGCCTATTTCCTGCTGAAAACAGAACGCGCGCGGCGGATCCTCATGATCCTCGCGGGGATCTACCTGATCTGGTTCATCGCCCCGCGCCTCGTCCTGTTCTATTTGATTTTCTGGAGCATCGTTTTCATCGCGCACCGCACCGCATTTGAAGAAGGGAAGTCGAAGCGGGCGCTGGTCGCGCTCGGATATGTGGGAGTCGCCGCCATCGCGCTGCCCATGCTGGCCTGGAAGATCGATTCATCGGGCTTTCTCGATTTCTTTTCGAACTGGTCAAACCGCGCGCTGGAGCAGCTATCGACCAAAGTGTGGGAAATCGACCTTGTGAAGCCGCTGATCGTCCCCATCGGGCTTTCCTTCGCCACCTTCCGGGCCATCGACCTGCTGATCAAGACGTACCTCGGCAAGCTGCGTGGCCTCACCTATGACCAGGTGCTGTTTTACGGGTTCTTCCCGCCCGTGCAGGTTATCGGCCCCATCATCGAGTACGAGGAAGTGGCAACTCAGGACCATAAACCTTCCCCGGCGGAATTCACTGATGGGCTGATCCGCACCGCCATCGGCGCCGTTAAGGTCTTCGTGCTGGCGGCGCTCCTCCAGCAGAACGAAAAAATCTTCACCGCG
The DNA here is from genome assembly GCA_025934695.1 of Alphaproteobacteria bacterium. Taxonomy (GTDB): domain Bacteria; phylum Pseudomonadota; class Alphaproteobacteria; order Micavibrionales; family UBA2020; genus JAPWJZ01. The sequence goes on from JAICWS010000001.1 coordinate 447,144, forward strand.
CCGCACGATTGGCCGGTCTGGGCGCTGTGGCTGCGGCTGATCGGCTATTCATGGTATTTTTACCTGAACTTCTCAGGCTATTCCGACATGGCGATCGGCAGCGCGGCGCTGTTCGGCTTTCGCCTGAAGGAGAATTTCAATTTCCCATTCTTCCGCCGCAACATCCAGGAATTCTGGGGCAGCTGGCATATGGGCCTGACCCGATGGGCGCAGCGCAATATTTTCGTGCCGGCGGGCGGTTACCGCGCCCAGACGCAGTACCGCGCGCTGTTCCTGACGATGATGGCCATCGCGCTCTGGCATAACCTGAACCTCTCGATGCTGATGTTCGGCATTTATCACTTCGGCGCGCAGATGATTTACCGCCGCCATGCCGCGGCGCATGCGAAAACCACCGCAGCGTCCATCGTGCCTCTGTGGCAGCAGATCGGCTATGGCTTGCTGACGTACATCACGGTGCTGGTCAGCTTCCCGCTGATCTCGTCCGATTTCGGCAAGGCGCTGGTGTTCTACAAAGCGCTGGTGGGGATGTAGATGGTAACACGGTCGACACTCGTCCCCTTCTTCGAGCCCAACTGGGGCAGCGTCATTCGCATCGGCTTCTGGTGCCTTTTATTCCTGTGGCTTTTCGGCAAGGCCGTGCCGCCCCTGCCGGAAAGGATTCCGCTGCAAAGCGCAACGGCGAGCGCGCTCGTGCCGATGCTCACGATCTTCGACGATCACCGTACGGTGCGCGATGATTACCGTCCTGATTCGAAAAAGCTGCATATCGCCTGGATATCGGATTCCTCCGGCGTCGTCTCGCCGCAGGACGTGAAGTTAAGCCAGATGAGCGCATCGGACTATGACCTCATCCCGTCCCATGTCGCGGCGGATCTGCAAAAACGGCACGCCCTTCGCGATTTCGACATGCCGCTATACCTGCGGCTCGGCTCGCGGCCGCTGGATAATCTTGTTTTCGCACTACGCGCGCTGCAGGATAAGCCCGATCTTATCGTCATGAACGTCAATCCGGTCTGGACTTTCGGGCATTACCAGATCATGAACCAGAGCACGTCCCTCAATCTCGCACCCTCGGTCTGGGCGACGATGCCGTCGCTCTGGTATATGATCCCCCTGTTTTGCAGCCCCGCCGAAAACCTTTGGGCGCTCGTGGGTCGGCACGTCGACATCCTGCGCGAGGCGCTGCCGTTCAAGGATTATCTTGAGCAGAAATACGAGGCGTCGCTTAAGGCGCTCGGCGTCTACGCGGGTCCGGCGCCCCTCGTGCTCGGTGTGCCGCTGCTCGGCATCAAATTCTGGATCGTGGAGAATATCCTCCATGGCGATGCCTCCGGCGTTCTCGATAAAACCGGCAAGCTGAACGCCATGCTGTATGACGTCCAGTTGATCCGCCGCAGCGCACCGGGCGACGACAGGTCCTTCGCGACGATCGCTTTCCATGACCTGCTGGATGCGTTGAAGGCGAGCGGCGTCCCGGTGCTGATTTACGCGCATCCGGTGTCGGACTTCTTCTACGACAACCCGGATACGAACACGAAAATCAAGGCAATGCAGGACTTCCTGGCGCAGACGAACGACAGACTGAAAGGCAGCCGCATCCGCATTATCAGCAGCATTCCCGAACCGGTGCGCAAATCCATCGCATTCCGGAAAAATGACGGATATCATGCGGCAATCGACCCAACCAAATTTGACGACTATTTGGCTGACCAGATATGGCTTATGCTGAGGGATAGTGGAAAACTGTCCCCGCCGGAAGCAAAGAAGCCATGACCAAAGCCCCACAAGAGAAAGCCGCCGCCCTCGCCTCGAACATCCGCGCGCTGGCCGATGCGATCCTGGAACAGAACCCGATGCATCGCAGCTTTCTCACGGCGGCGCTGGCGAACATTACGCCCGACGAGCTGAGCCACCTGGAACGCTATCTCGACTTCTGCCGCCAGCGCGGGCTGACCATCGATTATCTTGCCGAATGTTATCTCACCATCGTCGGCGATACGTTGCGCGAGCAGATCTACTTCCAGAAGCACAAAAAATACCGCTATTCCAGTTTCGCCGAAGTGGCCGATAACGTCTATTTCAATGACGAATACATGTCGTTTTATATGTACGGCCTTGCCATCACCTCGTTCCTGTGGCCGAACCATCTTGCGCTGTTCCGTTTCTTCCGCGATATGCTGCCGCGCGACAAAAAAGGCGCTTATCTCGAAATCGGGCCGGGCCACGGCTATTTCCTGCTCACCGCCATGGAACGATCGGCCTATACGAGCTTCAAGGGCGTCGACATCAGCGAAACCAGCATCGCCCAGACCCGCGCCCTGCTGGAGCATTTCGGCGGCGGCAAGAAGTCCTTCGAACTTACCTGTATGGATTTCCTCGCCTGCGACCTGCCCGAAAACGGTTTCGACGCCATCGTCATGGGCGAAGTGCTGGAACATGTGGAAGAGCCCGAGCGCTTCCTGCGCCAGATTGCGCGGCTCGCCAAAAAGGACGCACATATCTTCGTGACCACCTGCATCAACGCGCCCGCCGTCGACCACATCTATCTGTTCCGGACTCCGGAACAGATCGAAAAGCTTTTTGCCGACTGCGGACTTAAAATCAAAAGCCAGCTGATCCGCCCCTATGAAGGCAAGACGCTGGAAGAAAGCCTGCAGCAACTTCTGGCGATCAACGTCGCTTATGTGCTAGAGCGCAAATGATGGTCGGTGATGTCGGCTAACCTCTCAACGCGCATCATCCTGATCCTGCTGGCCGCCAACCTGCTGATGGGGCTGGCGCGCATTGCGATGCTGCCCGCTTTCGAAGGCTACGACGAAACCGCGCATTATTCGCGCCTCGAGGCCGAAGCCTTCGCGCCTCCGGGGACGCCGAACGCCTTTATCTCGAAAGACGTCGAGAATTATTACCGGCACGGCCCCATGTCGCCGCGCTGGATCTTCGCGCGGGACTTCAATAACGCCTATCACGCCGCACTGAAGAACGGCACCCCTTTCGATCTTGCGGCGCAGGAGAAGAAGGAAAATGGATATACGGATTACCGCGACTTTTTCGCGAAGCCGCCGCTCGTCAACGACTACGCGCGGCTTTACCGCGTCCAGCCCGCGCCGGCCTCCTTCACCGCTTCTCAGACCGCCAACTGGCAATACCAGCATCCGCCTTTCTATTACGTGTTGTTCAGCAAGGTGCTGCGCGCCGCGCAGGATCAGCCGCTGCTGCAGCGACTGCTGATTTTAAGAATCTTAAGTTACCTGACGGCCTTTGCGGGTTTCGCCATCGGCCTGTTCGCGACGCTGCGGCACCTGGAGCTGCGTAATAATCGGGCCGCGCGTGCCATCGCGGCGCTCTGCGCCTTTTATCCCTTCGTCATGCCGGTTTATTTTGACGAATTCGCGCGCCTTGGGAACGACAGCCTGTGCGCACTGCTCTTCGGCATCAACTGGGCGCTGATCCTCTGGTACCTGCGCCAGCCGAAAGAAGCCTTTATCTGGGTGCTGATGGGCGTCACTATGGGGCTTTCTTACATGACAAAGATGGTCATGTTGCCTGCGGATATTGGTTTTGTGCTGTTCATGCTGCTGCAACCGGCCAAGGGCCTCGACCGGCTCAAACCCGCCGCGACGGCGGGCGCCATCGCCGCCGCGATCGGTTACCTGTCGACCGCGAACGGCGGTTTTTCCGGCTCCATCGAACTACAGGCCTGGCTGCATGGACAGGGGTTCGTCAAAGGAGACGGGCTGCCGTGGAGCGAGATCTTTTTCAACGTCCGCACGATGCTGACCTCGATGGTCTATAACTTCAGCGACATGGCGATGTTCGGCACGGGGGACGTTGCGGTTGGCGCGATATTCATCGCGCTGTTGCTTATCCTGGCAAAGTGGGCGCTCGCGCAGCCGCGCGACCCGCGCCGCGAGGAATGGCTGCCCATTTATCCGCTGATCTTGCTCATGGCCGGACTGTTCCTGCATGCGGTCCTCGGCGCCATCGCCTATCATGCCGACCACGTCGCCGTGACGCCCTCGCGCTATATCCATGTCGCGGCGCCCGCCTTGATGCTTATTTTCGGCGCGGGAATGTACCGCCTTCTGCCGCTGCGTGTCGGGAAAGCCTTTTGCGGCGCGTTGCTCATTGTCGGGGTGCTGTTCAACACCGTGATCATGGCCCTGCGCCTAGCATTCTTTACTGGCTGCGCGTGGATCGGACCGAATTATACGGGGTTGAAGCTCGATCTCGGCGCAGACGCCTGCAAGTCAGGCACGATCTATGACCGGCTTGCCATATTGGGATGGCCGGACTTCGGCATGATATGCGTGTCGGCATCCTTGTTGCTTCTGATCGGAGCGACCGCCGCGACCATCCGCCATTTCAAAAACCTGAATGATATGTAATTAAAGCATTTTCATATCTATCTCCGCTGCCTTGCCCTGCCCCGAAAACTTTCTATCTTTGAAAGAGGCGGTTTGATAAGATCTCAAGACATTGAATTTCAGGGGGTTTTCGGGATGAGCGATGCGCTGATCAATCTGTTTGCGGAAGTGCTGCAGGTCGAGCCGAAGACGCTGAACGACAATTCTTCCCCCGACAATGTGAAGCAGTGGGACAGCTTGGCCGCCATGCACCTGGTCGCGGCCATCGAAGATACCTTCAAGGTCCAGCTCTCGACCAAGGAAATCATGAAAATGTCCACCATCGGCCTTGCGCGCAAGACGCTGCAGGGAAAGAACGTGGCGGTATGACATGGCGGGGCCCGACCCAAAAGCGGCGTGGCGGCAGTACCAGGCGGGCCTGAAGACACAAGGGGCCGCATCTTTCGACGTCAAGGTCGCGGTTGCCGGCAGTATTACGGTCGAACCGCTCGAACCTTACCTTGGCGCTTATCTTCTCTCGCGCAAGTTCAAGCCGCACATCACCTGCGGTCCTTTCAGCCAGCTCCGGCAAATCTGCGACGACTATAAATCCGTCCTGGGCGCCGGCGATTTCAACGCCATCGCGCTGCTCTGGCGCGTCGAGGACATGTTTCCCGACCTCATGGCGCGCTCCCTCGACAGTCCGGCAGCGATTGCCGATCTGTTGCGCGAAGTAAAGATCTTCGCCGACGCAGTCGCCAATCTGCGCAAGAAATTCCACGGCACGCTGATCGTCTCCACCTTGCCCTATCCGTCCATGCCCGGCTTCGAGCTGACGGAAATGGGACAGGCCAGCGCGGGCGGCCTGGCGTTTCAAGCCGTCTCGCAGTTCTGGACGCAGGAAATCGCGAAGCTGGAGCGCGTGCGTCTGTTCGACCTGCACGGGCTGATGCTGAGCGCTGGGCTAAAACACGCGAATGACGCCCGCAAGTGGCAGCTGTACCGCCAGCCCTATACGGAACCTTTCTGGGGCGACATCGGCCGCATGCTGGGCCGCATGATCGCGGCGGAAAAGATCAGCCCGAAGAAATGCGTCGTCCTCGACCTCGACAATACGCTGTGGGGCGGCATTATCGGCGAGGACGGCCTCGGCGGCATCCAGCTCGGCGACGAGTTTCCCGGCAAGGCCTATCGCGATTTTCAGCGCTATCTGATGCACTTGAAATCGAAGGGCGTCATGCTGGCGGTCGCTTCCAAGAATAACCCGGACGACGCCTACGAAGTCTTCGACAAGCACGATGCGATGATCCTCTCGCGCAAGGATATCGCCGACTTTGAAATCCACTGGGAGTCGAAAGTCGAGAGCATCAAGCGCGTCGCCGCGAAACTCAACATCGGCCTCGACGCCCTCGTCTTCGTCGACGACAATCCCAAGGAAATCGGCGAAGTGTCCGAGCGCCTGCCCGGAGTGACCTGCGTGACGGTGCCCGAGGAACTCGCGGAACTGCCGGGGCTGCTCGCCGGTACGGATTTGTTCGATGTCGCAGAAGTGACCGACGAGGACCGCCGCCGCACTGAAATGCTGCAGGCCGATGGCATCCGCCAGCAGGCGCAGGAAATCATGTCGGAAGAAGACTTCCGAAAGTCGCTGAACCTGAAGATCGACGTCTTCGCCGCGCAGAAGCAGCATCTGGCGCGCGTCACGCAGCTCATCAATAAAACCAACCAGTTCAACCTGACGACCGTCCGCCGCACGCAGGACGAGGTCGAAATGCTCGCCGAAGCGCAGGACGCGCTGGTTCTTGGCATGGACATCAAGGACAAGTACGGCGATTACGGTCTGGTCGGCGTCTCGATCCTGAAAAAGCAGAACAAGATCTGCGTCATCGACACGCTGCTGATGAGCTGCCGCGTGCTCGGCCGCGGGGCGGAAGCGACCTTCATCGCCAAGCTGGCCGAGGCCGCGAAATCACTGGGCTGCGAGGAAATGCGCGGCAAATATATTCCCACACAGAAGAACGCGATGGTGAAAGACCTCTACCAGCGGTTCGGCTTCCGGCACGACACGGCGACCGGCGAATGGGCCGTCACGCTGGCCGAAGCGCCGAAGACGCCCGAGCACATCGAAGCGGCCCTGCGCCTGAAAGTGGGCTGACGGATGAAGCAAGCCCTGAAAGACCTGACCTTCAATCACTTCGGCCTTGCCGTAAAGCAGGACAAGGAAGCGCTGACGATGCTCGAGGCGATGGGCTACACGCCAGGCGAGCGCATTCTCGACCCGCTACAAAATGTTTATGTGCGCCTCGTGACCGCGCCGGACAAGCCGACGATCGAGATCGTTCAGCCCGGCGAGGGTGATAAAAGCCCGCTAGATGCGATGATATCGAAATATAACGAGCTGATTTACCACACCTGCTATGAAACGCCCGACCTCGCCAAAACCCTGGCGTCGATCGAGGCCGCCGGCCTGCGTTGCATGACGCTGGCCGAGCGCAAACCCGCCGTCCTTTTCGGCGGGCGGCACGTGTCGTTTTACAAGATATTCGGATGGGGAATCCTCGAATTGCTGGAAAGGAACTGAACATGGCCCGCACGGAAAACGCACCGCAGACGAAATTCCTGAAAGACTACAAGAAGCCGGATTTCGAAATCGGCGAGGTTCACCTCACCTTCGACATTCACGAGGGCCGCACGACCGTCACCGCGACGACCTCGTACCACCGTACCAATAAGGATGCGCGCAATCTCGTCCTCGACGGGCAGAACCTGGAACTGAAATCCGTCGCCATGAATGGCGAGAAGCTGTCGACCAACCGCTACACCGTCGACGAGAATTCGCTTACCATCAGCGATGTTTCCGATGATTTCACGCTCGACGTCGTGACCGACATCAAGCCCGAGGAAAATACCGCGCTTGAGGGCCTGTACAGCTCCGGCGGCAACTACTGCACCCAGTGCGAGCCCGAGGGCTTCCGCAAGATCACTTACTACCTCGACCGCTCCGACGTCATGACAAAGTTCACGACGCGCATTCAGGCCGACAAGAAATTCCCTGTGCTGCTGTCGAACGGCAACTGCGTGGACAAGGGCGAACTGACCGGCGGACGCCACTTCGCGGTGTGGGAAGACCCGCACAAGAAGCCGTGTTACCTTTTCGCGCTCGTGGCGGGCGACCTCAAGCACCTGCACGACACCTTCACCACCATGAACGGCAAGAAGGTCGACCTTTACATCTACGTCAATCCTGGCAATGAAGATAAATGCCGCCACGCCATGGACTCGCTGAAGGCCTCCATGAAGTGGGACGAGGAAAAATACGGCCGCGAATACGATCTCGACATTTTCAACATCGTGGCCGTCAACGACTTCAATTTCGGCGCGATGGAGAACAAGAGCCTTAACATCTTCAACTCCCGCCTCATCCTCGCCCGGCCCGAAACGGCGACCGACGGTGATTACCTCGCCATCGAGGGCGTGGTCGCGCATGAATATTTCCACAACTGGACCGGCAACCGCATCACCTGCCGCGACTGGTTCCAGCTGAGCCTGAAGGAAGGGCTGACCGTCTTCCGGGACCAGTGCTTCTCGAGCGACATGAACTCGGCCGCCGTCCAGCGCATCGATGATGTCGAAGGCCTGCGCAACGCGCAATTCCCTGAGGACGCGAGCCCGATGGCGCATCCCATCCGCCCCGACAATTATATCGAGATCAACAACTTCTACACGGCAACGGTGTACGAAAAGGGTGCGGAAGTCATCCGCATGATGCACACGCTGCTGGGCCCCGAAAAATACCGCAAGGGCACCGACCTCTACTTCCAGCGCCATGACGGCCAGGCGGTCACCTGTGACGACTTCGTTCAATGCATGCAGGATGCGTCGGGCATCGACCTGTCGCAATTCCGCCTCTGGTATAGCCAGGCCGGCACACCGGCCATCAAGGCGTCAGGCAGTTACGACGCGGCGGCGAAGAAATATACGCTGACGCTCGAGCAGAACATCCCCGACACGCCGGGTCAGGCGAACAAGAAGCCGATGCATATGCCCATCGCTGTCGGCCTGCTCGGCAAGTCCGGCAAGGATTTGCTGCCGGAAACCACGCGTATCCTCCAGCTGAAAGAGAAGCAGCAGAAATTCACTTTCGACAACATCTCCGAAAAGCCGGTGCCGTCCATCTTGCGTGGCTTCTCCGCGCCGGTGAAACTGGTAAGCGATGTGACGGAAGACGAGCTGATCTTCCTCATGGCGCATGACAGCGACGGGTTCAACCGCTGGGATGCGGGGCAGACCTATCTGCAGCGACTGATCCTCGGCTTCGCCGGCGGCAAGGAGAAGAAACTTCCCGCCGCCTGCATGGACGCTTTCGGCGCGCTCATCACCGACAAAAAGGCTGACCGCGCCCTGCTCGCTAAGGCGCTCGCGCTTCCGTCGGAGAATTACCTGGCACAGCTCATGGATGTGGTGGACGTCGACGGCCTTTATGCCGCGCGCAAATTCGTCATGGGCGAAATCGGTAAAAAGTATTTCAAGGAGCTGAAGGACCTTTATGCCGCCAACGCGGATGACGGACCCTATGCGCCCTCGCCGCTCGCGGTCGGCAAGCGTCGGCTAAAAACCATCGCCCTGCGCTATCTCCAGGAAGCAGGCGGCCCGGACGCCGTCGCCCTCGCGGCCGCGCAATATAAGGCTGCGAAGAATATGACGGACAAGGTGTCGGCCCTCGCCATCCTGACCGACACGCAGTCGAGTGAGCGCCAGACCGCCTTTGAAGACTTCTACAAGACCTGGAAGAGCGACCCGTTGGTGCTCGATAAATGGTTCTCCCTTCAGGCGATCGCCGACAGGCAGGATGCCGTCGAAGTGGTCAGCCAGCTCATGTCGCATCCTGATTTTACGTATAAAAATCCGAACCGGCTGCGCTCGGTGCTCGGCTCCTTCTCGCACGGAAACCAGAAATGGTTTCACCGCAAAGACGGCGCGGGCTACCGGCTGCTGGCGGACTCCATCATCAAGGTCAATTCTATCAACCCGTCCGTCGCCGCGCGCCTCCTATCGCCCATGCGCCAGTGGAAACGTTATGACGCGGTGCGCAAGAGCTTGATGGAAAACGAACTTAAGCGCATACTGCAGGAAAAGGACATCTCCAACGACGTCTATGAAATCGCTTCCAAAAGCCTCAGCTGAGCGGCCTTAATGGCGGAAACCCCGGAAACCCCACAAAAACCAAAGGACCGTTGCAAGGTTTGCAAAAAACCTTTCATCAGCTATCCCATGGGCGAAAAAGCCGGGTTCAAGCTGATCGCCTGCAAGGCCTGCGGCTCCGTCATGGTCGATCCCTGGATCACCCAGGAAGAGCTCGACGCCTATTTCGGCCAGGTCCAGCCGCAAATCACCCACCTGCCCGAACCGGACGAGCAGATCGAGACTATGTCCCAGCGCATCCGCCGCGTCACGCGTGACGCGGCCGGCAAGTCCTTCGTCGATGTCGCGGCGCGGCAGGGCTATGGCGTCAAGGCGGCACAGGCGGAAGGCATGAAGGCAATAGGCCTCGATCCCCACGACTTCTTCGCGAAATTCGCCCAGGAAGTCTACGGGCCCGACTTTTTCAAACATGCCTCGCTGCAGGATTATGCCGCCAGCGACCCACCCAAGGCCGACCTTATCTTCGCTATCGAAACTTTCTGTGAACAGTCTGATCTGGAAGGTTTTACGGCGGGGCTGTCGCGGCTGCTGGCTCCCGGCGGCTCCATCTATATCGAGGAAGCCGACGGCAACAACTTCAACCTGCCGCGTAACTTCACCGACTGGAGCTATGTCGAGCCGCCGCTGAACTTCGTCTACCTGTCCAAGAAAGGGCTTGTCGCCCTTCTCGGCCGCCACGGCCTCAAAATTCAAAAAATGTTCTTTACCTGGAAGCCCCTTATGCGCTTAATTGCCGTAAAGCAATGACAGCGTATGAGGACGAATTGCCGGCGGTAGCGGATTACAATCCCGATTTTTCATTCGAGGACCAGCATGAGGGCATCGTCTGCGGTATTGACGAGGCAGGCCGTGGACCATTGGCAGGCCCGGTGGTCGCTGCTGCTGTCGTCCTGCGCCGGACCGAGATCCCTTCGGATATCCTGGCGCAGATCAATGACAGCAAGGCCCTCACCGCCGAAATAAGAGCGTTTCTATACAGCAAGATATTCGAATTTGCTCATGTATCAGTTGCGGAATCTTCCGTCGAGGAAATCGATCGCATCAATATTCTGCAGGCCTCGCTGCTCGCCATGAAAAAAGCGCATGCAAAACTGCGCCGGCAAATGGAACAACCGCCGATCGTAGCACTCGTCGACGGCAACCAGAAACCGAAGCTCGGCCGCATCAAGATCCAGACGATCGTCCAGGGCGACGCGCGCAGCTTCTCAATCGCCGCCGCATCGATCATCGCCAAACATCATCGCGACCAAATCATGCGCCGGTTCGCGAAGAAGTTTCCACATTACGGCTGGGCGACGAATGCCGGTTACGGGACGCCAGAACATCTTAAAGCCATTGAAATTCATGGCATTACTCCGCTGCATCGCCGCAGCTTCGCCCCGGTTTCTAAACAACTAGTTAAAGAAAATTCTGCAAACGACTGAATCTTTTGATTCTTTTATGCAGATTTTTGTTGACGCGGAGTCGTGAATGAATCATGATTCCTCTTATGAAGACGCTTGAGAAAAACGCCGCAAAGGCTTCAAAACACAATCTCCCGCGCAATGAAATTCTGTCCGGGGATTGCATCGAGATCATGAAAACCCTTCCCGCGCGGTCGATCGATCTGATCTTCGCGGACCCACCCTATAATCTGCAGCTCGGCGGCGACCTGCACCGTCCGAACAACACGCGGGTGAACGGCGTGGAGGAAGACTGGGACAAGTTCTCCAGCTTCGCGGAATACGACAAATTTACCAAAGCTTGGTTCCTCGAAGCCCGGCGCCTTCTCAAAGACGACGGCGCGATCTGGGTGATCGGCAGTTATCACAATATTTTTCGGATGGGCGCCCTGCTCCAGGACCTCGGTTTCTGGATCCTGAACGACATCATCTGGCGCAAGACCAACCCGATGCCCAATTTCCGCGGCCGGCGCTTTACCAATGCGCACGAGACGATGATCTGGGCGGCGAAGTCCGAAAGCTCGAAGTACCGCTTCAACTACGACGCCATGAAGGCCCTGAACGAGGACCTCCAGATGCGCAGCGACTGGACAATCCCCCTCTGCACCGGCCAGGAACGGCTCAAGAACACCGACGGCGGCAAGGCCCATCCGACCCAGAAGCCGGAAGCCCTGCTCCACCGCGTTATCCTTTCCTCCACTGATCTCGGCGACGTGGTGATGGATCCCTTCTTCGGGACCGGCACCACGGGCGCCGTGGCAAGGAAACTCGGCCGCGACTTCATCGGGATCGAGCGGGAGAAGGATTACATCGCCCATGCGAAACAGCGCATCGCCTCCATCAAGGCCGGCGACGACGAAAGCCTGCTGAAGCCCATCGAAAAGCGCGCCGAGCCGCGCGTGCCCTTCGGCCAGGTCGTGGAACAGGGCCTCCTCCAGCCCGGTACCGTACTGTTCGACAATACCCGCCGCTATTCCGCGCGCGTCCGCGCGGATGGCAACCTCGTCGCCCGCAATCATACGGGTGATCATAAAGGTTCGATTCACAAGGTCGGCGCCGCACTGCAGGGCCTGCCCTCCTGCAATGGCTGGACCTTCTGGCATTTCGAGAACAAGGGAAAGGTCTGGCCCATCGACGTGTTGCGCCAGGAAATCCGCTCTCATATGCACGAATGAGTTTTTACTACCGCTCTACGCTTCGACAACAATTGGCCGGAACAGCAATGTTCCGGCCCCTTTTTTTCGTCGGTTTATAGTAAGCTTGTTCCGCATGACGCCGCTTGAATTTATCCTCGGGCACCAAGGGTCCTCTGTCCGCCTGTCGGAGGCAGAAAGCCAGTATCTTCACGACCCCGCCATCCGGCGCCAGTTGCTCCGCGCCATCCACACGCGCCCCTCCACTGACGCTTCCGGCCTGCTCCGGTATATTCTCGCGCTCGAAACCGGCGACAGCAGCGGCGGCAACAATCCCGATTTCTACGAAAACCTCTACTGGTGCGCCTACCTGGTCTGGCGGATGAAAAAGCTCGAGGACGTTCCCGCTCTCTGGCGCGCAAAGAATATGAACTTCGACGCTGGCGCGGGGTTCGACGTCCAGTTCCTGACCGGCGCAGGCGTCGATGAAACGATCCATTACCTGCAGGCGCGCGACGATCCTGAATCAGGCGCTGCGGCGGCATATCTCATCAAATGCAAGGATGCGGGCGATTTCGACGCGCTTCAGGACTGGGCGGCGTGGCGGGAACACTATTTCGCGGGAATCACCGACGCGACCTAGAATTTCGTCAGGTTGATGCTGGTCAGATACTTCGTCATGTCGTGGTCGAGGAACACGTCGACCGCTACGACTTCGCCTTTCACGTCGACCTCGATCGCCACGTCCCTGTTGCCGCGGACCTTGTCGATCCCGGTCACGCGCATGCGGAATCGCACGTAAAGGCGGCGCTCGGCGTTCTTCTGCGACGCCATGCGCTCGAGAAGCGCCTTGGCTTCGTCCATCGGCAGTTTCAGCCGGTCGAAGGTGAGCGGCTGGGTCATCACGAGCATATAACTGCCCGGGAACGTCTTCGTAAAGTGATCGTCATTGCACAGGATGCGCACGTTTTTAGTCTGGTTGTCGGGCGCGGTGCCTGAATCATAGAGGATCATGGACCCCACGCGCTCCATGGCCGTTTGCGGCGTCAGCGGGAAATCCTGCGTATCGAAGTTATACCGGTCGAGGGCGATAGTGCCGTCCAGCTCATACTGAAGACGGTAATAATCCTTCTTCGACTGAATGCGCGTGATGATCTGCTGGCGGACCTTGTTCCATTCGAAGTCGTTCTTGTACTTGTCTTTGTAGAGGCTGCAGAAGTTCATCTTCGCATAGTCGTCGGCCACCGTCGGATTGTTGATGTCGACGCCGTCGAGCATGAGCAGCATCATCGACAGGTCACGGAACGTCGGCTCCGCGAAGGCTTCGCCGCTGTCGCCGTTGTAGGCGGTTGTGGCCAGGGCCGGCTGGTTCACACCGGCGAAGGCAAGAGCGGCAAGCAGGACCAGAACGTATCTCATCTTTGAATGTGCCCCAGGAGTGGAAAGATAACAGCGCTGTTAATTATATTAGGTTTGGATGGCCGCGAACTCAAGCGGTCTTCGCGGGTTTTCCCTGACTGCACAGGCGGATAGCTTTCTTCATCAGCGTCGGAAGCGCGTATTTTTCGAGATTTTCAGCGGAAACCCAGGCCGCACCAGCCAATACCGTATTTTTCGTATGGCCCGTCCATATTTCCAAAATCAGGTCGAAATGGGTGAAACTGTGCCGCACTTCCGCGCCCAGCGATTCCAGCCGCGCCGCCTTGACCGGCGGCGGAAGCCTGCGGGCCGCGGCGCGGTTTGCGATCCATTCGGTGGTCGGAAGCTGGTAAAGCCCCTCGTACAACCCCTGCCCCTGGCGCTTGTGAATAAGGAATTCCCCGCGCCCGTTCGCAAAATAGAAGACCTTGCCGTAGCGCACAGGTTTTTCCGGCTTCGGCGCCTTGCGCGGCAGTTCTTCGGCGATACCCTTTTTCAGCGCGGCACAATCCTCGCGCCAGGGGCACAGGACGCACTTCGGCTTGCGCGGCGTGCAGACGGTCGCGCCGAGTTCCATGAAGGCCTGGGTAAAGTCGCCCGGGTGCGGGTTCCCAAGCGCAAGCTCGGCCGCGCCTTTTCGAATAGCTTCCTTCGAGAAAGGCAGCGGTTCGCCGATGGCGAAGAAGCGGCTGACGACGCGCTCGACGTTGCCGTCCACGGCGACCGCCGGCTGGTCGAAAGCGATGGAGGCGATGGCGGCCGCGGTATAGGGGCCGATGCCCGGCAGTTCCAGCAAACCCTCGATAGTGCGCGGAAATGCGCCGCCATGTTTTTGCGTCACTTCAATCGCGCATTTGTGCAGATTTCGCGCCCGTGCGTAATATCCGAGGCCCGCCCAGGCGGCCAGCACATCATCCTGCTTCGCCTTCGCAAGATCCTGCACCGTCGGCCATTTCTGGATGAATTTCGTGAAGTAAGGCCCGACGGTCACGACCGTCGTCTGCTGCAGCATGATTTCCGACAGCCAGACATGGTAAGGATCGGGCCGCACGCCCTTCGGCGCGCGCCACGGCATGGCGCGGCGATGGCGGGAAAACCAGGTCAAAAGCTGGCTCTGCAGTTCCGGAACGGACGTCTTTTTGGGTCTGGACATAGGATTTTAAATAACCATACTTACCCTCCATGACAACCGGAAACCGCCCGCGACCGCTCTCGGACCTTGTGCCGAACCTGACGAAGGATATCTTTGGCAAAAAGAATCTGCTGTTCGGCAAGATGCTGTCGCAATGGGCGCAGATCGCGGGGCCGGAGATCGCCTCCATCGCGATCCCGGTGGAGCTCAAATTCCAGCGCAAGGCGGAAAAGGAAAAAGGCGGTTCGCCGCAGGCCATCCTGCATCTGGCGGTGCAGCCCGCCGCCGCGCTTGAGCTCAGCTATCAGAAAAGCCTGCTGACCGAGCGGCTGAACGTGTTTTTCGGCTATCCTGCCATCAAGGATATCAGGATCATCCAGAACTCAGAGATTATGGATAAGAAAAAACCGGTGAAGGTCAGAACCAAACCTGTCACGCTCCAGCAGCAGCAGCACATCGACGAATTGACCGCAAATATCGCAGATAACGATTTACAAACAGCGTTAAAAAATCTAGGTAAAGCAATCGCCTCGCGCCGCGACTGAAAACGCCGGCTGTCTGGACGAATATGGAAATATAAAAGCAGTATAAGGTGCATCAATGGCAAAAGTTGCCGCAAATACGCTCCGCAAGGGCATGGTCGTCGAATACAACAACAAGCTCTGGGTGGTGATGGAAAACGAGCTCCGCTCCCCGGGCAAGGGCGCGGCCGTAGCCCAGGTCGTGATGCGCGACATCCAGAGCGGCACCAAGATGGACATCCGCTTCTCGACGCAGGACATGGTCGAGCGCGCCCGCGTTGACGAGGAAGAATACCAGTACCTCTACAATGACGGCGACCACTATACCTTCATGCACACCGAAACCTTCGAACAGATCATCGTCGACAAAGAACTGATCGGCGAACCCGCCCAGTTCCTGCAGGAAAACATGATCTGCATCATGCAGATGAACGAGGGCAAGGCATTATCGGTGACCCTGCCCGAGACCGTCACGATGAAGATCACCGAGGCCGACCCCGTGGTCAAAGGCCAGACGGCGTCCTCGTCCTACAAGCCCGCCGTCCTCGAAAACGGCGCGCGCGTCATGGTGCCGCCGCACATCGAAGCCGGCACCCGCATCGTCGTCCGCACCGAAGACGCTTCCTACGTCGAACGCGCGAAAGATTAATCAACATGGCCGTCGCCCGCCGCTCGGCAACAATACATGTGATGATCGAGGCCGCCGAAAAGGCGGGCCGTTCGCTCGTGCGCGACTTTGGCGAAGTCGAAAACCTGCAGGTGTCAAAAAAAGGCCCGGGCGACTTCGTCTCCACCGCCGACCACAAGGCCGAGAAGATCATTCGCGACACGCTGTCCAAGGCGCGTCCGAGATTCGGCTTCCTGCTGGAAGAAGGCGGCGCCGAGAAAGGCGAAGATGCGGCCACCCGCTGGATTGTCGATCCGCTCGATGGCACGATGAATTTCCTGCACGGCATCCCGCACTGGTCGGTCTCGATCGCGCTTGAGAAAGACAAGGATATTGTCGCGGGCGTCATTTACGATCCCATCAAGGACGAGATGTTCTGGGCCGAAAAGGGCCTCGGCGCCTATGTGAATAACCGCCGTCTTCAGGTTTCGGCCCGCAAGCGCCTGGCCGATGCCGCCATCGGCATGGAAACCAAATCCCACGCGGACTTTGGCGATGTTGGCGAACTCGTGCGCATGGGCATGCTTGTGCGCAACATGGGCTCGACCTGCCTCGACCTCGGCTATGTCGCGGCGGGAAGACTGGATGCCGCCTTTAAATCGCCCATCGGCGGCGGCCTGTGGGATGTGGCGGCCGGCGTCGTCATCGTCCGCGAAGCGCGCGGGACCGTGACCGACCTGCAGCGGGGCGCCAATTTCAATACCGGCGGCAGCATCATCGCGGCAACGCCCGCGATTTACGCCGAGATCCTCGAGCGCACCAAAGCCGGCCCGAAAGCGAAAACGGCCACATAACCATGGCCGCCTCCCGCCAGCTGAATGCAATGATCGAGGCCGCTGAAAGGGCGGGCCGTTCCCTGCTGCGGCATTTTGCAAAAGTCCGCGATCTGAAGGTTATCGCCAAGGGTCCGCACGACTTCGTTTCCATCGCGGACCACACGGCCGAAAAGATCGTCATGCAGACGCTCAAGAAGGCATTTCCTTCTTACGGATTTTATATGGAAGAAGGCGGCGTGAAAAAGGGCGCCGACGCCTCCTCCCGCTGGATTATCGATCCGCTCGATGGCACGACGAATTTCCTGCACGGCGTGCCGCACTGGGCCGTTTCCATCGGCCTCGAGCAAAAGGGCCGTATCGTGGCGGGCGTCGTCTACGACCCCAGCAAGAAAGAAATGTTCACTGCCGAAAAAGGCAAAGGCGCTTATGTCAACGGCAAGCGGCTGCGCATCTCCGCCGTGCGGGAATTTTCGACCGCCCTCGTCGGGGTGGGCGGTCCGCGTTTCAATGAGCGCGACTATAACGTCTTCATGTCCGAATTCTGCGCCATCAATCCTTTCACCGACGTCCGGCGTTTCGGCGCGGCGGCCCTCGACCTCGCTTACGTGGCGGCCGGACGCTTCGAAAGCTTCTGGGAACGCGAGTTGAACGCCTGGGACGTGGCGGCGGGCAGCCTCCTCGTCACCGAGAGCGGCGGGCGCGTGACCGATATGTCGGGCGGTTCCGATTATATTTATGGGCGCAACATCGTCGTTGGCAACGCCGCCATCCACCCCGCACTTCTGAAAAAGCTGAAAGCCTCTGGTCTTAAAGCGCCGAAAAAAGTAAAATCGGCATCGTAGGGTTTTGGTTTATGACGCATCGACATTTATGGCTCGGCACGGCCTTCGTCGGCCTATTGATCGGTTTCAGCGCGCCCGCCGGGGCGCAGCAGTATTACTTTCCGTACAAGCAAAACGACAAGCCCGCGGTGGAAGTCGACCTGAGTGCGCTTGACGCGCCGCCGGCATCCGCTTCCGGACAGCGCGTTCAGCTGGCGGATTACATCTACAAGCGTTCCCCGGCCATTGAAAATACGCCGCCGGACGCGACGGTGCCCGACAATGTGGTGATCAGCTCGGATACGGCTCCGCAGCCCGTCGCTCCCGCGCCCGAGAAGAAAGCGGAACCGAAAAAGGCAGCGAAGACGAAAAAGAAACCGCCTGCCACGCGGAGCAAGCCCTCTCTCGTCGTCACGGACGAGCCCGCGCCGGAAGATGCCGTCAAGCATCCGAAACCCTCGAACGCACCGATCATCAGCCTGCCGCCCGCGCCGGAAGCCGCACAGGCAGCGCCGGTGCATCATGACATGACGGCGATGCCGCCGATCATTTCCAACCCGCCTGATTCCGGCACGCCGCCCGTCGTCCAGCGCGCGGTGCAGCCGACGCCGGCACCCGTGGTGGCCGCACCGATTGCAGCACCTGCTCCTGCATCCGAACCGGCCATTGCCACCACGCCGCCGGCTGAAGCGCCCGCGCCGGTTGAGGCCGCGCCGCACCCACGGCAGGAGACGACTTACGAACGTGCGTTTGAGCCCGCTCATGAATCGCCAGCACCTGCGCTGCCAGAGGTGGTGGCAGCACCGGCAACTGCCGCTCCGGCGATCGCCGCACCGTCCACTGAACCGGCTCCAGTTCCAGCGCCTGTCGATATGCCGGAACCCGCACCGGCGCCGCAAGCCCCGCATCCTGAAGCCGAAGGCGGCTCAGGCCCACTGCCTGACATTACAGTCATTCATCCTTCGGATTATCCCGAAGATACCGAGACCGCGCAGCCGGACATCCCCAAGGCGCCACGTGCCGAACCGCTGCCGCTGCCAAAAAATCACAAACCCGGCCACACGACGGCGCCGATGCTGATGCCTGTCCCGGCAAAAGATATGGCGCCGGCGCCTTTGCCGGAGCCGACGGCGCCTGAAGCCGCTGTCGCCATGCCGACAGCGCCGGCAGCGGCGCCAGCAACCACGGAGGCTCAGCCTGTCGCCGCAGCGCCAGCGGAGACGATGCCGATCGTGCCTTCGGTCGCCGACCTGACGTTGAATTTCCACGGAAACTCGAGCGACCTCACCACAGAATCGCAAAAGAAACTCGATATCGTCATTCGCCAGATGAAGGATACGGTCGACGGGCGCCTCCAGGTGCGTGGCTTTGCGACCGGCGAGGATGGCAGCAAGTCCAGCGCGCGCCGGATCGCCCTGTCGCGGGCGCTAATGGTGCGCTCCTACCTGATGGACAAGGGCGTCAAGCCCACGCGCGTGGACGTGCGCGCGCTCGGGACGGAAACCGACCGCAGCCCGCTGGATCGCGTCGATCTCGTTTTCGTTAGATAATTCTTGCAGGAGTGCCCTGAAAAAAGCCGCCCGGTGAAGGGCGGCTTTCTTCGCTTCGTATCTCGTTATTGGGGTGGAGCACCGCCACCACCAGCGGCCGGGGGCGCACCACCACCTTGTTGCTGGGGAGCGCCATTGCCGGCCATCTGGCCGCCACCCGGGGGTCCGCCCTGGCCACCGCCCGGAGGTCCGCCGCGTCCGCCCATCATTCCACCGCCGCCCATTCCGGGAGGACCACCGCGCATGCCGCTTCCCATTTGGCTGCCGCCTCCCATTCCCGGGGGACCACCACGCATGCCACCGCCACCTTGCATGCCTCCCATCTGGCCGCCGCCTCCCATTCCCGGAGGACCACCACGCATACCGCCGCCCATTTGACTACCACCTTGGCCCCCTTGCATGCCGCCCATCTGGCCACCGCCCATTCCCGGAGGTCCACCGTGCATGCCGCCACCCATTTGGCCACCCATCATCTGGCCACCGCCGGGAGGACCACTTTGCATGCCACCGCCCATCTGACCACCACCGGGAGGACCACCTTGCATACCACTACCCATCTGGCCGCCCATCATCTGACCACCGCCAGGAGGGCCACCTTGCATGCCACCGCCCATCTGACCACCCATTTGACCACCACCGGGAGGACCGCCTTGCATGCCACCGCCCATCTGACCACCCATTTGACCACCACCGGGAGGACCGCCCTGCATGCCGCCACCCATCTGGACACCCATCATCTGACCACCGCCGGGAGGACCGCCCTGCATGCCGCCACCCATCTGGCCGCCCATCATCTGACCACCGCCGGAAGGACCGCCTTGCATACCGCCACCCATCTGGCCGCCACCCGGAGGACCGCCCTGCATGCCGCCGCCCATCTGGCCGCCGCCAGGAGGGCCGCCTTGCATACCGCCACCCATCTGGCCGCCACCAGGAGGACCGCCCTGCATTCCGCCGCCCATCTGGCCACTCATCTGACCACCGCCGGGAGGACCGCCTTGCATGCCACCACCCATCTGGCCCTGCATGCCGCCGCCCATCTGGCCACTCATCTGACCACCGCCGGGAGGACCGCCTTGCATGCCACCACCCATCTGGCCCTGCACGCCGCCGCCCATCTGGTTGCCTTGCGGTACTCCGTTGTTCGAGCAGTTATTGCCCACAACCTGACCATTCGCATTCGTATTCTGGCCGCTATTTCCGGCGCAGTTCGATTGGCCGCTTGCATTGGCATTCGTATTATTTGCGCCACCAATGGTGCCGGGACCGCTCAGGCTGCCGGGTCCGCCAATACTGCCGGGCCCGCCGAGCGTCTGCGCTGATGAAACTCCGGGCGCGGCAAGAACCAGCGCCATGGCCGTCAGAAGAACGTAGCGATTCATGATTTCCCCCCAAAGAAAATGTCCGCCCGCATGAACAGCGCGCTGAAAACATCCTTAACCATTATCTCAGATGCACATTAATGAAACGTGAGGTCAAAGCGGAAACTTACGCTGACGGATAATAGCCAATAAGAAACAAGGGGTTGGAAGAAGAATAGCGCTTCACATAAGCGCTGTTTTTAACCGGCCTTCAGGTCCATCTGGAGACCGGCCAGATTGGTGTAAAGTCCCTTCTGGGCGTAGAGCTGGTCATGCGTGCCCTCGGCCACGATCTGGCCATTCTCCATGACGATGATGCGGTCGGCTTTTTGCACGGTCGACAGGCGATGCGCGATGATCAGCGTGGTGCGGCCCTGCATCAGGTTCTTGAGCGCCTTATGCACGGCGATTTCGTTCGCAGCGTCGAGGGCGGAGGTCGCCTCGTCTAGGAGAAGAATTTTCGAATCCTTGAGGATCGCGCGGGCGATGGCAATGCGCTGCTTCTGGCCGCCCGACAGACGATTGCCGCGCTCGCCCACCATTGTGCCGTAGTTGAGGTTGAGCGCCGCGATGAATTCATGCGCCTGGGCGAGTTCTGCCGCGCGGCGCACCTCTTCGTCGCTCGCGTCGGGCTTCGCCATGCGGATGTTTTCGGACACCGACATCGAGAAGATCGCCGGATCCTGCGACACGACGCTGAGATGGCGGCGGATATCGCGCGGATCGCATTCGGCGGCATTGATGCCGTCGATCAGGACCGCGCCGGCTTTTGGATCATAAAAGCGCTGCAGCAGCTGGAAGACCGTCGTCTTGCCGGCGCCGCTTGGGCCGACCAGCGCCACGACTTCGCCCGGCGCCACATTGAAGGACACATCATGCAGAGCCTCGTGCTCGGGCCGCGTCGGATAGCTGAAGCTCACATTGCGGAGCGTCACCGAGCCCTGGATTTTTTCCGGCAGCGGCTTGGGCGCGAGGACCGGCAGGCTGGGCCGCGTATTCAACAGACCCAGGATGCGATCGGCGGCGCCGCCCGCGCGGCTGAATTCGCTCAAGGCCTCGGTCAGCGCGGTCGCGGAACCCGCGACGGTCGCGGCGTAAAAGATAAAGGCGGAAAGATCGCCGGCGGACATTTGCCCCGCCAGCACCCGCTCGCCGCCGTAAAGCAGCACGGCGCCGATCGCGCTAAAGGCGGCTGCAATGATATAAGCCACCAGCAGCGCGCGCAGATTCACCTGCTTCATCGCGGTCGCGAAAACATCGTCGGCGAGCACGCCGAATTTGCGGGCGGCTTCCGCTTCATAGCCGAAAGATTGGATCGTCTGGATACCCTGCAGGGTTTCGTGGCCGAAGGAGCTGACGTCGCCTACGCGGCTTTGCGTGTCGCGGGAGCGCGCACGCACCTTGCGTCCGAAATAAACGCCGGGCAGGCTGACGAGGCAGATGATGCCCAGCACGAGGACGATCATCCATTTGCCGATCAGACACAGCATGAAGATGGCGCCCGTCAGCATGAGACAGTGGCGCACCACCATCGGCATGTTCTGGACCATGACAAGCTGCAGCACCGTCGTATCCGCATTGATGACCGAGACGTGATCGCCGGTTTTGTGCTGTTCGAAGAAGGCAGGATCGAGGGAAAGCAGATGGCTGTAAAGTTTTTTACGCAGGTCGTTGATGACCCGCTCCGCGACCTGGTAGATGAGCCGGATGCGCATATAGGCGGCGCCCGACATAAGCAGCACGACGCAGAGCAGCATCAGCAGAGCTTCATGCAGGATGGCGCCGCTGTGGTCGCTGAAAGCTCGGTCGATGATGTTCTTGAAGCCCCAGCCGATGGCGAGCATGCCGCTCGCCGACACGAGCATGCCCACGGCCGCGAAAAGAAGTTTCAGCTTATGCGGCTGCAGCAGCGGCCAGAGCAGCTTCAGGGGCTTCTTCGCTTCTTCCTTGAGTTTCGACCGGTCGATCGGCGCGTCCATTGTCCATCCTTGGCGTAACCCCGGCGCAAGCCTGGGTCTACGGTGGTTCCACAAGCACGGTGGCAATGTCTCGGTTACGATGCCCACCGTTATTGTTGATATATTCCAGACCCCGGCTTACGCCGGGGTTACACGTTATATATGCTGCATATATGCTGCCAAGCGGCACACCAGCCTCTATAACGCATTATGTAAAATAACTTCCCTGCCCTCGGGAAAACACACTCGAGAGATTGACCGAACCTCCGCCAAAGTCAATAAATTGCTTGCATATTACGCGAAATGGCTGTATTTAAACCATCCTGTGCCGTCCTTCTGGAGAAGACCGGATAATCGCCCTATATGGGTGGGACGCCAGTTTAAGTTTTAGGAGCTACCTATGAAAGAGAACATTCATCCCGACTATCATGAGATCAAAATCGTCATGACGGATGGCACCGAATTCACCACGCGCAGCTGCTGGGGCAAGCCCGGCGACGTCATGCGCCTCGACATCGACCCGCTGAACCACCCCGCCTGGACGGGCGGCACGGCGAAGGTCCTCGAAAAAGGCCGCCTCGCCAAGTTCGGCAACAAATACGCCGGTCTCGGCGTCGCCGCTGCGGACACCGCCAACGCTGCCATCGCCAAAGGCGCGGAAGCGAAAAAAGAAAAAGAAGCCGCCAAGAAATAATCACGCGATCCTTGAGTCGCATGAAAAGAACCGCCCGGAACTTGTTTCCGGGCGGTTTTTATTTATCAAGGCGGAGCGGCTGGCTTACAGCAGCTTTAATACGTCGGCGACCTTGTTCGAATAGCCTTCATAGCGCGCGGCTTCCTGCGTTTCGCGGCCCGTCCAGCTGCTGAAGAATCCATGCGAGGCTTTCGTCCAGGCGGCGGCGCGCTTGTCGAAGAGGCTTTTCAGATTGTCGAGCGGGATTTTGGCGGCGACAGGCTCCTTCGCGGCGAGGAGCTGCTCCGCCATTCCGGCCATGGTCGCGAATGCACCGAAATCGGCCTTGCGCTTTGCGCTGTCATCGAACCAGCTCTGGAAGAATTTGCGCGTTCCGGCGTCTTTCGCAACGCCTTCGAATTCAACACGCAGGCTTTTCATTTTGTCGGCAGCTTGTTCGAGGTCGGCCATGGCACTTCTCCCAAGTTTAATTTTTCCTGAAGCGAAACGTAGTACGGAAACCAGTATTATGTCAACATAATTCCCAGCTTCAAGGTTGCCAAAGGTTAATCCGCAAGTCATTGAAATTTAATGACCAGTCCCTAATTCCTTCTTATATGTGAACCGCAAATTTTTTCGCAGTTTTTAAAATCCAAAGGTTTTTTGCTGCGTAGAAAGAAGGTGGAAGACAGGAAGTGCCCATGGTGGGGCTTCCCAAAAATGTCTTTCCGGGCCGACCTTCGGGTGGCCTGACAACATCATAGACTGATATTGCTCAAAGGAGGATATCATGAACGCATTGGATTTTTCACCCCTCTTCCGCTCGACTGTTGGCTTTGACCGGCTCTCCCAGATGCTGGAATCGAGCCTGCTGACCGACCAAGGGAGTTCCTATCCGCCGTATAACATCGTGAAGGTCGACGACGACCACTACCGCATCACCATGGCGGTCGCCGGCTTCTCCGAAAACGACATCGACATCACGGCCAAGGAAAACCAACTGGTCGTCCAGGGCAAGGCCCTCGACCGGGAAGAGAACAAGGATGTGACATACCTTCACCGCGGCATCGCGGAGCGCGCTTTTGAACGCCGCTTCCAGCTGGCCGAGCACATCCGCGTCACGAACGCCGGCCTTAGCAACGGCCTCCTGACGGTTGAGCTTGTCCGCGAAATTCCGGAAGCCATGAAACCCCGGAAGATCGACATCAAGTCCGGCAGCGCGAAAAAGCTGGACGTGAAAGATGACAAGCAGAGCTGCGGCAGCTGCAACTAAGCGCGCTAAGTGTACTGCCCGAGAGCGCGGGGCCCCCTGACTCCCCGTGCTCCTTCACTGGCAAAGGCGTTCCGGCCTTACCCCCCGGGACGCCTTTTGCTTTTTGACGTCAATCACTTCTGCGCCGCAGGCATTCTCAGAACCCCACAGATGGACACGGATTGACACAGATTGACACAGATGAACGCGCGCATCCGTGTCAATCTGTGTCAATCTGTGGGAAAAAATGCCTGCGGCGCTATTCAGTGACGGCCGAAGTGTATCAGCGACCGCGGGTTCGGGCCTTTGGGCGGCGGCGGGGCGTCTTCGGGCTGGAGAAGCGGCGAGACGCGCATGCCGCGCTTGGCGTTTTCGTAGATCAGCGTGCCGTCCCGCACCAGTTCCTTCAGGTTCGCCGGGAAGTCCGGCGCCGCGATTGCCCGATCAAGTTTCTCGCGCATTTCCGCGCCAACCGGCCCCGGCGTGAACAGCACATGGAGGCCATAATACATCGCGGCTTCCATCTTCTGCACATGATCGAAATAATTTCGGTCGGAGACCGCCTGCGGCTTCGCGGACGCATAGCGGTGCCTAAATATCTTTTTGAATTCATTCCCCGGCAGCTGGAAGATCACGCCATCGAGCTTGCCGCTTTTCAGGAAATTTTCGCGATCCGGAATAATAACGAGGAAGTCTTCGCTCCCCGGCAAGGGCGCGACGGCAAGCCGGTCCTGGCGCGCGATGAGTTTCGGCAGCGCCTCGCGCAGGTTCGGCGTGGCGCGGATCTCGCCGCGGTTCGCATCGGGCGCGATTTCGCTCGCGTCTGCCGCGCCGTGAAAGACGTGATAGAGCGTGGGTGAATATTTATACTTGGCGCGCGCCTCCGTAAACTGCGTGGCGTCGAGCGCCGCCCGTTGCGCGCGGATGATGCGCATGCTTTCGGCGTCATTCTTCAGGAATTCAATTCCGAAATGCGCAGGCTCCGGCCAGTTGTCGAGACTGTCGACCCAGCGGAAAGCTTCGTTCTCGTGATCAAGGCTGGGCGCGAATTCATGATCCACGACGGCGATGTAATTGTGATAGACCATGCTGTCGTTTTTAAAGACCGCAAGTTGGACAGGCTCCGACAGCGCGCCTTTATACTCGGTCTCCTCGCGAAACTCGCGTTCCGCGGTCTGGCGCGGCGTCTCCCCCGCTTCGGCAAGCCCGCCCGACAGGCCCCAAGTGCGGCCATGTTGAACATGGTCGGAACGCTTGAGCGCCAGGAAACGTCCCGTATCCTTCGCTAGCACCAGGATGCCGGCGCCGCTTTTGCCAAAGATGAAATCTGTATCTTTCGGGGTCATGGCCGGGACTATACCTCAAGAATTTCGATTTTCCAGAGCAATTCCCGCGCCACGCCGTCATCCCCGCGAAACCGGGGATCTCGTCAAGCTGGAGACGCCTCTGGTTCAACGAGATTCCCGCTTTCGCGGCAATGACGGATAATAAACGTTGTTGATTTATGGAAATTTATGTGCAAGCATTGGCGGCCTGGAGGAACTGTGCCGAAAGACCGCATCCACATTCACCGCGATATCGCCGACGGCGAAATCTTCCGCCATGACGGGCCCATCAAGCTGCACGGCAACGTCGGCATTGGCGCGCAAGTCGATATCGTTGACGGCGGCATAATGATCACAGGCAATATCGGTGACAAGGCAAGCATTCGCACACGCGGCAATGGCGGACTGTTAGGCGGCATTACGATATCCGGCGTCATCGGTCAGCACGTCACGCTCGACAGCGACCTCGGCGTGCGCATCAACCAGGCGGGCGACCATCTACGCGTCCGCAGCGGCCATGATATCAATTTCGGCAAGACGGGCGCCTTATTCAACGCCAGCGCCGCCGGCAGCATCATGGGTGGCGATGTCGGGCCGAACGCGCGCCTGCGCTGCAAGGGCAGCTGCACGATCGCCAGCGCCGGCGAAGGAAGCAGGATGGAAGCGGAAGGCCTGCTGCAGATGACGTCCGCAGGACATGATGCGCGCCTGAGCTGCGATTTCTTTGACGCCGCGACGCTCGGCGCCGATAGCATCGTCACGGCCCGGGACCAGGCGCTCGTCGGCGCAGCACATATTTCGGCGAAGGTCTTCGCCAAAACCGTCCATATCCGCGAAACCTTCAGAAAATAGCGCTGGCCCACCACAGCCGCAGCGCCAGCATCGGCGGCGGATGCTGGAGAGACGCTGAAAAAAGACCGTAACCGGCCTTTTCAATCTGCGCGATATAGATCTCGGACATTTTACGCAGCAGCCGTAGGTGAAGGCTGGGTTTGCGCGGGACAAGCGCTGCCTGCTTGCGCGCGAAAGCGGCGACTTCCTGCACCACAGGTTTGAGCTTTTCCAGCCCCTTCCCTTCGTACAGTTCGTAAATATCCGTGCCCGCCTTGTGCAGCAGATCCTCGGGCAGATAGCAGCGGCGCTGGCATAAATGGACGGAAGTGGCGCGCAGCAGGCCGGTCAGCGCATAGGCGGTGCCGGCGGCTTTGACCGCCTCGTCGCTTGCAGTTTCCCCGGCAATCAGCAGTGACAGTTTCACCAGCGGCGTCGAGGTGAAATCGGCGTAATTGGCCATGCCCTCGAGCGTGACGGGCGCGCGGTCTTCCAGGTCGAACTCGCGCGCGTACAAAAGATTATCGAACGGCTCGCGCTGCAGCTTGTATGCGGCGATGGCCGCGGCCAGCGGTTCCAGCACCTGGTGTTTCAGCGGCGGTTTGCCGTCGTAAACGCCTGCCAACGCGTCGCGCCACCACTGCAGGCGGATCAGGCCCAGGCGCGTCTCCGTGACCACTTCACGTGTGCGGGCGATTTCATAGTTGAATGCATAGAGCGCCCACAATGCCTCACGCCGGCCGGGCTTCACGAAGAGGCTCAAAAGGAAACGGTCCGGATCGTGTTTCCGGACCATTTCACCACAATAAGAAAGCGTCATTATTCGTTATAGGTATACCGGTCGGCCCAAGTCAGCGGCACATAAGGGCTGTCGGTGCCCGGCTTGGTGCGCGGCAGGACCAGCTTCGGATCCAGCAGGAAATTGCGGTAGTAGCCGGTGATGAACGGATGATAGCGCGAGTCCAGCTCGATGGAATCCGCGATGCTCAGGAACAGGTCCGCATAACGCTCCCAGGTACCGGAGGTCGTCGAGCACATGAAATCGTAGCGGTTCGCGCCGTAGATGCTGCTGATGGCCATGGCCTGCATGTGGGACTTCTGGTCGCCCTTGCCCTCGCTGTAGGAGAACTGCACGGCGGTCGCGTCGCCCTTGGAGCCCAGGCTCGACGGCGCATAGAAATTGTTGATTTTCGCGTCATGGAATTCGGCGACCGCGTTATCCCAGTAGTCGTGGTCGAGTTTTTCCATCACCGCTTCGCCCATGAGGCGCTTGGGATAAATCTGGAGGCGGCCATCATGGCGCACCTGGAGACGGCAGGTTGTGCGGTCTTCCGCGAGCGGGCCTGCGATGCGCACGCGCGTGTCGGCGGCATCATCCGTCTGGATGCGCCAGACGTCGGGGAACGACATGGTGTAGCCGCCCTTTATGTCTTTCCACACAAACGTGTCGGCTTGGGCGGCATGACCGGCCACCAGCATCGCGCCCAGAACGGCAAAAGCAAAAATCTTACGCATCCCTGAAACTCCTTTGGAAGTCCACGCGTGGACGTCTCCTATGTTACCCGTTTTCAGGCATTTGGGAATAGGATTCGCCTCCGTACCACCCCGACGAAAGTCGGGGTCCAGTTTATGAAACTTCTACCGCAAAATTTATGTGATAGAAGTCGTATGAACTGGACCCCGACTTTCGTCGGGGTGGGACAAAAGGCAGCTTATTCTCCCGTCCTTTTTCCTATATCATGGAAAACGCCGCCGCTTCTCCCGCGGCCCACGTCAGGCTTATGAAAAAAACTGAGAATATCACCGCCGCCGCCCTGCTTCTGGCCTCGAGCATTCTGCTCTCCCGCGTCCTGGGTTACGTGCGCGAGATGCTGCTCGCCTATAAGTTCGGCGCGAGCTCGACGACCGATGCCTTTTATGCCGCCTTCCAGATCCCTGACCTGCTGAACTATTTCCTCGCGGGCGGCGCCCTGTCGATCGCCTTTATCCCCCTCTACAACCGCATCCATGCGCGCAGCGGCCTCGACGAGGCCAACAGGCTGATGGCGACAGTGCTGGGCACGCTTGGCGCGATCGTCGTGCTGCTGACTGCCGTCCTCTGGTGGGAGGCCGAGCCGCTGATCCGCTTCCAGTTTCCGCATTTTGATGCGCCGACGATGGCGCTCTGCGTCAAGTTGACGCGCATCGTCCTGCCCGCGCAGATATTTTTCGTGACCGGCGGCATCATCCAGGCGGTGCTGCTGGCCAACAAGAGTTTCCAGGCCGCCGCCTTGTCGCCGCTCATTTATAATGCCTGCACGATATTGGGCGGATATTTCCTCTATTCCACTTGCGGCATCGCGGGCTTTTCCATCGGCACGCTGGTGGGCAGCTTCCTCGGGCCGTTCCTGATGCCGCTCCTGTATAGTTTCCGCCATATTCCGATCCGGGTGCGCATTGCGCCGTCGGACCGGAATTTCCTGATCTATCTCGCGATTGCCGCGCCGCTGATGTTCGGGCAGACGCTGCTGACGCTGGACGAATGGTATGGCCGCTGGTTCGGCGCGCTGCTGACCGCTGGGTCGGTCGCGCATATTTCCTATGCAAGACGTTTGATGCAAGTCCCCATCGCCGTCATTGGCCAAGCCATCGGCGCGGCGGCATTGCCGACCCTTGCCAAGCTGTGGGCCGAAGACAAGGTGAATGAGCTCAACAAGGTTCTGTTGCAAACGCTGCAGACCGGCATCGCTTTGTCGGTGCTGGCGGGCGCTGCCTTCGTGGCCCTCGCGCGGCCCGTGGTCGAGCTTGTTTACGAGCATGGCGCCTTCAACATCATCGACATGGAAATTGTGGCGCTGCTGACGCTCACCTTCGGTTTCGCGGTGCCAGGCTGGATCACGCAGCAGATCATCGTGCGCGCCTTCTATGCGCGCGGCGACACGCTGCGGCCCATGGTGCTGGGAACGATTTTGTCGCTGCTGGCGATTCCGCTCTACATGTACCTGTCCGACAGACATGGCGTGCAGGGTATCGCCGAAGCCGGGGTCATCGGCATGTCGGCCAGCGCCGTGGCGACAATCCTCTATGCCCGGGTGATGCACGGCGCGCCGAAGTTCATTCCCCTGCTGCTGTCGTTCGGCAGTGCGCTGCTGATATCCATTCCCGCCGTCTTCGCCGCCTGGACCGTGCTGCGCCTGCGGCAGGCGCATTTTCCGCTCGAGGATCTGCCGCTCAAATGGAAGGCGCTTCTCGACCTCTGCGTGGGCGGCAGTGCTTTTGCGGCGGTTGCGCTGCCCGGCATCTGGTTCGTGGGAGAAGAAGGATTGCAGGAATATATCCGCAGGATTTTCGGCAGGATATTGAGAATCCTCAACTAAAAAGCGGCATTGTCCCCTCACCGCCTTTGCCCTATATTGGCCGCATGACGAAAGCCCGCAAAAACAAAGAGTCTGAATGGTTCGGCTATCGCCGCGTGAAGCCGGAGGAGAAAACCCGCCGCGTCGTCGGTGTTTTCGATTCAGTCGCGAACAAATACGACCTCATGAACGACCTGATGTCAGGTGGCATCCACCGCCTGTGGAAGAACCGCTTCG
The DNA here is from genome assembly GCA_025934695.1 of Alphaproteobacteria bacterium. Taxonomy (GTDB): domain Bacteria; phylum Pseudomonadota; class Alphaproteobacteria; order Micavibrionales; family UBA2020; genus JAPWJZ01. Next base: position 477,128 of record JAICWS010000001.1, read on the forward strand.
TGCAGATGATGCATCCGCGCGCCTCGCGGGCGCTGCTCGACGTGGCGGGCGGCACGGGCGACATCGCCTTCCGCTACCGCGCCAAGGCCGGCGATGAGGCGCGGATCACGGTGTGCGACCTCAACCGCGAGATGCTCAAGGTCGGCCGCGACCGCGCTGTCGACCGCGGTTACCTGAAAGGCTTCGAATGGGTCGCTGGCAACGCCGAAAAGCTGCCCTTCGACGACTGCAAATTCAATCTCTATTCCATCGCTTTCGGTCTGCGCAACGTCACGCATATTGATGACGCTCTGTCGGAAGCCTACCGGGTCCTGAAGCCGGGTGGCGAATTTTTCTGCCTCGAGTTCAGCCATGTCAAGAACGCGGCGCTGCGCAAGCTGTACGACGAATATTCATTCCGCGTCATCCCGAAAATCGGCGAGACCGTCGCGCAGGACCGCGAGAGCTATCAGTATCTCGTCGAAAGCATCCGCCAGTTCCCCAAGCAGGCCGAGCTTGCGGAACGCATGACGGAAGCCGGCTTCGAGAAAATCCGCGTCATCAACCTGTCGGGCGGCATCGCGGCCATCCACACCGGCATTCGCCTGTAAAATTCTTAGAGTAACCGCGCTTGAGCGCGATTACTTCCCCTCCCCCAGAGGGGGAGAGGGTACTTTTTACGCAAACGAAAAATGCTTTAATTTCCGACTTTCAGTTGCCGCGAGATTTCGTGTCCGGCGCGCAGGCATAGGGCCGCCAGCGTCAATGTCGGATTGACCGAACTTGCGGACGGGAAAAGAGATGAGCTGAGGATAAACAGGTTCTTATGGTCATGGCTGCGCCCGAAACTGTCGGCGACCGAGGTCTTCGGGTCATTACCCATGCGCGTCATTCCCATGAGATGGAACTGTGGCACGGGATCGCCGAGCGAAACGATTTGCGCCTGCAGCGAAGCCGCAATTTTTTTGAACATGTCGCGCGCGAAGGCGAACCCCGCCTGCTCGTACGAACCGAAAGAATAATAAAGACGCGTCAGCGGCTGCCCGGCGCGGTCGCGCTTGTCCCAGTTCAGAGTAATGCCGTTCTGACGGTCGGGCAATTGCTCGATCCCGATATTCATCTCCGCCATTCGCGTCAGCGCGTCTTTGACATCGGCGTCGATCTTTGGCGGCTCCAGGCCCTGCCTCAACAGGCCATCCGCCGTCTCATGGAATCGCGGGGGATGTTCGATGCTGAGCATGCTGCTCGGCCGCTCGCGGCGGAAAGGGCCATCCCGGAAATCGGAACTCGTCACGATGCTTTCCGGACCGCGCGACGAATAGACGGGCCGCGGCATCTTCAGCCTGCAGGTCAGCGCCGGGTGTTCCATGAAATAGCGCCCCACTAGGCCCGAAGTGTTGGCGATACCCCGCGGCCGGCGCTCGCCCGCGCTCATCAGCAGCAGGCGCGGCGTCTCGATGCCGTTGGCGGCGACGACGTAGATTTTCCCGCGCAGCGTGACAAGGCTTCCGTCCGGCTTGCGAGCCTCGACGGAGGTTATCTTGCCGTCAGCATGGATGCGCTCGGCGCGCGTGGTGTCGACAACGCGCACGCCGAGCTTTTCCGCCTTTTCGACATGGTATATGGCCGCATATTGCGCTCCGGATGGGCAAATCGGCGAGCAGGTGCCGAATCCCTGGCATTGGCCGCGGCCGTTATAAGGACGGCTCGCGCGTGCCGAAGGCCGGGCGTTGAAGGTGATGCCCATGGGCTTCAGCCCCTCGGCGATCACCTTGTCGCAATAGCTCGAAGGAATGCGCGCCATCGGATAAGGTTTGGAGCGCGGCGACCCATCGTCCTCCTCGCCTGCGATGCCGATTTCTTCCTCAGCCTCGGTATAGAATGGCTCGAGCGTGTCGTAATCGACTGGCCAATCGGCGCCGACGCCGTACGCGCTCGCGAGCCTGAAATCCACGGGCCGGAAACGCGGCGTGCAACCGCCCCAGTGCCAGGTGGTGCCGCCCACTACGCGCAGGTATTCTTCGTTCAAAAAGGCAGGACCGGTTTTTTCGATATACGGGTTCTTCGCGTCGTTCCAGTCGGGGCGCGGCGCGTAATCAGGATTGGGATAGCCGCTGGAACTGTCTATGAACGGCGAGGCGCGGAATTTTTTGACCGTTTCCGCGCGGTCGATGCGCGGTCCCGCTTCGACGATGACGATGTCGCGGACGCCGAGCTGCGCGAGCTTGCAGGCGGTCATCGCGCCCGCGACGCCCGAGCCGATGATGATGACGTTCGCATCGATCGTGCCGCTCATCTGGCGTCTTCCGGCGCGTCCGTCCAGCCGCCGAAACCCAAAGATTCCACCAGCGGGATCGGCAGGATGCCGCGCGTGGAATCGAACATCAGCGCGGTTTCATAGGCGACGCGCTGCGTCGGGCGCTCGGCATGATAATAAACGCCGAGATACCAGGTCATCAGCAGGTGACCGGCGAACCAGCTTTCGCCCTCGTCGAATTTCCACGCCAGGTCTTTCATAAGATGATTTTTTCGCGAAAGCCCGTTGGCGAGGCCTGCGACGATCTTGTTATGCACCCGCAGGATATGGTCGGGCGCCCAAGGCTCGTCCAGGAAAACCTTGTACATGCGCGAGACCGTATCCGCGTCCAGATTGTCGCGCAGCGTCACGAGCGACGACACTTTTCTGAAGACGTCCAGTGACACGGTTTTTTCTTCCGCCAGGACAACGCTCATCGTTCCCCACGGCAGGACGCCATGGACAAGAGAAACGCTCCCCGCACCGAGTGCGAGGAGCGTTTTCAGGATTGTGCGTCTCGAAAAAAGCCGTTTCTGCAATCGAGATCAGAAGCGCTTCGAAAAGCCGATGTTGCCGTAGACGCCGTCGCCGCCGTTCCGGTTCGAGGTGGTGCCGCCGGCATGCAGCGCGACATCGGCGAAGCCGAGATCGATGTCGCCAAGGCGCGCGCCGTAACGGAACGAGTTGAATTCCTTGTTCCCTTCGAAGCCGACTTCAGGACCGAGCGAGAAAGCGCCGAAGTTATAATCGACGTCTTCGCGGGTCCAGTAGGTGCGGAACGCCGTCGAGTACGAGCCCATGGCATTAGCCAGAATGTGATCCATCGGATGGAAGTTGGCTTCGAGCTGGCCTTTCAGTCCGCCTTCGGAGCCGTGCGCGCCGTTCTTCGGATCGCTGGGCGAAAGGCTGTGGTCGATCCAGTCGCCACCGATATAGGCTGCAACGTGACCGTTGGCGAAGGGCATGCCGTAGCCAACCATAAGGTCGCCTTCGCCGACATTGCCGTCAACGCCGCTCAGGCCCGGGCGGTGATAAGAATATTGGCCGTAGCCGCCGGCGAGACGCGCCAGGAAACCGGGCTGCGTCGCGATATCCTGACCCTGCAGCGCCGTGACGCCGCCGAGATACACCCACCAGGAGTGCGGACCCCCGTCAGCGCCGGTGAAGACCAAGGTGCTTGCCGCATGCGCGGGTGCCGAGAGCGCGAGTGCCGCGCCGATAACGAGAGCCGATACGAGTTTCTTTGACATTTTTGCTTCCTTTTTCTGCGCCAAAAGTGTCCCCCTTTCGGAGGAATTCTGTCTGAAAAGCTAATACATTTGAGACATTTGGACCAGAGGCAAAAACCGTCCCGGCTGTGACGGGAAGTCCTGTGTCACATTCACGCAACAATGCGCAGACGGTAACGGGAAACGACCGCGCCATCCAGTCCGTGTGGTGTCAGCGACGAAAGTGGCTCGCGACCGATCACGATTGCGCGCAAAGTTCTCATTCCGTCATCGGCAAAAACTAAACCTGTTACCTGAACATTTTCTTCTATCTCATTGAAAGCAATAAATGAAGCCTCAGTTTTATTATCAAACATTGACACAATCGCATAAGATGCCGTGCCCGCGCCTTCCTTCACCTCGTGATAAAGCATCGCATGCCAGGGATAGCGCCAATGCTGCCGCGACTGCAGACCGAGCCACCTCAGCAGGACGTCAGACGGAGTCGGGAAATAGGCATTGCGATGCAGGAACTCCCGATGCCAGTCGACAGAATAGAGGCCGTTCCCCAGCTGATCAGCCTGCGCTTGCGAACTAAAAAGCAGCCGCCCCTCGATATCGCGGCCTTCCACATTTTCGACCGCAACTTTGACGGAGAGCCGTCCACCCGGCATGACAAGCGTGATGTTCATCGTCCCGCCGGCCACAGCATGGAGACCCTCGCGGTAATCGGCAAAGCGGATCCAATTCTCGGAAATGGCGGAAACCCGGCCATAATCCCCCCCTTTGCCATCAAAGATGACCGGCAGCGGGACGCGAAAGCGGACGAGATCGTGGTTGTTCCGCGCGTCGGAGATGACTTTGCGGATAAAGGCCGCGCCCCTTGCTACCGTATAGAGAGACCAAAACCCAGCGACCAGCAATAGGTCTGTGTTATACCCTCTTGGAAGAACGGCATCGACGTCAATGTCGGGGATGTGCCCGGTCGTAACGATTTTGCTCACAAGCATGCTGAGAACGCCGACCTTGAAATGCCGGGACAAGTAAAAAACGCCGTATATGAATGCCACAAGGTTGAGCGCCATCACGCCCAATTGCGGCAGCATGAGTGTCCAGCGGATGCGCTTGCCCGTATTTTTCGCAGAGGTGCGGAAGGGCATTTTCCGCCGGAAGACAGCCACGCATGAAATAATATGAATTGGCCATCTGATCATGGATAGCACTTGTCCCGCCCAAAAACGATTGAATCCACATCCCGACTCCAGCGTCAACAGTGCGATAAAGATCGGAAATGTCATGACGACAAGCATGTTGAATACCGTGATCCGGAACGGCTGTTGCCCGGATAGCAACGCGATCGCCGGGACAAGAAAAATCAGGAGCTGCTGCCACCCTTCTAGATAGACGAGTTCGAGTGCCAGATACTGCAGCCGCTGGCGCAGCGTCAGCCCCTTGCAGAAGCGGACATTCTCCACTTCAACCGCATGAATATTTCCATGCGCCCAGCGGTGCCTGACTTTGTAAAACTCACCCAGATTTTCCTCGGCGATACCGTATGCAACAGGCTCATTGATGAACACGACACGGTAACCCTGTTTTTGCAGTTTCAATGAGGTGTGAATATCTTCTGTCACAGAATCTATAGGAATGCCGCCAATATCCGTAATGGCCGACCGGCGATAAACAACGCCTGTCCCTATGCAGGTCGCGGCATTTATGCTGTCTCCGCAAGGCTCGATGATGTTGTAATACGAAGACTGGTCATGCCACAGGCCTTCGCCCCCGCGAGCCGCGAAATACTGGAAGGCGTCAGTATTGTAAAAGTCTTGCGGCGTCTGGACAAGTGCGACCTCTTTGTCAGCGAAAAATCCCAGCATGATATCCAGGGCGTGCGGCAACACGATATGATCGGCATCCAGGCTCAAGACAAAATCGGCCTTGCTATGGGCAAAACCATAATTTAGGTTACCCGCCTTGGCATTCGCATTGTCGGGTCTGCGCAGGTAAAGCAGCCCCAATTCCTTCGCCATCTCTTTAATCTCGTCACGTTTGCCGTCATCGAGGATCCACGTTTTATGCGGATAGTCGATAGCCTTTGCCGCCATCGCCGTGCGCCGGATGACATGCAGCGGCTCTTTGAATGTCGTGACGAAAACGTCCACGGAAAGATTGGCCGGACAAGGCAGCGGATCGCGATGGTTGTAGTCCCATGTCGTGATGATGCCGATTAGGCCGAGGATGAAGCCGAGACATTCGGCCGCAAAGAATGAGCATGACAGAAACAGAGAACTGGGCTCGATGATCGTGAAGCACCATGCCAGATAAACGCTGAAACTAACGACGTAGACTCCCGCGAGCATCCGGCGCCACAGCTTGCGCCGCTCGAAGCGCTCGTACATCTGGCGCGAGACGGATATCCGTGGCTGGGGGCCGGCGGTCGAAATTTGCTGCGAAAGTTTCCTTTCAGCGAGGTTCGAGTTTTGCAGCATGTTATATCTCGCGGCCGCTGGCGAAAACCCGCGCCCGTTGCCGCCCGCCGGTCACGAGTGTGCAAGAATACCGCGCCACTAGCGCGCCATCGAGGCCCTTCGCCGCCAGCGACGCCAGCGGCTCCCGCGCGGTGACAGTTGCATGGAACGGTTGTGCCTTTCCGTTCGACAATGTCAGGCCGCTCAATTGGGAATGAATGCGGATCTCGCCAAACGTGATGAGGGAAGCCGTCGCATTGTCACCCTTCAATGACATAACGGCGTAAGACAGGCCGCCAGCGGGAGACTCCGGATCATGGTAGAGCACGGCCCGCCAGTCGTTGCGGCGTTTCGCGCCGCCCGGCCTGAAGCATGACAGCAGGAGATCGGATGGCGTGCTGAAATAGGCGTTCCGGTGCAGGAATTCGCGGTGCCAGTCGACCGAATACAGGCTGTTCGCGAGCCGGTCGCGCTGGGCGTCTGATTCAAAGACGAAGCGGCCTTCCACCTCGCGTCCGGAACAGCGTTCGACCGCGACTTTCAGCGCGAGAGGTCCCGCGGGAAGTACGAGCGTCACATCCATTATGCCGTTGGAAATTTCATGCGGGCCCTCGCGGCAGTCGGTGAAACGCAGCCAGTCTTCGGAGATGAGCAAGGTTACGCCATAGCTACCTCCTCTTCCCTCGATCACGACCGGCAGCGGCAGACTGAAGCGGAAGAACTCATTGCTCTTGCGCGCGTCCTTTATAGCCTTATGGACGAAGAAAGCGGCTTTCACCATGCCGTAGATCGCCCAGAATCCCGCGACGACGACGAGGTCGATGGTATAATCCTTCGGAACAGGCGCGAAGATATCGACGTCCGGAACGCGCCGGGTGATGATCATTTCGTTGAGAAACCGGAACAATGGACCGGATTTGTAATTGTGATGCAAACGGTATATCCCGACCACAACGGCGACAAGGCTTGTGACCGCGACCGCCAGCTGCGGCGACATGAGCCGCCAGTTGACCTTCCCGGCGATGTTCTTCGCGGAACTGCGAAAGACCATCTTGCGGCCGAACAGCCCCGCCGCAGAAATGATATGCACCGGCCAGCGCGCCATCGAAAAGATTTCGTTTGCCCAATAGCGGGTGAAACCGCAGCCAATCTCCTGCAGCAGGAAATACGACAGGAACGGAAACGTCAGCACGACAAGAACGTTGAAGATGGTGATCTTGAATGGCTGAAGGCCCAGCGTCAGCGCCAGCACCGGCACAATAAACAGGATAAGCTGCTGCCACCCTTCGAGGTAACACAGGTTCAGCGCCAGGTACTGGAACCGCTGCGATGGCGTCAGGCCTTTGCAGAACAGCACATTCTCGCGCGCGATCGCATGCAGGTTTCCATGCGCCCAGCGGTGGCGCGTGCGGTAATATTCCTTGAGATCGGCAGCCGCGACGCCGTAGGCGATGGGTTCATTGAGATAAACGCATTCGTATCCCGCCTTGTGGATCTTCAGCGACGTATGCATGTCTTCCGTCACCGTTTCGACCGGGATGCCGCCGATGCGCTCCAGCGCCGCGCGGCGATAGACAACGCCGGTGCCGACGCAGGAAATGGCGTTCGTTGCATCGCCCGAGGGCTGCACAATATTGTAGAAGAATGACTGGTCGTGCCAGAGGCCGCCCGAGCGTCCCGCGCTGAAATACTGGAACGCGTCGACGTTGTAATAGTCCTGCGGCGTCTGCACCATGGCAACGTTCTCATCGTCGAAAAAACCCAGCATGACATCGAGCGCATGCGGCAAGGCAATATGGTCGGTGTCGAAAACGGCGACGAAATCCGCCTTGCTGTGCGTCAACCCGAAATTCAGGTTGCCGGCCTTCGCATTGACGTTTTCGGACCGTCTCAGGTAACGGACGCCCAGTTCGGCGGCGAGCGCCCTCACCTCCTCGCGGCGGCCGTCGTCGAGGATAAAAGTATGGTGGGGATATTCGATCGCCCGCGCCGCCATGGCGGTGCGGCGAATGATATGCAGAGGTTCCTTATACGTCGGAATGAAGACGTCGACGGAAAGACCGGTAGGCGCCGGCGGTGGTGTCCGGTGCCGGTAATTCCACGAGGTGATGATCGCGGTAATACCCAGGAGAAGCCCGATGCAGTCCGCGGAGAAATAGAGGACGGACAGGAACAGCGAATCCGGATTGATGATCGTAAAGCGCCAGCATAAATAGGCCGCGAGGACGGCGACATACAGGACCGATGCTGCATGCCGCCACAGCCGGCGGCGCTCAAAACGCTCGGACATCTGGCGCGAGACGGATATCCGCGGCTGCAGGGATTCAGTGGCAGTCTTTTGAGACGGCTTCTTTTGGATAAGGTTCAGCATTTGAACGCATAGTTATACATTATTTTCCCGAAACAGGAACGTAAAAAAGGCGATTTCGGGTAAAGAAAATGCGGCCTCAAAATTCGGCTAAGCAATTCATTTCAAAATAAAAAGCCGGAAAATACGATCAGCTGTTTTCGAGCGCATCGCCGAGGCCTTCGACGAGCGGGCCGAGGAATTTTTCGTATTTTTTCCAACGCGCGACCGAGGTCTTGTAGACCGGCTGGCGCACCTGCGTGACGCTGGCGGTCTTGATGCTGCGCTCGTGCTTGTGCGGCTCCATGCAGGCATCGTTCCAGTCGAGGCCACAGTACTCGATAAGGCGGCGCGACTGCGCCGCGGTATCGGCGACGAGGTCTTCATATTTCACGTCGAGGAACGCGTCCTTCGGCAATACCTTACGCCAATGCTTGATCGTGTCGCTGTAGCTCTTGTAGAAACGGCCCAGCTCTTTGAGTTCGTAGGTGCAATCCTGGTTATGCGCGAAAAGGCGCGTGAAGCAGGAAATGCAGGTATCCAGCGGATGGCGCGAGACATGCACGATCTTCGCATTCGGCAGGATCAGGTGAATGAGGCCGATATGCAGGAAGTTGATCGGCATCTTGTCGGTGATCTTTTTCGCCTTGGGATTGCGCGCCTGCAGGCCCGCCACATAGCGGCGGCCCATGTCCTCGAATTCTTCGGGCATCAGGCCCGCCATATTCTCCGGGAATGCCCGCTCATTGCCTTTCGGACGGCTACCGCAGACGTCGAGCAGGTCGAAGATCTCGCCCGCGCCGTGGACATCGGGATGGCTGGCGATAATCTGCTCGGTGAGCGTGGTGCCCGAGCGCGGCATGCCGAGGACGAAGACCGGCAGGTCTGAATCGAAACCGTGCTTTTTGTGTGATTTGATGAAATCCGCCGAGAATACTTCGCGCACACGGGCGAAAGATTGTTCCTTGGCATCGGCATCATAACTGATGCGCTTGCGCTTCAGCGCGCAGCCCGCAATGAAATGCGGGAAGGCTTTATCCGCCTCGCCGATATCGTCATAGGCCTTGCCGAGCGCGAAATGGATATAGGTCGCCTTGCTTTCGGGAAGCGTCGGGAGTTTCTTCGCCTCTTCCTCGAGCAGCGCGAGTTCCTTGTCGCCCTTCTTCACCTTCTTCGCCTGGACGAGGCTGAAGAGCGCGCCGATATGGTCTTCGCCCTTTTCGGCCGCGGCCCGGAAGATTTCCTCGGCTTCCGTCAGGTGCCCGTCTTCGAGCATCAGGTTGCCGATGCCCATTTTCGCGCTCATGTTGTCGGGGTCGATCTCAAGCGCCTTGTCGAACGCATGCCGCGCCTTTTCATTCAGGCCTTGAGAGGTGTGGACGGCGCCCAGCACGCTCCAGGCTTCCGCCATGTCCGGGTCGATCTCGATGGCCTTCTGCGCCGCGAGCTCCGCGAGGTCGAGCTGCTGCTCGTCGCGGCGGGCGCGGGCGATGCCGATGAAGGCCTCGGCGTATTCGAGGCGCAATTGCAGCGCCGTCGAAAAGCAGACCAGCGCCTGCTGCGGCTGGTCGACGGCGAGGAGCGCATAGCCTTTGTTGCAATGCGCCTCGGCGTAATTCGGTTTTTTGATCAAAGCGCTGTTGAGGACCTGCAGCGCCTCTTCCGGCCGGTCCATGCGCACGAGCGTCGCGCCGATGTTGTTCAGCGGCTCAAGGTAATCGGGGCTTGCCGTGCGCGCCCTGTTGTACCATTCGAGAGCTTTTTCGTCTTCCTTGCGTTCGCGGAAGATGCTGCCCATATTGTTGAGTGACGGCGGGAATTGCGGGTTCAGCTTCAGGGCTGCCTTGTGGCACTCTTCCGCCTTGTCGAATTCTTCGTTGTCGAAATAGGCGATGCCGAGGTTGGAATACGCCGAAACCAGTTTCGGGTCGACCGCAACGGCCTGTTTGCCGTGCTCGATCGCCTTGTCGGTCTTTTTCAGCAGCCGGTACATTTCTCCCACGTTGGCGTGGAACAGCCCCACCTTGCCGTCGCAGTCGATGGCTTTTTCAAGCAGCTGGATCGCAAGTTCGGTTTTTCCCGCGCCATGGGCGACGAGGGCCAGCGTATGCCAGGCGGGCGCGCAGCGCGGCTGGACCTGCAGTATCTGGCGCAGCAGCAATTCAGCCTGCTGCAGCCGTCCGGCCTCCTGGTGGCGCGAGGCCAGCATCAGCGCCTGCTCGATCGACAATTTCGGCACTTGGGGCACCGGCACCGTTGGCGCAATGGCGTCAGCGGGAAGCCTGAAATCGGGGCCGGTATCTGCCTGGGTCTTGCTGGCGCGCCGCTGGGTCATGGGATTCAGCCTTTCGATGTCGTTTGCGTCATGGCATCAAGCGCCGTCGCGAAACCCTTGAGCGAGATCGGGAAGGTCGTGTCCTTGCCGTCCGGCAGGCGATAGGCGACGAACATCGTCTTGCCCTTGCGCATCTTGTCGAGCGTCGGCTGATCGAAGATCAGGTCGGCGCGGCAGCCGCCCGGCAGGCACTGGCTGTAGGGCACCTTGATTTCCTTCTCTTCGTCGATCTTGATCGCCATGCCTGGCGTCAGCACCGTGCCGAGCGGCGTGATGATGCGGATCAGGGTCACGGTCTTCATCGCATCCTTGTCCTTGATCTCGCCGGTCTGGACGGTCGCGGCCAGCGCCACCTGCTGCTGCTTGTCCTTCTTCACGGCGACGCGCTGGAACATGGTGCATTGCTTCTTGCCCTTGGGCGGCGTCGCGCAGGCCAGGCGCCAGTCGTCGAAATCGCGCGGCGGATCTTCTTTTGCCTGGACAGGTTGCGGCGCCGCGGCCGGCGCTGGCTTGCCGGCGGACGGCGCGAGGGCCGCCATCGCCGCGGGCGTATCCGAAGCCGCGGGCGGCGCGACCGATGCAGCTGCCGGCGGCTGGGCCGCGGCAGCTTCCATCACAGAAGATTGCGCAAGGGCGGCTTTATGCGCGCTCGCGGCGTATTTCGCGAAGGCGACAACGCCGATGGCACAGATAAAGAATACCGCGATGCCGATGAAGATTTCATGCTTTTTCATTATTGTTCGTCTCCTCCTTCGATCGCGGCGCGCAGGGGATCGAGATGCTTGCCGAAGCGCTCCCAGCGGGCGACCGAGCTCCTGTACATGGGCTTGCGGACCTGTGCGATGCTGGCAGTCTTCACCGGGCGGTCATTCTTGTGGAATTCGAGGCAGGCATCCTGCCAGTCCAGCCCGCAGAATTCGATCAGCCGGCGCGACTGCGCTTCCTGGTCGTCCACGAGCTCTTCATAAACCATATCGAGGATCGTGCCCTTGGGCAGCACAGCATGCCAGTGATCCATCAGCATCTTGTAGTTTTTGTAGTAACGGCCGAGTTCGCCCAGCTCATAGGCGAAGACCATGGTTTCGTTGAACAGGCGCGAAAAATTCGAAAAGCAGGTATCCACCGGGTTGCGCACCGAGTGGATGATTTTCGCCTTGGGCAGCACCTTGTGGATCAGGCCCACATAAAAGAAATTGCCCGGCATCTTGTCGGTGATGCGGATAGCCTTGGGGTCCTTCGCGCGCAGGCGCTGAATGTAATTTTCGCCGATGCGCTCGAGCGTCGCGTCATCCGCGTCCTTCAGCCATTCCATGTAGTTGCTGGTGCTGGGATGGCCGGTGACTTCCGTGATTGCCGCGCCGAAGTCATGCAGTTCGCCCGCGCCGTGCACGCCGGAATGGCTGGAGATGATCTGCTCGATCAGCGTGGTGCCCGAGCGCGGCATGCCGACGATGAAGATGGGCGTTTCATCATCGCATCCGCTCGTCTTCTGTTTCTCGTATTTTTTGTCGTAGCCGTCGCGGATGCCGCGGATGCTTTCGAAAGTCTTGTTTTCGTCATAGCCGAAAGTGGCGCGCTTGAGGCGATTGCCTTCCGCATAGGCGGCAAAGGACTCGTCGTAGCGTCCCACGTCTTCCAGCGCCTTGGCGAGCGCGAAGCAAAAGCGCAGCCGCGTTTCGGAATCCATCCGCGCTGGCTTGGCCGCGATGTCTTCGAGCGCTTTCAGGTGAGGATCGTCGAGGGTGTATTTTTTCAGCGTCGAAAGATTGTAATGCGCATGGACGAACGACGGCTCGGCCTCGATCGAAGCCGCGAAGCAGGCGCGCGCCTTATCAAGATCGCCGCGCGCGCTTAAAATAGCCCCAAGATTGTTCTGCGCCTCGGCATGGCGCGGGTTGATGGCGACGGCGCGCGCATAGGCTTCCAGCGCCTCGTCTTCCCTGCCCTGTTTTTCGAGCATCGCGCCGAGGTTATTGGCGGCGAGATTGTGCTTCGGGTTGAGCCGCAGCGCCTCGCGGTAATGGTTAAGCGCGCGGTCGGCACGGCCCGCATCGGCCAGCGCGAGCGCCAGATTATAATGCGCCTCGGCATCGCCAGGCGTCAGCAGCACTGCACGGTCACCCGCTGCGATCGCATTCGGAAAGCGCATCAGGCGCCGGTAGACTTCACAGAGCGAACGGTGATAAGCGGCATTGCGCGGATCGATCGAGGCCGCGCGCGCCATCGCGTCCGCCGCGAACGGCAGGTTGCCCGCGCGCACCGCGACGATGCCGAGCGAGAACCAGGCAGGGTGAAAAGCCGGCTGCACCTGGATGATCTGGCGACAGATGTTTTCCGCCTTACCAAGCTTGCCCGCGTCAATCAATTGCTGGGCAAGCGCAAGCGCCTCGATGGGACTCAAGGTCTTGTTCTGCTGCGCCGCGCCTGACTGCTGCATTGCTTCGCCCTTCCGGATGATTTTGGGGATTTTATATATATAGAGCGGCAATCTCAACGGGGATTACCGGAAAAGTGACTTTTGACACATTATGTCAAAAGTCACCCCGACGAAAGTCGGGGTCCAGTTCATACAACTTCTACCTCATGGATTTCGCGATAGAAGTTAAAAAACTGGACCCCGACTTTCGTCGGGGTGGAATGACGCGAAAATGTGACTTTTATAGCCCCGGCGGTACGACCTTAGGTTTCATCGCGGACGCCTTCCCGCCCTTCACGATATCCAGCGCGGCGTCGAGCGCCTGCGCGGGCGTCATATGCGTCGTGTCCAGGACATGGGCATCGGCTGCGGCCTTGAGCGGCGAGATGGTCCGGTGCATGTCGTGGCTGTCGCGGTCGTTGATTTCTTTCAGGATGGCGTCGAAGGTCAGGCCCGGTTCGCGGGTCTTGAGCTCGTTGAAGCGGCGGCGCGCGCGTTCCTCGGCATCGGCGGTGACATAGAACTTGATGTCGGCATCGGGACAGACGACGGTGCCAATGTCGCGGCCATCCAGCACCGCGCCCGGCTCTCCGCCCGGCGGGTTCTTGGCGAAGGCATTCTGGTATTTGCGCACGACTTCACGCACCTCGGGCATCTGGGCCACGATGGCAGCAGCATCGGCCACTTCCGCGGTGCGCAGGGCCGGATCGTTGAGCATTTTCGCATCGAGGTTTTTGGAAATACTCTCGAGCGCGGGACGCACATCGTCGAGCTTCGACGGATCGCCGCCGCTTCGCAGCGTCAGCAGTGCGACGGTGCGATAGACGGCCCCGGTGTCCAGATAAGCAAAGCCCAGTTTCGCCGCCAGCGCCGTGGCCAGCGTGCCCTTGCCGCTCGCAGCGGGGCCGTCGACCGCGATAACGGTTTTGTGATCAGCGGGATTACCGGTGTCGTTGAAGTTCTCGGTCAACAAAAGCGCCTCCTAGGATGCTCTTGCAGATTAACATAATTTTGGTCATTTGCAAGCTTCCCCATCTGCCGTCATTCCCGCGAAAGTGGGGATCTCGTGGGTTGTGAGAACTGGCATGAATCCAGCGAGATCCCCGCTTTCGCGGGGATGACGCTTGAATTGCGCGAAGGACGCTGCCTAGTGCCTAAAACTTTAATCAAATCAAATGCAAAGAACAATTTTCTTAGCCATAGGGTGAATCGCTGTCCCGCCGTTACATAGACATGGACATACCCAACGGGGAGAAACACGATGGAACGCGGTTTTTACAAGGTCTACCTGGACAGCAATGGCTTCAAGACGCCAGTCGTCACCTATGCCCGCTCGCCCTACGACGCGGGGGTGAAAGCGCTTGAATACAACCGGGATGACATGCCGGCCGCCAAAATCCACGAAGTCCTCGGCCCCTATACGACGATGGCAGCTTTCGAAGCATAAGAGGGCGGACGGTCGTATTTTCAGCTCCCTCACCCCATGTTAAGCTTGGCTGGCATGGGGTTGCCTTAAATGAAACATGTGAACCAAGACAATCTGGTCATTATCGCGGCAGTTGCGGCGATCACGCTGATCCTGCTTTTCATGAGCGGGTCGAAAAGCCGCAAGAACGCGCTGCAGACCGCGGCCTGGAAAGGCGATGGGCGCAAGGTCGCGCAGCTGCTGAAAAAGGGCATGGACATCAACAAGCCTAACGGCATGGGCGGCACGGCCCTCGTCTATGCGGCGCAGAGCGGCCACAAGGCGGTGGTGGATTACCTGCTGTCGAAGGGCGCCAACCCCAATGCGATCGAGGGCGAGGCCAAGCTCAACAAAGCCGGCATGACGGCCCTGATGTATGCCGCCGGCGGCGGGCATCTCGAGGTCGTGAAGAGTCTTCTCGCCAAGGGCGCCGATACTAAAATCAAAACGACGCTGGGCCTCACCGCGATCATGATGGCCGCGCAGAAAGGCCATGCCGAGATGGTGCAGGCGCTGATCGACGGCGGGGCGGATATCCACGAGAAGGACAATGTCGGCCGCAAGGCCTGGAACTTCGCCCAGGAAAGCCGCGACGCGGAAACCATGGCGCTGCTCAAGAAGCTGACGCTCGGCAAGCGGATGGTTTACGACCAGTAGATGCCGCATTCACTGTGCCATCCCGAGCGCCAGCGAGGGATCTTTCCACTCGCCGCAACCGGGAAAGATTCCTCGGTCGCAAGCTCCCTCGGAATGACAAATTCTTCAAAATGCGACAACCCCGGTCCTTTAAACCGGGGTTGCTCATGTAAGTGAAGATCCGCTCTAGGATCTACAGTATGGCTTTAAACAGCTTGGCTGCGGCTGAGACGCCGACGGCGGCGACTCCCGCGTTCATCGCGGCGGGAGCGTTTCCTTTCATCAGGTCGACGCAGGCTGTCATCGTCATGGCTGTACTGACGACATTGCAGGCCGTCTGGATGGGGCCGGTATCGCCCTGAAGCGGTTGCGCATCTGCCATGGTAACCCTCCCGTGAAACGACTCAGAAAAATGCCTAAAACTTTATCTATTCCTTATTGTACCACGAGTGGGGAAAAGCGGGTAAAAAACCGCAGGTCAGGCGTTCGTGAAAATCACATTATATGCTTTTATTTCAATCAGTTGCTGATCTTTTACAAAACCGACGGCGCACATCTTCTTCTTCTCGAAAAGGTCGACGAACTTCTGGTCGAGCGGGAAATCGAACTTGATGCCCTGCGGCGGTGCTTTGTCGTCGGGCAGCTGGTAAATCAGCGATACCTGGAAATCATCGCGGCAGAATTCGACATGCTTGATGGGATGCGGCAGCGCCTCGTCATACACGATGCAGGGCGAGCCGTCCTTCAGGGTAATGATGCCGACGTTGAGGGCCATATATAAATGTCGCTGCTGTCTAACACTCGCCCAAGGGTAGCAGGAATTAACATACGCAGCCAATGATTTGGGATTGACGTAAAGCCGGAAGAAGCTCAGCCCTTCCTTCGCGCGAAGCGCAATTTTCTGCACCAGCGCAAATTCGCACGAAGTTACGAAGATACGAAGAAGAGTTTGCCACAAGAAAGCCTCTTCGTAACTTCGTAACTCCGTGCGGTTTCCCGCCCGTGGAATAAATGCGCTTCGCGAAGAAAAGACAAACGCCGGTCCTCAGGGCCTCCGGGTTAAATACCGGGCAGCGCGAGGTCGAGCATCGGCATATCCCCCGCCGCCTCGTCAAAGTTGGAAACGGTGACGCCCACCAGGCGCACGCCGATCATGAGCGGAAAGACGCTGCGCACAAGGCCGATGCCCGCGTCGCGCAGGGCGTCATGGGTCGCCACCGGCGAAGTGAAGCTGCGGCTGCGCGTCACCTGTTTGAAATCCGCGAATTTGATTTTCACGGTCACAGTACGTCCGTAGACGCCGGTTTTCTCGCACCAGCGCCAGACGTCCTGGGCCATCTCGGCCACGCCGGCTTCGATGTCGACGGGATCGGTGAGATCATGCCGGAAAGTCGTTTCGGAACCAGAGGATTTGCGCACACGCTCGGGCTCGACCGCGCGGTCGTCTTCGCCGCGCGAAATGGCGTAATACCAGCCGCCGCTCTTGCCGAAGTGCTGGTGGAGGAACGACAGGGAACAGGCGCGCAGGTCGGCGCCGGTAAGGATGCCGAGCTGCTTCATCTTCTCGGCCGTCTTCGGCCCGATGCCGTGGAATTTGCCGACGGGGAGCTTTTCGATGAAAGCCGCCCCCTCCTCCGGCAGGATCGCAAACTGCCCGTTGGGCTTGCGCTGGTCGGAGGCGAGCTTGGCCAGGAATTTGTTGTATGACACGCCGGCGGAAGCGGTAAGATTCGTGGCCGCCAGGATGCGCGCGCGGATTTCCTTCGCCGTCGCATAGGCGGTAGGCAAGCCGCGCAGGTTATCGGTCACGTCGAGATAGGCTTCGTCGAGCGACAGCGGCTCGACCAGCGGCGTATAGTCGAGGAATATCTCGCGGATCTGGCGCGAGACCTCGCGATAAATCTCGAACCTCGGCGGCACGAAGATAAGGCTGGGGCACTTGCGCATCGCCGTCGTCGAGGGCATGGCCGAGCGCACGCCGAATTTGCGCGCCTCATAGCTCGCGGCCGCCACTACCCCGCGCACCGCCCCATAGCCGACGGCCACCGGCTTGCATTTCAGCGCCGGATTATCGCGCTGCTCCACCGAAGCGAAGAAGGCGTCCATGTCGATATGGATGATTTTGCGGGTCATGGTTCTATTGTGCCGTAATTGCCGGGATTGGGAAAGACGGCATGTGCGTTAGGGGGAATATGAAGCGGACCGATGTAAACTACGACAGCAACATATCGACCGTATTAGGCCCGGACACCTGCCAGGACTATTACGAAATCCTGTTCAATTACGTCGACGAGGGATTTTGCGTCATCGAAGTGATCTTCGACGACCGCGGCAGGCCGGTGGATTACCGTTTCCTGCTCGTCAACAGCTCGTTCGAGCGGCATACCGGCCTCACGGCGGCGGCGGGCAGGCTGATGCGCGAGATGGTGCCCGGCCACGAGCAACACTGGTTCGACATTTACGGGCGCATCGCCGTGACGGGCGAGCCGGTGCGGTTTGAAAACCAGGCGGCGGCGTTGAACCGCTGGTACACGGTTTACGCCTTTCGCGTCGGCGCGCCTGAGAAGCACCATGTCGCCGTCCTCTTTTACGACATCTCCGAAAAAAAGCGTGCCGAAGACGCGCTGCGGCTCTCGGTCGAGCAGCTCAAGGAAAGCAATGCCCGGCTGTCGGAAGCGAACCGGACGCTGGATGAGAGCAACCGGCGTCTGGCGGATTTCGTCCACATCGTCTCCCACGACCTCAAGGAGCCCGTGCGCGGCCTGAACAGTTATTGCTCGCTGCTGCTCGCGGATTCGGGCAGCAGCCTCGACGAGCAGGGGCAGCGGGACCTGCAGAAGATCAAGAAAATGTCCGCGCGCATTGGCGAGATGATCTCCGACCTGCTCCGCTATTGCGTGGCGGGCGGTGAAAGCACGCCCGCTGAAGCGCTCGACCTCGGCGAAGTCGTATCCGGCGTGCTCGATCTTGTCCGGGCGCAGGTGAAGAATGAGAATGTTTCGTTCACTGCGGCGCTTCCCGCCGCGAAGGTGCGATGCCACAAGGCGCATATCGCGGAAACCTTCAGGAACCTGATCGTCAATGGCATCAAGTATAATAAGAGCGATCCCAAAAAGATCGACATCGGCTTCGTCCGCGGCCATGAACGCAATCCCGGCGGATATGTCTTTTTCGTGAAGGACAATGGCATCGGCATTCCCGCCGATAAGCGCGAGGCCGTGTTCAAGATGTTTCGCCGTCTGCACGCCCGCGATGCCTATGGCGGCGGCACCGGCGCCGGTCTCGCCATCGTCAAAAAAATGATCGAACAGGACAAGGGC
The DNA here is from genome assembly GCA_025934695.1 of Alphaproteobacteria bacterium. GTDB lineage: Bacteria > Pseudomonadota > Alphaproteobacteria > Micavibrionales > UBA2020 > JAPWJZ01. The sequence goes on from JAICWS010000001.1 coordinate 495,598, forward strand.
GAGATCTGGATCGAGCCGAACGAAACCGGCGGTTCGACGTTTTATTTTTATTTCGGGTGTGCTTAGAATCCGACCGGCGTCTCCGGCATTCACCGCCCTCATCAGCGAGTGCTCATCATCAACACAGTGTCACCCCCGCGAAAGCCGTGATCCACGGACCTGAAAGAAAGTCCTGAACGAGCCGTTGCCGGTTATGCTGAAAGTATCTAGTCCATGGATCCCGGCTTTCGCCGGGATGGCGAATTGAGAAATAAGGAGCGGGATGACGGGCAATTTTTGAAGCTACGGACGGAAAGACAGGGATCACCCCCATATTTTCCCATAATCCACACCTCCGCAGGAGCCCCTATATTTTATTGACAGTTCCCCGCCCCATTTTGTACTTTGCGGGCGCCTGAACGCGCGTTCTGGCGGCCGGTTGCAAGGAGCGGTTGGATTTGAACCTCACACCCGAAGAATTAGGCCGGAAAATCAAGGAGGCGCAGGACAGGCAGGGGCAGGCTCCGGGGGCTCCGATCCAGACGGGCGAAAGTACGCCGGCGGGCCGCGCGATGCGCGCGGGCGTCGACTTGGCGGCGGCGATTCTGGTGGGCGGATTCCTCGGGTACTGGCTCGATAAATGGCTGCATACCAAGCCCCTGTTCATGATTTTATTGTTCTTCATGGGGTTTGCGGCGGGCTTTTTGAATATCTACCGCTCCCAGACCGGGCAGGACTTTAAAATCGGCATGGGAACCTTAGATAAGACCGAGCCCGATAACGAGAAAAAGGAATAGAAGACGTGGCGACCAGTCCTCTCGAGCAGTTTGTCATCCGGCCTATCGTCCCGATTCACGCGGGGGCTTTCGACCTATCCTTCACCCAGTCCGCGCTGGTGATGTTTGCCGGCGTCGCGCTGACGACCGCGCTGATGATCATGGGCGTCAAGAACCGCGCCCTCGTCCCCGGCCGCCTGCAGAACCTGCCCGAGATGCTCTATGAATTCGTGGCCGGCATCGTGCATGACAACCTGCACGACGACGACGCGCGCCGGTTTTTCCCCTTCGTCTTTTCGTTGTTCATGCTCGTCCTCATGGGCAACCTGCTCGGCCTCGTGCCCTATTCCTTCACCTATACCAGCCATATCATCGTCACGGCCGCGCTCGCGCTGTTCGTGTTCTTCCTGTCGACGGGCTACGGCATCTACCGCCACGGGCTGCACTTCTTCTCGATCTTCCTGCCGCCGGGCCTGCCGCTCATCATGGCGCTGCTGATCGTGCCGATCGAAATCATTTCGTACCTGTCGCGGCCCCTGTCATTGTCGGTTCGTCTCTTCGCGAACATGACGGCCGGCCACACGATGCTGAAAGTCTTCGCGGGCTTCTCGGTCTCGCTGATCGCGGTGTCGTTCGGCGCGGTGCTGGGCTTCCTGCCCGTCGTCGTGAACATGGCGCTGCTCGGCCTCGAAACCATGATCGCTTTCATCCAGGCTTACGTCTTCGCGATCCTGACCTGCATTTACCTCAAAAGCGTGATCGAATTGCACTAACAACTTCAACAACCTCAACCAAACCTTAAGAAGGAAAACTAAAATGGCAGACATCGAACCCACCATCCAGGCCGCAAAAATGATCGGCGCAGGCATCGCGGTTACGCCGCTGCTCGGCGTCGGTATCGGTCTTGGCATCCTCTTCGCCTCGATCATCGGCGTCATGGGCCGCAACCCCTCGATGGCCGACAACGTGAAAGGCACGGGCCTCTTCTACTTCGCCCTCGTCGAAGCCATCGGCCTCTTCGCGCTCGTCATCGCGCTCCTGATGCTCTTCGTTCTCTAATTCGGCTCTAACGAAACGGAACGTTTAACGATGCCAAAACGCCGGCTGAACAGTCTTTTCATCTTCTCCTTCGGCATGCTGCTTGCCTTGAGCGTGCTTTTCGCCCCCACGTCTTCCCGCGCGGAAGAGGTGAACGGCGAAGGCACCGTCATCCACGGCACGGCCATCCCCTACGAGGCGGAGAAAACTGTCACGCCGGCCGCGGCGTCCGGGAAAGACGCAGCCGTTTCGCCCAAAGCCGAAAAGGCGGCCGAACCCGCGGAAGCCGAGGAAAACATCGGCTTCCCGCAGTTCAACTCGAAGACTTTCGCCAGCCAGGTGTTCTGGCTGTTCTGGGCCTTCCTGACGCTCTACGTGCTGATGTCGAAGCTCGCCCTGCCCCGCGTGGGCGAGGTGCTCGATGCCCGCCGCGCGCACAAGGAAAGCGACCTGAAGCGCGCCTCGCAGCTGCAGGAAGAAGCGACCAAGGTGAAAGCCGCCTATGAAGCGGCGATCGCCAAGGCGCAGGCCGACGCGGCCGAGGCGCAGGCGTCAGCCGAGCAGGAAGTGTCGGAGAAGATCGCGGCCGAAAACGCGAAATTCGCCGAAGCCGCCCGCAAGCGCGTCGCAACCGCCGAGCAGAACATCGCCCGCGCGAAGGACGAGGCGCTCTCATCGCTCGCCGATATTTCCGCCGACGTCGCCATGGACATGGCGAACAAGGTGGCGGGCGTGCAGGTCGGCAAGGCCGAGGCCCGCAACGCCGTCGCCAAGGTCATGAAGGAGGCCGCGTAACATGTCGAAAGATGGTTTTCTCTCCCTCACCGACCCGCATACCTGGGTCCTGATCGCCACCATCGGCTTCGCTTTCGTGATCTGGAAGAAGGGCCGCGCGCCGCTGCTCGCCTTCCTCGACGCCCGCACCGCCAAAATCAAGGCGGCGCTTGACGAGGCCGAGCGCCTGCGCACCGAGGCGCAGGACCTCCTGGCCGACATGCAGCGCAAGCACCGCGACGCGATCCAGACCTCGCAGAAAATCATCGACGCCGCGCGCGAGAACGCGCAGCGCCTTCAGAAAGACTCCGAGCGGAAACTCGAGGACGCCATGAAGCGCCGCGAAGCCCAGCTCATCGAGCGCATCAAACGCGCCGAAGCCTCCGCCCTGCAGGAACTCCGCGACCAAGCCGCCGACATCGCCGCCAAATCCGCCGAACTCCTGCTGCAGGACGCCCTGCCCAAGCGCTCCTCCAAGCTCGTCGACGAAGCCATCGCCGACATTCCCGCGCAGGCGGCTTAAAGGCCGATCCCAATGTTATTTTTTCCTGACCCCGGCGCAAGCCGGGGTTTTGCTTTCGGTCACATAACGAAAACCCGCGCCACCCCCGCGAAAGCCGGGGCGCACCGTTGGATAGTGAGGTCACGAAACGATCTTGAGAGAACCTACGTCCCCGCTCTCGGCGTGCTGGCGCCTTTGGGCGGGCGTTTGAGGGAGACGGGCGGAGGAGCCGCCGGCGCGGACGGCGCCGGGCCGGAGGCGGCGAGATCTTTGCGGTACATGTCGAGTTCCTGCTCGGCCGCCGTGAGGTTGGCAAGCTCCATTTGCGCGTTGGCGTATTTCTGACTTGAGTCGCCGCCGCGCATCCACCGCGGCAGGACGGAATCATTGGCCTTCACGACCGCCTGCTGCTGCTTGATGCTGGCCTCGAGCGCGCGCTGGAATTCCGCCAGGTTCTTCGGGTCCTTCATGTCGATCTTTGCGATCTCGTCCGCGCCGATGCGGCCTTTCGCGTCGCGCTGGGGCTTCCCGTCTAGGCTCGCGTCCTTCACATCGGCGGAAACGGCCGTCATCTCGGCCGCGAGGTGCTTGTACTGGAGGATCGAGGGCTTGCCGTCCGGCGTCTTGACGTTGTCGAGCTTCTGCGGCTTCGCGGCTTCCGCGATCTGCTTGTCGACCGCTTCCCATTTGCGAGCGGACTGGATCGCCTTGTTGCCAAGATAAGCCACGCCCATCACCGCCGCCGCCGTGATGACCGCGGGCGCCGCCACGACCGCGAAAGTCGCGGCGCCCGCCGCTACCACGCCGGTGCCGAGCAGCGCCGCCGCCCCGGCTTCGGCCGCAGCGCCCACCGCGAAACCCGCGGCGGCGGTCGCTGTCACGGCAGCCCCGCGCTGGACCCTGTGTTTGGCCGTGTCTTCATGCGCGACCTGGTAGATGCCGTCGACCGCGGTGACCGCGATGTTCAGTCCCGGCACGATCTTCGCCCCGCCCTCGACGGCCGGCATCGCCCTGCCCGCGAGCTGCAGGATGCCCTGTCCCGTCTGCAGGGCCGAGGTCGCGAGGTTCACCCCCGCCACGCCCATGCCCCATTTGTCCTTGTTTTTATACGCCTCGTGCAGCCCCTGCAACGACAGGGCGAAACCCACCGCCCCGCCGCCGATATTGCTGACGCCCGAATGCAGGTTCATTTCCATCGGTGCGGCCTTGCCAGGACCGCCCATGAATTTCGACAATTTGCCCCCGTCTGCCTTGTTATCCGGCGGCGCGGGCAGCGGCACATCGGTTTTTGGCGGCGCGGCCGCGGGCTGTGGTGCGGGCGCGCCCGTCTCCGCCCCCTTCGCCGGCGCGGAGCCTGCGGGCGCGGCGGTAGCCTGGGTGCCGGCGCCTTGGGTGGCGGGAGCCGCCGTTGCGGTCTGGGCCGATGCCGTCTGTACCGATCCCGATTGCGGCGCAGGCATAACGGGATTAGAAATCTTGTCCGCCAGCACCGTCGCGAAACTGCCGGGCTTGGTATATTGCGCCTGCCGCTGCGCCATCCTGACGGCGGCCGCGGGATCGCTCGCGTGCAGCGCGTCGAAGGCTTCGCCGTACAGTTTCAGGTTGCTCTTCAGGCGCGGATCGTTTTCGGCAAGGTAATCGGTATCGAAAGTGACCGTCTTCAGCGCGGCAGCCGGATCCTTCGCCGCGATGTCGCGCACCGCGGAAGCATATTCCTGCTGTGCACGTTCAAAAATGGGGCTGCCGGCGCCGGCGTGGCCCGCCAGCTCATGCGCGATCTTCGCGCGTCGGGCCGGGTCCTGGGTTTTCGCGGCGTCGAACGCCTCGCCGGTCCAGAATCCGGCGTCCCCAACCATCTCGGCCAGGTGGGAGTTTCCGCTGCGCGATAGCGTGTCGATTCCCTGCAGCGTCGCCATCGGGTCGGCCGCTATCGCCTTTTCCGCCAGCGCATCCAGTCTGCGCGTGTCGCCCTCCTTCATCCCGTCTGCCGAGGCCCGCAGCGCCGCGATGGACCAGTCGCGAACCGCCGCCGCCTTCGCGGGGTCAGCCACCTTCGGCTGGAGAAGCTCGTTGGAAATCGTGACGCCGCTCTTGTCGTTGCGCACGTCCGCCACAAGGCTGGCGTCGCCGGTGCGCAGGCCGCGGATGGAGCCGACCAGCTTGTCTGTCAGCACGCCGCCGATGCCGCCGCCGTGCGCGACCGTGTCGATGTCATCCATCGTCAGCGCCACCGACGCCTTGATCTGCGATGGGTCGATCATCTGCGTGCCGGCCTTGCCGAATGCATAGCGGTCGCGGTCGGCGGCCGCGTTCTCCATCCCGGTCACGAGCATCATGTGGGTCGAGCGTACGCCGCCGTCAAAGTCGACGTTGTGCTGCACCAGCTTGCCGAGGGCGCCCTGGACTTGCGGGCGGATGATGTCGCCGTATTTCTCCATCATCTGGTCCGAGGACATGGAGCTGCGCGGCGGAACCTTGCCATCATTGGCCAGCTTATCCACCACGTCGCGCGTCATGCCCGAGAGCGGGAAAGCGTCGCCGCGCGTGGTTTCGTTCAGGTGCGTGTCCATATGCTCGCGGCTGGAGACATGGCGGATCGTGTAATCGCCGTCCATCAGGAAGGCGATGTCGGCGTTATTCAGCTGCGAGACGCCCTTGACGGTATAGCCGCCCAAGGCCTTCGGGTCGAAGGCCTTGCCCCAATATTGCGCCTCGATCTCGCGCGGACTCCCGTCGGGCAGGTTCGTGCCGTAATGCCGGACCGCATCGCCGACCGTGGCTGCGTCCATGATGTTGCCATGCAGCGGATGCTTGTCACTGATGAAGTTGCCGGTCTTTTCGGGCTCGCCCTTCTGGATGAAATAATTGCCCATGCTGTCGTCATAAGTAAAAGACCATCTGGACATGTCGAGGTTCTTCAGCGGCACGACGAGCAGGTCGTGATCGGCGGATTTGGGCATCATGCTTTCGAAAAACTTTGGATCCTTCGTCAGCGAGAAATAGAGCGGGTTGTCGCGGTCGGTGATGGCCAGCGTATTTTCGCGCAGCCAGCCGTCAGTTGCCGAACGGTCGGCATGGTATTTCGCCTGGTCGCGCTTGCCGTTGGCGTCCGCCTCGCCTGTGCCGCGGTAGCCGTCGTTCCGCTCCATCAGCGCGATGGCCTCGTCCTTGGGCAGGTCCATGATGGAGGCGAAAGGGTCCGTGCCCTTGCGGTAGCTGCGCACCAGGTAATAATCGTCGAGGCCGCCCGGTGTCCCCTTGCTGCGCGCGTGGGCCTCGGTCATCCGCTCCAGCTGGGCGTTGACGCTCGCGCGTGTCTCGGGCGCCAGGTCGAAGCCGACGCTCGCCGTCGGCCCGCCCATCGCCGCGTATTCCGGCGTGCGCGGCGCGCTGTTCAGGTGGAACTGGAGATCGGCGGGCCGGATGTCGTTGACGACGCCGCGCACCGCTTCCGCCATTTTCACGGGATCGGCGCGGTCGAACTGCGCCTCTTTGAGCTGCGGATTGATGCGCTCCATCTCGCTATAAAGGCCGGCAAGCTGCTCGTTCCTCTGCGCCGCGTTGATCTGCCCGTTCTGCTCTTTCACCTGCAGCATCGTCGTATAGGCGTTCAATTCGATCGGCGTTAGATCGTAGGGCATGGTGTATTTCGCCGTAGCGCCGTCGAAATAGCGCAGCTTATCCTGCCCGGACGGCACGAAATCGATGTCGGGGATGCGCACGGTGCGCTGCTTGCCGTCTTTGCCTGTCAGCTTCGCCTCGACGAAATAGTTTTGCTCGTGCTTTCTGACGTTGAACTCCGGTGACGTTTCGAAGTCGTTCAATTCCTTCAGGATGCGGTACTGTTCGGGATCTTGCGGCGCGGCGGGACGCGGGGCGGCTTTATAATCCGCCTGGATCTGCGCCCGCGCCTGCTCGGGCGTCAGTTCGGGCTGGCCGTCGAAGGTCCAGTTGGGACCACCATCGTTGCGCGCGAAAACGACGGATTTGACCCGGATATTCCCGTTCGCCTTGAGCAGGAGCTCGTGGCCGGCGTCGACCGCAATGCTGCCGTTGTCCAGCTTCCGGAACGTCTCGTCGCCCCTCAGGACGAAATCGCCTGTCGGCGCCTCGAGCGTCAGCTTCACCGGACGCGCGTCGTGGAAAGGCTGTCCCGAAACGGTGCCCAGGCGCGCATAGATGCGCCGCGCCAGCTCGCCGCCGGCCTTCGTTTCGGTCTTGGCGTAATCCATCGCCTCTTCGGCATCATTGGTCGTGTAGATCAGATTGCCGACTTCGTGCGTGCGCTCGCGGGTGTAATGATGATCCGCCAGCACGTCCGTCACGACATCCTCGACATTGCTGCCAGGCGGCAGGACGTTCTGCGCGATATTGCGCACCGTCTGCCGCGCGCCCTGGTAGCGCGGCTGGAAGCCGTTGTCGAGAATGTTCGCGAGGTTGGCTTCCGAGGTGCCGTGGAACAGCGTGACCGTTTCCCCGCGCGCCGCCGCGACCGCCGAGGCATCGACGAATCCGCCGCGCCGGAGAGCGATCTCGTTGCGCTGAAGCTGGTTCAGGTCCTGCTCCGTATAATAATAAGGATCATCGAGCGGCCTGCCGCCCGGGATATCGAGATAATTCACGCCGGACAGCGCGCCGAATTTCTTCAGCTCGTCGTTTGTGAGCGGCGCGGGCCTGGCGCCAGCTTCGGCCAATTCCTTCAATTGGCCTGGGGAAGGGTAATTGCGCAGGGCCTGATCATTATTTATGTCGGTCGTCGCGCGGCCCGCAGCGGGCTTCGCGGTAAACCAGGCGTCGAAAGCCGCCCGTTTCGCGCGTCCGTCGATCAGGGACGCGGGGTCTTCAGTGGCTGCCTTTTCATAGGCCTGCGCGATGCCGGGCGGCATCACCGACCCTTCCATCAACGACGTCCAGGCCGCGGGCTTGCCGGCCTGCCTCAGCTTCCAGGCGATTTCGGTCGTCGTCGCCTGGGCATCGGCCTCCATAATCCGCTCGTAGCGGATGGCATCGTCGGGCGAGCGCAACTGGCCCTGAAACGGCGAGCGCAGACCCGCCTGCCCCTGCCGCAGGTGCTGCAGTTCGTGCGCCATCTGGACGATGAGCATGCCGTCGGTCGAATATCCCTGAAGTTTCATCCGGCTGATTTCGGCGGATATCCTGTCGTTCGTCACGCCGTTGAGGGAGTCGAGCTGCCCGCCGCGGTGAAGCGGATCGGCTGCCAGGTCGACGGGAAGGTTGCGCGCGCGGAAAGAGTCGACCAGTTCCTGGCCCTCCGGCACCGCCGCCAGCGTGTCGAGCGCGCGGTTGATGCGGCGCTGCCGCACGAAAGGCAGCGCCGTCACAAGCGCGCTGGGTGTATCCATGGCGATCTTGACGTTCTCCGGGAAAGCCGCCAGATGGCTCCGGACGCGATTATAGCTGCGGATGAATTCGTTGAAAGCCTGGCCGCCGGGCGTCAACTCCGGCTTCTTGTCCGACCAGGGGCTGTTCGGGGGAGGCTCGCTCTTCTCCGGGTTGGGCGCCGGGACGAAGGTTTCGCCCTGTGCCTGCGCGGTCTTCAACCGCGCATAAGTCGCCTCGTTGCGCGCCATGATCTCCGCATCCGCCGCCGAGTACGACCACTGCGCGTAATAGGGGTCGTCGACCGGGCGGGCGGTCGGAAGATCGAGGTAATTCACGCCGCCGGCCTGCGCGCCGAGCGCTTTGTAATCCGCCGCGGTCAGCGGCTCCGCCCGGGCGCCCTTGCCCGCCATCGACGCGATCAGCTGGTCGTTCGGCCAGTATTGTATGCCGTCATGATCATACATCGTCGGCAGCGACGCCATCGGGCCCGCCTTGGCCGAGAACCAGCCGTCGAAAGCCGCCCGCTTGGCGTAACCGTTTAGAGCGGCGGCCGGGTCCGCCGCGACGGCGGCCTCGAACGCCTGAGCGATGTGACGTTTTTCGGGCGTGTCCTGAAGCGCGTCCCAAGCCGAGGGCTCGCCCCGTTGCTTCAGCCCCCAGGCGACTTCCGTCGCCGTCGCCTGCGCGTCCGCCTCGATGAAGCGGTTGTGCAGAAGGACTTCATGCGGGCTGGGGATTTTCCCGGAACTCAGGGGCGTCATGGCGCGGTTTTGCGCCTGTCGCAGGTGCTCGAACTCATGCGAGAGGACGGCAATGAGGCTTCCCTCGCCGCCCTGCCCCGAGATATCGACGCGGATCGGAACTGTTTCGATGTGGCCGTCAGACTGAATCGCAAAGGAGGGCCACATTGTCCCGCTGGCGCCGTTCGACGAGGGCCCCATCTTCAGCTTGGCGCCGCTGGCGATGAAATCGTCGACGAGGCTCTTGCCTTCGGGCGTCTGCGACATTTTGGCGAGGGCGGAAGCGAAGCGCAGCTTCGCCACCGGCTCGAGGTCGGACAGGAAACCGTCGGAATTTTCGGTCAGCAGCCTGCGCGCAGCCGGGTCAAGGGCAACGTCCCTTCCCAGCGAAAATACCGAGGGCCGCTGCGCGGGTGCCACCAGCGGCGTGTCCGTAACCGGCGCCTCGCCCGCCACTGGCGCCAGCGGCCGGTCTATCGGCGCCGTGCCGTCCTTGAACTGCTGCCGGAGCGCCTCGAGGGGAGACGGGTGCGTCTCCTGCCATTGGTCGACGCGCGCGTCGATGGCCTGTACCTGTCCGGGCGTCAGTCGGCCCAGGACGTCGCCGCCCACAGGATAACCTGGGAATTGCCGATCTGCGAGCTTGAACCAATAGCCGGCCTCAACGTCGTCCTTGGGCAGGCCGCGGCCCGTTGCGTAGATAAGGCCGAGCGCCCCTTTGGCGTTGATGTCTCCCGCTTCGGCCGCGCGGCGGAACAGCCCGATCGCCTTCGCGTCGTCCTGCGCGACTCCTTCGCCCTGCTGGTACAGGTATCCCAGTTCCGTCATGGCGGCGGGGTAGCCCTGGTCGGCGGCGTGGCCGAACCATTTTGCCGCCTGCGCGGGGTCGCGCTCCGTGATATCGCCGGTGGCATAGCGGCGGCCAAGCTCGGTCTGTGCGGCAGGCAGCCCCTGCTGTGCGGCGCGGGTATACCAGGCCATCGACTGCGCGGCGTCCTTTCGGAAGCCGTCGTAGCCGTATTGGTATATCACGCCCATGCGGAATTGCTCCGACGGGTTGCCCGCCGCCGCCGCCTCCAGCGGGGTCAACTGCTTCTCAACCGGATGCCCGAGAATGCTTTCGAGATAGGCGGGCTGCGTATAATTACGGTTAAACCAGTAAATCGCGTCGGTGAGGCTGCGGGGCAGCTTCGGAAGCTTTTCCCACAGCTTCTGGTCGCGACGGCGATAACCGAGGTAATCCCCGTCGCTTTTTGGGAACCTTGCGGCCGGCGTTACGCCCTCTGCCAACTGCTGGTGATATGCCACCACCTGCTGCAGGTCGGCTTCATTCCCGGGCTGGGCGTAATAGCGCAGGGTGAAATCCGGCGAGGTTCCACCGCCGGGTATCGGCTTGCCCTTGTTGACGACATCGACGGCCTTCAACCGGCCCTCCTTCACCGCCTGGTCGAGCCGCACCTCCGCCGCCAGCATGCGGCGTGTCATGGGATCGAAGGGGTCTGAGTTCGGATATACGACCCCGATCCAGCCCAGCGGCTTTTTGCCGCTCAGGAGCAATTCCGCTTCGTCCATCGGCGAGCCGTGCGGGCCGATAACGGGAAACTGCGACAGAACGCCGACCTTCGCGCGCTGCCAGCCCGAGGTGAACATGTTCCGGACGCGCTGTGCGAGGTTCGCCTGCGCATCTTCGTCGTTATCTTGCTCCGGCGCATCCATGTCCGCGCCGCTCCCGGCGCGGGCGACGGACGGCGCCGATGCCGCCGCAATCGAGCGGGCGCGCGTTTGCGACGCGACGGACTGCGCCTCGCGCTGCGCCAGGGCTTCGGCCTCGTCGGCTGTGAGCGCGCTTTGGCCGGCGTGCGCATTTTCCCACACGCGAACCGCGGGCGCGCCCTGCATCTGCGGCAGGTCCTTCGCGTCGCCGACCTGCAGGCGCTCGTCGCCCTGGCCGATAAGGTTGCTCCAGGCCTCTTTTGCCTTTGCCGCCTTGTCGGCATAGGCCATGCCGTCATAGCGACTATCGAAACCGAAGTCGGCCGCGAGGTCCAGATCGCCGATGGTGTCGCGGCGATTGTCGTCGCGCACGGCGCTGCCGTAGAGATAAAGCCGGTTGATCCGGATTCCGGCGATGTTCTCCGGCGCGCCGTCGAGGCGGCTTTGCACCTGCCGGAGCAAGCCCTGCGCCTCGTCGAAAGTCATGCGCGGTTCGCTGGGGGCATTGGCGATGGCGCCTGCCTTGTCGGAGAGCGCAAAGCGCCCCTCCGGAACGCCCCGGCGCGCCGCCGCCGCGGCGTCCTGGAACCATCCGGCGGCGGCAAGCGCGCCGGGCGACAGGGTCTCATCGAATTGGCGGTACCGCTGCAGCACTGAATCTATGATGTCGGAAGAAAGGCCCGCCTGCTTTCCGGCTTCAGCCCAAAGGTCCTTCGCCAGTTCGCGTGTTTGCGACTGGTCCAGCTTTCCGACCGGCTCGATCTCGCTGGCGTGAATTCCCATGGCCTCCCCGGCACGCGGTTAACACCCTGAAACCAAAGATAAATCATTATACCATGAAAGCAGGTTAACAGAATATGAAAATGCAAAAAGCGCTTTGATTTTAAAGGATTATTTCGGCGTAGTATTTAATGTGAAAGGCGCTAGATTGTGTTTTGTCCATAACCCATCACAACACCGGTTCCGCTCCATGAAACACGCCCTTCAGACTTCTCGCCACAGCCTGACGTTGAAAGACAGCATGAACGAGGCCTATCACCTCGACGAAAACCTGTCGGTGGAGGAGCACCTGAAGCTCATCAACATCAGCCGCGAGGGCAAGCAGAACATCCGAACGAAGGCGCGCGAGCTGATCGAAAATACGCGCAAAAATCGCCGCAATTACGGCGGCGTCGACCGTTTCCTGAACGAATTCGGGCTGACCACCAAGGAAGGCATCGCGCTGATGTGCCTGGCGGAAGCGCTCCTGCGCATCCCCGATGCGGGGACCGCCGACCGCCTTATCCGCGACAAGATCGGCTCGGCGGACTGGGACAAGCACCTTGGGCAAGCCGACTCCCTCTTCGTCAACGCTTCCACCTGGGCGCTCATGCTGACCGGCAAGGTGATTTCAGACGTCGAGGACGCCGATGGCAACGTTCCCGCCTCTTCCATTGCGAGCCGCATGGTTTCCAAGCTCGGCGAACCTGTCGTGCGCCGCGCCATGCTGCATTCCATGAAGATCATGGGCGAACAATTTGTCATGGGCCGCACAATTGAAGAGGCGCTCGCCCGCGCCGTCGGGCCTGAGAAGGAAGGCTATCGCTTCTCCTACGACATGCTGGGCGAAGGCGCGCGCACTGCGGAAGATGCCGAGCGTTATTTCAAAGCTTACGAAATGGCCATCGACGCCATCGGCAAGGCCTCGGGCGGCAAAGGCCCGATCGCGGCCTCGGGCATCTCCGTGAAGCTCTCGGCGCTGCATCCGCGCTATGAATACGGCCACCGCGATGTCTGCGTGCCGATGCTCTCGGACAAGCTCCTCGCGCTGGCGCAAAAATGCGCGGGCCATGGCATCGGCATGACCGTTGACGCCGAAGAAGCCAACCGCCTGGAAATTTCGATGGAAATCATCGAGAACGCCTTCTCCGACCCGAGCCTGAAGGGCTGGGATGGGTTCGGCCTCGCGATCCAGGCCTACCAGAAACGCTGCTCGCGCCTCATCGACTGGCTGGCCGCTGTCTGCGAAGAGAACAACCGCCGCATGATGGTGCGCCTCGTGAAAGGCGCTTACTGGGACAGCGAGGTCAAATACGCGCAGGTCAACGGGCTGCCGGGCTATCCCGTTTTCACGCGCAAGAACGCAACCGACGTGTCCTATGTCGCCAATGCCGGCAAGATGATGGCGCGCCGCGATATTTTCTATCCCATGTTCGCAACCCACAACGCCTATTCGGTCGCGACGTTGCTGGAGCTCGCCGGATCAAACCAGGAAGGTTTCGAATTCCAGCGCCTGCACGGCATGGGCGAGCCGCTCTATCACCAGCTTGTCGGCCTCGACAAAGGCAAATACCCGGTGCGCGTCTATGCGCCGGTGGGATCGCATCAGGACCTGCTGCCCTATCTCGTCCGCCGGCTGCTGGAAAACGGCGCGAATACCAATTTCGTGAACCGGTTGCAGAACGACAAGGTGCCGATCGAGGAAATGCTGGTCGATCCCGTCCAATACATCGCGACGCTGAACACCAAGCCGCATCCGAAGATCCCGTTGCCCGAAAACCTCTACGGCCCTTCGCGCAAAAACTCCCAAGGCGTCGAATTCGCCAACGGCTATGTTAGCGGACCCTTGCTGCAGAAGATCGAGCTGGCCTCGAAGGAGAAATACGTCGCGGCGCCGCTCATCAACGGCATCCGCAAGCCGGGCGCCGGTGAACGCGTGTACGATCCGACCGACAACCGCCGCGAGATCGGCTCGGTCATGCAGGCGAGCGAAGAGGATATCCAGAACGCGCTGAACACGACGCATGCCGCCTTCCCGCGCTGGAAAATGACGCCCGCGAATGAGCGCGCCGCCTGCCTCGAGCGCATGGCGGACCTGATGGAAACTGATGCGCCCGCCCTCATGGCGCTCTTGACCCGCGAAGGCGGCAAGACGCATGTCGACGCGATCGCGGAACTGCGAGAGGCGGTCGATTATTGCCGCTTCTACGCCGTCGAAGGGCGCAAGCATTTCGGACAGGGCCACCAGTTGCCGGGCCCGACGGGTGAAAGCAACCAGCTGTTCCTCGAAGGCCGCGGCACTTTCCTGTGCATCAGCCCGTGGAACTTCCCGCTCGCGATTTTCCTGGGCCAGGTGACCGCCGCATTGATGGCCGGCAACTGCGTCATCGCGAAGCCGGCGGGACAGACCTGCCTGATCGCCATGCGCGCGGTGGAACTGCTCATCCGCGCCGGGATTCCCAAAGACGTGATTGCCTTCATGCCGGTTTCCGGCCGCCTGGCCGGTCAGCTGATGGTGCCGGATGAACGCATTGCGGGCATCTGCCTGACGGGCTCGACCGAAACTGCGCAGACCATTAACCGCACCCTCGCCGAACGCAAAGGGCCCATCGTGCCCCTGATCGCCGAGACCGGCGGCCAGAATGCGATGATCGCGGATTCTTCGGCCCTGCCGGAACAGATCATCGACGACGTCATCACCAGCGCCTTCCGCTCGGCGGGCCAGCGCTGCTCGGCGCTGCGCGTACTTTTCGTGGCGGACTCGATCGCCGACAAGGTCATCACCATGCTGGCGGGCGCCTGCAAGGAGCTGACATTGGGCGACCCGATGCTGCTCTCGACCGACGTCGGCCCCGTGATCGACAAGGGCTCGCTCGCGGGACTTAACGAGCATGCCGCGCGCATGTCGAAGGAAGCGAAACTGGTGGCGCAGGTGCCGGTGCCCGATGACACCAAGCAAGGTACCTTCTTCGCCCCGCGCGCCTATGAGATCAAGGCGCTGTCGCAACTGACGAAGGAAGTATTCGGGCCCATCCTGCACATCATCCGCTACAAGCCCGACGAAACCGACATCGTGATTAATCAAATCAACGCGACCGGCTACGGTCTCACTTTCGGCCTGCACACGCGCATCGACCATGTGATGCGCAACATCACTACGCGCGTCGCGGCCGGGAACTGCTATGTCAACCGCTCCATGATCGGCGCGGTCGTCGGCGTGCAGCCCTTCGGCGGACAAGGTCTCTCCGGCACCGGCCCCAAAGCCGGCGGCCCTCACTACCTCCTGCGCTTCGCCACGGAAAAGACGCTGACAATCAACACCACGGCCTCGGGCGGAAATACGACGCTTGTGTCGCTGGCTGAAGAATAACCCTTCAGTGATTAGATTTTTTCTGAAGTTAATATTCGGAATCCCAAGGCTGGCCGCGTTATTTATGGCCGTCTTAATTTGCTACTACTTTTTAAAGATGTATGGGATTTCGGGGATACGCTCTCATACGGACAGCATGGAACCGGTTCACATAAAGTTGAATGGCAAGATTCCGTTGACCATACCGAAGGCCTATCTTGACCACGTTTCAAGTTGGTCCGGTGGAGACCAAGAAATTGTCTCCATCGTTGCGATGCTTCCTGATCTGAAACCGAAACAAGGACATGAAAGTATCGACAACGAGAAAGTGGTCTATATTACGCTGAACTTCGGCGCCAGTCGATCCCGCGATTTCCAAGATTCAAGAATGACGGAAATGCGTGCGCTAAAGGATTACTTAATACCCACCACTTTCAATCTGGAGCAACTCGACCCTCGCTATTTTAAGGACAGAAGCAGCAAAAATCTTCCCGGATTCTTTTACCAGGATCGGGCAGGCACGAAAGAACAGCAATACTACTTCGGCGTAGTTGATGGATGGCGTACCGTTGAGTACATGTGTTTGGTTACGTGCAGTACTTCCACTTATTTTTCACCCCATATTGTGGGTCATTATATTATGCCAGCGGATGTCATGCCCGATCGTTGGCAAGAGGTAGATAAGAAAATTGTCACGCTGGTAAATAGTTTTGTGGACGTCGACGATACCGCTCCGAAGTAAAGGTGCCGTTGACGGAGGAGTGATTTACGAAGAGGGATGACTTTGCTTGCCGTCATCCCCGCGAAGGCGGGGTTCCGGCCCGCGCCGCGTCTGCGGCGCATGAGTCACATGAGGCGCGGACGCGCTACCAGACCCCCGCCTTCGCGGGGGTGACGCTACGCGTCACTTCTCCCAACTCGTCTCGTCGTTGGGATCGCCGCCGAGGTAGGTCTCGAGGTGCTGGTCGTCGCCGCGCATGTATTTCTTGCCGACTTCGTAGTTGCCCATATTGCTTTGCTGGTAATGCGGCTGGTGGGCGTAGAGGCCCTGCATCAGCATCTCGCCCGGCATCTTGCCTTTCATGGCCATGGCGATGAAGAAAAAATAGATGATGATGAGCGACAGTATGTTCAGGCGTGGAATACAGGCAGCGAAAAGATAGGCAAAGAGGTTCCGGCGCGGGATGTTCAGCGCCGCCTCAGGCGAGACGCGCGCGCAACGTTTGATCAGCCAAGGGTAGCCCGCGATAAGCTCATGGAACGACATCCGGAAGCCCGAGGTATCGCGCATCTGGCTTAAGTATTCGGTCATGTTGATGGTCTTGAAGCGCCGCGGCCCCACGGCCAGGAGCGCGAGGCCCTGCTGCGCCGCTTCCGGCGTGCAGCACAGCGTCCCGTACCCGTCGCAGGTATATTCGCGCGCCCGTGAATAGGCCGCGCCCAGCAGCGGCAGGCACAGGGCCGGCGCGAGATAAGTGGCATAGAGCAGGTGTTTGCGGTCGAGGTGGCCCATTTCATGGCCGATGATGAAGTTCATCGCGTCGGGCTTATCCTCTACCCCGTCGATGATCTCGGAGAGCAGCACGATGTATTTCTTACGCAGGAAGCCGGTGGCGAAGGCGTTGAATACGCCGTTGCCGTTCATGACGTAAACCTTCGGGTCGTATTTGAGGCCAGTTCTTTCGCGGCAGAAGCGCACACGCTGCTGGATATCGGGATACTGGCTGTCGGAAATCAGCGCGCCCGCGCCTTTCAGGTGGCAGATCAGCGCCGACTGGCCGAAGAGGTAAAGGACGAACATGATCGGCAGGATGACCAGCAGCCCGCCATGCGTGAACCAGACCAGTGCGCCCCAGAATGCCGTCGAGATGACGAAAGCGATAAAGAGCAACGGGCGCTCATTGCGATAAACAGGCTTCTCCATATTGACACCTATGAAAATTCTTCCCCTTGCTGACGATACCGCAGCCGGATTAAAGTTTTCTTAAGGAAGAGCAAATGGAAAACAGGTCCACAGGTATTAACTTCCGTCATCCCCGCGAAGGCGGGGATCCAGCACGCCGTGTCTGCGGCGTGTATGAGTCATATTACGCGCGGACGCGCTACCAGACCCCCGCCTTCGCGGGGTGACGATAGTGAGAAACGGATGATGCTCAACTCACCTCAACCATATAACTCAAACCTCTGGTCCGGCCTGACCGTCGGGCTGCTCGGCGGCTCGTTCAATCCCGCGCACGAGGGGCACCGTTATATCAGCCTGCAGGCGATGAAGCGCCTCGGCCTCGACGCCGTATGGTGGCTGGTGAGCCCGCAGAATCCGCTGAAACCCGCTAAGGGCATGGCCCCGCAGGAACAGCGCATCAAGGGCGCGCAGGATGTCGCCGACCACCCGAAGATTTTCGTGACCGGGATCGAGCGCGAGTTAGGCACGCAATATACGCTCGATACCATCTGCGCTTTGCAGGAACGTTTCCCGCGCACGCGTTTCGTCTGGCTGATGGGGGCCGACAATCTGCTGACCTTCCACAAATGGCATAAATGGCAGAAGATTTTCAAAACCCTGCCCGTCTGCGTCCTCGACCGCCCGCCGCGCCATTCCAGCATCCGGGCGGCGCCCGCTTTCGAGCGGTTCCGACCGCGCCTCGTCGCGCAACAGGACGCCCGCGCCATTCTCCACAAGCCCCTGCCCGCCTGGACGATCCTGCACATTCCACTAAATGCGACGTCGGCGACGGAGATACGGGCGAAACATT
Organism: Alphaproteobacteria bacterium; assembly: GCA_025934695.1. Taxonomy (GTDB): domain Bacteria; phylum Pseudomonadota; class Alphaproteobacteria; order Micavibrionales; family UBA2020; genus JAPWJZ01. The sequence continues at coordinate 513,324 of JAICWS010000001.1, forward strand.
CGAAGAAATCCCGCTAGTGTTCCCTCTCCCGCGATAGCGGGAGAGGGTTAGGGTGAGGGGCTTGACCGAGGTTGTTCTCCTCCATCAGCGTCAAGTAACGGGCAATCACCGCTAAGCCCCTCACCCCGACCCTCTCCCGCTATCGCGGGAGAGGGAGGAGAAGACTCGACGGAACCGCACTCAAAACGCCATTCTGTAAACCCCTGAAACTTCATATTTTTCCACCATTTATTGCCGCTCTGCACAAAGCGGAGTATAATAAAGGTATAAGCCCCGGAGATTGCGTCCGGGCTGTTAGGAGGAAACCATCAACATTGATGAACTCTTCGCACATACACCATGTTAGACAGACGCGGGCCGCAAGTCGCAGCCTGCGTTTTGTGTTTTAAGGGAGGGACCCATCGCCACCAAAACGAAAAAGGCTTCCAGTGCAAAGCCGGCCGCGGCCGCCAAGCCCCAGCACAAAATGCACGACCTTGTCATGAAGCTGCTCGACCAGGACAAAGGTGAAAACATCGTTTCCATCGATTTAGCGGGCAAAACTTCCATCGCCGACTACATGGTCATCGTGACGGGCAAGTCCTCCCGGCAGGTCGTCGGCATGGCCGAAAAACTGCGCGAACGCCTCTCCGCGGAGGGCATCAAGGCGCGGGTCGAAGGCAAGGACAGCGGCGACTGGGTCATCGTCGACGCGGGCGATGTGATCGTCCACCTCTTCCGCCCCGAAGTGCGCGAGTTCTACAACCTCGAAAAGCTCTGGTCGGCGGATTTCTCGACCGTCGATTACACGCTGTACCAGTCGGTCTGAGCCGGGATTTTACCCGGAGGCCCGGAGTTTACCGTCGCGGGCGGCGCTTAAGCTCATTCGCACGAAGTAACGAAGTTACGAAGAAGAAGCTCCAACTGCCCATCCCGGCGAAAGCCGGGATCCAGTTCATATAACTTCTATCTCATGAATGCGCGCGAAGCGCGCAGGATATCGAGGTAGTGAGTTTATAAACTGGACCCCGACTTTCGTCGGGATGAGCAGATAGAGATACACGCTTCGTAACTTCGTTACTTCGTGCGAAAAGTCTTATACACTTGGCTCGACAACTCCGGATCTCCGGATCTCCGGATCTCCGGGTCTCCGGTCTCCGCGTTAAAACACTTTCCTCACCTGATACCTCACATGAAAATCCGCATCCTTGCCGTTGGAAAACTGAAGAATTCCCCGCTTCTCGACCAGTTCGACGAATACGTGAAGCGCATGAACTGGGAACGACTGTTTTCCCTCTGTTTGCTATGGTCATTATTATCTTTTACGAAGCTTGGGGTAGCTTGCCAAACGATACCCGAGCTAACCGACAGTGCCGAGCCGGTCACCATTAAAGTGGCAAATAATTATTTTCAGGTCCCGGAAAAGTATCTAACCGAGCCCTTCAGCAGAGTTTCCGGTGAAAAGGATGCGATAGAATTCTACGAGGTTCCATTGAATCAAGCGCAAGCTCCTGTCACCTTTTCCATTTGGAGAACCACGGGCACAGTATTTGGCAAGGATACGATGTTCAAGGACCTTCCGCACTTTAACGATGATATCGTTGTGAGAATAGACTCCTACGGACTTGGTGACAGGACGAGGGAAGCCATCGCCTATCTGAAGACCATTTCCAGCCAAGAACCGCCAAAGGGCTGGGAAGAAGACACTAGGTTGGCGACCACTTTGGGAGCGGGCCAAAGCCCATGCTCGAACAATACTCGTAGAGACATGGAACAATTGCATCCTTCTTCTGCAGACATCCTTAAAGGCGTATTACACAAAAATGAAGGTATTAGATTGGCCGCGGCCCAAGCGGTTTTGACAAGTGACTTTTTAAACGACCACGAGATACGCCTGCGCCTCGAACGGCTGTCCACATCGGACAATTCATCAAGCGTAAGATGGGCCGCTATCATGTCACTGGGTAGGATCGCACAGAACGATCCCTCGGTGGTCTCCCCCCTCATAAAAATAATGTTGTCCGACAAAGACCCATACATCCGTAATAGCGCTCCCTCGGTCCTGGCTGATGCTGGCCCAGCATTCATCGAACAGGTTATCCCGCTAATTCCGTCTTCGGACACGGGCGCCAGACAAAGCATAGGAGGAGCTCTTGCTTGGTTTATTATTAAAGAAGTTAGAAAGGACCACTTGGAATCATATTCGCAGTTAAGCCCCTCCGCAAAAACCGCACTCGGGGGCATTGTCGACATTCTACGCACCACATCCGATACCCAAGTACGGCTGGCTCTCATTGGCCTATTGGAAAATTCAGGCGAGGCAGTGGCTTCTCCTGCTTATATTGGGGTGTTAAAGACAATATGCGAAGATCCTCACCTTATGCCTTCATGCTCAAGTGCCCTTTCGGCATTAGGGGCCGGTGCAGAAAACATTCCTATTCTGATGAAACGCCTCGAACAAAGCAGCGATACTCATGAAATCAAATCATTGATAAGCTCGATCGGTGCATTTAAAGCGGCTGCGAAAGACGCTGTGCCCCTCTTGGTAAAGTATGTGTCGTACCGTAAAGATGTTGCGATAAAGAGCCAAAACGATGAGACGGTCCGATGGGCGGCGATCTATGCCCTTGAGGAAATTAACATCAACACCCCTGAAGTTGTCGCCGCATTGACTTCCGCCGTCGCCAATGAAGAAGGAAACACCAAAGCCCAAGCTGAGACCGCTCTCCACGAAATCAGTTGTTATCGAATTCCATTTACAGGGCATTACGTATGTCCGTAAATTTCGGACATTGTCGTTGTTTCCTCACTTGACACCTCACATGAAAATCCGCATCCTTGCCGTTGGAAAACTGAAGAATTCTCCGCTTCTCGACCAGTTCGACGAATACGTGAAGCGCATGAACTGGAAAACTACGCTCAAGGAAATCGATACCCCTAAAGGCGCGACTTCCGCGCAGGAGGAGCCGCTGATTTTGAAGCAGCTGAAGCCTGACGATTTCCTGGTCGCGCTCGATGAACGCGGAGAAACTTTGAGCAGCCCCGAGTTCGCGAAGAAGATCGCCAGTTGGGGGCAGCGCGCGCCGGGCGGCGAAGTGACGTTCCTGATCGGCGGCGCGGATGGCTTGACCGACCTCATCCGGACGCGCGCAAAATTTTTGCTGTCCTTCGGCAAACAAACATGGCCTCACATGCTCGTTCGCGTTATGCTGATGGAGCAGATATACCGTGCCCAGCAAATCATTGTCGGGCATCCGTATCATAGGGGTTGATATGGGGAGACTGAATGGGGTTTTGCTTTCCGCCATGATTCTGGCCGCCGTTGGCGTTGCCGGAACGCCGGCGCTGGCGGCATCTAACGTGAAAGCGGAACTGGCGGCGAAGAAAGCCGAAAGCGCGCAGCTCGCGCAAAAATCCAAAGAACTCGCAGGACAGATGGACGCGCTGAAAAGCCGCCTCGTTACCACGACAAAAACACTGCGCGATACAGAAGATAAAATCGCCGACACGAACCAGCGCCTCAAAGACCTTCAGGCCGACAAGACCGGCTGTCTGAAGGACCTGGCGCAGGATCAGCATGCGCTGGGCGGCCTGGTCGCCGCGGCCGAGCGCTATGACCGGTCCACGACCTCGGACCTGCTGCTGCGCTCCAAACCGATCGACGCCGCGCGCGCCCACCTGATTATGAAATCCATGATCCCCGCCCTCAATAGCCGGTCCGACGCCCTCAAAGCCAAGGTCGCGGAGATGGCGCGGATCGAGACCGAGATTTCCACCCAGCTCGAACAACAGTCCGCTGCCTACAAAACCCTCAGCCAGCAGCAGGCCGATATGGGCAAGCTCCTGAAAGAACGGCAGAGCATTTACCAGAAAAACGAGTCCTCGCGTCACGCCGAAGAGGCCGAGGTCGCGAAACTCGCCAAGGAAGCCAGGAATCTGGAAGACTTGGTGGATAAAATTAAGCCAAAATCTACGTCAGTAGCAGCACTTGCCTTGCCGTCAAATATCCCCCTGCCGGTGGCCGGCACCATCCGGACGGGGTTCGGCGACAAGGATGAATATGGCAGCGCCAGCCAGGGCATTACGTTCAATGCGCCCTCGGGGGCGACGGTGGTGACGCCGCTGGCCGGCAAGGTCAAGTTTGCAGGCAGCTTCCAGAAATATAAGCAAATCTTGATTGTCGAGCATGCCGGGGGCTATCATAGCCTGATTGCGGGTTTGGGCCGCATCGACACCGTCGTCGGCGCCTCGCTGGCGGCGGGCGAGCCGGTGGGGGTGGCGGAAAAATCCGATACCGAAACCCGTATCTATTACGAACTCCGCCAGGACGGCGAGCCGGTTAATCCGCGCAAGCTCCTCCTGGCCCAGAAGAAGCAAGCAAGAAGCTAATCAAACAGGATAAGTACCGACACCATGTCCATGAAAAACATCATCAAGACCGGAACCGCCATCGCCGTCGTGCTGGCTTTCACCTCGCTGACCAGCATGGCCGCGCAGACGGATACCGATCGCACCGCCGGCCGCGCGACGACTTCGGACACCTATAAGGCGCTGAACCTTTTCGGCGACGTGTTCGAACAGGTGCGCGCGAATTACGTGGAGAAGGTCGAGGACAAAAAGCTTATCGAATACGCCTTGAACGGCATGCTGACCAGCCTCGATCCGCACTCGGGCTACATGACCGAGGAAGAGACGAAGGCCATGTCGGTGCAGAACCGCGGCGAATTCGGCGGCCTTGGCATCGAAGTCACGATGGAAAACCAGGTCGTCAAGGTCGTCTCCCCAATCGACGACACCCCCGCTTCCAAAGCCGGCATCCAGCCCGGCGACCTGATCGTCGAGCTCGACGGCAAGCAGGTCATGGGCATGTCGCTCAACGACGCGGTCGAAAAGATGCGCGGCAAGGTCGGCACCGAGATCGTCCTGACCGTCGTCCGCCAGGGCGCGAAAGAGCCGCTGAAATTCACGCTCAAGCGCGACATTATCCAGATCCAGTCTGTAAAAAGTCACGTCGAAAACGGGCATATCGGCTACATTCGCATTACCACCTTCAACGCGCAGACGGCGCCCGGCCTCAAGAAAGCCTTCGAAGACATCAACAAGACGACCGGCGGCAAGACCATCGGCTATGTGCTTGACCTGCGTAACAACCCGGGCGGATTGCTCGACCAGGCGATCGCGGTGGCCGACGACTTCCTCGAGAAGGGCGAAATCGTCTCGACCCGCGGCCGCAACCCCGACGACACGCGCCGCGACTATGCGACGCCGGGCGACATGGCAAACGGCCTGCCGCTCGTGTGCCTGATCAACGGCGGCTCGGCCTCCGCGTCCGAGATCGTGGCGGGCGCGCTGCAGGACCAGAAGCGCGCTATCCTGATGGGCACGCGCAGCTTCGGTAAAGGTTCTGTGCAAACGCTGTTCGACGTGCCGGGCGGCGGTTCCATCAAACTGACGACCGCGCGTTATTACACGCCGTCAGGCCGTTCGATCCAGGCCAAGGGCATCACGCCCGACATCCCGGTCGAACGCGGCAAGGTCATTGCCGAGAAGGACAACTTCGGCGAGATCCACGAAGCCGACCTGAAAGGCGCCCTGAAAAATCCTGACGCCGACAATAAGGACAAGGATAAGGACAATAGCGCGGGCGGCGACGACGATGTCGAGACCCCCTCGCTGGCGCCCGACACCGGCAAGGACAAAAAGGAATCGCCCGACGCTTCTCCAACGTCCGACAAGAAGGACGACAAGGGCGACGCCAAGGACAAGGACGCGAAGAAGAAGGACGAGAGCAAGGACGATTACCAGCTGATGCGCGCAATCGACCTCCTTGAAGGCATCTCGATCTACAAGGTCACGGGCGACACCACGGCGGCAGTCAAGCCCGCGGATACCGCGCCCGAAACCGCGGCGCCCGCACCCGTTTCCGCTCCTGCCACGGACAAGGACAAGGACAAGGCACCCGCACCCGACAAGAAGTAAGGACGCGCCAACGGCATCATGGGATGGTCATCATATCCGCCGGAGCATAAACGAAGCTTCAAACGGGCCGTCCTTTGTTACGCGCTGGTCGCCGTGTTCGCGGCCGGACTGATCTACGCCCGCGCCGACCGGGCAACGCATGCCTGGAACAGCCGCGTGCCCAACGCCAGCGCCGACATCCACACCGTCTATCCGGGCGCCAATACCACCGCCGCGAGCGAGGACTGGAGCGTCCCAGCCCCCGGCGAAGGACAGGGCTATGTCTCCATCGTCATGACCGACGCCGGCCTGTCGGAGACCGCGACCGCGCGTGCCCTCGACGACCTGCCGCCCGCGGTCGCGCTCGCCTTCTCGCCTTATGCGCAGAAACTGGACGACTGGCTGCGCAAGGCGCAGGACGCACGCCGCGATAGCCTGATCCTCGTTCCCATGGAGCCCGCGGATTATCCCCGCAACGATCCAGGCCCGCAGGCGCTGCTCTCGCGCCTGTCTGAAAAGGACAACAGCGCGCGGCTCGGCTGGGTGCTCGACAAATCGGCGGGCACCGTCGGCGCGATGAATTTCATGGGCTCTGGCTTCCTGAGCGACGACCGCAACACGCGCCCCGTCTTCGACGCGCTGAAAAGCAAGAACGACATTTTCGTTGAAGTCCCGGTGACCGGCGGCAAGGCCGTCGCCGCCGACACCGCGAAGGCGGCCGGCATGCCTTATCTCGCGGGCGACATGGTCATCGACGCGAGCGCGACCGAAGCCGCCATCAAGAAGCAGCTGCTCGACCTCGAAACATTGGCGCGCAAGCGCGGCTATGCCGTCGGCATCGCGCAGCCCTACCCCGTCACTTTCAACATCCTGAAAGACTGGGCCGAGGGCCTTGACCGCCGCGGGGTCAAGCTGGTACCGCTTAAAGCCGTATTGAACACGAAGGTGCAGCATGACAAAGCGGCCGCCGCCCAGCAACCGCCAGACCAGCCCCCGCCGGACGCCGAACTCCACCAGTCCCAGCAAAAATAACGACGCGGCAAGTGCGGGCGAATACCGGCCCGGCGTCGGCATCGTGCTGTTCAACCGGCACGGCCAGGTCTTCGTGGGCGAGCGCCTCGACAATCCCGGCGCCTGGCAGATGCCCCAGGGCGGCATCGACGAGGACGAGGATCCCGACGTCGCCGTCTTCCGCGAGATGGAAGAAGAAATCGGCTCGCGCGACGCCCGCATCATCGCCGCGATGGACGGCTGGCTGACCTACGACATCCCCGAGAAAACGGCGAAAAAGCTGTGGGACGGCAAATACCGCGGCCAGCGGCAGAAATGGATCGCGCTCGAATTCCTGGGCGACGACAGCGACATCGACCTCAAGGCATTCAAGCACCCGGAATTCAGCCGCTGGAAATGGGTGCCCCTCTCGGACCTGCTCGATTACGTCGTGCCCTTCAAGCGCGACATCTACCGGCGCGTGATCGAGGAATTCACCCCGCTCGCCAAGCGGTTCAGCGGGAAAAAGGGACGCTAGGCCGATGCTTCTCATTCCCGTTTCCGACGACAATGACGAAGGATACGGGTACCACTACCAGGATTTCGTCCATTGGGGGCTGATCTTCGTCTGCCTCGTCGCCTTCGGGATAGAGGTGTACCAGTTCGCGAATTACGGGGTGAACGGGCTGCAGGCTTTCATCGAACGTTGGTCGTTCGATCCGCGCATCCTCGGCGACAATTACCTTCGCATGGGCTTCGCGGACCGCGCGGTCAAGCTCGGCAAATACCTCATGCATGTCGACAATATGGCGCTGGTGCAGATATTGGCCTCGACCTTCCTGCACGGCGGCCTCGCGCACCTGTTCGGCAACCTGCTCGTCCTCTACATGCTGGGCGACAATGTCGAATATGCGATGGGCCATGTGCGCTACCTGCTGTTCTTCCTCGTCGCCGGGATCGTGTCGCAGTGCGGCGAGCTGATCTTTGTCACCTACAGCAATTTCATGGGCGACATCGGGGCGAGCGGCGCGATCATGGCGGTCGCGGGCGCCTATATGTATTACTTCCCCAAGGCGCGCATCAACTTCTTTTACATGATTCTGATTTTCTGGTGGGGCATTTTCTCGGTCCCCGCGCGCCTTGTCGTCGGCCTTTATTTCGTGGCGCAGGTCGCCGAGGCCGTTCACGACTATGGCACCAATTACGACAATGTCGCTGTCTGGGCCCATGTGACAGGTTTTGCCATGGGCCTCCTCTGCGCCGGCCTGCTGCGCAAGGACCGCGACGAGCCGCTGCGCCAGCCGCAGGCGCGCGCCGCCTATAACCGCTCCTTGCGCGCCCGGCTGCGCAACCGGCAGGATCCCTGGGGCAATGACCCGCGGCGGTAAGTTTATTGAATTTTAATATTTCCTCAAGTTTTTATTTGACATAATATTGACCTATTGATATAGTCGCTGATTAGATTTCAAAGAGAAATTCCAATGAGCCTTTCATCGCAGTTCGAGAAATCACAGGCTGACTTCCAGCAGGCTACCCGCAACGCCAGCAAGGCCAGACTGAGCCGCACAATGGAGAAAATGGCCAATGGCTTCGCCGGCGCGGTGCAAGGCATCGCCGCGCGCAAGGCCAAGGGCAAGGAGCCGAACTGGTTCCAGAAGCGCAAGACCGAAAAATGGATCTGGCGTACGAAGGGGCTTGCAAGCACAGACATCACGCCCAGATTTTTCGAGGATATTCCCGGCTTCCGCAAGCTGCGCGACGCCTGCGCCGATCCCAAGATGGACATCCGGCTTCGGATTTACGTCACGGGTGGCAGCGACTTCGGCATCAAGGTGGACCTCGATCCTACGCGGCCCTTTAAGGATAGCGCAATCGAACCCAGCAGCAGCCTTTCCTGGAAGATCGACTTTCCCGATCCCGGGCTGACCAGGCCCGGCCGCCCAGGGACGCGCCCTACCCCACCACCCCAGTCGGCGAACATGCCGCTCACGGTGCCCGCCGCGCCTGCTACTCCCGTTGCCGCCCCCGCCGTACAGAATTCCGGCATCGTCGTACTGCCGCAGCTTCGACTCAAGATGAAGTGAGTTATTGCGGCAATGAGACTTGTCATTCCTGCGCAGGCGGAAATGACTGTTATTAACAGCGATATTTCCGCTAGAACAGCGCGTTGAAAGGATAAGCTCAGAGACCTCGGGGTCTCCGCGTTAAAAAAGTTTACACAATTGGTGCGGTGGGTCCGGTGTTGTTGGGTTCAATTTATAAGCTCATTCGCGCGAAGTAACGAAGTTACGAAGCGTGTATCTACTTGCCCATCCCGGCGAAAACCTCTTCGTAACTTCGGTACTTCGCACGAATGGGCTTCAGAGCTGCTAGCCGCGCTGGAACGCCCGCTTCAGCCATCCTTATAGCAACGGCATTGGATTCCCCGCCTGCGCTAAAGCTTCGGCGGACGAGTGGCCGCTTGTGCAGGAATGACGAGCACGGGATTTTACTGCGTATTCAGCGGCGACCAGGCCGGGTCCGAACCGTCGAGCGGCGTCGGGATGCGCTGCTCGTTGTAGCCCGTCAGGTCGATGGAGTAGATGCTGGCCGTGCGTTCGGTGCGGCGCATGCCGGTCGGCAGTTCCTTGAAGTAGGCAAGGACGCGGCCGTTGGGCGACCAGGTCGGGCCCTCGACGTGGAAGGCCGAGACGATTTCGCGCTCGCCATGACCGTCGGGATGGATGACGCCGATATAGAACTGCCCGCCCGAGATCTTCGTGAAAGCGATCAGATCGCCGCGCGGCGACCAGACGGGGTTGCCATAGCGGCCTTCGCCGAAGGTGATGCGGTGCTGGTTCGAGCCGTCGGCATTCATGATGTAGATTTCCTGCTTGCCGCTGCGGTCGGATTCGAACGCGATCTGGCGGCCGTCAGGCGCATAGGAGGGCGAGGTGTTGATGGAAGGATCATTGGTCAGGCGCGCAGTCCCGTGCGAGCGGATATCCATCGTGTAGATGTCCGAGTTGCCGCCCTTGGACAAGCTCATGACCACCTTGTTGCCGTCGGGCGAGAATCTTGGCGCAAACGTCATGCCCGGGAAGTCACCCAGCACATGCTGCGCGCCACTGTCGATGTCATAAATGTAAACGCGCGGGCGGTTGTTGTAATAGGCCATGTAGGTTATCTGCTGGCGCGTCGGCGAAAAACGCGGCGTCAGCACGAGGGCGCGGCCGTCGGTCAGGAAGCGGTGGTTCGCGCCGTCCTGGTCCATGATGGCGAGGCGCTTGGTGCGCATGTTGGCCGGGCCGGTTTCAGAGATATAGACGATGCGGCTGTCGAAATAGCCCTCCTCGCCGGTGATACGTTTATAAATAACGTCCGAGATGATATGCGCGATGCGGCGCCAGTTGGTGGGCGTCGTCATATAGGCCGTGCCGACCATCTGCTGCTGCGCGAAAACGTCCCACAGGCGGAATTCGACGCGCGTGCGGCCGTCTGCCGTATGCGTCACCTGCCCCGTCACCAGCGCCTGTGCGTTCGTCGAGCGCCATTCGCCAAAGTTCGGATGCTGCGCGGCGGAAGCGGAATCCTGGATGAAGGCGCGCGGATCGAGCACCTTGAACAGGCCGGTGTGGCCGAGGTTGTTCGAGATCACCGACACCATGCGCGCGCCGAGGTCGTTGTCCGCCGGCGTATGTCCCATGAAGTTCGGGATGGCGATGGGCACGGGCTGCATGTTGCCTTGATCGACCGTGATATGCAGTCCCTGGGCAAGCGCCGATTGCGGCGCGGCGGCCATGCAGGCCAGCATCAGGGCGAAGAACAACAGGGAAATTTTTTTCATCGGCGTCCTCATTCTTGATCTCTTGTTCCCTCTCCCGCGATAGCGGGAGAGGGTTAGGGTGAGGGGCTTAACAGTCTTAAACGTTCAAGACCGCTAAGCCCCTCATCCCCCGCCTTCTCCCGCTATCGCGGGAGAAGGAGTCCCACCGCGCGGTGGGAAAAAAACTAAAACATCTGACTCGGATCAAACGTCACGGTCATCGTTTTCCAGGATTCATATTTATCAGGCGGCAGGTCAAAAGGCGAGCAATTTGGGTTGCGGACGGCGCGCAAGGCGCTGTCGGCCATGGCGGCATAGAAGCTGTCGCTGTTATAGCGGGCCTGGTCGACGATCTGGGCGGATTGCAGAGTGCGGTCCTCGTTAATAACCATATAAATATCCACTGTCGTCGTGTCGGCATCCTTGGCGCCGGCGGGCAGGCTCCAGCATCCGGCCAGCTGGTGACGCAGGGCGTCCGTTTCCATCATCGTCATGCGCTGGCCCAGGGGAAGCGGCTGGCCGTCGTTGCTGGCGACCTTCGCGGCCGGCTGCACCGGCGTGGGCGGCGCCTGCTGCGTCTTGGTCTCCGCAAGGTTTTTCAGCAGTGTCGAGAAATCCTCCTTCTTGGGCTCGACCTTCTTCTCATCTGGCTTTTTCTCGACCTTCTTCGGCGGCTTTTTCGGAATCGCGTTCTCGTCGAAGACCGGTTTTTGGTCTTCTTTCGTTTCCTCGGTCTTCTCGGGCGGCTTGATGACAGGCGTGTTCGGCTGGACGGATTTATTCGTCGGCGCGGGCGGCGGCTTTTTGGGCTCGACCTTCTTCTCGGGCTCGGGCGGCTTGGCTGGTTCTTTTTTGGGCTGCGGCGCGACCTTGGTCGTCTGCGCCATGTCGGCGACGGTGACAAGCTCGACCGACATTGGCTGAGGCGTCTCGTCATACTTGTGATGCAGCCAGGGGAAGCTGACCGTGATCAGGATCAGCGCGGCGGCATGCAGCATCGCGGATGTGGCTATCGAACTCCTGCGCATGTCTTTACCGAAGGCATAGGCCAAGTCAGTCCTTCCTCATCGTGGGGTCGGTGACGAGGGCGATCTTGGTGAAGCCGGCCGTATTGATCGTGGCCATGACGACCATGACCTTGCCGTAGTCGAGCTTGGAATCGGCCTTGATGTAGACGCGCTGGTCGTTCTTGCCGCTGTTATCTTCGGTACCGCCCTGCGCGATAGCCTGCAGCTTGTCGCTCAATTCATCCAGCGTCATGCGCTTGTCGCCGATGAAGATATCGCCCTTTGAATCAAGCGAAATTTCCAGCGGCTTGTTGTCTTGCTGGCTGATGGCATTGGCATGCGCCTTTGGCAGGTTCAGTGAAACTCCCGCGGTCAAAAGCGGCGCCGTCACCATGAAGATGACGAGGAGGACGAGCATCACGTCGACGAGTGGCGTGACGTTGATGTCGGCCATCACCGCGCGCCCGCGACGCTTGTGGCGCCCTGTGATCGCGGCGCCCATCAGTGATGCCCCCCGCTGCGCTGCTCGAGATGGCGGCTGAGAATGGCGCTGAAGTCGGCGGCGAAGGCATCGAGCCGGTTTTCGTAGCGGCCCAGGTCGGTGTTGAATTTGTTATAGGCGACAACCGATGGTATGGCGGCCACGAGGCCGATGGCGGTGGCGAACAGCGCCTCCGCAATGCCAGGTGCCACGACGGCGAGGCTCGTGTTCTGCGAGCCCGCGATGGCCGAGAAGCTGTTCATGATGCCCCAGACCGTGCCGAACAGGCCGATGAAGGGCGCGGTCGAGCCGACGGTCGCGAGGAACGTCATGTAACGCTCGAGCGAGCTCACCTCGCGGTTGATCGAGGTCGCCATCGCGCGGTCGATGCGCTGGCCGACGCCCGCGCGCATTTCACCGTCGAAGTTGGACGCGTTTTCAACGGAGAGTTTCCACTCGTCCATGCCCACGCAGAAGGTCTTCGCCATCGGGTCGCGCTGCTTGGCGGAGATGCGCTTGTGAAGCTTGTCCAGCGCCTCGCCGGACCAGAAGGAGCTTTCGAACTTGTCCGCCTTGGAATCGACGCCGCTCAAGGTCATCCACTTGTCGATGATGATCGCCCAGCTCCAGACGGAGGCGGCGGTCAAAATCATCAGCACCGTTTTCACGACCAGGTCGGCCTGGATGAACAGGCCCCAGACGCTGAAATCATGGTGGGCGACGCTGCCGGCAAGTTGGGTTGACTGGATGGGATCCATCGTTCGTCCTGTTTTCTGTCGGCCCCGCCGCAAACCCACCCGGCGAAAGCCGGGGTCCAGTCGCGCGAAGCGCCTTTATGATTCATATAGGCCGCCTCTCGGCGGCGCTGGATCCCGGCTTACGCCGGGATGACGATGAGGAATATTATGTATTTAAATCAAGCCGCTTTAAACAAATCCCTGACCGCTTCTGGTAATCTAGCAGCTTTCCCGTTCTTATCAATACAGGCGATTTTAACGGCCATATCCACCAAAAGGGTCTCGCCGCGGAAAATCCGCTGCTCCATCTCCATCGACGCGCCCTTGACCTCCTTCATGGAAGTTTTGACGATCAGAAGGTCATCAAGTCTGGCCGGGGACTTAAAATCGATCCGCATCGAAATTACGGTAAATGCGATGCCTTGGGTTTTGAGGATTCCGGCATGCTCGAAGCCCGCGTCCCTCAGCATCTCCGTCCGCCCCCGCTCGGCGAAGCGCAGGTAGCTCGCATGATAAACGATGCCCCCGGCATCGGTATCCTCGTAATAGACGCGGATGGGAAGGGAATGAACAGCGTGCATCGCTTGTCCTTGGGCTGGATAAGGGAACCACGAATGGACACGAACTACACGAATGAACTCCCATACCCGCGGAAGCCGGTATCCAGTTTATAAAACTTCTACCTCATGACCTGCGCGCGAACGCGCTATTAACGAGGTAGAAAGTGAATAAACTGGACCCCGGCTTTCGCCGGGGTGGAATGAACACTCATTCGTGTTTATTCGTGTCCATTCGTCGTTCTCCTGCGACCGTAGCAGGCAAGGCCGCTTTGTCAAATGGAGAAAGGCCTAGTACCCGGCCCCATACCCCGGGCGATGCAGGATGATGACGGCGGGCTTATGCCTGCCTCGGCCGTAGGAACCGAAGATCTGGCTCAGCGGATCGTTGTCCGGCTGGCGCGAGGCCATGGCAGGGCGCCGCGCAGCGCGATTGAAGCTCTGCTGGAACAGCGCGCGCTGGTGCTCGCAGAAGGAATGGTATTTCTGCTCGAACGCATTCAAAAGCTTCTCGCGGCGCTCGTTGGATGGGTGGTCGCCGTTCTTGAAGCGATCCCAGGCGCCCGGTTCCTTGATCCTCAATTGGCCCCTGTTTCGTCCGAACCGGATAGACCGCTCATTGGCCGCCTCGACCTGCTGCTCCAGCGCCTTGCGGCCGATGGTCTTCAGTTTTTCGAGGCCCGAGGCGAGGTCTTTCGTGCCGCCGCAGAGAATGGCCGCGCCGCGGTCGCACAGCTCCTCGCGGCGGCGCGAATTGATGGACTCGAGGCATTTCCCGGTGAGCATCGACACGCCGGCCAGCGCCAGCGCGGGCAGCACCGGCAGCGCCAGGGGAAAGCCCGGAATGAGGCTCAGCGCCGCGCCCGCGATCAGCATGCCGTTCAGCCAGCGATTGACGGGCCGCCGCGACATCCAGGCAAAGCGGTCTTTCGTGTGGCCGAGCGCGAGGTGGGTGATTTCGTGGCCGATGATGGCGCGCAGCTCGCCCGGCGTCATCTGTTCGATAACGCCCTGCCCGATCTCGATGCTGGAATGCGTGCCGTCGGTGCGCGAAATTGCGCCGGCATTATATTCGCTGGGCTTGCGGAACGGGCCCCAGCCGTCGAACATATTCTCGCGCACGATGATGGCCGGCACTTCCTTCAGGCCCGCCATTTTCACCATCTTCAGGTAATCCTGCCCGAAGGTCGGCTGGATATCGCCGAAATGATGATCGAACTTCGCCTGGCCCGACGGCTTCGTCATGTCGTATTGCTCGCCCTCCTCCTTCGTCTCGTAAAAGCTGTGATCGACGATATGGTTGAAGGCCCGGTTGTATTTCGCGCGCTCATAGATCAGAGCCGCGACCGGCGCCACGATGGCCGCCACGCCCATGAACGGCGCAAGCACGGCCATTTTGCCGAAGGTCAGCGCATAATCGGCCGCCTTGAGCAGCCCGTCGCTCTCGACCACATCCCAGATGTTGCCCAGCCGCCTGACCTCGCCGGTCTTCGGGTCGACATATGCGGACGGAAAACTCTCAGCCATGCTTTCGTTTTTCCTGCTGTTGCTTGATTCACGATATATCTTATCGAAATAGTAGGATATATGCAAAGTTATTGCAGCAGATGCTTGAATTTACTGCGTTTTTATCAAAGGAAACGAAAGAATAGCGCTCTGATTCCCTCTCCCGCGATTCAGCGGGAGAGGGTTAGGGAGAGGGGCTTAGCGGTGGTAATTCAATAACGGAGATCGATGGAGCGGACAAATCTCTCTTCATCAGCCGAAGGAGAGAGAACAACCTCGGTTAAGCCCCTCTCCTAACCTCTCCCGCTAGCGCGGGAGAGGGACTCCACCGCGATTATCTGCGTGGGGATTTCTCATTCTGCAGACAAAAATCAGGAAATATCGCCCGTGTCCGGCAGATCGACCATCAGCGCCAGCTGGCGGTCCTTGAGGTTGCCCGGCAGCGGCAGTCCGAGGTATTTGAAGCCGGCGTCGGAGATCATGCGCCCGCGCGGGGTGCGGACGATGAGACCGCATTGCAGCAGGTATGGCTCAATCGTTTCCTCGAGCACGTCGCGCTGCTCGGACAGCGCGGCAGCGATCGTCTCGATGCCGACCGGACCGCCGCCGTAATTCTCGGCGATGCAGCGCATGTATTTGCGGTCCATGGAATCGAGCCCCTGCGCGTCGACCTCGAGTTTCAGCAGCGCGGCGTCAGCGGCTTTCGCGTCCACCTTCTTCCCGCCATCGACATGGGCGAAGTCGCGCACGCGGCGCGTCAGGCGTCCGGCGATGCGCGGCGTCCCGCGCGAACGCTTTGCGATTTCGAAGGCGCCTTCGGGCGTGATATCCATGCCGACGATTTTGCTGCCGCGCGCAACGATCTGGGCGAGTTCTTCCGGCGCATAGAATTCCAGGCGCAAGGGAATCCCGAAACGCTCACGCAGCGGGCGCGTGATGAGGCCCGAGCGCGTCGTCGCCGCGACCAGCGTGAACGGCGGCAGGTCGATGCGCACCGAGCGCGCGGCCGGCCCCTCGCCGATGATCAGGTCGAGCTGGCGGTCTTCCATCGCGGGATAGAGGATTTCTTCGACCGCCGCATTGAGGCGGTGAATTTCGTCGATGAACAGCACGTCATTGGGCTGCAGGTTGGTCAGGATCGCGGCAAGGTCGCCCGCCTTCGAAATGACGGGGCCGGAGGTCGCGCGAAAGCCGACGTTGAGTTCTTTCGCGATGATCTGCGCCAGCGTTGTCTTGCCCAAGCCCGGCGGCCCGAACAGCAACACATGGTCGAGCGGCTCCTGGCGCGACTTGGCGGCGTCGATAAAAACCTTCAGGTTCTCGCGGGTTTTCTTCTGGCCGATGAATTCGTTTAAGGAAAGAGGGCGGATCGACTGCTCGTCCGCGTCCTTCACCATCTGGTGTTCCGGCGCGATGTCGCGCTGGGGTTTAGTGGCCAAGGTCATGCGGCGGCCCCTTGCATAAATTCTGCGACGAGGAATTCGCACGGAGTTACGGAGGTACGGAGAGGATGTCCCCCTCGCACCACCCCGACGAACGTCGGGGTCCAGTTCATACAACTTCTATCTCTTCTATTGCGCGCTTCGCGCGCAGTCATGAGGCAGAAGTCAATATACTGGACCCCGACTTTCGTCGGGGAGGCGCATATATGTGCCTCCGTATCTCCGTAACTCCGTGCGAATTCCCGCATGTCAGTTTTCACGCGCTCAACTCCTTCAGGCTCTCGCGAATAAGGTCGCCCAACGGCGTATCCTCGCCGCGGTCGCGCACCACGTTGGCGACGGCGCCGAAGGCTTCCGCGCGGCCGTAGCCGAGGTTGATGAGGGCCGAGACCGCATCATTGCTGGCGGACTTCGGCACTTCGACCACGCCGCCCTTGACGGCCTTGGCGCGGACGTCGGATACTTTCTGCTGCGCCGCGGCGCCCAGCGCCATCTTGCCGGCTTTTTCCTTCAACTCGGTCACGATGCGCGTGGCGAGTTTGTCGCCCACGCCCTCGGCCTGGCGCAAGGCCGTCTTGTCCTGCGACGCGATGATGAGCGGCAGTTGCTCGGGCGACACGGCGCTCAGGATCGCCTGCGCCGCCTTGGGCCCAACGCCCTGCACGGTGCAGAGGATCTGGAACCATTCTTTCTCCGCCGCATCAGCGAAGCCGTAGAGCAGAAACGCGTCTTCGCGCACGATGGTCTCGATCATCAGGCTCACATGCGCGCCTTTCGCGCCGATGCGCGACAGCGTGCGGTTGGAGGCATGCACGAGATAGCCCACGCCGTTCACATCGACGATGGCGCTGTTCTGGCTGGTGGAATCGATAATGCCGGTGAGTTTTGCGATCATTCTTCCTCCCCCATCATGTCATTCGGAATGACAAATAAAAATTCACCGCACCCCTCCCGCCATCACGCCGCCAAGCTTCTCTTTCGTGGCGCCGTGATGTGCATGACATATGGCTACCGCCAAAGCATCCGCGGCATCCGCCACCGCTTCGGTCGCGAGGAGGACCTTGATCATCATCTGGACCTGGCTCTTCTCTGCATGGCCCGCGCCGACCACCGATTTCTTGACGAGATTAGCGGGATATTCGGCAACACTGAGGCCCAGGTTGGCGGGCGCCATCATGCCGACGCCGCGCGCGAGGCCGAGTTTAAGAGCCGAGGCCGGGTTCTGGTTGACGAAAGTTTCCTCGATCGCGGCATGCGTGGGCTTCCACTGGACGATCATCGCGGAAAGATCGCGGAAGATGGTGAACAGCCGCTGGGCCGTTTCTTCCTTCGCATCTGTCTTGATGACACCGTGCGCGACATGCACGAGGCGGTTGCCAACGACGTCGATCACTCCCCAGCCCGTCCTCTGCAGCCCCGGATCGATGCCGAAGATTCTCATGTCTGCACCATCGGGAATTCGCACGGAGCTACGGAGTTACGGAGGCACATATATGCGCCACCCCGACGAAAGTCGGGGTCCAGTATATTGACTTCTGCCTCATGACTGCGCGCGAAGCGCGCAATAGAAGAGATAGAAGTTGTATGAACTGGACCCCGACTTTCGTCGGGGTGGGACGAAAGGAGCGCCATCTCCGTAACTCCGTAACTCCGTGCAAATGAGCTTGCAGGGCGAAGGTTCACGACGCCAGCCTTTCCATGACGGCGTCGTCGACTTCGAAGTTGGCGAAGACGTTCTGCACATCGTCGGAATCTTCCAGCGCCTCGATCAGTTCGAGGAGCGTCTTGGCCTGGTCCTGGGTGACCGCGACGGTCATATTCGGTTTCCAAATGACGCCGGCGGTCTCGGGCGTGCCGAATTTCTTTTCGAGCGCTTCTCTCACGGCGATGAAGTCTTCGGGCTTGGTCGTGACCTCGTGGCCGTCCTTGGTTGTTTCCACGTTCTCAGCGCCCGCTTCCACCGCGGCTTCGAACATCGCATCGGAAGATGCGACCGAGGCCGGGAAAACGACGGAGCCGATCCTGGCGAACATGAAGGCGACCGAGTTCGTTTCACCCAGTGTGCCTTCGTTCTTGGCGAAAGCCGCTCTCACCTCGCCCGCGGTGCGGTTGCGGTTATCGGTCAGCGCTTCGACAATAAGCGCGACGCCGGCGGGACCGCGGCCCTCATAGCGCACGTTGTCGTAGTTCCCCATATCGGCGCCGGGCTTGGCCTGATCGATCGCGCTTTTGATGCGCGAATTCGGCATGTTTTCCTTGCGGGCCGCCGCGATCGCGTTACGTAAACGCGGATTCGCGTCGGGGTCCGGCTGGCCGCTTTTCGCGGCAACGGTGATCTCGCGGGCGAGCTTGTTGAAGATTTTCGCCTTCTTTTTGTCCTGCGCACCCTTGCGGTGCATGATGTTCTTAAACTGTGAATGGCCTGCCATTTTCGGTCTCTTAACGGATTCTTACTGCTTCGTTTAACGAATTCTGTACTACTTTTGTTTTAGCATGATTAGAGGGCTTCCGGAAGGCGTGAATCAGCTTGAATTTCAATGGCTGAAGGACTACTTCTCGAAGAAGCGGCGCTCAAAAACAAGTATTTATGACATAGATTTCCACCTAATGAGTTACCAGTTCCGCAACATCACCGTTCTCGTCGTCGAAAGCACGAAGGCGATGTTCGATTTAACGAAATCCGTCCTTGTCGCCTTCGGCGTGAACCAGGTCTATTCCGCCTATGGGTACGAGGAAGGTTTCGAAACCTTCTGCCGCGTCAACCCCGACCTCGTCATCATCGACTGGCTCGACGATCCCAAGAACGGGCTCGAGCTGTCCAAGCGCATCCGCACCGACGAGAAGAGCCCCAACCCCTTCACGCCGATCGTCCTTATGACCGGCTACAGCCAGAAGAAGCGCGTGCTGCAGGCGCGCGACAGCGGCATCACGGAATTCCTGGTAAAACCCTATACTGCCAAGGCTTTGTATCAAAAAATTGAACAACTGATTGAAAAGCCGCGCCACTTCGTGCGCTCCGAACATTACTTCGGTCCCGACCGTCGCCGTGGGCCGCGCGAGGACGATTACAAAGGACCCGAGCGCCGCTCGCCCGACCAGCCGGAGCCCAAGGCGATCGTCGAACCGCCGCGTCCGGTCACGCAGGTCACCATCTCGACCGCCCTGCAGAAGGCCAAGGAGATCCAGCGCCGCAAGGAACAGGGCGGCACCGGCGAGACCGATATCAAGATGGAAGAGTGGTAACCGGCCATGGAAACCGAAGCCCGCGATCCCTCTGTCAGCCAGACCTTTCAGGACCAGAAGAAAGTCCGGAACGCTGAAATCGTCGTGCCGCCGAACCGCCTCAAGACGAAGGTCGGCACGGGCGGCCTGGATGACGCCGTGCTCAGCAAGGCGCAAGAGTTGCTAGAGAACAACACCATAGATTTCAAGCCGATGGCCCTTATGCTTGTGGATGTGCTTCATGAAGCCATCGCGGACGCCAAATCGGGCGCGACCAAGGGCGAAGAAGCGATCAAGGCCATGCTCTACCCCGCCATGCAGCTCAAGGCGCAGGGGACGATGTTTCACTACCCGCTGATTTCGCAGATCGGCGAAATCCTGGTGAACTTTCTCGAAACCGTTCCCGATGTCGACAAAGACGTGATGGATATCGTCGTCCATCACAAGTTCGCGATCAACGCGGTGCTCGGCTCGCAGATTAAGGGCGACGGCGGCAAGCTCGGTCGCGAGCTGCGCGATGCGCTGCTGGACGCCTGCATGCGCTATTACAAGCGGCAGAAGAATTAGCGCACCTTTCCGGGCCAGAAATTTCGTCTCGTTATTCCAATAGGATAGACCGGGATTTGCATCCTCTTATTTGACATATTTCCAGAATCGGCAGATAGTGGCCTCAAGCAGTGGGTTTTTTACGGCGGGGCGTGTTTAAGGTTTCCCTCCCCGCCCGATCGCGCCGATCTGCAAAACAACCATGAATCTCTGAGTTTTTCACGGTTGTTCTTGCCCGGTGCGCGCTCCCCCTTTCACCGCATCGCGGCCATTCTCCTGAAAAGCTCTCCAGCAAACCCAGGGAGGGTTGTGACATGACCACGGAAACACAAGACACCAAACAAGCTGAATGGATTTCGAAGCTCGAGACCGAGCAACAGTCGCTGCGCAAGCGGGTGCGTCTCAATTTTTCGGGAGTCGCCGGCGGTGCCGCGCTGATTCTCGTCGGCACCGCGCTGCCAGCCGCATTTGCCCCGGTCGCGGTGGCGGCCGGCATCGTCCTCTTCCAGATCGCCATGATCCCCTCCGCGCATTTCCTCGGTCGACAGCTGGGCCTCACCGATGCGATCAAGGACGCGATATCCGGCGACTTCCTGGCCCGTGCGCAGCGCCGCGCGAAAGAAATGAAGAAGCCGGCCGTTATAGGGCTGGCGGCGCTCGCGGGACTGACCGCAGCCTGGGCGATCGCATCGTTCGCCGCGCCAACAGCGGCGCTTGCGCTCTGCGTGGCGGCGAATATAGTCGCTTGGCCAATGCTGTACCTTACCGGCGGTTATTCCGCCGCCCGGATCGAACAAAAAATCGCCGAAGAAAAGGACGAACCGTCCACATCCGCGGCCCCCGTCGGCCTGATCGAGGACGGCATCGCGCTGTGGAAGAAGATCGCAAAAGCCTTCAATGCCTCGGCGAAGCCGGACGCGGAAAAGAACACCGCCGCGCCCGCACCCGCTTCCGCGCCGGATGTTACGAAGACGCCGCCGAAGCCTTGAGTTAAAGCGAGGTTACAGGCCCAGCGCCGCGACCAGGGCGTCGCGGTCGGAGAGCGCCTTTTCCATGCTGCTCGGCGGTCCCTGGTGAGTGATGATCGTGAGCTTGCCCTGGCGCGCGACGAACAGCACCGCTGCGGCGGCGTCGGTGACGCCGTTCATGCAGGCAAGCTCGCCTTCGACAATTTGCGTGCCGCTTGCGTCCCGCGCGGGATGCAGGTTTTTGGCGAAGTCGCCGTGGCAGCGTTGCGACTGGTCCTGCACATAGGCATTCGCGGCCTCGGTGATGCCGCCGTTCAAATCCCTTTGTTCGGCGGATCCATTCACGCCGCCGAGATTCCATGTGTAAGCGCCCGTACGCGGATCGTTCATGCCGAGCACATGCTGGCGGGTCAGCAACTGCTTGATGAAGTCGTCGGGCGGCCCGACGATCTGGAGCGGCACGCGCGCGTCCTGCGCGGATGCCTGTTGAGGCGCGGTTTGCGCCGCGGGCGGCGTGGCGGTTTCCGGCGGCGCATCTTTCAGCGCGCGCTGGGCTTCGGCGACCATCTGGGCGTGGCGGGCGTTGATATCGGACTGGCGGCGCAGTTCAGCTGTCGCGGTGGCGGGGCTGGGCGCCGTCGGATGCTGCACTGCTGCGGCTGCGCGCTGGCGTTCCTGCTCGGCGGCAGCGAGGTCTGCCCGCAATTTCGCGTTCTCTGCGGCGATGGCGGCTTGCCTCTGCGCCTCGGCGGCGGCGGCCTCGGCCGCCTGCTTGGCCTGCTGTTCCGCGGCAAGAGCGGCTTTGAGCCTGGCATTCTCCGCCTCGATGCTGGCCTGACGGCGCGCTTCGTCGGCCTGCGCCTGCGCAGCCTGGAGCGACGCCTTGAGCCGCGCATTTTCGGCGGCCAGATCGGCTTCCTTCCGCGATAGCTCTTCCTGTTGCTGCTGCGCCTCGAGCGCCTGTTGGATGCCGGCCTGAGCTGCGGCCAGCGCGGCGGTCACATTGCTGGCGGAAGTTTGCTGCTCGCCGCCGGTGAATTTCGTGGGCGACGGCACGGGCAGCATCGGCGCGGCTTTCGTCGCGATGGTTTCCGACTGTACCGGCTCAACGGGAACAGCGGCCATCGAAGGGCCGCTGTCGGACTGCATCTGCCGGGCCACGCGCTGGTTTTCAAGCAGCAACTGGCGGTTCTCTTCCTTAAGCTTCTCGATCTGGTCCTGCAGCGTCGCCTGCACCGCATCCTCACCGAGGTTGCCGGTGAAAGTCGCGCCCGCGGACACGGGCTTGGACGGATCGACCGGTTCGATGATCGCATCGCGCTGCGGCGCTTGCGGGAAGGTCGCGGCGGGCATCACCGGAATGTCGCCCGCGGCGGGTTCGGTCGCGGCAAGATCGGCCGCCGCCGGGCCCTTGACCGGCACGCGCGCCTGGGCGAAATGGCGGCGGGAGCCAATCGCCTGCGCGCAAGAGGTGAGCGCCTGCAGCCCGTCCTTCGTGCCCAGGAGCGCGAAGCTCATCTGCGAGGTCTGGAAGTCGACAGTCAGGTTTGGCCGGCGCTCGAGCGACAGGAAAAAGTCGCGGTCGAGGCCCATCTGGATGATGATGACGTTGGGCGTCGCCGCGATAGCCAGCATCTGGCGCTGCAAGGGGCCGAGATGCAGCGTGACATTATACTGCCCGCCCGTCTGGAGAATTTTCTTGTGGAAGTCGATGGCGAGAGAGTTCGAACCTTCGGCGTCGCGGGCGAAAACCAGCGTATTGCCGTCGCGATAGTCGTTCTTCATCGAGCAGTAGCCTACGCCGCTGGTGGAGGCGGCATTGATGGGGCCGATGATCCAGTCGCCGGTCGGCGTGTTCGCGGGAGTGCCTGCGAAGGCGGCGGAAGCGCCGAGAAAAAGCGCAAGCGCGGTGAAAACAATTCTGTTCTTCATGGTCTTACCTCGTTTTCAGCCACCCAACCTACCCGCCCTGCCATTGTTATTCCCGCCATAGCGAGAAACCTGCAGGTATCGCGGAACGAGATCCCAGCTTCCGCGGGCACGACGTCTTAGTTCCCCGCGAGGCCGTTACTGCACGACCACCGTATCGAGGCCGTCATTCGGACTGCTGCCGACGGGCTTCACTTCCTGCGGGATATTGAAGTGGTGCTGCACGGGCTGCGCGGGTGCCGCGTCGTCCGATCCGCTCGCCGACGGTTCCACCGCCGGATACGACGGGACGCGATACGCCGGCACATCGGCTTCCGCCTTGCGAACGGCAGCCGAGGGCGCAAGCAGGCCGCCGGAGCTGCCCAGTGCGTAAGCAATATTGTCGCCCAGGTTGCGCACCTTCGACGAATCCGCCGGATAGCCGGTGTGGAGAATCGCACCGAACTTCTTCGAGTCCTGCACGAACACGAAGGAAGTGCTGTAGGCGTTCGACGCCATGCTGCACGACACATTCGCCTCGGCGAAAGTGCCTGCGGCGGTCGTCTGCGGCTGGCCCATATTGACGGAGAGACCGTGCGGGCAGTCCTGCCTGTAACGCTCGATATACTGGTGCGCCTGGCTGGTGAAGTCGCCGGGCGGCAGCTGTTCGTACATGCCGTTGATGCCGCCCGAGGTCCACTGGCGGATATTGGCCGACTGGCCGGCCTTGACCTGCGCGTCGATGCCGGACGCCGAGAGCAATCCTTCCAGCGAGACAGGCGCGCTGCTATCACCCCAGAGTTTCGCGACCGGCGCTTGTGCGGCTGCGGCCAGTTGCGGCGCGGGGCTGACAGTGGGCTGGCTGCGAACCGGTGCCGGCGCGGGAGCTGCTGTAGCGGGAGTGTCTTCATCCGGCATGGCGGTCATGACCGGATCAACGTGCGGTACGGCAGCGACCACGGGCGGACGATATTCCGCCCTGACATGCACGGGCTGCGACACGATCGGCGGATGATATTCCGCAACGGGTGTGACGGGCGCGGCCGGCGGCTTGGGATCGGCAAAAACCGGCGCTTCATCGGCGAGCCCATGCTTCGCGTGTGCAGGCGCTTCCTCACCGGCCGGATGATGGTAGGCCATGATGCGATCGAGGAACGCCGCGGCGCGGTTTTCATCGAAGCCGGCTTCGGCTGCCGGGGCGGCTTCAGCCGCATCGGGCGCCGCCGGAGCGGCCGCCGCCGTTGCATGCTGGGGCGTCACGAAAGACGGGGTGGCGGCATCGCCGGCAGCAGGCTGCAACTTCGCCATGGCGGACGCGGTAGGCGGCAACGCGGCCTGCGCGACGGCAGGCACGGGCGCCGCCTCGACATGGCCGGTGGACAGCTGCTGTTCGAGCAGGCGCTTCTGCGCTTCGAGCGAGGCGATTTCCGCCTGCTGCGCCTGCACCTGCGCGCGCTGCTTGTCCTGGTTAGCGGCGATCCGCGCCTGCACCTGTGCTGCGGGCGTATGCGAGGGGAGCGGCTGCGGCTCGGAGTTGACGATGGTCAGGAGGCGCTGATTGAGCGCCAGGTTGTCCTTGCGAAGCTTGTCGAGCTCGGCCAGGGTCTTGTCATCCGCTGCCGGAGCGGCGGCGGTTTTCGCCTGCGCCGCGGCTTGCGCCGCCGAAAGTTTCGCGGTCAGCTCGTCGTTCTTCGACTTGAGGTCGCTGAGTTCGGCCTGCATCTTGTCGAGCTCGGGCGATTTCGCCGGCCCGGCGGCGGGCTGCGTCGCGGAGGCAAGGCGGCTCATCAGCTCCGCGTTCTTCGCGCGCAGATCGGCCAACTCGGTATTCGCCTTGTCGAGGGCGGGATCCTTCGCGGGCGCCTGCGCGGCGGATGCGAGGCGGCTCGTCAGTTCGGCGTTCTTCGCGCGCAGCTCGGCCAGTTCGGCGCCCGCTTTCGCCGCTTCCGGCGATTTTTGCGCGGTTGCCTGCGTTGCGACGGCGAGTTTCGCCGCCAGGTCCGCGTTCTGCGCTTTCACGGCGGCGAGTTCGGCCTGTGCCTTCTGCACGTCGGGACCGGGCACGCCTTCGGGTTTAGTGGCGTCGAGCGCCAGCTGTTGCGACAGCTCGGCGTTCTTCTGGCGGAGCGCGGCCAGTTCGGCTTGCGCCTTGTCGTCTCCGCCGGCGGCGGGCTGCGTCTCGGACGCGAGGCGGTTCGTCAGTTCGGCATTCTGCTTGCGCAGGTTTGCCAGTTCGGCTTGCGCCCGCGCGGCGTCGGGAAGCGCGTCGCGCTGCGCCGGGATCACGCGGCTGTCGTCGACGACGACGAGACCCTTGCGCATGCCGGACAGCTGCTGGCGCGTGGCGTCGAGATCGGCTTTCGCGACTTCGGCCTTGCTGGCTTCGGTCGCGCGGTCGGATTCTATCTGGGCCAGCTTGTCATGCAGGCTGTCGATCTGGGATTGTTTCTGCGCGAGCAGGTCGGTGAGCTGCTGGTGTTCCTGCGCGAGTTTCGGATTGGCGGCTTTCAGCGCGTCGAACTGGCTCTTGAGCGCATCGAACTGCGCCGATTTGTCGCTGAGCTTTTCCTGCACCGATGCGAGTTGAGCCGCATCCTGCGTCTTCAGGCTATCGAGCGCCGCTTTCGCCTCGGCGAGTTCCTTGCTGTCTGCGGTGGCAACGGCGCTTGCGGCGGTAGCCGTGCTGGCCGACGCCGTCAGCTTGTCTTTCTGCGCGCTGAGTTCGGCGACGCGGGCTTCGAGGGACGCGATTTTTGCGGCATCATCATGCTTCACGCTGTCGAGCTGAGCCTTGGCGTCCGCAGCCTCTTTTCCGCTCGTCATGGTTTCCGTGGCGGCGGCGGCGAGTTTGTCCTTTTGCGCGCTGAGTTCAGCGACGCGCGTCTCGAGGCCATGGCGCATCTCATCCGATTGCGCGAGTTTCGTCTGGAACTCTTTCGCCTGCGCGCGGTCTGCAGCGTCCGCCTGCTGCCACTTCGCGACTTCGGCGGTCGCCGAAGCCAGTTGGGTACGCAGGGAGTCGCGCTCGGCGGTCAGCGACGCGATCTTGCCTTCGAAGCTGGTCTCGGTTGTGGCGAGCTTCTGCGTCAGTTGGTCGCGCTCGGCGGTGCGCTGGGCGGCGATATCCGCGAGCTGCGCTTCCTTGGCGACGAGCGAAGCCCGCAGCGCCTTGTTGCCGGTATCGGCGTCGGCCTTGGCAGCGATGGCGTCACGCTGTTTTTCCAGCTTGGCGGTTTTCTTGTCGAGGGCAGCCTGCTGCGCGCCCGCGTCTGCGACGGTCTTCTGCGCGGCGGCGGCCTTGGTATCTTCCATCGTCGCGATTTGCGCGTCCTTCGTGGCGACGGCCTGCTGCAGCGTCGCGGCCTGCGCGACCTGCGCCTGTTTTTCGGTCTGCGTCAGCTCGTCGGCCTTGCGCTGCGCGGCCGCGGCGGCCTGCTGCTCATCCCAGAGCTTGGCGACCGCGCCGGTATTGGCGGATGGCACCGGCGGCGTCTGCGTGTGGATCGAGGCGAGCAGCTTGCGCTCGACCTGCTGTTTTTGCTCCTGCAGCTGCGCCGCCTGTTGCTGGCTGGCGTTGATCTGCTGGGTGACATCTTCATGCTGCCGGTCGAGCGTGGCGATCTTGTCTTTTGTCGCCTGGACCTTGGCGTTCGCCGCGGCATCCAGCTGCGCATCGAGGCTGTTGGCCTGGTCCGCCTGGGCAACCTGCGTTTTCGCGCCGCCGTTCAATTTCTGCACTTCCCGGTCGATGGGCGCAAGCGAAGCCTGTTCGACTTCCTGCACCTTCACGGCGGGAACCTTCGGTCCATCGTTGGGACCGCGGGACGCCTGCTGCTTGGCTGCAAGCTTGGATGAACAGTTCGACAGGCTCTTGAACGAACTGGAGAATTTAGTAAGCGCGAAGGAAACATCCGCCACGTTCATGGAAATTTCCATCGTGCCGTTGGCGTTCAGCGCATCATACAGCGCCTGGTCCTGACCGATCTGGATCACGAGCGAGCGCGGCGAGGTTGCGCGGCCCTGCAGCTTGCGCGTGGCGCCGCCGTCGATCTTGAGGTGCACATCATATGTGTTGTTCTGCGTGAAGACGCTCTGGTGCAGGTCGACCGCGACGGTGCCATATCCTTCCGGCGAGCGCGCGAAAGCAAGACCCACGCCGCTGTCATATTTATTGACCATCGCGCAGAACGAGGCGCCCGTGACGTTGACGGTGCCGACTTTCCACTCCTCCGCCGGCTTCAGGACGCCCAGGATGACCGAGGGAGATTGTACAGCCTCCGACCTTGTCGCGACACTGACCAAAGCAGCAAGAGAGACTGTCGTCAGGACAGCCAATGTGGAACGGCGCATGCACTTACCTCGTTCGATACGATCGACGCTTCACGTCTTTAAAAATGGTTTTCCCCATAATAGGGATTCGCGACTTTTTTACCAGAAGTTTTTGCACGATTTTTGTGCAGTAAATCAATGATTTTGTTTATGAAAATGGCGTGAAACACTAGGATTATGGATTACTGTGGATAAGTTGAATCCTGCGCTTTTTCCCGAAAAATTGAAATCCTGTTTGCATAGGAGCGAAGAATCGGTTATTTTATTTGCCATAACTTGGCCTAAGCCGGGGATAAGCTGGCGGGCGGTGTGAACGGCGAATATAAAGGGAGAATTTCAATGGACGGCTTCGCGACAAAATCCATCAACGACGATACGCCTGACGTGAAAAGCCCGGACGCGCAATTCGTTCAGAAACCGAAAAACGGCCTGAAAGGCATTTTCGGCAAGGCCGCGGCGCTCGCCTCGCTGGCGGGAACGCTGATGTTCTATACCTTCGGCTTCCAGATCGGCGAGGGCTATTACAAGCATTACGAGGACAGCAAGGCCGGCGTCACGATGACCGAGAATTACAAAGAGCCAACCGACAACCTCCCCTGGCTGCCGGCGGGCGGATCCCTCGCCCTCGCCTTTGGCGCGGGCGCGGCAGGCATCGCGGCGGGACGTTCACGCCGCAAGGACCTCAAGGAATATTACGCCAACAACTATTCGGGTGGCTCCTCGGCCTATTACAACAGCTACGGCTATAACGACGACTGGTTCTTCTGGTACTGGATGGGCCGCAACTCGGGCGGCGGCGGTGGCGGCGGCAGCAGCGGAAGCTGGGGCGGCGATTCCAAGGACAATGGCGGCCTGGCCCTGGCCCTCGTGGTCGTGGCCGGCGTCGCGCTTGCGGCCAGCGCGAGCGTGGTCTCTTACGAAGCGCTGCAGAAGAACTTCGGCGAACAGGGCGTCAAACCCCCGCCGAGCCCCGACGACAAGTTCAAGTACGGCCCGAAATTCAGCTAAACGTTGACCGGCTTTTTGCTTATGTGAAAGCCTCGCCCCTTGTGCCCTTCGCTCTAACTTACGAGAATAGGGGCTCGCGCCGCTTGGGCGCGCGTTGGGGCGTTCAATGCTTTGGGAAATCATCTTCGAGATGTTGGGAGCGATGGCGACGTCGCTTGGCGAGATCTTCGGCGCCTTCTTCGCGCTCCTGAAGCCGCTGTTCCGCGCGGATAAGGACGCGAGCGAGGACGAGAAGAAACAGCACCGGCAGAAGGTCCTCATCATCTGCATCGTGCTGGTCGTCGCGGGATCGGCCTTCATGCTCCCCGGCGTGCGGCATTTCGTCTTCCAGGGCGGCAGCCAGAAGATCCTGGAGCGGCAGATGGCAGTGCACGGGCCGCCGGTCGCGCAGCTGCCGCGCAATCCGCTGCCCTTCGCTCAATACACTTCGCCCGCGCTTTACACGAAGAAAAAGACGATCATCGAGGATGACGATGGGCTCAAGCGCATCGTCTATTACTATTTCTTCGCGCCCAAGCCCGTTCCGGGCCAGCCGCCGCAGAAGCTGCCGATCGTCGTCGTCCTGCATGACAAGGAAGGCATGGATTGGGGCGCGCTTTACCTGCGCATGTCGGCAGTGCAGCGTGTGTACCCTTCCTACCTGCTGATCCCGCAGGCGCCCGCCGAGAATATCTGGGATGCGCCCGCCGCCTGGTCGGGCGATGAGCACCTGAACCTCGATCCGAACGCCCCGCCGGCGCCGGGCGAGGACGGCCGCTCGATCCGCGATATTATCCCTTTGCTGGCGACGGCCACCAAATACAACCCCGTCGACGAGAACCGGATGTATATCGTCGGCTGCGATATCGGGGCAGACGGCGTGTACGGTGCGCTCGCGCGTTATCCCGGCCTCTTCGCCGGCGGCGTCGCGATCGGTGGAAGATGGAGCTATCTCGACCGCAAAAAGCTGGCGAAAACGCCGCTACTGATCCTGCAGGGCAGCCAGGACCAGCTTATCCCTTCCTCTTATGGCATGATGTTCTCCCAGATCATTTCGGCCTCGGGCGGCGACGCGGCCTACCATGAATTCCCCAACCTCGGCCACGTGTGCGATGCTTCGAGCTTCTATTCGATGGCGGTATGGAAGTGGCTGTTCTCGCAAAGCCGGGCTGCCGCGACGCCGGAAGCTGCCGCGCCCACAGCTCTTCCCGTTACTGCAGTCCCCGCTTCGGCAGCTACAGCCGCAGCCGCGGCGCCGGGACCGTCCTCCGCCGCGCCTGCTCCGCCACTGCCGCCGCCCGTTGCGGCGGCCGTTCCCACGCATTGAACGTCAATCGGACCCGCTGAAAAGGAAAACCCGCCCTGCTGCAGGCGGGTTTCCTTATCGGTGACGGCAACTCTTAAAGGCTGCACATCACTGAATGACGTGCGTGAGGTAGAGAAGGATAATAATAGGCAGGGGAATACCCACAAGCCAGAGTAATAGACCTTTCATGACATGCCTTCCTTTGGATAATCCTATGTATGAAAAGAAGGATGGTTCCCGATCTCGAAGGCTCCGGACGCACGCGGCTTCGCTTACTCCAAATCCTCATACGCCACCTTCGCGGCGCCGCCCTTGTCGGTGAGCTTGTGGGCCAGGTTGGACTGGAGGAATTCGTCGAGATGTCCATCGAGGACGCCGCCGGTATCCGAAGTCTGGTAGCCGGTGCGCAGGTCTTTCACCATCTGGTATGGATGCAAAACGTAGGAGCGGATCTGATGCCCGAAGGCGATGTCGGTCTTGGCGTCTTCCCGCAGTTGCTTTTCGGCGTCGCGCATTTTTATTTCGCGGTCATAGAGCTTCGCTTTCAAAAGCTGCATGGCATGATGGCGGTTCTGGTGCTGTGAGCGCTCGGACTGGCAGGCGACGACGATGCCGGTGGGCAGGTGCGTCAGGCGGATGGCGGATTCCGTCTTGTTGACGTGCTGGCCACCGGCGCCTCCGGAGCGATAGGTATCCACGCGCAGGTCCTTGTCCTCGATCTTGATGTCGATGTTTTCATCGACGACGGGCGTCACGGCGACCGAGCAGAAACTGGTATGGCGCTTCTTGTTCGCGTCATAGGGAGAAATACGCACAAGGCGGTGCACGCCGCCTTCGGACTTCAGCCACCCATAGGCATTGTCGCCCTTGATTTCGAGAATGGCGGATTTGAGGCCCGCGACCTCGCCCGGCTGGTGGTCCATGATCGCGAGCTTATAGCCGTGCTGGTCGGCCCAGCGCGTGTACATGCGGAAGATCATGTCGGCCCAGTCCTGCGCCTCGGTGCCGCCCGCGCCCGAGTTGACCTGCAGGTAGCAGTCGTTGCCGTCGAGCTCGCCCGAGAGCAGGCTTTCCAGCTCGCGCCGCGCGACTTCGGCTTTCAGGGCGTGAAGGGATTTTTCGGCCTCCGCCACGAGCGCGGGGTCGTCTTCGGCCTCCGCCAGTTCGATCATGCCGACCTGGTCGTTGAGATTATTCTCAATGGCCCTGACCGCGCCGATCTGCGCTTCGAGCCTGGTTCGTTCTTTGAGGATTTTCTGCGCCCGCTCCTGGTTTTGCCACAGGGCCGGGTCTTCGGCGAGAGAATTCAGTTCGGCAAGCCTGTGGACCGCGCGGTCCCAGTCAAAGATGCCTCCTCAGCAGGTCGAGAGACGCCTTGATCTCGCCTACTGCTTTTTCGGTTTCGTTCTTCATCCTCTCCTCCGTCGTCATTCCCGCGAAAGCGGGAATCTCCCAGGTCCTCGCACAACGATATCCCCGCTTGCGCGGGGATGACGCATAGTATTCAGGCTTGGGCCGAAGCTCAAGCCGCTTGTTTCAGTTCCGCCGGGCCGGCGAGGTGTTCGACCATCGCGGCGATGAAGGCGCCGAGGTCGGTGCAATCGCCCGTCATCAGGCCGTTATGGACGCAGATGAATTCCTCGTCCCATTTGGCGCCGGCGGCGGTCATGGCATCCATGACGCTTTCGGGGCCGGACACCGTCCAGCCTTCGGCCAGTTTCGTCTTGGCGAGCAGCTCGACCGCGTTGCCCATGAAAGCCATCGGCTTGCCGGCGGTGATGAAGCTCGCAATGATGCGCTCGGCATGCGGGTTGGTGGCCAGTTTCTGGATGCCTCTCGTTCCGGAGGGAACGACCAGGCAATCGAAATCCGCGCCGAGCGTGACGCTGATCTGCTGGTCGACCGGGAAGTACAGGCCCCAGGCATTGTTGTTCCAGCTGTTCACGAGACCCGGTTCGGTGCCGCAGGTCTTCAGGGTCGCGCCGATTTTCAGCATTTCGCGCTGCACGGCGGACATCACCGATTCATCGACGCCGTTGGAGACCATAATGAGGATTTTCTTGCCGGTAAGTGCTTTATCTGTCATGAGATTTTCCCTGTTGTTCTTGATTTTTATCGGGTTGGGGATGGGCAGATGCTTCTAAACCCTGCCATGTTTTGGTTGTGCGAGAACATATTGATTTCAAGGGGGTAAAGTCAAGATTTTTCTTAAACAGTTGTTTCATCGGGCGGCTTTTTATTGACATAACTCATTGGTGCAATTAGGATACCCGCCAGGAAAAAAATTGCGAAAGTCCCCGCCGTGAAACCTGCTTTCAACGCCAAAGGTGGTCCTCCGGTCCGTTATTCCACCGGCCCCCTCTATACGCGCAAGGAGCTGACACAAGTGCTCGCCTCGCTCGCGCGCGACGGCTTTCAGAAGGTTGAGGACAATGCGGTTCTTGGCATGTCCATTTACCGCCAGGTCGGTGCCGACGGAAAGTCGCGCGAAGCCTGCATCTATCTCGACCACCTGAACTGCCATCCTAACAATAGTGGCACCATGCTCATTTCTGACGCCGCCGGCGCTGGCATCCGCGGCACCACCATCTGGGAATACGCCAGGGCACAGCGCGGCCCCAACCCGGTCATGAAACTGCTGCGCAAGATGTTCTGAGCAGCCTCGGTTGCGCTAGCGGTGATAGATGACGTCCTGTACCCAGCCCTTTACTGTTTTGACGGCGCGGTTCTGGTTCTTATAGCGTTCTTTCGTTTCGTCCCAGGTTTCCACCCTGGAGACGAAGGGAAGCGCGAGAAGTTTTTCGCGCGCCTCGTCGGTGAGTTTATCGGTCATGGCAAAAGCCTTTGGCCGCGCACTGATGGCGAAAAATTTCTGGCTCTCCCCTGCGCCGAAGTCCGCGTTGAGTTTGTCGACGCAGTCCTTGACGTACCGCCCGGCGGAAAGCGTGAAAACCTGTTTCAGACTCGCGCCCTTGAAATAAACCATATATGCCATGTCGCTTCTCCATCTGTGCCGCATCGGCGGCAGTAAAGAGACGTTCAGAGCTGTCATGAGACGATTGCGCCGGAAAACCGGCGCGGAACAGCCATGAACATCATCGGTTATGGCCGTTTTTGCGATGGGCGCATTATACCGGCGGCCGCGAAACAAGCGAAAATCGGCCTGCCGTGGTTAACCCCTCG
The DNA here is from genome assembly GCA_025934695.1 of Alphaproteobacteria bacterium. GTDB lineage: Bacteria > Pseudomonadota > Alphaproteobacteria > Micavibrionales > UBA2020 > JAPWJZ01. The sequence goes on from JAICWS010000001.1 coordinate 546,235, forward strand.
CGTGAGGATAGTTATACCCGGTTGTTTTACTTATGTCAAATAAAGAAAGGGACACACTTTTTGCTGTAAAAACAGGAACACCGCCTCTGTGTCGAGGCGGCATTCCCTCTTCTCCCTCTCCCAGGGGGAGAGGGGGAGCGTGTTTTACGGCTTCACATCCAGCTTCTTCATCAGCTCGATGCGTTCCTCCGGCGTGATGGCGTCGGCGATGTCGAGGGCCATCCCCTGCCCGGTTTCCTGGAGCGCGGTCACGTCCTTACGGATGTCGGCCATGGCTTTTTCAGCGTCGGCGCGCTTGTAGTCGGGCTTGGCCAGGATTTCCTTGACCTCCTGGCGCTTGGCCTTGATGTCGGCCAGTTGCTTCTGCATATCGGGCCATTTGGCCTTGAATATATCGACTGCCTTGCCGCGCGACGCGTCGCTCAAGTCCGCGAAGGCCGCGAGCGCATTGCCGATTTTCTCGATGGCCGTGGTTGCCGCGTAATTGCCGGCCACCATGCCCGCGAGGGCCATGTTGGCCGACAGCGACAGGAACAGCACCGCGCCGATCACCACTTTCAAAGATGCGTTTTTCATGTCAATCCTCCCAACCGATATCGCCGGTCACAATTTGTGAAAACAGACTCTCCTGATGCGCATTCGACCCGCTCAGGTGGCCGACACAGAAACCGATGACGCCGAGGATGACGAGCGAGGCGAACTTGATGCCCAGGCCATAGCTCCAGTCTCCGAAAAACTTCTCGATCCGGCTTTGCCGCGTGGCCGGCACGTCATGCACCTGCGCTATATTCGGCACCACCGTCATGATGCGGTCATACAGATCGTCTGGCGGGCAGTCGCCCTTCAAAGCCGCGATCTGGTCCATGAATTTATCGTCTGTTCTCATGTCGCTTCCCTCATTTCTTCCAGCACCGGACGCAACGTCCGCCGCGCCCGTACCAGCAACCCCTCCAGCGCCTTGATATGTATCTCCATCACGCCCGCGGCCTCGGCGTTGGTCAGTTCCTGCAGGTAGCAGAGCGTCACCGCCATCCGCTGCCGTTCGGGCAGGAGCTGGAGCGCGTCGCGCACCCGCGCGTTCTTCTGCCGCTCCGCGTACTTTGCCTCGCCGTCCTTCTCGCTGCTCGCCATGTCGTCCGGCACTTCGGTCTTTTTCGCGTCGTTGCTATGCTTGCGCAGATGGTCGTAGCAGCAGTTCATCGTGATCCGGTGCATCCAGGTCGTCACCGCCGCCTCGCCCGCCCGCCAGCGCGCGGCGTAGACCCACACCCGCGTAAACACATCCTGCGTCACATCCTCGGCGTCGGGCTTTTTATTCAGCATGCCGCGCGCCGTGGCGTAGACACGCTGCATGTGCCGCTTGACCAGCATATCGAACGCCTGCTTATCGCCGCGGGCGGTCCGGGCCATCAATTCCTCGTCCGTGACCGCCTGCATGTCCATGACGGACGCCCCGTGCCTTACTGGTTGAAGGTCGCGGAGCCGCCGTAGGTTTGGCCGTTGGGGGCGGTGTAAGTATGCGTCAGCGTATCGGTGGTCTTGTTATAGCTCGTATCCCAGCTTTCGGTCTTGCCGTTCTGGCCGGTAATCGTCTTGTCAACCGAGGTCACACCGTTGGCGCTGCTGCCCGAAACCTGCGCCTGCCAACTGGCGCTCTGGCCGCTCGAATTCGTGACCGTATTGTCGCGCGTGATGGTGCCGTCATTGTACGAGACTTTCTGGTCATAGGTGCCGGTCTTGCCGCCCGAGGTGGTATAGGTGCCCGTGCGGTCTCCGTCGCCCGGCGTGCCGTCGCCCTGCAGCGTAATGCTATGCGTCTGGCCATTGGGACCGGTGTCGGTGCGCGTCAGCGTGTCGGTCTTGGTATTCAGTGAGGTCATCTGCTCGACGGACTTGCCGTTTTCGCCCGTCACCGTCGTGCTGCCGTTGATGGTGCCATTGCTGTGGGTCAGCGATTGCTGCGTTGTCCAGCTGGCGGTCTGGCCATTCTGGTTCGTCACCGTATTCTGGCGTGTCGACGTGCCATCGCCGCGTGTATAATCCTGGGTGAAAGTGCCATCACCATGGTGATCGGTCGTATAGGTGCCGGTGCGCGTGCCGCTCTGCGACGCTGGCGTGGCCGCGTTCTTCGCCTGGAGGCGCGAACGCCAGCCGCCTGCGGCAGCCGTCGCCTGGCCCTGAGCCGCCGCCGCATTGGCATGAGTCGCGCGACTGCCCCAGTGTTTCAGGCCCTGCGCCCCTTGCGCGCTCGCATTGCCATTGCGATGAAATTTGCTCTTCCAGCCTTCGCCGCTGCTGGTGGCAGCCGCATGCGCGCCGCCGGAAAAACGTCCCTCGCCCCAGGCATAGGCCTGGGTGGAGATAGATACCGCCGCCAGCAAGGCCACTGCCGCGACACCGGCTCGGAAAACATTTGATTTTGATGCGTTTTTCATTATTAAAGCTCCTGTTTTTTAAAAGCGTTTTGTTTCCCTCTTGTATGGTTATACCGAGGGACGCGGGTTTACCCTGCGCAAACAAATTATCCTTTAAAATCAAATGTCGAGAGTTGAGATCGGGACATCAATGAGGTGGCCGCCGGACAGCAGCGAGTTCACATTCAGGTTTGTCACCCCCTGTAGGACGGCAACTTCAACAAAGGGAGACGCTGCGGTACCATCCGGCCGGGTCGGCCCGTCGGGATCCACGAAAACCTCGGTCGCGCCAGACACGACAACAAGCTTCACGAAGTCGTTAATATTGCTGATGCCCGGCTGGTAGAAATCGGGATTGAGAATATTGCCGATATAAAGTCTGTCGCCCTCGGACGTGTGGAAATCGTTTATCTGCGCGATGCCCGCGTCAGACATGACGAAGGTGTCGGCGCCCGATCCGCCTGTCATGATATTCGTGCCGCTGTCGCCGGCAAGGGTATCGTCGCCCGTGCCGCCAAGAAGCGTGTCATTGCCGGAGTTGCCAATCAGGACGTCGTCGCCAGCCAACCCCGTCAGCGTATTGTCCTGCGCGTTGCCGATCAGCGTATTCGCGTTTCCATCGCCGTTGGCATAGAGCGGCACCCCACCGCCGACCGGGGCCGTGTCAAGCAGCGTCGCATTTTCGATGTTCGACCCGAGGGAGACGACGTTGAACTCCGTCTCGACCGTGTCATTGCCTTCGCCCGGATTTTCGATGATTTTGTCGGAAAGACTGTCCTGGACGTAAGTGTCGTCGCCCGTACCACCCTGCATCGTGTCGTTACCCGCCCCGCCGTCGAGCACGTCGTTGCCCCCGCCGCCGACGAGGACGTCGTTGCCAAGACCGCCCTCCAGCACGTTGTTCCCGGCATTGCCGACGATGATGTTGTTCTCGATATTCCCGGTGCCGTTGATGTTATCGACGCCGGTCAGGGTCAGATACTCGATCCCCGTGGGTATGATGAAGCTTGCCGAAGCATTGACGACATCGGTGCCGCCTGAATCGACAACAATATCGTTGGAATTATCGACGTAATAAATGTCGTTGCCGGCGCCGCCGTTCATCACATCGATGCCAGCGTTGCCGATCAGGACATCGTCGCCCGCGCCGCCAATGAGCGTGTCGTTCCCCAGTCCGCCGTCAAGCGTATTGTTCATGGCGTCACCGGTAATGACATTGTTGAGATCATTGCCGGTGCCGTTGATGGCGCTTCCGGTCAGGGTCAAATTCTCGATAAAGGCGTACTGCGGATTGACGGTCGTGTCGAGGGTAAGGTCAAAGGGCGTCACAATCGTATCGGTGCCCTGGTTGGTGAGCGTGTCCTCGACAACGACGTCGTTCGCACTGTGAAGAATGTAGGTGTCGTTGCCGAGACCGCCGATCAGCGTGTCCCCGTTTACGCTCCCATTGCCATCGAGTACGTTGTTTCCGTTGTTCCCCGTCAGGATATTGTCGAGACTGTTGCCCGTTGCGGTGAAATTGCCTGTTCCGATGAGGGTAATGTCTTCCAGGTCGGTGCGGTTGGCGATGCTGAAAGAGACGCCCGCCATGACGAGATCGTGCCCGCTGGAATCTGCCAAGATGACGTCATGAGCACCCACGACGTAGGTATCATTCCCGTCGCCGCCGTCAAATGTATTTGTGCCGCTGTTTCCCGTCAGGATATTGGCGTTTCCGTCACCGGTGGCGTTCAGGTTAGCTGTGCCCGTGAGGGTGATATTTTCGATGCCACTGACGCTCATGTGGACAACGGTGCCTGTTGACGTCGTTGCGTCGCCCGTCGCGAGGTTGAATGAGAAGGCGACCATGATCGTGTCGCTGGCATCGTTGCCGGTGTCATTGACGGTGTCGGCAATATCGATGACATAAGTATCATTGCCGCCCGCACCGTCGAGAGAATTGGCACCCGCATTGCCCGTAATGGTGTTGTCGAGACCATTGCCCGTCGCGTTCAGGTTTGCCGTGCCGGTCAGCGTCAGGTTTTCGACGTTCGCGGCGAGCGCGGCGATATTCACACTCGAGAAAATGATGTCGGTGCCCGAATTGTTTGCTTCCGTCACAACGTCATTGAGGCTGTCGACGATATACGCGTCATTACCCAAGCCGCCGATCAGCGTGTCATCTCCGGCGCCGCCATCGAGCGTGTTGTTCCCGCTGTTACCGGTGATCGTATTGTTGAAGACGTTTCCTGTGCCGTTGATATTCCCGCTACCCGTCAGCGTCAGGTTTTCGATTTCCTGCGGGCCGAAAGTGGCCGGCGCCGCCATGTTGAGGTTGTATGAGACGCTCGACATGACGAGGTCGGCGGTGCCGCCGCCCGGCGCGTCAAGGACGACATCCTTAACGTTGTCGACCACAAAGGTGTCATTGCCGGCACCGCCCGTCATCGTGTCGACCCCGACACCGCCGTCGAGAAGATCGTTGCCCGCGCCGCCGATCAGGTGGTCGTTGCCGGCGCCGCCGAAAAGCGTGTCGCCGGTAGCGCTGCCGCCGCCGATGATTATGTTGGCGCCCGCGTTGCCGGTCAGGATGTTATCGTTGGCGTCCCCGGTCAGGTTCAAGGCGGCGGTGCCCAGCAGCGTGACGTTCTCGATGTTTGTTTCGGTGATGAGGATGGAGGTGCTGCCGACAGTCGCGATGTTCGTCGCCAGGTTGAAGGTAAAGGCGCATTCCATGGTATCGACGCCGCCGCCGCCCACGATCGTATCGTGGGCATCGATGATGAAGGTGTCGTTCCCTGCGCCGCCGGTCAGCGTATTGACCGCCGTATTGTGACTGCTATCGAGGATGCTGCCGGTGGCCGTGCCGGTGGCATTAAGAGCGAGCTTTCCCAACAGCGTCACGTTTTCGACGTTCGCATAGTTGGCGTTGGTGGACAGGTCGATGTTGATGGTCGACGTTACGATAGTGTCATTGCCCTCGCCCGGGTTTTCAGTGATGACGTCGCCGGCCTGATCGACAACGTAAACGTCGTTGCCTGTGCCGCCGATAAGCAAATCGGCGCCAAGGCCGCCGTCGAGCGTATTGTTGCCGGTATTGCCGATGATTGCGTTGTCGAGAGCATTGCCGGTTCCATTGATATTCGCGGTTCCGGACAGCCCCAGCCCTTCGACGTTCGCGCTCAGTGTGTAAGTGACGGTCGAAATGACAACATCAATGCCGGGATCTGTCCCTTCGATGATCTTGTCGCGGGTATTATCAACGTAATATGTGTCGTTGCCGGCCCCCCCGGACATGATATCCGCCCCGAGGCCGCCGTCGATGGTGTCGTCGCCCCCCATTCCTTTGAGGTTATTGGCGCCACTATTACCGATGATAATGTTGTTCAGCGCGTTGCCGGTGCCGCTGATGGATAAAGTGCCAAACAGGTCAAGTTCCTGGACATTGGCAGGCAGAACGAAACTCGCGATCGCCTCCACAATGTTGTAGCCAGTGCCCGCGATAACATGATCGGTGGCGCTGTCGACAAGGTAGATGTCGTTGCCCTGCCCGCCCGTCATCGTATCGCTTCCGGCGCCGCCATTGAGAATATCGTTGCCGGCACCACCCACCAGCGTATCGTTACCGCCGAGCCCGCCAAGCGAGTTGCCTGAATCGTTTCCGGTGATGATATTGGCGGTTTCATTGCCAGAGCCCGAGATCGCACCGGCCGAGGGATCGAGGGTGAGAGCTTCAATGCCCGCGGACAATGCATAATTGACGACCGTGATGACAAGATCTTTGCCGCCGGTGTCGGTGATCACATCGTTGGCGTTATCGACGTAATAGGTATCGTTACCGGTACCCCCGATCATGATGTCTTGACCCGGGCCGCCATCGATCGTGTTATTGCCGCTTAATCCGAAAATGACATCATTGCCGGCGTCGCCGTAGATAAAGTCGTCGCCCGGCGTACCCGTGAGGAGGTCGTCGCCTGTCGTGCCAGTGATTGATACCATTGCAAAAAACCTCCCCGAACCAAACCCTTATCGACTATACCTCGCCCTTTAATAATAATGGAAAAAAGTTAACATTATGGGGCAAGATCAACGATTATGGCAACTTAAGGGGCTGCAGAAGAGAGCCTGCTGCCTGCCGTCTGTCGGGCGGTATCTGCGCATGCAGATCGCTTGCCGGAAGCTCCGTGATGGTCTATGAATATTCTGGTAACGCGGGTGTAGCTCAGCGGTAGAGCGTCAGCTTCCCAAGCTGAATGTCGCGGGTTCAATCCCCGTCGCCCGCTCCAACCTACGCATTCATCAATTTATAACCTGTAGGTTGTCCGCCGTAGCTTTAGCGAAGGCGGACCGGTCCAGCGGAGCCGTGCTTCGGTTGGCAAGCCACTTGACTACAGAACCTACAGGTTAAGCCCCTTTTCCGGCGGCTTTGGCGGTACGGCCGGAGCCTGCTGATCAGATGCGGCGCCGCGCATCGCCGCCGCCGTGAAAGCCGTGCGGGCCAGCGGCATGCTTTCAAGCACGTGATAGAAAACAGGCGATTTGGCGAGTTCCGGCATGCTGCCCGCCAGGATCTGGTCGATGGTCGTCGCCGCCGTTTCCCGCGCCGTTTCGAGCCGCGCGTGGAAAGGCTCGTTCTCCGCATTGCTGCGTTCGTCAAACTGGCGGGCGGCACGCTTGCCGAGCGCAACGCCGCCAGACATCCCGCCGCCGCTCAGCAGGAGAGCGCCGCCTACAATAGGCCATGCGGCCGGCACGTGGAGCACCGCGACCGCCATGAGACAGGTGAACGCCGTTCCTCCGCCAGCCGCTATCCCTGCCAGTCGTCTGTTACTGGAATGGATACGCTGCATGCCCCTTTCAACCCGCAAGGCGGTGGAGATATCCTGCTGCACCTTGTCGAGCATGAGCAACTGTCTGCCCTTGTCCGGCGTTGCCAGCGCCGCCGCGAGTGATTGTTCGATGCCTTTGGCGAATTCGTCCTGCTCGCGCAATTTTCGTTCCAAAGCTTTCTGTCTGAAAGGGTGCCACATTGTCATTTCCTCGATTAAAGATTAAGGCCCTTACCCGGTCCGGTTGGCGGCTGCGGTGGAGGTTGCTGCGCGCTTTTGTCCGGCAAAGCGGCCGCGACCTTCGCGAAAGCCTCGCGCGCCTGCGGCATGCGCGCCAGCACTTCGGTGAAATGTGGCGACTTCCCGATTTCGGGCAAATGCGCCGTGACCATGTCTTCGATGGCGTCGTCGGCGCGCAGGCTCAAGGCGATCAGCCTTTCCCGGATGGGTCTGTTCCGCATCTCGTTCTCGGCCAGGAATTTTTTCCGCGCATGCTTGCCGACCCCAAGACCTGTCCCGAGGCAGCCACCGACCGTCGCGAAATAGACCAGCCACGGCAAGGCGAGGCCGGGAACCACGAAGGGCACGGCGACGCCCGCGATGAAGCCGGCGCTCGTGATCGCATTCGCGGGTTTTTGGTACTTGCGCTGGGCGATGCGCTGTTTTTCACTCTCCAGCCACCAAACTCGGTCGATCGCGTCTTGCCGGATGCGTTCCAGCGCCAGCAGCCGTTCGCCCTTGTCGGCGATGCTTTCGGCGGCCGCGAACGACTGCTCGAGGCCCTGCGCGACATCGTTTTCCGCGCGCGTCTGGCGCTCATGCGCCTTCTTTTTGAAAGGGTGCCACATCGCTACAACCTCGAACACTAAGTCCGTGGTTGTTTTGGGAGTGTGGGCTGGACGGACAGGCGAGAAACAATTTCCACTACCGGAAAACCGCTCTGTCCCTAAAAGCACTCGGCTTGGGGAGTGATAATATAGCGACGATTGCTTTATGTCAATTATATTTATATTACCGAAAACCGCGCGGATATTAGCGAAAAACCTGGGCGTCCCCGCCCGGAGAAAAATGGATTTTCCCGCGCCCAGCCATGCGGCGAACGGCCGCGAAATGCAAAATATCTTTACAACCCGCCCTTCGGAGCGATAAGTAATTAAAGACGCGGACGGGTTCCATCCTTTTGAAAATAAAATGTAAAATGGTGCGCGCCCGGCGGGTTTCGGAGTATCTCGTCCTTTAGGGAGTTTTGCATGAAGTTGTTCACCACAGTTTGCGCCTTTCTCGGGGTGCTGGTTCTTGCCGCCTGTTCGGGGGCAGACAGCAGCTCGACAGTTGACGCGCTGAACAAGGCGCAGGCCGTCGGATCGCCCTTCACGAAAGTGCTGGCGCAGGAATACCGCGCTTATGCGAACATGCTCCAGAAAGCGTCGGATTATCCCGACGCCGTGCATTTCGCGCGCAAAGGCCTTGCCGCCGCGAGCGGCGTGATCGTGATGCCCGAAACGCTGGACGACTGGGATTTGCAGGATCACGAAATCGTCGAGCTGACGGGCGCCCGCGCGCAGCTTGTCGATGCGCTTGAAAATGGCGGCCGCGAGCTGGTTTCCGACAAGGCCGGCATCGCCCAGGCCAAGTTCGATTGCTGGGTCGAGCAGCAGGAAGACAATCATAACAAGGAAGTGCCGTGCAAGGCGCAGTTCTGGACCGCGCTGAAAGATGTTCAGGCCGCGCTGAATACCAAGCCGCCTGCCGAGGAATTCCCCGCCCCCGTCGCCGAAGCCCCCAAGGGCGAGCCGGTGCCGGTGCAGCAGGCCATGTTCCTCGTCTTCTTCGACTGGGATAAATCCACCATCACCGCCGGCGGCAACGATGTGCTCGACGCGGTGGCGCAGGAAATCAAGAACCGCAAGGACGTCAAAGGTATCCATGTCGTCGGCCACACCGACACCTCGGGCGGCGAGAAATACAACGACCGCCTGTCGATGCGCCGCGCCGCGGCCGTCAAGAAAGCGCTCGTCGCGCGCGGCATCTCGGCCGACATGATCATGACCGAAGGCCATGGCAAGCATGACCTGCTCGTCAAGACCGCCGACGGCGTCCGCGAGCCGGCCAACCGCCGCGCCCAGATGACGCTGGAATAAGCGGAAAAGACAAAGACTTAAAGGAAGCCGGCCAGGCAACTGGCCGGTTTCTTTTTGTCCGGAACAGGCGTATATTCCCTACCATGTACAGCACCACTACCAGCAACGTCACCGTGTCCGTCAAGCCGACCTACCTTGACCATGAGTCCGTGCCCGAGAAGAATCTCTGGGTCTGGGCCTATACCGTGCGCATTGAGAACGGCGGCGCCGAGACAGTGACGCTGCGCACGCGCCACTGGAAAATCACCGACGCCTATGGCCGCGTGCAGGAAGTCCATGGTCCTGGCGTGGTGGGCGAGCAGCCCGTCCTGCGCCCGGGCGACAGTTTCGAATACACGAGCGGCACGCCGCTTCCTACCCCTTCCGGCATCATGATGGGCAGCTATTCGATGCAGAGCGAGGACGGCCGCCTCTTCGACGTCGATATCCCCGCCTTTTCGCTCGACAGCGGCAAACCCGGCAAGGTCAACTAGGCAGGTTATGCTTAAAATCCTCCCATGAATTTCAAACCCATCTTTTACGTCAACGGTATCCTCCTGCTCATCCTTTCTTCGGCGATGCTGCTGCCGGCGCTCGTCGACCTCTCGGGCAGTTCCAACGACTGGCGCGTGTTCGCGGGGGCGCAGATCATCACGGCCTTCTTCGGCTTCGCGCTGATCTTCATGAACCAGCAGAAGAAATTCCACATGACGCCGAAAGAGACCTTCGTCATGACCGCGCTGTCGTGGATCATCATCGCGGGTTTCGCGGCCTTGCCCTTCTGCTTCTCGGAAATTCACCTCAGCTATTCCAACGCCTTCTTCGAGGCGATGTCAGGCATCACGGCCACGGGCTCGACCGTCATCACCGGCCTCGATCACCTGCCCCACGGCATCCTGTTCTGGCGCTCGCTGCTGCACTGGCTGGGCGGTATCGGCTTCCTGATCGTGGCGCTCGCCATCTTCCCGATGCTGCAGATCTCGGGCATGCAATTGTTCAAGACCCAGTCCTTCGAGGTCGCGAAGGTCATGCCGACAGCGATGCAGATGGCTATCTACATCGTATTCATCTATGTTTTCCTCACCGTCGCCTGCGTAGCGCTGCTGCATACAGCGGGCGGCTTGAGCCTTTTCGACGCCGTCTGCCACGCCATGGGCGCGATTTCAACCGGCGGCTTTTCCACGTCCGATGAATCGATCGGCCACTTCCATAGCCCCTCCGCCGAAGCCATTCTCGTCGTTTTCATGATTTTGGGCAGCCTGCCCTTCGCGCTCTACCTGCGCGTCGCCAAGGGCGACGTTGCCGCTTTGCTGAAGGACAGCCAGGTTGCCGCCTTCCTGTTAATCATCTGCGCTTTGACCGCCTTGACCGTGTTGTGGCTGACGACGACGAGCCAGTTGACCTTCTTCGCCGCCGTGCGCAGCGCCCTGTTCATGATCGTCTCCTTCCTGACGACAACTGGCTATTTCGCGCAGGATTACGGGCTGTGGGGTCATTTTGCCGTCGGCATCGCCTTCCTGGCGGTGTTCCTGGGCGCCTGCTCGGGCTCGGCGGGCGGCGGCATCAAGACCTTCCGCCTTCAGATTTTGTCACTCATGATCCAGCAGCAGGGGCGGCAATTGATGTTGCCGAACGGCCTGTTCCAGGTGCATTACAACGGCAAGATCATCCGCCCCGGCGTGCAGGCGGCGGTCGGCGGCTTCCTGTTCGTCTATTTCATCACCTGGATGGTCGTGAGCATGCTGCTGCAGATGTTCGGCATGGAATCCATGCGCGCCTTCACGAGCGCGCTGACTGCCCTCAGCAACACCGCCGCTGCGGGAAGCTTCGAAGGCCTCGACCCGGCGCCCGTCTGGATTCTCACCGCGGCCATGCTGTTCGGCCGCCTCGAGTTCATGACGATCCTCGTGCTGCTGATGCCGCGGTTCTGGCGGGATTAAGCCATTTTTACGGATTGAGCCCGAAGATCGTCTTGATCTGCGTCTGGAGTTCGTTGTCGACGTCTTCCATCAACGCCTCGTCGAGGTGGAAGAAGGCCATGTCGCGCTCGGCCAGCGTCGCATCCTTCATGACTTCCTTGGTGCGGTCCGCATGGACGTTCGCATGGTGCGTTACGATGTCGGGCGCGTCGAGCTCGGCCACCTCGAACTTGATGTCGATCACGGCATGATAGCGCTCGCCCGGCTCGCTTGTGAACATGCCGGTCACGCCCTTCGTCACCGACAGCTTTTCGCCGGTCACCGACGCGTCATCGATATAAATACGCATGATTTTCGACGGGCCGGCGGCCACGAGCTCCTTCTTCAGCAGTTCCTGCACCGCCTGCTCGGGCGGCTGTTTCATCAGCAGCTCGACATGGTTCGGAGCATTGCCGCCGCGGAAGCGGTCGATGATCTCGATCTTCGAGACGTTCAGCGGAATGGGCTTGATCTGGTCGAAGGTCAGGCGCGGCACCTGGCTCTGGGGCGGGGCGTCCGTGCAGGCGGCCAGCAGCATCGCGGCGGCGACGCAGAGCGCCAGGGATTTCAGGTTCCTCATGATTTTCTCTCCTCGTAAACATCGTCAAGCTGTTCGCGCTGGAAGATATATTCCTCGCTGCAGAATTCGCATTTAATCGAAACATGGCCTTCCTTGTCGCAGACCTCCTCGAGTTCGGGACGCGGAATGGTGCGCAGGATGCCGATGACCCGTTCGCGCGAGCAGCGGCATTTGAAACGGACGTGCTTGGGCGAATAGACGCGCACCCCGTCCTCGTGGAACAGGCGATACAAAACATCGACGGTCGCCAGCACCGGCGACAGCATCTCGCCGTCGGTTGCGGTTTCGAGCAGCATGACGGCGCGCGTCCAGTCCTCGATGCTCGCTTCCCCGCCCTTCGCCGCGTTTTCGTCGGGCAGCTGCTGGATCATGATGGCGCCCGTGCGCCACTGCACGTCCTGCGGGTGCACCGCCAGCTTGAACGAGGTTTTCACCTGCTCGGACTGCGTGAAATAATGCTGCACCGCGTCGACGATGGAGGAGCCTTTCAGCTCGACGATGCCTTGGTACCGGTCGTCGACACTGCCCTGGTCGACGGTGAAGGCGATATAGCCCTTCTTGCCCAGGAGGTGGTAATAGTTATGGGCGATATCCTTCTTGCGCTTGGCCGCCTTCTTGACCGCGGCTTCGTCAAAGCCGGCGTAGGCGCGGATTTCGCCGCGGGAGGTCACGTCCGCGACCAGCAGCCGGATCGGGCCGCTGCCCTTGATCTGCAGCGTGAAAACCCCTTCGTATTTCAGCATGCCCGCCAGCAGCAGGCAGATCGTGGCGACTTCGCTGAGGAGGCCCGCGACGGGGGGCGGATAATTGTGCTTCGCCATCGTGTCCGCGAGCACGGAGCCCAGGCGCACCATGCGGCCGCGCACGTTGCTTTTTTCCAGCCGGAAGGGCTGGACCACGTTGTCATCGACGAGGCCGGATTGTTCGGTGCCGTCTTTTTTGATACGAATAGCCATAGTGTCCCGAATACTAGCATAAATAGGCCAGAATGGACAAAAAGCGACCACGCCAGCCCAAGCGCATTTCACGCCAGTATTTGGAAAATGCGGCGCTGTATTATTTACAGCGTTACGCCACATCCGCCGAAAACCTCAGGCGCGTCCTGGTCCGCAAGGTAAAGCGTTCCTGCGCATTTCACAAGTTACCGGAAGATGAATTCCATCCAATGATCGAGGAGCTGATCAAAAGGTATACCTCCTCCGGGCTGCTCAACGACAACAGCTTCGCCGAGGCCCGGACCACGACCCTGCGCCGCCAGGGCAAGTCCCGCCGCGCGATCGAGGCCCGGTTGCAGGCCAAGGGACTGGCCAAAGCCGATATCGCCCGCGCCATCGATAAGGCCGGCGGCGGCGCCGAAGACGAGCTGCAGGCCGCCCGCGCCTTCGCCAAAAAGAAAAAGCTCGGACCCTACCGCGTCAAACCCCTCCCCGACCCCAAAGCCGCCCAAAAAGAAATGGCCGCAATGGCGCGGGCGGGTTTCGAGTATGAGGTGGCGAGGAAGGTACTGTCTTACAGCGCGGATGAAATTGAATGAGCATCTGTTCCCTCTCCCGCGCTCGTTGCGGGAGAGGGTTAGGGAGAGGGATTGTCCCGAACTCGACGCGCAGGACAATCCCTCTCCCCAGCCCTCTCCCAACATGCGTTGGGAGAGGGAGTAGACTGCTCCCTCTTTAGAAATTCTGCGTAAACGATTACTTCACGACCTTGAGATGGAGGGCGCTGTCGGCTGTTTCGGGCGTGGCGGGCGCCGCTGCCGGAGGCGCTTCAGATGAGGGCTTTTCGGCCAGCAGCACACGCGAGGCAGGCATGGTCACGCGCGCGGTGGTGCCGACGCCTTTTTCGGAGATCAGCTTGAACGAGCCGCCGTGCAGGCGCACGAGCGAATCCACGATCGTCAGACCGAGGCCCGTACCTTCCTTCATGCCGCTGAAGCTCGTATCCACCTTGCCGAAGGGCTGCATGGCCTTCTGGATTTCGGCCGCGCTCATGCCGATGCCGGTGTCGGTGATGTCGATATCCATTTCGCCCGTCGGCTGCACTTTCGCGGTGACGGTGACCTTGCCGCCCTTGGGCGTGAATTTGATGGCGTTGCCGATCAGGTTCAGCATCACCTGTTTGAAGCCCAGCTCTTCCGCCAGCAGTTCGGGCAGGTCGTCGGCGAGGTCGATCTTGAGATCCACGCCAGCCTGTTCCACCCGCGCGGTCATGATGACCATGCATGACTTGAGCGCCTTCTGGATCTTGAAGTTGCTGATGTTGAGGTCGCGATTGCCGGTTTCGATCTTCGACACTTCGAGAATTTCGGAGATGATCTTCAGCAGGTAATTGCCGCTGTCGTAGATGTCCTGCGCATATTCCTTGTAGACCGGCACGTTCAAGGGGCCCATGACCTCGTCCTTGATGATCTCGGAGAAGCCGATGACCGCATTGAGTGGCGTGCGCAATTCATGGCTCATGTTGGCGAGGAATTCCATGCGCGTGCGGCTGGAGATTTCGGCCTGCACACGGGCCTGGCGCATGACCTCTTCGGCCTGCTTGCGCTCGGTCACGTCATAGATGGAGCCTTCGTAATATTCGACGCTGCCGCGCTCGGAGCGCACGACGCGCGCGTTCTGCATGATCCAGATCTTCGAGCCGTCCTTGCGGTAGACCTGCGTCTCCACGCCCGCCACGCGGCCTTCGAACAGCAGGCGGTTGACGAATTCGACGCGGTCGCCCGGATTCACGTAGACCTGCGCGCCCATGTCGGTCACCGAGTTGATGAGGTCGTCGGGCGAATCATAGCCGAAAATCTCGGCCAGCGCCGAGTTGACGTTGAGGAAGCGCCCCTCCGGCGAGCTCTGGTAGATGCCCGAGATCGAGTTTTCGAAGATGGCGCGGAATTTCTGCTCCGCCTCGCGCACGGCCAGCTCGGCGCGGCGGCGCTTTTCGATGTCGGTGATGGTGCCGACGACGCGGATGCTCTTGTCGTCCGTCATGCGCAGCATCGAGAAAGCGACCTCGACCGGCTTGAATACGCCCTGCCCCAGGTTCAGGCGCGTCTCGATGCGGTAAGCCTGGCGTTCGCCGCGCACCAGCTCCTCGAACATGTCGCGCTGCTTTTGCTGGTCGGCGGGATCGAGCAGGCCGAAGAGCGACTGGCCCATCGTCTCGCTCACCTCCCGGTGAGTAATGCGCTTCCAGGTTTCGTTCAGAAACATCAGGCGGCCGGTTTCATCCGTCTCGAAAATGACGTCGGAGACCGAGTTGATGACGGCCCGGTTCTCGCGCTCGGACTTGCGCAGGGCATGGAACAGCTTGTCGCGCTCGGTGATCTTGTTCTGGAGCTCGCTTTGCGCGCCTTCCAGGTTCTTCGACATCTCGGCGATTTTCAGGTCCTGCTTGTGCTTGCGCTGCGCGGCGCCGGCGGCCAGCAGCGTGACACCGAGAATGATGGCAAAGATGGCATAGGGCGCGGCGGACAGGAGCCGCGAGACAAGCCCCGGGCGCACGCCGAAATGGATATCCCAGGCCTCATTGCCGAGCTGCAGCACATAGTTGACCGTTTCAGGAGCGCCCCATTCCTGCGTTGAAGCGCCCGCCTCCGGCGCCACGAGGCTGTTGACGAGGACGAAGCCCGTTTCGCGGTCCTGGATCTGGACGCTGGCCAGGTCTTCGCGATGCACCGACCAGCTGGAGCCGAAGATCTTGGCCGGCGTCGTCACCGCCAGGAGAATGCAGGTCGTGCCGTCAGACAGGCGCGATTTCACGACGAGGCCGATGGGCATGTCGACCGAGGACGCGGGCTTCGCCGCGAAGGCCGGCCAAGGCAGGTCCTGCAGGTAGCCGATCTGGCCGAATTCGAGCGGATAGGCTTCCTTGTAGAGTTCCTGATAGCTCGGCCAGCCCAGCCCCTTGTCGTAAGCGGGATGGACAGTCATCGTCGAAATATCGTTCTGGTGCCAGACGCCCTTGTCGGTCGCCCACAGCACTGCGTTCAGTCGCGCGTCACCGGTGAGCACCTTTTGCATGCTCTGCGTGACGTTCGCCTGGCTGGTATCATCGATGTTGATCTGGGAATAGAAATACTGGAGGTCGTGGACGGCTTTTTCCGTCTCGGACAGGGACTGCTCGGTCGCGTGGAAAATATCGCGGGTCGTGTTGCGGGCGTCGAGCCCTTTCAGGTAGGCGACGGCGAAGTGCAGGACGACGAAGGCGATCGTGGCGATCACGATACCGTTCAGCAGAATGAAGGACGCAGTGGAGCCGCTGCGCAAATACGTTTTCTGGAGGTCCTTCAGGTTTTTGCCGAGGCTGGACAAGTAGAGAAACCCCTCCTAATTCTAGTACCGATAGTCTTTGTATTCGCTTGCATGAAGAATGCGAGCTATTCCTTATATAATTATGGATTTTCTTTAAACTTTTATTAAATTTAGCTTCAAATTATCAAAAAATTGCCGGGAATGCCTTTTGGCAACTTCCTTACCAATTTATGTTAATAAATTACGTTTTACGGGCTGACTCCGACTCTAAATTTCAATACACTTGATCCCACCAAGAACAAAAAACGCGGATACCGGGTGTGCCTTTGAATGTTGATGCAAGGCACTGGCATGACCATTTGCCATGGGTAGCGGAATGGAAAAAGAAAAAAAACGGGTTTTCACGGTCCTTTCGATCGACGGCGGTGGCATCCGCGGCCTGGTCCCTGCGCGGATTTTGCAGGAGATCGAGGAGCGCACGGGCAAACCCATCGCCGAGCTGTTCGACATGGTCGGCGGCACCTCGACCGGCGCGATCCTCGCGGCGGGCCTTACCGTTCCCGACGAAACCAATCCATCCAAGCCGCGGCATACCGCGCAGGAGATGAAGAATTTCTATCATACTCTATCTCCGAAGATTTTCCCCGAGCTGCGGTTCAAGAGCCTGCGGAAACTTTCTTCCTCCGCGCTCTACGATCCCAAGCCGCTGGAAGACGCGCTGCATGAAAAGCTCGGCGACGCCAGGATGCGGGATGCGCTGACGCACCTGCTCATCCCCGCGACCGACATCAAGAATTTCAGGCCCGTCTGGATCACCTATCTCAAGGGCCAGAAGGACACTTCGCCCGAAGGGTGGAGCAGCATGCTGATGAGGGACGCCGTGCGCGCCTCGACGACCGCCCCCACCTATTTCCCGGCCAAATACTATGAAACCCAGCCGCATGACGATATGCCGAACGTCACGCACCGCCACGCGCTGATCGACGGCGGCTTCTTTGCGGGAAACTGCATGCGCCGCATGATGACGCAGGCGCGCAAAATCGCCCCGCCCGACGCGGAAATCGTCGTCGTGCACCTCGGCACCGGCAATATCGAGAACACGCTCTCGCCGTCCGAGTTCAACAAGCTCGGCCCCATCGGCATGATTTCGAAGTCGAACGGCAATCTTTTGCTATCGCTCGTCATCAACATGTCGCTGATGGACGTAGCGAATGACCTCAAGGACGAGATCGGCGACCGTTTCTTCTCCTTCGACGGCATCATCGACGAAGAGAACAACAAGAACGATCCGGCGTCCAGCATGGACGATGCGAGCCAGGAAAACATGAAAGCGCTCGAAAAATTCGCCGAGCGCATCATCCGCGAGAACAACGACGAGATGGACCGGCTCTGCGAAGTCCTGAAACACCGCACCCTGGCCGAAGACCGCCACCGCGAAAGCAAAGCCTCGCTGGCCGTGCTGTCAGGCGTGCTCGAGCAGACGAAGACGATCAAGAACCTCAACAAGACCTATCGCAAGATGCTTTGCTAT
Source organism: Alphaproteobacteria bacterium (assembly GCA_025934695.1). Lineage (GTDB taxonomy): Bacteria > Pseudomonadota > Alphaproteobacteria > Micavibrionales > UBA2020 > JAPWJZ01. Next base: position 563,887 of record JAICWS010000001.1, read on the forward strand.
GCGAGCGGCATCATGGACGACACGCCCGAGGAAGGCGACGATATCCTGAAAGCCAATTGCGCCAAGCTGACCGAGCAGCACAAGACCGAGCTCGACCGCATTTACAACGCGAACGTCAGCAAGCTGGAAAACCAGGGCAAGATCATCAGCGGCATCAAGCAGGCCGGCGACGACCTGACCAGGTTCTTCCGCAAGTTCGGCGAGCCCTTCCGCAACGATCCCCTGCCCCCGCCCGACAACGACAACCACCACAAGCCGCCAGCGCCAAGTCTCGATGGCCGCTGGCCGTTCAATCGCAGGGCGAAGGGGCCGTAACCCCAGATCGCCGCTTCTTTAGCGGACACAAATCGAAAACGGTTAAGCCCCTCACCTCCGCCTCTCCCGCTATCGCGGGAGAGGAACTTGTCAGCTCTATTCAATCACAATATTCAGAAGCGCAGCATGGCTCCCTCTCCCGCGATAGCGGGAGAGGGTTGAGGGGCTTAGCGGTGTTGGGTTTTAAGCCCGACGTTCGCGGCGCTGGTGCTGCCGGTCATCACCGCGGCCACGGTCATTGTCCCGCTCGCGGCGCAGGAAAGCCGGCATGCCTTGATCGTCACGGCCGCCTTGGCGGCGCGGCTCGTCGCGCGTGCCACGGTGGCGTTGCTCATTGCGGTCGTTACGTTCGCCGCGTTCGCCATGATGACGCTGCGCGTCGCGCTGGCGATGGCGGTGACGTCCGCCACGTTCCCCGTTGCCGCGGCGCTGCCCATGCTGCTGCGGGCGTCCGTTCGCATGCGCGTTCGAATTCTCGTTCGCGCCGGGCGCTGGCCGGAAGTCCGGATCCAGCAGGCGCTGGATCGCGACCCAGAGCTTATGATCTTCGGGCGTGACGAAGGCGACTGCGGAACCGGTCGCGCCGTTCCGGGCGGTGCGGCCGATGCGGTGGATATATTCCTCGGCCACGCGCGGCAGGTCGTAATTGATGACGTGCGCGACATGCGGAACATCGAGCCCGCGCGCCGCGATGTCGGTTGCGACCATGACGCGGCATTTCTCGTCGCGGAAAGCCTGCAGCGCGCGCGTGCGCTGGTTCTGGTTCAGGTTGCCATGGATGGCGATGGCGCTATGGCCGTCGCGGCTGATTTTCTTCGCCATTTTGTCTGCGCCGTATTTCGTGCGCACGAAGACGATGATGGAACCCTGGCGCTCGGCCAGCTGCTTCATCAGCGTCGGATATTTGTCGCCGGGCTGCAGCTTGATCTGCTCCTGCTTGATGGCTTCCAGCGGCTGCGTCGTCGAGCCGACGGCGATGCGCTCAGGCTGGCGCATGTATTGCTGGGCGGCCTTCACGATATCGGGCGGCAGCGTCGCCGAGAAGAGCAGCGTCTGGCGCTCGCGCGGAATGCGGCGAACGACGCGGTCAATCTGCGGGCCGAAGCCCATGTCGAGCATGCGGTCGGTCTCGTCCAGCACGAGGAAGTTCACGAAGCTTAAGTTGACGCTGTTCTGCTCGAGATGGTCGTTGATCCGGCCCGGCGTGCCGATGATGATGCGCGGACGGGCGCGCAACTGGGTTTTTTGGTTGAACATCGACTGTCCGCCGATGAGCAGCGCGGTCTTGAGCTGCGGCGCGCCTGAGAGGAGCAGCTTGACGGTGGCATGCACCTGCACCGCGAGTTCGCGCGTCGGCGTCATGATGAGGGCCATGCCCTTTTGCTCGTTCAGCAGTTTTGCGATCATCGGAATCGCGAAGGCGGCGGTCTTGCCGGTGCCCGTCTGGGCGGAGCCGAGGATGTCGCGGCCTTGCAGGGCCACGGGGATCGAGAGCGCCTGGATCGGCGTCGGCGTCGAGAATTCCATTTTCTCCAAAGCGCGGAGCAGCGGCTGGGGCAGGCCCAGCTGGTTAAAGTTTTCCATTGTTTGTCTTCTTTCCAAATATTAGGACGCACCGGACCTTTTGGCCGGCGGCAATCCATTTTCTAAAGCGCACCTTCGTGCAAAACCTGACGCAGCATTGCATCTGGTATTCGAAAGCGGCGAATGTCTTGGGAGAAGGCCGGTGACGGCGTACGAACAAGAGAAAAGCTAATTCGAATGGCCTTAATATACGCGGAATGGGTGAAATAGCAAGGTTTATCTGTGCTGGAAGACGTTCGGCGACACATTACACATTATTATCAAAGCGAAAGATACACGCATACCGAAGCCTGCTAAGCCCCTCACCATCAACGACCCTTGGCGGGGTCGTTGATCCTCTCCCGCTATCGCGGGAGAGGAACCTGTCGGCTCTTGCTGAAATGAAATGCCCAAGAATAGCGGCGCCGCTCTCCCGCGATAGCGGGAGAGGGTCGGGGTGAGGGGCTTACCGGTGTGCGATTTTGGAGACAGCCGCTGATGCTGAGAAATAATTCAAAAATGATTACTCAAAACGCTCCGCCTGCGCGGACTTGTGAGTGTGGGTTTCATGCCGCGCCATCAGCTTCACCAGCTTTTCCTTCACCTTGTCAGTCCAGACCGATTGCGGGGAGAACTTGGAGCTGAGGCCGGCTTCGGCGCGGGCGAGATCGCGCTGCGGGCGGCCGGTATGCGATGGCGGCAGGGCATGAGCAAGGCGGTTGTCGACGAGGCGCTGGAAAACGAGCCATTCGCGATCATTCGCGCCGAAATTATGCATCAGCGCACGCGTGCGGGCGACGCGGGCAGCGAGGCGCGCCCCTTCCTGCGGGCGGCGCGCGCGGTCGTATTCCAGCGCGCAGACTTCCCAACCCTTGGCGGGGCGCGACACGTCCGAAAAATCGTTCACGTATTTGATGTCGGCATCGGTGCCGAGGATGATGATGCGGTGCGCCGGGATGCGCTCGCCCTTTTTCTGGGCCTTGGCTGTATGGTCGCGCAGCCCCTCTTCGATATGCGCCAGCGTATAAAGGATGCTCGCCTGCGCGCGAGCATCGTCATAGGTATGCTCAATCTCGCGCACATAGGCGATTTTGGCCGCTTCCGGGTCGTTCGCCGACAATTGATCCTTATCGCCCTGCATTTCCCAGTGGCGCATATGACGACCCAGCTCTTCATCGCCCGCCTGGGCCACGAGCTGGATGATGACGACGTCCCTGCCCATCTCCGCCGATTGCAGCGCTTCGGGGATGCAGGAGGCGGGCAACTGCAGCGTGCCTTCGCGCACGAAACTACGCTTTTTGGCCACCGCCTCGTTCTGGATGTCGACCGCGAGCACGTCGCAGAAATCGCGCGTCAGGCCGCGCGCCATTTCGGTGCCGTACTGGGCCATGAATTCCGCGTAGCGCGGGTGGTAGTTGCGCAGGTCGTTCGCATCGATGACACCGTCCACGAGCGGGCGCAGGACGGTTTCGACCATTGTCGTCTTGCCAAGGCCGGAGAGGCCGCCGGTGAAAATCACCCGGTCCGGACTTTTTGATGGCCCCTCTCCCAACACGCTCCGGAAGCAGGCATCGCGAATGACCGCATATTTCTTCCGCGGCAGGCCGCTGATCAGTTCCGGCACGAAAGGCGGCGAGGCCACTTGCGTCGAGGCGGAACCCAAAATCAGATCCGGGCCGAAGCGCTTTTCCGCCCACAGCGTTTCGGCCGCGTTCCAGGCGAAAGCCGCGGCGCCGGTTTTGTCGCCGTCGTGATGGTTGGCGCTGGCCAGCAGCAGCGTCGACATGTCGACCGCGCCCGTCTCTGAATCGAATTTCTCGGGCACGGTGCCGTGCATCTTCCAGATATCGAAGATCGTGCGCACACGCTTCGTCGCGATGCGCCGCGCATCGTCCTCGAAGCCATAGCGCAACAGGCCTTCGACCGCGACCGCCACATAGGGCAGCATGTCGCAGTCGTCCCAGCGCTTGCCGGTGCGTTTCTCGCTGAGCCGCAGGCTCTTCTCGGTCTCGAAACGCGTCGCGATATTCTGGCGCACGCGCTCGGCCCGCGGCGGCGGCGCGATCCCCGCGTACAGCGGGAACGCCGTGACGAGCGATCCAAAGATCGAACGTTTCTTCGCGCGCCGGTCGTAATCAAAATAGAGCCCCTGCCTTTCATCCCACATCAACTCATTGACGCGGGCGGCGATGCGGTCGGCCTCCTGCTTCCAGCCGTCGGCAGCGGCAGGATCGCCGAGTTCCGCGCAGATTTTGCCGGTATCCAGGCAATGGCGGGCGAGCAGGCTATTGAGGCAGACCGGATCATGTTCCGACGCGCGGCAGGAGAAAGGCCCGAAACGGTCCGACGGATCGCATCCCGCCTCGCGCATGGCGCGGTCGTTGATGTAGAAAGCCCCGGTCATGCACTCGCGCACGGCATCGTAGAAGCGTTTACGGTCCTCATTCTTCTCCGGCAGATCGCGGAAATAGTCGCGCGCGTCCTCGTAATGCGTTTTCGACGCCGAAATGACGCTGCGGGCGCGCACCAGCTCGGCGCAAGGGCTGTCCGCCCCCGGCCCGGTCGCGCCGTAGTGGAACAGGCCGGTATCGTCCGAAAAGCGGCTCTTGCGCCAGTAGGTGAAGGTGCGTTCGAGGTAGGGTAGCGACTCTTTCAACCAGGCGGTGCGCGCGGCCGGGCCTAAGGCGCTCGCGATATCCAGCACCATGGCCGAAAGGAACGGCGGCTGCGAGCGCGGCACCTGCAGCGCCCAGCCGCGGTTGGCGTTCAGCGCCGTGCCGTAATGATCGATCTCGTAGAAGAAATTGCGGACGACGCCCTGCGCCAGTTCCGCCTCGCCCAGCGCGAGAAGTCCGCGCAACGTGAAGTATGAATCCCAATAATACTGCTCGCGATAACGCGTCGGCCCCGCCATGATGTAAGGATGCGGCAGCCACAGCAGTGCATGGGGCTCGATGTCTTCGCCGGGTCCCGGCAGCTTGCGCACATCCGCCGCGCCGCCGACCTTGATCGCGATTTCCGGCAGATGCGGATCGCTCCCCGGCACGTAAAGGACCGGCTGGCCCGCATGGCGCGGTGTCGCGATGCTGTGAAGGGCGTCGGTCTTAAGGCCCTGGGTCAGGCTTTCCTGCAGAAAGCTCAGAAATGTCGTGTACTCCGACAAAGCCATGACGAATTCCTTCCCGTCCCCGTCTCATATTCTATCATAAAAGTTAATATTCGCGCCGGCAACGGCGACCAATAGCCATAACGTTAAGGAACCCCATCCCCCGGCGGGATGTTGTTCCCATAGAGCGCAATTAGGAGAGGAGAATTTCCATGCGAAACTATGCGAAAATTCTGAGCGCGGCTGCGGTTTGCGGGGTAATGGCGGCCAGCGTCGCACATGCCGACACCGTTGTCCTTGGCGAGCCGGACCGTACCGTCGTCCAGGAATACGTTTATCAAACCAATAATGGCTGTCCTCCGGGCGCCGTCATGAAGAAGGAAACGCGCTGGTTCGGCCTTGTCCATCCGGAACACAGCTGCGTGATCCCCAAGGGCACGAATGTCACGGTATACCAACCGGGAATGGCTATCCCCTCGACGGTAAGCTATACGCCGCTGCCGGCAACGGTGGTGTCGCGCCTGCCCGCGGCTCCGGCTGGCGACGTTTATGTGACATCGGATAACCAGATTTACCTGATAAATCCGACCACCCGCACAGTCGTGCAGAGCGCGCCATTGTACGACATCGAAGATTAACGAACGATCCTTGAAAAACTGCCCGGGGCGCGCCTGAAAGGGTGCGCCCCGATTTCTTTATGGCGTCAGCTTGCTGACGCTGACCAACTTGCCGCCATCGTCAACCCGGATGACGGCGGAGGCGCTGCCTGTCTTGTTGACGATCGCCCGATAGACGGCGACGCCGTCTTCGATGGCGTGGTCCACTTTGCCGATCATGTATCCCGCCGCGACGTTATCGGTGACAGTTCGCTGCACCGACGGCGGAAGCCGGAACCAGGGAACGGGCGTGCCCTTCACCATCGCCGTGGCGGCGGTCGGCGCGGCGTTCGTCGTCGTGGTGCCCTGCATGACCGGCTTCCATTGCGCCGCCCGCTTTTGTAACTCGTCCGTCTGCGCCAGCGAGAGACTCATTCCGGCCCGGTCGCGGCGGTCGGCATATTCCTGCTTGCCCGACGCGGTTGCCGCAAGCGTCAGCCAGAAATAGCCCGCCTCGTGGTTCTGTTCGACGCCGACGCCCTCGTCATACATCATGCCAAGATTGTATTCCGCCTGCACATAGCCTTGGTCAGCGGCCTTGTGATACCACTTGAAAGCCTCTTCGGGATCGCGCGGCATGCCGCCTTGCCCGTTCAGGTACAGGAAACCGAAATAGGCCTGCATGGCGGCGACGCCGGCTTCGGCCTTTTCGCGCAGGTCGGTAAGGCCAGCGGGCACGGAGGCAGGCGGGGCGTCGGCGGCAAATGCCGGCGCGGCCGCCGTCAGCAGGAGGAACGTAACGAGTATCCTGAATACTAACCCAAAAACCATGAGCTTATTTTCCGCGATGGCTGACGCCGGTGATGCGCGGAAAACCTCCCCCTATCCCCATTCTTCAATTCTAGCCCGGATGTTTTAGCTTTCTCTTAATGAGGTTATCAGTATTAAGGCACTGATAATCATTATCAATTCAGAAAATTAAGCGGGTTGAAGAACAGGAAAAACCGCGAAAAGACAGGGAACGGACCGGGTACCCTACGGCATACCACGGTGTTCTCTTTACGGGGAACGCGTTTTATCAGGGCTTCATGCCGCCGGCTTTTTTGACCGTGGGCACGCTGGCGCCCGAAAGCTCGCCGCAGGCAGCCTGGATGCGCTCGCAGGCCTTGGTCAGCGTTTCCTTCGACAGGGCATAAGAAACGCGGAAATACGGCGACAGGCCGAATTCCACGCCCGGCACCACGACAATGTTGTGCTTTTCGAGCAGGAAGTTGCAGAAGTCGGTGTCCGTCTTGATTTCCTTGCCATCGGGTGTCGTCTTGCCGATCAAGCCTTCGCAGGAACAGAACACATAGAAAGCCCCTTCCGGCGCGTTGCACGACAGGCCCGGTGCCTTGTTGAGCATCGAGACGACAAGATCGCGGCGCTCCTGGAACTTGGCGCGCCAGTCATCGAGGAACGCCTGGTCGCCGTTCAGCGCGGCGGTGGCCGCGGCCTGGCTGATCGAGCTTGCGTTCGACGTGCTCTGGCCCTGCACCTTGCTCATCTCCTTAATGAGCTCGACGGGCCCCGCCGCATAACCGATGCGCCAGCCGGTCATGGAATAGGCTTTTGAAACACCGTTTACCGTCAATGTACGGTCATAGAGTTCCGGCACCACTTCGGCGATGGTCGAGAATTTGAACTTGTCGTAGACGAGATGTTCGTAAATGTCATCGGTCAGCACCCATACATGGGGATGCTTTTTCAGCACCTCGCCCAGCGCCTTGAGTTCGGCCGTCGTATAGGCCGCGCCCGTGGGATTGCTGGGAGAGTTCAGAATGACCCATTTCGTGTTGGGCGTGATCGCCTTCTCAAGATCCTGCGGCGACATCTTGAAACCGCTGGCGGCTTCGGTCTGCACGATGACGGGCTTGCCCTCGCAGAGCTGGACCATCTCGGGATACGAAAGCCAGTAGGGCGCCGCGATGACGACTTCGTCGCCCGGGTTCAGCGTCGCCATGAAGGCGTTATAAAGCACCTGCTTGCCGCCGGTGCCGACGATGACCTGCTCGGGCGTATAGGTCAGGTTGTTTTCGCGCTTGAACTTTGCAGCCACGGCCTTGCGCAGTTCGGGCGTGCCGGGAACGGGCGTGTATTTCGTCTTGCCCTCGTCCATCGCCTTCTTGGCCGCGTCGCAGATATGCTTCGGCGTATCGAAATCCGGCTCGCCCACGGCGAGGCCGATCACGTCTTTGCCTTCGGCTTTCAACGCTTGAGCTTTCGCGGCCAGCGCGAGGGTTGCGGAGGGCTTGATCTTCTCAAGCCGCTTGGCGATGAAGTCTTTTTTCATGTGTCACCTTCAAGTCGGTTTGGGGACAATCCCTCTCCCTTCCCACGCCTTCGGCGCGGGCCCCTTCCCTCTCCCGCCAGTCGGCGGGCAGAGGGAGTTTGGCTGCCTACCCCTCTTCCCGGCGCATGCCGGGAGAGGGAGGGGCCCATGCGTAGCATGGGAGGGAGAGGATTGTCCCATTGTTGAAATTCCTAATGTTACTTCTGCGCGATTTTGAGCGGCGCGCCGATGTCGATGCCGTTGCCGTCGAACCAGTCCTTGAGGCTCTTCAGCGCGGGATCATTCAGCGCGTTCATGAACAGCTTGTGGACATGCGGAATGAACTGCAGGTAGCGGTCCTTCCTGTCGCGCACGAAGAGGCGCACGAAGATGCCAAGCACCTTCGCATGGCGCTGCGCGGCCAGAACGCGGTACGAATAATCGAAGCCCTTGCGGTCAACCGATCCGCCCATCGCTGTCATATAACGGTTATAGAGATGCTTTTGCAGGTCCTGCGGCACGTCGCGGCGCGCGTCTTCGAGCAGCGACATCAGGTCGTAGCTGAACTGGCCGATAACCGCATCCTGGAAATCCAGCAGGCCGCAGCGGCCGATGCCTTCGCCGCGCGTCAGCATCAGGTTGTCGACGTGATAGTCGCGCAGGACGAGCGTTTCCTGGTCCTTTGGAAACTTCGCGAATAGCCCGTGCCAGACATCGCGATAGCTGTCGCGCATGCTTTCGGTGGCGGTCTTGCCGGTCAGGGCCGGATAATACCAGTCGGGCAGCAGCATAGCCTCGTCGACGAGCAGCTTGTCGTCATATCTGCCCAGCGAAATATTATTACGCTCGGTATGCCGGTGCAGGTGCGAGAGCACGTCGACCGCCATTTCATAGAGCGGCCTCGCCTCGACCTGGCGGTTCAGCAGGCGGGTATAGGTATCGTCGCCGAAATCCTCGAGGACGAGCAGCCCGTTTTTCATGTCGCGCGCGTAGATTTCGGGCGAATGGAGACCCAGCTGTCGCATGTGGTCGGCGATCTTCACGAAGGGCTCGACCATCACATAGGGCGGCACCGGCGGACGATCGGGCGGATCCTGCATCAGCAGCATCGGCTTTGGCGTGCCGACAAGGCGGTAGTAACGGCGGAACGACGCGTCCGCGGGCAGCGCCTCCATCGTGACGCCTTTCCAGCCCAGGGACTGGATGAAATCCTCCCGAAGCTGGCGGCGGCGGTCGGCGATGTCGGTCTGGGAATCTTCCATTTTGGTTTTTGTCTGCGGCTGCATCTCTCTCACCATGTCAAAATTGTTTCTTCATAACATTTTTACAGAGGTCTAGACAGAGCAAATCCCCCCATAGTTTCAGGTTCTTCCCCCATTCTTGACCCACGCGGTCTTTTCACATAAGATATAAGTATGGGGAGAGTCCCTGCCAGTGCTGCATCGCAGCACCGGGGGCAGCTGAAATGTCTAAAGATATCAATAATATGGAACGATCGTTCCAGAAGGTCATCGAGGTCGGCGAGATTGATCGCTGGCTGCGCGACATGCTTCCGATGATGCCGCGCACCTCTTCGGACTCCATCCAGCAGGAACGCGAGATGCACACCGCGGGCTACGAGGTCACGCATCACGATTTCAACACGCATACGATCACTTTGAGCGAGGCCAACCTCATCGACCAGACCGACATCGAGCGGATGGTCGGCTTCGGCAAGCTCCTCGCCGCCTGCAGCCAGGTGGACATGCGCGTCGACGTCTCGCTCCTCCATCATGGGGCGCTTGAGGTCGCGTTCAATCCCGAGGAATCTTTTGCGCGCAGCCAGATTTTCGGCGCGAGCTATTCGAACGTCGTGCCCGTCGTCTTCGGGCTGAAGAACCCGCGGAAGTAAAATTCTCCGCTCTACTCCTGCATGCGAAAACTGCAATAAAACCGCGTAAAATGCGGGTAATAATACTGCCACGCCGCGCATTAAAAGGCCGTAATCCAGGGCATCTGCGCACGAAATTTGCGCAGTTTCACCCTTGACGCGTTTTTGCCCACTGTGGATATTTCCCGTCCCGCATGATGATTTTTCTTGCATTTCAAAGGCCGAATCGCTTATTGATTCGCTTATCGTACGTGCCAATGGCCCGCGGCCCCCGACAAATGGGGGCGCCCCTAAAGGAAGTCTCCCTAAGGCAGGTTAAGTAACGGCGAACCTTTTTGTGCTAAACGCCTTGGTGCGGAAACACCTTGGCATTACTGCGAAGAGATTTGCTCTTGTTGAAACCGCTCTTCAGTGGAGACAGTAAAGTCTTCCCTGCAACGCCAGGTCCCTCACAACGTTTTCTCTTCGCGACAACAATGTTCGTGTTGCCGGGAGGTAACCTATGCTTGAGACGCTGAAAAAAGGGCTCGACGCCGCCTTTGAACGCATCGCCGGTGAATTCGCCGCCGAAGGCGTGACCATCCTGATGCCGACCTTCTCGCCGCCGCAGGGCCGGCTGCTGTCGGAATTCAACCGCGTCGGCGGCAAGGCCGCCATCGCCGGGGGTAAGAATAACACCCAGGCCTTCCGGAATGTGACCCAGTACGGGCTCGATTTCGATACCACGGCCTACATCAACATGTTCCCGCCGGGCATGTCAGAGAAGATCGTGTGCGCCATCCCGGACAAGATGCTGGAGGACAAGAAGGTCGCCGTTTTCGCCTTCATTCCTCCGCCCGCTTCCTGGGCAAAACATATCGCCGACCGCGGCCTCAACACCGAGATCGTCGCCTCGAACGAGCAGAACACCCGCATGTTCTTCGAGAACAAGGGCAACTTGATGCACGTCCTCGAGGATGCGGGCCTGAAAGCCTATGTCATCCCGACCGAGGTCGTAAGCTCCCTCCTCTCCGAACAGGAACTCCGCGACGTGTATAACCGCGTCAAGAACGACAAGGGCAAGGTCGTCGTCCAGACCTGCATCGAGGACTACGAACCCACCCGCTTCATCGACAGCGAGGAGGAATTCGTCGACCGCATCCGCAAGGCGAAAATCCCCTTCAAGGTCTCGCGCTTCATCGAGGGCAACGAGGCGAACCTGTCCTTCGTCGTCGGCAATACGCTGCCGAACGAAAACGGCCGTGGCGTGACGAAAGTCAACCTGCCCGAGGGCATCGACCGCGGCAAGCCGGAAAGCCTGGTCGCCATCCAGGCCCATGCGGCGGAAGCCGGCATTAACGAATCTAATGTGTTCTGCATCAACGGCCGCGCGACACTGAAAGTCGTCGGCGACAGCCTGCTGGCCAACCAGCCGGGCGACAGCGTCGGCAACAACATCGGCCACGTCTACGACGCACCGATCGCGCAGCAGATCACCGAAATCGGCGAAAAGCTGGGCAAGAAGATGGCCCTGTGCGGCAAGGTCGGCCTCGCGGGTGCGGACCTTATCATCGACGGCAGCGGCAAGATCTGGATCAATGAAATCAACGACCGCCAGCAGGGACCGACGGACCAGATGAGCGCCGACGCGGAAGCCTCAGGGATCCCGGGCTTGAGCCGCATGGCCTGGTTCGCGCATTACGCTGACTTCTCGAAGGAAGAAAACCTCAACCTGCTCTCGGCCCTGCGCGACAACGCGGACGCAATCCACCAGAAATACCTGACCTCGCCCGGCTCCTTCTACATCAAGGTCTTCGCGACCCACGACGAGAAGTTCGACGGCGAATGCCCGGCGCTCAAAGACCTGCCTGCCGGCGTCTATGACCTGCGCAAGCAGGAAGACGGCAGCTGGCAATGGTCGAAAAGTGACAAGACCGACGTGCGCAAGGTCGACCTCGACTCTGGCATCATCTCGATCAAAGTTTCGAGCGGCGGCCTCAAGACTGGCGACACCTTCCCGTCCGGCGCGGAAATGTTCCGCATCACCGGCAAGGCGGCCGGCAACGACGCGCCCTTCGTCATCGAAGACGGCGTCTCCTGCCTGAATCCGCAGTGGCGTTCGATCATCGAGCAGCTCTATAGCGACTGCTTCGGCCCGGACTATGTCGCAAAGAACCCCCAGTACGAGCCGTCGGCGCTGGAAGTCTCGAACGACAACACCAAAATCAAGGCCCCGCCCAAAAACGCGGTGAAGGCGTTCAAGCCGGTTTAATATTGTGAAGCAAAACCTATAATAACCTCCCCTCCCTTAGGAGAGGAGAAGGACGTCAAACCTTCATCAGCCTGCTCTTCGGAATATAATGCAGCGTCTCATCGCCGAGCCGATAGATATGTGTGGGCGAGCGTTTGTACATGACGCCGTCTTCTTTCGCGATTTCGGGCAGTTCGGCGCCGAGTTCGGCTGACGGATGCAGCGTGAACAGCGTGTCGCCTTTTTTAAACGGCTTGCCGAGCTCAACGTCGTAGCGCACATAGCCCGCGTCGCGGGTGAGGATTTTCTTGTGATCGCGGAAGTAATAGGAACCGCCCGATGCTTTCGGCGCGCGCTTGCCGTCGATCATGCCGAGGCGGGCGAGCAGGCGTAAAATTCCGTTAAAAACTTCTTCGGTCTTCGCGGCGTCATATTCGTCATGGCTGCCGCATTCGATGCAAAGATTGTCGATGCCCAGCGGATCGAGCGCGGCGTCGAAGGACCCGGATGGCTCGCCGTCATCCAGGAAGTTGTATTTCAGTCCCACGTCCTTCACCAGCGGCAGGTATTTTTCCTGCGTGAAGATGACATACGGCAGGCTGTCGCGCGCCGTGTGAAGGTCGAGGCCGAGGTCGGCGGTTTTCGCGATGTCCGTCAGCGCATGGGCGATGCGCTGATGCAGCGAGCCGTCGGCTTTGCCCGGAAAATGCGAATTGGGGTCGCGCCCGTCGTAAAGGTCGAATTTGCCGAAGGTATAAAAATACGACCGCTGCTCCCATCCTGCCGGGTTGGCGCACGGCACAAAAACGACCTCGCCGGCCTTCAAATTCTCTTTCAGGAACCGGAACAGCTTGTGTTGTACCCAATAGGTGATTTCCCCGCCATGGATGCCGCTCTGGATGTGGAGGCGCTTGCCCTTCCCCTTGGTGAGCGTGTAAGTCACGATGTCGATGGGATTTCCGGCGATGGTATTGCCGATGTGGATGCGTTTTTTGAGGGCTTGCATTTGCGTCTTCCGTTCTACGCAAGTTTAACCGTTTTTATACCGATTTTTCCAGAGAAAGATGAGGGGTGGGAGTTCACACGGAGTTACGGGGGTACTGAATTCTTTCTCTCTTCGCGCGAAGCGCATAAATCCCGGTGTCGCACTACCGCACGAAGCTACGAAGTTACGAAGGCATTTGTCAGCCAGTGGTTCTTCGTTGCTTCGTAACTTCGTGCGGTTAGCTGATGAACGAACGGCGCGCTTCGCGCGCAGCCGGGAGAGAACTCCGTACCTCCGTGTGAATTCCAGTATTAGCTCAAAAACCTTTATTGAGCGTCCGCGGTCTTGTCGGCTTTGTCGGTGAAGCCGTAGCAGACCACCCTCACCTTTTGCGGCAGATAGCTGACGCTGAAGCCGATGGGTCTGCCGCCACGGTCGGTATAACGGCCGTCCTTGAGCGACGGGTTCTGGCGGATGCGGTCGAGGACCTGTTCAAGCGTCAGCGACGGCACGCTGGTGCGGATCGCGCCGTCGAGTGCGGCGCCGTTGTGCGACTTTTCGAAGGTGGTCAGCAAGGCGCCCGGTGCCGGGTTCACCATCCGCACGACGTTGGTCCAGTAATTCACTTTCTGCTCGGCAGTCTTGAAATCGCCCGCATGCTTGGCGAGCTTGTCGATGCCCGCGGGCGTCAGCGACGATTTGTCGTCGACCGGGAACGTATCGTAAAGGTCTTTGCCCGCGAGCTGCCGTATCAAGTCGGCGTACCGGCGGTTCAGGATGTCGCTGAACTCCCCGCGCAGCCTGCCGGCGTCGAGCGGCGCGGGGTCGGGATAGAGGCCGTCCTGGAGAAAAGGATCGTCCTTCGCCTTTTCGAGGAATTCGAGTTCGCGCGCATCGATGAAGGGTCCGCGGCTTGCCGGATCTGCGTCGTCGATCTTAGCCCAAAGGAACAGGATATCCCTGACCTTGCTGCGGATCGTATCGTCGCCCGGCAAAAGGTCATTGAAACCGCGCTGGCTTAAGAACATGACGGTGTCGAAAAGATCATCGATGCCGGCTTCCTTGTCCTTCCGGATGGCCGTATGCAGATCGGGCAGACCGCCCATGGCGGCAAGATTGGGCAGCGCGTTGATGTCGGCGAGCAGCTTGTCGGACGCCGGATGCAAGGCGTCGGTATCGCTGAACTTCGTAGCCACGGGCGAAGCCGCGGGATTATTCTGGACGCAGGCGTCGTAGGCAGGAAGCGAGAAATCCACGTCGCGCGAATAAAGCATGTATCCGATGAGATAGACGACCGCGACCACGGCGATCAGCAGGACGTCCGTTTTCTTCTTCAGATACTGCAGGACGCCGCCCTGCTTCATAGTCGCCCGCCCTTCCCCGGATCGTCACCGCTGCCCGCGGAAGCGATATAATCTCTAGTCTTTCTTCTTTTTGCCGCTCTTGCGCGATGCGCCGGCGATCTTGTGGATGGCGTCGATGTGTTTCTGCGACGCCTGGCCGGGCCGGGTCACGCTGCCGCGCGCAGGCGCCTCGCCGAAGCCGACGCCGCCTTCTCCGCGGCCGCCCTTGAGCGATTGCAGCACGGCGGCTCCGAATTCGCCTGTGTCCTTCGTCGAAACGGAACGCGGCTTTGGCTGCGCGGGCTTGGTCAGCACGTCGCGCTTGTGCGCCGGCGGCAGCGCCGCATGGCTTATGGCGTAGGTGATGATGCTTTGCAGGTGCGGCGCAACAAGGCCGAGCAGCAGCGTGTGGTCCTTTTCGAGCCACTGCAACAACAGGCGCTGTGCCTTCAGGTGGTTGCCGTCCGACTTTTCGAGCGCGTCCTTGACGCGCGACATCGCATATTCGTGGCTCATCCAACGCTCCTCTGTTCTATTCAAGTATATGCGCAAGAACCTTGCGACAACAAGGGCGGGATAGTTCTGAAAATAGCATTCCGCCCGATTTACAGCCGCGGCGCGGATTTTACCGGCTGGCGAGGCTTTTTGGCAGGTTCGGTCTCTTTGGCGGCCGGGGCGTCGGCCGATTTTCCCTGTGCGCCGGAATGGAATTTCGATTCGCCGGCCTGCGGCGTGGCAGGCGCGCTTCCGTGGTGCTCAGCTACTTCTTTCTTGAACATCTCGAGCTCGCGCATGGCCCCCTGGAGCTGGCGCAATTCGACCTTTGCGTCCTCGATCTTGCGGTCGGTGCTGCGCAGGCCGAGGAAGCTCGAGACAACCCCGATTTCGGTTTTCGGTTTGCCGGCCTCGATCTGCTGCTCGTTCCGGCGGATTCCGCGGTTGATCGCGTCTTCGAAAGTCCGCAGGTTCTTCGGGTCCGACATGTCGATGTCGCGCAGGTTTTTAATAAAACCGTCCGGCGTGCGCTGAAGAGGACCGTTCAGCGCAGCACTTGGCGTATCCTTCAGCACGAAGCCGACGACGGGCAAATTTTTATAATTATAGATCGACGGCCGTTGCGGCTGCGCGGGCGTAGGATGCGAATGCGGCTCACTGGCTTGTTTATGGTCTTCCAGCGCCTTATGGGCGAGCGCATAGGCGCCCTCACCCAGCTGGCGCAGGCCGGATTTTTCGGGCGCATATTTTTCGCCGGCCGCCAGCACAACCCCTTCCCGCACGCCTTCGCGCGCGGCATCGCCGACGCCAAAGCCCACGACGTTGCCCAGCGCCTCGGCCGTGCCCGCGCCGAGAGCCGCGGCGGCCTTGCCGTAGTTTCCCTCATGGATATTGCTGCCAACTTCATAGGCCACGAAACCGGCGGTGACGACGGCGCCCAACAGCGGAACTTTCTTGGCGAAAAAGCCCAAGCCCTTGGCGACGGGCGCGACATCATGCGTCAATTCCGCCGCCGCCTTATATGTGCCGGGGTTAAGCGCGACCTGAATCGCCGCGCTCTGGCCCGCTTCCCGGTAACGCCCCTCCGCAAGGTCAAGTGCCACGCTAGCAACACCTTGCGCCGTTCCGGCATGGCCAGCGATCTTGGAATGCACGCCCTCCACGGACGCATGTTCCACAGCAGCATGCTCCACAGGTGCATGTTCGACCGCAGGCTTTGCAGGTGCCGGCTTTTCGACCGACGCTGCCGCGTGAGTCTCGGCGACAGGGGCTTTTGGCTGCGGGCGAGGCTCGGATTTCGGCCCGGATGCCGCAGGCGCAATTTCTTTGGGTTTCGGCAGCGCAGCTTCTTGCTTCGCGACGCTGCCCCTTGCCTTTTCGACTTCTTCCGGTTTCGACAGCTCGGGCGTCTCAATCTTGCCCGGATGATCGACGATGAATTTCGCCTGGCTCACGTAGTCGGCCTTGCGCTGCGGGTTTTCCAGCCGTTCGGCCAGCAAGGGCCGGCCCGGCTCGCGCGAGGTGCCGTTCAGCCGGTCCTCGGGGCCAGGGGCGCCGATTTCGAGGCGGTCGGGGCTCGAATATTTGGTCGAGACAAGCTCCAGCGGGCGCTTCTCCATCACGACTTTCCCGTTCTCCATCTTGGGAACGGGATAGCCGTCCTCCATGATCAGCTTGCCGTCGGGGCCGCGCTTGCAAACGATGACCTCGATCTCGCCGCCGCTGAGCTTCAGCATGTTCATCTTGGTGTTTTTTTCCTTGTCGACGACCACTTCGGTAACTTCCGGATTTTGGTTCTCGACCCAGCTCATCCGGTACGGGCCCTTTTGATAGAAGGAGTCGGCCACGACGTATTTCGTTCCGCCGTTCTCGCCCGTCATGCGCACGACATCGTGCATATGCGTTTCGATCAGCTGCGTCTTGGACGGATCGGCGGCGGCGACGAACTTGCCGTCTTTGGTCATGATCGGCTCGTAAACGCCCTTGGTCTCGACGGCGGCGCGCACTTCCTGGTCATAAATGCGCATCTCATAGCCGTTGAGTTCTTTGTCTGCGGCGGCGGAGAGCTGTTTATATCCCTCGGCGTCTCCCGCCCCGAGACGGGCGGCCGCGTCGCGGATGAGGCCCGCGGTCTTGTCCTGCTGGACCGCAGAGACGAGCGCCTCGGTCGCCGCCGCGACATGGCGGCAGTCGCCGATCCCCTCGCCCGCCGCAACGGCAAGGTTGGTGCGCGTGTCGGAGGCGCGGTATAGTTCAGCATCCGCCACCAGTTTCTTCGAGGCGGCGGCATTTTCCCGGAAGGCCGGCGAGATCTTCGCAAGCTCTTCAAGCTGCGGTTCCGTCAGCTGGCCGTTACGCACGTTCTTGATCAGGTCGCGGTCGGGATTGTCGCGAATTTTGAGGAAGGTCTCGTGGTCTTCATCGCTCAGGTGCCCGATGGAATTCGCGCCGGAATGGGCGATGCGCAGGCGCACGACGGAGTCGTAAACCTTGTGGTCGATGCCGTGCAAGTCCTCAAGGTTGCGCCCGTCGACGTCGAAAATGCCGCGAGCGACGGTCTGGCTTGCCTTGATGCGGGTCTCGACGTCAGCGATGTCGTAGAGGGAGCGTTTTGGGTCCGCGCCTGGCGGCAGGTCCTCGGCCTTGATAAGGCCGCTGTTGATGAAATTTTCCAAGGGCGTCTTCGAGACTTCCAGGAACTGCATCTTGTCGCGCAGCGTAGTCGAGGAGTCCGGCAGCATGCCGCCCAAGCGAACGTTGCCGCGCACGTGGAACCCTTCGGGCGTCATACCTTGGCGTGACGTATAGCCGCGGCGGGAAAAGGTTTCATCCACATCTTTCGGCGGCGGCGGCAAGGCACTGCCCGCTTTGCCCTGCAACTGCTCGGCCAGCGGACGCAGCATGGCCTCGATCTCCGGCCTGTCCGGCTGGGCGCCGACGATCTGGCTGATGCGCTTGAGCGCAAGCGCGCGATTGTCGTCGCTCACCACGGGCGTACCGTTCTCGTTCTTCGCGCCCAGCACTTCGGCTAGGTGCCGCACCGCCTGCTCCTTTCCGGCTTCATCGCCGCCGACGATGGCGGCCTGCGCATTGATGACCGCGGGCCAGAAGGATTTCGACTGATCCGCGCCGACGTTCTTCGCCGCGAGCGACACCAGCGGCGCCAGCTGGCGGGCCTTCTCGATATTGCCGCGTTCCAGTTCGGCATTGAGGGCGCCCATGCCGAGGCTGTAATCGCCCGTTTTCGTGAAACCTTCCTCGAAGGCCGCGAGCGCGCCCGCGCGGCCCTGACCCGTCGCGCCGCGCGCGACCTCGGCCATGGCCCGGGTGCGCAGCGCCTCCGGGTTCTTCTCCTGTCCGTCCTCCGCGAGGATCTCTTCGCTGAGGCGCGCGGCCTCGTCGTTGCGCCCCGCAAGCTGCAATGCTGTCGCGCGCCATTGCTTCACTTCGGGCGACGCGAAAAAGGACCGGGTGGCGTTCTCGGCGGACTTGGCTTCCTGCGCGTCGAGGAAGGAGATCACCTCGTTTCCCGCGCCGCGCAGGCTGAGCTCCTGCGCCACCTGCACGATATGGCGCGGGGCGAGATCCTTGTCGGCATAGGTCATCAGTGCGCCGACCTGCGCCTCGCGGGTATTCAGCTTGAGTATGCCGTTCAGCTGCTTGCTGAAAATCCGGTCGGTGAGCTGCACGAGGCTATTGTGCTTTACGATCTCTTCGTGACTCTGCTCGGTGCCATCGAACTTGCCCACCTGGCGGCGGAAGATGCTGAAATCCAGCTTGTCCGACGGTTGCGGGGTCGCGGTGGTGACGCGCGCGTTCGCCCGGCTCTCCTGCTCGGCTGCCGTCGGATCGATCACGGCCAGGTACTGTTCAACCAGTTGCCGATCGTTTTCCGCGGCGGTATTTTCGGCGCTGTCTTTCGGGGTCGTTTCTGACATTTACGCTATACCTGACCGCGGCTGAGTTTGGCGTTGCATTCCGGACTATTCGCCGTGTCCGTTCAAATAGTTACATCGGTTATTATAGGATGGTTAACTTAACGCGCGGTTAACCGGCGGCAGGTCGAAGGATAACCGCTTGTTAAGAAAATTGTGCCACAATATCCGTTAGTTGGCGAAAACCGCGCCGAAGGACGGCTGTACCAAATGTACAATTATTTCTCACGCCCGCTTGCCGCCGGAACGCCGGCGCCGGATTTCACCCTGACCGACAACCAGGGCAGACAGGTGAAGTTGTCGGACTTGCGCGGCAAATATGTCGTGCTGATCTTCTACCCTTGCGACAATTCAAGCACCTGCATTAAGCAAATGTGTGAATTCCGCGACCGGTGGGGCTTCATGCTGCATAACGGCATCGAGGTTTTCGGCGTCAACCCGGCCGGGCCTGTCAGCCACGAAGATTTTCGCGACAATTACTGCCTGCCCTTCCGCCTGCTCGTCGATCCGGGCCAGAAAACGGCCTCCGCTTACAAGGCGCGCGGGCTGATCGTGCGCCGCACGGTGTATCTGCTTGGTCCCGACGGCAAAGTCCTGTTGAGCCGGCGCGGCATGCCCTCGCCCATCGAATTGCTCGAGCGTATTCCCGGCGCGCTCGAACAGCAACCCGGGCTTCTGACGCCGAATATCGCCTGAACATCAGCCCGATCTTAAATATTTGATTGCCGTATCGCGCTCGAACAGGTACAGGAGCGTACGCAGCGCAAGGCCGCGCGGGCTCGTCAATCCCGGATCGCGATCGAGGATAAGGCGCGCGTCGTCGAAGGCCGTGCTGATCAGGTCGGAATGGAATTCGGGATGGGCAAGGCGGAATTCGGGCAGACCGCTCTGGCGCGTGCCCAGCAGTTCGCCCGCCCCTCGCAGCTTCAGGTCCTGTTCGGAAATGTAAAATCCGTCTTCGGAATCGCGGATGGTGGCCAGGCGCTTTTTCGCGATCTCGCCGACCTTGGCGTTATACAGCAGGATACAGGTCGACTTGCCCGAGCCGCGTCCGATGCGCCCGCGCAATTGGTGCAGCTGCGAGAGGCCAAAACGCTCGGCATGCTCGATGACCATGACGGTCGCCTCGGGCACGTCGACGCCGACTTCGATGACGGTCGTGGAGACGAGGATGTCGAGCTCGCCCTTGGCGAAGGCTTCCATGACCTTGTCTTTTTCGGGCGGCTTCATACGCCCGTGCAGCAGGCCCACGCGCTCGCCATAGCGCTGCTGAAGATGGCGGAAGCGTTCTTCAGCGGCAGCGAGGTCGAGCTTTTCGGATTCTTCGACCAGCGGGCAGACCCAGTAGATGCGGTCTTTCGCGTCGATCTTGCGCTGAAGTGCTTCGGCCACTTCTTCCAGCCGCTCGTCGGAGACGAGACGCGTGTCGATCGGCTGGCGCCCGGCCGGCTTCTCGGTCAAGCGGCTGACGTCCATGTCGCCATAAACGGTGAGCGTCAGCGTGCGCGGAATGGGCGTCGCGGTCATGACGAGCACGTCGGACATATTGCCTTTTTCCGACAGTAGCATGCGCTGGTGCACGCCAAAACGATGTTGTTCGTCGATGATGACGAGGGCAAGATCGTGGAACGCCACGTCTTCCTGGAACAGGGCGTGGGTGCCGATGACAATGTTCGCGTCGCCCGAGGCAATGCGCTCGAGGATTTCCTTGCGCGCCTTGCCCTTGTCGCGCCCCGTCAAGGTGATGGTGCTGATGCCGCACTTGTCTGCAAAGGCGCGGACGTTCTTTTCATGCTGGCGGGCGAGAATTTCCGTCGGCGCCATGATGACCGCCTGCCCGCCGCTGCCGATGGCATGGATCATGGCCAGGAAAGCGACCGCCGTCTTGCCGCTGCCGACATCGCCCTGCAGAAGCCGGTGCATGCGCGTGGGCTGGCGCATATCGGCGCGGATTTCCTCGACCGCGGTTTTCTGCGAATTAGTCAGCTCGAAGGGTAAAGAGGAAAGAGCTTTGTTAAATAAAGCGTCGTCGCCAAGAAGTTCCCGGCCCTTTTGCTTCTTCTGGTTCTGGCGGGTGAGCGCCATCGTCAGCTGGTTGGCCAGCAATTCATCATAGGCCAGACGCTGGCGCGCCGGATGTTCGGGCGACAGGTCGGCTTCGTCCTGCGGGTTATGCGCCTGTTGCAGCGCTTCATGCCAGCGCGGCCATTTCTCGCGCTGCTGGTGCGCGGGGTCGAGCCATTCGTCGAGAACCGGAATGCGCTGCAAGGCAGCGCGCATGATCTTGAGCGATACTTTCTGCGTCAGGCCGGCGGTGAGCGGATAAACCGGCTCGATGGGCGGTATCTGGTCCTTCTGTTCTTCGGTGACGATGTAATCGGGATGCGGCATTTGCAGGTAGCCGTTGTAGAACTCCAGCTTGCCGCTAACCATCCGCGCTTCGCCGACGGGCAGCTGCACTTCCAGGTAATCGCCTTTGACATTGAAGAACGTCAGGTCGATCCAGCCCGAACCGTCGGTGCCCTTGACCTTGTAGGGGAGGCCCGGGCGCTTGGGCGGGAAATGGCCCTCGATGCGCAGAGTGAGCGTCGCGATCTTGTCGGGCTGCGCCTCGCGCAGCTTCGGCGCGTAGCGGCGGTCGATGACGCTGACCGGCAGGTGCCAGAACAGGTCGGAGATGCAAGGACCGGCCACTTTTTCCAGCAGCTTCGTCATGCGCGGTCCCACGCCGGGCACGGCTTTCGTCGACTGGAACAAAGGGTCTAATACGAAGGGGCGCGCGCTCATCAGGTGTCACGCCTTCTGCTTGATGAATTTGTTGTTGATCTTCACCGCCGCCGCGCCCGCGCCGATGAGCAGGAAACCGCCCAGCACCAGCAGGACCGGCGCGCCCAGCGTGTCGGCGAAGTGTTCGGCGAAATAATCGCCGATGAAGGACAGCAGCGCCACGGTGCCCACCAGCAGCAGCGTGCGGCTGCGCGCGGTGGTGGAAAGGAAGATCGTGGCGCAGGCAAGTCCGAGGAAGACGATGCTGAACCCCGTATGCCAGAGCGTTTCCCACGCCGCCATCAGGAACAGGACCGAACCGCAGAAATACCCGAGCGCCGCGATGGATTTGTGCCGCGAATGATCGAGGCTCCAGGCAATGCAGGTCAGCGCCGCGCCAAGGACAACGCCGATCGCATCTTCGCCGACGTGCATGATGTCGAAAAGGGCGGCGAACAGGATGAAGCCGAAGAAGACCGTCGTCAACGCCAGCACGGTACGCTGTTTTGCCCAGAAGGCGCAGCCATGCTGGATGAGCATGGCAAGGCAGATAAAGGCAACCCCGTATTCAGGATTGCCGCCGTGGCTGTATTCCTGGAGCAGGACGACGAGGCCCAGCGGCTCGACCACGGCGGAAATCAGGAACAGGGGCGTCGCCGCCTTTTCAAAGCGCTCGTTCGTCAGGCAGACGACGGCCATGATGAAGGCGCAGAAGCCAGGCCCGAGCGTGATCAGGACGCGGCCCGCGTCGCCCAATTCGTCCCATTGCATGTGAATGAAGATGGAAATGCCCGCGAAGACGAAGATGCCGCCGATATAGCCAAAAACCCGCGCCAGGATGCCGCCCGACTTTTCCGCCTTGAAGTCGCGCGTTTCGTTGACCGCGCGCGCCACCTCGTCCAGCGTCAGGCTATGACGGCGGATGATGTCGGCGACTTCGATGAGCGCGTCCCGCTTGGCCGTCATATCAATTCGTTCCCGTCACCCAGCCGATGAATTCGGGGCTTGTGTAGTTGAAGACGGTGCGGCCGTCGCCGCTCGTCAGTTTGATGCGCGACCCGCCGTTTTGCAGCACCGGCTCGCTCGTGCCGCCGCCGCCCCAGAACAGGTCGCCGAACAGGCCGGCGCCGCGGCTGTAACTTTCGGTCGTCAGCTCATACCCGTCCGGCGACTGCAGCGTCGTGTCCAGCTTCATGCCCTTGGTCGCGTCTACAGTGTCTTCACGCGACGGATCGATCTTGTCCATGTCAGCCGGGAAACCGAAGGCAAGCTCCTTCACCTTGCGCGTATTGTGGTCGTAAAGATAAAGCTTTTTCCACGAGGTGTTGGGATAGGTATGGGTGGCCGTCTCGACTTTCTCATACTGCGCTTTCAGCACGCCGTCCTTGACCACCAGGTTCACGGTGACGGGAATGCCCCCGGAGCCGCCCGGATAATCCGTCAGGGCGAAGACGAGGTCGTATTTCGGCGGGTTGGCGACCGTCTGCGGCAAGGCCGAGGCCAGCATGAAGGCGACCATCAGTAGGACCGGCAGCGTCAGGCCGACGATCAGCACGAAATTTTCCTTGATGAAATTCTTCGGCGGCATATGGTTAACCCTGCAATGAACAGGTCGACTATGCCCGAAACCCTGCCAGAGGACAATATATCCATAACGCGGAAACGCCTTATCTTCCGCAGCTGGCACCGCGGCACGCGGGAGATCGACCTGCTGCTCGGCAAGTTCGCCGATGCGCATATCCCCGGCTTCGGCGCCGGCGAACTGGCGCTCTACGACCGCTTCCTCAATAACAGCGACCCGGACATCTATAACTGGCTCACCGGCCAGGAACCCGTGCCGCCTTCGGAGGATAGTACGGTGGTGCAGGCTTTGCTGGCGTTTTATAAGCAGAAGTGATACATAACAACCCCACCCCCGCTTTGCGCGGGGGTCCAAAATTCCGTCCGGCCGTCACATGACTCATATGACGCGCAGACGCGCTTTTGGATGCCCGCATGAAGCGGGCATGGCAAGTTGAGAGTTGGGACACAATGACGAACATAAGTCCCGCGCGTCGGCCCGACAAAAACGAACGGTATACCCTTTTCGGGGTACCGCAGGGGTACGATTCTGTCTTTTTGGCGAAACTGGCGAAGGAAGGCGGCGCGCCGGTGCTGCATGTTGCGTCCGACGACCTCCGTTTCGAAGAGATTTGCGAAGGCCTGCAGTTTTTCGGTCCCGATGTGCAACTGCTGCGCTTCCCGGCCTGGGACTGCCTGCCCTATGACCGCATTTCGCCGACCGCCGAGGTCGTGGGCGAGCGGCTGAAGACGCTATCCTGCCTGCTCCATCGCCAGGACGAGAAGCCGCTTATTGTCCTGACAACCGTCGCCGCGCTGACGCAGCGCCTGCCGCCGCGCGAGGTCCTGAAGAACTCCGTCTTCCATGCCGAAACGGGCGGCACGCTTGACATGCCGCGGCTGCAGGAATTTCTGGTGGCCAACGGCTATAACCGCACCGAAACCGTGCGGGAGGCTGGCGAATATGCCTTCCGCGGCGGGTTGATCGATATTTTTCCGTCCGGATCGCCGGAACCCCTGCGCATCGACACCTTCGGCGACGAGATCGAGAATATCCGCGCCTTCGATGCCCTGAGCCAGCGCACGACCGAGGACCGCAATGACCTGTCGCTCTATCCGGTGTCCGAAGTCCTGCTGACGCCGGACGTGATCGCGCATTTCCGCGCCAAATACCGCGAGCAGTTCGGCGCGGTGCGCGAGGAAGATGCGCTTTACGCCTCGGTCAGTGAAGGCCGCAAATATGCCGGCATGGAACACTGGCTGCCGCTTTATTACGACCATCTCGACACGCTGTTCGATTACCTGCCCGGCGCAACCGTCACGCTCGATTACCAGACCGAACAAGCGCGCGTCGAGCGCGTGAAGCAGGTGGACGACTTGTACCAGGCGCGGCGCTCCATCCTCGAAGCCGAGCAGATGAAGACGGGCAAGAAAAAGGACGGCATCGAGGCGCCCGCCTATCGCCCCGTCCCGCTCGACATGCTGTACCTGCCGCAGGTGGAATGGCACGAACGCCTGTCGACCCATGCGGTCATGGACCTGTCGCCTTTCGCGGCGCCGCCCGGGCAAAAAGACGCGGGCGGACGCAAGGGCCGCGACTTTGGCGATATCCGCGCGCAAACGCCGACCGAACTTTACGCGGCCATCAAGGAACATATCGACAACCTGACACGCAACGGCAAGAAAATCATCCTCGCCGCCTATAGCAACGGCGCCCGCGACCGCCTGAAATCCATTCTCGAGGAACAGGGCCTCGCCATCGGCGAGCACTGGAAGGACAAGGTCTCTGCCGCAGTCGTGGGCATCGAGCACGGGTTCGAAACCGGCCATCTCGCCGTGCTAACCGAGCAGGACATGCTGGGCGACCGCCTGTCGCGCATCACGAAGAAGAAAAAGAAAAGCGACGCTTTCATGTTCGAGATCAGCCAGCTTCATGAGGGCGACTATGTCGTCCATGAAGACCATGGCATCGGGCAGTTCGAACGCCTCGAAACCGTGGTCGTCGATAGCGTGCCGCACGACTGCCTGAAGCTGATCTATGCGGGCGGCGACAAGCTGTTCGTTCCCGTTGAAAACCTCGACGTGCTGTCGCGCTACGGCTCGGCGGAAACGGGCGCCATCCTCGACAGGCTCGGCGGCTCCGCCTGGCGGGCGCGCAAGGCACGCGTTAAACGCGACCTGCTGGCGCTCGCCAACGAGCTCTTGAAAGTCGCCGCCGCCCGCGTGCTGCGCCATACCGAGCCCATCCATGTTCCGGACGTGACTTACGATAAATTCGCTGCGGGCTTTCCCTATCCCGAAACCGAAGACCAGGCCAAGGCCATCGGCGACGTGCTGGAAGACCTCGACAAGGACCAGGCGATGGACCGGCTGGTATGCGGCGACGTCGGCTTCGGCAAGACGGAAGTTGCCCTCCGCGCCGCGGCGGTCGTGGCGCTCGCGGGCCACCAGGTCGCGGTCATCGCGCCGACCACCCTGCTCGCCCGCCAGCATCACCAGACTTTTTCGCGGCGTTTCACCGGCTTCCCGGTGCGCGTGGGCCTGCTGTCGCGTTTCGTCACGGGCAAAGAAGCGGAACAGGTGCGCACGGGAGTCGAACGCGGCGATATCAACGTCATCGTGGGCACTCATGCATTGCTGGCCGAGCGCATCAAATTCTCGAACCTCGCGATGCTGGTCGTCGACGAGGAGCAGAAATTCGGCGTGAAGCAGAAAGAGCGCATCAAGCAGATCAAGGAGAACGTGCACGTCCTGACGCTCACCGCCACGCCTATTCCGCGCACGCTGCAGATGGCGCTGTCCGGCGTGCGGGAGCTGAGCCTGATCACGACCGCGCCCATCGACCGCCTCGCGGTCAAGACCTTCGTGCTACCCTATGACCCTGTCGTGATACGTGATGCCCTCATGCGCGAACATTTCCGCGGCGGGCAGAGCTTTTACGTCTGCCCGCGTATTTCCGATTTGGCCGAACTGGAAGACGCCCTCAAAACGCTGGTGCCGGAACTCAAGATGGTGGTGGCGCACGGCCAGATGTCGGCGGAGGAACTGGAAGAGAAAATGTCGGCCTTTTATGAAGGCGCTTTCGACGTGCTCCTGTCTACCAACATCGTCGAATCCGGCCTCGACATTCCGAACGCGAACACCATGGTCATCCACCGCGCGGAAATGTTCGGGTTGGCTCAGTTGTATCAACTTCGCGGACGCATCGGCCGCGCGAAACAACGCGCCTACGCCTACCTCACCTTCGATGCGCAAAAGAAACTGACCAAGGCGGCCGAACAGCGCCTGCATGCGATCGAGCAACTCGACTCGCTCGGCGCGGGCTTCCAGCTGGCCAGCCATGACCTCGATATCCGCGGCGCGGGCAACCTGCTTGGCGAGGAACAATCCGGCCATATCCGCGAAATCGGCGTGGAACTCTACCAGCAGATGCTGGAGGAAGCCGTCGCCGCCGCCAAGGAAGGCCTGAAGGAGATGAAGGCCGAGGAACACTGGTCGCCGACCATCAACCTCGGCATGCCGGTCGTCATTCCCGAAAGCTATATCGCCGATCTGAACCTGCGCCTGTCCATCTATCGCCGCATCGCGGACCTGCAGGACCGCGAGGAGATCGAAGCTTTCGCGGCCGAGCTGATCGACCGCTTCGGCCCGCTGCCCAAGGACGTCGAAAACCTGCTCGACCTCGTCGAGATCAAGCAGCTCTGCCGCCTGGCGGGCGTTGAGCGCATCGATGCGGGGCCAAAGGGCGCCGTGCTGGCGTTCCATCCTTCCTCGCGCATCGATCTCAAGAAGCTGGTGCAATATATCCAGAAACAGACCGGCACCGCGAAGATCCGCCCCGAGGACCAGAAACTGGTCTTCATGCGCGCCTGGGACGATCTCCCCGTCCGCGTGCGCGGCGTTCACAAGATTTTGAAAGAGCTGGTGGGGCTGCTTTAAGAGCTGTCTCCCGTTTTGCCATCCCGCCGAAGGGCGGGATCCGGCCGCGCCGCGTCTGCGGCGCATTTAAATTGGCAAGTGACATATGCGGAAAATTCGCCGTCATATACCGCCTATCGGCGGTGGCCAGACCCCGCCCTTCGGCGGGTGGCACTTGCGAGAAAGATGCTAAAGTTACCCGCAGCGCCTTGCGCGCGGGCGATGCGCTGGCAAAGTTCTTACCGCCGCGACTGTTGCATCACGTCGAGATAGACGGCGTTGAACTTGTCGGCGCCGCCCAGAACCTTGGTCGTATCCGCGACCAGATGTTCCTTCACGGCGTTCACGTCGATGATACCGCCCTTCATCATCGCCGACCCATTGCCCAGCGCGCCATAAAGGTCGCTGATATAGGCATCCGCCAGCTTGGGCGCCGCCGCCTTAATTACATCGGTCTTGCCCTGCGGCACTTCGATGGACACGAGTAGACTGACCTGCTGCGTCAACCCCTTGTCGTTAATAACAGGAAGCGTCAAGGGCTTGAGCTCGACGATTTCCGGTCCCGTCGGTTTTTTCGGCTTGGCGGCATCCTCGTCGTCTTCCTCGGCCATCGCGTGCATCGGCAGTATCACGACAAGCATAAGGACGCACAGAAATTTAGCTAATTTGTCCACGTTCCCTAACTCCCAATATCTATTTTTACCGCGATTTGATTAACGGGGAGTAAAAGAAATGCCGCACCGCCGCAACGCCAAAAATTCCCGGCGGTTTTATAGGCGCTTAGCGGAATAAATTAATGTTGGCTCTAACCTTTGCGCGGAGCGAGAATGCTGTGGCGGATCGAGTATTCGAAGTAGATCACGAGTCCCACGACCAGCCAGACAACGAAGCGAAGAAGCGTGATTCCCGGCAGGAAGCACATCAGCGCGGCGCAGGAGATCGCGCCAAGGATCGGCACGGTAATACCGCCCGGCGTTTCGAAAGGCCGTTTCATCTTCGGCTGCGTGTACCTAAGCACGATGACGCCGATGCAGACGAGCACGAAGGCCGCCAGCGTGCCGACGTTGACCAGTTCCGCCAGGGTGCCCAGCGGAATGAAACCCGCCATAACCGCCATAACGACGCCGGCAATGATCGTGGTTTTCACCGGCGTATGGGTCTTGGGGTTAACCGTGCCCAGCATCTTGGGCAGAAGACCATCGCGCGACATGGACAGGATAATGCGGGTCAAGCCGTAATAGAGCACCAGCATGACCGCCGTCAGGCCCATGACGACGCCGGTCGAAACGACGGCGGCGGCGCCCTTCATGCCCAAGGCTTCCAGCGCGTCCGCCGCGGGCGACGAAGTGCCGAGAGTCTTATAATCCACAATGCCCGTCAGAACGGCAGAGACGATAATATAGATGATCGTGCAGATCACGAGCGATCCCAGAATGCCGATGGGCACATCCCGCTTCGGGTTCTTAGCCTCCTCCACCGCAGTGGAAACGGCGTCAAAGCCGACGTAGGCGAAAAAGACCAGCGAGGCGCCGGCGAGGATGCCGACCGGTTTGCCATTGTCCCCCACATGGAACCAGCCGAATGGCATAAAGTCATGCCAGTTGGCAGTGTCGACATGGCCGGTCGCCACCGCGAGGAAGATGCCGATGGTGACCAGCTTGACCCCGACCATGATGTTATTGAACCGCGCGCTTTGCTTAATGCCGACAATCAGCAGGATCATCAGCAGCAGGATAATCGCGACGGCGGCGATATTGATGATGCCGGGCGTCGCTTCGCCCGTCATGTTGTCTACGGCAAAGGGGCCGCGCGTCAACACCTCCGGGATCGTGGCGCCCAGGGCATGAAGACCGCGATAAAGATATCCCGACCAGCCGTTCGCGACGGCGGCGACCGAAACGCCGTATTCCAGCAGCAGGTCCCAGCCGATGATCCAGGCCAGGAATTCGCCGAAGGCGGCATAGGAATAGCCATAGGCGCTGCCGCAGCCGCCGACGCTCGACGAGAGTTCCGCATAGGCGAGCGCCGCGAAGGCGCAGGCGATGCCGGAGACGACAAAGGACAGGATGACGGCTGGCCCCGCCTGCGTGGCGGCGGCAAGTCCGGTCAAAACGAAAATCCCGGTGCCGATGATGGCGCCGATGCCGAGGAACGTCAGGTCCCAGGCGTTGAGGGCTGCCAGCAATCGCGGCTGGTCGCTGTCATCTACCGGCATTTTTTTTCGCGTCAGGCCCCGGAGCGTGAACTTTGTCGACCAGAAGCGGTGAGCCCAGACAATGAAGCCGACCAGCAGAAAGATAATGAAAGCTATGCTCGCAATCATTACAGGCGAGAATTGGATTGAAATCATCGCGTCCCTTTCCGGAAAAATACCCTAACTCATTATAAATAAGTAAAAAGTAATGGGAAGCCACCTTCTGATGGTGTATCCTGTCTTTTGTAAATTCCATGGACGGGCGATGCTTCAGCTCAACCTCAAGGACAGGATCCAGATCTACCAGCTCGTCGCGGCGCTGAGCGCGGTGACGCTCCTGCTCCTTGGCTGCCTGATCATCCTGACGCCTTTCTTTCCCGCAATGCTGCTGTCCACGATCTTCACGCTGGCGACCTGGCCCGCCTTTATGTGGCTGCAGCACCGGCTCAATCACCGCACGCAGCTGGCGGCCGGCTTGATGACGCTGTTCCTGGCCGCCTGTTTCATCGCGCCGCTGTTCATCATCGGCACCAGCGTAGCCGACAACTATACGCTGGTGCGCGACGCGGTGCTGAAATTCCTCGAGACCGACCCGAAGACGACGGCGGAAACACTGGAGCGCTTTCCCTATGTCGGTTCCTATCTGTCGCAGATGTGGATGTTCTCGATGCAGGATCGCGAACACATGCTGCACGTGCTTGAGAAATATGGACCCAGCTCCGACCGGCTCGTCGGCATGGCCAGTACGATCTTCCGCGGCCTGCTCGACATCACGCTTGGCGTCATCATCTCCTATTTCTTCTTCCGCCACGGCATGCATGCCGCTGTGCGCGTGCGCGCCATCATTGACAAGTTCGGCGGCGAGCACGGGCAGAACCTGCTGAAGATTTCGAAGAACACGCTGATCGGCGTCGTTTACGGTATCCTGGGCACGGCCCTGCTGCAGGGGTTACTGGCCGCCATGGGCTTCTGGATCGCGGGCGTGCCGGGCGCGACGTTCCTGGGCCTCATCACCTTCTTCCTCTCGCTCGTACCGATGGGCCCGCCGCTGATCTGGGGACCGGCCGCCTTATGGCTTTTCTCGGAGAACGAGCGCGCCTGGGGCGTGTTCCTGATCATCTGGGGCGTCGGCGTCATCGCCTCGGTCGATAATTTCATGAAGCCTTATTTCATCAGCCGCGGCAGCGATATGCCGCTGCTGCTCGTGCTGCTCGGCATCATGGGCGGGGCGATCGGTTTCGGCTTCATCGGCATCTTCATTGGCCCCACGCTGCTGGCCCTCGCCTATTCCCTCGTCGTCGAATGGTCGACCACCCGCGGCAAGGCGGCCGAGCATTTCAGCCATGCGGGGCATCAGCACCCGCCGGATCATCATTCTGCATAGCGGCGGACGATGACAGATTCACCGGATTATCCCCGCACCTATACCACCTCGACCGCCTGGCAGGTTATGCTGCTGATCCTCGGCCTGTTCATGATCGCACCTGCCGCTTATGGACTTTTCAGCTATTTCAACGGCGACGCCAAAAGCGCGGGCATCGCCGTCTTGTCGCCGTTCCTGATTTTGATGGGCCTCTGGTTCTGCGGCTGGGCCGTGCTGCCAAAGATCATTCTTGAAGAAGACGCGGTCGAGGTGCATGGTTTTCGCGCGCCGGTGCGCCTCAGGCGCGACGAGATCAAGGGACGGAAAGTCGCCGGCAATGCGCGCGGCAAAAGCACGTCGATTAAAAATTCATCCTACTGGCTGATTCCCAAAGACCCGGCGCAGCGAAAGGCCCTTGTCACCTCGGTCATCGGTCCCGACGACCTCCTGAATCGCTGGATCTCCACGCTGCCTGACCTCGACGCCGTGGAATGGGCGCAGTCGGAGGCCGAAATGCTGGGCGGTGCCGTGGGTTCCGGCGCGGTGGAAGAACGCAAGGCCGCGATCGCCGCCGCACGCAGGGCCGCCCGGTCGCTCACGCTCACTTCCGTGGGACTTGCCTTCGTCTGCTATATCATGCCGCGCAACATGGTCGCCGAGCTCATGCTGGCCGTGGTGCCTTGGCTCGCGCTTGCGATGGCGGCGAAATCGCCGCACCTTTATACGCTCAACGACCATCGCAAGGATCCCCGCGCGGGCATCGGCGTGCCGCTGATCATTCCGGGCCTCATCCTCATGGTCGCGGCGCTGATGAATTTCAATATCGCGGACTGGTCGAACCTGCAGGTCCATGCGGCTGCGCTCGCCATCACCCTGGTGATGAGCGTGCTGGCCGCGAAAGCCGACCACCGGTTGGTGGAGAAGAAGACGGTGTTTATCGTGGCGCCGCTCCTCGCGGCCTATGGCTATGGCGCGCTGATCGTGGCCGACGCGCTGCCCGACGGTTCGAAGCCGCAAACCTTCGAGGCGCATGTCATCAGCAAACAATACACCAGCGGCAAGGGCGCGCACCGGGAACTTACCATCGGTTCATGGGGAAAACATGCGGGGGGCCATGTCGCCGTTGATGCCTTGACCTACAACACCGTCCAGCCGGGCGGTACCGTGTGCGTCTTTTTGCGCAATGGCACCCTGGATATTCCATGGTATAGTCTCGGTCCCTGCCATTTGTGAACCCGGAGGTTGTCATGAAGAAGTTTCTGCTCGTCCTCGCCGCCCTGCTTTGCCTGTCGGCGCCGGCTTTGGCCGACATGCCGAAGGAAGGCCAGCCCGCGCCGAACTTCACGCTGCCGAACCAGGACGGCAAGAAAACTTCGCTCGAGGATTTCAAGGGCAAGTGGGTTGTGCTGTATTTCTACCCGAAAGATTTTACCAAAGGGTGCTCGATGGAGGCGCATAATTTCAAGGAAGACCTGACGAAGTATACGGCAAAGAACGCGACCATCGTGGGCGTCAGCGTCGATCCGCCAGACTCGCACAAAAGCTTCTGCGCCAAGGAAGGGCTGGACTTCACGCTGCTGGCCGACACCGGCGCGAAGGTCAGCACGCTTTATGATTCAACCATGAATTTGGGTATCGCGACGCTCTCGGCGCGTCATACTTTCCTGATCGACCCGAAAGGCGTTCTGCGCAAGGTCTACGACAAGGTCGATCCCGACAAGCACAGCTCGGAAGTACTGGCCGACCTGGCGACGCTGCAGGCGAAGTAACCAATTAAGATTTTCGCGCCCTTATCCTCTCCTCTGGGAGAGGAGGTTTAATTAGTACTTGCTGGCCACTTCGCCGGCGCGGCACATCGGCTGCGTGGTCGGCGAGCCGACGAAGCTGTGCTGGGCCCAGAGGCGGACTTTCTGCTGGTCCATGGCGAGCGCCTTGTCGATGCGCGGGCCGTAATCGCGGCAGAAGGTCGAGACCGACATGGTGATGGCGTGTTCGGAGATCTGGTTCGCCAGCGTCGTGCGCAGCGTGTGGAGCTGCTGCTCGGGGTTGCCGTAGCCGGCGCGGCGGTAATAGGAAATCAGGTCTTCTTCATAGGAGGCAATCAGCGCCTGGTTCTTGGCGGTGAAGCTCTGATACTTCTGGTACATGTAAGCGCCCTGCGGCATGCGCATGCAGGTCAGGCTGATGACCATGAGCTCGCTGTGGATGCGCAGCCCCTGCTCCGCTTCGACTTCGAGCGGCGTGTAGCAGCCCGCGGCAAGCGCAGGCGTGGACAACATAAGGACGAGGCTGATTGCGGCGAGGAGCTTTTTCATTGCGAAACCCTTTTGGATTAGCCACAAGGTTTACACTATCTCTCGCCATTATGTCCAGAAAAGCTTTAAACCGGCGTTAAAACCTGCGCTTTTTCAAAGTATAAACGCAGGTTGTCCACAACCAGTTGCGCCATGGCGGCGCGGGTTTCGATGGTGCCGCTCCCCACATGGGGTTGCAGCACGACATTATCGAGGCGGCACAAGGCGCTTGGGACATCCGGCTCGTTCTCAAAAACGTCGAGACCGGCGCCCGATATGACGCCGTTTTCCAGCGCGTCGATCAGCGCCTTTTCATCAACGATCTTTCCGCGCGCGATATTGATGAGTACCCCTTTTTTGCCCAGCGCCTTCAGCACCTTCGCATTAATGAGGTGATGCGTGTCTTCGCAATACCGGCAGGCCACCATGAGGATGTCGGATGCTTTCGCCAGACCTTCCAGGCTGGCGGTGTAAGTATAAGGCACGCCCTTCTTGCGCCGCGGCCCGTAATAAAACACCTCGATCCCGAAAGCCTCGGCACGTTTGGCGATGGCCGCGCCGATGCGCCCGAGCCCGACGATTCCCATCGTCCTCCCGCGTAAGGAACGACCCAGCGGAAGCGCGCCTTTCTTTCCCCATTGGCCGGTGCGCACATAGATGTCGCCTTCAACGGTGCGGCGGAAGACGGCCAGCACGAGGGCCATGCCGACATCCGCGGTGTCGTCGGTCAAAACATCCGGCGTATTGGTCACGATGATGCCCCGCTTCTTCGCGGCCTGCACGTCGACATTGTCGTAGCCGACGCCGAAATGGCTGATGATTTCGAGGTTCGGCAGCGCTTTTATCAGTTTTGCCGAGACGCCGAACCAGGCCGTGCTGATGACGCCGGTAATGTTATCGCGCACCTCCTTGATAGTTTTCTCGGGATCTTTTGATTTCCATAATCTGTGAATACGGTATTTTTCTTCCAATGCCTCCACCTGCGCGGCGGGGATCGGACCCATCATGAGAACTTCTTGAGCCATAACGATTCAAGCCTTGATTATGGTTAGAAATTTCTGGACATGCGCCCAAAAATATGGTTAATACAGTCACTGCACCGACAAACACCACCTGAGTTTAGATTGCAACAAAGGGATTGCAATGAGCAAGAAGCTCTACATCAAGACCTGGGGATGCCAGATGAACGTGTACGACAGCCAGAAGATGGCTGACGTGCTGGCGACCCTTGGGTATCAGCAAATCCCCGAGCCCGACGGCGCGGACCTGATGGTCCTCAACACCTGCCATATCCGCGAGAAAGCGACCGAAAAAGTCTTCTCGGATCTTGGCCGCCTGCGCCCGCACAAGGAAGCGAAGGCGGCCGAAGGGCAAAAGGCCCTTATTGCGGTCGCCGGCTGCGTCGCGCAGGCCGAAGGCGACGTCATCCTCCAGCGCGCGAAATACGTCGACATGGTCTTCGGACCGCAAACCTATCACCTCCTCCCCGAAATGATTTTGAACGCGACCGGCGGCGTCCGCGTCGTGAACACCGATTTCCCCGTTGAATCGAAATTCGACCATCTGCCCGGCGAAGCGCAGGCGCAAGGTCCTTCCGCCATGCTGTCGGTGCAGGAAGGCTGCGACAAGTTCTGCACCTTCTGCGTCGTTCCCTACACGCGCGGCGCGGAATTCTCGCGCCCGGTTCGCCAAGTCCTCGATGAAGCCTTGCGCATGGCCGACAGCGGCGCGAAGGAAATCACGTTGCTCGGCCAGAACGTAAACGCCTATCACGGCGAGGGCCCGAACGGCGAGACCTGGGATCTCGCGAAGCTAATCGCGAAAATCGCCGACATCCCCTCGATCCAGCGCATCCGCTACATGACCTCGCATCCGAAGGACATGAACGACGGCCTCATCGCCGCGCACGGCGCGATCGAGAAGCTCATGCCCTTCCTGCACCTGCCGCTGCAAAGCGGCTCCGACCGCGTGCTGGAACTCATGAACCGCAAGCACAAGGTCGCGGATTATCTCGACGTCATCGCGCGCACGCGTAAAGCGCGCCCCGACATCGCGCTGTCGTCGGACTTCATTGTGGGCTTCCCGGGCGAAACCGAGGACGATCACCGCCAGACGGTCGAACTCGTCAGGGAAGTCGGCTATTCCTCGTGCTATTCGTTCAAATACAGCCCGCGCCCCGGCACCCCCGGCGCGGCGATGGGCAGCATCGTTCCCGAAGCTGTGAAGGACACGCGCCTGCACGAACTGCAGGCGATTTTGTTCCAGCAGCAGCATGACTACAACAAGGCCTGCGTCGGCAAGATCGTGCCGGTGCTTCTCGACCGCAAGGGCGAGAAGGAAGGCCAGTTGCAGGGCAAATCGCCCTGGATGCAATCGGTTTATGTGAGCGCGCCAGAACGGCTGTTCGGCGAAATCATGGACATTACCATCGAAAGGGCCTTCCAGAATGGAATGTCCGGCACCGTTCTTCAACAAGAAACCCCCAGCACAGCAGAGAAGAGAGAAGCAGCATGACCAAGCGCGACCGTAATTTCGAACGCCGTCAACCCCCGCAGGGCGCGGATTATCCGATCCACGAGATCAAGCTCGACACGCCGAGCGATCAGAAGCTGGCGACCATTCTCTTCAGCCAGAACAGCGGGCACCTGAACCAGTATCTGGCCCAGCGCTTCGACGTCTTCTTCGACACGGAAGTCGATCGCAGCGGGAACACGCTGAAATTCTCGGGCACGCCGGAGTCGGCAAGCCGCGTGAAGCGTGCCTTCGCGATGCTCTCGGGCATGGTCAGCACCAACGCCTACATCGACAAAAATGCCATCCGCAAGGTCGCGGCCGAAGTCAACCCGCCCGCCGGCATGACGGCAGCTTTCAAGGCGGCGAACCAGAACGCGCCCGGCACCAAGGCATCGGGCGGCGCCTTCCAGGCCAAGACGGAAGCGCAGGGCAAACTGGCGGAGCTGATTGACAACAACGACCTTATCTTCGCCGTCGGCCCCGCCGGCACGGGCAAGACGCACGTCGCGGTCGTGAAGGCGATCACGGCGCTGAAAGAAGGCAAGGTCAAGAAAATCCTGCTCGCGCGCCCCGCCGCCGAAGCCGGCGAAAAGATCGGCTATCTCCCCGGCGACGCGAACGCGAAACTGGCCCCCTACATGCGTCCCATCTACGACGAGCTGGACAAGGCCTTCGGCAACGGCAAGTACAAAAGCATGATGGAGAACGGCACCATCGAAATCGTCCCGCTCGGCTATATGCGTGGCCGCACCTTCGAAGACGCTTTCATCATCGTCGACGAGGCCCAGAACACCACCATCGACCAGATGAAGATGGCGCTGACCCGTATCGGCAACAACAGCAAGATGGTCGTCACCGGCGACCCGACGCAGATCGACCTGGAGCATAAAGAGTCCGGCCTGATGTTCGCGGTCGAGCGTCTGCGCGGCAAGGAAAGCGTCGGCGTCCAGGAATTCGAGGGCGGCGACGTCATGCGTTCCAAGATCGTCATGACGGTCGTGTCGGCATTCGAAGACGCGCCGGTCCAGGGCAAGGCCCCGGCTCCGAAGGCCCTCAGCCAGGATCCCGCCCTCGATGCCGCTCTTTCGGAAACACCGGCAGCCGCAACCCCTGCAGCCCCGAAATCAAAGGTAAATCAGGGCTCTAGCAATCCCCGCTGGTAAGTTCCCGGGCATTAACAAATATTTATCTTTTACTGTTAAAGTAGGGTTAGGTACAACTAACCCTACTTTTTTATTGAGAGAGGAAGGACAGAGTTGACCAAACAGGCCGTCCGACGCATCGGACTTCAATTCGACGACAACGCCCTCGTCCCGCTCCTGTTCGGGGAGCATGACAGCCACCTCGCCCAGATCGAAGAAGAACTCAACGTCGAAATCAGTTCACGCGGCAACGAAGTCGTGCTCATCGGCACGAAGCCGAATATCCAGGCCGCGCAGTCGGTCTTCGACGTGCTG
The DNA here is from genome assembly GCA_025934695.1 of Alphaproteobacteria bacterium. Taxonomy (GTDB): domain Bacteria; phylum Pseudomonadota; class Alphaproteobacteria; order Micavibrionales; family UBA2020; genus JAPWJZ01. Next base: position 600,702 of record JAICWS010000001.1, read on the forward strand.
TGGGAGCGCCTCATGAAGGGCCTGCCGGTCGGCAAGGAGGAAGTCTCCTCCGCCATCCAGGTCGCGACCTCGCCGATGGACCGCGGCTCGCGCGAGATGGCGATGCAGGCGCTGAAAGAGACGCAGCTCGACATCAAGACCAAGAACAAGAAGATCACCGCGCGCACGCCCAAGCAGGGCGAATACCTCGAAGCGATCCGCCATCATCACCTCGTCTTCGGCCTCGGCCCTGCGGGTACGGGAAAGACCTTCCTCGCGGTCGCGCAGGCCGTCCACATGATGCAATCAGGCGCCATCGACCGGCTGATCCTCTGCCGTCCCGCCGTGGAAGCCGGCGAGAGTTTGGGTTTCCTGCCCGGCACGATGCAGGAAAAGATCGATCCCTACTTGCGGCCCATCTACGACGCGCTGCATGAAATGCTGCCGCCCGACCAGATCGCGCGGCGCCTGGCCGATGGCACCATCGAGATCGCGCCGCTCGCCTTCATGCGCGGGCGCACGCTCTCGTCCGCGATGGTTATCCTCGACGAGGCGCAGAATACGACGGTCGCCCAGATGAAAATGGCGCTGACCCGCATCGGCGAAGGCAGCCGAATGGTCGTGACCGGCGACCCCTCGCAGACAGACTTGCCGCACAAGGTCAAATCGGGCCTGCGCGACGCGATGGAAGTGTTGGGCGGCGTCAAAGATATCTCCTTCGTCTCGTTCGGCGAGGAAGACGTGGTGCGCAGCCGCCTCGTCAAGAGCATCGTCTCCGCCTACGAAAAGCGCGACGCGAACAAACCGAATGGTGACGGCTCATGATGAGCTTGACCATCCATCTCGACGTCGCTTTTGCGAAGTGGAAGCGCGCTTTCACGAAGATGGAAGAGAAGATCGAGCGCGCGGCCGCAGCCGCTTTCGTCGACGCGAAAAAACCCGCTTCCTTCGCGAGCCGCAATTTCGAGATGAGCATCGTGCTGGCCGACGACAAGTCGGTGAAGGCGCTGAACCGCGACTACCGCGGTATGGACAAGCCCACGAACGTGCTGTCCTTCCCGCAGTTCGACATGCGCAAGCTGGACAAAAACGCTTTTGCGCAGCATCCCGCCTCGCCCGGCCCCATTCCGCTGGGCGATGTGGTGCTGGCCTGGCAAACGCTGGGGCGCGAATGCAAGGAACAGGGGAAGTCTCTGGAAAATCATACCGTGCACCTGATCGTTCACGGCACGCTGCACCTTCTCGGCTACGACCATATGACGGCGAAAGAAGCGAAAGCTATGGAAAAGCTGGAATGTGACATTTTAGGAAGTATGGGGTATCCTGACCCCTATCATGACTCCCAGCCTTAATCATCCCATGGAAGAGCCGCCGAAAAAGAGCAACCCGGCGCCCGACCCGCCGCAGTCCGAGGGCCAAAAAACCGGCGACGGCGGCATCCTGACCTGGATGAAGAACCTGCTGCCGAACAAAGAGCCGGCGCAGGAAGACGATTCCTTGCGCGAAGCCATCGAGGAACTCATCGAGGAAAAGGCGGAAAACGCCCCGCAATCGGCGGTCGCGATCCACGAGCGCCTGCTGATCTCGAACATCCTCCAGCTGCGCGACCTGCCCGTGAAGGAGCTGATGGTCCCGCGCGCCGATATCGTCGCGATCAGCCTCGATATTTCCAAGGACGAGCTTTACACGCTGTTGGCCGAAAAACCGCACAGCCGCCTTCCCGTCTACCGCGACGACATGGACAATATCGTCGGCATTATCAACGTGAAGGACATCGTCGCGAACCTGAAGAACGAGAATTTCGAGATCCGCGACATCATGCGCGACGCGCTCGTCGTCTCGCCCGCCATGCGCGCCATCGACCTGATGCTCCAGATGCGCCAGTCCAAGGTGCATATCGCCTTCGTCGTCGACGAATACGGCGGCATCGACGGGCTCATCACCATCAACGACCTCGTCGAGGCCATCGTCGGCGAGATCGACGACGAATATGAATACGATATCACGCCGCAGCTCATCGAGCGCCCGGACGGCTCGGCCATCTGCGACGGCCGCTTCCCCATCAAGGAATTCGAGAACCGCTACGGCGACGTCTTCGCCGAGAACGAGGAACACGAGGAAGTCGACACCATGGGCGGCCTCGTGACATATATAACCGGCCATGTGCCCTCGCGGGGCGAAGTCGTCCGGCACCAGCCCTCGGGCATCGAGTTCGAGGTCATCGACGCCGACCCGCGCCGCATCATCCGCCTGCGCATCCGCAACCTGCCCAGGAAGCCCGGGCATGCGGGCGAAAATATCTGATTGATATTTACCCGAAAGAAAGTACCCTCACCCTAACCCTCTCCCAAAGGGAGAGGGGACGAGAGAGTTTCGCTGCGCGAAACACATTTTAAATATCAATCCCTTTCGCGAAGCGAAAGTCGTTAGTCCCTTCTCCCTCTGGGAGAAGGGTAGGATGAGGGTACTTGCGCTACAGCACATTCAAATCGAAATGCGAGAACGTCCGGGGCTTCAGGAAATACGCCCTGACTTTCGCGCTGGGCGCGCTGATGACTTTTACGATGCCGCCGATCGGCTTCGTGCCGGCGCTGCTGGTGTGCGTGCCTGGATTGATCTTTCTGTCAATTAATGCGCCCACGCGGTGGAAGAGCTTTCTGACCGGCTGGGTCTTCGGCGCGGGCTATTTCATCTTCGGGCTTTACTGGATCAGCGCAGCACTGTTCGTCGACATCGCCCAGTGGGGCTGGGTGCTGCCGCTCTCCGCCATTCTCGGGCCGTCGGTCCTCGGGCTTTGCTATGGCTTCGTCCCGCTGATTGCGCGGCGCTGGCGCGGCAGCGAGGCCGCCTATGCGCTGGCGACAGCCTTCGCCTGGTCGGGCGTCGAATACCTGCGCGGTCACCTGTTCACCGGCTTTCCCTGGAACCTGCCGGGCTATGCCTGGCACTGGGATCTTCCTCTCCTGCAAACGGCCTCGGTCGTCGGGATCTACGGCCTGACGCTGCTGACGCTTGTCTGGGCGGCGCTGCCCGCCATGACGCTGCGTCCGCGCCTCGTCGCGGGTCTGCTGGCGCTGTTCGTCGTAGCGCAGGCGGGCGGCACCATCCGCCTCCTGCTCAATCCGACGGTGCAGTCCGATCATTACGCCGTGCGCCTCGTGCAGGCAAATATCCCCGAGGCAACCAAATGGAATAACGACGAAGATTGGCGTAACCTCGAAAAACATCTCAACCTGACGAAGGCGAAGCCGCAAACACCGGATACGCCGACCTTCGTCGTCTGGCCGGAAACCTCGGTCAGCGCCGACCTCTCGGCCTTTCCGGATATCGCGCATATCATCGCGCAGGCGCTGCCGAAGGATTCTTACGGAATCCTGGGCGCGCTGCGGGTGGACGCCGCCAACGAAGGCCATCCGTCCTTCTATAACAGCGTCAGCGTGCTCGACAAAAACGACAAAGTCCTGAGCAACTACGACAAGCATCACCTTGTCCCCTTCGGCGAATATATTCCCTTCCGTGACAAGATCCCCTTCACGCCGCTGGCACTCGCCGTCTCCGGCATCGGCGATTTCACCCGCGGGCCAGGGCCGCAGACGCTGCATATCGGCAAGCTGCCGTCCTTCAGCCCGCTGGTCTGCTATGAAGTCATTTTTCCCGGCGAGGTCGTGGATGAAAAAGACCGGCCTGACTGGATCGTCAACGTCACGAACGACGGCTGGTATGGGCTGACCGCTGGCCCCCACCAGCATCTGGGCATCGCGCGACTGCGGGCGATCGAGGAAGGGCTTCCCCTCGCGCGCGCCGCGAATACCGGTATTTCCGCGATGTTCGATCCCGCCGGACGCCTGCTGAAAGACCAGCCGCTTGGCACCGCCGGGTACATTGACAGCCCCCTGCCCAAACCGCTGCCGCCGACGATATATTCGCAATTGGGTGACAGCCTGTTTTTCCTCATGCTCGTAGCAGTTGCGGCGGGTGCCGAAACCCTGCGCCGCCGTCAGCAAAAATCCGTTTGATCCAAGTCAAAGAACATACGGTTGTATGTTGACAATTAATGAGAGGACGATTAGAACTTATTTTTAACACCTGATTAAAAATCAACTGGTTTCTTAAGCTGGTTATTCATTTTGATAATTACTACGCACTTAACTTTACCTGGGGAAAGACAATGCCAAGACTTAAAATATCCGAGAACGGGCCACATCCCGTTGACAGCCATGTGGGACAAAAAGTAAAAGCCCGGCGCCTTATGCTGGGCATGAGCCAGGACGAACTGGCGCAAGCCATCGGCCTTACCTTCCAGCAAGTCCAGAAGTACGAGCGCGGCACCAACCGCATCAGCGTCAGCCGTCTCACGGAAATCGGCGCGGCGCTGAAAGTGCCGCTCGACTATTTTCTCGACGGCACGCCGCGCCTGCTGCCCGGCCGCAAATTGGCCATAAAAGGCTCAGGCAAATCCGCAGTTGTGGACCCCCTGCAGGACAGGGATGTCCGCGACCTCGTGAAATCCTATATGAGCATCAAGAAACCTGCCCTGAAAAAGCAGCTTCTGAAGATGGCCAAGGCGATTTCGAAAGGCGGCCAGCGGGGCTGAAAAACTTCCCTGTTGCCCCTCTAAGCCCGGTCACGTATAAATAATGCCTGCAAATACAGTGTTTGGCGGGCAAAGAGGGTATTTTTCATGTCTGAGCAGAAATATGTTTTCACCAGTGAATCCGTGGGCGAGGGTCATCCGGACAAGCTCTGCGACCGCGTCTCCGACGCGATCGTCGATGCTTACCTGAACGCCGACCCGCATTCGCGCGTTGCGGCGGAATGCCTGGCCACGACCGGCTTTCTCTGCATTGCCGGCGAAACGCGCGGCCCCTCCTCCATCAATAAGGAACTGATCGAAACCATCGCTCGCCACGCGGTGCGCGACATCGGCTACAAGCAGGAAGAATTCCACTGGGAGAAGATCAAGATCGACGTGCGCCTCCATGCGCAGTCGGCTGACATCGCCCAGGGCGTGGACGCCATCGGCAACAAGGACGAAGGCGCCGGCGACCAGGGCATCATGTTCGGCTATGCCTGCCGCGAAACCGAGACCTTCATGCCGGCCGCGATCTATTATTCGCACGCGATCCTGAAGTCGCTGGCGGAGGCCCGCCACTCCGGCGCGCTGTTCAAGCTCGGCCCCGACGCCAAGAGCCAGGTCTCGCTCGAATATATCAACGGCAAGCCGGTGCGCGCGTCGTCGGTTGTCGTCTCCACGCAGCATGATGCGAGCGTCAGTCAGGAAGAAGTGCGCGAGATGGTGCGTCCCCACGTCGAAAACATCCTGCCCAAGGGCTGGATGTGCGACGAGAAACAGTTCTACGTGAACCCGACCGGGAGATTTGTCATCGGCGGTCCCGACGGCGACTGCGGCCTGACGGGCAGGAAGATCATCGTCGACACTTATGGCGGCGCGGCTCCGCACGGCGGCGGCGCCTTCTCGGGCAAGGACCCGACCAAGGTCGACCGTTCCGCGGCCTATGCCGCGCGCCACGCCGCGAAGAATATCGTGGCCGCGGGCCTGGCCGATAAATGCACGATCCAGGTGTCTTATGCCATCGGCGTGTCGCATCCCATCTCGCTCTACGTGAATACGCACGGCACCGGCCGCTACGGCGACGAAGCGCTGTCGCAGGCGCTGCAGGCGGTGGCGGATTTCCGCCCCCGCGCCATCCGCGAGCGCCTCAACCTCAACAAGCCCATCTATGCCCGCACGGCCGCTTACGGCCACTTCGGCCGCCAGCCCGATCCCGACGGCGGCTTTACCTGGGAAAAACTCGACCTCGTGCAGGCACTCAAAGACGAAATCGCGTCGAAGAAATACCGCGATGCCGAGCGCGATGGGAAAATCACCGAACTGAAGCGCTGACCGTATCCTTGCTTTGAGGCTGGCCCGCTTCACTTAACGGGCACGTTTCCTTTTTCGGGAAACATTCGCCTTATCCGCCTGTTTGCTCTTTTGAAGCAACAGGAGAATTTGCCATGACATCCGATATCATGACCCCGTCCATGCCACCTCATTATGAGTCCACCACCGTCATCGGCGGTCGGGATACGAAGCGCGGTTTTTTGTGGATGATTTTCGCGATATCGCTGGCCATTGTGATCGCCATTGGCTTTCTGGCCGGGCATAGCGGCCGGCCGGCCACGGAAAGCCCGGCGGCCTCTGCTGTGCTGGGCCAAGTCAAACTCGACATGACGTCCGGTGCGCCGATGATCCAGAACGCCAGCCAGGCGGAGATCCGCAATCCCGAAGTCATGTGCATGGACAAATCCACCCCAACGCCCAAGTCGGCATACGTGACCGTGGCCCGCAAATTTACGCCGGGCGAGCGCGGCTCGGTCGATGGGCTCAACCTGACGGGGCTGACCCAGCCTTCCTGTGCGGTTATCGACCTCACCGTCATTACGCCATAGGGAAGAATGAAAAAGGAGACGCAAGTAAAACCTGCGTCTCCCGTTCAGTCCAACACTTCTCCCCCGAAAGTGTTCCGATCCGACGTTATAGAAAAAAGCAGCAGCGCTTTGGCTATCTCCGTGCTTCACGTTTTTTTGCGGCACGAGGTGGCGCAATCGGCCATTGGCCAAGACGAAGCGGAGGAGCGCTATGCGGAAACGTACATTCAATACATTTACGACAGCCGCCGTATCCTGCCTGATGCTTGTCCTGGCCGGGACTTCGGCGGAGGCATATTTCGCCTATAGCAGCTATAATCCGGGCTTAAGCCTGGACATGCCAGATGTGCGCGCCCGTTCCGGCATGACCGGTGACGAAACTTTCGCGGTGCTGCGCAATAGCGAGCCGACCTATGTTTTCGTCATCGATAACCGCGATGCAGTCAGCGCCGCCAATTCCGGCGATGACCGCGAAGGGCGCCGCGTGCGCCGCTCCCCGGTGGTCGCGCGTCTGATCGCGCCGGCTTCCTAAAAAAGCTCAAATAAGTCCGCAAGTTCCAAAGAAGGCGTCAATTTTTTCCATTTCTGAATGGCACTATCGCTGCCGGCAGGCCATTGGTTTTAAAGAGGCCATAAAGGATTGTTTTCCGGCCCCACCGAAATACAGGAGAAAAAACCATGAAAAAGATCACATTGAAAGCAATCGTACCCGCCGTCCTGTCCTGCCTGATGCTGACCGTCGCAGGCAGCTCCGCCGAAGCGTATATGAAGTATAACGGCTATCATATGGGTATGGGCGAGCGGCAGGCCCGGCATGTTGCCGAGCGGGTTCATCCCGGCCGTGTCGTCAGTGAAATGCGTGGCCATACCGCGAACGGCGACAAAGCTTATCGCTTCCACATCGAGAACCGCAGCGGCGTCTACTCGGTCGGCGTCGACGCCGTCAATGGCCGCGTGGTTGAAAACGTGAAAGAAAGCCGACGCGTCGAAGGGGGCAACCGCATCATGCGTCGCGAGGACGGTGACGATAACAGCATCCACCGCCTCTTCCACCCCGTCCACTGGATGTAATGAACGGCGGAACGATTAATGCTGCGGCCCGGTCCCAAAGACCGGGCCGCAGTCTTTTATTGAATTTTCATGACGCCTGGGAGTAAATAAGGTCATGGAAAAGGCGCTTCTGAAAGACAAGCTGAAATTCTATGGCCGCCGCAAGGGCAAGGCCATCAAGCAGAACCGCCAGGCTGCTTATAACCTCGTCATGCCCGAAGCGCGAATTACGCTGCCGGAAGGTACCTCACCTCTTTCACCGGCGGATTTTTTCGATTTTCCGGTGAAGGAAGTCTGGCTCGAGATCGGCTTCGGCAACGGCGAATATCTCGCCCACCTGGCGGAGCAGCATCCGCAGATCGGCATGCTCGGCTGCGAACCCTTTCTCAATGGGGTCGCAGCCCTCTGCCGCGACATGAAGGACAAGAAGCTGAAAAATATCCGCATCTTCCAGGACGATGCGCGGCTGTTGCTGCCACGGCTGAAAAGCCATTCCATCGCGCATTGCCTGCTGCTCAATTCCGACCCTTGGCCGAAGAAGCGCCACCACAAGCGGCGGTTTGTGCAGAAGGAAACTCTGGACGAGCTGCACCGCCTCTTAAAAAAAGGCGCCGAATTCCGCATGTCCACCGACGATCCCAGCCTCGCCGTCTGGCAGCTGGAAAAAACCTACTTCCACCCCGGCTTCAAATGGCTCGCCGAAACTTCCGCCGACTGGCTCAATCGCCCCGCCGACATGCTCGAAACCCGCTACCAAAGGAAAGGCGCGGCGCAGGGAAGGGCAACGACGTTTTTAAGATTTAAAGCAGTTTAAGTTTTCCATGAATGGACACGAATAAGCACGAATGCCGCGGCCCTCCCCTCCTTTGTCACCCGGACAAATGAGGCCGCAGGCCGAACGCTGAACCGGGGTGACGATTTTAAGAAAGGCCAGCCCATCAAAGGCTGTCATCCTGAGCGAAGCGAAGGATCTCCCTTGCTTCAACAAAGAGAGATTCTTCGCTTCGCTCAGAATGACAATTGAGGGAATACCTCAAACACGGGAAATCAGAAAACCGCGCGCGCCTTCTGGAACGCCGGATTGCCTTGCTGGTCTTCGCATTCTTCGAAGGCTTTGGCGCCGAGAGCCCAGTTTTTCTGGCTGATGCGCTTGTTGAAGGCGAAGTTGATGTGGTAATCGCGCTGGGCATAGAAGGTCGCTGCGCTGATGTAGGCGGTATTGTCCTCGCCGCGCCAGAGTTCGGCGGTGGTCTTGCCGCGGTCGCTGGCATAGGCATAGGCGACGCTGGCCAGCAGCGCGGTAATGGGGTCGACCCAGCGCAGGTAAATCTTCTCCGCCAGCGACAGCTCGCTTTGATAAGCCGCCTCAAATTTTTGCATCAGCTCGGTGTATTTCACCACCTTACTTTCCGCGCAATTATTGAAATCTTTTTCCGCTTTCGTCGTCATTTTCCGTCAAATCTGTTCCGAATCAAATACATCGTTCTGATACTGTAATAAAATGAGCTGCTTATGTCAAATAAAATCCTCCTGTTTTCGATGGGAAATTTAGGGGTACCGGCACTTGCCAACTGCCCCGATTAGAACAGATTTTCATCGATTCTTGTTGCAAAAAACCTTGCAAGGTGTATATAAAACGCTAAATCCCAAGCATTACAAAAAGGGTGGGCTCCAAAAGAGCCCGCCCTTTTGCTTAGGGGCCGGAAGTTTTGGAATGGAAAAGACGCCGCTGATAAAGAAAGTCGAGAAGACGATCACGCCGATGGCCGAGACCATGGGCTATGAAATCGTGCGCGTTCTCATGGTGGGCATCGGCTCGGGCAAGCCTACATTACAGGTGATGGCCGAGCGTCCGGACGGAACGATGAACCTGGACGATTGCTCGCGCCTCTCCCAGGCCATTTCCGCCCTCCTCGACGTCGAGAACGTGATGGACGAGGCCTATTACCTCGAAGTCTCCTCTCCCGGCATCGACCGCCCGCTGACGCGCCTGAAGGATTTCGAGCGCTACAAGGGCTTCGAGGCGCGCGTGGAGATCGAGCCCGGCATCGAAGGCCGTAAAAAGTTCAAGGGCAAGCTGCTCGGCGTCGAAAAAGACGTGGTGGTGAGCCTGCAAACGGAAGAAGGCGAAGTATTCGGTCTTCCGTTCGATCATATCCAGAAGGCGAAACTGACGCTGAATGACGATCTGATCAAAGCTGCACAACAGAAAAAAGCGTAACTAAAAAGGAAACAAGGGAAAAGAAGCCATGCAAGAACTCCTCCAAGTCGCAGACGCCGTCGCGCGCGAAAAGAGCATCGACCGCGAGATCGTGATCGTCGCAATGGAAGAAGCCATCCAGAAGGCGGGCCGCTCGAAATACGGCTACGACCACGACATCCGCTCCACCATCGACCGCAAGACCGGCGAGATCGAGCTGTTCCGCTATCGCGAAGTCGTCGAGGCCTTCAACCCCGAAATGCCCGAGCTGGAAGCCAAGCAAATCCTCCTCAAGCCCGCGAAGAAGATCAAGCCCGACGCCGTCATCGGCGATTTCATCATCGACAAGCTGCCGCCCCTCGACTTCGGCCGCATCGCCGCCCAGACCGCCAAGCAGGTCATCTTCCAGAAAGTGCGTGACGCCGAGCGCGACCGCCAGTTCGAGGAATACAAGGACCGCATGGGCGAAATCGTCTCCGGCGTCGTCAAGCGCGTGGAATACGGCAACATCACGGTCGACCTCGGCCGCTCGGAAGGCTATATGCGCCGCCAGGACGCCCTGCCCCGCGAACACTTCAAAAACGGCGACCGCGTCCGCGCCTACATCTACGATGTCCGCCGCGAACAGCGCGGCCCGCAGATCTTCCTGTCCCGCGTCCACCCCGACTTCCTCGCGAAACTGTTCCGCCAGGAAGTTCCCGAAATCTATGACGGCGTGATCGAGATCAAGGCGGTCGCGCGCGACCCCGGCTCCCGCGCCAAGATCGCGGTCATTTCCCGCGACGGCGGCATCGATCCGGTCGGCGCCTGCGTTGGTATGCGCGGTTCCCGCGTGCAGGCCGTCGTCGGCGAACTGCAGGGCGAGAAGATCGACATCATCCCCTGGACCAATGACGTGGCGACCTTCGTCGTCAACGCGCTGGCCCCGGCTGAAGTCACCAAGGTCGTCCTCGACGAAGACAGCCACCGCCTCGACGTCGTGGTGCCGGACGAGCAGCTCTCGCTCGCCATCGGCCGCCGCGGGCAGAACGTCCGCCTCGCCACGCAACTGTCGGGCTGGAACATCGACATCATGACCGAAGCGGAGGAGACCGAACGCCGCCAGAACGAATTCAAGACGCGCTCCGCTCTCTTCATCGCTGGGCTTGACGTTGACGAAGTCATCGCCCATCTCCTTGTGGTTGAAGGCTTCACCTCCATCGAGGACGTCGTGGAGACCTCGGTCGACGAACTGGCGCGCATCCAGGGCTTCGATAGCGACGTTGCGGCCGAGCTCAAGAACCGTGCCGCCGCCTATCTCGAGCAGAAGAAGGCCGAATTCGACAAGAAATGCAAGGAACTGGGCATCAGCCCCGACCTCGCTAACATCCGCGGTCTCTCCCAGGAAATGATCCTCGCGCTCGCCGACAAGGGCGTGAAGACGGTCGACGACCTGGGCGACCTCGCCGGCGACGAACTGCGCGAGATGGTGGGCGAAAGCGCGCTGACCGAAAGCCAGGCGAACGCCATCATCATGACCGCCCGCGCGAGCTGGTTCCCTGAAGAAACCAGCCAGGCCGCGAGCGGATAAGGTTATTCCCCTAAAGGACGACCGATGAACCCCAACAAGGCAAAAGACAACCAAATGGCAGAGAACTCTGATAAAGAACCCAAGAAACTGAGCCTTTCAGGCAAGGGCACGCTCAGCCTGAAAGCCCCCGTGGGGACGGGCGGCGGCCAGCGCCAGAACGTGGCGATGGGACGCAGCCACAAGCCGGTTGCGGTGGAAGTCAAGAAAAAGCGCGGCGCCCAAGCCGAAGCGGCCAAGCACGCCGCCGAGGAAGCGGCGCACGACCTGCACCTGACCGACGCCGAGCGCGAAGCGCGCCAGCGCGCGGTCAAGCAGGCGCAGCATTCGCCGCGCGAAACCTCGACCACGCCGTACCAGACCAAGGTTGTCGTCAAGAACCAGCCGCAGGATGAACAGAAGCCCGACGCCACGGAAGCCCCGGCATCCGATGCGAACTTGAGCCCCGCCGACCGGGCGCGCGAGCAGGAACTGGCCAAGCTGCGCAAGATCAACGAGGCGGAAGACGCCGAGCGCCGCAAGAAAGACAGCAACCGCCCGTCGGGCGTCGCTGCCCGTCCCGCGGCGCCCGGCGCCGGCGAAGACGATCGCCGTCCCGCCGGCCGCAAGGCGGATTTCTACGGCCGTCCAGCGGAGCCCGCCTCGCCCGCTGAGGAAATCAACCGCAAGCGCGGCGCGGGCCGTTTCGGCCCCCAGAAGCGCCGCGGCGGCAAGCTGACGGTGAGCCAGGTGCTCAACGACGGTTTCGAAGACCGCGATTCCAAGAGCCCCTCGATGGCTGCCCAGCGCCGCGCGCGCGAGCGCATGCGCCAGAAAATGGCCCTCGCCGCCCAGGAAAAGGTCAAGCAATACCGCGAAGTCGTCATTCCCGAAGTCATTACGGTGCAGGAACTCGCCAACCGCATGTCCGAGCGCATGACCGACGTCGTGAAGAAGCTCATGGGCCTCGGCATCATGGCGACGGGCCAGCAGCCCATCGACGCCGACACGGCGGAACTCATCGTCCATGAATTCGGCCATACGCTGAAGCGCGTGTCGGAATCCGACGTGGAGAGCGGCCTGCAGGGCAACGAAGATACCGAAGAAAACCTCCTGCCGCGCCCGCCCGTCGTGACCATTATGGGCCACGTCGACCATGGCAAAACCTCGCTGCTCGACGCGATCCGCGAAGCGGATGTCGCGGCGCATGAGGCCGGCGGCATCACCCAGCACATCGGCGCCTACCAGATCCAGACGAAGTCGGGCAAGAAGATCACCTTCATCGACACGCCCGGCCACGCCGCCTTCACCGAGATGCGCGCGCGCGGCGCGGACGTGACGGATATCGTCATTCTCGTCGTCGCGGCGGATGACAGCGTCATGCCGCAGACCATCGAAGCCATCAGCCACGCGAGAGCGGCCAACAAACCGCTGATCGTCGCCATCAACAAGTGCGACCTGCCCAACGCGAACCCGAACAAGGTCCGCCAGGAGCTGCTGCAATACGAAGTCGTCACCGAAAGCATGGGCGGCGAAAGCCAGAGCGTCGAAGTTTCGGCCAAGACCAAGAAAGGCCTCGAGCAACTGGAGGAAGCGATCCTCCTGCAGTCCGAAGTCCTCAACCTGCGCGCGAACCCCGAGCGCACGGGCGCCGGCGCCGTGATCGAATCCCGCGTCGAACAGGGCAAGGGCTCGGTCGCCACGGTTCTCGTGCAAAAAGGTACGCTGAAAGTGGGCGATGTGTTCGTCTCCGGCACCGAATGGGGCCGCGTCAAGACGCTGCACAACGACCGCGGCGCGCTCGTGAAAGAAGCGCTGCCCGGCCAGCCGACCGAAGTCCAGGGCTTGACCGGCACGCCGGATGCGGGCGATGATTTCGTCGTCGTGCCCGACGAGGCGAAGGCGCGCGAGATTACCGAATTCCGTATCCGCAAGAAGAAAGCGCTGCAGGCCGCGAAATCCAAGGGCCGCACGCTCGAACAGATGATCTCGGACGCGCAGGCGGGTTCCGCCCGCATGCTGCCCGTCGTCATCAAGGGCGACGTGCATGGCTCTGTCGAGGCGATCACCGGCGCGCTCAACAAGATCACGGAAGAGAACAAGGAAGTCAAAGTCCAGGTTCTCCACTCCGGCGTCGGCGCGATCACGGAATCCGACATCACGCTCGCGAACGCGTCGAAGGCGCTTATCATCGGCTTCAACGTACGCGCGAACCCGCAGGCCCGCGACATGGCCAAGCGCGACGGCGTCGAAATCCGCTATTACTCGATCATCTACGAAGTGATCGACGACGTGAAAGGCCTGCTGACCGGCCTGCTCTCGCCCGAGATCAAGGAAAAGTTCATCGGCTACGCTGAGATCCGCAAGGTCTTCAACGTCTCGAAGACCGGCAAGATCGCGGGCTGCTTCGTCACCGAAGGCCTCGTCAAGCGCGGCGCGAAAGTGCGCCTGCTGCGCGACAACGTGGTCATTCACGAAGGCACGCTCAAGACCCTGCGCCGCTTCAAGGACGAAGTCCGCGAAGTGCAGAAGGGCTATGAGTGCGGCATGGCGTTCGAGAACTACGACGACATCAAGGAAGGCGACGTCATCGAGGCCTTCGAGATGGAGTCCTCCGCCCGCACGCTCGAAGGCGGCACAGCCTAAAGGTCGCCCATGAAACGCCGCGCCCCATCCCGGACACCGCCCGGACAGCGTCAGCTGCGCGTTGGCGAGCGCGTTCGCCATATTCTGGCCGATGTGCTGCGCCGGGGCGACCTGCATGATCCCGTCCTCGTCAACGCCAGCCTGATCACCGTCACGGCGGTCGAGATCGGTCCCGACCTCAAGCATGCGACCGCCTATGTGATGCCGCTCGGCGGCAAGAACGCGGAGGCCGTCGTGGAAGCGCTCAACCGCGCCTCCGGCTATTTCCGCTCCGAAATCGGCCCCGAGCTGGACCTGCGCTACGCGCCCAAGATCTCCTTCCGCATCGACCACTCCTTCGAACAGGCCGCCCACATCGAATCCCTCCTCCGCCAGGACCGCGTCCAGAAAGACGTGACGGCTGAGGAAGATGATGACTATGAGGAAGGCGATTTCGATGAGGAGGAGGACGATGCGCAGGCGTGAAGACCAGAAAATTCTCAGTCTTCCGACCCTGAATGCCCGTGATCTGCGCGTCGACCGAACGAAAGCAGAGCATGTTCTCTGGCAACAGTTGCGCAACCGACAGCTCGGTTGCAAGTTCAGGTTCCAGCACCCTGTTAGCAAATACATCGCCGACTTTGCATGTGTCGAGCTGAGGCTGATCGTCGAAGTTGACGGCGGCCAGCATTGCGAAAGTAAAGCCGACGAAGTCCGCACAGAGTATCTGAATAAGGCTGGCTTCCAAGTCTTGCGTTTCTGGAACAACGATGTCCTGAGTAATATGGACGGCGTAATTCTCTCGTTGCAGGAAACAATTTCTCGTCTAAAGAGCACCTCTGCTCCCTCTCCCGCGATAGCGGGAGAGGGTCGGGGTGAGGGGCTTAGCGGTGGCCCGAATGAAGGCGCGGACGGCGCAAATGTCTGACTTCAACAAACCTCAAAAATCGGCCTTGGTTAAGCCCCTCCCCCTAACCCCCTCCCGCTATCGCGGGAGAGGGTACTCCTGCATTTCTTTTGTTTCCCTCTGCTCCAGAGACGAAGGTCCCCATGCCACGCAATAAAAAGGGCAACCCCGTCAACGGCTGGGTGAACCTCGACAAGCCGCTGGGGCTCACCTCGACGCAGGCGCTGGGGAAAGTGCGGCGGCTGCTGAATGCGCAGAAGCTGGGCCATGCGGGGACGCTGGATCCTCTGGCAACCGGCATCCTCCCCATAGCGCTCGGCGAGGCCACCAAGACCATTCCCTTTGCCCAGGACCGGGATAAGGTTTACCGCTTTACCGTCAAATGGGGCGAAGCGCGGAATACGGATGATTGCGAGGGCGAGGTTACCGGCACCTCCGGCAAGCGCCCGACCGAAGCCGAAATCCTGGCCATCGTGCCGCGCTTTATCGGCAACATCGACCAGGTCCCGCCCCAATTCTCGGCCATCAAGATAGACGGCGAACGGGCCTATGACCTGGCGCGCGACGGCGAAAAAGTCGACATCCAGTCCCGCCGGGTGACAGTTTATGCCTTTAAATTATTAAAATCCGCCCCAGATGAAGCTGACTTCGAGCTGGAATGCGGCAAAGGCACCTATGTCCGCTCGATCGCCCGAGACATGGGCCAGATGCTGGGATGTTTGGGACATGTCAAAGCCTTACGCCGCATTGCGGTGGGCAATTTTACAGAAGATTCCGCGATTTCTCTGGACGAATTCGAGAAAATCGTGCAATCTGCCGACCCTGATCAGGTTCTGCTTCCTGTGGAGACCGTGCTGGACGACATCCCGGCACTGGCCATGACAGAAGCGGAGGTCAGCCGGATACGGCAGGGCCAGACCCTGAAGTTCATATCCCGCCAGGACGCCGACCGGCTTTCGGTCGCCGGCATTGACGAGAATACGACTTTGGTTTTGGCCATGGGAGATAACAAACCGCAAGCATTGCTTGAAAAGGATGGTATCGCCCTTTATCCGGTGAAAGTATTTAACCTTTAACTCCAAGGGAGTATGCGATGTCGCTACAGAAAAACACGAAGTCTGAGCTGATCAAGAAATATGCAACCACCAAAGGCGACACCGGTTCGCCCGAAGTGCAGGTTGCGATCCTCACCCAACGCATTAACGCGCTCACCGAACACATGAAAACCCATAAGAAAGACATGGGTTCGCGCCGCGGTCTTCTAATGATGGTGTCCAAGCGCCGCCGTCACCTGAACTACATCAAGAAGACCGACCCGCGCCGTTACGAGAAGCTGATCGACGGCCTCGGCCTGCGCCGCTAATCCGGTTTATCAGGATTGAAGATCAAGCCGCTGGAATTCCGGCGGCTTTTTCTTTTGGATTACCGGAGACCTGGAGAACCGGAGGGGCTTTTGACTTCGCGCGAAGCGCTATTTTCTGCAAAATTGTATTTTCACACGAAGTAACGAAGTTACGAAGGAAGTGTATTTCGGAGCGATAACTTCGTCACTTCGTTACTTCGTGTGCTTGCGGCACCAGAAATAAATGCGCTTCGCGCGAAGTCAAAAGCCCCTCCGGTTCTTTGGGCCTCCGCATTAAAACTTTGGCGGTATGGCCAAAGCGAAAACCGTCTGATAATCTTGACCCAATCCATTTTGCAAAACCGGAATTATCCATGGAATTTCGCGACACGGGCCTCCCCTCCCATCCCGCTATCGAAAAGTCTTTCGAGACGCTGCAGGCCTTCGACAAGGACGACAAATATACGACCCGCGGCGTGCTGATCGCCAGGCGCATCGCGACCGACAGCCTCCATAAAGACCCGGAGGCGATCGCGGCCGGGTTGCTCGTCCCCCTCGCCCAGGACCTGGGTCCCTTTCTCTGCGCCCGCGCCGATCTGCCGGGCCGGGTACCGGACCTGCTCGAAGCCCTCTTCGCGTTCGGGAAAACCAGCATGACAGGCGCGCCGATGGACGATCATTACAAGGCGCTCGACTCCGCCGAACGCACGGTCATTCTCGCCTCCTCGAGCCGCATGTTCGAGGTGACGGCGGAAGACCTCAAGACCACCTTCACCAATGCCGCCGCGAAACCGGCGGGCGACGCGAGCGAGCTCCACGCGATGCTCGCCCCGGTCAAGGATTTCACCGACATGGTCGCGCGCAACGAAACGGAAGAACTCGCCCTCGTGAAGCGCTGCCAGGACGCCATGAAACGCATCGAGAATTCCCTCGACGGCGCCGGCATCAAGCTGACGCCCGCGTCGAAGCAGGACGCGCCGAAGCCGCCCGCGCTTTAAGCTTCTGCTCTTCTCCTTTGGGAGAGGAAGGGCACCGCGCCGCGACAGGCGACAGGTCGAAGCTCGCCATTGTTAATATGAATTTGAAGCGTTAGAATACATCGGTATTTGCTGGAAGATATACTATCACACATGCATTTAGACCCCCCGGCCCGCATGAAAATTAACTCGAATGTATTGATTGTCGGTGTTGTACTCGTCACAGGTGTTATCATCGCCTATCGGGAAGAAGCTCTCGTACATATCTCAAGCGAAAGAATTCGAGCCGAACACCCTGATGGCACGCCACCAGCACCGATTCCTGTTCACGTCACCGTCGACAATTTTAAATTTGAAAATTATACCCTTATACCCAAGACCCTAGATGATCACTTAAATGTGCTTTTCCCCATCGGGACCCCAAAAGCATTTATCGATAAAATTCTCGTCGAAAAGAATGGGGCCAATTGCCCGGACTGCGCAAATCCTAAGAACCCTTATGCAATAAGCAATGCCTTCGTCGTTGTTCATTACTACAAGAAGTTCATCCCCGTCGCCGGAGATACGGTATCATGCAGGAACGAGCCAGAATTGTATGTCACAGTGGATTACGATAAAGACTTAAAACTAATGTCACTGAAAGCAGGTCGTGTGGCTTCCTGCTTCTAAAAGCCATTTTCCACAAAAATCATTATCACACATGCGGCTGATCGAGATTAATGCAGGAGGCTGGAAAGATGTTCACGATTGCATTCGTGCGTTGCTGCAGGCAATAGGGTCGCCGCGCGGGCATGGAAGCAGCATTGATGCATTTATCGACTCAATGGTCTGGGGCGGTATTACTCAGGAACAAATCGAGCCTCCCTACACTATTCGCATAACGAATACCAAAAACGCGCCGAAGGATGCACTGGAATTTATTCGAGAGCTAAAAGATGGAATTGCCGAGTCTCGCAAGGAGCATCAAGTTAATGAAGGCGAAGATGTCGAAGTTAGCATAGAAATGCTGCCCTAGATTTTCCACAGCGGATATTATCACTCAATGAATTCCTCGGTCGGTCAATGACAAAGGCGCAGGATTTCGTCATGGAGATGATCACATTTGAAATCACAGCGCGTTTCTGGCAAGCAGGAAAAGAAGAACTCTCACAGAGGTCTCCAAAATAGAAGCGCGCCTTATCAGGCGTTCGGCATCAAGAAATTAAGAATGATATGACTGAGTTCCGGCCCCAGCCGGATCGCCAGCGCGAGGAGCGCGGCCACCAAAATGGCGCCGCCCAGCACGAGCATCTGCGCGGAGATTTTTGATGAGGCGGCGTCCATCTACATCACCGAACAGTCCGTGAGCTGCTGGATCGTGATGACCGCCTGGTTCACGACGTTATTCTGCACCTCGAGATGGTAAAAGCCGTGGCCGGAAATGCTGATGTTGTGGCCGTGGCCGAGCTCGCCCGTCAGCGCGCCCTGACACTGCTGGAAGGCCGCGTTGTTGATGTCGGTGATCGTGATGTCGATGCCGGTATTGGCGCCCGTCCGGGTCACGCCGCTGTCGAGCGTCGCGGCGCCCCTGCCGGTCAGGTGCGCGGTGCCGGCGCCGGGGTCGACGCTGAAGCTGTCGCGCTCGGTCAGGATGGCGCTTTGCACCAGCGTGGCCTGCATGTTCTGCTGCGCCTGCGCCAGCAGGAAGGGGTTCGGCGTGGACGAAGGCAATTTCTGACCCGCCCAGCACGGCAGCGAGAGGGCGGCAAGAGCAAGCACCAGCGGCAATGTTTTCATGGCATTTCCTATGCGACGACGAGTTTGAATTTTTCTGCCCGTGACAGGGATTTTATGACAGCTTCGCGCCGCAAGGCAAAGCCTTTCGCCGGATGGTCTTCGACATAAAGCAGGCTGAACGGCCCGCGCCCCCGCGTATATTTAGCCCCCGTGCCGCTGGCATGCTTGCCGATCCGTCGGGCCAGGTCATTGGTGATGCCGGTGTAAAGGCTGCCGTCCGCGCATTTGAGAATGTAAACGGTCCAGAACAACGTCAATCGCCTCCGGTCAGCCTCGGCTTTCGCCGTCATTATACTTGATGGAAAAGGAGACGCCTATGGGCAACCATCGCCCAATATCGCTAAAAGCCGCAGGTCGCGTCGCGCGAGCTTTTGGACGCCTCGGCCTTCTTGTACCAGATCAGCGCCTGCGCCGGGTCTTTCGGCACGCCATAGCCGTAGCTGTAAAAAATGCCGAGCGCGCATTGCGCGCGGGTGCCGCCCTTATCTGCGGCCTTGCGCATCCACTTGACGGCTTCGGCGTCGTCGCGCTTCACGCCGCGGCCCAGGTGATAGGAAAGGCCGACGTTATATTGCGATTCCGTGTCGCCCTGCTCCGCCGCTTTCGTCCACCATTCCACGGCCTGCGCGTCGTCATGCGTCACCCCGCGGCCGAGCGCGTACATTTCAGCGAGATCATATTGCGCATTGACGTTTTTCTTCTTCGCGGATTTGCGAAACCATTCGACAGCCGTGACGTCGTTGCGGGCGACGCCCTGCCCGTTCGCATAGGCGCGGCCAAGCTGGAACTGCGCCTCGGCGTCGCCGTCGTCGGCCTGCGGCTGCCACATCCTGACTGCCGCCACGTAATCGCCGCGCGCATAAGCCGCCTGCGGCGTATCCTTCGCGGCGAAGGCGGCGAAGGGAATCAGCGCGGTCAGCACAATGAAGACCTGAATGTACCTGCAGAACGGCATGGCGGATAAAAGACCCCTAGTAGGGCATGCAGGTGAGGTGATAGATCGAGCAGTAAGATTCATGCCGGAAAGCCATCACCGGCCAGCTCATGAACGTCAGGTAGGTGCAGGTGATGGCGGCGACGCTCGCGAAACGGTAAGCGAAAGGCTTGATCGGCAGCAGGAACAGCGCCAGCACCGCGGGCAGGAACATGATCAGGAACTGCGACACCGGGTCGAAAGGATAGACGCCCGTCAGCGCCTCGACGACCTTGCCGAGATGGAGGAGATACCACAGGTAGCCAATGGCAAAGGGATAGCCGATCGCGAAGGCGAAAATCAGTTTCACGCTATTCTGTTTTGCAAACGCTAACATGCTCAAATACCGTGCTGCATAAAGTGGTGGCTGCCTGTCTTGTTTACCATTTGTTAAGGAATTCGACAATTGGAAAAGAATATCCTAAATGCTAAATTATGTCAATAGAGCGCAAGTAACACACTGATTTTAATTATTTAATATATCCGAAAAACCGCCTCCAAAGAGTTTTCAGGGCTGCTGGCGGAGCATCGGCACCGTCATAAGGCTGTCGTTCAGGACAAGGGCGACCCGGATGATTCCCGGATAGCGGCAGGTCACGCAGCCCTCGCCGGCCTTGGCTTCGACGGGCGCGAAGCTGGGGGTCACATGGCCCTGGCCGCGCAGGTGCTCGCCCTTGAAGCAGTTGATCTCGAGCGGATAAGACGCGCGCGGTACCGTGACGGGGCCCGGCGCCGCGACATTCCAGATGCGTGAGCCGTTCTGCACCACGCAGGTCGCACCCTCGATGCCGGGCGTATCGATCATGATGGTCTGGCTGCCCCCCGTCGGCACGGCGGCCTGTTGCCGCGGTGCGGCGCAGGCGACGAGCATCAGCAGCAGGACGCCGGGAAAAATGAAACGCATTTTCAGCGCGCTTCGTCGTTGCGGCGGGTTGCCTTGATGATTTTCGGCAGCAGCAGGGCGATGGCGGCAAGCAGGGCGACAATGATCGCGCCCTTGGTGGCCCAGCCCATGGCGCCGCCGAAGTCGACGTCTTCCGTGCCGGAAGCGCCGGACGCGCCGCCGGGAGCCGCGGCGCCCGAGGAGCCGCCGGATGCGGTGGCCGATGCCGCCGCCGCGCCGCCGTTCATGTCCTCCGCCAGGCCGAAGAAACGCTTGGTCGTTTCCGACACGAAATCGGCATCGACCTGACCGCGGTAATCGCTGTAGACAAAGATCATCAGCACGCGCGACCGCAGCGCCTCGACGCCCAGGCCTGCCACCACCGGGTGGCTCTCCGTGCCCTTGGCCGTCGTGATGCCGTAGTTGGTTACTATCAGCACGGCGGTTGAATCCGCCGTGTCCAGGATGCGTCCGAGGTATTTCGTTTCGCCGATCTTCAGCTGCGCCTGGACGTTGAACTGGTCGTGCATGTAGCCCGACACTTTATCCATGGCGTCGGCGACGTTCTTGTCGTCGCCGAGGTTGCCGCTGCCGGCCTGCTTGTTGAAATTGTCCTTCACGGCCTGGAAATCCTCCGGGCCGCCCAGGCGCACGTCCTGCCCGGTCGTCTCGACGAGGATATAGCGCTTCAATCCGCCTTCGGGATGCGCATTGAGCTGACGGACATCTTCATCGGACAGATAGACGGCCAGCAGCTTGTTACCCGCCGGGACGAAATGCTCGACGAGCCGGTCGAAGTCGGGGCTGCGTCCGTAGAGTTCCTGGAAGCCGCCCATCTCCGGCAGGCCCACGGGCGTATCGCCGATCTGCACGATCTTCGGCTCCGCGAAGGCGGAAACGGGCGCGCACAGCAGGAAGCCCAGCAACAGCCAGGCGATGAGTTTCATCGTTTGCGATTTCATGGTTTCGGGCCCGAAGGTGCGTCTTTGGCCGGCGGCTGCGGCGTGGCGGGAGCCGGGGCCGGCAGCGCGTAATGATTGACGAGCTTGCCGTCTTCATAGTCGAAGATGACCGGCGTCGCGTTCGGGATGCCCTGGCGGTTCGACCAGATATCGCCTTCCGGCACCGGGCGGATGCCCGCCACGATCTCGAAGGCGACCATGATGCCCGAATGCGAGGCGACGAGGACGGTTTCGCCGCGTTCGAGGCGCGGCAGAAGTTCTTTCTCGTAGAATTCCTGCACGCGCTCGACCATCTGCTTGTCGCTTTCGCCGCCGGGCAGCGCGATATCGTACTTGTGCGGATAGGCGAGGATTTCCGGGTCGGTCAGCTTGTTGCGCGCGGTGAAATCGCCGGAATCGGCCTCGACGATCTCGGGGCGCTTTTCGATGTTCCAGCTGCCGTCGGGGTTCTTGAGGTGGTCGTTGGAGCCCGAGTTCTCGAGCGCCAGGATCCCCGTCGTGACGGCCCGATCGAGGGTCGAGGCATAGGCCTTGTCGATCTTGATGCCCGCCATCCGCCGCCCGCATTCGCGCGCCTGTTCCTCTCCTTCCTCGGTCAGGGGAATATCGTGCAGGCCGGTCATATAATGCAGCTTGTTATATTCCGTCTGCCCGTGGCGGAAGAGGACAAGTTTACCTTTGATGGCCATGATGCTTTCCAGACCCGTTGAAATTCCCGCCCATGATACAAGCGAGGGCGTACATTTACAAGATCATTTTTCATAAAACTAATCCCCGCAAGTATGCAGCCTACTTGCCTCGAAGTTTTGAGGGTATCATGTAACTCCGAACGCCCTTCTTCTCTTCTCCCCTTGTGGGAGAAGAGGGGGACCCGCGCCCGAAGGGCGTGGGGAAGATGAGGGGTAAGCCCGTCAGGGCGTCACATGAATCTTGATATGACGTGCAGACGTGCTTACCCCTCACCTTCCCGTTGCTTCGCGACGGGCCCCTTCCTCTCCCGCAAGGGGAGAGGAGATGGACACAACGCAACTTCCGGGTCTCAACGTTAATGCGATTTCTCACTTTTCTCACTTTCCTCTCTCTCCTCCTCCTCTTCTTCTGCGTGCCGGCCCATGCCGACTCTTATTCCGACCGCATGGAGGTGCCGGCGATCACGAGCGACGACCAGAAGGTCGAGGACGCAATGCGCGCGATGTATGAAGCCGTGGGGTCGAAGGATTTCGACGCGGCGCAGGCCAACGTGCAGAAGCTGGCCGACGCCGGCAACGCGGAAGCCGCCTTTCGCCTCGGGCGCTATTACGACGTCGAGACGCCGGTGCCGGATTATCCAAAGGCGCGGGCCTTCTACGAGAAAGCGGTCAGCGAAGGCCACGGCTGGGCGGCGAACAATCTCGGCGTCATGTACGAGCGCGGCGCTGGCGTCGACAAGAATATCCCAAAGGCGCGCCAGCTGTTCACCGCGTCGGCGAAAGCCAATGACCATCACGGCTACCTGAACCTTGCGCGCCTGTCTTTCGAGGGCGCCGAGGGTCCGCCCGACGTGGCCAAGGGCCTGGCGACGCTCGAAGAGGCGATGAACAAGAAAATTGCCGGCACCTTCGTCGACGCGGCGAATATCTATCAATACGGATTGTTCGGCATTCCCGAGAACCACCCCAAGGCGGTGGAATATCTGCGCGAGGGCGCGGCGCTGAAAAGCGCGGAGGCCGCCGACCGCCTCGCCTACCTGACGCTCTATGGGGATTGCGCCGCCGATGCGGGGCTGCTCGCCCATCATCGCGGCAGCGCCCTGTGCGTGCCGGAAAACCCGCGCAAGGGCCTCGACATGCTGGAAGGGCTGGCGTCGAAGGACAATAAGGAAGCGATCACCGATCTTGGCAGCGCCTATTGGGTGGGTGCGGGCGTGGACCGCGATCCCATCGCCGCCATCAAATACTGGCAAGAAGCCGGCAACCTCGGCGACTGCCGCGCCTGGCAAAAACTGGCCGCCGCCTACAAGGACAATAAATACATCACGCGCGACGATGCGCAGGCGCTCGATTACCTGCAGCAGGCCGTGTCCTGCAACCCCCGCGACGCCGACAGCCTCTATTACCTTGGCCGCCATTACTTCGCGAAGTCGAGTCCCGACCATGACTGCGTGAAGGCCGAGCGCCTGTTCCAGCGCGCCGTCGCGAACGGCGCGCGCGAGGCTTATACGGACTTAGGATATGTCTATGACCGCGGCTGCGATTCCATCGCGCCAGACAAGAAGAAAGCCTTCGACTATTACCTGATCGGCGCGAAGCTCGACGTCGTTCTCGCGCAGAACAACTTCGGCGCCGCGCTCAAGCACGGCTGGGGCGCCGACAAGGACCTGTTCAAGGCATTCGCCTGGCTTTCCGTCGCGGCCGCCAAGGGCAGCAATATGGCCAAGCACAACCTCGTCGAATTCGACTTCCTCCTCTCGCGCCAGCAAAAACAGGACGCCCTCGCCGCCATCGCGCCGGTGAAACAGCTGATCGCCGACACGAAGATCAATTCCGCGCTCGCGTTCGACGGGAAGTATTAAGCGCGCAAAGATCGTCATTCCCGCGAAAGCGGAAATCTCATGCAGCATCCCCGGCACTCAATAGCCACGGGATCCACGCTTCCGCGGGGATGACGCCTGTGGGCTTGATTGGAAGTATTAAATCATTTGTCATCCCGAACGCAGTGAGGGATCTTCCGAAGACGAAGCAATACCGCCATTGCCGACAGTGCTGACGCTCGGAATGACAGTTTGGGTCTTGCGGCTGACCAATATCGTCATTCCCGCGCAAGCGGGAATCTCGTGCAGCCTCCCCGGCGCTCAATAACCACGGATCCCCGCTTTCGCGGGGATGACGCCTGTGGGCTTGACAGGAAGTATCAGGCGCCCGGTCTCTTTTCTCGTTGTCTCCAAAAGTGCCACCCCGGCGAAAGCCGGGGTCCACGGACTTGAAATGTTCAGAGGAACAGGCCGACGGCGGTTACGCTGGACGGCCATAGTCCGTGGACCCCGGCCTTCGCCGGGGTGGCACTTATTTTAAACTTTAGCGGTTAAAACCCAATCGCGTCTTGCGCGGCGCTACCGCGGCTTATCTTCCAGCAGCGCCATAGGTCGGCGTCACGCCTTGGGGCCAGACGCCTGTTTCTTCGGCGTGACGGCTTTGTTTTCGTTCGCGGGAACGTCGGGGTTCGCGAGATGGTAATGTTTCACCAGCTGACCGTCTTCATATTCGCAAACGGTCGGCGTCGCGTTGGGGACGCGCGTCTTGCTCGTCCACTGGCCCTTGTTGTCCTTGGGCGCCTCGCGCAGGCCGAGCACGATGTCGAAAGCGCGCATGATGCCGGAGTGCGAGACCACCAGCACCGTTTCGCCGCGCTGCATGCGGGGCAGCAGCTCTTCCTCGTAGAATTTCCGCACGCGCTCGACGACCTGCTGGTCGCTTTCGCCGCCGGGCAGCGGCTTTTCGTAATGACGCTCGTAACGCAGGATCTCGGGGTCGGTCTTGTGATTGCGGCCGGTGAAGACGCCCGTGTCGAGCTCGATGATCTCTTTGCGTTTTTCGATGTCCCAGCTGCCGTCGGGTTTCTTGAGCTGGTCGTTGGCATGCGTCTCGCCCAGCGCCAGCGCCGCGGTATTGAAGGCGCGGCTGAGCGTCGAGGAATAAACCTTGTCGAAATGAAATACGCTGATCAGCTTCCCCGCCTCGCGCGCCTGATTTTCGCCGTCGGCATTGAGCGGAATGTCGCGCGTGCCGGTCATGAGGTGCTCGACGTTATAATCCGTCTGCCCGTGACGGAAGAGGACGAGCGTGCCGCGCACAGGCGCGGTTTCGTTGAGGGCGGGATCAGCCATATCAGTTCCTTTGTCTAACAAGACCCCACTCTAGCCTTTTCATAAGGCGGGGGCAAGAAGGGTGAGGAAAGCATAGGGATTTCAGGTGGTTGGGGGGAAGGAAGGAGCCGATGAGTGATAATAACCGTTACGAAAACTTCAAGGTTCCTTCGACGGTGGCGGCGCTGCAGATGGAGCAGGGTGCGAATGATTCCACTCGTTCGCTTGCTCTTCAATTTTGTGTCGCTTAAAAAACCAAAGATACGTTCCAATCCTATCTGCGTCTCCTTGATCTATTGGCCTAATCCAACCGCGATGTTGATTGGGATTATTGCTATTTCTTTGCGCCACCACGCTACACCAGAAATATGCTTTCTCGTAGTCGGGGGGTAAGGCCTCTCTTTCTGCCCCATACAACCTGCAGAGCGATGACATGGCACCCAAGTCGCCCTGTTCTGCCTTCCTTTCATACCCGGAAAGACCAGAGCGGAACCATTTTTCTGATTCAGCTTGGTCCACGCCTAATCCGAGATTGCGCCTTGACAGGTCGATTTGTGCTTCAAGATATCCATCCTCTGCAGCTTTCCGGTACCATTTTGCAGCTTCAATTTTGTCTCTCAGTCTGTCTGGGCCACCTTGTAAATACCTCCAGCCAAGAGCATACGCCGCCGCCGGATTTCCCTGATCAGCTGCTTTGCGATACCATTTCATTGCTTCCGCATCACTTTCTATGCCTTTTTGTCCGTTAGCCGGTACTGCGTCACGCTCATATATGTCGCCGAGCTTCTTTTGAGCATTAGCATCGCCCTTTTCCGCTTCTGCTCTAAGCTGAGTTGTTGTATCCGCGAGCTGGTCTGCCCGTGCGATGTTCGGAAGCAGACAAACTGCTAGGAATAAGATGGTAAAAAGGATTTTCAAAATAGCGGTTCCAAATGAGTGATAATATATCTTATAACAACTCCCATTTTACGCCCCCGCCCCCATTTTAACAACCGCTGCCCTTTTGCCGGCTTTTGCGCTACACTGCTCAGCATGTCCGACGACTCAGGCAGCAGCAAAGCCAAAACTCGCATCACAATCCTCGCCCTTCTGGTGGTCCTGGTGTCGGTGGGGCTCGTGTTTGTGGTCAATCATATGCGGCGCACGCAGGACCGCATCGTCGAAATGCGCGAATGCACCGGCATCTGCACCGATGCCCCGGCCTCGACCGAAGAAATGCACCGGAAAAAAGCGGTCCCCGCGCCTACTCACTAAAACGTCGTTCGCCGCGGCTTTAGCGTGTTCCAGAGCTTTGGAACCACGCCGCGCATCAATGGATATTGAACTTGACATCGACGTCATAGGTCGGCTCATGGCGGATGGGGCACCAGCCGGTCCTGGTCTTGTTGACGGTCAGCTGCATCGTCTTGCCGCTGGGCAGCGAGACGTTCTGCTCGGTCGCGCCGAAGGGCCAGCTGTAGGCGGTCTGCATCATCGAGTTGATATAAGTTCTCGCGTAATCGCCGTCGGCCTTGCTCACGCTCGGGGATATCGTGAGTGCCACCGACGGCACGGCATGCACGGGCGCGGCCTCGGCCTGCGCGACGGCGCTTGTGTCGCCGGATGAATGATTGTGGTGCTGGTATGTCGCATACATGCCGTAGCTGACGACGCCCAGCATCAGGATCAATCGAATAATTCCGCCCATGGCCGGCCCCCATGCCGTTTGACCTGGATGGTTTTATTTTATCATGGCGGTCATTAACGTTTGTGGCCTCCGGCTTCCCTTCCGGCCTGTCACGGGTCTACCGCCATGAAATGTCCATTTTTAACAAGCGGATGCCAGTCAGGCCGCCTCCCCGGCCCGTTTTCCCAAGGGTAATATTATTATGTTAAAATAGCCTTTGACACAAGATTATGACCAATGCTAATGTTTTCCCCGGCGAGGCAAAAAGATCTCGCAAGGAGAGCACAGTGACCCACAAAAAAGAAAAGAAGCTGAGCGGCGCCTTCAACCGCGCTATCGGCAAACACGGCGAATTCACGATCGGCATCAGCCCGCGCAAGCTGAATGACATCATCACCAACCAGACGCGCGAAATCGATTTCAGCGTTCCCGACGCGGCCTACGGCCAGCTGTCGGACGCGAACAAGCGCGCCCTTGCCCATCTGGTGAAGGCGGCGGAATATCTCGACCAGGCCTTCCTCAAGCAGGATCATCCCGACAATATCCGCGCGCGCCGGAAACTCGAAAAGGCGGCGGGCAAAGGCAACAAGCTTGCCGAGCAGGCGCTGAAACTGTTCACGATGCAAAATGGCGTCGAGGGCAAGGACATGTATGCGAAAAAGTCCCGACCGCTGCGCATCTTCAGCGACAAGAAGCTGCAGCCCGGCAAAGGCTTCTATCCGCAGGACCTCACCAAAAAAGAACTCGCCGATTATATCGTGGCGCATCCCGAACAGGCCTCCGCCCTGCTCGGCAACAACACGATCGTCGTGCGCGAAGGGAAGAAACTGTCGGCCATCCCCTATTCCATCGCCTTCGAAACAGAAATGCAGGGCGCCGCGAAAGAACTGCTGGCGGCGGCGCGCGAAACCGATCATCCAGCCTTCGCGGAATATCTCCGGGCGCAGGCGCAGCAGCTCGTCAACGACAGCGACCCCGTGAACGGATTCACCGCCGACAAACTGTGGATTTCCAACCTCGAGGACTCGCCCTTGGAATTCACCATCGGCCGCGAGAATTACGAAGACCGCATGAGTTCCGACGTGGCGGCCGAGCCGCGCGTGAAAAAGGTGCTGGATGAAAACGGCATCAAGGCCAGGGCGAAAGATTCGCTGTCCGTGCGCGTCGGCATCGTTAACAAGGACTCTTATGCCGAAATCGCGGATTACCGCAAGCACCTCGATGACTTCGGCAAGGAAATGCCGCTCTACGACCAGTATCCGTCCAAGGGCTCCGCGGGCAAGGGCGACAAGATGACTTTCGCCGACGTCGATCTCGTCGCCTTCACCGGCGATTACGCGGCCGTGCGCGGGGGCATCACGATCGCGCAGAATCTGCCCAACGACGACAAGCTGGCCGTCCAGCTCAAGGAAGGCAGCCGTCTCGTGTTCCACCGCCAGGTGCGGCAGAGCGTGGACGCGGCGGCGCAAAAGAAATTCCTCGACGCGCTGGTCGACCCGTCGCAGCACAACATGTTCGTGCCAAATTCCGATTTCCTGTTTACGATCGGACACGAGCTCGTGCATTCGCTCGGTCCCCGCACGACCGCCGACGGGCGCGACAAGAACGGCTCGCTGGGCAAGTACGGCAGCATGCTCGAGGAAAACAAGGCGGACGTCGGATCGGTCGCCCTCACCGACTACTTCGTCAAAATCGGCAAGTTCACGCAGGAACAGGCGAACCAGATCTACCTCACCTGGGCCGCGAACGAACTGCCGTCCAAGCAGCCATCGGAAGACGAGGCGCACCGCTACCGGTCGGTCATGCAGGTCAATTACTTCATCGACAAAGGCGCGATCAAGTTCGAGAAAGGCGGCAAGCTTTCCATCGTGCCCGAAAAGATGGGCCAGGCCGGCCGCGACATGCTGAAGGAAGTGATCCAGATCCAGCTCGACGGCGATCCCGCGAAGGCGGAAGCCTTCGTCAAAAAATGGGGCGCCTGGAACGAGACGCTGCAATACGCCTCGGACGAGAAGATGAAGCTGAAACCCAAGCTCTACCGCCTTATCCGGCAGCCGATGCGCGAGAAAATCCTGAAGCAGGGAAGCAATTAAAGGCTGAAATCCCCATTCGCCGGCTTCGGCTGATGCTGGGGCGGATTGCGCAGATTCTCGGGGATGTGTCCCTCCCAGAAGACGCCGAAATCGCTGACGAGGGACTTGAAGCCCTTGGGCGCGCCTTTGAGCGAGGTGAGCGGGTTATGCAGGCAGGAAAAATTGCCGTCGACGACGACGTTGCTCAGGTCGGGCAGCTCTTTCATGTCGCGGTTCGAGACATTGAGGTTGCCGGGCACCAGTAGCGTGCCGTCTTTCAGCTTGTGAAACTCGACGCCCCAGTTGATCAGCGCAATTTCGCCGGGCGACGGCGGCACATATTCAGACACCACGATTTCTTTCACCTTATCCGAAGAGCGCTTGAACTTCTTCTTCAGCCAGTCGATGCCCCACATGGAAGCCTGCCTTATTTGCTTTCAGTTAAAACGTAACGCGACAGGGATAATCCAAAATCCCAAGTTATGCAATGGGAGATGGACAAATCGTTGAAATACCATCAAATTTTCTGCACGGGTTTTTCAGCGCGGCTTCACCAGCTCAAGGTCGGCTTTTTGCTTTTCTTCCACCGAAGCTTTTTTTCCGCTGCCGCGATTCATGACGAAGGGGCCAGATAAATACCTGCCCGCTTTCATGACTTTCCAGGTGCCCTCGATGCGCGTGCCAGATCCGTCCAGGGTGCCAGAATAAAGCAGGCTGTGGCCGGCGCGCGGCACTTTTTCATAGGTTTTGGTGAAGGTGACGCTGGTGCCCTCGCGGCTGCCGGAAAGGCTGGCGAAAAGCTCGCGGTCCTTGGCTGGGCTGAAGGTATTGGGCTCGATAATCTCGCCGCTCAAGGCGCCGCCCTTGTCCTCGATGATGGCGTTGAAAGCGACAGGCTCTTTCAAACCGTGGGGATAATCGTAAACGCCGGTCCAGAAGCCTGTCAGATTGTCCTTGTCCCCGTCAGCCAAGGCGTTAAAGCGCCGACCACTCGGTGATCGCGACGCCGTTGGGGTTTTCGTTCGTGGGCACGCGCTGGATCACCAGGCGCACCCGGATCGTTTCCTCGTTCGTGTCGTCTTCGGTCTTTTCGGAGAGCGTCAGCGGCAGCTTGACGACCCACTGGTAGGTTCCATCCTGCGCCGCCTGGCTCTCGATAACCGCCTTGCCTGCGGGCGAGGCGGTGATCATCTGGTTTGCCTTGCGCATCGCGTCGAAACGGTGCGTGCGCTGAAGCTGGCCGGAAAAGCTTTCCCAGCCCTTCTTGGTGAAATAGCGCGCCGACTGCTCGAAGCGCGTCTGGAAATCGTTGAAGCCGAAGGTCATCGCATCCGTGGCCGCGCCGGTCGCCCAGGTAGTGAGCGCCTTGTCATCCATCGACGCCTGGTCAAGCGGCGCTTCCGCCGACGGTTTGGCGGGTGCTGCCGTCTCATCCGCATACACGGGCGTGGCAAGCATCAGAAACAAGAGGGCAAAGGCGATAAGACGGAGCATGGACCTGACTTTCTAAGGAGTTGCATTCCTTTATAAACGATAAAGGAAAAACAACCGCAAGAAAAGGGCGCTCATGACAATGTCATCCCGAACGAAGTGAGGGATCTTTCTCACTTTCCACAAGTCCGGATGGCGTCGATTTGTGAAGATCCCTCGCTGCGCTCGGGAGGACAGGTATTCTTTACCCGTTCGCCGCTTTCTTCAGGAAGTAATTCTTCTTCCGCACGCCCTTCTCGTATTCGAATACGAGCGGCACCCCAGTCGGGATTTCGGCATTGTTGATATTCTCGGGCGTGTTTTCGCCGAGAATGATGAGCATCGCGCGCAACGTGTTACCATGGGCTGCGAGCAGGACGTTCTCGCCCGCCTTGATACGCGGCTCGATATGTTCGCGGTAATAGGGGCCGACGCGCTCGACGACGTCTTTCAGGCTCTCGCCGTTGGGCGGCGGCACGTCGTAGGAGCGCCGCCAGATATGCACCTGCTCCTCGCCGAACTTCTTGCGCATCTCGTCCTTGTTGAGGCCGGTCAGATCGCCGTAGTCGCGCTCGCGCAGGTCGTCGTGCTTGATGAACTCAAGGGCCGGCTGACCCGCTTCCTTGAGCGCGATGGTGGCCGTGTTATAGGCGCGCTTGAGCGTCGAGGTGTAAACGGTATCGAACTTGATGCCTTTGGCTTTCAGTTCGCGGCCCGCCTGTTTCGCTTCTTCCACGCCGTTGGCGCTGAGATCGACGTCGGTGAAGCCGGTGAACTTGTTTTCCTTGTTCCACTCGCTTTCGCCGTGACGAAGCAGTACGAGATAATTCATGTGTGCGCACCCTTATTTTATTTGTCAGATATACTGCCAGAATAGCTCGGAACCGGGCTGCTGGCAAGGGATGCAAATTCAGGGGATAGCCCTGAATTTGCTAATCCATATGAATAAACTGGGATTTCAGGGGGTTCGGCCCTAAACCAGCAAATTGCCTGTCGCGACCAGCTGGTTTTCGTCCACGTTGACCAGGTTGTTGAGAACGGCGATCTGGACGAAATGCGCGCCCGTGCCGGCCGTGTCGACCAGAAGGGCAGTGCCGTGAGCGACGCGCGTGAGCTCGACGAAGTTCGAGAGCGCTTCGGTGAGCGGGTCGTAATTCGCCAGCACGTCGCGGAGATCGAGCTTGTCTCCCTGGGCTGCCTGGAAGTCCTCGACGTTCGTTATGCCGGTGAAGGCGGTCGCGGCGCCGAAGTGGAAGGTATCGGCTCCGGTGTTGCCCCACAACTGGTCGTTGCCGCCGCCGCCGTCGAGCGTGTCGTTGCCGGCCCCGCCCTGCAGGACGTTGTGGCTCGTATTCCCCGTGATCGCATTGTTCAGCCCGTTGCCGGTGCCGTTGACGGCGGCCGTGCCGTCGATGAAAAGATTTTCGACGTTCGCCGGCAGCAGATAGCCGATGGTCGAATGCACGGTGTCCGTGCCGCCATTCAGGCCCTCGATGACATGGTCGCCGGAGTTGTCGACGTAATAAGTGTCGTTGCCGCTGCCGCCGGTCATGCTGTCGGCCTGCGTGCCTCCGTCGAGAATATCATTGCCGCTGCCGCCAAAGAGCTTGTCGCTGCCGCCCAAGCCGTGCAGCGTATCGTCGCCGGAACCGCCGGTGAGCGTGTCGTTGGCGCTGGTGCCGTTGAGGTTTTCGCCCGTCGGCGTCGGAGACGGCGTGGGACTGGGCGACGGCGCGGGCGTCGGGGTCGGTGACGGCGCGGGTGACGGCGATGGCGTCACCGTCCCGCCCGTCGCCAGTGCATCGATCTGCGCCATCGTGTAGGTTGCGCCGCCGAAGTTGAAATCCTCGACGTTCTTGTCGTCGTCGGTGAAGGCCGCGCCTGTCGTATGCGCCACGTCGACTTCCGTCGCGCTCACTACCGTGAAGGAATAGTCGGAAACGCTGTCTGCATAAACGACCGTGTCCGTGCCCTGGCCGCCATCGAAAATATCGTTGCCGGTGCCCGCCGTCAGCGTGTCATTGCCGCGCATGCCATAGAGGTCGCTGTTGGCGCTGCCCGCGGTAAAATTGTCGTTGCCGTCGCCGCCATAGACATTCTCGATGCCCGAGATCGTGACGGCATGGCCCGCGATGGTCCCCGCGCCGGAAGCGAGATTGACAACGCTGTTGGTAGTGACCGCCGCGAGGTTCAGCGTATCGGTGCCGCCGTTCGTGTCGTCGATGGTGCTGCGCTGGGCGAGCGCGGTGCCGGAAAAGCCCGCGAAGTCGTTGGTGTAGATATAAGTGTTGTTCACGGTCGGGGTCGAGCCCGTGAAGACCATGTTCCAACTTTTCAGCACGCCGGAATCCTGCGGCTGGTTATCCGCCACCTGCAGCGTCCAGGCGCCCGCGCTGCTTTCGCCCATGTCGGCGTTCGTTTCGAACGTGAAGTTGATTCCGCCCGAGCCGCCGAAATCCCCTGCCTGGTTCGTGCCGGGGTTATCGACCAGCACGCTTTTGGTGCCGTCTGGCGCTACCAGCGTGATGACGAGATCGCCCACCCAGCTATGGGTCAGATTGACATGAACCTGCACGTGCTCGATGTTGATGTTCTGCGTCACGGTCATGGTGCTGGTCGTGCTGCCCATGTCTGGGATCACGGCGTTGGGGGATACGGTCGATGTCGTCACCGTCGTCATGTTGGCGGAAGTGTCCTGCGTCGTCCAGGTTTCGGCTAGGCGCACCGCCGTGAAAGCATCCGCCGCGCCGAAGCCATAGAGGTCGCTGAAGTGCAACCCGCCACCATTCCAGTTCACCGCGCCGTTATATTGCCAGCTGGAGCTGGTCGGATCGTTGTGCTGGGCGGAATAGGCCAAAATTTGCTGCACGTCGCGCCAGCCGAGATTGGGATTGGCCTGCAGCATAAGACCGATGACGCCGCTGACGGTGGGCGTCGCGAAGGACGTGCCGTCATCGGCGAGATAATTGCCCGAGCCGTAGCCCGCCGTGCCGACGCGGTCGGTCGTCAGATCGCTCACGCCACCCGCCGAGACAAGGATCGAGGTGCCGGGCGTGCTGAAATACGCATGCGTACCGCTTGAATCGATCGCGCCAACCGTGATCGTATAGATCGAGTTCGTGAAATTGTGATAGTTGGTGTTATCGCCCGTATCGCCCGAGTTGCCGGCGGCGAAAGTGACAGGCGTGCCCAAGCCGCCGCGGCCCTGGTCGGCCAGGTTCTTCAGCGCCTGCGCGATCTGGGTAAAGCCCGCCGACAGATTGCCGAAATCGTCGCTGAACGGATCGGTGAAGCCCCAGCTGTCGTTGAGCACGCTGGCGTGCACGGACAGCGCGTACTGGAAGCCGGTGAGGATCTCGCTCAGCCCGTCGTTGGGTCCGAAGCCCATGCGGATGCCGATGCCCGTGCCGTCGAAATCGACGCCGACCGTGCCGATGCCGTTGTCGTCCGCGATCATCACGCCCATCACGGCGGTGCCATGATCGTCGCCAGTTTGCGCGGCAGCGCCGTCGAAGCTGTTGTTGATCGTATCGTAGCTGAGGCTGGTCGAATAATTCGCTGACAGATCAGGGTGCGTATATTCGAACCCGTCGTCGAGATCGGCAAGCTTGATGCCCTGCCCCGTATAATCGGGCCAGACAAGGTTGGCATGGATGCCCCAGGTGCCAGTCAGGTACCATTGCTGGCTGACGTCGGGATCGCTGGGGACGCCCAAGGTCATTTCCTGGGGGCCGGAAGGCACGCTGGTGGTTGTCGTCACCGCGGCGGCCGCGGCAACGTTATGTTCTGCGTGATGATCTGAATGATGTGAAAGCCCGCCCGCTTTAGTTTTGTCTCCGACCGCCATTCCACCTTGCCTCGATTCTTAATTTCCGGAACATTCCCAGTATAGCGAAGAGTTATGAAACATCTTTGAATCACCGGCATAATTTGAATAAAAGACCGTAGAATTATCCGCTGCGTTTCAAATAGCTGGCGGAGAAAAAAATTACTTGTCAGACAGGGGAAGCGAAGCTTCTTCGGACCCCAACCGCCTGGCCATCGAACTTGCGTTAAGGATAAGCAATATTTCCCATAATTTCAAGATTTTGACTAAATCTGCTCGTTTCATGCGATTTTCATATGAAATGCTCCGAAGCCTTTGACTTTTCACGGTCGGAGTGTCATTTATTCCTTCGTAAACAGGTGAAAAAGCAAGTAAAAACCCCGGTTTCACCAGATGTCTGACACGGGGCGAATGTATGAAAAGGAAAGTGTATGTTTAATATTACTAAGAAAGAGATGATGTGGGCCGGCAAGAAGCTGACCCTTGAGACCGGGCGCATGGCGCGCCAGGCGGACGGGGCAGTCCTCGTCACTTATGGCGAGACCTCTGTTCTTTGCACCGCGGTTGCAGAAAGATCCGCAAAACCCGGCCAGGATTTCTTCCCCCTTTCGGTCCACTACCAGGAAAAATATTTCGCGGCCGGCAAGATCCCCGGCGGCTTCTTCAAGCGCGAAGGCAAGCCGACCGAGCGCGACACGCTGACCTCGCGTCTTATCGACCGTCCGATCCGCCCGCTGTTCCCCAAGGAATTCCTGAACGAAACGCAAATCATCGCGACCGTCCTGTCCTTCGACCAAATTCATGAAAGCGACATCCCCGCGCTCATCGGCACCTCCGCCGCGCTCACCGTCTCGGGCATCCCCTTCATGGGCCCGATCGGCGCCGCGCGCGTCGGTTACATCAACGACGAATTCGTCCTCAACCCGACCGTCGACCAGATGAAGAACAGCAAGCTCGACCTCGTCGTCGCCGGTACTAAAGAAGGCGTACTGATGGTCGAATCCGAGGCGCATGAACTGCCCGAGGAGAAAATGCTCGAGGCCGTCATGTTCGGCTGGCGCGGTTTCCAGCCCGTCATCGACTTCATCATCGACTTCGCCGAAAAATGCGCGAAAGAGCCGTGGGAACTTCCCGCGCCGGCTTTCGACAAGAAGGCGCTCGAAGGCAAGCTGCGCGATCTCGTCACGGCGGACTTCAAAGCCGCTTATGCGACCCGCATCAAGCAGGAGCGCGTGGCGAAACTGGACGCCGCCCGCACGAAAGCGGTCGAAGCCCTCGTGCCGAAAGACGACAAAAACAGCCCCGTCACCTCCGCGCTCATCGAAGCGATGTGCAAGGAAGTCGAGGCTGACCTCGTCCGCAACGGCATCCTGGACACCGGCTCGCGCATTGACGGCCGCGACACCAAGACGATCCGGCCGATCGTCGCCGAGGCAGGCTTCCTGCCCCGCGTCCACGGCTCCGCGCTCTTCACCCGCGGCGAAACCCAGGCCTGCGTCGTTGCGACCCTCGGAACCGGCGATGACGAACAAATCATCGACGGCCTGCATGGCGAGTCCAAGGAAACCTTCATGCTGCACTATAACTTCCCCCCCTACTCGGTGGGCGAAGTCGGTCGCATGTCGGGCGCCGGCCGCCGCGAAATCGGCCACGGCAAGCTCGCCTGGCGCTCGCTGCATCCTCTCCTGCCCACGGCGGAGAAGTTCCCCTACACGCTGCGGATCGTCTCCGAAATCACGGAGTCGAACGGATCCTCTTCCATGGCGACCGTCTGCGGTTCTTCCCTCGCGCTGATGGATGCAGGCGTTCCGCTGACGCGTCCGGTGGCGGGCATCGCGATGGGCCTGATCAAGGAAGGCGCGAAGTTCGCGGTCCTCTCCGACATCCTGGGCGACGAAGACCATCTCGGCGACATGGATTTCAAGGTCGCCGGCTCCGAACTCGGCGTCACGGCCCTGCAGATGGACATCAAGATCACCTCGATCACCGAGGAGATCATGAGCATCGCCCTTCGCCAAGCGAAAGAAGGCCGCATGCACATTCTGGGCGAAATGGCCAAGGCCCTGACGAAATCGCGCGATGCGCTCAACCAGAACGCGCCGCAGATCGTCACCATCAAGATCCCGAAGGAAAAGATCCGCGAAGTCATCGGCTCCGGCGGTTCCGTCATCCGCGAGATCACCGAGAAGACCGGCACCAAGATCGACATCGAAGACGATGGCACGATTAAGGTCGCGGCGGTCGGCTCCGAAGCCATCCAGAAAGCACTGGACTGGATCAAGGGCATCACCGCCGAGGCTGAAGTCGGCCGCATCTATGACGGCACTGTCGTCAAGATCGTCGAGTTCGGCGCCTTCGTGAACATCATGCCGAAAACGGACGGTCTCGTTCACATCTCCGAAATCGCCCCGCGCCGCATCAAGACCGTCGACGAAGTCCTCAAAGAGGGCGACAAGGTCAAGGTCAAGTGCATCGGCATGGAAAAAGGCAAGATCAAGCTGTCGATGAAAGTCGTCGACCAGAAAACCGGCCAGGAAATCCAGCCGGAATCCCGCCGCGAAGCCTCATAAGCTTCAAGGGAGCTTTGAACAACAAAGGGACGCCGGTTTCGACCGGCGTCCTTTTTTTTACCGCGTTAGTCCCCTCTCCCGCGCTCGTCGCGGGAGAGGGTTAGGGAGAGGGATTGTCCCGATTTCGACATACACGACAATCCTCTCCTCCGCCTCTCCCGCATGCGGCGGGAGAGGGACCTATGATGACATAAATTATTTGTGTATATTCATTCCGTTCCTCAATTCCACAAAGGGCAAAACATGACCTCCCTCGTCATCCCCAAAGTCATCGGCCACCGCGGCGCGAAGGCTTATGCGCCGGAAAATACGCTGGCGTCTTTCCATGCCGCGGCCGACATGGGCATCGAATGGGTCGAATGCGACGTCAAGCTGACGAAAGACAGCGAGGCCATCATCTTCCACGACGAAGAACTGGACCGCTGCACGGGCACGCATGGCCTCGTAAAGGACTTTACGCTCAAGGAAATCCGCGAGCTCGACGCCGGCTCCTGGTTCGGCGAAAGCTTCGTCGGCGAAAAAATTCCGACGCTGGAAGAGCTGCTCAACACGGTGCTCGAGCGCGGCATGGGCGTGAACCTCGAGATCAAGCCCTGCCCGGGACGCGAGGTGGAAACAGCGGAAGTCATGCTCGACGTCGCCACACGCATATGGCCTGATGACTTACCTCCTCCTCTCATATCCTCCTTCCAGCACGTCAGCCTTGAGACCGCGATGGACATGATGCCCGAATGGCCCCGCGGCTACCTGATCGACGAATACGTCAAGAGCTGGAAAGAAGTCGCCGATTACGTGAAGGCCTCGACCGTCAACATCAACGGCAATACCTCGAAGCCCGATGAAATCGAGGAATATGTCGACTACAACAAGCCGGTTCTCGCCTATACCATCAACCAGCCCGACAAGGCGCGCCAGCTGCTGCGCCTGGGCATCGACAGTTTCTTCGCCGACAATCCCGATGTCATCCGCGAAGCGCTGGATCCGACGAATTAAGGCTAAAGCAAAGCATGCAATAGCAAAAATAAACACGCCGCCCCGGCGAAGGCGGGGGCCCAAGGACGTAGTGGAAAATTTGCGAGTAACCGGTTAACTGCTATCGGACTGAAGGTGCAAAGTCCGTGGACCCGGCCTTCGCCGGGGTGGCGCTGCTTGTTGAAGTGATGCATAAAAAAAAGAAGGCCGCTCGACTTCCAAAGGAAGCGGCGGCCTTCTCTCCTTGCGCAGGCGCCTAAAAGGCGCGCGCAGAAGCGTTACTCTTCGCTATCGCTGTCGATATCGCTGTCCGCCGAGCTGCCACACGAGCCGCCCTTGCTGGAGCAGGAGCCCATGTCGGCATCATCGGCAAATTTCTTTTGCTTGGCGTCTTTTTTGAAATCCTTATTTTGCGGAGGGACTTGTTTTTTGTCAGAGCCCGATTGCCCGCGTTGCTGCTCGTTGTTCATGTCTTCTCTCCTTGTTGCATGTCATGCCCGCAGCAGGATCCGTTCCCGGCTGCCGTGCAGGTGACTAACGGCAACTCCAAGACGGGGTTCCGTAACAATCGCGTAACAAACAAGTAAAAAGATCAGGGATAATCGCAGCTGTCTGATGTCACGCTGATGAATGAGCGTTCGCCCGCGGCCACGGTGAAGCGGTATTCCTTATTACCGACGACGATTGAGTGCTGGATCGGCAACAGCCCCTTCTTCACGGTAGTCTGGCCGCCGATTTCGGTGAAGGTGATCTCGACTGGCTTGCCGGGATCGTACCAGGCTTCCGCCTTGCCGGACGGATCGACGGAGGGAGAGCCTTCGCCCGCCACCGTCACGACGCCGTTGCCGAACGAAACGGCGCCTTGCGGCCCATTATAGACCGGCGTTTTCATGACGAAGCGCTTGACCTGCGGCTCGGTGCAGTTGCGGGGCGGCCGCGCGGCCTCGATGACGAAAGACAGGCGCTCGGGCTTGATGCCGGCATCGAGCTGTTTCTTGACGAGCGCCGCGATCTGTCCGAAATCGCCCTGCGGCACCTCGGTCTTGTATTTGGCGTCCAGCTGCTGATAGCGGACCTGCGCGGACTGCACCTGAGACTGAAGCTCGGTAAGCTTCTGGTCCTTGGCCGTACTGTCGGTCTGGCACTGCGCGTATTCCTGCTTGTAGGCGAGCCCTTCCGAAATCGCGGCCTCGCGTCCGCGCCAGTAACATACGGCCGCCATCGCGAGCAGCAGGATAATTCCGAGCACGATCCGGCGCCTGCGCTCTGCCTGGCGCTTGCGGTGCCGGCCGCCCGATTCATACATCATAAAATTCATAGGGCTGACGCCATTCCTTTCCTATAACCTAGGTCATACGCCAAATGAGGGCAAGTCCGCCGCGCTGTCATAATGTCATGGCTGGTTACTGTCATGGGTCTGGGTAAGCTGGACGGTGGGCGCGCTGAATTCGCCGATATTCTTGAATCCGACGCGGAAGAGGACGGCAGTGCCATTGTTGCCGGTCTGGTCCCGCAGCAGGTTGCGCACGCCTTCCGCGGTGAAGGTGAAACATTCATCGGCGTAGTTCAGGCTAAAGGAGGCCTTGCGCAACCCCGGATCGAGCGTGCCGATGTCGGTCAACGTGTCCGCCGCCGTATACCAATGCTCGCGGAACCGGTATTTGCCTCCGAATTCGACCTGCTGACGCGGCTCGGTGAAACCGGTGCCGGCGATGTCGTTGATGTAGATGTAGCGCGCGGCGCCGCTGACCGTGTCGTTGCCCGCCACAACCTGCAATTCGTGGCGCCGAATGGCGAAGCTGTTGTCGAGCTGGAAGTGATAGTCGGCATTCAGGTACTTCGAAATGCCGGCGTCAATCTCGCCGACATAGTCGGAGGCGTGGCCCTCGAGGCCAG
Source organism: Alphaproteobacteria bacterium (assembly GCA_025934695.1). GTDB lineage: Bacteria > Pseudomonadota > Alphaproteobacteria > Micavibrionales > UBA2020 > JAPWJZ01. The sequence goes on from JAICWS010000001.1 coordinate 640,667, forward strand.
AGCCGTCGGGAAAGGCCGTGTCGTTGCGGAAGCGATAACTCTGGCCGAAGAAGGTCTTGACGTAGCGTCCGTTGTCGCCGTAGTCGCCCAGGCGCATCCCGTAGTTCGCGCGCACGCCGTCTTCCTGCCGGTCGATGCCGGGGAAGCGGTTGTCGGAAAAGAGGTTGTTGATGTCGAGCTCGGTGTCGATGGAATCCTCGTTCGGGACCTTGGGGTCGTTCTCGTCGATGATGGGGCTTGCGTTTATCGACACGACCGGCTCGAGCATGAGCTGCGTGTCGGAGAGGCGCTTGACCATGGGATAGCTCATTTCCGCGGTGGCGACGGCCATGCCGCGCAACGTGGTGGTATTGTCGTCAAGCGTGGGATCCAGCTTGGCTGCGTCGCTCTGCTGCACGGAATAGAAATCGCCCCTCCCCTGCACGCTTAAGAGGCTGGTGATGCCGCTGGAGAAGATGTCGCGCCGCTGCCAGCCGCCGTTGGCAGAGACCCGCTGCACGTCTTGTCCCGACGCCTGGCGCGACAGACCCAGAAGGCCGCCACCCAGGTTCCAGCGTCCGCCCAGCAGGCTGCCGGGCTCGCCGATGAAATTGGTTTCGAGCATCGGCAGAAGGTCGGGCTGTTCCGGCCGGGGTCCTAAGCGCACGTCCTCGAAGGTAACGGCCGAAACGCGCGTATAGTCGCGGCCTGACAGCCGCTCGGCGTAGATATCGCTGTCGAGGACATCGAGATCGGAAATATCGTAAAGCCTCAGGAACTGCTTGTCCGAGACGCGCTGCACGTCGAAACCGCCGCGCCAGGTCTGCGAGAGGTCAAAAAGCCCGTCGGCGAAGACGCTACCGCGCTCGACGTTATGCGTCGTCGACCCGTCTTCCTCGAGCCGGTCGGATTTTGCGCCCGAAAGATCGATGTCCAGCTTGCCGTTGGCGAAGCGCTCGCGCCATTCCGCCTGCGCCAGGGTGCCCTCGCGCGTCGTGGGCTTGAGAAGGATAGTCGCGTCCTTGTCGGGCGCGATGTCCCAGTAATAGCCCTCCTCCACGAAGCCGCCGAGCGTGCTGGAATAGCCGGCGGTCGGGCGCAGGAAACCGCTCTTGCGCTTCACCGACGGATCCGCGTGCGAAAAGATCGGCGCGAACGCCAGCGGCACGCCCTCGAACTCGAGCCGCGCATTTGTGTATTTGACGGTATGGTCGGTCTCATCGTGGATGACCTTGTCCGCCTTGATCTGCCAAAGCGGATGCGGGTTGGCTTCGCAGACATGGCAGGCGGTATAGGTCGCATCCGTCATCGTCATCTTCGTGCCGTTCTGGCGCAGGCCTTCGGCAGCGGTGAAGCGCGAGCCGTCCGCCAGCAGCGACAAGAGGCCCTGCACGAAGCCGTTCTTCATGTCCTTCGTCAGCTGCACGTACTCGGCGAAATGCACGTCGCCGTTGTCATCGAGCAGCGACACGTTGCCGATCGCCTGCACCGTGTCGGTGTCGAGGTGATAAATCATCTTGTCCGCGCGCACGATTTTTTCGCCCTGGATGAGCTCGACGTCGCCGATGGCGGTGACGGTCTGCGCCTTGTCGTCGTGGCTGAGTTCCTTCGCGGAGAAATGCACGGGCTCCTTGCTCGGCCTGAACATGCCGCCGCCGGACACCTTGCTCGGTGTTTGTGGCTCCCCGGCCCTGGTCGCGGATTGCTGGGTAATCGCCTGCGTATTCTCGGGCGGTTTCAGCGTCTCGGCCGATGCCACGCGCGCGCACAGCAGCAGCGCCACGGCCCATGACAGGCACGGCGCAATACGGATGCGGAACAGACTTTGTCTTCGCTGCGGCAAGAGTGCTGGACTGATGTTAGATAGACCCCAAGTTCACTCACGATTTTCCTGAATAATCAGAGGTTTGTCAAATGAATTGGAGGCTAAATTGAAGGCACGGAAAGTTCATCGTGATTTAGGAAAATTTAAACGCAGAGATCGGAGAACCGGAGGTGCTTCTGGCGTCGCGCGAAGCGCATTTATTTGGGGACGTGCAATTCCGCGCGAAGTAACGAAGTTACGAAGCCTTTGGGACATTCCTGTCCTACCTTCATAACGTTACTTCACGTAAAAAAGCCATTTTTCAGAAAAGGCGCTTCGCGCCAAATAGGAAAGAGCTCCGGTTCTCCGGATCTCCGCGTTTCAACTACCGCTTCCGGAGGAACGAGGGCACGTCTTCGCCGAAGCTGCCTTCGTTGTGCTCGGCGTCGATTTCGATATTGTCGACGTGGCGCTGGCGGTGGTCCTGCTTCTGGTGACGGTTGTGGTGGCGTTCTTTCTGGCGCACGACCGGCTCGGCGCGCGGCTTTTCGGGCGGCGGCGGCGGGGCCTTGCCCATGTTGAGGTCCATGACCTCGATCTTCTTGCCGATCAGCTTTTCGATGATACGCAGCGCCTTCTCGTCCATCGGCGTGGCGAGCGTAAAGGCGCGGCCGGTGAGGCCCGCGCGGCCCGTCCGGCCGATGCGGTGAACGTAATCTTCCGGATGGTTCGGCACATCCCAGTTGAACACATGCGACATGGCCTGCACGTCGAGGCCGCGCGCGGCGACATCGCTGCACACGAGGATCTGGCTCTCGCCCGCCTTGAAGGCGTTGAGCGCTTCCGTGCGCTCGCTCTGCTCCATGTCGCCATGCAGGGCGGCCGCCTTGATGCCTTTCGACTTCATGAAGCGGCGCACCTCTTCGATGTCGCGCTTGCGGTTGCAGAACACGAAGGCGTTCTTCACTTCTTCCTGCTGGAAGAGCTTGTAGAAAGCGTTCTGCTTTTGCTTGAAATGCGGCACGGGAACGACGAATTGCTCGACATTCGTGTTCGTCGACGAGGTCGCGGCGACGCTGACCGTCTTCGGATTGGTGAGGAATTTATCGGCGAGCCGCTTGATCTCCGGCGGCATGGTCGCCGAGAAGAACAGCGTCTGGCGGATGGGCGGCAGGATCGAGACGATCTTCTCGAGATCGGGGATGAAGCCCATGTCCATCATGCGGTCCGCCTCGTCGATGACGAGGATTTTAATGTCAGCCAGCAAAATCTTGCCGCGGCCGAACAGGTCAAGCAGGCGTCCGGGAGTGGCGATAAGCACATCCACGCCGCGGTCGAGCAGCGAAATCTGCTCGTCCATCGAGGTGCCGCCCACGATCAGCGCCTTGGTCAGCGGGTGATACTTGCCGTACTTGTCGAAGTTCTCGGCCGTCTGCATCGCGAGTTCGCGCGTCGGCGACAGGATGAGCGAGCGCGGCATGCGCGCCTTGGCGCGGCCGCCCGCGAGAATATCGATCATCGGCATGGTGAAGGCGCCCGTCTTGCCGGTGCCGGTCTGGGCAAGGCCCAGCACATCCCGGCACATCTGGATCATCGGTATCGCCTGTTCCTGGATGGGGGTCGGGTTCTTATAACCGGAGTCTTCGATGGCCCTGAGTACCGGTTCGCTGAGACCTAGCTCTTTAAATTCCATAATTCTGCTTTTGTCGCCGATTTTTCGTATCTTTTTTAGCGTTCATAGCCCTGAATACATTGCTCATACGCTGGTTTCGATGTAGTTTACAAGCATTATTTCATATTAATTCGCGAGGAGCCAGCCATGGCGAAGCTACATCCGCAGATGAGTGTCAGCCCGAACGCGCCGGTTGCCAACCTGCCGGTCAAACTTCCCGTTGCCGCCAACAAGGCGCACGGGCATGCACGCAATCCGGGGACGGAACTTAACATAGATTGGCTGGAAGGGCTGAACGTCAACTTCTCGGCCGTCGAGCGCCGCACTTCCACCCTGCTCGGCCGCCGCACTGTCAAGAAGCAATGGCAGGCGGCCTGGCTGCTCAAAGCCCTCGCCTGCATGGACCTGACAACCTTAAGCGGCGATGACACCCCCGGCCGCGTCAAGCGCCTCTGCGCCAAGGCCCGCAAGCCGTTGCGTGACGATCTCGTTTCGGCGCTCGGCATCCAGGATCTGCACCTGACGACCGGCGCCGTCTGCGTCTACCATGAAATGGTCGAGACGGCGGTGAAGGAGCTGGAAGGCACGAATATTCCCGTGGCGGCCGTCGCCGCCGGCTTCCCGCACGGCCTGTCGCCCCTGAAGCAGCGCCTCGCGGAAATCCGCGCCTCGGTCGATGCGGGCGCGAAGGAAATCGACATCGTCATCACCCGCGGTCATGTGCTGACCGGCAACTGGCACGCGCTCTACGACGAAGTGAAGCAGATGCGCGAAGCCTGCGGCGACGCGCACCTCAAGTCCATTCTCGCGACGGGCGAACTCGCCACCATGCGCAACGTGGCGAAAGCCAGCATGGTCGCGATGATGGCGGGATCCGACTTCATCAAGACCTCGACCGGCAAGGAATCGGTCAACGCGAACCTGAACGTGACCATGGTCATGGTGCGCATGATCCGCGAATATGAAGACCAGACCGGCTTCAAGATCGGCTACAAGCCCGCGGGCGGCATCGCGACCGCCAAGGACGTCATGAACTACCAGTTCCTGATGAAGGAAGAGCTGGGCTATGACTGGCTGCAGCCCGACCTGTTCCGCATCGGCGCCTCGTCGCTGCTGGCCGACATCGAGCGCCAGCTCGAGCATTACCTCACCGGCCGCTACTCGGCCAACAACCGCCATCCCGTGGGTTAACGCACATGCCGAAGAACAGCGAAGACTTCAACGACGAAAGCCTGCTGCGTTCCTTGCGCGAATACAAGCGCCGCGACCCCGACTTCCGCCATGCCATCGACGATTTCGTCGAAGGCGAAGTGAAGTATGGGAAGGACGACCCGATCGAAGGCCAGCCGTTCGAAGAAAAACCGCCCGCACTGAAAGCGCCGAAGCCAAGGACGTGATGTGGCGTATTACGTTTATATATTGGCGAAGAAACGGAATAGCACTTTCTACGTGGGATTTACGGAGAACCTGGCAAAACGGGTGTGGGAACATAGAAATGAAGCGGCAGACGGATTTACAAAGAAGTACGGAATAAAAGCGCTTGTTTACTACGAGGTTTCGGACAACTACGAAGGCGCCTTGTTTCGTGAAAAACAACTGAAGAAATGGCGCCGAGAATCGAAGATGAAGTTGATCGAGCAAATGAACCCCAAATGGGAAGATTTATATGAGAGCATTTGTAACTAGAAACACGCCACCCCGCCGACGGGCGGGGTCCGGCCGCCGCGAAGCGGCGATTTATAAATGCGCGGCGCAGCCGCGTGACCGGATGCCGCCCTTCGGCGGCATGGCAAACTGAGAGAGGCCAAGGAGAACCACACATGTCCGCAAAAGTCGCAGAGATTTTCGAAACCATGGAATACGGCCCCGCGCCGGAGAGCGATAAGACCGCGAATGAATGGCTGGAGAGCCATGGCCGTAGCTTTGGGCATTTCATCGACGGGAAATGGGTGAAGCCGAACAAGACCAAATACTTCACCACGAAAAACCCGGCCACGGGCGACATCCTGGCGAAGATCGCCTGCGGCGGCAAAGCGGAAGTCGATGCCGCGGTGAAGGCCGCGCACAAGGCCCTCAAGGGCTGGCAGGCGCTCGACGGGCATGAGCGCGCGAAATACCTTTATGCGCTGGCCCGCCTGATCCAGAAGAATTCCCGCATCCTCGCCGTCGTCGAGAGCATGGACAACGGCAAGCCGATCCGCGAGACGCGCGACATCGACGTGAGCCTCGCGGCGCGGCATTTCTACCACCATACTGGCTGGGCGCAGATCCTCGACACCGAATTCCCCGGCTATGAAGCCCATGGTGTCGTGGGCCAGGTCATCCCCTGGAACTTCCCTTTCCTGATGCTGGCCTGGAAGATCGCGCCGGCGCTGGCCGCGGGTAATACCGTCGTGCTGAAGCCCGCTGAATTCACGCCGCTGACTGCCATGCTGTTCGCCGAGCTGTGCCTCGAGGCCGGCCTGCCCGCGGGCGTCGTCAACATTGTGCAGGGCGACGGTTCGACCGGCGCCGAGATCACCAAGCATCCCGATATCGCCAAGGTGGCCTTCACCGGCTCGACAGATGTCGGCCGCATCATCCGCACCGCGACCGCGGGCTCGGGCAAGGCGCTGACGCTGGAACTGGGCGGCAAATCGCCGACGATCGTGTTCGAAAATGCGGACCTCGACAGCGCCGTCGAAGGCGTGGTCGACGGTATCTGGCTCAACCAGGGCGAAGTCTGCTGCGCCGGTTCCCGCCTGCTGCTGCAGGAAGGCATCGCGGACAAGATGATCCGCAAGCTCACCCAGCGCATGAAGCAGCTCCGCGTCGGCTCGCCGCTCGACAAGGCGATCGACATGGGCGCGATCGTCAGCGAGGAACAATACGAGAAGATCGACAGCCTCGTGAAACAAGGCGTCAGGGAAGGCGCCAAGCTAATCCAGCCCGGCAAGGACAGCTGCCCCACGTCGGGCTGCTTCTTCCCGCCCACGATGCTGACGAACGTACAACCCGCCTCGACCGTCGCCGAAGTCGAAATCTTCGGCCCCGTCGTGTCGGTGCTGACTTTCCGCACGCCGGAAGAAGCCGTGCTGCTCGCGAACAACACGCGCTATGGCCTCGCCGCCAGCATCTGGAGCGAGAACATCAACCTCGCCCTCGATATCGCGCCGAAGATCAAGGCGGGCGTGGTCTGGATCAACTCGACCAACCTGTTCGACGCGGCTTGCGGCTTCGGCGGCTACCGCGAATCCGGCTTCGGCCGCGAGGGCGGACGCGAAGGCATGTATGCTTACCTGAAGCCGAAATACGTCAAGTCGCTGCCCGTCTATAAAGAGAGCAAGACCGGCTTGAGTCCCGCCAAGCACGTGAGCGCCGTCGAAGGCCTCGCGAATATCGACCGCACGGCGAAGCTTTACATCGGCGGCAAGCAGGCGCGTCCCGACGGCGCTTACAGCCTGTCGATCACCGACAAAAATGGCAAACTGGTCGGCCAGGTCGGCGAGGGCAATCGCAAGGATATCCGCAACGCGGTCGAAGCCGCGAAGAAAGCGGAAGGCTGGAGCAAATCCGCCCACCATCTGCGCGCGCAGATCCTGTACTACATCGCCGAAAACCTGTCGGCCCGCTCCGACGAGTTCAAGAAGCGCCTCGTGCAGCTGACGGGCGTCACGCCCGCCGCCGCGGCGAAGGAAGTCGATGCGTCGATTCGCCGTCTTTTTACATACGGCGCCTGGGCCGACAAGTACGATGGGGATGTGCACTATCCCCCTGCCCGCCTCGTCTCGGTCGCGATGAAAGAGTCGGTCGGCATCCTCGGCATCGTCTGCCCGGATGAAAATCCGCTCCTGTCCTTCGTGTCGCTGTTCGCGCCCGCGATGGCCATGGGTAACCGCACCGTCATTATTCCTTCCGAGAAATATCCCTTGCTGGCGACCGACCTCTATCAGATCTTCGATACATCGGATGTCGTCGCGGGCTCGATCAACATCGTCACGGGCATCCGCAAGGACCTGACCAAGACGCTGGGCGAGCACGACGAAGTCGACGCGATCTGGTATTTCGGCTCCGACATTGCCGGAAGCGAGCAGGTCGAAAAAGGCTCCGTCGGCAACCTCAAGCGCACCTGGGTCAACAACGGCAGGCAGCGCGACTGGTTCGATCGCGCGCAGGCCGAGGGCGAGGAATTCCTGCGCCATGCCGTCGAGATCAAGAACATCTGGATCCCGTACGGGGAGTGAAGAGCGGTATATCCAGGCGCTGCAACCCCGGCGAAAGCCGGGGTCCACGGACTGCTGAATTTATCGCTTAGCCAAAGACTGACGGGTGAGCCCGGACTCCCCTAGTCCGTGGGCCCGGCCTTTGCCGGGGCGGCGGGCAGTTTGTGTTTCTAAGCGGCTGTTTTTCCATGCGAAATTAAATTTGACATAATAGCGATAATCCTTTAGTCTTGCCCATAGGCCGACAACCTCTGAGGGCGCGCGTGTTTTGAAAGGTGTTCCCGCGCGCCGGATACGGCAAGGCCAAACCCTCCTGATGATACAGCACCGTTAATCATCCTGATGATGGAGGCTTTCATGGCAGATCTTATCGAACACTACATCCTGCAGGACGTGACCAAGCCTGAGCGCGTCATTATCCTCCTTCACGGCATCGGACAGAACAGCGGCTACATGGAAGAGCCGGGCAAACTTTTCGCCAAGGAAATGCCCAATACTCTCATCGTCATGCCCGAAGCGCCGATCAAGATGCATTACACGCCCGACAAGGTCGCGCGGGTGCGCGAGAAATACGATCCGGGCTTTGACCCCGACAAGGCGCGCAGCTGGTTCAAGACAGACATCAAAGGCTGGCCGCGCATGATGCTGCAGCTCGTCTTCAACAACATGCCGGTGATCAAAAAGGTCAATGACCTCGCCGATTATTACCGCGACAAGTACGGCCTTCAGGATAAGGACGTCGCCTTCTTCGGCATGTCGCAGGGTGGCGCCATCGCGCTGCATGCCGCGATCTCGCGCGAAAAGCCTGTCGCCGCGGTCGTCAGCCACTCGGGCATGTTCTTCGGATTCACCCGCGCGAAATCGAAGCCCGACGTCATGATGATCACCGGCGAGGCCGACGATTATCTCTGCGAGAACAAATCCGGATTGAAATCCTTCTTCGTCGCCCCGAAGAACAGCCTGCGCCGCTTGGCGCGCCGCCATATCCCGGTAACCAACCTGTGGCTGAAAGACCTGCGCCACGAAATGACGCCGGAATCGTTGAGCCATGCGGCGGCGTATCTGAAGAAGGCGTTTAACGTCTCGGCCGGCGCAAGCAAGCCGGAAGACAAGGCCTTCGTGCCTGTCGTCCCTGCCCCGGTTGCCGCTGGCGCTAGCCCGACGGTATAAATCCAACTTTTCACGAAAGATATTCCACCCCGACGAAAGTCGGGGTCCAGTTTAGTCAAACTTCTATCTCATGAATTTGGCAATCTCTGGCATATGCGCACGTCGAGGGTGCCGATGGACCGCGGCGCCGTCCTCTTTCGTTTCCAAAGCGTTTATGAGGTAGAAGTTTATCAACTGGACCCCGACTTTCGTCGGGGTGGGACTCTTTGCAGTTGCCTTCCAAAATTCGAAGGAAACTTACGTGACCCCGCCTTCGCGGGGTGGCATGGAAAGAAAAGTGTTGATTAATCCCAGTACCCGTAGCCGCGCTGCGACAGCGGTTTCTTCTTGCTCTTGTGCTGGCCGGTGCCGCCGCCGGAGGCGATGTATGATGAGGGCGGCGGCGCGGGCGTGAAGGCCGGCGCGGGATGCTTGTCGAAAATCTTTTCCAGCGGCAGCTTGGGCCCGAAGGGATCCTCGCCCTTGGCGATGACATCCGCGATCTTCGTCGCGGCTTCGGGGTCGACATTCAGCCGGTCGACCGCAAACTGGGTGCAAAGCTTGCCGATGGTGGAGAGCAACTGGATGCCGTCAGGCGTGAATTTCTTGCCGGGACCGAACTGTTCCTTATAAACGGCGGCGCCCGCGCGCAAGAGGCCGACCAGGATCGTCGCGTCGCCGAGATGCTTGCCCAGTCCGCGGCGGCCGCTGCGGAAGGGTACGGTGGGCACGGCGCGAAAGAGGCCGAGAACGAGGGCTTCCTTCGCATATTTGTCGGTCTTCTTGTCGTTGAGCGCGGCCGGCAGCTTGTTCAGCTTGTCCATCAGGGCTTCCATGCCATATGCGTATTCGCCGTAATTCTTGCTGTTCGGCAAATCCGCGGTCTCGACCGGGCGCTGCCAGGTGATCTGCTGCATTTCCTTGTAGCCACCCCAGGTCTTGGCCATGGCATGTTCATAGATCGTCTTGCCCTCGACCTTTATGGGGAGCGGCGGCTCGACAGGCTTCTCGGCGGCACCCTCGGCAATCGGCGCGGCAGCGGCGGGCTTGTCGGTCGCGGCGGCCTCAATAGCGGGCTTTTGCGCATCCTTCGCGGCTTGTTCGCGCGCGTCCTGGATTTCCTTCGGCGTCGGAACCGTGGCGGCGCCCTTCCAGAAGATGACCCCGCCCTGCAGCGAAGCGACTTCCGAGACATGCGTCGCCACCGGAATGATATTCACCGGCGACGAATCGAACTGTTTGTCGGCCGGAACCGCCTTGACGCTCTGCATCTGTTCGGCGAGGCCGAAGGCCTTCTCCGTCATCGTCCATTCCGGCGAGATGACGTCGACGATGCCCTTGTAGATCCCTTCCCAGCTGTCGAGCGGGAGCGCCTTCGACGCTTCCTTGTGGAACAGGCTGTCGAGCGCCTCGCGGTTCATGAAGGTGCCCTTGAGGAGCGGCGTTTCGGTCTTGACGCGGAAGACATTGCCGTCGTCGTCGAAATGGATGCCGTATTTATTCGCGAAAGAACGATAGGTCGCGCGCTGGTCCGGATGCGCGATATAATCGGCGTTGTTCTTGTATTTCCGTTCGTAAGCGCGCAGCTGCTGGACGATCTCGAGCGGGTCGTTCAGCTCGTACATCCAGTTCGCCCTCACTTCGCCTTCGCGCTTGAGGTCGTAATCGACGTAGTAGAGCTTCCATTCCTCGACCTTGGGGTCCGGCTGGTAGATGGCCATGTAGGAACGCAGGTTCTTGTCTTCGTCATTGACGAATTCCTGCGTCACCAGCCATCGGTCGCTGTCTTCGGGAAGGCGTTCCGCGAAATCGGGAAGGCGGCGCGGCTGGCGCATCCATTCCTCTTCGCGCTTCTTGCGCCCGACCCATTTGAACAAGTCCATGGACTTCGCTCCCCGACCCTTCGCCTCAATCTCTTAAGGCTTCGGGCGGTTGGCGCCCATGATGTTCTTGAACTTGTCGAAGTCCGGGCCCTGCGTACCGGCGCCCGAATTGTCGTTCGAGGGAGCGGGCTGCGCGGGAACGTCTTTCGGCTTCGACGCTTCGTTGTACTGGTCCGTCACCGGCGGCTTCACCTCGACCGACATCGTGTTCACCTGGCTGACGCCGGCCTGGCGGTCCTGCACCTTCTGCATGACCTTCGCGCGGGACTCGTAATAGCGCGTCAGGAAGCCGGGCAGCCAGTTCGGGATCGGGTCCTTCTTGGGGTTCGCGACCCAGGCCTTCAGCTTGTCCATCTGCTCCTGCGTGCCGCCGAGATCCAGGAACTTGCGTTGGGCGCGGTCGACCGAATCGCGGATCTGCGTGATCAGGTTGGCGTCGGAATTGTTGACAGAGACGAAGCCGCGCTCGAGCTTCGCGAGGTTCTGCGACGCATAGAGCAGGTTCGCGTAAAGCTCGCATTCGGCCGAGAACTTCTGGAACGGCTCGACATGCACGCCGAGGCTCTTGGCGGTCTCGAGCTGCGCGTTCATCTGCGGGATGAGATCGTCGATGATCTTGGGGAACGGCTTGGCGTCGTTCTTGCGCACGGTGGTCAGGTCGTCCGCGTGGCTCAGGACGTCCTTTTTCTCCTCGGGCTGCAGCCCTTCGATACGGTCGAATTTCTCGTCGCGGTTCAGCGCGCGCTGGATGGACAGGTAGAAGGCGCCGACATGGGATGCGAATTCGTCCATCGCTCCCAGGACCTGGCCGATTTTCAGGATATTGTCGAAAGACGCCGCGCGGCTGGAGGCCGTCGCGAAGAGGTCCGACAAAATACCGCCCTCGATCTTCGCCTGGACGGAAGGAACGTCGTTTGCCTGCTCCACCGCGAGGATGGATTTGACGACTTCCGAACGCTTGAAAGTCGCGTTCTGGAAGATGCGGCCCTCAATGCGGCGATAGGGCTGGTTCATCTCGTCGAAAGCGATGCCCTCGATGTTGGCGCCGCGCTTGTAGTGCTCGAGGTCGAAGAAGTGGACTTTGAGTTCAGGGTATTTCGCAGGGGAATAAATCGACCCGAGGTCGAGTTCCTTGTGCGTCGCCATCTTCTCGGCGATATATTCCTGCTTGGCGATGAAGGCGACCGCCTCGGCGAAGCTGATGTCGTGCTTGGTCGACGCTTCGGAGACGAATTTGCCGTCCTTCTGATCCAGGTCGTAGATCATGTAGTGCATGACCCGCCACTTGTCTTCTTCCGGGTTCACCTTCAGCGCGGCCCAGAACTCGACGAAGTTCTCGACCACGTTGTGATTCATGAAAGCGTCGGTGCGCAGGGCGTCGAAGTAGGCCGACTTGCGCGGAAGCGCCGCAAGCGTGGCGTCGTCGAGAATGCCGGGGTCTTTCTTTTGCGGAGCCGTATCCACGGATTCCGGAGCTCTCTTTTTATCTCTGCCGCCAAACATGCTCATCTCACACCTGCGAAATATTCATAAGACATTGACAAGGGTGCAAAAAAGCCGGTGTCCGGAGACACCGGCTCTTTTACGGTATTACGGGTTCGGGTTGCGGTTCGGACGGCGGCTCGGTGCCGGTTTGTCGTCCTCGACCGCGGCAGGCTGGGGCTCAACGGCCGGCTTCGGCGCATTGGGATCCACTGCCTTGTTCTCGTTCGCCGCCGTTTTCTTGGCCTCGATCTCGTCGTTGCGCTTCTTCGCTTCCTCTTCGGCGGTCTTGACCGCTTCGAGCATGCGCGCCTTGTTCGACGAATCCGCAGCTTCGATCAGCTTGTCGGTTGCGCCGCGCAGTTGAGTTGCGGTCGCTTCCAGCTGACGCAGGCGCTTCTCGCGCTCGTCGTTTTCGCGCTCGATCAGCTTCTGCAGGCGGTCGGACGCTTCGATCAGCTTCTGAGGATCGATCGTGCCGCGCGCCTTCGACTGCTGCGTCAGGTTGTGCGCTTCTTCGATCATCTTCATGGTCTGGTCGTGCATCTTGTCGCCGAAATCATCGGCTTTCTTGATGGTCTGCGCGGCCTTCAGAGAGGAACCGGCGATACCTGCGGCTGCAAGCATGGCTTTCCACTCGTTCTGGCTGTTGTACATGATGTCCTGGATCTTCTTGCGCTGGTCTTCCATCGTTTCCATCATCTGGCGCAGCTGTTGTGCGGCGATAACGGAAGCGGCGCGCGAACCTTCGAGGACGGTGATGCGGTCGATGAAGTCTTCTTTACGCTTCATGACGTCCTTCAGGTACAGTTCGTCTTCGGGATCCTGGCTGTCTTCGAACTGCTTGTTCGCTTCGGGGATGTATTCCTCGTTGTAGCGGCGGAGGACTTCCTTCGAGGCGCCCAGGTAGACGCTGATTTCGCGGGTCGCTTCGACGCGGGCGAGGCCCAGCTTCTCGGCTTCCTTCATGACTTCCTTGATGCCCAGTTCGGTCTTGGCGATGTTGTCGACGAGCTTGATCATCTCGAACAGCATCTCCGGGAGAGCATCCTGCATTTCCTTGACGAGTTTTTCGTCTTCGGTGCGCTTGGCTTTCGCGCCGGTCAGGCTGTCTTTCAGGTCGACGAAGAATTTCGAAACGCCTTTGACGCCTTTCACGGTGCCGCCGGCGAGGCCTTTCAGCAGTTTCTGCGTGGCTTCGCCGAACTTGTCGAGGTTGAGGCCTTTGAGGCCGCCTTCGAGCTGGTTCAGGGCGCCGGCCATGACGTTGACCTGCTCGTTGAACTTGCCCTGGATCTTGATCATGTCGTTGGCGATCTTGCCCAGGCGGTCCAGCGGCGGGTGGCCGAAGGAGATGATGGATTCGAACGAGTCAGGGTTCCGGTCGATCGGCTCCATGACTTTTTCCATCTCTTTTTTGAGATCGGGATCGGCGTCGATGTAATCAACGACTTTGCCGCGCGCGCGCTTGCGGCGGCTGTCAGCATCGGCCTCGGTTTCGCCGGGGACGGCTTCATCGGCCATTTTGTTGAACTTGGCTTCGATGCTCTGGTCTTTTCTCATCATCTGTGAACTCTCCTTGGGATTTTCTGGCCCTTCACCAACGTCGTTTTAGTGCGAAATATTTTTCTTAATCGCGGACACGTTACGCAACGCATGACATAATGTCAATACACCGCGCCGCCTTTTTTTTGCATTTTGTCCGGATACGATATTCAATCTTTACACTGAAATCAATGCTTCATTAAATGCAGCTCCCATCGGCATTTCCTGCATTTTTCGTATCGAAAAAATAACATTATGAAAATGTAAAAGCGGCGTTTTTATTTTCATAAATTGGTGATGAAACATGATATGGAAACTTATCTGTGGATAAGTTTCCCTGGTGTGAAAGTCTGACGGAGAATCTGTGCACAAAAAAGCAGCACGCTTTACGCATCAAAGATTCTCTCGAGAAAGGCCTCACCGCCCGATTTTGAAATCCGGCACCACGCGCCACTTTTTATCGGGCCCCTTCTCCAGGCGCGCGATCAGCCGGTCGGCGGGCGGCAATTCGTTCGACGGCAGCGGACGCGGCTTCGGCGGTTTGTCATGGCCGGGCCACTTCACAAAGAGTCGCAGGCCCATGGCGCGGGCGGCTTCGCGCATTTCCTTCAGCACCGGGTCGCTGCGGCGCGAGGGCACGAGGACGAAGAACGAGCGCAGTCCCCTCTTGTGGCCCTTGGGCGTGATCAGCACTTCGTCGAGCGGCACTTCGCGCCCAGCGAATTTGTTGAAAGCGCGTCCGATGTCTTCCGGCGTCGGCATCAGCTGGGCTTCGGCACGTGATAGGCGAAGATGTCTTCATGGCCCCAGCCACCCAGGTCGGCGCGCACGAGGGCCGGCAGGCAGCGGAACAGCCCGTAGGCGATATCTTTCCGGCCCTCAGAATCCATCATCTGGTTCAGCTTTTCCTTCATGGCATGGAGGTGCAGCACGTCGTTGCAGGCATAGTCGAGCTGCTCGTGCGTCAGTTCCGGCGCGCCCCAGTTGGTGCACTGCTGTTCCTTGCTGATCTTGATGCCGAGCACGTGCTTGCTGACGTCCTCGAGGTCGTGCGCCTGGGTATAAGTGCGCGCGATGCGCGAGGCGATTTTGAGACAATAGACGTTTTCGAGGATCGTGCCGAGATAATGGCCGATCCAGCGCATGTCGCCGCGCGCGAAATAGAAAATCTTCTCGCGCTTCGGATCGGAGAGCAACCTGCGCAGGTTCGGCGCCGCGTAATTGCCGCGGTCGAACTGCACCATATGCACCTTGCCGTCGTCCGCCCCGTCATATATCTGGAACAGGCACAGCCGGTCGCGGAACACATTGAGCCCCATGAACTCGGTATCCATTGCCAGCACTTCGCCCAGTTTCAGGTCGGCGGGCAGGTCGTTTTTGTAGAGCACGTAACGATGCGCGAGGTTGTGGTGCTGGTTTTGCTGGAGGGCGGGTTTCATTTTTTAGAATTCCTTTCTTGTCCCCTCTCCCGCGCTTGTCGCGGGAGAGGGTTAGGGAGAGGGATTGTACCGCACTCGGCTGTCGAGGCCGGGACAATCCCTCTCCCCGGCCCTCTCCCAACATGCGTTGGGAGAGGGAGCTAATCACGAAAACTTCGGGTGGAAGTGTTTCGTGGGCGCTTTCACCTTGTTGTCGTTCGACGCTTCGGCCGCGTTCACACGGGCGATGTCATCGGCGTAGTAGTTTTCGAGGCAGCGGTAGCTGAGGCCGCCCATGTGCTTCAGCGCGTCGTTCGCCGCCTTGCGCAGGGGCTCGAACTCGCCCTCGTCCAGCGCGGCCAGCGTCATCGGCATGATGTCGGGATAATGCTTTTCGAGATAGCGCATCGCCGCCGTCCCCTGTCCGCCCTGCACCTCTTCCTTGCTCTCGAGCGCCATCTTGATGAAGTTTAGCGAGGAGGATAGGTTTTCGAGATGCGCGAGTTCGCCGCGCTTTTTGGAGGTTTCCAGTGCCTCGCAGAGATGATCGGTCATGAACTTGAGGAACATGTCGCGGATTTCGGTTGCTTCCTGTTTCGGCACGAATTTATCGACCGGGTAAAGCGGCTCGCCCGAGCCAGCGGGCAGCGTCGGCAGCAGCGTCTTGCCACGCGTAATATAGTCTTCCATCAGCGCTTCAAATTTTTCGGTCTTGCCACTGCGGATGATGTCCGAAAACGCCTCGGTGATCACCTTTTCTTCTTCGGGAAAGAAGCGGGTCAGGCGGCGATAGGCCTGGTTGGAGCCCGAGCGCCAGTACTGGTGCAGCCCCAGCGCGTATTCGCAGGTGTGGATCAGCGCCATGACGCCGAGGAAGCGTTTTTCCTCCGTCGAGCCGGTCTTGCGCACGCAGTCAAGATAGGACTGCAGATTATCGATCTCGCCCTGCCAGCGGCCTTGCGGCGTCGGCGCCGGACCTTCGTCGAGGAATTTCTTCGCCTTCTGCTGCAGCACGGGGCCGATGCCGAGGCGGTCGCGCACGATATAGCCTTCGTCGAGCATCACGTTCATGAAGGCGAAGTTGGTGTTCTCCTTCACGATCTTGTCGTGATAATGCAGCGAGGCGAGATCGTGCACGTTCGTGTCGATCATCATCTCGCGCGGCTTGGGCTCGCCCAGCACGGTGCCGACTTCTTCATATTTGAAAACCTGCGTCGCCGCTTTGAAGCCGCCTTTTTCAAGATCGGAGTAAATGATGACGAGATCGAGGTCGGACGAGGCGATCGGTTGCCAGCTGTCCTGCTTCATCGCGCGGCCGAAGGAGCCCGCGAGGATCACGAGATCGGCGTCGGGATGATTTTTATCCAGCCACGGTTTGACGAATTTCTCGACGACATCTTTTGCCTGCGCCATGACACGTCCTCTATTTCTGAAAAGGGGTTATGTTGAATTGAGGGGACGTTAGCAACGATATGAATATAGGTAAAGACACCCGCGCGGGTTTTTTGCGCGGGTGAATTACATATTGCAAGTTTCGCGATGGGATATGGATAATAGAAATGAAAATGTCATCCCGAACGAAGCGAGGGTCTTCCCCGCTCCGCCCGGGATGACAAATTTTTACTGTGTCGTGTTGGTCGTGTTCGTGACGGTGTTGGTGTCCATCGTATTCGTCGTGGTTGTATTGGTGCCGCTGTTGTCGGCCGGGGCCGTCATCACCGTATTGTCGCCCGCGGCGGGTTCGATGTTGCTGTAGTTCGTCGTGCCAAAGCCTGAATGATGCATGAAGGCCGCGATGACCACGACAACGAAGGCCAGCAGGCCGAAAATCACCACGCCGTAACTCGCCCGGCGCTCCTTCTCGTAGCGGCGCTCATAGCCCTCGTGTGCACGGTCGGCGTCCGTTTGATCGGAATCGTCCATCATGTTCCCTCCTTTGCCGCCGGGATATTTCCGGCTGTCGCACCAACGGGGTATGTTGGGCGTTGGTTTCAGGCAAATGCTCCCAATAGGGCCAGAATCAATGTAAGAGTTTGATATTAAATGAACTTTAGGCGTTGTCAAAATTTACATATTATTGTATTATGATGAGATATTCAGGATTTTACATGAGCTCTTCCGACGAAAAACAGGAAGCGACGAAAGCGCAGTTCGCTGAGGCCGCTGAACATAAGCAAGACGAGCATCCCGAGATGAAACTCGCGGAGCTGCTGCCGACGCAGCTGACCGTCGGCATGCGCCAGGTCGACCACAAGGAAAAGCACCTGCGCCGGCTGATGAAAAACAAGGATCCGAAAAAACTCGAAGAGTTCCTCAAAGAACGTCCCATCCCCGTCGTCATCGGCCCCGGCGGCAAGGCCTATATCATCGACCACCATCATCTGGGGCTCGCGATGCTGCAGGCCGGCTTCGAGACGGCGCGCGTCGAAATCGTCGACAATTTCTCGGACGCGAAAACGCAGGATGAATTCTGGAAGAAGATGGAAGAGAAGAAATACGTCCATCCCTACGACGAGAACGGCAAGCTGAAACCCGTCGACGATATCCCGAAGCATCTCACCGGCCTGAAAGACGACCCCTATCGCGCGCTCGCCGGTTTTGTGCGCGAGCACATGGGTTTCAAGAAAGTCATGACGCCTTTCGCCGAATTCCTGTGGGCCGATTATTTCCGCAAGATCATTCCGAAGGACGTGATCAAGGATCACTTCAAAAAAGCCCTGCGCATGGCGGTCAAAGCCAGCCGCCTCCCCGGCGCCGCGCATCTGCCCGGCTACGAAGGACCGAAGACCAAAGCTGCTGCAGGCGGGCCCAAGGCAGCGTAATTGCACCGGTTATAATTCTTGCTAAAACAGTCGGTTAGATGTTCTTTTCTGAATTTAATTTGACATAATGCCGCAGACTCGACTATAACATGAGTCAGGCCAAAGCCACCACGGCGCGCGTGTTTAGTGTTTCCCGCACACCGGTATAGCTGAGGTTAAAACAGCCCGACGAAGATAGCGTGGGTGTTTTTTATGGCCCTTCCGACCGCACATCCATGAGCCCTTCGTCGCCGCGCAAGAGGCGCGGCATGGCATGTTCTTTTTAAAGAGGAGTGAACAGATGTCTGCGTCAGAAAATCACAACGAAAATTCCGTCTCGAAGCCCCGCGCCGGCTTGTTCGTGTTATTCAGCCGAAAAGCAAAACCCCAGGCAGCGGCGAAACAAGCGCCGGATCCCGACCTCGAACGCCTTCTCGATCCATTATCGACGCTCCCGTACCTTCGCCAGACCGTCGAGGATATCTCGCGAGCGCAGCGCGAGCGGGCACAACGCGAAATGCCGAAAGTCAAAATCCGCGCCGGCTGGCCGCGCGCTTACATGAGAAAAATACCCGCAGCCTGAAAAGCATACAGGGCCCTGGGCGAGACGCAATCGCTCGTAAACGCCCAACAGGATACCCAAAAAAACGCCGGCACTTCGCATGCCGGCGTTTTTGAATTCAAAGTCCTTCAGCTTACCAGGTCTTCGGCGCGGGCTGGACGAAGCGGCTGGGCGGGGAAATGGTGCCCGGAACATAGTGGATCACCTGTTCGCGCGTCAGCGTGATCTTGCGCTCGGCGGCGGCGGCGATGAAAGCGTCTTCGGCTTTCGTAACCTGGTCCTTGGGTGTTTCGGGCGCCATGATCAGACCGGCGTTCTTGCGCCAATTGATGGCGCGTGTATCCTGGCAGCCGACATCAAAACCGGTCGCTTCCTGAACTTTTTTCTGGATATGCGCGACATCGTAGCAACTCATGCTGTTGACAGGCTCGGGCCCGAAAATGGCCGTCATTGCCTTGTCCCATTTTTCCTTGAGCTTGAATTTCATCTGCTTCTCCTCTTGCCGTTGTATTCGGTGCGAAGAGAATAATGCCTTATGCATTTAATGTCAATTATTATGTTAAATTATCAAACAAATGCTATGAATTCAAAACCTTCGCCGAATAATCGCCGCCAAGAGCATGCCACCGCCAAAAGCCAGTCCTGCGAAGGTAAGCGGCCGGCGGGCGAATTGCCGCCGCATGTCGGTGGCCGAACGCACCCGGTCTTCGAGCTCGCGCATGTTGTCGGCGAGCTCCGCTCGGGTCTGCTGGATATGAAATTCTATTTCAGCTGTGTCTTTGCCCAACGAATGCTCTCCCTGATGTTCTCGACCGTGCGCGCGGGCGGCGTCCGGATGCGGTTCAGGACGCGCACACCGATGGCGGTGAGCACGCCGGACACTACGATAAGTCCCACTGCGACAATCAGCGTCGCTTCCCATCCCGGCACCACGAGGGCCAGCGCCTCGACCGCGGTGAAGAGCAGGAAGAACAGCGCGAATAGACTGATGATTCCGGCGGCGGCCAACAAGGCGCCTGCCGCGCGGAATTTCTGCGATTCCTCGCGCACTTCCGCCTTCGCCAGGCGGATCTCGGAACGCATGATATCCTGCAGGTTGCGCAGGATATCATGCATGACGTCCGAGACTGACCGATCGTATCTTTCCATGCGTGCGTCCCTTGTCAGACGAGCCGCCCGCCGGAGCGTTACGGGGTCGTCGTGTTGGTGACCGTGTTCGTCGTATTGGTGTCGCTGCCGGTCGTGTTCGAGTTCTGCATATCGTAGGTGTTCGGGCTCGTCGTCGTCACGTTACCGGCCGCAGGTTCGATATTCTGCAGATTGCCGGTGCGCACGTGGTTCTGGTAGAGCGCGACGACGATGATGACGACGGCGATGATGCCGGCGATCCACCAGCCGGCGCTCGAGCCGTCTTTGCGGTAATTGGGGTCGCGATAATCCTGGTTGGGGCTGTTGGGCATTTTTGCACCTCTATTCGGCGTTGATGTGGCACTATTGCGATTGCCAACCGCCTGGCCTGCCGGCTGGTTTCGCCCGGACGGGCGGTTATTTTGGTGGATAACCGAAAAAAACGCGCCCCGGCCGAACCGGGGCGCGTCTTCTTTGTGTGTGCAAGTGAGTAGTACCGTATGAAGCCTGTCAGGGACCCGACGCGGGCGCGACCGAGGACGGGACGCTGCTGAACTTGTCGGGATATTGTTTCGCGATGCCGTCGACCACCTTGTCGGAGAAGGCCATCATCTGGTCCTCGTCCCGGTCAAAGGCGTCGATATCCGACTTCCAGTCCTTCTTCACACGGGAGGCGGCCTGCGCGGTGATCTGGTCGATATGCTGCTTGAGCGCGGCCGAGATATCGTCCTTGCTCAGGTTCGTGTTGGCGCCGGATATGAGCGACGCGATATCGTCGGCGTTGCCCTGCGCCCTTGTCTGCGCGTCCTGAATGCTCTTCTGGTTCTTGGACTTCACGGCGTTGATGAGTGCGATATTGTCGCTCACCTGGTCGTGCAGGAGCGAGCTCAGCTTGCTGCCCGTGTCGTCGCCGTAATAGGTCTTCATGGTGGAGGCGATGTCGTCCATCCCCTTGGTGAGCCGGTCCTGCACCGCCGACAGGTCGCGCAAGCCTCCGACCGAGCTGATGATGTAGTTGCGGGTATAGGACAGCTCGTCGCCGGTCAGGCGGCGCATAGCCATTTTCTGCGTGGCGATCGCGTCCGCCGGGGCGTTCGACGCCGTGGTCATATCCGTCGTCGTGTTCGTGACAGCCGACGAATTATCGGGGACCGTGCTGGTCGGCGGCGGTGTGCTTTCCGACGGCGCGGTGGTGTTCGTGGTCGGCGTTGCCGTGTCGCCGGCGGCCGGCTGCATCGATGGCAGCGACGTCGTGTCGCCCGTCTGGTTGTTGTTGATCGC
Source organism: Alphaproteobacteria bacterium (assembly GCA_025934695.1). Taxonomy (GTDB): domain Bacteria; phylum Pseudomonadota; class Alphaproteobacteria; order Micavibrionales; family UBA2020; genus JAPWJZ01. The sequence goes on from JAICWS010000001.1 coordinate 661,573, forward strand.
CGCCGTCACGTCTTCCTGCGGTTCCGTTGCGGCATGCGCGGACGTAGCAATGGCGGCAAGCGCGACCGCCGCGAGGGTCATTTTCAGCGTCGTCATGCTGTATCTCCTGTTCGTTGTAAACCGCCCGTCCAACCTGTGCGCGGCGAGGCCGGTTCCTTGAACGCCATGAGGGCTATTCGTCGACGCCGTTGTAGCGCAGCGAGCGTACTTCCGATGGTGTTTCGGCGGGCATTGTCCAGGCGCCGGGCGCGGAATAAAACGGATAGCTGGCGTAATGGTCGCGCCAGTAAGCGCCCTGGTCGAATGTGACGACGGGCACACCGAGGACAGTGTGATATTCCATGAAGCCCACGCGCTCGTCGTGGAGGATGGTGTCGAGATACCTGGCGTTGATCCAGCCCCGGTTGCCGTTCCAGCTCACATCGCACCAGACCACGCCGTGCGAACAGCCGGCCAGCGCCAGGTCGGCGCCTGCGGGAACATGCGAGACGACCGGGAAATCATCCCCCGGCCCGGCATGCAGATAGGTCGAGTCATTGGTGTAGGCGATCGGGTTCGCAGCGCCTGCAGGAGCCGCAAAGGCTGTTGCCGCGAGAAGCGCCAGGCCCGCGATGGCAACTCCGTACCTCATTGCAAATCCACCCCTTTCCTTGAGTTCTCTTCCGCCAATCGGAAGCCTGCATAAAGAGTTCCTTTTGATTATGTAAAGTTAATATCGCCAAATAGCTGTGTATATCCATATAATTTCTGGAAAAATGACACTTTATCCTGTATAAAAATGACGCAAAACCAATCGAGGGCAGGGTTCGTTTTTGGCATCGTGCCGCAAGGATTGTTTAAAGCCAGTTACACCTTATGAAAACAGAACAGCAGAACCTCTCCCTTCGTAGCCTTCCCCTCCCGCTTCTGGCGGTGGGCACGCTGGCGGTCGTGGCGCGGCTGCTGGCGATGGTGTTCTTCCCCCTGACCGACAAGACGGAAGCGCGATACGGCGAAATCGCGCGCAAAATGTGGGAGACGAACGACTGGATCACCCCTTGGTATGATTACGGCGTACCCTTCTGGGCCAAGCCGCCCCTGTCGACCTGGCTGTCGGCTGCGAGTATGGATGTTTTTGGCGTCAATGCTTTCGCTGCGCGCTTTCCCTCGCTGCTGATCGGCCTCACGCTCCTGCCGCTCATGTATGTCTTCGCGCGCCGCGATGAAAAGCCGCTGCGCCTGGCCGCCTGCCTGATGCTGCTGACGATGGGCATGTACTATGTCGCCATCGGAACCGTCATGACCGACATGACGCTGGTGTTGTCCTGCACCCTTGCCATGGTCGGTTTCTGGTTCGCGGTCGAGGAAGGATCGAAGCGCTGGGGCTATGTGTTCTTCGCGGGCCTCGGCCTCGGCCTGCTGGCCAAAGGTCCGGTCGCCATCGTGCTGTGCGGCATTCCCTTGTTCTTCTGGGTGCTGTGGACGAACAGCTGGATGAAGATGTTTAAATCTTTACCTTTCGTCACCGGCACGCTGCTGATGTGCGCCATCGGCCTGCCCTGGTATTACCTGGCCGAGCAGAAGACGCCGGGTTTTCTCGAATATTTCATCGTGGGCGAGCATTTCAAGCGCTTTACGGTGCCGGGCTGGACGGGCGACCGCTATGGCCATGCGCATGAAGCGCCGCTGGGCATGATCTGGCCTTACCTGCTGGCCGACGGGCTGCCCTGGTCTCTGGTGCTGCTGGGCGTATTCGGCTTCCGCGCGGTCCGCAAGCAAAAGATTTTGCATTCGCCGCTCGACAGCCAGACGAAGTTCCTCTTGTGCTGGCTTATCATGCCGAACCTGTTCTTTACCTTCGCGCACAACATCATCGAAACCTATCCGCTGGTTTCCCTGCCCGCGCTGGCCGTGCTGGCGGCGCGCGAGCTGGCGCCGCTTGCGGTGAGCGGCGATGCCATTCGCAAATGGGTTTACGCGTCTGCCGCCTGCCTTCCGGTGCTGATCGTTATCGGCCTGGTGGGCTTGGGCGTTCGCCCGGACCTCTTGAAGAATTCGGCGATCCATGTCGGCGCAGCCTTCCGCCAGGCGGACCCGGATGTGGACGGCGAAGTCGTCTACGTCGGCGACCGCATTTACTCGATGGAATTCTATACATCGGGCCGGACGAGCCACTATCGTTCCATCGAAGAAGCCGTCGCCGCCGCCGAAAAGATGCACGAGCCATTGCTGGCGCTGACAGCGAAGCAAAGCGCGGCGATCCCCTCCGACGTGGCGCCGCATCTCAAGCTGGTCGCGAAGGCCGATCCGAAATACCTGATTTACGAGGTCGAGAAATGAATTCCGAACGTTCTTACAAAAGCCTCTCGGTGATCCTGCCCGGCTACAATGAGGCCGAGGCGATCCGCCACACGATCGAGGAGACCGATGCGGTCCTGCGCAGCCTGCCCCTGAAATGCGAAATCATCGTCGTCGACGACGGCAGCATCGACGGCACGGCGGAAAGTGCGCTCAAAGCTGCGCATGCGACGCCGCTTAAAGTGATCCGCTTCTCCCGCAACTTCGGCAAGGAAGCCGCGATGACCGCGGGCCTCGAGGCGGCAAGCGGCGACGCCGTCGTCATCATGGATTCCGACGGACAGCATCCGCCCTCCTTTATCCTCGAGTTCGTGAAGCACTGGCGCGAAGGCTATGACGTCGTTTATGCCAAGCGCGCCTCGCGCGGCACTGACAGCTGGCTGCGCCGCTCTTTAAGCAAGCTTTACTACCGCATCGCATTCAGCGGCACGACTTTCATCGAGCCCAATGCCGGCGATTTCCGCCTGATGTCTTCGACGGTCGTGAAAGCCATCCTGTCGCTGCCCGAAAAGACGCGCTTCATGAAAGGCCTGTTCAACTGGGTCGGCTTCAAGAAGCTCGCCATCGACTATACGCCGCGCGAGCGCACGGCGGGGGAGACCAAGTTCGGCTCGATCCGCCACCTGTTCCGCTTCGGCATCCTGGGCATCATGTCGTTCTCGGCCTTTCCCTTGCGCATGATCAGCCGCATCGGCTTTCTGGTCGCGGGGTCGTCCGTGATCTACGGTCTTTACATCATGATCCGCACGCTGTGCTTTGGCATCGACGTTCCCGGCTGGGCAACGCTGACTGTCGCGCTGACGCTCTTAAGCGGCATTCAGCTGATTTCCATCGGCGTGCTGGGCGAGTACATCGGCCTCATCTTCACCGAGGTGAAGAACCGCCCGCTCTATATCGTCGAAAAAGTTACGCAGCAGCAAAGCAACCTGGAGCGGCAGCGGGAAGCGGCATGAAGAAGCTCCTCGAGCCCATCTTCACGCTTATCTTCCGCTTCATTCCGGAGCGGATTTTCCGCTTCTGCGTCATCGGCGGCTCGGCTGCCGCCGTGCACTGGCTGGTCGTTTTGAGCGTCGTGAGCCTGACCGGCATGGAACCGCTGATCGCGAACATCATCGCGTTTCTCTGCGCCTTCAGCGTCAGCTACGTCGGGCACAAGAACTGGACCTTCGAGGCGCGCGAGCAGGCGCATGGTCCCGCCGCCGTCAAATTCTTCACCGTCGCCGTCACGGGCTTTTGCATCAATGAGTCCGTCTTTGCCGTGATGCTGAAAGTTCTGCACATCCATTACCTAATCGGATCGGCGGTCGCCATCGCGACAGCGGCCGTCAGCACTTACATCCTGTCCCAATGCTGGGCCTTCAGCCCCGGCAAGAAGGAAGAACTGTCATGACGATCCTCTGCGCGGATGATTACGGCATGACGGCTGGCATATCGGAGGGCATCCTCGCCCTTTGCCGCCAGGGCAAGCTGAATGCCGTCAGCGTCATGACCGAAGCGCCCCTGCTGCCCGACTATGCCGCGCAGTTGCTGGAGCTTGCCGGCAAGGTGCAGATCGGCCTCCATTTCAACTTGACGATGCCCTTCCAGGACAAGCCGGCCTATGCGCGCAATTACCTGATGCTGCGCCCCATCCTACCGGCACAAGAACGCGCCGACATCGCGCAGCGCCTGCGCTTCCAGATGCAGCGGTTCGAGGAGCTTTTCGGCCGCGCCCCCGACTTTATCGACGGGCACGAGCATGTCCATGTCATGCCCGGCGTTCGCAGCATCTTCCTGTCGGAAATCAGCAAGCGCTTCGGCACCTCTTCCAAACGCCCCTGGATCCGTCAGGTGGCGAGCCCGGTCCTGAAGACCAATACCCGCTTCAAGGCGCTGGTGCTCAATGTGCTGAACTTCGGTTTTCCCGCCGCCTGCAAAAAGCTCGGCTTCGAGACCAACAACGCCTTCCGCGGCGTTTACTCCCTCGCGCCCGGCGCGCCATTCGAACAGCTTATGACCGGTTGGCTCGGCACGGCGAATGACCGTACGCTTGTCATGTGTCATCCTTCGGCGGAAGTCGAGCCCGGCGACGCCATTTCGCAGACCCGCGTCAGGGAATTCAAGGTATTGTCGGATGCGCCAGACGTACGCAAATCTGCCGCCGGAAACTAACGCTGGCCAAAGCGCTCACAGGCTTCTGGCAAAAGAAATCCTTTCTTTTCAGTGACATAATTTTGTACGTATCGCCGTAAGCTCTTTCGCAATCCATCCGTTAAATCTACAGTAAGGCAGAGGTTCTTGATCACCATGAGGAACGCGCCTTCGAGCCCGTCCGGCGATGCCGACCACCAGCTGATGCAGCGCATCGCCCAGCGGGACGATGCGGCATATCGCGCGCTCGTGGGAAAGTACCTCAACTTCTGCGTCCGCTTTGCCGAGCGCATGGTCGGCAACCGCGCCGACGCGGAAGAGATCGCGCAGGACGTCTGCCTGAAAATCTGGAACGAGGCGCCGCGCTGGCAGCCTCAGGCGAAATTCTCGACCTGGCTGTACCGGGTCATGACAAACCGCTGCATCGACTACAAGCGCAAGGTCGTTCCCTTCGCGCCGATCGATGCGGAAACGATGGCCGATCCGACGCCTGCGGCGGATGATGCCATGGCGAGCAAGCAGCGGGCGCTGCGCGTGCGGGCCGCGCTGGCGGAATTGCCGGAGCGCCAGCGCGCGGCGGTGACCCTGAGTTACTTCGAGGGCGTCACCAATGCGGAAGCCGCCGAGGCGATGGGGATGCAGTTGAACGCGTTCCAGCAGCTGCTGTTCCGGGCGCGGCAAAGCCTGAAGCAGAGCTTGAGCGGAGAAAGGGCGGAGACCAAAGATGCAAGATAAAGAACTCGACAGGCTGCTGGACGAATACAAGGTCGCCGATGCCGACCAGGCGCTGCTCGACCGCATCGTCACGGCCGCGAAGGCGCAGCCCGCGAACGAAAACACGCGCCGCCTCTGGCTGCAGCGCAGCGCGATGATGGCCGCGATGGCGGTGCTGGGCTTCTGGCTCGGCCATGCGACGGGGCCGAGACAACAGGCGGCGTCCACCACGACGGCGCAATCTTCATATTACCTGGACAGCATGATCATGGGTCCGCAGTCGCTCGACGAGATGCGGCTGTAAGAAGGAGAGAATGGCATGAGCGATAACGGCAAGATCAAGACAGCGGCATTGCTGGGCTCCGTCGCAGCGAATATATTCCTCGTCGCCTTCGTGCTGGGCCGCATGACCTCGCCCGCCGCCGCACCGCAGACGATGGGTTTTCCGTTCGGGCAGATGCAGCAGCAAGGCATGGGCGGCCCCTTCGGCGGTCCGCCGCCGCGCATGAACGGGAGCCCCGGCGGCCCGCCGCAGCCGCCGCCGATTTTCCGGCCTGAAGACGTGTTCAATGCGCAGGAAATGCAGCAAGCCATGCAGGAAACGCAGCAGAACTTCCAGAAGGCCGACGCCCTGCGCGCCGACTTCGCGAACAAGCTGGAACAGGGCCCGGTGAGCAAGGACGATGTCCTCAAGCATTTCGCCGATATGGACACGATCATGAACAGCATGCGACTGAAGGTGCAGGACAAGACCGCGGAGAAAATCAGCACCATGTCCGATGACGAGCGCAGGCAACTCGCCCAGCGCCTGAAACAGCGCGGCGGCCCGCCGCCCGGCATGAATGGGAGACCCGGTTCACCCACCCCGCCCGGTATGCAAGGCAACCCCGGCATGCAAGGCGCACAAGGCTTCCCCGGTATGCCCGGCGCACCCGGAAATCCCGGCATGCCAGGCGCGCCCGGTTTGCCGGGACAGGGACAGGATACTGGGCCTTCACCCGGACCACCGAACGGCCCTTGAATCTGAATTATAGGGATTTTCGCGTTCCGCTCTTCTCCTCTGGGAGAAGAAGGGGCCCATCGCTTTATATGCGCATGCGAAGCATGCGGCGATGGGAAGATGAGGGTACTTTGGCGCAAATAGCGCGGTTAAAGGAACTGGAGGGTGGCGATATCGTACGCCATCGGCATGCTTGCATCTGATGCTGATGAGTTGAGGTCTGCGGTTCCAGTCATTGCTGTGTCAAGAACTGTATACCCCCAACGACAGATGAATATTCAAGACCTTTCGGGTGAGAAAGGCCTAGGCCATGTAAAAACTCGTGAAGAGCATTCGCAGCGCCAGCCCCACCCACTGAAAAATCCGTAATGCCGGATTTTAGATACACATCGGCATTGGTGATGTTCTGGAGTCCAGAACTGTGCCCAGACGATTTCTCATCGCCAACGTCACCAGGTGGAGTGGTTCCGTAAACAATCGCGAAATCGGGTGAAACACCGGTTGGTGGCGAAGAAGAAAAAGTAACATTTGCAACATTTGAGATCAACGCAAGAACGCTCTATAGCTGGGCTTGCTGAGTGGCATCGGTGATTGAGGTCGTCGGTGTGTCGACACCGTGAACGTGAATATAGTTGTATCAAAGGTATAATAGAGCGTAGCTCCGGTCCCAGCTACGCCGACCATGTCTCTACGCAGGTTCACCGGGAACCATTGTAAGATCAACGACCGACTGTGGCTGTCCGGCTGTATTAATCGGGCACATTCAGAAACCTCGCTGGCTATTTAACGTGACTCCAAGTCCGAAGCAGGTCTTCTTCGGAGAGTAAGAATGTCTTGCAACCCGCTTCCCACCAGAGAGCATTGGATGGCGGGCCGCCATCCGGATGGTTGCGGTGGTTCGGCAGGGCGAAGACAAGGTAATCCTGCCCGAGAAGGAAATCCACGCTGCAAGGCGTGGAAGCGTAAACTGTGATATTGTCGCCAGATTGAAGCGAAGGTTCAGAGGTGGTATTCACTAACACACGGGTAATTGTCAGCCTTGCCTCGCCTGTCCCAGATACCGTATCGACCGTAAAAGCGCGGGCAGGATCTTCGCTATTCTTGTGGCGCCACTGGTGAGCCTCGTTGACACGACCTTCGAAGACAAGAATGTCGCGACTATGACGCAGCATTTCCACCTTATCTGACGAGCCCTTTGATTGCTTAACCAACTCAAGCAGACGATGGGGTTCGAGGCCCGTCATCGAGCATTCTGCTGTATGAAAGCTCGATTTGTCTTTCCCCTCGTTCTCCAACCAACCGAAGACAATGTATTTCTCGCCTTTCAAAAAATGTTTGAATGATTCCCCGCTAACCCACTCGTCCTTGTGGATGTCATGAATTGGATTAATAATAACGATGGCGTGGTCCGTGAGGGTCTTGCTGGGGGATTTATATAATGACGATATACGAAACGGAACATTGGAATAGCCGTCCTTTTGGGCAATGCCTGCAAAAACAATGTCTGCTGCGATAAACTCGGTCTCCAGTGCATTTTCGGCTTGAGGAAGACACTTTGCATAGGCGGCTTGAGGGCTCAAAAGGCAGAGAAGGAATAAAGCCGCGAGAACATCTTTCCAAAAGAGGTGTCTTTTACTCCACGACATGGACACCTTCATTCCCTTTCGTGACACTTGGTATGTTGTCTGGTCCATCATTGCCTTTGCTCCGGGAACATGTTGAGAAAATAGCAGCGTCCCGAATCTCACCACGTCTACGCGCCTCCCGCAATGGTATTGCTGACCAGCGCATAGGATGCCCGAACAGTTGTACCGATAGCATGAGGCAGGAAGACCGCGAATATACCCGAACAGGTATAGCGCGTTTTCTATAACTGAATGAAGCCGACGCGTATCGCCTGAAAAGCGCGGTCATCGCGTTTGTTGCGCCTAATTTATTCTGGGCGTTGCGGAGATACAGTTTAACAGCGTTTTCGGACACCCAAAATTATGCCGATTTCCCATTTCGTCTTGCCGGCCATGCACCACTTCAGAACCTCGCATTCCTGCGGCGAAAGGCTGATGATTACTGCCTTCTGGGGCGTTCGTTCGAGATTAGGAAAGCGGCTGTAAAATTGCTGCGCGTAGAACTGTACCGTTGCCAAGGTTTGACAATCCATACCAACCTTCTCCGCACTGCTCGCCGCGGTTAAACTAATTGATCGCGGGCTGGACGGAGTACCCTCACCTTCCCACGCCTTCGGCGCGGGCCCCTTCCTCTCCCAGAGGAGAGGAGAAGGGTTTACCAAACCAACGCCGCATCGACGATCTGGAAGTTGACGCTCTTGCGGCCCTGCCAGTGGTTGATGGTGGCGTGGCCGGCGAGGTGGAGGGGTTTGGAGCCGGCTTTGAGCAGGGTTTCGCCGATCTCGGTGTCGAGGGCGCGGAAGCAGATCGCCTTCACGCTGGCGCCGCCCGAGGAATCCTGAATGAAACAGCTGACATGTTTTTCGCCGACGACCGTGGGCTTGATGATCTTCACTCCGGTCAGCACGAAGCGCGGTTCAGCGTGACCAGAACCAAATGGCGCCAGCATTGAAAGTTTTTCAACGAGATCGAGTGTCAGCGAATGGGCGGAGAGGACGCTGTCGAGCTTCAGTTCGGGCTTGTACGCCTCGCCCTTCAGCTGGTTCGCCGCATGCTGGTTGAGGAAGCCGCGCAGCACTTCGAACATATTGCGCGCGACGGTGAAGCCTGCCGCCATCTTGTGTCCGCCGCCCGCGATCAGCAACCCGTGTTCCTTGGCCGCGATGATTGCCGCGCCGAGGTCGATGCCCGAAACCGAGCGGCAGGAGGCCTTGCCGATGCCCTTGTCGTCGAAAGCGACGACGCAGGCGGGGCGGTTGTATTTTTCCTTGATGCGCGCGGCCACGATGCCGATGACGCCGGGATGCCAGCCGTCGCCGCCCGCGAGGATAACGAGGTCGTCGCTCGGCTGCTCCTCGAGAGCGGAAATCGCATCGTCGAGCACGCCCTCTTCGATCGCCTTGCGCTCGGCGTTGTACTGGTGAAGCTTATTCGCGAGCATGCGCGCTTCGAGCGGATCGTCGGTCGACAGGAGGCGCCAGCCGAGATCCGCCTCGCCTACGCGCCCGCCCGCATTCACGCGGGGGCCGAAGACGAAACCGGCATGGAAGGCGGTTGGCGGTTCCGATACGCCGGCGAGATCCGCCAGCGCAGTCAGGCCTGGGTTCTGGCGCATATGCATGACGCGCAGTCCCTGCGCCACGAAGGCGCGGTTGATGCCGGTGAGCGGCACCACGTCGGCCACCGTGCCGAGCGCCACGATATCGAGCCACTGGAGGATGCGCGGTTCGGGGCGTTCCACCGTGTACCAGCCGCGCGCGCGTAAAATCCGGTTGACGGCGACGATGGTCAGGAAAGTCACGCCGACCGCGGCCAGCTGGCCGAGGCCGCTCGTGCAGTCGAGACGGTTCGGGTTGACGATGGCATGCGCGGGCGGCAGCTGCGCTTCCGCGCGGTGATGGTCAAGCACGACGATATCGAGGCCGGCGGCCGTGCCTGCGGCGAGCGGCTCGAACGCGGTGATGCCGCAGTCGACGGTGACAAGGACTTTGAGGCCTTCGTCGCGGAGCTTGACCATGGCGGCCACATTGGGGCCATAGCCCTCGCCGATACGGTCGGGAATATAAACGCGCAGCTCGCGCCCCTGTGCGCGGAAGAAACGCTTCAGCAGCGCCGAGGAGGTCGCGCCATCGACATCGTAATCGCCGAAGACGCCGACTTTCTCATTGGTCATGATGGCGTTGGCGATGCGCTCGGCCGCCTTGTCCATGTCCTTGAGTTTGGACGGGTCGGGCAGCTGGGCTTTCAGCGTCGGGTTCAGGAATTCGGGCACCTCGTCGAAGCCGATGCCGCGCGAGACGAGGACGCGGCTGACGATATCGGGCAGCCCATGTGCCTGCGCGATGCCTTCGGCCAGGCGTCCGTCGACAGGCGCAAAAACCCAGCGCTTGCCGAGCACGGATTTCTCAACCGACAGGGCCGATTGCTGCGGCCTTGCGGGCTGTGAAACCGCCGGCGCCGGTTTTGCTTCGGCGAATTTGGTCTTGATGGTCGTCAACTCACTCTTTCCTGGTTCCCGGGTTTAGCCCCCTCTCCCGCGCTAGCGGGAGAGGGTTAGGGTGAGGGGCTTTACAATGTTTGCCATCGCTAAGCCCCTCACCCCGACCCTCTCCCAACATGCGTTGGGAGAGGGAGAAGAATTACTCGTATCCGCCCTTGCGCGTGAAGTTGTGCGTGGCCTCGATGCGGCGGATGGTGCCCGTCTTCGAGCGCATGATGACGGAATGCGTATAGGCCCCGCCCGCATAACGTCGTACGCCCTTCAGCATCGCGCCGTCGGTCACGCCGGTCGCGGCGAACATGACGTCGCCATGCGCGAGATCGTGGAGGCTGTATTTGCGGTTGAGATCCTTGATGCCCCATTTCGCGGCGCGTTTTTTCTCGTCGTCGTTGCGGAACAGGAGGCGGCCCTGCATGAAGCCGCCGGTGCTGCGGAGCGCCGCCGCGGCGAGCACGCCTTCCGGCGCACCACCTGAGCCAAGATAAATGTCCACGCCGCTGTCCGGCTGGGAGGTCGCGATGACGCCGGACACGTCGCCGTCGCTGATCAGCATAATGCGCGCGCCGGCCTCGCGGACTTTCGCAATCAGTTCCTGGTGGCGCGGACGGTCGAGGATGCAGGCGACGAGGCTGGAAACATCCATCTTGCGATGCTTGGCCAGCTCGCGCAGGTTCTTCTGCGGTGTCTCGTCGATATCGACGATGCCTTCCGGCACGTCGCGGCCGACTGCCAGCTTGTCCATGTAAACGTCGGGCGCGTTCAGGAAGCCGCCCTTTTCCGCCATCGCGACGACGGCGAGCGCGTTGGGCCCGCCCTTCGCGGTGATCGTGGTGCCCTCGAGCGGGTCGAGGGCGATGTCGAGTTCCGGCCCTTCGTTGGAGCCGACTTTTTCGCCGATGTAGAGCATCGGCGCTTCGTCGCGTTCGCCTTCGCCGATGACGACGGTGCCGCGGATGTGAAGATTATTGAGCGCCGAGCGCATCGCGTCGACCGCCGCCTGGTCGGCCGCCTTTTCGTCGCCGCGCCCCATCAGGAGCGAGGCTGCAAGGGCCGCCGCTTCCGTCACGCGCACGAGCTCGAGCGCGAGGTTGCGGTCCATCGTTAATTTTTCGTGCTGCAACTTCTGTTCTCCGTCGTCAAAGGAAGTCTTTTTCAGGGACGATCTCGCCATGCGATAAATTCCTTCTAGCCGTTGAACTCCTCGATCCTCATGAGGTACGGCGGCTCGGTGACCGACTTCAGCTTTGAAATCTGCTCCGCGACCCGGCGAATGCTTTCCTCCGTCGTTTCGTGCGTGGTCAGAATGACCGGCACGGCCTGATGGGGATCGCGCCCGCGTTGCAGGACCGATTCCAGCGATACCTTATGATCTCTCAAGATGGCTGAAATATCCGCGATAACGCCGGGCTGGTCAAGCACCATCAAACGGATGTAGTAGCTGCCTTTGCGCGCAAGAATATTAGCCGCCTTTAAGGATGATACGCGCTCCGACGCGATACCCATGAGGGGTAGCGCGCGGCCCCGTGCGACGTCCACGATGTCCGAGACCACGGCCGAGGCGGTCGGATTGCCGCCCGCGCCATACCCCATCAGGAGGACCTTGCCCACATAGTCGCCGTCGATGTAGACGGCGTTCAGCGCCCCCTCGACCGCCGCGATCGGCGAATCACTGGGCACGAGGCAGGGTTCGACCGATTGCTCGATGCCGCCCTCGGCCTGGCGCGCGATGCCGAGCAATTTAATTCTAAAGCCAAGATCGGACGCGAAGGCGATGTCGAGCGGCGTGATGCCGCGGATGCCCTTGATCTCGATATGCTTCACGTCGGGCACGCAGCCGAAGGCGAGGCCCGAGAGGATCGACAGTTTGTGCGCCGCGTCGACGCCGTCGATGTCGAAGGACGGATCGGACTCGGCGTAACCTTTCTCCTGCGCTTCCTTCAGGACCGTCGCAAAGGCAGCGCCGGTGTGCGACATTTCGGAGAGGATGAAATTACAGGTGCCGTTCAGGATGCCGTAGACCGCCTTGATGCGGTTGGCCGCCAGGCCTTCGCGCAGGCCCTTGATGACCGGGATGCCGCCCGCCACGGCCGCCTCGAACGATACCGAACCCTTGCTCTTCTTCAGAAGATCGAGCACTTCCGCGCCACGGGAGGCGAGCAGCGCCTTGTTGGCCGTCACGACCGGCTTGCCGAGATCGAGCGCCTTTTTGACGAGGTCAAGCGCCGGGCCCGAAGAGCCGCCCATGAGCTCGACCACCACGTCGACCTCAGGGTCGTTCGCGACATCGACCGGGTTGTCGTGCCATTTCACCTTGGAAATATCGATGTTGCGGTTTTTCAGCTTGCTGCGTGCCGACACGGCGGTGATGCGGACTTCGCGCCCTGTGCGCTCGAGCAGCATGTCGCCATGCTCCGACAGCAGCTGGAACACGCTGGCCCCCACGTTGCCGAGCCCTGCGATGCCGATGCGAAGTGGTTGTGCCATGAAATATCCTGCGACTTTCCCCCTCTCCCAACGCATGTTGGGAGAGGGTCGGGGAGAGGGATTGTCCTGAACTCGACGTTTAGGACAATCCCCCTCCCTAACCCTCCCCCGCCATTCGGCGGGAGAGGGAATTCGAATGCAAATTACTGCCCGCTGTTCACAAAAAGTTCGACGCGGCGGTCAGCGGCTTCCTGGCTGCGCTTGCCGCGATGCGGGTTGGGCTCGTCATCGCCTTTCGAGACAGCCATCACCCAGCTGGGGCTGACGCCGTCCTGCTCGAGGACGTTCGTGACCGCATCGGCGCGCTTCTGCGCCATTTCAAAGTTGATTTCCTTTTTGCGCTCGGGATCGTTCGTCGTGTTCACGCGGTGGCTGGCATGGCCGACGACGGTGAGCGCGACATGGTGCTTCGCCCTGATCCGCTTGGCATGGACGGCCAGCGCGCGATGGTCGGCCGCGGCGATATGGGCCGAGCCATGGGCGAAATAGAGCTGCTGCACCATCTTGCCGTAACTGCCGGGCGCCCGCATGGGCTCGGTCTGCACTGGCTCGGGGATCGGAGCGGTCGCCGCCGGCTGCTCGATAACGTGATGGGGCATCACGCCCGCGCCATCCACCGGATAGACGCTGACGCTCTCGTTGTAATCCTCTGGCATCGGCTCGCCCGTCGTGGTGGTGGTCACCGTCTGCTCGACGATCGTGTTCGGAACGGGTTTCGCCTCGCGGTCCTCGCGCAGCGGCGGCTGTTCGGCCGGCGGCTTCAGGATGGCCCAGCCTTGGGCGTTCTCGCCCGAGTAACCCGTGGTCATCGGGCCCCATTTGCCCGGCATTCCCATATGTGAGGGCTTGGCGCTCCACCAATCCTTGAAGTCCTGGGCATCGTTCTGGGCCTTGGTGCAGCCGGCCAGGACCAGCACGGCGGAAGCGGCGATGAGAAATCTTGCAATGCGCATCGGGAAGCCTTCAAATTTTATTTAGAATCAGATTGATAACAGCTCATCAGCAGTTTGCATCAGCCATTTTATTTCATCAATGGGGAAGCGGTTGAAACGCGTGAAAATTTTGGAGAAATCGCTGCCATAAGACGGCGTTTTCCGCGCGGCAGCCCGCCTGCGTTTCGCCCTTTCAGAGGGGCTAAATAGTTTCTTTGTTTTCAAAAACCCCGACAGAAATTCTCACCTTAAATCTTAGCCTGTCGCGCATTGATGCATCACTTCATGTTTCGGGATCAAACAGATGAAAAACAACCCTCGTTTTCCTTGACTGCAGTTATGAAAAAGCTTATCGTTCCCGCCAGTCAATGACTGAAAAGGAATCCCGCCATGGATGAGCAGCCGCGCAAGAAGAACCTCGAGACCCACACCCTCGTGTTGTTCCTGACCACCGAATTCAGCCAGTGGTATCCGTCCGACTTCACCTCGAAGGAAGGCAAAAGCTTCAACTGTGCGGAACAGTACATGATGTACTCCAAGGCGATGCTGTTCGGAGATACGGAAACTGCCGAAAAAATTCTCGAGGCGAAGACGCCCGACGAGCAGAAAGTCCTCGGCCGCGCGGTGAAGAATTTCGACAAGGACGTCTGGGACCAGCACGCATGCGAGATCATTTACCAGGGCAATTATTATAAATTTACCCAGAACCCGCACCTCTGGCAGGTGCTTGAGGCGACCGCGCCCAAGCAGCTCGTCGAGGCCGCGCATTACGACCCCATCTGGGGCATCGGGTTGCGCGCCGACGATCCGGATGCGCAGGACCCGTCGAAATGGAAAGGCACCAACTGGCTGGGCGGCACGCTCACTAAACTCCGCGACGACCTGCTGGCGCAGGATTTCCAGCCCGCGATGACCGACGAAAACCGCATCAGCTTCCGCATGTACGACGAGAAAGGCCAGCGCTGGCTCTACGTATCGGGCGGCGAACTCGCCCGCCAGTTCAACGCGGCCTCGCAGAAAGAAGCGGTCGACAGCCTCACCAACATCCACCCGCGCGACCGCGAATTCGAAACCGTCACCGTCGACTTCAAAGGCTTCGGCAAGATCAGCGAGCCCGTCGACAGTTTCATCGCCCGCCACCAGGAAGAAATCGCCTTCATCCAGATGAAGGAAGAATTCCCAGACCTGCTCGACGCCGTGAAGACGGATCCGCGGATGAAGAAGAAGTACGGGCTGTAAAAGCCGGCGTCATTCCCGCGTAAGCGGGAATCCCGTTGGTGTGTGACCGCACTACATTGTCACGAGATCCCCGCTTTCGCGGGATGACGATGGTTGATATTCATTTCGTCAGGTAATTCTGCGCCAGTTTCACGTAGTGCGCTGACGACCAGGCGACGTGCTTCTTGTCTTCCTCGGTCAGTTCACGCATGAATTTCGCGGGCGAGCCGCCCCAGAGTTGGCCCGCAGGCACGCGCTTGCCGGGCGTGACGAGGGCGCCGGCGGCCACCATCGCCCCCTTCTCCACCACCGCGCCGTCCATGACGCACGTCATCATGCCGACGAAGGCGCCATCTTCGATCGTGCAGGCATGCAGCAGCGCCATATGCCCGACAGTCACGTCATCGCCGACAACGGTGCCGAGGCCGAAGCTCGACACATGGATGACCGTGCCGTCCTGGATATTCGTGCGCTGGCCGATCCTGATGCTGTTCACGTCGCCGCGCAGGACGCAGTTGAACCAGATGCTGGAATCATCGCCGATGTCCACATCGCCGACAATCGGCACGTTCGGCGCGATGAAGACGTTGTTGCCGATGCGGGGAAGGATATTTTTGAAGGGGATGAGGAGAGCGGCCATACCCGGGAATATAGCAGAAAGGAGCCAAGAAAAAAGTGCGCATTCTCCCCTCTCCCGCGATAGCGGGAGAGGGAGAAATTGCGGGAGAGGGACATAAGAAAAAAGCGCCCCTTTGCAGAGGCGCTTTTGTTCTTTGTCGGCAGTAGCGAGTAAAGCTTAACGCTTGACCCACTGCGTGCCGCGGCGTGCCTTGTGGCGGCCGTACTTTTTGCGTTCGACCACGCGACTGTCGCGGGTGAGCAAGCCGGCCTTTTTCAGGGCCGGGCGCAGCGTGGGTTCGAAGTGCACCAGCGCGCGGCTGATGCCGTGGCGAACGGCGCCCGCCTGGCCGGTCAGACCGCCGCCCGAGACGACGCAAACGACGTCGAACTGGCCGGTGCGGTTAGAGATTTCGAACGGCTGGCCGATGATCAGGCGCTGCGTGCCGCGCGCGAAATACTTCACGATGTCGCGGTCGTTGACGGTGATCTTGCCTGAACCGCGGGAAACCCAGACGCGGGCGACCGCGTCTTTGCGGCGGCCGGTGCCATAGGCGCGGCCTTTTTTGTCGATCACGGGCTTGGCTTCTTCAGCCGCGCCGGGAACGGAAGCGGAAGCGGCGCTTTTTTCAGCCACGGCTTCCTTGAGGTCAGAGAGATTCTTCTTGGTCATCGTTCAATTACCTTTTGTTTTTCGGGTTCATGGCGCCGATGTCCAGGACTTCGGGCTTTTGCGCTTCATGCGGATGCTGGGTGCCGGCATAGACGCGCAGGCAGGTGAGCTGCTGGCGCGCGAGCGGGCTGTCTTTGGGCATCATGCGGCGGACGGCGTTCATGAGGACGCGGCCGGGATATTTGCCATGCAGGATTTCGCCTTTCGACTTGCCTTTGATACCGCCCGGGTAACCGGTGTGCCAGTAGAAGATGTCGAATTTCTCTTTCTTGCCCGTGATGCGCAGTTTTTCCGCGTTGATCACGACGATGTTGTCGCCGCAATCGATGTTGGGCGTGAAGATGGGCTTGTGCTTGCCGCGCAGTCGCAGGGCGATGAGGCCCGCGAGACGGCCGAGCGTGACGCCTTCCGCGTCGATCAGAAGCCATTTCTTTTCGACTTCCGCCGGTTTTGCTCTGTAGGTTTTCATGTTTTCTTTTCCTGTATTATTCAAATAGTGGGAGATATATGGAGCATCCCGGCGGGAGCGTCAAGGAAAAAGTGAAAATACAATAAAAACAGGATATTAGTATGTGGTATTATAATACCAAAATGCTAATCGATTGATTCGAAGTGGAATTATACTTACGGCTTCGTCTCCGCCAGGATCCAGTCGATATAGGGTTTCGAGCCGTTTTCGACCGGCAGCGCGACGATGCAGGGCGCGGAATATTTGTGCAACTCCTTCACGCGTGCCTCGACCGCCTGGAACAGCGTGGCCCGCGTCTTGAAGATAATCACGGTCTCATCGGCTTCTTCGATCTTTCCCTGCCAGTGATAGACCGAGTGCATGCCGGGAATGATATTGGCGCAGGCGGCCAGCCGGTCGGCCACCACGGCATCCGCGATTTTCTTCGCCTCGGCGGCGGATGGCGCCGTCACATAAATAAAGATCGCTGACATAGACTAACTTCCTTCCGCGGCAATTCTAGCGCGAATGCCTCCTCCTACAAATAACCAATTGAATTCAACGCCTCCGCCAAATTTAACGTCTCATTAACCTATTTCACATATAATTTTAATATCTTCGGAAATAGGAAGCAGCATGCCAGAAACCGGCACACCCACATTACACGAAGCGGCAAATACTCACGTCGGGAATGCGTCCTTCGGCCTCGGCCTGGCCGAGAGTATCGCCGAAGGCCACTATGGCGAGGCGATGCAATCTGCTGCCATGCGCGTCGCCTTTACCCCGAAAGTTTATGAGGCCGCTGCGGAAGTGACCAAATCGGTCCAGCCTGTGGCATCGGCCTTGGGCTGGGTCGGCAGAAACCTGCCCGTCATCGGCGGCGTCGTGCTCGCGGCGTATGACGCGAAAGAAGTTTACGACCACATTAAAAAGGGCGACTACAAAGGCGCCGCCGTGGCGGGCCTCGCCGGCGTCGCGGAAGTCGCAGGGACTGTCGCTTTGGGCGGCATCGGCGGCGCAGCCGCGCGCGAAGCCGTCTGGGGCGTCAACCATCTTGCGGGCGGGCCGGACATCAACCATTCCGGCCTTGTTTCCGTCGGCATCGGGGCGGTGAAGCTCGGCGAACGCGGCGTTCAGGCGGCCAGCAGATTTATGAGCGGCCCGCAGGATCCGGCGAAAATCGCGCAGCAGCAAGTCGAATTGCTTCACAAAGACAATATCCTGCCCAAGACGGTCAAGCTCGACGGCAAGGAGGTCGGTCTCGACGTCGCGTTGCGCAATCCCGCTTTCAACAAATCCTTCCGCGAAAATCTTCTGGATGCCGAGAAACACGGGCATCTGGATGCCAAGCCGCTGATCGCCGACCTGGACCACTTCGACACGCTCGAAAAAGAACGCACCGCGGCATCGGCAGGCAGCAAGGCTGCGCCGGCAGCATCCACGGCCACCGCCCCGCGGGTGGCGGCACCCGCGCACGCCTGACGCAGACAAGGTTCATGGCGCCTCCGGAAACAAAAGCATCCGCCATCGCCGCCGTCATTGACGATTTGTCGAGGCCTTTCTCCGCGCTTCCCGGCAAAGCCACGCGCATGTTCAGTATGATGTGCGGCGACGGGCCACGGATCAGGAAACTTTGTGCCGACATTGCCTTGTTGCCCGAGGGCCGCGACCTGCTGCGCTTCGGCCGCCGGCAGGGCGTAGCGGTCTTTCTTCGCGACGACGCAGCGTTGAACGGGAGTATCGGCGAGACCAAAAACCCCGAACATGCCTTTCAATCGGCTGTCGTCACGCTCAATCGCTCTTACCCCGATACCCAGCTGGTGATCACGCTGGTGCATGAGCTGCGCCACGCGCAGCAGGCCCACCTTTTGAAGAAAAATGGCGTATTTCACTGGTCATTGCGCGAAGAAACTTTTTATGACCGGCTGATCGAGACGGACGCCTATACCTTCCAGACCATTTTCGCCCTGAAACTGAAGCAGGCCGGCAGGCCGGAATTCCTCGCCCAGATGAACGATGCCGCGACCGACAACATCAGGGAATTCCTTGCGGCGCATCCGCCGCAAACATTCAAGGACGAGCAGGCGCTGGCGCGGGGCCTTTTCACATACCTCGCTCTTCATCCGCTCGACGGGTATACCGCGGATGAACTTGACTACATCATGGGACAGGCGGCAGCGCAGCCGGCCCGGCAAAAACCCTTGCCGCTGGATAAAATCAAGGGATCCGGTCTGGACGCGCTCTATGGCAGCGAATTCGTGGCAAGCCTATCGATGCGCGCACTGAAGACTGGGTTTCTCCAGACCTGGAGCTCTTGGGACCGCGCCACGATCCGCGCCGTGGAAAAAATGCAGGCGACGGTGGCGGAAGCGACGGAAGACGAACTGTCGCGGCGGGAGCATTTTCTCCTGCTGCGGGCCGTGGCCCGCAAACAGACGTCAGCGCAAGGGGTCAAGACGATGGCCGGCATGCGCTTTGATACCTATTGCGGCGGCGGAAAACATTCCCGGCGCGCAAGGCCGAAGCTTCTCACGCAATATGCGAAGAAGGCGTTCGCTGCCTGCCGCCCCACGCGACGGAAAACAGCCGCACGCCGGCCGCGCAGGAATGCCACTTCAACTCCGGGCTGAACTGTCACGCTGATTTTTCGGCCGCGACGAGTTCGACCTTGATCCGGTCAGGGTCTTCAAAGAAAACGGCGTAGTTCCCTTTCCCCGCCGCGTAAGGATGGCGGTCGGCATAGAGGATGGTCACATTGCGCGCTTTCAGCTCTTCGGTCAGCCTGTCGACGTCCGCGCGGTCGGATGCATGGAAGGCGAGATGGTTGAGGCCTGTGCGCTTGCGGTGGTAGGCCTGCAGCTTGAACGCGTCCTCGACCTGCACGATGACGAAGTAAGTCTCGCCGAGTTTCCAGCTTTTCCCGTTCTCCCATGTCTGGTAGGGCTCGTAGCCGAGGCGCCCCAGCAGCCAGCCCCAGAAGTCCGCCGATTTTTTGAGATCGGCGACATTGATTTCGATGTGTGACAGCTGGCCGCGCATGACATTCCCCCTTGCCCAGCCCAAAGCCTAGCAAGTCCCGGAGATTACGCAACCGGTTTTACTGCTGATCGTTCAGGCGCTGCTGCGCGTCCCACTGTTCCTGTTCCTGGCGCTTTTTTTCGTCCCAGGCTTTTTGTTCGGCGCGCTTGGCGTCATTGCGCTTATCCTGCTCGCGCTTCTCGGCCAGTTTTTTCTCGGTGTTTTTCTTGTCCTTGAGGGTTTTTTCCGCAGCTTCGCGGTTCTTGCGATCAGCTTCGCGCCGCCGCGCATCATCGGCCGCCGCTTTTTGCTGTTCGTATTTGTTGCCGGGCGCGGCCCCGACCGCCTCGGGCTTGCCGCCGCCTTCGCGCGCCTTTTGCGCATCCATCGCCGCGTGGAAACCAAATCCGCCGTGATTGCCGCCTGTCATGACCGCCCCCATTTGCAAAAGGAATAAAAAAATGATTATCCGCTCTATCCATTTTAACACCGGCGATATTAATGCCGGATTAAAGGCCAAGTGATTGAATTTCCTGGTGGATAATACAAGGAGCTCCTTTCGGTCTGTCCTACCCCCCGGAATAGCTATGGGTGCAGTTGGCCATAACCATGAACTGCGCCCTTTGTATGACCGTTTTGAAATAATCCTTTTTGCTCATTCAATGTGACGGGTTTTCATGGTCGAACATATCGAAAAACGCGCATTCCGCTGGTCCATCTTCAAGCGCGGCCGGCAAGTCTTCAACGTCTGCACCCAGTATGTCTTCCTCAACGGCCTCGTCCTCAGCCTGATGGCGGGAACATCGTCGCTGGCCTACGCCAACCCATCGGGCGCGACAGTGACGGCGGGTGCCGCGACCATCGCCACGAACGGCACGGAAGAAGACATCACGCAGACGACCAGCCGCGCGGTCATCGACTGGAACAGCTTCAACATCGCCGGCGGCGAGACCACGAAGTTTGTGCAGCCTTCCACGAGCTCGATCGCCCTGAACCGCGTCACGACCAGCGGACAGGTCAGCACGATCAACGGCAACCTGCTGGCGAATGGCCAGATCGTCATCATCAATCCCAACGGCGTCGTGATCGGGCCCCAAGGCAATGTCGACGTCTCGGGCCTTATCGCGACCTCCGCCGATATCGCCGACAGCACATTCATGAAGGCCACGGGACCGCTCCAGTTCGGTCACGCCGGCAGCGCTTCCGCCGCCGTCGAGAACCAGGGAACGGTCACCATCGAAAACGCCGGCCTCGGCCTTCTTGTCGCGCCGACGGTACGCAACAGCGGCATCATCCAGGGGCGTCTTGCCCGCCTGCAAATGGGCGCCGGCGACACCTTCGGCGTCGATCTTTACGGCGACGGTCTCCTGTCGCTTGCGGTCGGTAAGTCGACAACGAAACGCAACCTGCTGGCCGATAACAGCGGCGCGATCATCGCCGACGGCGGCAAGGTCCTGATGACGGCGGCGGCGGCGAACAAGGCCCTGAACTCGGTCATCAACACCAGCGGCGTCGTCGAGGCGCATTCGCTCGTCAATCATAACGGCGAGATCATTCTGACCGGGCAAAACGCCAGCGTGCGCGTTGGCGGAACGGTCGACGCGTCAGGCGCGGACGGCGCCAGCGGCGGCACCATCCGCATCGGCGGCGGCGCGCATGGCAGCGGCGACCTCGCGAAAGCCAGCAAGGTCTATGTCGACAACAACGCCACCATCAGCGCGAACGGCGACGGCGCGGGGAATGGCGGCTCCATCTCGCTCTGGTCGCAACAGCTCACCGCGAGCGCGGGCCAGTTCCAGGTCGAAGGCGGTGCACTGGGCGGCAACGGCGGCAGTGTCGAAACCTCTTCCGCCGGCACGCTCAACGTGAACGGCATGACGGTCAATGCGCTGGCACCGCTCGGCACCACCGGCAGCTGGGTCATTGATCCCGCGACCATCGACATTGTGGCGAGCGGCACAACGGGCGCGAAACCCTATGATCCTGTCGCCGACACCAACCCCACGACGCCGGGCACCACGCACCTCGATGTCGCGACCATCGACAACGCGAAAAGCAACGTCGTTCTGGCGGCTTCCAACGAAATCCACTTCGACACCGATGTGAATATCACGACGGATCACGTCAGCCTGACCGCGATCGCAGGCGTTGCGGGCAGCGACATCGACGGCCTCAAGGCCGGCGCCGGCGACATTACCCTGTTCGGTCACAGCATCCGCACTGACGAAACCGACGTGACATTTATCGCGGGCGGCAAAATCCTGCTCGACGACGGCTGGATCCTGACGCATGGCGGGAACATCAATCTGACCGCAGGCCACATCGATATTTACGATCATTCGGACTTCCATTCGCTGGGCGGCAATATCAACATCACCGCGATCGCCGCCGGCATTCCGCATGACGGCGAGGTCGACCTCGAGAATTCGCATTTTGACTCGACTGGCGCGCAGGATTCTACCATCGGCGGTCTCCATGTGACGGTGGCCGGACAGGCGGTGGACATCAATGACATCGGCGACAGCAACGTCGTGCGTGAGAACCTGAACGGTGGCCAGATCAACGTCACCGCCCAGCGCTACGCGCAGGCGAACCACAACTGCTTCCGCGCCGGCGGCACGCCTTGTGCAAGCCCCACACCGACGCCCGCGCCTTCGCCGTCTCCCACGCCAGCCCCGACACCGACGCCGGTCCCCACCCCGGCACCGACGCCAGCGCCGACGCCGCATCCTACCCCGGCTCCGACGCCAGCGCCTACTCCGGCGCCCACACCTGCTCCGACTCCGGCACCCACTCCTGCTCCGACTCCGGCACCCACTCCTGCTCCTGCTCCGACTCCGGCACCCACTCCTGCTCCGACTCCGGCACCGACGCCAGCACCGACCCCGGCTCCGACGCCAGCGCCTACTCCGGCGCCGACCCAGCTGCCGTTCCTCGAGATTAATCCTTTGAGCCGGCCGGTCCTCTCCTATGCCGATGCGATTATCGTGCATAATGCGCCGATCGACCCGGAGCCCTATTTCAATCCCTATGATATGCTCGTCACCGATACGAACGTCAGCATCAAGTGGAACCCGGAAGCGGGCGAGATACCCAGGGCGTCCAACAAGCTGAACGACATTTCTCCTGCGGCGGGCGGCCCGACCACGGCGCCCGAACTCGCGAATATCGAGCCCGCTGCCGGCGGACCCGGCGCCGCCGCAAATCCGGGTCAACAGTCATCGGTTGCCTGCGTGAACGATTTCCTCGCGAACGTGCCCTGCGCGCGGTAAGGTCGCAGGTTCCATCGTGAGACCCGGTTGCGTGGATATCACGCGGCGGGCCGGCGTGCGCGCTGGGGCGGCGGCAGGACCGGTAATGCTTCTATACCAAGAAGGTTAAGCGCTTTCGCATCCGCGCCGCGCAATTTCGCGGCCGCGGTCGCGCGGAATTCGGAAAGCTCCCGCGTTTCGGCGGGTGCAGCGCCCTGCGCGGCGAGGAAACCCGCAACTTCGGACATTGGCTTGAACCCGTCCCAGCGCGCATCGAAGAATTTGCATTCCGACGCCGAGCGCAGGAGATCGTAGAGCTCGTCAACAGCCCGCTGATAGGATACCGCGTATGTGTCATGCAGGAAGCTCATGAAGCTGGTCGCTTCGGGCACCGTCAGATGATTGCAATAGACGGCGGTGACGGCTTTAGCCATCACCTCCGGCGAAGGCTTCGCGCCGGCATCTAGAAGAATTCGCGCGAGATCGAGCTGCCCTTCCTGCACCGCCGTTTCCAATGGCGTGCCCCCCATTCCATTGGCATCGAAAGCATAGCTATTGTCGATCAGGTGATGGAGGAATTCGGGCCAGACATCCTTGCCCCCGCCTGCGACGGCTTTTTTGCGCCCGGCGCCCCGCGCGACGCAATGGGCATAGGTAGGGAAATTGCCGGACGTTTTCTTCTCCTTATCGAGGCCCTGATTTTCGAGCCAGAGGAACCTCTGGTAATCGCCGTCCTCCGCGGCGCGATGACCCGCGTTCCTGCCATCGGCGGTGACATTGACATTGCCCACATAAGGCAGGAGGACTTTAAGCGTCGTGAGCGTACCCGCGCCGTTCGAACGATGGCCACCCGCGTCGACAAAATCTTCGGGCGCCGGCCGGCAGCCCAATTCGACGAGGCGCGGGAAGAGGTCTGCACAGTTGTTCAGCGCGGCCTGGTGCATCGTCATGGCATCGACGAAAATCCCTGTCTTGTCATTTACCTGCGCAACGACCGCTTCGAATAGTTCGCGACGCTGTTCCGGCGTGAAAGGCGGCGCCTTTTCATTGTCGTCATGGCGCGACATCAGCACCCAGTCGAGCGGATGGAAGTTGCCGGGATATTCGGTGTAGACGTGGGCGGGGTCGATGCCGTCTTTGACGAAGGCCAGCACCTCGTCAAAGGGCCGCGTTTTGATGATGTTGATGAATTGCGCCGGACGTTCGTCCACCGCGTTAGCGATAAGCTCTAACATCTGCGCGGCGTCTTTCGAGGCCAGGTTGAAAGCGGAATCCAGATGGGCCGCCAGCGATTTTTCGACGCCTTTGATGTCGGCTTCGGGATGGTTGTCGGCCATCGTGAGCGTCATTGCCGGACCCTTCATGATTTCTTCGGCGCGCACGTAATAACCGCCGTCGTCGACGCGCGACAGGGTGAAGGACAGCAGATGTTCGTCCTTGTGCATGAGCTTGATATTGGCGCCGGTGGGCGGGCGCTTCCAGAAATTCGCCATATTGTCGTCCCACTCCGCCGTGCATTCGATGGTCATGGACGCATGCATTTTTTCCAGACCCTCGCCGAGCTTGAGCGCGTCCTCGATAAGTCCCGTGATATGAACCCCGTCCTTTTCGGCGCCGGTACGATCGGCGGCTTTCGCAGCGCGCGCCTTGGCCTCACCCTTTGTCGGGTCGGCCTTGACCGCCGCCGCCAGCACCTCTTGCGCCTGTTGCGCATCAGGAATGCGCGTCGAAATCTTTTCAAAAAGATCGGAGATAACGGTCATGGTTTCACTTCCCTCTTGGCGTTGCGTCGAAGCATTCTGAATTGCCAAGGAGAAATCCGGCCCATACAAAGACAACCCCTGAATTTCTCCATTCAGCGGTTGTTTTGCAGACCGTTGCTGTGGTGGATACGGACGTGAAACAAAACCCAAAACAGTCCGTCACAAGTTGCACACTGCATGTATACTGTGTCACAAATCCAGTATTATGTCAAATACTATTTTTACATGTGGACCAGGAAAACGCAAGCAACGGGACGTCCAAGTTACTTAACCTCATGCAGACATTGCAGTTTTATATGTGGCCTGAGGACGCGCGAAGAGCCTTTTTCAAGTCCTGTTGTTTTCGTTCGAGAATATCTATCGGCGCGCTGGGCAATCCGTGGCACTTCTTGAAATTCGCCCATAACTGTTTCTTCGCAGCCTTGTCGAAACCGCCCAATCCGGCCGCCTGATCCAATGCTCTTTTCGCATCATCGATTAGATCATGCCGCCATAGGGTGCCCTGGCTTATCTCGAAACATTCGTCGTAAAGCGCGACGCAAGCGCGCGCTTTCTGGATGAAATAGGTCGCGCCGGCGGCGCGCGCAAAATCGGCGACCAGCCTCCTTTGCATCCCGGGCGGCAATTTCTCCGAAATCTTTTGAATCTCTTTGCATTTTCGGGCGGCGGTCTCACCGGCATCGCCTCCGAAAAGTTCAAGCTTCCTGAACAGCCAGGCGTAGATAATTCCGCTCACAAGGCCCCTGTCGTTCCCCACAAAAAAGCGACAGCCGGAATGCTCCTTTGTCATTGCGACAAACTGTTCCGCGGCATTGATGGCGTCCTCGGCCGGCGCGGAAGCATTCGGGGATGAAAGAGTTTGATTCATGCCTTGTCCCTTTGCGTTGCTGGTTTTTGCCGTCAACGGCTGGATCGCGGCTGGCATGGGCTGGGAATCTACTCGCCAAAACAACCTTGAAATTACCGTTCATGGTTGTTTTGCATTTCGTACGGCGCTTTCATTCAGGATGTGAAACGTGAAGCCGTAAAACCACCCTGGCGCGAAGTTGTACGTCGCGGGGCCAGTATAAATAGCCGCGTCTATTATGTCAAATTAATTCTCTTCCACCCCGATCACGGGTTACTGGCCGGCGCGGCCTTCAGCCGCTGGTCGTAGAGATAGCGCAGGACGGCGGCGGCTTTGTCCTCTGGCAGCGATACCGCCAGCTGGTAGAGCGATATGGTCAGCTGGCACGCCTTGGCCTGATCGGCGGGATTGGAGACCGGCGCGCCCAGCAATTTGACGTCGCCACCATAAAGTTTCGCCCAGCTGGCGCCGAGATCCTCGAAATCCGCCTGGAATTCCTCCGCCGTCGGCACTTTCGTGTCGCCGGAATAATTCCTGATGACCCCGGCCGTCGCCTCGCTCTCGCGCTCGTTCAGCTGCGAGGAGAAGAGACGCGGATAGTCATAGGCGTCGCCGCGCGAAAAGGCGAAGTTATAGCAGAGCACGGGGTCGTTCTTCTGCAGCGTCTTGAGCTCCTCGATCGCGACGTTGGTGAATTCGATGATCGCGTCGTCCGAAGTGAAGGGAAGCTTTTCCACCGACACCTGTTCGATGACAGGCATCGTCTCGGCGCGGATTTCGCCGAGGCTCTTGCCGCGCTCAACGCCCTCCTGCACCGACTTCAGCACGCGCTGGTAGGCATCGGCGTCGCCCTGTTTCAGCGCGGCGTAGAGCGGGATCTGGAGCAGCGCCTGCTCGATCTTCGGCACGTCCGACATATTCATGCCCGAGAAGGCCACCTCGTTGGACGAGGGATAGCCAGTGATGAAATGCGCCTTCAGCATCTCGTCGTCGGAAGGCGACCAGGACTGGTCGGGCGGCGTCGCGTAGATCCTGTTGACGAAGTCGGCGTCGATGCCGCGCCGCGCGATCAGGTAGACGCGGTCTTCCTCGTATTTGTTCTCGGCCTCGGCGGCGCTGAAGCCGGGCAGGTCGTATTGGTGGAAGTTCATCGCCGTGCCCTTGCGCATCAGCCGCTGTTCGCCGGCTGCGAAGGGGATGATGCAGGTGTTGAAACAGCCCGCCGAGGTATAGGTCGAGAGCTTGTGGTCCTCGATCAGCTGGGCGAGCGCCCGCGCTTCGCGCAACCTTCCGCCCTGGCTGTTGAGGTGGATGATCTTGATGGTCGGATAGGCGTCGAGATATTTTTCCGCCTCGCGCGCGACGCGGTAGCTCAAGCCGCCCGACAGCTCGAGTTCGGTCGCGTCACGCAGCACGCGGAACTGGAATTTCCCGACCGGGTCGGCGTCGTTCGCGATCTGCCAAAATTCATCGATCTGCGGCACGCCCTGCGCCGCGAGCAGCCAGCAGAACTGCAGCACCCGCAGGCACATGACGGCCTGCGCTCCCACGCCCCACCAGGCCTTGCCCGGATTTTCCGCGGCATAGCGCATGGCCGAGCGCCAGATGCCGACTGCCTGGAACGCGGTGACGGCGGCGATGACGGCCCACAAGCCCAGCAAGGACGCGATCGCGGCATCGGGCGATGCGTCGAAATCGATTTCCTCGGCAATGTAACGCGCGCCCGCGAGCAAGACGACCGACACGGCAACGCCATTGAGCCAGAAGGTGATGGGCAGCGGCAATTCGCCGCGCCAATGGCGCACAAAAAAGTTATGCGCGAAAAAATCTTTCTGGACGGAAGCGTCTTCCATTGAAAATCAATCTTGTGTGAAAAAATCCCCAGGAACCCAATTAAGCCCATGATGCCATGGATTTATGTAGAGAGAGTTAACCGGAAACGGCCTCCCCCCTCACGCAAGAGTAAAAAGACCGCGATAATTTTCCAAAAATAATGCTTGAAAAGGCAACCAAAAAGTTGCATATTGGAATCATGAGCATGGATGCGGTTTTCAGGGCGCTTGCCGATTCCAGCAGGAGGAAACTGCTGGATCGGCTTCATGCCAGGAACGGACAAACGCTGAACGAACTTTGCGAAGGATGGGACATGTCGCGTCAGGCTGTGACGAAACATCTGGGGATACTTGAGGATGCGAACCTCATTTCAACGCAAAAGCACGGACGCGAGAAGATGCACTACATCAACCCCGTCCCGATCCACGATATCGCCGACAGGTGGATTGGCAAGTTCGAACGCGGGCCGCTTGGCGCGCTCTCGGACCTGAAAAAACAACTCGAAAGGAAAGAGCCATGAACGACAAATTCGTCTATGTCACCTACATCCGCACCACGCCCGACAAACTCTGGGACGCCCTGCTGAAACCCGAATTCCAGCGCCAGTGGTTCTGGGGCACCACGCTGCAGAGCGACTGGAAAAAAGGCAGCCCCTGGAAGCTGGTGAAACCCGACGGCAGCCTCGACACCACCGGCAAGATCGTCGATATCGACAAGGGCCGCAAGCTGGTCCTGACCTGGGCGAACGAAAGTTTTCCCGAGCTGAAGGCCGAAGGCGCCTCGCAGGTGGCCTTCGAGATGGAGCAGAAGGGCGATATCATCAAGCTCACCGTCATCCACGAAATCGCGCGCGAAAAATCGCAGCTGATCGAAAAGGTTTCCGGCGGCTGGCCGATGGTGCTCTCCAGCCTCAAGACGATGCTCGAAACGGGCGCTATGCTCCCCGACCCGCGCACCGCCGGCTCCTGCGCAGCTTAACTTTCTGTCCCCTCTCCCGCCGCACGGCGGGAGAGGGTTAGGGAGAGGGATTGTCCCGGCCTCAACGTCGACTACAATACAATCCCTCTCCCCGACCCTCTCCCAACATGCGTTGGGAGAGGGGGGAGTAGCCTACCCCTCCCCAAACACCGCGATAAAATCAGCCTCTTTCATCGCATAAACAACTGTCGGGTTCGGCCTGCCGTCGGCATGCGTCCGCGCTTCCGCGCGCAGGAAACGCGCGCCGATCTTTTCGATCGCCTTGCGGGAGCGCTGGTTGTTTTCGCCGATGTGGAAGATGACCGTCTTTGAAAAGCGAAAGACGTGGCGCAGCATCAGTTCTTTCATCTCGCGGTTATGACCCTTGCCCCAGCAGCTGCGCGACAGGAAGGTGAAACCGATCGCGATGCTGCGGGCCCGCGGGTTCCAGCCATAATAACGCGAGGTGCCGACGACCTTGCCGGTTTTGGCGTCGGCCGCCAGCAACGCGCCGCGGGATTCCATCGCCGCGTCGAAGAAGGCGTCGAAAACCTTGCGCTGGTAGCGGTCGGAGTTCGGGTGCTGTTCCCACACTAAGGGATCGGCGGCCACGGCGAATAAGGCTTCGCGGTCCGCCTCGACCAGCGGACGCAGCGCGACCAGCGCGCCCGATAGCAGCGGCTGGAAATCGGGCGCTGTGACGGCGCGATTAAGATCATGTTGGCGCGCCATATCGGTTTTAGCTCTGTTTCGGCGGCTTTGGTGTTGCTGCGGGTTGCGCTACCGGCTGCGACGCGGGCTTAGGCGCGGGCAGGATGCGCGCGGTTGCGGTCTCTGCGATGGTGTCCTGCACCGCCTTCGACAGGTCGACTTCCGTGCCCTGCCAGTAGGCGGGGCCGTCGACGAGATGATGCTTCACCTTGCCGGGGAAATCTTTCGCCAGCTGTTCGGACAGGAATTCCGCGCTGGTGTCGGGCCGCGCGAAGGTGATGAAATCGACGGTCGCGCGATAGCGGCCTTTCAGCAGCTTTTCCATCTGCGCCTTCGCCGCCGGATAATCGGCGAAATCGCCGTCGCCGATGACGATGAAATGCGTGGGCTTGCCGTTCGCCTGGTTCAGCGCGGCGGCCTTGATCATCTCGTCGACGGCCGGTTTGAAATCCGCCGAGGCGCCCTTCTTCTCGAAGCCTTCGCGCACTTTCGGGTCAAGAATGTCATCCGTCACATGACGCACCTCATCCATGCTGCCCCAGAGCGCGATGCCGGCGTGAGCGCCTTCCTTCAATACCGCGGCGCCGTCGAGCGCGGCATAGAAGGGTTTTTGCGTGATGCTGCCGGTATGGTCGATAAAGACGAAAAATTCATGGGCCTTCTTTTCGTGCGCGAGCAGCCCTTTGAGGTAAGCGGCCTGCACGGAAATGCGGTCGCGGTAGCGCGCGGCCTGGTGCGCATCCTCGCGCGCCTTCGCCTCTTCCAGCGCCTTCGCGGCCTGGCCCAAAGCATCGGCCTTGCGGCGATTGTCGTTCGCCGCCTCGGTAAATTCATGCTGGAGCTTTTTCACGGCCTCAAGGGCCTGCGACACATCGGGCCTGCCGCCCTTCGGGGTAAATTCCATCGCCGCCGCCGTCCAAAAAAGAAATGGTCGGACTGAGAGGATTTGAACCTCCGACCCCTTGCACCCCATGCAAGTGCGCTACCAGGCTGCGCTACAGTCCGACACTTTGGTTGGGGGACTATATCAAAGTACCCATAACAAAGTAAAGCGCTGATCGGGGTTATCGAGCGTAAAAACCGGAAATCCCGTTCAATATCAGGCCCGAGTTCCGCTTTTTTGCGCGGTTTCCGGTGCACCTTCGTGCCCGGGATCGTTGGCCACGGCCAGCAGGCGGAAGGCCGCCTCGCCCGGCAGCGGCCCGTGTGTGGTTTTGGCGGCGCTGCGCCACTGCGCGATTTCCTCGCGCAGGTCGACGAGCTTGACGATCATGAAGCCGGAGATCCCGGCGGCGAAAGCGCCGATGCACAGCACGGCCAGCAGACTGCCGAAACTGAAGGGCAGCAGGACGAAACCAAAAACGCCCATCGCCACGAAGGGCAGCGCGAGGATCGGGCCGATCATCTCGCGCTTGGGCCGCGGCATCCCGTCATAGATTTTCTTCAGCCGGAGGAATTCTTCCTGGTACATCATGGCGCACCTGTTCTGTTGCTTGCACTGGTTGAATATGGTAATTCGGTTCCAGTTGCGAGTCAATCTCAATATCACCGGTCTATGATAGCGCCAAACAGGGTCTTTTGACCATTCCCTGCAAACATTTAACATAATATTGACCTGATGGCCAGCTTATGATAGTCTTGCCTTTGTTTTTGAAAGCGCCCCGATGAGCAAGAAACCGAAGAAGAAAACCACCCTCAGCCTCGACTTCCGCCGCCTATCCGGCGAAGACGCGCGCTCGATGTCGGAGAATACGGTCGGCAACATCGAACCCGACGCTACGCCAGCGAGCGCACCTACGCTCCCGGCCGCGGAGCCGGAACAACCCAAAGAGCCTTTTCAGGGGATGTATTATCCCCTTGGCCGGTGATGATGGAAGCAAGCGACC
The DNA here is from genome assembly GCA_025934695.1 of Alphaproteobacteria bacterium. Taxonomy (GTDB): domain Bacteria; phylum Pseudomonadota; class Alphaproteobacteria; order Micavibrionales; family UBA2020; genus JAPWJZ01. The sequence goes on from JAICWS010000001.1 coordinate 692,518, forward strand.
GCAAAACGATCAACCTCAATTTCGGCCGCATGTCGGACAAGACCGTCTCCGCTATGGCGGCGCAGACGCTGAGCCCCGATGTCGCGCTCGAATCTGCATCTCCGCCCTCTTCCGCCGACGCCCCGGATAAGGAAAGCCTATCCTCCCCCTTCAATCAGGCGGCCAGCGCGCAGACAGACAATGAGACGCTGCGGAGCAGGATCAGAAGAATAGCGGACGAGCTGAAGGACGCTTATGCGATCTGATAAATTCGATAATGGCACAAGGTGAACCGATGACAACATATGCCGGCAACGCCGCTCCCCGAAAAATCAACCTGAACTTCCGACGCATGTCTGGCCAGCAGGTCAGCGCGATTGCCGCCGGCACAATGGAAAGCGCGAATGTCCCTTCGGTCATCGAGCTGCCCGTGGAGGAAACGCCCGCACCCGGTTTCAACACCGCCGCCGCTCCAAAGCCGCAAACGCTCCAGCAGGCGATCGACGATCTTGTCGCCTATAACGAAGCCTTGCGCATCGCCAGCCACATAGCGAGCCGGGGCGTTGCGGACGTCAGGCAAGCCACGGATGAATTGAAACAGGCCGCGGATAAACTCCAGCAATCCATTCCGGCAGCGGACGCAGAACAGCATCCGTCGCTGTGGCGGCGACTGAAAGGCCGCGTTTTCTCTTAAGGTATCGGTTTAAGGAATGGCGCCAGGGCCGACGACGGCCTTGACCTTGTCCGTATTCAGCGGGCGTTCGCGCCCTTTGCCCTGCGCCGCTTTGCGCTCGATCGAAAAGCCGTTGCCGCGCCACAGGTTATCGCAGACGTCGCGATAGACGCGGATGGCGAGGCCGGCCGCCTGCTTGTCGAACGACAAGTTGAAGGTCTTGCGGATATGGGCAAGCTTTTCGGCATCGCGTTGCGACAGATTAACCTCGAGATGGCCGGTCAGGTAATCGGTGCGGTCTTTATCGCGCGCGTATTTCTGCGCCAGGGCTTCGTCGAGGAAGACATCGGGCCCATGCCAGGCGCTGCCGACGTTGATGACCCCACCGGCCTGGATTTCGCGCGCCAGCGGGCTGAGGAAATCGACCGCCTTGGACAAGACGGCTTTCACCCGGCGGTTGGGCCGCGCGCCGGCCTTGATGTTGAATTGTTCGGAAAGCTTCAGCGCCTTCGCAAAATCGCCTTTACGCAGTGTCGTCATGTTCCTACCTCGAAGCCATTGTGATAGCAGGAAATGCAGAATATGGCAATATGCCCAACGTTCCACAAAAAAGGCAATTAACCCATGCCGGCGAAAGCCGGGATGGTTTTAGAAGCGATGAAAAAACCAAAGCCGGCAGGGTTGCTGCCGGCTTTGGTTGAGAATTCGGTGAATATTAGCCGATCAGCTTCCGCATGGACTTGAGTTCGTCCAGCATCGACTTGAGCTCGTCCTTGTTCTTGTGGACGGCTTTCGCGATCGGCGAGGCCTCTTCGCCCACGCGCGCGTTCAGGTTGCCGCGGCTGGCGGACAGGAGCTTCTGCACGCCCTTGATCGTATAACCTTCCTGGTAAAGAAGGTGGTGGATGTTCTTGAGAAGCTCCACATCTTCCGGGCGGTAATAGCGGCGGCCGCCGCCGCGCTTGAGCGGCTTCACTTGCGTGAACTTGGTCTCCCAGAAGCGCAGGACGTGCTGTTCGACGTTCAGGTCGTCAGCCACTTCCGAAATGGTACGGAAAGCGCCCGCCGACTTCTGCGGCGAGACCTTTTGCTTCATCGGACGGCGGTTGGGCAGTTTCTGAGTCGCCTGGTCCGGGGCTAATTCAGGTTGCAGTTCGGGCTTCAGTGAAGATTGGTTAGCAGTCATAAAAGGAGATTCCTAAGGGATACTGTTGCTTCGATAACAGAATTACTCGGCGGTCTCTTTATTGATGCGCTCTTTGAGAACGTTCGACGCGCGGAAGGTCAGCACGCGGCGCGGCAGGATTGGCACTTCTTCCCCGGTCTTGGGGTTGCGGCCAATGCGCTGGCGCTTGCTGCGCACCTGGAAGGTGCCGAAGGACGAGATTTTGACCATCTCGCCGCGCTCCAGCGCCTTGCAGACTTCCTCGAGGACGGTTTCGACGAGATCGGCAGACTCGTTCCTCGACAGGCCAACCTGTTCGTACACAGCCTGGCTGAGATCTGCGCGGGTAATCGTTTGGCTATTGCTCATAATATGACACCTTCAAAAATGTCCGTTGAGTCATACGCTATCGATTCACGATTTATTAGTCAATACAAGGATTTGAATCAAAATTTTACAGTGGATAACCGCGCCAAAAAGAATCGCGGATTCCCTCGATTTGGGCCGAGTCGCAAGGGGTATTTTACCAGCGCGCGAGAGCCGCGCCCCAAGTGAGTCCGCCGCCCATCGCTTCCATGAGAATCAGGTCGCCGCGCTGGATTCGGCCATCATTCACGGCCACCGAGAGCGCGAGCGGAATGGAGGCGGCCGAGGTGTTCCCGTGCTGCGCCACCGTCACAACCACGTTGTCGGGCGAGAGATTGAGCTTCTCCGCCGTGGCGTCGATGATGCGCTTGTTTGCCTGGTGCGGGACGAGCCATTTGATCTCGGACGGGTCGACGTCGTTGGCGCGCATGGCTTCCATAATCGCCTCACTCATGCGGGTGACGGCATGGCGGAAGACTTCCTTCCCGTTCATGCGCACATGGCCTACGGTTTTGGTCGAAGAAGGCCCGCCATCCACATAGAGAAGCGAGCGAAGTTCGCCTTGCGAGTGAAGATGCGTCGAGAGAATGCCGCGGTCGTCCTTCGTGCCCTTGCCGTTGTCATTCGCTTCAAGCACGACTGCGCCGGCGCCGTCGCCGAACAGCACGCAGGTGGTGCGGTCTTTCCAGTCGATAAGCGAGGTGAAATGTTCCGCGCCGATGACGAGCGCACGCTTCACCTGCCCCGCCTTGATGAAATTGTCGGCGGTGGCGAGCGCATAGATGAAACCCGAACATACCGCCTGAATGTCGAAGGCGAAGCCCTTGTCATGCATGCCGATATTCGACTGCACCGTCGCGGCCGTCGCAGGGAAAGTATTGTCGGGCGTCGTGGTGGCGAGGAAGATCGCGTCGATGTCCTGCGCCGTCACGCCCGCCATCTTCATCGCGGCCTGCGCGGCGAAGGTCGCCATGTCGGAGGTCTTCTCGCCCTCGCCCGCGATGTGGCGCTGCTGTATGCCCGTGCGCTGCAGGATCCACTCGTCCGATGTATCAACCATCGTCGCGAGTTCCTTGTTCGTGAGGACTTTTTTCGGCAGGTACGAGCCGCAGCCGGTGATGACGGAACGGCGCATCAGGCGGCTCCTTCGGGCTGGGGTTCCGGCTGGCCCTCGAAGCCGAGGCGGCGCAGCTCGGTTTCCACCTTGTCGGTGAAGCGCCCGACGGCAAGGCCCGCGGCCACGCCGATCGCGTTCGCGAAGCCGATGCCATCGGTGCCGCCGTGGCTCTTGATGCAAAGCCCTTTGAGGCCGAGCAGGCTCGCGCCGTTATAGTACCGCGGATCAATGCGTTTGGAGAATTTCTTCAAGGCGAAATAAATAATGGCGAGACCCGGCAGGCTGGGCAGGCAGAAGAGCAATCCCAGCTTGACGAGCCAGGACGAGTTGAAGGCTTCCTTCATCATGTGCTTGATGAGCTTGGCCGTGCCTTCCATTGTTTTCAAAGTGACGTTGCCGGTGAAACCGTCCGTCACGATGACGTCGAAGTCGCCGGTCATGATCTCGTCGCCCTCGGCATAGCCGACATATTTGCCGGGCAGATGCGCCTGCTGGAACACTTCGGAGGCCGCCTTGACGAGCTCATCGCCCTTCATGGCTTCCGAGCCGATGTTGAGCAGCGCGATGCGCGGCTCCGCCCGCTTGAAGACTTCACGCGAAAACACGCCGCCAAGCACCGCGAATTCCAAAAGGTTTTGTGAAGAGCATTCGGCGTTGGCGCCAAGGTCCATGAAAATCGTCCCATGGTTCGGGACCTTCGTCGGCATGTAAGTCGCGATCGCCGGGCGGTGGATGCCGGGCATCACTTTCAGGCTGAATTTGGCCATGGCCATGAGCGCGCCGGTATTGCCGGCGGAGACGACGCAATCCGCCTCGCCCTTGGCGACGGCGTCGATGGCGAGACGCATGCTGGAGTTGCGGCCGGAGCGCAGGGCCTGCGCGGGCTTGTCGTGAGCCGTCACGCGGTCGGGCGTGTGGCGGAGCTCCATAACGCTGTCCAGTCCCTCATACTTCTTGATGAGGGGGCGCAGCTGGGCCTCGTCGCCGTAAATGATGAATTTTGCCTGCGGGTATTTTTCGCGCGCAAGGTGAGCGCCCTCGACGACGATCTGGGGGGCCTTATCCCCGCCCATACCGTCTAAGGATATGACCAGACCATTGCGCAAAGCGATGATACCCGGGAAAGTTTTTTAAGGAAGGAGAAGTCCGACGCGCTTAATCAACGTCGATGACTTGCTGGCCTTTGTACATGCCGGTCTTGCGGTCGACATGGTGCGGACGCACCCACTCGCCCGTGTGCTTGTCTTCGACCACCGTCGGCGACTTCAGCGCGTGGTGAGAACGGCGCATGTTGCGGCGCATTTTGGAGGTTTTCTTCTTTGGAACTGCCATAGCTCGATACTCTTTCTCGTTTTTTAAAGCCCGTCACTCTCACCAAGGGGGCTTTATTACATAAACAAAGCAGTCCCTTAAGGCAAGAAAAATCGGTCTATCAATACCTGTTTTCGCCAGCTTTTCAATTAGAAACCATTGCGGGAAAGGCAAGTAATGGCTTTTAATTTACATAATTCAAAAGTATCCGCTGTTACGCGAGATCCGGCGTCGCCTGCCGCCGACCACCGTCGAGAACCTTGGCCCGCCCGCCGATCGCTTCGGATAATTCGGCATAGGCTGCGGCGGCCTGCTGGGCCTTGGTGGTTTTGTTATAGGGATCGTTGGAGTGAAGCTCGTTCCAGCCGGTGACCAGTCGGCCCTCGTCCTTCGCGGCCAGGACCTTCGTCCAGAACTCTCCCATTTTTTGCGGATTGGGCCAGGCGTCCTGGAAGGCCTTCTTCAGGTCGCCCCACAGGATTTCCTGCGGATCCTCCGCGCCCAGCGCCTCGCGTGATTTCGTATTGCCTTTCAGCATATCCGCCACGAGCAGGCTCATGGTCCGGTGAAGCATCAGGCGCTTGTCTTCCGACAGCACAAAGTCGGGTGCCTTCTGCCCGTCGGGCCAGAAGGATTTGTAATCGCGTTTAAAGGCTTCGTAACTTTCCACGTCATATTTTGAAGCGCCTTCGATGGACGGCTTGCGCTTGAGCACTTCCTCGACCATCTGGTCCCATTCCTGCCGCAGGTCGCTGTTGGGAGACGGTTCGACCCGGATCGGGCTGCGGTATTTATAGAGGTTCCTTTCGCCCTTCAGGACTTCGAGCGCGCGCCGGGCGGCCTCGAGGCCGGAGTGAAGCTGCGACGCCGCCAGCCGGTCGACGATGACAGCGACGTCCGGTCCCGGCAGTTTCGGCAGGCGCCCGATATTGTCGATCCGGTCGTCCCAATAGCTATATCCGTCAGCCCACATCTTCCAGTACAGCTTGCGGCTTTCCGCGTCGTTGGACTCGTAATGAATGCCGGGGATGATCTCGACGACGGCTTCACCCGTCTTCACCGCGCCCAAGGGCTGCAGCATCCAGGCGCTGTCGTTGGCGCGGACGGCGGTGCCGATAAGAAAGCCTTCATCGTCCGGTATGCCGCCCCATTCCTTCTCGATGCGCAGCATCACGCCGTGGCGGTTGGAGAAGATAAGCACGCCTTCCTGGCTGGTCAGATACTGCGTGTCGTCCTGCGGCAGCGGTATCTGCATCTTTTCCAGCGTGTCGAGGATTTGGGTGACGGTGTCAGGCTTGAAACGCGCCTTCAGCGCCTTTTCGAAGGCTGATTTCTCTTCCTTCGCAGGCGCAGCGCTGTTGAACGACAATGAAGCTTCTTCCTGTTCCATCATACCGTCTCGAAGTTCCGGCACATGCAAACGCATGTCCGGCATTTAGACTATACGACAGGAATGTTAATATTATGTTAATTCAATACCCTAACCCGGCTTCCGCCGGGGTTAGGGTTATTTTGTTTCATTCCTACGCTGATGGCGGCGGCGAGGCCTGGGCCGGCGGCGGCTTTGCCACGGAACTGTCGGCCAGCGGGAAGTAAGGCTTCAGGATCGCCTCGAACTTCGCGATTTTCTGGGCGCGGTCGACGGGCGCCTGGTCGGCCGGCATCTCGCGCAGGGCAAAGTAATCCTCGACCATATGCGCCTGCTGCTCGATGTTCAGGGACTCGAACTTGAGATTGCCGTTGATATCGTAGGCATAGGCCTTGTCGTAGTTGAAGCCGCTCTTGATGAAAAGAATGATCCCGTCTTTCTCGACGTTCACCCCATGCTGGTGCTGCCAGACGTGTGTCATTTCATGGATGAGCATTTTGCGCTTGGCGGGGCTGGCTTCCGACAGGTCGCCCAGCTGCGCGTCCTTTTCGACGATATAGATGTCGCCGTTGGGCGTGATGGCCTCAAGGCCGGTATGGCTGAGGCGCAGAATGCCCGCGATTTTCGGCGCGCCGTTATAGACATGCACCTTGTTGTAATCGATGCTGTCTCCGAAGACAGAGCGCGCCATGTTGGTCTCACCTTGCGTCAGCGGACGGGGCGCAAGACCGCCGGCGCTTACGCAACCGCCCAGCATCAGGCTGCTGGCCGTGGCCGCGCTGTAAAAAATATGCTTCAGGCGGCGTGGTAGATTGCTCATGCACTGGCCTTTTTTGCGTTCGAAAATGTGGATGCAGAAACGCTATCACAGCGCGAGGCATAAGGAAATACACGTAAAAGTTTTCAGAATGCGGGGCTTTAGTCCGCGTTCGCGGGCACGCCGACCTTCATGTCGGGACGCTCGGTATAAAGCAAAATCACGAGCGCCGCCGCGCCAAGGACGAGGAAGCCCAGCGTCATGGGAATGAGCGTGCCGTTATACAGCTGGCCGATCACCGCGCCCAGCGTCATCGACATGATCGAGGAGACGGAGCCGATAATCGCCGAGGCGATGCCCGCGATATGCCCCATGGGCTCCATCGCCAGCGCATTCAGATTGCCGAAGACGAGGCCGAAGCAGAAGAACAACCCCGCCGCATAGATGACGAACATCCAGATCTGCACCTCGACCGCGAGGTTCACGCCGAAGAATACGAGCGACGAGGCGACGATATAGGCGAAGGCGCGCTCGCAGATATAATGCATGCCCAGGCGCTCGACGAAGCGCGAGTTCAGGAGCGACGCGACACCGAGGACGAGCGCGAGGCCGCCGAAATACAGCGCGAAGAGCTTGCCGACGCCGAACTGGACCTGGAAAATCTGCTGCGAGGAATTGAGGTAGCCGATCAGGCTGCCGAAGCTGATGCCCATGCAGGCCATGTAGCACATGGTCGGCCGGTTCCGGAAGACTTCGGCGAAACCGTTGCGGATGTTCGGCACATGGAACGGGATGCGCTTTTCCGGCGGCAGCGTTTCCTCGAGCCGGAAATAAATCCAGCTTGTCACCGCGACGGAATAGAAGAGATAGAGGACGAAGATGGCGCGCCAGGAGGCGACCAGGAGGATCCCCTGCCCGATGCTCGGCGCGACTGCGGGCACCATGATGAAAATCATCATCACGATCGACATGATGCGCGCCATCGCGCGGCCCTCATACTTGTCGCGGACGACGGAGACGGCGGAGACATAAGGCGCCGAAACGCCCAAGCCCTCGATCACGCGGCCCATGAGCAACAGGCCGAACTGCGGCGCGAGGAAGCACAACAGGCTCCCGCACAAATAAAGGCCGATGCCCCAATAAAGCACCTTCTTGCGCCCGAGCGCATCCGACAGGGGGCCGCTGATCAGCTGCCCCACCGCCATGCCGCCGAACAGGGCGACGATCATGTACTGGGCATGGTTGGGGTTCGCGAGCTGCAGGTCCTTCGCGATGGTACCCAGCGCCGGCAATAGGGCGTCGATGGAGATTGCGACCACGGAAATAAGCAGCGCCATGAGAATGGCGAATTCCTTGCTATGCGGCTGTTCCGTTTCGGCTGACATGTCCTTTTCCCTCGTTGGGCGAGTATAGAGAAAGAATGGCGCAGGTGGGCAAACTTTTTACCCGCTTTCAAAAGATAATTTGCTTCCGCGGATGCGGGTTTCTACCGCGGCTTTTGCGGCGCGCAGGGCTTGTCGGACAGGGGCAGGCAGGGTTTGAGCATGGCCTCAAACTTCGCCATTTTCACCGCGCGGTCGGGGACGGCCCGTGCCTTCTGGTCACGCAGCGCGAAATAATCCTCGACCATATGCGCCTGCTGTTCGATGTTGAGCGAGGCGAACTTCCGCCGGCCGTCGAGGTCATAGGCATAGCAGCTGTTGTAGTTAAAGCCGCTCCTGACGTAGAGGAACACCGCGTCGCATTCGACATGCTGCCCCTGCTGGTATTGCCAGACGTGCGTCATTTCATGGATCAGGAGCTTCCGCTGCTTCTCGCCCGCTTTGGAGAGATCGGGCTGCTGGCAATTCTTGCCGACGAGATAAATGTCGCCGCAGGGCGTGATCGCGCCGAGCCCGTGCTGGCTCAGCGGGAAAATGCCCGCAACCTTGGGAGCGCCTTCATAGACGTGCACCTTGCCGTAGTCGACCGTCTCGCCGAAAACGGAGCGCGCCAAGGCGGTTTCGCCGGATGTCAGCCCGCGGCCTTCGAGTCCGCTATGGCTGATGCAGCCGCCAACGAGCAGTCCCGTCGCGGCGGCGGCGCAAAAGACGTGTTTGAGGCGGCGGCCCAGCTTGCTCATGGCATGCCCTGTTCGTTCGTCACTGGATGCCATGACGCTATCATAGGCCGGGAAGCAATGAAAATGTTTTTCAGAATCTTAAGGCGTTACTTCGCCTTGCCCTTTTTAGACTTTGCAGGCTTGGCAGCCTTGGCGGGTTTTTTGGCCTTGGCACCCTTGATATCGTCTTTTTTGGACGTGGGTGCCGGTTTTTTGGCCTGCTTTTCGTCTTTTTTCAGCCCCTCGAGGACGCGGAACGGGCTGTTGCGCACCTCCTGCCCCACCTCGGCCAGCTGGGCCGCGAGGCTGACGCCCGGTGCGCGGGGATAAGGATCAAGCTCCAGCGACAGGTATTGGGCCACGACTTCGCCAAGATCGATCATGCCGTTGGTGATCATTTCCGGCGAGGTTTCATCGTCATCGACGGTGATATCGGGTTCGCCCGCGGTGCCTTTGGTCTCTTCGGTGAAGAAAGTGTCAAAATGCCCGGAAATATGGGCATGGACGTCCTGCAGGGAAACGACGCAGGTCTGGATGACTTCGGCCTCGAACTCGCCCTCGACGCGGATGGCGGGGCCACCGGTGACGCGGCGGATATTGATCTTCGCCTTCAGGTCGGAGAGTTCGCGCAGGTCAAAACGCCGGGCCAGGGCGGCGCATTCTTCCACGCTTGCCTCGACCGTTTCTTTTCTGACTTTGTCGGGGGTAATGCCCTCAATCGCGATCAAGCGCGAAAATTCTGTATGTCCCGTCATTGCCTGCTAGTCCTCGAAATTACCGTGTTATATACACTTTTTTGGTTTCAAAACAAAGGATTTCCTTATTAACCTTGTCTTTTCAGGGCCAAAACCTTATAAAAATAACGATATGCGCATAAAGGAAGTCCCCATGCTCACTCTTCGGAACATTGCCTGTGCCGCCCTTCTGGCGCTGGGCCTGTCGGCATGCACGCCCAATGTGGCGACCCACGGCAACATGCTGTCCCAGAGCAAGCTCAAGCAGATCACCGCGGGCAATTCGACGCGGGCGGATGTGGAATCCTATTGGGGCCCGCCGACCACCGTCGCCCCGTTCGATAACAACACCTGGTATTACATCGGCGAAACCGATACCCAGGAAGGCGTTTTCGCGCCGAAGCTGGACAAGCGCCAGATGATCAAGGTCACTTTCGATGCGACCGACCATGTGACCGGCGTGACGGTGCTCGACAACAAGTTGGCCCAGAACGTCGAATTCCAGAGCCGCGTTACCCCGACCGCCGGCAAGCAGTACACCGCCGCGCAGCAGTTCATCGGCGACCTCGGCAAATTCAACAAAGATGACAAGAAGCAGAGCTCCGGCCCCTGACGATCAGGATTTGAGCTTGAGCGACAGGCGCTTCATCGGCTGGACGGGCTGGCCTGTCCCGATGTCGACGGGCTTTTCCGCCCAGTCCGCGCGCCGGATATCGGACAGGCTTTCCGCCGCGCGCTTCAGGTAATCGCTTAAGGCAAAAAAATCCCCGGCACGCGCGTAAGAGATTGCGCTTGCCCGGAACTCACCGGTTTCCGAAGGATCGGCGCCCCGCTCCATCAGCAGCGTGCAGGCCGCCTGGTGACCATTGTATGCGGCATAGCAGAGAGCATTCATCGAGGCCTTGTCGGCGGCATGGATATCCGCCCCCGCCTCGATCAGCAGGCTGATCACCGCGTCGCTGCCTTTTTTGGAGGCGGCCATTAATGGCGTGGCTTCGGTCCCGTCACGCGCTTCCAGCAGCGAGGGCATGGCCTCCAGCATGTCGCGCACCTTCGAAGACTCGTCATTTTCGACAGCCGCAAAGAAGGCCGCAGTGAACTGCGGCGACGGCGGTATGGAAGCGGCATTAAAGTTGGCCTGTTGCGTAGACATCCGGCCAGCATATAATAGTTATGTAAATATGTAAAGTCTAAAATACGAACGTCAGGCCAACTGTGCCCCAATTGCCAGGATTGCCATCGATGTCGCGGCCGTATACGGCGTCCGCGATGAACGACTGGCCTGCATTCTGCCAGCTGATCCCCGCCTGCTCGCCCGGCCGGCCCGTGTTTTTGCCGAAGACTTCACCCGTCAAGCCGATCGCATCGGTTGCCTTCAGCGCGACATTCGCGCCCCAGGTCGCGTAATTCTTGTCCGTGCCGTTCGCGTACTGCCAGCCGGCGTCCAGGCTCAGGTTGACGGCTTTATTGACGGCGAATGTAAATGGCGCGTAGGCATAACCGCCGGAAACTTTTCCTGCAACTGTGTCGTAATTGATGCCCCCGGCAAAGCTGCTGGTCCACCCGTCCGCCGCCGGGTGCCAGAGATATTTTTCCTGCAGCGTCAGCTGCGTCACATCGTTGCCGTTGCCGATGTCCCGGGCCGCCTGGAGCGTCGTTTCCAAATTCTTCAGAGTCTGGAACTGCATTGCCGCAACGCCGAGGTCTTCCCCTTTATCGCTCCGGCTGAACCAGCCCGGAATCTGAATCTGGCCGGCATCGGTGATGCCCGCATCGTCGACGATATAAGGCGACCGCGCCAGCGCCGCCGCCGGACACAAGGTGAGGAGCCACACAAGGATGCGCGCGGTTAATTTCACTTGTCTTCGTCTCTCCCTGCCCTGCCGCAGCCACTATACGCGTTCGCGCTCCGACAAAAAACCCCGCCGTCGCCGGAGGGGTTCTTTGTCGCTTTGAAAAGCGGACTTTTTAGTTACGGGGTCGCCAGCATCTTGGCCGCAACCGCCACCAAGAGGATCGCCACGATGTTGGTGATCTTGATGAGCGGGTTGACCGCGGGGCCGGCGGTGTCCTTGTACGGATCGCCGACGGTGTCGCCGGTCACGGCGGCCTTGTGGGCTTCGGAGCCCTTGCCGCCGAAGTGGCCTTCCTCGATGTATTTCTTGGCGTTATCCCAGGCGCCGCCGCCCGAGGTCATCGAGATGGCGACGAAGATGCCCGTCACGATCGTGCCGACCAGCATCGCGCCGACGCACTGGAACGCCGATTCAATCGAGCCCTGGCCCGCGCCCGTCACATAGTACACGACGAAGAACAGGACGATGGGCGACAGCACCGGCAGCAGCGAGGGAATGATCATCTCCTTGATTGCGGCCTTGGTCAGCATGTCGACGGCGCGGCCATATTCCGGCTTGGTCTTGCCTTCCAGGATGCCCTTGATCTCGCGCAGCTGGCGGCGGACCTCGATCACGATCGAGCCCGCAGCGCGGCCCACGGCCGTCATCGACATCGCGCCGAACAGATACGGCAGCATGCCGCCCAGGAACAGGCCGATGATGACGAAGGGTTCGTTCAGCGGGAAGGTGATGGTCTTGTTGGGGAAGTAGTGCTGCAGTTCCTGCGTGAAGGCCGCGAACAGCACGAGCGCCGCAAGGCCGGCCGAACCGATGGCATAGCCCTTGGTCACGGCTTTGGTCGTGTTGCCCACCGCGTCCAGCGCGTCGGTGACGACGCGGACTTTCTTCGGCAGTTCCGACATCTCGGCGATGCCGCCGGCGTTATCGGTGACCGGGCCATAGGCGTCGAGCGCGACGATCATGCCGGCAAGCGCCAGCATGGTGGTCGCCGCAAACGCGATGCCGTAGAGACCGGCCGAGTTGTAGGCGATATAGATGCCGATCGAGATCACGATCACAGGGAGCGCGGTCGCCTCGAGCGAGACGGCAAGGCCCTGGATCACGTTCGTGCCGTGGCCGGTTTCCGACGCTTTCGCGATGGAGCGGACCGGGCGGAACGAGGTCGAGGTGTAGTATTCGGTGATCCAGACGATCAGCGCGGTCACGCCGAGGCCGTCGAGCGCGCAATACAGCAGCTGCAGGCCCGAAACCGTGCCGCCGGAGGTCAGCGGGATTTCATGCTTGAGGCCGATGTAGTTCACGATCGCCCAGTAGATCAGGCCGATCGAAATGACGCCCGTCACGATGAGGCCCTTATAAAGGGCGCCCATGATATTCTCCGAGCTGCCGAGGCGCACGAAGAAGGTGCCGATGATCGAGGAGATGATGCAAAGACCGCAGATGACCAGCGGCAGTTCCATCATCAGGGCAAGGTCCGTGTCCTTGAAAACGCTGGCCGCGATGAGCATCGTTGCGACGATGGTCACGGCGTAGGTTTCGAACAGGTCGGCCGCCATACCCGCGCAGTCGCCCACGTTGTCGCCCACGTTGTCGGCGATCACGGCGGGGTTGCGGGGGTCGTCCTCGGGCAGGTTGGATTCGACTTTGCCGCAGAGGTCGGCGCCGACGTCAGCGCCCTTGGTGAAGATGCCGCCGCCCAGACGCGCGAAGATCGAGATCAGCGACGCGCCGAAGCCGAGCGCCACGAGCGCTTCGAGCATCTGACGGGTTTCGGTGTGCTTGCCATGGAGGTAGAAGTAATATCCGCCGACGCCCAGGAGGCCGAGGCCGACGACGAGGAGGCCCGTGATCGCGCCCGCGCGGAAGGCGACGGTCAGCGCGTCCTGAAGGCCGTGCTGCGCGGCGTCAGAGGTGCGCACGTTCGCGCGCACCGAGACGTTCATGCCGACATAACCGGCGACGCCCGAGAGGATGGCGCCGATGGCGAAGCCCGCGCCCACTTGTACGCCGAGGCTCACCCCCAGGATGATGCCGACGACGACGCCGACAGCAGCGATGGTCGAATACTGGCGGTTCAGGTAAGCGCCCGCGCCTTCCTGGATGGCGGCGGCGATTTCGCGCATGCGCGCATTGCCGGCGGAAGCCGACATGACCTGGAAGCTGGTCAGGATGCCGTACAGCAGCGCCAGAACGCCCGACGCAAGCACGATTGTCTGGATATCAAAAGACATTGTTTATTCCTCTTGGTTGCCCCTCGTGGGATGAGTCTCTTTTTGGGTGGCAGGAATGTGCCTAAAATATAAGAGCATAGCAAGCCCCCATTGCCATATTTTCGAAATTTTATGCGCGATGGTGCGGGCGGGTCACGGTTGGTTCGTGAAAGGCACTGACAAATTTTTCCATAAACTTATCGTCGTTCTCAAGCAGGCGGGAATGACAAGTCCGTTACGGCTTCACCTTCGGCGCTCTGCCGTGCTTCGCGGGCGCTGCGGGTTCCGGCGTGGCGGCGGTCGGCTTGGGCTGTTCGATGGGCGGCTGGCGGAGCAGCGGCGGATTGTAGTTTTTGCGCGGTACATCGACGAAGTCGGCATGGATGCCGTTCACCTGCGGCAGCGTCACGACCGGCCCATCGAGCGTCGCGGTCATCAGGCGAATCTGCGTGAAGCGCTCGTTGAAGGTGCTGGTCAGGTCGTTGGCGGATTTGATCGTGCGCTCATAGGGCAGGACGAGTTCCTGGTTCAGGCGCTGCATCTGGCGGCGCGCATGCTCGACCATGTCGCCGGGCGACAGGTCGGGATTGAGCGTGAGGATGCCGACGTCGCGCACATAGGCCGAGCCCGCGCCGATTTTGGAGAGGTTCTGGTCGAAGCAGACGCCGACGCCCAGAGAGGCCAGCGCCGTCGTATAGCTTTGCAGGTCGTCGAGCGCGGTCGAATAATTGCCGCTGTAGAAATCGCCCGACAGCGTGGTGATGTGTTTGGAGACAAAACGCGCGGCCCAGGGCGCGTCGTTGCTAAGACGGCGGATGCCGGAGGAGAACAGGCCAAGTGGCTGGCCCCAGCCGGGATTGAGGTTGCCGTAGGCGGCGTTCAGCACCTCGGGGATTTTCTTGTCGCGCGTGTCTTTGAGCGCACCCGCCGCATTCGGGTCGCAGGCAAAAGCCTGTTCCTGCGCGATCTTGCTCATCGCCGTCTCGATGCGGTCCTGCGTGTTCTCGTTATGCATGGCCTCATAGACCGTGGGACCCAGGAAAACGCCAAGTGTCAGGGTCGTGGCGGTGATCGCCAGTCGGCGCGTATATTTTTTAACGAATGCGAACATCAGTTACCTCATTTATCCAAACGTCTGTTTCGGCGCGGCGGTTGTCGCGGTCAGTTTCGTGGGCGTATGCGGCGCGACCATGCGCAGCGCCTGCCCGCCCGGAAAGCGGCGCGCGAAGCCGGTGTAGATTTCGCCCAGCGAACGCGCGCGGCCACTGCCGTCGTAGAATATCGTCTTATTCGCCGATGCTTCCTGCGCGAAGAACTTCACGGCGGGCTGCGTGTTGTCGCGGCGGAATTCGGTGATGAATTTCGATGCCCCGCCCCCGCCCAGGAAGTGGGCGAGATAGAGCTCGGTCTTGCCGATAGGGCCGCCGACATTGTCCTGCAGGTATTGCAGGTTGGCCTTGGAGAATTCGATCGCCATGAGCGCCGAGACCTTCGGATCGTTGCGCAGATCCATGATATATTTCGCTTCCTGCGGAGGCGCGTTGATGCGGCCGCCCGAGATTTTGCGCGTCAGCTCGCCATAGCCATATTTGTCGCCGTAGGACTTGAAGACATTGAGCCAGGTGCCGTCGGTGAACTGGAAGGTGCCGTAGGCCGAGCTCGTATCCGCGCCGACCCAGGGCTTGTAGCCGCTTTCGTGCGAGGCGATCTGCATCATGTAATCGAAGTCGAAGCCCGCCTTCTCGACCGCCTCGACCACCGCCTGTACTACATATTCGGGCGCGCCGCGCCGAACATATTTGACCGCCGTCGCATGCAGCTCGTCGCCCGTCATCTGCTGACCGTTGACGATGGCCGAGAAATCGTCGAGCCCTTGCGCCTTGGCGGCGTCGAGCAGGCCGGTGTCGGCCATCGACTTGCGCGCGGCGGCCTCCAGGAACTGTTCGGTCTTGTAATCGACCTCGCCGTTGGGCAGCAGCACCCCCGGATATTTTTCCTGGAACTGCGCGACATCGGCCACCACCTGGTCAGTCATGACGCCGTTCATGCTGCAGGCGCCAACCTTATAGCCGAGCTGCAGCAGGTCTGCCTGTACGCTGCGGATACGCATCTTCTCGGGCAGGCTGGGATTGACGAAGCTTTTGCGCAAAACCGTCTGATGGCGCGAGGTGCCGCCGAATTCGCCCTGCAATTCGCGGCGCTTCTGCGCCTGTTCATGCAGAAGACGCAAGGTACGCCCGTCCGCGAAGTCGGATGCCGGCATGCCGAGCGAGCCGCGGAACCAGTTGAGCGCCACCTTCTCCTGCTGAAGATACTTGCCGTTCGCGCCGCAGTCGCTCAGGGGATAACCCAGCGTCATGAGGTCTTCCTGCATGGAAATGATGCGCATGACCTCGGACGAGCCTTCGAAGAGCGGCGCAACCTTGTCTTCCGTGCGGGGCTCGTCGGTCGTCAGCGACAGGGTGAAGGGATTTGGACGGAACAGGCTTCTGTACGTGCGCTCCGCCCAGTTGCCCATGGTCAGCGACATGCCAAGGGCGAGCACACTGGTGCCCGTGGTCAGGATCAGCGCCTTCTTAAAGGAGCGCATCAGGAAGCCGGCCGGCTTTTCAGGCGTGTGCGATCCGTATTTCCAGTTATATTTAATGTCGCGCCAGAAATTCCTCAGCCGCGCCGACATCTTCGAGGCCGCCGTCGACACCGCCGACGTGCTAGCAGGCGGACGCGGAACGGCCGTCTGAAGCTGCTGCTTCTGCGCACGCATCGCCTTCAGCTTTTCGTACATCTCATCGGCTCTTGAATAAGGCACGCGGTGGAATCCCGTCCGGTTCAGATTTTTCCTAATCCGGCAGAGATTAGCCATAATCAGGATAAAAGGCAAGCGTTGAGTTCCAAAAATAAATCGAGTGATTTCAATGAAAAAGGGGCGCAGGTGCCGCGCCTTCACCGAGAACAGGCGTTTCGCGAAACGATCTCTGCGCGACGCCTCAGAATTAATCGCAGCTTAAGCTTTTTCTGCGAAGAATTGAAAAGGTTTTGGGGTGTTTCATGAAAAAATTATTGCTGGCATCTATTCTTTTCGCGTTGGCAAGCACGGCCACCGGATATGCGCACGAGGCAAGCGTTGGTGACACGTTTGAACAGTTCCAGGCGAAGATCCATGCGGCAAGACTTGGACCTGCCAGTGAGCTTCCTCTCGGTGCTAACGTAAACGGCAGCGCGTCCCAAACGCCCGAGCAACTGCAGGCGATGATGGAACAGGAAGCCGCCGACCAGGAAGCGAAACTCCTTCAAGCGGGATGGAACAATGTGCTGCAGATGCAGGCCGCCCGTGACGAACAGCGGCGCGAAGAGGAAGCGTTGTTTTCGGGCAAGGTCATCGCCGACAGCAAGATCACCGCCGTCACTGTCTATAACGACAAGGCGACCGTCACACGCATCGCGGAAATTGATCTTCCTGCCGGAAATAATACGCTCGTCTTCAAGGAACTGCCGCGCGGCGTCTTCCCCAATTCCGTTCACGTCGAAGGAAAAGGCCCCGACGGCGTGAAATTCGGTTCCATCGCGGTGAAGGACACCACGCCGAGCCGCGACGTCGACGCCCACGAGAAGGAGCTGTTCACCAAGATCGAATCTTTAAGGGATCAGCTTGCGCTGGTCTTTGCAGAGGAAACGGCGTTGCAATCCAAGGTCGAGTTCCTGTCGAAGTTCCAGGATGTCGCGGTCCGGCATGGGGATGACAAGACAATTCAGCCCGAGATGAAGCCTGCGCAATGGGTGGAGGCCGCCCAGAGCATTTACGCCGGCATCGGCGACGCGTTGAAGTCCGTTGAAGCACAGCAGGAAAAGGAACGCGGCCTCCGCCGGGAAATGGACGCCCTGGAGCAGGAGCTGAACCATATCGAATTCTTCGCGCATCCGTCCTCGGGCCTAGCGACCGGCAACGGACACAATCATGCCGTCATGGTGCCCTTCGCAGCCGAAAAGCCGGTGCATGTTAGCGTTACCCTCACCTACCAGACTGACGGTGCGACCTGGTATCCCCTGTACGACGCGCGGCTGAGCATCACCAGCGGCAAGCTCTCCCTTGACCAGTTCGGCGTCGTCCGCCAACAGACGGGCGAGGACTGGAACAATGTGTCATTGACGCTCTCCACCGCGCAGCCGCAACGAGACAGCGCCCTGCCCGACCTTTCGACGCGCTGGATCGACGGCGCCCCCAACCCACCTCCGGGAGCTTCCCAAGGAATGTCGGCGGGCGGAGCAGGCGGATCAAACGACGCTCTTGCCGAATGGCGCGCGAAAACCGAAGCCAAGCGCGTGAAGATGGAACAGGAGCAGGTGCCCGAGGGAAAAGAAGCCGAGCAGCCCGAAGTCGTGCCGATGGTTACGCCTATCCACCCGCAGCCGGTTATGCGCCTCGGCCCCGTCCCCTTCCGTCCGGCGGAGATCAACACCAGCGGCTTCGTCGCGGAGTACAAGATGCCGGATGGCAGCACGGTACCGTCGGATAATTCCGAAGTGAAGCTGAAAGTCGGCGCCTTCGACCTCGACAGCACACTCGAAGTCCGCATTGAGCCGCAGGTCAGCACCAACGCCGTTTTCGTCGTCGAGGCCACGCTGAAAGGCGACGCCTCCATTCTTCCCGGCCAGGCCAGCCTCTACCGTGACAACGCTTATGTCGGTCAGGCGTCGCTGCCTCTGTTGCGCCCCGGCCAGGAGCATGACCTGTTCTTCGGCGTGGACGACCAGGTCTCTGTCCGGCACAGCGTGGTCAAGGACGAGAAAAAGGAAGCCGGCATCATCTCGAAGGACAATCTGATCGAGCGCGGGTCCGTCACAGCGCTGGAGAACCTGCACGATGCGCCGATGAACATCGTCGTCAAGCAGGCGATCCCGGCCTCCCGCAACGAGAAAGTCCGCGTCGACCTGGAAAAGGATATTACGACTTCGGGCTACACCACGGACGCCGACAACGTGAAAGGCCTGCTGAACTGGCAATTGAAGATGGATCCGAAAGAGAAGAAGGACCTCAAGCTCGACTGGACCGTCAGCTGGCCGTCGGATTATTCCGTGACAGGATTATAAATGCGAAGCGCCATCCCCGCGTGTGGCGCGGGGATGGCGAAATCGTTATCAGCCCAGCCGTTAGTATTTCGGCGCCGGGGCTTCGTTCGGGGTTTCGTTATTGTTGATGGTGGTGTTGCTGCTGCTCGGGACCGGGACTTTATCCGAGCTTTCGTTCTTGATAATCAGGTTCGTGCCGGTGTCGTTACGGGCCGGCACGCCATTGTAATAGAAATACCCGAGCCCGATGAGGCCGATGACGAGCACGCCCACCATGAAGTACAGAAATCCGTTATCGGAATTGTCTGCCATTGTTCCTCCTCCTTGCATCGCAAAGTTGTGTGTTAAGCCAATCGCGCTGAAAGAGGGATGGTTCCAAAGGGCGTTTACCTCTTTGGTGGCAGAGGCGCGCGATCAGACATAATGGCTGAATTCGGCCTGCGTGGGCTCGCCACTCAAGGCGTCGGCGGCGAGCTGTTCGAACCGCCGCAGGACCATGCCGCCATAGACCATTTCGGCCATCAGTTCCTGGATATGCTCGATGATGACGCCCTTCACCTTCGGATCGCGGTAGATGCGCATGCAGGCCTGGCAGCGGTGCGCGTACATGTTCTCCCACTTGATGCTGGGGTCTTTCTGCGCGGCCCAGGCGACGATCTTCTCGGGGCCGATCTTGTGCAGCGCGTAGAGGAACAAGTCGCTTTCGGCGTCTTCGATCGCCTGCGCCAGCGGGTTGCGGCCGCTTTCGGGTTTTTCGAGCGCATTGCCGATCTGGAGTTCCGGCACCGTGCGCATGCCGAGGCCGCAGCAGGGCGCGATCTTGCCGGAGCCCTGCACGACATAGTTCGACAAAACGCTTTCGCAGCCGCGGCGGTGCGCGACGTTCGACTTGTTCGCGTAAAGCCCGTCGGGATATTCCGCGACATTGTCGGGACGGATCGGCATCCAGGGCGAGCGGATGAAAGTGAAATGCTTGTCCATCAGTTCTTTTGACGCGAGCGTTTCGATATCCTTTAGTAATTGCGCCTCGTCGACCTGCGACTTCGCGCGCAGCTCGAACATCAGCCCGGTGCTCATCCCCGCCCGCACCGAGGCACGCACCGCATTCAGCACGTTCGGCAGAGGAATAAAGCGCACATGCTCGTCGCCGGTCGAATAGTTGATTTCGTCGAGGCCCGCGTCCATCAGCTCGCGGATCCCTTTTTCCGCGACGCTGGGCGAGGTCGCCCATTGCGCGTTCGAGACGATGCGCGTCGACATATTGTAGCTCTTGGCGCGGCGGATGCATTTGACGAGATCGTCCCAGCGCAAGGACGGCTCGCCGCCCGTGAAGATGACCTGCTTCAATCCGATATCATGCGCCCAGTCGATGGCGGACAGGCCGGTTTCAAGCGTAATGTCGTTCTTGTCATGCGGGCTGGAAAAGGTGCCGCACTCCGCGCATTGCGCGTTGCACCGGTAGGTGAGCATCAGCGTCAGGTTGCGATGCTGAATGAGATCATGTTCGGTCATGGCGGACCTTAATTTAGGTCAGGCTTTCAGGAAAACCAGGAAATCTGGTCCGCCACAATTTGAGCATGATGCGCCATGTCGCGCAACTGTTCTGTGGATGCGAAGCGCGGGCCGGCGGGCACGCGGTAGCCGGGGCGCTGCTCGCGGTCCTTCTCGTCCTTGTAGTTGCTGCCGCTCAAATTCACGAAGGCAACAGATACCGTAATCATGGAGACAGCGACCGCGACGATGGGGCCTTCGTTGAACTCGTCGGTCAGGCCGCCAGCTTGCAATTCATCATGGCCGGAAACCGCATGCCAGAGCGAGGTAAAGACATTCGCGTTAGTGCCGCAGGCGCTGCTCTCCTTCGCTGAAAGCGTTTCGTGATAAAGTCCATAGTCGAGCGTGTCCAAGGCATCGGCCAGCTTCTTGTAACCGGAAGAGAGGCGGATCTCCTTTGCGGGCGCGACGGCGAGGGCTTCCAGCAGAGCGGAGGGTCTCTGCCAGTAGGTCGTCGCGGCATCTTCCGCCGCGCCCGCATAAAATGCGGAGAGCTTTTTCAGCCCTCCGTCGATCTTGAATGTCAGCTTCTGCTTGGTCATGGATTCTTCCTGAATGCCGTTGCTTTAAGCGAACCAGCCGATATGGTCGGCGACCGTCTGCGCATAGCGCGCCATCACGCCGAGTTCCGCCGCAGAAGCGAAGGAAGGACCGCCCGGAACGGGCAGGCGCTTGGGCTCGTCCTTGTTATAGCCGCTGGTGACGGTGACCGTCATCGTCATGGTGACCGTGATGGTGATCGTCATTGTCATGGTCATCGTGATGGTGACGGTCATCGCCTGGCCGAAGTTGTCGCCGAGGCGACCGGCCTGCAGCGCATCCCGGTCGGCGCCGGCCACCGCATGATAGAGCGAGGTGAAGGCGGTTTCCTGGATGTTCAGGTCGCCGTCGTCGCGCGTGCGGTCGAAGCTGCCGTGCCATTTTTCGAAGTCGATGGTTTCCATCGTGTCGGCAAGTTTCTTGTAGCCCGAGGAAATGCGGATTTCCTTCGCGGGCGCGACATCGAGGGCCTCAAGCAGCGCTTCCGGTTTCTGCCAGTAAATATCCGCTGCTTTTTCCTCCTTCTCCGCGGTGGCATAGAAACCGGCGAGCTTTTTGAGGCCCCCGTCGACTTTAAAAGTTAACTTCTGCTTGGTCATGATGCGTCCCTCCGGACATGCCTTCGGCGTCACGCGCCTTTGGCGTTTATCGTGTTGGTTGTTGCGAGAAGATTATTTTACGAGAACCAGCCGACCTGTTCCGCCACGGCCTGGGCATGGAACGCCATATCGGCGATGCCGGCCATCTTGGGGCCACCGGGGACCGGCAGGCGCTGCGCGGGTTGCTCGGGCTTATAGCCGCTCGTCACGGTTACGGTGATCACGACCACCACGACGGCCACGGACACGCTGGTGAAAGCCTGGCCGAAGTCATCGCCCAGACGGCCGGCGTTGAGCATCGGCACGCCCTCCTCGCTCCAGGCGCCGAAGTCGACGTCGCCCATCGTGTCGGCCAGCTGCTTGTAGCCGGACGAGATGCGGATTTCCTTCGACGGCGCGACGGAAAGTGCTTCGAGCAGCGCGCCGGGGTTCTTCCAATAGGTGTCAGTCGCGGCAGCCTCGCTGCCCTTGGAAGAATAGAACTCGGACAGTTTCTTCAATCCACCGTCCACTTTGAACGTCAGTCGCTGCTTGCTCATTTTCTGTGCCTCAATCGTTATCTTTTCGTTAATTCAATCCTGTCACGGTTAAGTTGGAGCGTCAAACGGTAACCGAAATTTCCTCTTAATTTCAGCTAGTTACGGGACATATTTCGAACGCCAATTCTCTACCGTTCGTGTATGAATTCGCAATTCCCGATTCGTTTTATAGGATTTTACTTGCCTTGAGCATACGGGCCCCCATCGCGCCAACTGGACTTCGGTCCCGCCCTATTCCTTCAAATTTGCGCATTTGCCTGCATCGCAAACGGCGTGCCATGACACCGTTGGGACGCAGTCCTGGCTCTTGTCCTGCCAATCCTTTGGGCAGCTGACGCGGACGAGGGCCGTGAGTTTCTCGGCGGTCGTTTTAGCCGCGTCCGTGACCGAGGCCTTGGGAAGAAACCAGCGATCATGACAGGCTGGTCCGCCCACGGGGAAATAATAGGCGTCGCAGTCCGCGTCTTTCTGGCAGGTTGTAGCAAGCGACTGAAGAAAACTGTTCATCTTCGCGACCGCATCGGCGCAGGTCTTCGGCGCGGCGCCGCTTTGGTGGCACCAGGCGTTGAGGTCCGCATTGTCCGTGTGCAGGCGGCACATGCCTTTGGCGAGCGGGCCATTCTTGTCCTTCAGCGTACCGTCCTTCACGCGCTGCATGAAAAAGTGCGCCGCCTTGTCCTGCGACTTGGTCTTTTCCACCGCCTCCGCGAGGATCTTATCGCCATCATCGTGCACCTGCGACAGGTTCGGCGCGTTCAGGCGGTCGATGGCGTCCGGGATGGCACGCCGCCCCTCCTCGCCCATTTCGCCGATCGCGACGATGGTCGCGAAGGGATCGGCGACTTCCTTGTCGTGCAAAATGCCGATCAGCACGTTGACGGTCTGCGCCTTGTCGCAGGGATATAATTTAATACTGCTGCCGACCGCCGACTGGCGGCTTTCCATGAGGCCGATGCGCAGGGCCTGCTGGAGCGCATCGGGCGGCACGGGTTGCTTGTTGTCGGCGAGCAGGATCAGCATGAGCGCGGCGGACAGGCGTTTTTCGCCCGTTTCGCTGATCAGCTGCGGCGCGAGCTCGTCGATAACATGCTGGACGCCGAAGAAGGTGCGGATCGCGTAAACGATCTGGTAGCGTTCGATGCGGTTGTCGAAATAGAGCTGTAGTTCGCCCATCAGCTGGTTCATTACGAAGTCGCCGGGCGCGAAGGTTTCCAGTGCCACGTCCGTGTCGGAACGCACATTGACGAACACCACATCGCCCACCGCGATCGTCGGCGCGGGCTGGATGTCGATGGGCACGGAGACCGCCGTGTTGGCGGCGGCCATTTTCGCGGCACCTGTTACATTGCAGCCGTTTTCGGTCGTCGAACCTGCAATCTCTTTCAGGCGCACGACGGCCGTATGGTTCTCCTTGATGGCCGTGACTTCGCCCATGACCGTGCATTGGTCGGGCCCCTCCGACCCGCCACCGGGACGGCTGGCAACGGCCGGTGCGGCGCTCAAAAACGAGGCCGCAAACAGGATTAAAACGCAGGAAAGGAGACGGGTACGCAGCATGCCTAAACCCTTTCACAAAACACCCCTGAATTCAAGCGCATAGCAGTTGCTTATGTGAACATTGGTCCTATATTTATGTCTTTGTGGAATGCCGCAAAGATGCTAAAAAAGTGACTGTTTTAACGCTATTCCGTCATCCCCGCGAAAGCGGGGATCTCGTACACACAGGAGCGGGATTCCCGCTTGCGCGGGAATGACGCCTAGAGGGGCAGGAGAACTTAAGTGACCACCGACAATACCGCCGCCAAACCGACCGATATCTCGCCCGTCACCATCGAAGAGGAGATGCAGCGTTCATACCTCGATTACGCGATGAGCGTCATCGTGAGCCGCGCCCTGCCCGACGTCCGCGACGGGCTGAAGCCGGTGCACCGCCGCATCCTGTTCGCGATGCGCGAAGGCGGGTTCGACAGCTCCAAGCCTTATAAAAAATCCGCCCGCATCGTCGGTGACGTGATGGGTCATTTCCACCCGCACGGCGACATGGCCATTTACGACGCCATGGTGCGCCTCGCGCAGGATTTCTCGATGCGCCTGCCGCTGGTCGATCCTCAAGGTAACTTCGGTTCGATGGACGGCGACCCGCCCGCGGCACACCGTTATACCGAAGCGCGCCTGACCAAGGCCGCCGAAACCATGCTGGACGACATCGACAAGGATACCGTCGATTTCCGCCCCAACTATAACGAAGAGCGCACCGAGCCCACCGTCCTGCCCGCGCGGTTCCCGAACCTGCTCGTCAACGGCGCCGGCGGCATCGCGGTCGGCATGGCGACCAACATTCCGCCGCACAACCTCGGCGAAGTGGTCGACGGCTGCATCGCCTATGTCGATAATCCGAACGTGACGATCGACGACCTCATCAACATCATCCCCGGCCCCGACTTCCCGACCGGCGCGCAGATCATCGGGCGCAACGGCATCCTCGGCACCTACCAGAACGGGCGCGGCTCCATCATCATGCGCGCGAAAACATCTTTCGAGGAGCTGCGCAAGGACAAGACCGCCATCATCGTGCACGAAGTCCCCTACCAGGTGAACAAGGCGCGCCTGATGGAGCGCATCGCCGAATGCGTGCGCGAGAAGATCATCGAGGGCATTTCCGACATCCGCGACGAATCCGACCGCGACGGCGTGCGCGTCGTCATCGAGCTCAAGAAAGACGCCATTCCCGACGTCGTCCTGAAGCAGCTGTTCAAGTTCACCGACCTGCAGACCTCCTTTCCCGCCAATATGCTGGCGCTGCATTACGGCCGTCCGCTGCTGATGAACCTGAAGGACATGATTTCGGCTTTCGTGAACTTCCGCGAGGAAGTCATCACCCGCCGGACGATCTTCGAACTCGGCAAGGCGCGCGACCGCGCGCATGTCTTGGCGGGCCTGGCCGTCGCCGTCGCCAACATCGACGAGATCATCGCCATCATCCGCAAGGCGAAAGACCCGAACGACGCGAAGGACCAGCTGACCGCCCGCAAGTGGCCGGCCGCGACAGTCGCGCCGCTCATCGCGCTTATCGACGATCCCGAATATCCGGTCGCGAATGACAACACCTACAAGATGTCGGACACGCAGGCCAAGGCCATCCTCGACCTGCGCCTGCACCGCCTGACCGCGCTCGAGCGCGACAAGATCGGCGACGAGCTGAAAGAGGTTTGCGCCTATATCAGCGAATGCCTGAAGATTTTGAGCAGCCACGAGGAACTGATGCACGTGCTGCGCGCCGAGCTGGTCGACATCCGCGAGAAATACGCGACACCACGCCGCACCGAACTGATCGCCGACGAGCATGAAACCGACCTGGAAGAGCTGATCCAGAAGGAAGACATGGTCGTGACGGTCAGCCACGCAGGCTACGTCAAGCGCGTACCGCTCTCGACCTACCGCGCGCAGAAGCGCGGCGGCAAGGGCCGCACCGGCATGATCACGAAGGAAGAAGATTTCGTGACCGACATTTTCGTGGCGAATACGCACACGCCCGTGCTGTTCTTCACGACCAAGGGCATCTGCCACAAGATGAAGGTCTACAGGCTCCCCCTGGGCACGCCGCAGGCGCGCGGCAAGGCTTTCGTCAACCTCCTGCCGCTTAGTCAGGACGAGAAAATCTCGGTCGTTATGCCTCTTCCTGAAGATGAGGAGACCTGGGACAAGCTCGACGTCATCTTCGCGACGTCGCACGGCACCGTGCGCCGCAACAGCCTCGAGGACTTCCGCAACGTCCGCGCCAACGGACTCATCGCCATGAAGCTCGAAGGCGGCGAAAAGCTGATCGACGTGCGCACCTGCGGTGAGAAGAAGGACCTCGTCCTCTCCACGCGCAAGGGCAAGGCGATCCGCTTCCCGGTGAACAACGAGACTTTGCGTCTCTTCAAGAGCCGCAATTCGACCGGCATCCGCGGCATCAAGCTCGCGGAAGGCGACGAGGTGGTCTCGATCTCCATCATCAACAACGTGGAAGCGACCCCGGACGAGCGCGCCGCATACCTGCGCAAGGCGTCGCAGCTGCGCAACCAGGTCGAAGAGGAAGGCACCGAGAGCGACGAGGAAGAAACGACCTCGGGCAACATTGTGCTGACCGACGAGCGCTTCAACGAACTCGCGCGGCTGGAGGAATTCCTGCTCGCCGTGACCTCGAAGGGCTTCGGCAAGCGGACCTCGACCTATGAATACCGCGCCACCGGCCGCGGCGGCCAGGGCATCCGCAACATGAAGCTCTCCGCCAAGAACGGCGAGATCGTGGGCTCCTTCAACGTCAATGACTCGGACGAGGTCATGCTGGTCACCAACGGCGGCCAGATCATCCGCATGCCGGTCGAAGACGTGCGCTTCGTGGGCCGCCAGACGCAGGGCGTCACCCTCTTCCGCATTGACAGCGCGACCGAAGAAGTCGTCTCCGCCGCCATCATCCGCGACGTGGGCGGGGCGGAGGAGTAACGAAAAGAAAGGGAGATGCTTCGCTGCGCTCAGCATGACATTTTCTTTTATTTGTCATCCTGAGCGAAGCGAAGCATCTCTCTTCGTTCGGGAAGAGCGATGAAGAATTATTACGTCTACATCTTGACGAATAAAACCCATTCCGTTCTTTACATCGGATCACAAGTGATCTCGAACGTCGTCTCTATGAACATAAGAACAAGCTGATCAAGGGATTCACGACAAAATATAACGTCGCGAAGCTTGTCCATATCGAAGAAACCCATAACGCCGTCTCTGCTATATCTCGGGAAAAACAACTGAAAGGCTGGCTTCGGAAGAAGAAAGACGCCTTGATAAGCGCTTCCAATCCTGGCTGGCGTGACCTCAGCGAAGATTGGCACGGGTAGCAGCCAAGGGAGATTCTTCGGTCGCTGCCGCTCCCTCAGAATGACAGTTAATATTATAGAATGTCATCCTGAGCGAAGCGAAGGATCTCCCTTTCCCCCAGCAAGTAACCTTTCGCCAGTTTGAAGCGAATAACTTAAGGAACAACGGTCAGGAAAATATGAAATCCTATATTAAAACAATCGGATGGCTTGCCATGATTCTGCTGTCCCTCGCCGCCCTTCCCGCCCGGGCCGATACACAGGCACACCCGGTCGTTCTTGAGCTGTTCACGTCGCAGGGCTGTTCCTCCTGCCCGCCGGCGGACAAGCTTCTGGGCACGCTGGCCGACCGGCCCGATGTGCTGGCGCTGTCTTACCACATCACGTACTGGAACAGCCTGGGCTGGAAAGATCCCTTAAGTTTCGAGGGCGCCACTGCGCGGCAGAACAGTTACGCGGTCGCGATGGGCGCCGACCAGGTTTACACACCGCAGATGATCGTCCAGGGCGCGCATGATGTCGCTGGGACCAACGGCTCGGGCATCGATACCGCGATCGCGGATTCCGGCGCGAACGGACTTTGGATTCCCGTTTCAGTGACGCGCGAGGATAAGAAGCTCCATATTCATGCCGAAGCGAAAGCGACGCTGGATGCCGATGTGCTTCTCATCGGTTACGTCGGACATTCGCAAAACCCCGTGCCGCGCGGCGAAAACGCCGGCACCGTCGCGGAACACCGCAACAGCGTCGTTTCGATCCAGTCGCTGGGGGCATGGAAAGGCACCCCGCTTGATTTGACCGCGGACGTGCCGGAGGGCGACGGCTACGCCGTGATCCTGCAGAGCGCCAATTACGGGCCCATCATCGGCGGTGGTTGGGGTGGCTCTCATTGAGATTTGCATATTCACCTTCTCCGTTGAAGAACTCCCTCGTAACCCCGGCGAAAGCCGGGGTCTAAAATCTCTCATACAGGACGGTAGAAACCGCTTACAAAGCAACGGCCACCGCTTTTGCCGCAATATGTTAGACCCCGGCTTTCGCCGGGGTTACGGTTCGACAGATTAACTCTGGCGCAACAGCTGATTGCTCTTTAAAAATAAAGCATGGTTCTCCGATCCAAAAAAACCAAACCCAAAGCCGAAGCCCCCGCCGTACCCGCGTGGCTGCGCGTCACGCACTGGCTGAACGTGGCGGCGGTGACGGTGATGGTCTTGAGCGGCTGGCGGATTTACGACGCGTCGCCGATATTTCCGTTCCATTTCCCGGCCGGCATCACATTGGGCGGCTGGCTGGCGGGAGCGCTGCAGTGGCACTTCGCCGCCATGTGGCTGCTGTTCGTCAACGGGCTTGTGTATCTGATACTCAACACCGCGACCGGCCGCATGAAGATGAAATATTTCCCCTTGAGCCTGAAAGAGCTATGGCGCGACATTAAGCAAACGCTGCGCCTGTCGCTGCACCATGACGACCTGAGCCGTTACAACATGATCCAGAAGCTCTCGTATCTTTTCGCGATCGCCGCGCTTGTCATGATGGTGCTGTCGGGCCTCGTGCTGTGGAAGTCGGTGCAGTTCCCGCTCCTGCGCGCGCTGTTCGGCGGTTATGATACGGCGCGGGTGATCCACTTCATCTGCATGTGCTTTATCGTCGCCTTCACCTTCGTCCATGTCGTCATGGCACTGCTCGTACCGCGCACGCTGAAAGGAATGGTCATTGGCCGGTTCTGATAAAAAGTTCGTCCGCATCGACAAAAAGCTCGTCATCAAGGACGCGCAGAAAGTCATCGCCGATCCGTATCGCCGCCTGTTTATGAAGAAAAGCATGAGCCTGGGCGCGCTTGCCATGCTCAGTGGCTGCGACTTCACCGACGGCAATTCGGTCGACACCGTGCTGAAGGCGATTTCGCGCTTCAACGACAAGGTGCAGGCCTGGCTCTTCGACCCGAAGCGCCTGGCGCCCGAATATACCGAGACGCAGATCACGCGCCCCTTCCCTTTCAACGCCTATTACAGCGAGGCCGAAGTGCGCCCCGCGCCGCAAGGATACAAGCTCAAGCTCAGCGGAATGATTGCCAACAAACGCGACGTCACGCTGGCCGAGCTTCACGCCATGCCGCAGACGGAGCAGATCACGCGCCATATCTGCGTGGAAGGCTGGAGCGCGGTAGGACGCTGGGGCGGGGTGAAGTTCAGCGATTTCCTGTCGCGGGTGGGGGCGGACCTGACGGCGAAATACGTCGGTTTCCGCTGCTTCGATGATTATTACACGAGCATCGACATGCCCACGGCCTTGCACCCGCAAACGCTGCTGACGCTGACCTTCGACGGCAAGACTCTGCCCCCAAAATACGGCTACCCGATGAAGCTGCGCATGCCCACCAAACTGGGGTACAAGAACCCAAAATACATCGCCGAGATTTTCGTCGCCAACGACTATCCGGGCGGTTATTGGGAAGACCAAGGTTATGAATGGTTCGCCGGCTCCTGAACCGGCGGTTATGTCATCAATAAAATTGTGGAAAGCCGCCGTCTTCGGAGTAAAATCACAGGGGAATGGGGGCCTCATGAGCAAAAATTCGAAACTGATCGGCGTATATCCGGGCACCTTCGACCCATGCACTCTCGGCCACCTCGACATCGTCGAGCGCGCGCTGAAGGTGATTGATCACCTCGTGATCGCCATCGCCGACAATCCCGGCAAGGGCCCGCTTTTCAGCGAGAAGGACCGCATCGAACTGCTGAAGACGGATTTGTCGAACAACAAGAAGATCAGGGGCAAATCCTGGGAAGTCGTCACCTTCAACGAGCTGCTGATGGACTTCGTGCGCAAGCAGAAGGCCCGCGTCATCGTGCGGGGCCTGCGCGCCGTGTCGGATTTCGAATATGAATTCCAGATGGCCGGGATGAATTCCTATCTCGACGACAAGATCGAGACCGTTTTCTTCATGGCGCAGGACAAGCACCAGCTTATTTCCTCAAGGTTCGTCAAGGAGATAGCCCGTTACGGCGGCGATGTGAGCCATTTCGTCACGCCCAATGTGGTACGCGCGCTCAAAAAGAAATTTACAAAATAGGTAATTCGGCGTATAAGCTTGACCCTGCTGAGCAATTAGCTACATTCCTCAGCACCGAAAACGTGATTCCGTAGCTCAGCGGTAGAGCATCTGACTTTTAATCAGAGGGTCGTGGGTTCAAATCCCACCGGGATCACCATTTTTCTCAAAAAATTGAGCGGATATTTTCAGGCGTCGAGCCAGGCGCGCCGGCGAATCATGCCCATGTGAATCTTGATGCTCAACAGCAGCAGCAGCAATCCCGCGCCGCTGAGACCGGCCGGGACCGCCCAGTTCCAGAGGCCGCGGTCGATGATTGCATGGGCGGGATCGGCGGGATCATAGAGCACGCCGACCGCTTCGCCGCGCTCTTCCAGCGGAGAACTACTGCCGGTGCTGTCGCGGAATTCCTGTTGTGCGCCGTCGCCCCGCGTGAAATCGACCACCGCGTAATAAGTGTAACCGCCGTGCGTCTGGCTGACGCTATCGAGCCTTGCGACTTTTCCCTGGGCGCGGCTACCGGAGCTTTCCAGCTGCGCGAGGTTGTGTCCGACGTAGGCACCCCCGGCGACCAGCAGCACGGCGGCCACGACAAGGATCGGCATCGCCGAGCCCGAGTTGCGCTCCTGCACGCGCAACCGGTCACGGATATCCTGTTCGCTCAGAGGTGTGCCCGCGGCCGCGCGTTCCGTCCGCTTGCGCGCCATGAACTGCTTGCCCGTTTCGCGTTGATCGCGCGGCTTGATGATCTTCTTCAGCTTCCAGGCGCCGTGACCCAGCAGATAGGCAAGAATGCCCAGGACGAAAATATTGAACTTCATGTGCGACAAGGCATAAAACAGCAGCGCCGCGCCCGGCAGGAAGAACAGCAGGCCGAACAGGACCCAGAGCGCGGAGCCCGTCGCGACGCTTTGCGGATCGTCGGGGCGCACGAAGAGCGTCAGTTCCGTGCCGGGCAGCTTGTCGCCGATCCAGTTGCTGCCGGAATCCGACGGGGCTTGCACCGCGGCGCCGTTGCCATCGGTATATTCGTACACCGGATAATACATCTCGCCGCTGAAGGCGCCTTTAAGCTTATTCGACCCCGACGCCCGCCGCCGCGACTGGTGGAACATCGCGAAAAGGATCAGGCTGCCGACGCCGCAGAAAATCGCCGGCAGCGCGACGTTATGAGACGCGCTGCCGATCAGCGCGTGAGCAGGGTTCGCCGGATCATAATGGACCGCCACGGAAGATCCGTCGGAAAATGAAGGACGGCTGAAGAACGCGACCCTGTCCGTGACCTGCCGCGCCGTCCCGCGGTCGTCCTGGAACGAAACCACCGCGTAATAAGAGACGCCGCCTTTCGAACCGCGCCTTTCCTCGTTGCGCAGGACCTGTCCTTGCGTCTCGATGCCCTTTGCGGCGAGCATCAGGTAATCGCCAGCGGTCCAGGCGCCGATGCCGACGAAGGCGAGCGGCAAGGCGAAAATCATCGCAATGAAAAATAGCGCGAAAATCCCGGCGATAGGATTCTTCCTGAAGACCTTGCCAAAGCTTTCCCGGGCCGGTCTCAGCGCGGGATCCGGCGGCGCCGGAATGTCCGCCGCCGCGCCCGCATCCGCCGTCTTCGGAACGATGCCAGTGGCGCGCACGCTCACGATGCGCCCGTTCACGCGGATACCGGTGACATGGAGATAGATGTACCAGGCGATGATCACTCCGCCGATGCCCATAAAGACCAGCGCGATCACCAGCATGCCGACCTGGTTCCAGGCCAGGATTGCCGAAAAAGCCGTATCCGCAAAACCGTTCATGGTGTCCCCTGTGCCATAAACACTTTTTGACTGTAACACTTCCGGAGGAGGGACGCACCCGCGGTTTTTTTTGGCCACCAAGCGTCCGGAGCGATTTAACCGCCGCCCGCGTTCGCATCCCATGCATCCGGCAAGCGCAATTCCGTTCATGGCCTGACGCGCCATGGAGGCGATTAAGATATATACGGTCTATCTGTCGAACGGGGTGGAAGGAATGGCCGCCCTGATTATCGCCATTGCCGCATTGCAGGCTACTTATTATGCGTTGCGCCTGTTCTTTTCGCGCCCGCAGGCCCCTGAAGAAAAAAAGACGGAATTGCGCCTTCAAATGGGTCGCTGGCTGTCGCTCGCCCTCGAATTCGAACTGGCCGCCGATATCCTGCGCACCGCCATCGCGCCGACCTGGGATGAAATCGGCAAGCTGGCGGCGATCGTCGTCCTGCGGACGCTGCTGAACTATTTCCTCGAGCGCGAGATCAGGACATCGGAGAAAGCGGCTTGACCGCGGCAGTTTACGCGGGCATGGCCACCGCCCTGGAATTCGGCGGCGCGCCGATCATCGCGTTTCACGCGCTGCTGGCCTTCGCGCGCGCGCTTGGCCGGCAGGACGCGCTTGAGGCGCGGAAAATCCTTTCCAAAGGGGCAATTACCGGGCTCGATTTCAAGCTGGCGGGCACGCTTCTCAAAACGCTGACCCTGGCCGAGGCGCACCAGATCGAAATGTTCGCGGTGACGCTGGCGCTGCGGATATTCCTGAAAAAATCGTTTCAGGACGGATAAGCGGCCTATCCTTGCGCGCCCAGATAGGCGTGACGCGCTTTCAGGAATTCAATGCGCGCGTGGTCGAAGTCGATATCAGGCCCGCGATCATGGCACTTCTGCATCGCCGCATAGGATGCGCGCATGCGCTGGAACGCTTCTTCGGTCAAAACGGGGCTGTTGCCTTTCATTTCCTTACCCTCCTCGAGTGAAACACCGTTCATCGTCACTTCATCATAAGTGGGGAGGCATGTAAAGAACAAAAATGGAACAAATTGAGAATATTTCGCTATTTCTATACAGAATGGAAAAAGAGTTTGCTGATTGATTATCAGATGCTCGACTGTCGCTGGGAAACAATACGGCAAGCATCAACAGCCTGCAGCTCGCGCAGGCCCTGTCGCGAGCGAACCTGATGACCGGGTTGAAGGCGGTCGCCTATACCACGAAGTTGCCGCTTTCGACCATCGATGAGAGGTCGAAGTTGCGCGTGTGCAGTGTCAACACGTTGACGAAGTCGGCTGGATTGCCTGTTCCGTCGGGATCGATGGAAATCACGACGCCCGCGCCGCGCGGCGCTGCCGTCGCCTCGACGAATTCGCTGAAATTGCCGATATTCGCGCCGTGCAGGAGATTGGAGATGTCGATGATGTCTCCCTGCTTCACGCTGAAGTCCTGGATGTTGGCTGTGCCGTGCACGTCCGTTAACTTGAAGACATCCGCGCCGTTGCCGCCATTGAGCGTGTCCGCGCCCGATCCCGCGACGAGCAGGTCGTTGCCGTTGCCGCCCAGGAGAACGTCAGTGCCGGCTCCCGCCACGAGCGTATCATTGCCGTTGTCGCCGGAGAGCCTGGTATTGTTGCCGGCGCCCGCGGTAATCACATCGTCGCCATTGCCGCCGTCGAGAATGTCTTTCCCGGAGCCTCCGAACAGCATGTCGTTGTCATTGCCGCCCTGGAGGTTGTCGTTGCCGTCGCCGGAGCGAAGGATATCATTGCCGTTGCCGCCCTGGAGAACGTCGTTGCCGGCGCCGCCATCGAGCGTGTCGTTTCCATTGCCGCCCTGGATATTGTCGTTGCCGCCCATGCCGAAGATCACGTCGTCGCCATTGGTGCCGTGCAGATTATCCCTGTTGTCGGTGCCCGTGACGGCGCCGGAGGGCAGGCCGATCGTCAGCGACACCGTCGCCGTATCCGTTGCGCCGTTTGAATCTTTGAGCGTGTAGGTGAAGCTGTCGCTTCCCGTATAGCCTGTTGCCGGCGTATAGGTGAAATCGCCGTCCGCCTGCAAGGCGACCGAGCCATGCGCGGTCGCAGCCGAGAAGGCGATGGTGCTGAGAGGGTCGCCATCGAGGTCCGTATCCGGACCGCTCCCGTTGTCGGCCATCACGTTTCCGGTGACGGAGCTGTTCTCGACCCCGGTGAAGCTGTCGGGTTCCGCGACCGGCGGATTATTGGGCGGATCGCTTACCGCAAGGGTCACGTTGCCCGTCGCCGTATCGCCATGGCCGTCCTGGAGCGTATAGCTGAAGCCGTCGGAGCCGGTAAAACCGGTCGTCGGCGTATAGGTGAAACTCCCGTTCGCCTGCAGGGAGACAGAGCCATGCGCCGTGGCAAAGGTACCGGCGGCGACGGACAGGGCATCCCCGTCCGTGTCGCTGTCCGCGCCATGACCGTTGTTTGCGAGCACGTTGCCCGTAAGGGGATGGTTCTCGGTCACGTTGAAACTGTCGGGCGCGGCGGTCAGCGCGCCGCCCACCGCGATGGCGACGGTTCCGGTCGCCGTGCCGCCCGCGCTGTCGTTCAGCGTATAGGTGAAACTGTCGGCGCCCGTGAAGCTGTTGGCCGGATCATAGGTGAAGCTGCCGTCGGCATTCAGGACGACATTCCCGCCATGCGCGGTCGTCAGCGTCGCCGCCGTGACGCTCAAGGCGTTGCCGTCAGGATCGCTGTCGACGCCGTGACCGTTGTTTTGCAGCACGTTGCCGGACAGGATATGCGTCTGGCTGACCGTAAAATCGTCTTCCTGAGCGACGGGCGGGGCATTGACGCCGATTTTCACCGTTCCCGTCGACGAGGTGCCTTCGGAATCGTTCAGCGTGTAAGTGAAACTGTCATCGCCGTGAAATGTGGACGCAGGCGTATAGGAGAAGCTGCCGTTGGCGTTGACCGTCACATGTCCGCCGTTTACGGTCGTCAGCGTTTCGGCCGCGACGGAAAGCGTACCGCCGTTGGGGTCGCTGTCCGCGCCGTGGCCATTATTCTGCAGCAGGTTGCCGGTCAGGGCGTGGCCCTGCTGAATGCTGAAATCGTCTTCCTGCGCCACGGGTGCGAGGGGCGCGCCCGATCCGCCGACGGTGACGTTGACCGTGCCCATGGACAGGCGGCCTTCGCTGGAAACGAGGTTATAGTTGAAGCTGTCCGTGCCCGAGAAGCCGGACGCCGCCGTATAGGTGAAGCTGCCGTCCGCATTCAGGACGACGTTGCCGCCATTTGCGCTGGTCAAGGTCCCCGCCGTTATGGACAATGTGCCGCCGCTGGGGTCGCTGTCGGCGCCGTGACCGTTGTTCTGCAGTACGTTGCCCGAAAGTCCCTGGCCCTGCTGGACAGTAAAATCGTCTTCCCGCGCGACCGGCGGCGTGGAAGCGCCGATCGTCACGGCCGGATAAGTCGAAGTTGCCGAAGTCACAAGATTGGCGGTCGTATCGAAAGCGCTGGAATTGACGTTCGAGAGCTCGGCGATGACGACGGCCGTTTTCGCGCCGCTGCCGTCAGGGTCGAAGCTGATGATCGTGTCGCTGCCCAGTTGCGAAATGACCACATAACCGTCCGCAACCGCATTGGCGCCAGTATAGCCAACTGCCTGGAGAAGCGCGCTGACGTCGACGACGTCGCCGCCGGCGCCGGTCTGGAAGTCGGTTATCGTGCTGCGCACATCTGACGCGGTGCCGTTTTCAACCGCCTGCACGTCCTTCAGCACATCGGGATGGAAATAGAAGGTATCGCTTCCCGCCCCGCCGGTCATAACGTCCTTGCCGCCGCCGCCCACGACGACGTCGTTGCCGGAGCCGCCCGTCAGCGTATCGGCTGCCGTGGTGCCGACCAGGATGTTATCGTTGCTGTCGCCCGTGACCGTTACGCCCGGCCCGGCCTGGATGGTCAGGTCCGACAGGTCGCTCTTCGGGTAAGGCCCCGGGTTTTCGAGGATATGGGTGGTGCCCTGGTCGAGCGCGATGAAATTGGCCAGGCGGTCGCCTTCGATTTCCTGCGAATCCGGCGCAAGATGCCATGTGTCGGTTGACCACTCAGACGTCCAGCCCGGCGTGGACGACGGTTCGTCGCCGCGCATCGGAAGATCGCTGTAGTTGGTGGCAAGATGGACGTCGCTGTATGCCTGCGCCATCTTCTCCTGGGCGTCGTGTACATAGGTGAGGCCGAGGTTTTCCTTGTCGATGGTCGACTGCGCGTAGCCCGCGAGCGGCGCAGTGTTGTTATTGAAGCGCCCGGTTTCCATGATGTAGAACTGGATGTTCGGGTCCACGTGACTATGGATATAGTCAAAGACCTCGCGCGTCGAGGTGATATATTTCCGTTCGTCTGCTTCGCGGTTCAACTCGCTCTTCGGCGTGCCGAGTTCGTTCGCCTCGGCCTCGCCCTGCGCCCAGACGACAATGGGAGTGATATTGTCGCCCTGCTGCTCGAGCGCCGCGATTTGCTCCTGCATCACCGCAACCGCGTTCAGGAGCGCCTCGCCAGGCTGGTTTTCGTTGGGATACCACCAGACCCGCGTCGGATCCTGGTTGACACCGGCGCGATCGCCGTCAACCGTGGAATCGCCGACGGCCATGCTGGCGTTTGTGACGACCTGCGCGTAGTTCGTCTGCTGTTCCAGGCCGGACTGGAAGTGCGACAGGCCGGTTCCGCCGTCGACGGGGTTGGTCGTCACCATAAGCTCGGCGTTCGACTGGCCGAGCAGCGGCGCGTAAAGGACGGTGGGTCCGGAAAGATTGGTCGTGGCTGTGGGTGTCGGCATCGGTGTCTCCAGGGTGCTGTGGGGCCCAGACAATTGCGGCATGTCGTTATTGGTTCCGATGATCGCGTTATTTGAAACCGTGGTGTAATCCGTGCTGCCGTCGGCGACCTCCTGGATCGCGTAGGATGCGCGGACCGCGCCGTCGTCCGTGATGGTGTTGTTCGCGATGACCGTGCCCGTCGTCGTATAGATCTGTCCCGAAACCCCCGCTGTATCGTCGTAAGCCTGAATTTCTATTTCCTGATATGAACCGTTTTTTTGCTGTGAATCGTTATGCAGCGTGCTGTTTTCGACGATGCTGCCGGTACTGCCCATGATCCGTATGCCATGTTCCTGGTTGCCGTGAATCTCGACGCCGTCGATCGTCACGTGGTTGGCTTTGTTGATCTGGATGCCGTCGTTCCCGTTGTCGTAAAAGCTCCCGCCCTTGATGGTGATATTGTCGGGGACGGGAATATTGTCGCTGCCGCGCTGGACGATGATGCCGTCGCCGCCGTTGTTGTAGGCGGTGCAGTCCGTCAGCACGTCGTCATGCGAAGACGTTACGATGTTAAAGCCGTGGCGATCGTTGTTGTAAGCCACGTCGTTGGACAGATGCGCGCCGATCTGGAAATCGAGCGTAAAGCCGTCGAGCCCGTTGCCATGGCTGACGCAGTTGGTGATCGAAAGGTTGGTGGTTTGCTCATGAGGATCAAAGCCATATCCTCCGCAATTCTCCACTTCCACATGATCGAGTGTGATATTGGTATCCGTGCCCGGCTGGCCTGGCGATACGCCGTTGAACCAGCCATCGACCTTGCCGCTGGTGTTCTCGCGGTTGCCGTCGATGGTGAGGTCGTGCATCCCGATGTCATGGTCCTCGACGCCGGCCGTGTCGCGGAAGATGCCGGTGATGTCGCTCTTCGAGCCGTCCTGCAGCTTGACGGTCGTATTGCCCATGCCGTCGCCGTAGACGGTGATGTTGTCATAGAGCATGATGCATCCGTCGGACGCATCGCCATCGCCGCTCACGATGTATGTGCCTGAGGGGATGTAGACCTCGCCCCCGCCGGCGGCGTGGGCGGCATTCACCGCCGCCTGGATCGCCGTCGTATCATTTGTGACTCCGTCACCGACTGCCCCGTAGTCCTTGACGTTGTATATCAAAGCGCGTTTCCCTTCGCTCAAAATGCTATTGAGTAAGAACAGGTGTATGAATATTCGGTTCCGCATTTGATCTTTCTCAAAAGGAGGGGGCGGGAACCGGCCTCCCCCGGGCGGAGTAGGTAGCCATAATAGGCTTCATCCGAAAGATGCCCGACATGACCCTTTCGAAACTCGCGGCGACCGCATTCCTGGCCATGACCCTGATCCCGGCGACGACGCGCGCGCAATATCTTGCGCCCGCCTATGGCGCCCAGACTTTTATTACCCGCAGCGACTATTACCGCCAGCACCCCCGCGAAGACCCCGAACCTTTCCGCTGCAACTACGCCGCCGATGCGGGCTGTCCGGGACGGCGGTTCAGTGGATACATCGGCGATCCGCGCGAGGATCCCGAACCTTTGCGCTGCACTTATTCGAGCGGCGCGGAATGCGGCGGAGTCCGCAGCGGCATCCAGTGACTTTTGCGGTAAAAGCCGTATCATGACTGCATGACGGCTTCCCTGCGGACACACCCGCATCCTTCCCCCTTCGATCTTCTTCCGCCGCGCGGTGATCCCGCGCGCGGCTGGGCCCTGACGGCCCTATTCCTCGGCCCGCTTGTTTGCGGCGCCGCGGCGCTGCTGCTGGGCGCGGACGCCAGTTGGGATCTGCGCAATTACCACTGGTATAATGCCTATGCCTACCTGAACGGGCGGCGGGACATGGATTTCATGTCCTCGCAGGCGCAGTTCTTCCTCAATCCCTGGCTTGACGTCCCGTTTTACCTGCTGGCGACACATGTGCCGCTCAAAATCGCCTCTTTCATCCTCGGCACGGTGCAGGGGCTGAATTTCCCGCTCCTGTTCCTGATCGCCTACCGAACGCTGGTGCTGGAGATGACAGGGCGCAAGGTCGCGGCCGCCGCCGCGCTTGCCGCCGCCGGCGTCTTCAGCGCCATGGGCATCTCGGAACTCGGGACGGTTTTTTACGACAATGTGACAAGCCTCGGCGTCCTTTTGTCGCTGCTCCTGCTGCTGGGCCGTCCCGACTGGTTGCGGGAGACGGACCTTCGGCGCGCCGCGCTTTACGTGAGCCTGGCGGGACTGCCGGCGGGGCTGATGGCGGGCCTCAAGCTGACCTGCGTTTCTTACAGCGTCGGCCTTTGCCTTGCGCTGTTGGCCCATTCCCGCGATGTGCGCCGCTGCCTGCTGCTCAGTCTTTGTTTCGGCCTTGGCGTGACGGCGGGCTACCTCGTCACCTATGCGCACTGGGGATGGTATCTCTTCGCCACGACGGGCAATCCCCTGTTCCCATTCTTCAATGTCATTTTTCACTCGCCGCTGCTGGCGCCGGATAATATGTGGCTGGATTTCGCGCCGCCGCACGGTTGGCGGCTGCTCGTCTTCCCCTTCCTGTTCGGCGCCGATCCCTATCTCGTCAACGAAATTGCATGGCACGACTGGCGCATCCCGGCAGTCTACGGGCTGATGCTGTTTCTGCTGGTCTATTACCGGATACTCAAGCGTCCCGCTTGTCCCGGCGCCATCACGGAGAGCGGCGCGGCGCGGTTCCTCTTGCTGACAAGCGGCGTCAGCTATGGCATATGGTTGTCATCGGAAACGGTGTACCGCTATCTGCTCACGCTCGACATGCTGGCGCCGCTGCTGCTTGTCGTCTGCATCGGTCTCCTGCCGCTCGCGCGTCCGGCCCGCATTGTCGCCGCCATCGCAGTCGTCACGGCCCTGTCGCTCACCATCGAGCCAGGGAACTGGGGACGGCACCGCGCCTGGCCCGATATCATGGTGAAGGCCGACCTGCCGGCGCTGGCCGATCCCGCGCATACGATGGTCCTCATGGCGGGCCTTGATGCTTATGCCTATCTCGTCCCCGCCTTCCCGCCCGGCGTTGCCTTCGTCCGCATCCAGAGCCGGGGCATCGATCCGGAGACGGATACCGGCATCATTCGGGTGATCCGGCAGAAGATCGAGGCCCATGAGGGCCCGCTGCTGATGTTCATTCCGGGCCGGGAGTTGATGGACGCGGCGGCGGTAGCTAAGGAATTCCATCTCACGCTGCACCGGGACCGCTGCCGTCTTGCCTTCGACATGCTTTCCGAAGCAAGGCTCGACCGGCCCGAAGACCGGGGCAACGCCTATCCGCGCAGTTATAACCTCTGCACGGTCACCAAGAACCCCTAATCCATTGGAATTTATCGGAAAGCGGATTATTATCGCCTTATGGCGTCTTCCGCGTCACATCATAAATATACAGAGCTTCTTCCGCCGCGCGGCGATCCGGCGCGGCCTTGGGCTTTTGGGGCGATGGCCGCAGCGCCGCTCGTTTATGGAATGATCGCACTCTGGCTCGGCGCGGATGCCGGCTGGGACCTGCGCAATTACCATTGGTACAACGCCTACGCTTACCTGAACGGCCGCGTCGACCGCGGACTCGATTTCCTGCCCTCGCAAAGCCAGTTCTTCCTCAATCCCTGGCTGGACGTGCCGTTTTACCTCGTCGCGACGCATCTGCCGCTTAAAATCGCCTATTTCATCCTCGCCATGATCCAGGGGCTGAATTTTCCGCTGCTGTTCATGATCGCCTGGGCGACGCTCATCATCCGCGACACGCGCCGCAAAGTAGCCGCCTGCGCCGCCATCGCGGGGCTGGGCATGCTCAGCGCCATGGGCATATCGGAGATCGGTGCGGCCATTTACGATAATGTCACGAGCCTGGGCGTGCTGGCCTCCGCGCTGCTGCTGATCTGGCGGCTGGATTTCCTGCTGCAGGGCCGGCTGAAGAATATCCTACCGCTCGCCTGCCTGTTCGGCCTCCCTATCGGCCTCTGCGTTGGGCTGAAGATGACCTGCGCCAATTTCTGCGTGGCCGAATGTTTCGCGCTGCTGGTGGTGTCGCGCGTGACGCCGCGCGGCTTCTTCCTGTGCTTCGCCTTCGGCTGCGGAGCGCTCATGGGTTATGCGCTGACCTATGCGCATTGGGGTTGGTATCTGTATACGCTCTACGACAACCCCGCGTTCCCCTTCTATAACAATATCTTCAAATCGCCGCTCGCGCCCCCCATGAGCTATGGGGATTATTTCGTCTCCGGCGGCTGGGCCAAGCTGCTGCACCCTTTCACGATGATGCTGCCCTATATGTCGAACGAAATCCTGTGGAAGGACTGGCGGGTGCCCGTCCTTTACATCATGCTCATCATCGCGGCGGTTAAATCCTTATTCATCGGCACGAAGATGATGGGCGGCCCGCTCGCGCAAACCAAGCCGGGTTTGTTCCTGCTCTGGATGGGCCCCGCCGCCTATGTCTCCTGGATCTCCTTCGAGGCGGTTTACCGCTACCTGATGCCGCTCGACATGCTGGCGCCCTTGATGATCGCCGTCTGTGCGGGCTATATGCCGGGCGACCTGCGCACGCGCTGGCAGACCGCCGCCGCCGCGCTTATCGTCATCGCGGTTACGATCCAGCCGGGGAACTGGGGCCGCCACAGCGCCTGGCCTCAGCGTATGGCGTCATTGAGCGGCGCGAAACTGCCCGACAAGGCGGATACGCTGGTCCTGATGGCGGGGTTCGACGCCTATGCCTATCTCCTGCCGGAATTCCCGCCCGACACGGCGTTCCTGCGCATCGAAAGCCGCAGCTTTCACCCCGACGAGACGCTGGGCATCAACGACATGATCCGCCGCAAAATCGAGGCGCATCAGGGGCCGCTGAAGCTGTTCATGCCGTCCCGCCACCTCGCAGACGATGGCGCGGCGGCGCTGAAGGCCTATGGGCTTTCCCTGCTGCCGAAGAGCTGCAAAAATATCAACGATGACCTGTACGAGCCCGCGCTTGACCGCCCGCAGGAACTCAATAACGCTTATCCGCCATCCTACAGCCTCTGCGACGTCCGACGCGCCGCGAAGAAGACAAAATGACGCCGGTTCCCGCGTTTTTATGGCGGGAACCGGCACATTCTCCGCGTGGCTTTGTCAGCGCGTCTTACACGCTGCTTTCAAACCCGCGGTCTTCAAATCCGAGGCGGCCGAATTGATGTACTGCAGCGCTTTCGCCCGCGACTGCTTGTCGGTCTTCGTCAGCGCGATGCGCGCGGCCGCCAGCTTGTGCAGGGCTTCGGTCAGCGCCGCGTTACCGCGGCCGACGCCGATGTTCAGTTGCTGGAGCGTGACACCCTCCGCCGCGCAGGCGACGCCATCCATGCAAATGGAGCCGTGGAAATAATCCTGTCCTTCTGGGCAGGCGAAGCAGGTCACGCTGCCGAGTTCATTGCTGACTTTGGTGGCGTCCGGCGGCGGCGCCAGCGTGGGCGTGGTGGTATCCAGATCCACCCCGGGGGGCGCGGGCGCCAGCGAGGGCGGCGATGGGTGGGCGAGACTGGTCGGCGTCGCGGCAGCGGGCGCCGCTGGCGCGGCGGCGGGCGTATCCGCCCGGGCGCTGTCTACGGTACGCAGGCTTCCCACGAAGATCATCGCGCAGGCAAGCATCAACCAGGCTGAGACCAGTAATTTCTGCATGGACTTTCCAATCAAGGCTTCTCCCGACCCCAACGGATGAAGAAAGCGCAGGTTCCGGCCCGCCGCAACAGCATGCTTCGCCGGCATTTCGCCGCCGCGCCTGAGTGAATTTTCAAGCTTATGTAATTACGCAACTTTTTTTGGCGGCACCCGTTACATTTTAGTCTCACTGGCCTCTTGTTTTCGCTCCGGGCAGGCGCATTATTAACCGGTCGGTGACAAGGGGAAGACGTGAAGGGCAGCGCCCTGCCGAAGAACACCGAACTCGCATAAATCCATTGGAGAATATCATGAAAAAATACCTCACCATCGCCGCCGTCCTGGGCGTGATCGCCTTCGCCAGCGTCTCGTTCCTGGCGCAGGCGGACCAGCAGCCCACCGGCGCAGCGGACAATGTCGCGGCCTCTGAAAACGCCGCGCCCGCAGACGCCGCGGACGGCGCAAGCACCGCAGATCCATCGGACGGAGAAGCTGCGGCAGATCAAGCTGAATCGACGCAAAGCGATTCAAAGGCCGAGAAATTCGCCGCCGACGACCAGACCTGCGCGACCGACGCCTCCACCCCGAACCGGAACGGTTCCTCGCCCTCGGACGTGCAGAAGAACAGGGCCTATCGCAAGTGCATGCAGATGAAAGGTCACAGCGCGGCCGAGATGAAGGCTGCGGGCGTCGATCTGAAGAACCCGACCGGCAAAAATGACTCCGCAAAAGCGGGCGGCGCGAGCGCCGCACCTGACGCGAACGACCAGGGCGCGCCCGCGGAGGAATAACTTCCGCTGCGCGCAGATGCTTCGCAAAAATTTTGCGCGCGCGAGAGACAAGTCGCAGGTCCTGAAGGCAACTTCAGGACCTGTTTGTCAATATTCTTTTGACAAATAAGAGAATCACGTTCTAAAATGAAATCATGATTGGGAAAGTTGATGAGTAATCAAAAACTTTTCCGGTCGAGTTCAACCTCAAATAGGGAAGAAATCTATGGCTACGAAAAAGAAAGCGAAAGCTAAAAAGACCGCGAAGAAAAAAACCGCGAAGAAAAAGAAGAAGTAAGTCGTAACGACTTACACTTCTCTAAGTGAAGGGCGACCCGCGAGGGGCGCCCTTCTCTTTTGCGAAAGATTTTTATCATTTGACGCGCCGCGCGCCTTTCACAAACCCTTGTCATCATTGCACGAACCAGCTTTCCACCGTAAGATTCCATCAGGCGCGCGCAAGGGGCAATAATGATCGCAGATCTCTACAATCCGTCGATATGGCTGAGCCTCCTCATCCTTACTTCGCTCGAGATCGTGCTCGGGATCGACAACATCATCTTCCTCGCGATCGTTTCCGCGCGCCTGCCGAAAAGCAAGCAGGCGCTCGCGCGCAAAATCGGTCTTGCGATCGCGCTCATCGGGCGAATCATCTTCCTCTCGAGCGTCGTGTGGATCATGAAACTCGGGGATACGGTCGCCCGTTTCGGCGATTTCGACCTTTCCTGGCGCGATATCATCTTCCTGGGCGGGGGAGCGTTCCTGCTCTACAAGGCGACGGGGGAGATCCACCAGGTCGTCGAGGGCAAGGACGAGCAGAAGGGCAACGCGAAACACGGCGTTTTCGGCCGCGTCATTCTCCAGATCGGCGCGCTTGACGTCGTCTTCGCGCTGGATTCCATGATTACGGCGGTAGGCCTGTCGCAACAGCTCTGGGTCATGATCGCCGCCAACGCGATCGCCATCTTCATCATGCTGTTCGCAGCCGATGCGGTGGGCCGCTTCATCGCGCGCTATCCCACGGTGCGGATGCTGGCGCTGACCTTCCTCATGATGGTCGGTTTCGCGCTTTGCGCGGATGGTTTGCATAACCCGATACCAAAAAACTACATCTATGCCGCCATCGGCTTCTCCTCCGCGACCGAATTCTTGAACATCCTGACGCGGCGCAAGGCCGAGAAGCGCAGCCGGAAGTGATGAAACGCGCCGCGCTGC
Source organism: Alphaproteobacteria bacterium (assembly GCA_025934695.1). Taxonomy (GTDB): domain Bacteria; phylum Pseudomonadota; class Alphaproteobacteria; order Micavibrionales; family UBA2020; genus JAPWJZ01. The sequence continues at coordinate 736,565 of JAICWS010000001.1, forward strand.
TCATGCTTCTCGCTCTCATCTTGCCATCTGCGGCGCAAGCCGAGCGCAGCGGCTGCGTGCTGATGAAAAGCGCGGCGGAGTCTGGTGACCCCGCGCGCGAATTCCTCTATGCGCAGGCGCTCTATAGGGGATATTGCGGCTTCAAGGTCGACAAGAAGAGCGCACTTCAATGGTATCGCAAGGCTGCTGACAAGGGCGACATGCAGGCCGAACATGCCTTGGGCGAAATCTATTTCTCGGGCGATGGTGCGCCTACCGATTACATCGCGGCAAAGAAATGGTATCTTAAGGCCGCCGAACAGGGCGACGGCCCCTCGCAGCTGCGTCTCGCCTATCTGTATGCCGAGAAGCATTTCCAGCCGCTGAAGCCAGACTATAGTGAAGCGGAAAAATGGTTTCGCAAGGCGGCGGAGCAGAACACCGAGGACGCGCAGTTCCGCCTCGGCAACTTCTACATCAACTATCGCCACCCTCCCGATTATGCCGATGGCATTCCCTGGCTGACCAAAGCGGCGCAAGGCGGCAACCGCACCGCGATGTTCGACCTCGGCCGCCTGCAACTGGCGGGCAGCGGCGTTCCAAAGGACGTCAGCGGCGGTCTCGGCTGGATCGCAAAGTCGGCGGAAGGGGGCATGCTGGAAGCACAGATCTTCCTTGCCTCCGCCTATGCCGACGGCAAGCAGGCGCCGAAGGACGAAATGAAATCGCTGAAATGGGTGCTGGTGCTGGCGAACGCACCGTCGCCGGAAATCTTTTACCTTGATCGCGCAGGGGATATCTTCTTCGACGGCTGGGGTCCGATCCCGAAAAACTATCCATCCGCAAAGGTATATTACGACCGCGCCGCCTTGCGCGGCGACAAGCATGCGCTCGAGCGTCTCGTGCAGATATATAAAGACGGCCTCGGCGTGCCGAAGGATGAGAAGAAGGCAGAGGAGTATGCAGCGCGGGCGGCTGCTGCCCTCCCCTGATTTTCCAAATCGTCATCCCCGCGAAAGCGGGGATCATATGGTTTTGAAGTGCGGATCCTTCTGCACGGGATTCCCGCTTTCGCGGGAATGACGAAATAATTATGTCAAAATAATCCCCTTCCCCTTGCCCTCCGTTTCCTGATAAATATGTCAGACAGGAACAGGGACTAAAGAATCCATGAAAGTCATTCAATTTCCAGCCGCGCCGCTGAAAGACGCCGCTTGGGAAGCGGTCGAAAAAGAAAAGCTGATCTCCGGCGCGCCCCAGCGCGCATACCAGTCGCTCTATTCCAGCGCATCGGACGAATTCCACACCGGCATCTACGAATGCACGCCCGGAAAATGGAAAGTCAGCTATACCGAAGACGAATTCTGCACGCTGATCGAAGGCCATCTGAAAATGACAAGCGAACAGGGCGACACGCAGGAATTCAAGGCGCCGGCCAGCTTCCTGATCCCGTCCGGATACAAGGGAACGTGGGAAGCCGTGACCAAACTGCGTAAGTTCTTCGTCATCTACGAGAAAGCCAAATGAAGCCCAAACATCCGATCATCCTCATCCCCGGCAATGTCGTCGACGTCAACGGTCTCCCCGCGCATATGATCCGCGACACTTATGTCCGCGCGGTCGTCGAGGTGATCAAGGGCATTCCGCTCATGGTGCCGGCGCTCGGCAAGGATTTCGATTTCGCCGATATCGCGGCGCAGGTCGACGGCATTTTGCTGACGGGGTCGCCCTCGCATGTGCAGCCCGCCATCTATGGCGCCCAGCAGGTTTTCGACGACAAGGAGCTGGACACGGCGCGCGACGCCACCACGCTGCCCCTCATCAAGCAGGCTATCGACATGAACAAGCCGGTCATGGCCATTTGCCGCGGCTTCCAAGAGCTCAACGTTGCGCTCGGCGGCACGCTGCACCAGCGCGTCCACGAAATTCCCGGGAAGAAAGACCATCGCGGCTCGAAAGACAAGCCCTTGAAGGCGGTCTACGAGACGCAGGCCCACAAGGTCATGTCGCAGAAAGGCGGGGTCTTCGAGCGGCTGCATCTGCCGGCGGAATTCACCGTCAACTCCCTGCACCAGCAGGGCGTCGACAAGCTGGGCCAGGGACTGCACGTCGAGGCGGTGTCGGAAGACGGCGTCGTCGAAGCGGTCTCGATCCCCTCGAAAAAATTCATCGTCGGGACGCAGTGGCATCCCGAGGGCGACTGGTATCTCAATAATACGTCTAAGGCCATTCTTTCCGCCTTCGGCGACGTGGTGCGCGGCTAGATTTTCCCGGAACCCCCTTCTTTTGCAGGACGTTGACATTTAAGCACAGTCAACTTCCCAGAAGAGGTATGCCATGGCCAGCCGCAACCGAGTTCACGGATCTTCGCTCAACCGCCAAAAAGGACCGACCAAAGACCACAGCGCGCGCCCGCGCCGCGAACGGCACGAGGCCGAAACCTCGCCCAAGCGCGGCGAGCGTCGCACGATGTACGCGGACAAGGAACCCTGGAATGCCGACCCCGATGCCGGTTACGGATCCGGCAAAAGCGCCGGCAAGCGCAGCCCGCGCAAAGAAGCACTCAAAAGTCCCCACAGCGCGGCGCTAGGACCGCAGCCGGGCGGCGAAGTAGACGATGACTTCCGCCGACCGCATAACAATTACGATGATTACGACCGCACCTATCCGGGCGCGTAACCCCGGGGCAGCTATTTGGCGAAGCTCGGCCCCACCTTGCAGGGCAGGACTTCGACCTTGCCCCAGACCTTGCCGGTGATATAGGGCTCTTCCTTGAGGTATGCGTCCAGCGCATCCTCGTCTGGAAAGTCGCAGACGACCATCGAGCCTTTCATCTTCCCATCATCATCGACGAGGGCGACGCCGTAAAGCATGGTGCCCTTCGCCTTCATTTCGTTGCAGAGGTCGATATGTTTCTGCCGGACCTCGAGCCTCCGCGGCAGCGCGTCGGGCAGGTCATGGCCAATGACGATGAATTGCATGGTTACTTCTTTCCTTTTCTTTTTTCCAGCCAGCTGTTGGGCAGGAAATACATGGTAGCGACAAAGACGTTGAGCGCAAGCGCCGCGGCCGGGTTACTGAAGGCGACGACGACAGCCAGCAGATAGAGCAATTGCGCCACGACCACCTTGGCGATCGAGGCATTGCGCATGCAGCGCTTGTCCTCGTCCTTCATATCGACATGGCGGAAGACGGCGGCGATCAGCACCAGGTAAGAGACGGCGCAGAACAGCGACCAGGCCGAATAGGCGGCGACGGTGAAGGCGCTGATATGGTTCTCGCCCATGAAAGCCGTGAAGAAGGGGATCATGGAAATCGAGAACAGCAGCAGGATGTTCGACCAGAGGATGCGCGTATCCACCTTTTTCAGCAGGTGAATGAGCGCATGGTGGTTGACCCAATATTCGGACACGAACACGAAGCTGAGCAGATAGCTTACGAACAGCGGCCACTGCTCGGCCAGCCCCGCGATATTATCGTGGTGCGGGACTTTCAGGTCCAGCACCAAGAGCGTCACCGCGACCGCGATCACGCCGTCGGAATAAGCCTCAAGCCGGTTCGGGGAGAGTTCGTCTTTGGTGGACATTCAATCGCCATCTTTACTTTAGCGCCACCCCGGCGAAAGCCGGGGTCCATGGACAGCATCGGCGCCGCAGAATAACCATTGGCCAGTTGCTATCGCTGAAAGTATCTGGTCCGTGGGCCCCGGCCTTCGCCGGAGCGGCAAAATGAATTATTCCCCGCCGTTTGTTCCATTCGCAATCTCGTCGAACGTCTCTTTGCGCGGCATGCCGATGTTGTGGAAGCCGCAGTCGACGTAGTGGTTTTCGCCCGTGACCGCCGAGGACAGGTCGGAGAGGAAATAGAGCGCCGCGTTGCCGAGTTCATCGAGCGTGACCGGGCGGCGCAAAGGCGAGGCCTTGGTCGTGAACTTGAACGTATGGCGCGCGTTGCCGATGACCGCGCCCGCCAGCGTGCGCATGGGTCCGGCCGAGATCGAATTGACGCGGATGTTGTTTTCGCCGAGATCCGCCGCGAGGTAGCGCACGGAAGCTTCGAGCGCCGCCTTCGCCACGCCCATCACATTGTAATTGGGCATCACGCGCTCGGAACCGAGGTAGGACAGCGTGATCATGCTACCGCCGTCCGGCATCAGTTCCTTCGCGCGGCGCGCGACGGAGGTGAAGGAATAGCAGGAGATATGCATCGAGTTCAGGAAGTTGTCGAGCGTCGTGTCGACATAATGGCCTTTGAGCTCGTCCTTGTTCGAGAAGGCGATGGCATGGACGATGAAATCCAGCTTGCCCCAGCTTTGCTTGAGCTGCGCGAAGACGCGGTCGAGATCGGCCTCTTTCGCGACGTCGCACTGGATGACTTCCTTCGCGCCGATGGTTTCCGCCAGCGGGCGCACGCGCTTGCCAAAGGGCTCGTCCTGGTAGGTGAAGGCCATCTCGGCCCCGTGCTCGTGCAGCGTACGCGCGATGCCCCAGGCGATGGAATGGTCGTTCGCCACGCCCATCACCAGCCCGCGCTTGCCTTTCATCAGTTTGTCGGCCATGGCTTATCCCTCCACGCGGCTGAACGCCAGCGTGCAGTTCGTGCCGCCGAAGCCGAAACTATTCGACATGACGTGGTTGAGCTTCACATTGTCGATACGCTTGGTCACGAGCGGCATGCCCTCCGCTTCGGGATCGATCGTGTCGACGTTGGCCGAGGCGCATATGAAGTTGTGCTTCATCATCAGCAGGGAATAGATCGCTTCCTGCACGCCCGTCGCGCCCAGCGAATGGCCGGTCAGCGACTTGGTCGAGGAGAACTTGGGCACGCCGGAGGTGAACACCTCCTTCATGGCTTTTAGCTCCTGCCCGTCGCCGACGGGGGTCGAGGTGCCGTGTGTGTTGATGTAGTCGATGGGGCCTTTGACGGTCGCCATCGCCTGCTTCATGCAACGCACCGCGCCTTCGCCCGAGGGCGCCACCATGTCGTAGCCGTCCGACGTCGCGCCATAACCGGTGAGCTCGCCGTAAATCTTCGCGCCGCGGGCTTTCGCATGCTCGTATTCTTCGAGCACCACCACGCCGCCGCCGCCCGCGATGACGAAACCGTCGCGGTTGGCATCATAAGCGCGGGATGCTTTGGTGGGGTTGTCATTGTACTTGGAAGACAGCGCACCCATAGCGTCGAACAGCACGGTCAGCGTCCAGTCGAGTTCCTCGCCGCCGCCTGCGAAGACGATGTCCTGTTTGCCCCATTGAATAAGCTCTGCGCCATTCCCGATGCAATGCGCCGAGGTCGCGCAGGCCGAGGTGATGGAATAGTTCACGCCCTTGATCTTGAACGGCGTGGCGAGGCAGGCCGAATTCGTCGACGACATGCACTGCGTGACGCGGAACGGGCCGATGAACTTGGGCTTCTTCTCGCGGCTGATGTCGAAGGATTCAAGCAGGTTCTTGGTCGACGGGCCGCCCGAGCCCATGATGAGGCCGGTGCGCTCGTTCGAGATATCTTTTTCCTCGAGGCCGGAATCGGTGATCGCCTGCTGCATGGCGACATAGTTGTACCCAGCGCCGTCGCCCATGAAGCGCTTCACGCGCTTGTCGATCAGCGCTTCCAGGTCGATGTTCGGCTGGCCGTGGACATGGCTGCGAAAGCCCATCTCGGCATACTTCGGCGCGAAGACGATGCCCGACTTGCCCTCTTTCAGCGATTGCGTGACGGCGTCCTGATCGTTGCCGATGCAGGAGACGATGCCGATGCCAGTGACGACGACGCGTCTCATTTTCTTTTTCCCCTCTTCCGTCGTAACCCCGGCGAAAGCCGGGGTCTAGAATGTTGCAGCACCTATGGCGGGACTTATCTTTGATGGTGTCCACCACGAATGCTGAAAGATTTGAGACCCCGGCTTTCGCCGGGGTTACAAGAAGTTACAGCGACCGCGGATTTTCGAACAGCCCGACTTTCAGGTCGGCGGCTTCGTAGATCACCTTGCCGTCGACTTCGACCACGCCGTCGGCGATGCCGAGGACGAGCTTGCGGTTGATGACGCGCTTGATGTTCAGGCGATAGGTGACTTTTTTCGCTTCCGGCAAAACCTGACCGGTGAATTTCACCTCGCCCACGCCGAGCGCGCGGCCTGAGCCTCGCGCGCCGGTCCAGCCGAGATAGAAGCCGAGCAGCTGCCAGACGGCGTCGAGGCCGAGGCATCCCGGCATGACGGGGTCGCCGACGAAATGGCAGGCGAAGAACCAGAGGTCGGGCTTGACGTCGAGTTCAGCGACCAGCTCCCCCTTGCCGTGCGCGCCGCCTTCGGCGCTAATATGCGTAATCCGGTCAAACATCAGCATCGGCGGCATCGGCAACTTGGCGTTGCCCTGCCCGAACAGCTTGCCCTGCGCGCAGTCGATAAGGTCCTGGTATGTGTAGCTGGATTTCGGTGTAAAGGTCATTTCTGCTTCAGAAACTTTCGCTTGCAGGTTCTGCACGGATGTTCGCCCCCGGAGTTCGTTATTTCAAGTCGATGACACCACTCAAACGCCGCTTCAGGCTTTCGCCTCTTCCCTGTATTTCGCTCCCAGAATCATGCCGGTTTTCGCCAGCGATTTTGCAATACTTGGGTGTATCTGTCCAACATCTTCGACAGTGATTACGGCAACCATCCGGCCCACCGCCTTGGCGATGGAAACCGCGCGTCCCAGCTGGTCTTCCAGCCCGATGAGGACGAAAAATTCCTCGATCTGCGGCTTCAGTTTCTTCAGATATTCTGGAATATCGGCGCCCTCGGTGTCGTTGGCGGCGGCCAGCATGCCCCAGTTCTTGATGCCGGGCGTGCCGTGGCGCAGCGACTCCCGCACCATCACATTGGTGAACTCTTTTTCCGCGTCAATGGGCAGCGGCACCTTGGCTTCGGCGATCGCGAAGTAATGCCCGGCCACGGCCGACAGCGCGAGGATGCCCTGCGCCGCCGTGTTCCCGTCGGCGATGAATTCCTCGATCAGCAGGTCGCAGAAATCCTGCGTCGCCATTTCGTAGGTGAGCGAGGCGATGACCGTTTCGATCAGCAGCCGCAAGAGCCGGTCCTTGCCGTAGCCCTGCTTTTCCCACGCGGGGAAGTCGTTAATGATGAGCGCGATCGCGATCTCGTGGATATCGTCGAGCCCCTTGGGCAGTTTCTTCGCGATGCCGCGGCCCAGCTGACGTCCCAGTTCCGTGTCGTGATCGATGGTGTAAGCGAGCGGCAGAAGATCGTCCGGCTCCGACCCGTCGGTGGGATCGGTGCGCAGCAAGTCGGCCACGCGATGGAACGCCTGCTCCATCACCACGTCCGGCTCTTCGTATTCGAGCAGCGTTTCGGTGATGAGCCCCGCATAGATGCACACGGTGCGCACGACGCGGGTCTTCAGGTCGGTGTCCTTGATGAGGGCCTCGAGGCGCTTGGTGATCGCCTTGGCTTCCTCTTTGAGTTTTTCCTGGTGTTCGGGAGTGGACAAAAAATTACTCCTGGAACTTCTCGTCGGGGTAGACACCCCAAACGTTGTCGCGCTTGATCCAGCCGTTGTAGCCCTGAACTTTCAAATCGCACCAGCCACCCTTGCATTTGCCGAGCGATGCGATGACGCCGGGCTCGAGCTTTACGACGGGCCGCGAACCGTCGTCGGGCTTTTTGAGCAGCGTCTGGTTCTGCTTGCCCCGGATGATGACGGCGCGCCTGCCGGAGAGCATCGACTTGTGCACCCAGCCGCCGTCGCCGTCCACATCTCTGATCTGACGCCATACATCGAACTCGCGTACGATTTCAACCGGCAGCCCGTCTTTGCGGATGATGAACTTGATCGGATATTTCAGCGCGGGGCCGGTGCGCACGTTGACTTCGTCGACGCTCAAGGTCACGAACCTCGGCACCGGCAGCTGCGGGCCGGCATTCACATTGTCGGCGGCGGAAGTCGGTTCGACGGATTTGGCGGCGACGGTCGGCTTGACCGCCGTCTTGACGGCCGGCGGCGCCTTGACGGTCGCCACCGGGTCCGCGGCCAGGCAATGGCCCGCCCCGGCCAGCATGCCGATCATCCCCATTGCCAGTAAAATCTTCCTCATCCCTTATCCTGCTTCTTGAACAATGAGAAAGAATAGGCATAAAACCTCGTTCCTCCAATCAATTTTTCTGGCGGTTAATCCGCCTTCATTTCAAAGGTTTAAATTTAATTGACATAACTTCTCCATTCCCTATAATGGCGCCATTCATTTCATAAGGTATGGGAATCCGGGACCATGAAATTCAGTCTCAAAAAACTTTTCTCGCGCAAAAGCAAAAAACAAAAAGCCGAACCGCAGCCCGCCGCAGCCGAGGCCAGCGCGGCTACGCCTGTGCCCGAACCCATTCCCGCGCCGGAACCTGAACAGCCCAAGGCCGCAGCGCCCGACCCGCTCGCGCGCTTTAAGGAGCCGGAAGGATATTATCTTCTCAACCTGAATGTCTCCGTCCAGAACAAGTCGCCTGACGGCAAATATCTTCACATGATCTCGAACCGCGACACGGACTTCCTGCTCGCCGTCGTCGGAAACCAGTATTTGCCGAGCGTGAAGATGATCGCGACGGAAGTGGAAAACTTCCTTTATAAGGACATCGGCTTCGATGTGGGCCACACCTATTTCAAGCGCCGGGACGCGAATTTCTTCTTCGACGGCTATGACCAGCTCCTCGGCCTGCCGCCGGGCGACGGTTTCCAGCTGGTTCTCGTCCCCGAAGGCAGCGACTGGAAGCCGCAGTTCGCGCCGCCGCCGATGCGCGCCATCCCCGGCACCAGCACGGTGTTCCAGCATCCCGCCACGCTGCTGCCGCAGTTCCAGCCCGCGGTGATCTATCCGATCATGTTCGTGAACGGTTACGACCTGTCGCAGCCGGTATCGCCGCAGATCCCGGGCGCGCAGCCGAAACCGGCGGAAAAGGCGGCCGAAACGGCGGCGGAAACCGCCACGCAGCAGTTCAACGGCGTCACCATGCCGCCCGTCACCCCGCCGATGCAGAAGCCGGACGCCGCCAAGGAAGAAAAACCCGCGGCGGACCAGGCCGCAACCCCTGCCGCAGCCCCCCCGCCTCCGCCGCCAAAGCTGTGATTGCCCTTTTACGGATTTGACAGATAGTGCCCGGTCAGCTATACCCGAGCGCATTCATGTCATATGTAATTGAAGGAGCCATTTCATGCCGCATAAAGTCCATGTCATCGAAGCCGACCTGACCGGCACCCTGCCGCAAGTATTGAAGGAACGCGACAGCCTCGGCCGCGGGATCGCGGAACTGGCGCTCAGCAGCCGCGAAACGGTTTACTTCCATGATTATGTCGGCCCCGTGGGCGGCGCACCGACGATCCTCCTGGAATGCTCCGACGCCTTCCTGACGAAAGTCCGCACCCTGCCCGGCTATAAAAAGGACCATGAGGCCTGGACCACGCCCGGTCTCGAAACCGCGCGTTCGCCGCGCGTGCAGGATTATTTCATCAACGGCGGCACCACCGGCCCGGATTGCAAAATCATGCCGCCGCCCGTCCGCAAGCCGCGCCCGCCACAGCCGTAATCCATGCCGTTCTTCAAGAAGCTCAAGGACATCTTCAACGACCGCCAGGGCGCGGCCGAGAAGAAGGTGGCAAATCTGATCGCGCAGCAATGCGACTGGATGATGATCGAAAGCCTGGTCTTCCCGGACAAGGGCGTCGGCCCGCGCCTGTCCGCGGTGCTGGACGCGATCATCGAGCACAAGAACTGGAAGCTGCTGACGCCGATCATCGCGCGCACGGGCGATTACCTGGACACGATCGGCCTCGTCTACCGCTCGGGCGAGTTCGGCCCCGTACCCTCCTCGCGCGCGCAGGAACTGGAGGATATCTACCAAGCCATTGCTGCATCGCCGAAGAACGCCGACAAGGTGCTCAAAGGCTTCGTGACGACCGTCGAGAACTGGGCCTGCCAGCATAATGACGAAGCCTGCTTCGACTGGGCGAAGGGCAAGAAGGAATTCGTTCCTGTTCCGCCACTGGGTCTTGCGTCCCTTTGCGACCGTCCAATAGATGGCAACCCGCTCGCGATGAAGGTGCTTGCGACGCAAGCCGACATCGCCCGCGCGATGGACGCGGTCGACTGGATTTATAACGACAATGGCGCGGACCAGGATACTGCCTTCGACAATCTCTCCGAATGGAAAAAGAAGCTGGAAGAGCAGCCGGGCAAGAAGCCCGCGCCGCCCGCCGGCCCTTCCGCGCCCACCCCATAATCTTAAGAAAGGATATCTCATGCCGTTCCTGACCAAGAAAGAACGCGACACCTTCAAGAGCCTGCTCGACGACGTGATGGACGACGACAGCCTGGCATCCGAGTTCAACAAGGCGCAGGCCCGCAAAGCCGGCATCTGCGGCGACTACACCGATGCGATGCTGGGCCAGTACATGGGTATCCTCAAAGAAATTCAGGACGAGCGCGCCGCCTACACGCCGCCTAAAGTCGACGCAGTCTCGCCGGATATCGAAACGCTGAAGAAGAAATACTTCGGGCCGAAGCAGCCGTAATCTGAAACGCAATGCCTCCGCTTCTGTCCTTTCCCAGCCGTGCGGGGAGGATTAAGAAGGGCCGGCGATCTGCCGAGATTGTCGGCAAGCGCCGTCAGGCGCTCCCCCATGTAGAGTCATGTGACGCGCGGACGCGCTCACCCCCACCCTGCCTCTCTCGCAAAGCGGGAGAGGGGGAGTTGGGATCGTTAAATCAGCGCGCCCACGACCAGCGGGACGAAGATTTTTTTGGCATCCTGCACCTCGCGCTCGGCGAAGAGTTCACGGACCGCCATCGACTGCTGTTCCTCGACGGTGCAGGACTCTGCCTTGGCGAGCTTGGCGCGGCAGCTTGCGGCGTTCGTGAAGACCTCACTGTACTGGCGTTCCTCCCGCCTATGCGAGACGGCCTGCGCCATGCCGCTAATGCTCACGGCGCACATTGTCACGATGGCGCCCGCGCGCGTCAGATTGAAAAAGGTTTTGAGTTTGGTTTTCTGAACGTCGTTCATGGCAGTACTCCTCGTTTAAAATGAGCGGCCCGCACGCAAGGCGACAGTGCCGTTGAAATCTGCAAGGCTGTTTTTGAGGGAAATGGCGCACCCGCGTGAAACAACCTCGAACCATCGGGTTCTCGGTTGTTTTGCCAACTTGCTGTGGGACCCGGACGTGAAACGAAACCACAAACCATCCGGCACAAGGTGCAGGTCGCGAGTATTAAAGTACCGATTCTTAAGTATTATGTCAAATAGAATAATGAAGTTCCGGCCATAGCCTTGAAAAGCCTATATTCCCTTGCCCGGGAATGTGAATTTAACTGGCCTGGAGACCTTCACATCCTCCAGCGTCGTACAGCCGCGCGCGACCATATCGGCGAGGCGGCGCTGCTGGATGTCGTTGATGCCGCGCTCGGTCCAGTACTGAACCGCCTCCTCTTCGCGGCCGTATTTTGCCGCCGCCTGTTGGAACAGCGCCATGAGGTTGTTGGCCTCTTTATAAGAGCAATCCTCTTCCTTCACGCGGTTCGTCAGCAGGGCGATCGCGCGCTGGCGGCATTCTTGATCGGCGTCTTCGGCGCCATTGATCTGCGCCGTCCAGGCGCGCGGCGCCATGTCCGGGTGTTCGCGCGCCGTCTGCAACAGATTGTCGCGGGCCGCCATGCGGACGTAATGGCAATCGTTCTCGCGCCCCTGCCGCTCCAGCGCCTGCACCGCCAGTTCCTGTGCAGCGCCCTTCCACATGGTCAGCGTCCAGAGGCTCATGATCGCTTCCTTGCGCACGTCGTAATCAAGGTTGTCGCGCGCCAACGCCTCGAGCCGGGCGACGGCGGGCGCGGCGTTTTCATCGCAGGCGTGGGCGATCGGCACCAGGTAACGCAGCGCATGGAGGCAGACGGTGATTTGCGGCGTCTGCGGGTGGTAAAATTCGCAATTCGGGTCGTGAATGTCTTTATGCGGGCTGAGGGCAGCGAGGGCGGCAATGGCATCGAGCGTGTGTGCATCGACCGGGCCTTTCTCCTCGTGCAGGCGGTCGCGGATGCCGTCGAGGGTCTGACGCATCTCGTCGCAGACTTCATAAGTTTCGGCGGGCATGCGGGCCTGCACCTGGTCGAATTCGGTCGCGAAGTCTGTCATGGGACGCTCTCCTGGCTGGCCCTGGAATAGGCCTTTTTACCAATTTTGCTACATTATGTCAAATGAATTTGCATCGGGGCAGGAAAGATGTTATATAAAGGCCCGAATGGAAAAGCCTGTTCAAAAATTGAAGCTAAATCGCACCGTGTCGGTCGCGCCCATGATGGGCTGGACCGACCGGCACGACCGCTATTTCCTGCGGCTAATTTCGCCGAACGCCCTGCTCTACACCGTCATGATCACCGCGGGCGCGCTGACCTATGGCAAAAAACTCGACCTCCTCGAGTTCAGCCCCGAGGAACATCCGGTCGCCCTGCAGCTGGGCGGCTCGGATCCCAAAGAGCTGGCCGAATGTGCCAAGCTCGCCGAGAAATATGGATATGACGAAGTGAACCTGAACTGCGGCTGCCCGAGCGAGCGGGTCCAGAAAGGAAAGTTCGGCGCCTGCCTGATGGCGGAGCCGGACCTCGTCGCCGACTGCGTCGACGCGATGAAGCAGGCCGTCTCGATCCCCGTCACCGTCAAAAGCCGGATTGGCATTGATGATCAGGATAGTTACGAGTTTTTGTTCAACTTCATTGACAAGATCGCGGCCAAGGGCTGCGACACCTTCATCATCCACGCGCGCAAGGCTTTACTTGATGGTTTAAGCCCAGCCGAGAACCGGCTGATTCCGCCACTGAAATACGATACCGCCTATCGGGTGAAGCAGGACTTCCCGCACCTCAACATTATTCTCAACGGCGGCCTCAAAACGGTTGAAAGCATTCAGGATGCGCTGACCAACGTCGACGGCGTCATGATCGGCCGCGAGGCTTACACCAATCCCTATTTCATGGCCGAGGTCGAGCGCGCGGTTTTCGGCAACAACGAGGTCCGCAGCCGCCGGGAAGTCGTCGAGGCGCTGTTTCCCTATATCGAGAAATGCCTGCACGAAGGCACGCCACTCAAAGACATCACTCGCCACATCCTCGGCCTCTACCAAGGCCTCCCCGGCGCCCGCGCCTGGCGCCGTATATTGAGCGAGCAAGCCTATCGCCCCGCCGCAAATACCAATGTCGTCATGCAGGCGTTAAGGGTGGTTCCGGAGCGGTAAGCCTATATCCGCTCAAATACATCTTCCACAACCGCAGAGATCTTGTACGCTATAGGACATTCAGGACCGAAGCCGCCTGCTGCGGCTAAAGTCGGATTTTATCGGAGCATAAGATGTCAGGCCAGTTCCTCCGCATCGCCCTCTTTACCCTGCTGACCTGTTTAATTTTGCGTGCGGCCGCCTTTGCCGACGATGTGCCCAAGGAATGGCAGGCCTGCACGAAGACGGAGGATTGCACCGCCATACGCGACGCCAAAACCTGCGCGGCGGCGGCGGTGAATAAGTCGCATGCCGACGAAGCGCGGGCCTTTCTCGCCAAGCAGCCGGGCGAAGGCCCAACAAAATCGCTGGATGGCAGTGTCCGGTGCGTCAACGTGCCCGACGCCACCTGCATCGACAGCATTTGCCAGCTGATCATGCATCCGGAGTGAAGGCTTTTTTAATTACAAGCTGAAGGTCTTCTTCTGCCCGTCGCCCGACAGCGATTTGAGCGCGTCGGCCGCGCGCTGGACGTTGGCGGCGGAGATGGCGTCGAAACTTTCGGGCTGGCTGAAGGTTTCAGCGCCGGTTTTCAGGTTTTCGGTGATGATCAGGCGCTCGCGGGTTTCGAAATTGAAGATCTCGGTGATCTTGCGGCCGAGCGGCTCCATCGGCGTGACATGGGCGACGCTGTTCTCGGCGACGCGGACCCAGCCCTGCGGCGCGGGCGCGGCATCGTTCGCGGCGGCGGGCGCCGGCTTTTCGGCGGAGGTCGCTCCGTCCATCGGCTTCTCCGCCTCGCGGTCGAGCTGTGCCGCTTCCTGGCGCTTGAGGTCGGCGCTGCGTTTGGTCAGCACCAGGGCCACATCCTGCATGCCGCCTTTTTTCGCGTTGTCGATCAGGTCGTCGGACAGATTAACGCGCGGATTGTTGGCGAGCCACAGGGAGATGTCATGCGTGCAGATTTTCGAAATCGCATAGCCGATGGGCGAATAGCGATAGGTATAGGTATGGTCGTTGCGTGTGACTTGGTAGCTGATCTCGATATTCGGGTCGTCGACGAAGGCGACCACTTCCTTGAATACGGACAGGCTGTGGTTATCGATCGAGCGTCGCATGAAGCCGGCGCGGTCGGAATCCTCGACTTCATAGCCGCGCAGAATGTCCAGCGCCTGCTTCACCCCATCCGCGTCGCTGTTCGCGATGGCCGTGTAAACGGCATCCTTGGCGCGCTTGGTTTCGCGGTTTTTACGCCATTTTTCGCGCAGCTTGTCGAACATGCCAGGGTGCTTCCTCCAGAAGGTGCTTTCCACCAGAACCTTAGAAGAAAACAATTATTCTGTCAAATATCGGAAGGGTATATTATTATGTCCAATAGCGACTCAACGCGAAACCCTTTCAATCCGCCGAAAAAGCCACCCATGCTCCGGAAAACGCATTCCAAACTCCTGAAACAAAAAGAAAAAATCTTTAACCTCTTCCCTATTCCTTTAGCCAACATATTGTTATACTTCTATACGCCGAGGGAGTGAGGCAACGAATGCTGAATAGCAGCCTAGCGGGCAAGAGTTCTCAGCCGTCATGGACGCGACTGAACCGGGAACAGGCGCATCAGGTTTTGAATAAACTGAGCGGCAACCGCGATGCCGTCGTTTTTTCCAAGGAATCCACGGAAGTATCCTGGCGCAGCCTGCCCTTTTACACCAATTACCGCCTCTACCGCCTGATCAACTACGCCACCATGCCGACCTTCAGCATGATGTATTTGAGCAATGGCGACGAATTCCTGACCGTCGACGGCACCGCCGCCCCCATCTACACGGTCAACGAGAAAGACAGCATCCGCCTCAACGAGATGAACGTCATTCCGTACCTCGATTTCTTCTTCACCAACGTGCAGGGCTCGGAAGGCGATATCTTCCTCATCAAGGACCCGCGCAAGATGCCGTTCATGGATACGCTGACCGAAACGCAGCAGCAGAGCGTCATCGCCAATTTCAAGCCGCTGAAGGTCAGCCATGACACCGCGGCGCATGTCTACAAGGTGACGGGCACGCTTTATTACGGCGGCGGGCTTATTTCCGCGACCATCGTCGTGACGCCGGACGGCAAGCTCGCCTTCCAGGACCAGAGCCTGCTGCTTACCGGCATCCACTTCCCCTATAGCCCGCACAGCCAGCACTGGATCGAAGGATAACCACAGGCCATGTCGCAACAGGCGCCGCAGCTTAACGATTTCCTCCGCCCCGGCAAGCCGCTGCCCAGCGACGACCTGATGATCTCGACCGCGCTCGACATCCTCAACCACTCGCCGCACGGCCAGCAGCTGACGGGCTTCGTCAGCGTGAACCAGATCTCGATCCGCATCATGGCCACGCCGCAGCCGACGACCTACCTGCCGGAAAGCAAGCTGGTCTATGTGGGCTTCAATCGCAACAATCCCGTCTCCCCCGCCCGCTTTGTCCTGATGCTCGCGGGAATCTTACGCGAGGCAGAGCAGGAAAGCGCCGGCATCAAGCACCCGACCCTCAATGCGCCGTTGCAGGAGCACCTGAAAGTCTCCATGGCCAAGCACGAAGACAAGGTCTGGTACATGTGCACGGTCGCGACCGAACTCAACGCCCTCGACACCTTCAAGGAATACAAGTTCATCGACGAGCTCCGGAACATGGGGCACGGCGAGGCGCTGGACCTGTACCTGAAGCAGGAGAAGAAGGGGTAATTCCCAAATTTCCGATTTTTCCACCCGGACAAGTGAGGCCGCAGGCCGAACGCTGATCCGGGGTCCAGCATTTCCATGCGCCGTCAGGCGCTCATAAAGACAAATCGCTTCGCGATTTGAACTGACTCCTGGACCCCGGATCGGCGTTCGCGCTGACGCGCTCACTGGTCCGGGGTGGAATGCTCCCGCTTAATGTCCCGGCGGCGCGGGCGGCGGGGGTGCGACGACGATAACCGGCGCGGGCTTCGTCTCGGACTGCGCGGACGTTGCTTCCGTCGCAGTCTTGGCGGCTTCGGCCGCGGCGGCGTTGGCGAACTCGGGAGCAAGCGGCGGCGTGACGGCTGGGAAGGTGATGGGCTGCGGCGCTTCCTGCGTCGTGACGAAGCGCAGGCCGTACACGGCGCCCAGCATTTCGTTTTCGACGCTCGTCAGCATCTTCTTGAACATCTCGAAGCCGTCCTTCTTGAACGCGACCAGCGGGTCGATCTGCGCATAGCTGCGCAGGTTGATGCCGGTCTTCAGGTCGTCCATGTCCAGCATGTGGCTCTTCCAGGCTTCGTCTACGATGCTGAGCATAATGGTCTTGCCGATCTGCGCCATGCCCTCCTTGCCGAGCGTCGCTTCTTTTTCCTCATAGACCTTCTGCACCTGATCGAGCAGCGCCTGCTCGAGCTTCAGGCGGTCGAGGTTCTTCAGGCCGGGCAGGTCGATATCAACGCCGAACTGCGCCTTCACATCCTCGGCCAATCCCTGCCAGTCGCACATGTCCGGGTGCGCATGCTTGGGGTAATGCAGGTCGATCATGTCCGCCAGCGACGTGTCCGCCATGTCGAGCACGCGGTCCTTCAGGTCCTTGCCTTCCATCAGGCTTTTGCGCATGGCATAAATGATTTCGCGCTGCTTGTTCATGACATCGTCGTAGTCGATCAAATTCTTGCGCGCGTCGAAGTTCTGCTGCTCGACCTTCTTCTGCGCGTTTTCGACGGACCGCGACACCATCTTGCTCTCGATGGGCGTGTCGTCGGACATGCCGAACAGTTCCATGATCTTCGTCAGGCGCGGACCGCCGAACAGCCGGACCAGGCGGTCCTGGAGCGAGAGGAAGAAGCGCGACTTGCCCGGGTCGCCCTGGCGCCCCGCGCGGCCACGCAGCTGGTTGTCGATGCGGCGGGATTCATGGCGCTCCGTACCGATAATGTACAAGCCGCCCAGTTTCACGACCTCGTCGTGCTCCTTGTCGGTTTCGACTTTGTAGCGGGCGACCGTTTCCTTGAGTTTTGCCGTCTCGATCGAATATTGCGATCCGCCATGCGAGAAGACGGTCGTCTTGCCGTCCGCCTGCGGGCCATCGATCGCCTTGTCTTCGGCTTTCAGCGCCTGCGCGACGCCGCCTTCCACCAGTTCCTTCTTCGCCATGAAATCGGGATTGCCGCCCAGGAGAATGTCGGTGCCGCGGCCCGCCATGTTGGTCGAGACGGTGACCGCGCCCTTGCGGCCGGCCTGCGCCACGATCTCGGCCTCGCGCGCGTTGTTCTTCGCGTTGAGGACCTCGTGCGGGACGCCCATCTGGGTCAGTATCTTGTCGAGCTTTTCAGATTTCTCGATATCCACCGTGCCGACGAGCACGGGCTCGCCCGTCGCCTGCGTCGCCTTGATCTCGCGCCCGACGGCCTGGAATTTGCCTTCCTCGGTATGGTAGACGATGTCGTTCTGGTCGTCGCGCTGGCTGTCCTTGTTCGTCGGGATCTCGACGACTTCCAGCTTGTAGATCTTGTAGAATTCCGCCGCTTCCGTTTCGGCTGTGCCGGTCATGCCGGAGAGCTTCTTGTACATGCGGAAATAATTCTGCAGCGTGATGCTGGCCAGCGTCTGGTTCTCGCCCTGGATCTTCACGCCTTCCTTGGCCTCGATGGCTTGGTGCAGCCCGTCGCTCCAGCGGCGTCCCGGCATCAGGCGGCCGGTGAATTCGTCGACAATGATGATCTCGCCGTCTTTCTTGATGTAGTTGACGTCCGGCAGGTAGAGCTCATGCGCCTTGATCGCGGTTTCGACCATATGGTTGATTTCCATGTGGCCGACGTCATAGGTCGTATCGAGGTTCAGGAGCTGCTCGACCTTGGTGATGCCCTGCTCGGTCAGGCTGACCGTCTTCTGCTTTTCGTCGACGATATAATCGCCGGTCGTCGTGCGCGTGTCGGGATCATCGGGGTTGATCTCCTGGCCCTTTTCAAGGTACTTCACGATGCCGTCGATCCGGTTGTAGATCGAGGTGTCTCCATCGGCGGGACCGGAAATAATAAGCGGCGTGCGCGCCTCGTCGATCAGGATGGAATCCACTTCGTCGACGAGCGCGAAATTATGGCCGCGCTGCACGCAGTCCTGCGGGTCGAATTTCATGTTATCGCGCAGGTAGTCGAAGCCGAATTCGGTCGCGGTGCCATAGGTGACGTCGCAGTTGTATGCCGCCTTGCGCTCGGGGTCGTTCATCTCATGCGTGATGGCGCCCACGGTGAGGCCGAGACCGCGGTAAACCTTGCCCATCCAGTCGGAATCGCGCTGCGCTAAGTAATCGTTGACGGTGATGACATGCACGCCCTCGCCCGAGAGCGCGTTCAGGTAGGCGGCGAGCGGCGCGACCAGCGTCTTGCCCTCGCCCGTTTTCATCTCCGCGATTTTACCGTCCGCCAGCGTCAGTCCGCCCATCAACTGGACGTCGAAGTCGCGCATGTTGACGAAACGGCGGCTCGCCTCGCGGACCGTCGCGAAGGCCTCGGCCTCGATATCCTTGAGCGTGGCGCCGGCTTTGAGCCGGTCGCGGAATTTCTGGGTCTGGGCGGCAAGCTGCTCGTCGGTCATCGCCTGCATCTGGGGTTCGAAAGCGCCCACGGCCTCAACGAAGGGCTTCATGCGCTTCGCGTCACGATCCTTCTGCGTGCCGAATATCTTGGTCAGTATGTTCATGGGGCTCCCCTTGGCGAAAAAGAACTGCGATCAGTCTACCGGAAACACTGTATTATGTCAAAGAAACAAGTATTAATGCTAACTTATCAAAGACATATATGCCCTATTTATTTTGTTGGGATTGACATATCCACCTGAAAGCCTTAAGTTACCCTCCGTTAGGGAGTAGGCGCGCAGCCACGGGCTGCGGGTCAGGCCGACATACCGGACGAAGTCCCGGCCTGACCGCGAGCTTTCATGAAGCTTGTTGGCGAGACTGACACAGGTGACGTTTTTAACGCTTCACCGTGTCGTTCTTTGCGCTCCAAAGGCCTCACGGTGATCCAATGACAGAGGCCCGATGCAACCGCATGTTTTTCTGACCGTCTTCTCTATCATCTTCATGGCCGAACTGCCGGACAAGACGGCTTTCGCCACGATGCTCATGGCCTCGCGCGGAAGGCCCTTTGCCGTCTTTACGGGCGTGGCGGCGGCTTTTGTCGTGCAGTCGCTAGTGGCCGTCGCCTTCGGTGGCGTCATCGGGCTCCTTCCCCAATCTTTAGTGCATGCGGCGGCGGGCGCCCTCTTCCTCGGTTTCGCTGCGCATACCTGGTTCTTTCACAAAGACGAAAAGGAAGAGGAGGCGCCTAAAATCTCCAAGCGCGCCAAATTCTTCGCGGCGGCATGGAAGTCCTTCATGGTCATTTTCATCGCGGAATGGGGCGACATCACGCAGCTTGCCACGGCCTCCCTCGCCGCCAGGTATCATGAGAACCTGCTGACGGTCCTCCTCTCCGCCACGCTGGCGCTGTGGGGCGTCACCTGCCTGGCGATCTTCGTCGGTCGTCATGCCGGGCATAAGCTCCCCGCCGACACGCTGCGCAAGCTGAGCGTCGCCGTTTTCGTCGCGGTGGGCCTGTGGTTCCTGGCCGAAGCCTGGCTCTAGAAAGACCGGGCGGCTTTCGCTATCCTTGACGGATGAAGAAAATCGCCATGTACCGCGTCATGAATGCCTGCGTCCTGCTTGCCCTGATGACGGCGGATGTCAGCCATGCCGAAATACAGCAACAGTATATGTACAAGATGGATGCGGCGCTGAAGCTCACCGACCACCGGATGGCGGGCAAGCCGCGTCATCCGCTGCTGCTGGCGGCGAACCTGTTCTTCGCCCATGGCGCGGCCATCGCGCATGTGCCGCTGGATACCTTGTTGAAATACGTGGATGCCCTGCACGACGCAGGCGCGGGCCGCGTCGATATCAACCTGTCGCTCGACCCGTGGCGCGATGGCGACCAGGGTGTCATCAAAAAATACGATGCTGTCATCGCCCGCGTCCGCCAGGACGGCATGCAGCTGGGCATCAATCCGGAATTCAACCGGTCGAACGACAAGACATATGGCTTCAAAGCCTGGACCGCAGATGCGCTGAAATATTATCCCGAAATCGCGAAGCGCTACCACCCCGAGGTTTTCGCCGTCATCCACGAGCCCACGACGATGGCCGCGCGCATGGGCGAGAAGATATCGGCCAATGACTGGATCGTCTTCGCACAGGAAGCCATCGTCGCCGTGCGGTCGGAATCGCCGCATACCCGCTGTGGCGTGGGCCTGCTGCCGCAGGAATGGGCTTATACCAAAAGAATCCTGATGCTCCACGGGCTGGACGCCTTGTCCGTCGATATCTATTCGCTGGACGGGCTGAAAATTCTCAACGGCATGATCGCCGAGGCCAAGAAGGCCAAAAAGTCCGTCTATGTCGAGGAAACCTGGCGCACGCCGAACGTGACCGGCCATGAGGGCACGCTGGAAGCCTGGTCTTCCGTGGGCATCGGCAATGCGGCCTATGAAGCGCTCGACCAGCGATGGAATGAGACTATCGCCAATTACGCCAGCGTCTGGGGCATGGACGCCGTCACGCCTTTCTGGACGCAGACCTTCTTCCTCTACGTGAATGACGCGCATGACGGCGCGCTCGACCCCGCCTACAATGGCCGCGTCATCGAGGCCATCGACAAGGGCCTGCGCACGGATACGTTCCGGGCGTATCAGAAGCTCTCGAAAGAATTCAAATAGCGGTTAAGGCTGCGGCCGGTTCTGATGAGCGACTTTGATGTCGGGCCAGATGATATGCTTGTTTGCCTCGCGCGCCGCATGGGCGAATTTGACCGACAGCGATTTGGCCTCGCCGAATATCTTGTGGCGGTTGGCTTCCGCATGCTGTGTTGGCGCGCAGGTGGCGAACAGTCCGTAAGCGGTCAATCCCAGGCCGAGTGCGAATGTGCCGATCCGAAGCCGCTCGCCTTGCGGGGGTGCGCCCGACAGCCAGACCGCTGCCTGATGCGCGAGCTTGGCGCAAAGCCCGCCCAGGAAGAAAGAAACGCCCACCGACAGCGCAGCCGCGCCTGCCGCCCCATATAACAGCCCCAGGCCGATCGCCGCGGCGCCGCCGACAATCGCGAAAGTCGCCGCGACGCCGATGCCTCCGGCGAAACTATGCATATGGGCGGCTGACCTGGACATGCGGCTTTCCCCTTGGCCAAAACTGTCGCGTGTGGTGCGGAAAATCAAATGATAAGTTATACCGATTCCGTATGTTTATGTCAAACAATTATCGCCGGAAACAGGCCGGAAAAGCGGGTTTGAACGCCTGAGCATTTAAAGCCAAACCTTTGTTTTTATTAACATAAAACAATAGTCTTTGACGGATTAGGAAAAATAGCGGATGATTAATTATACGGCGATATGAAAACTTACTGGAGGGGATAGAGAAATGGCTTTAAAGACAATCAACGGCTCCCGGCATCTCGCTTCGTTCAAGGCGGTGGAAACCCAGATCGAAGAACGCTTCGAAGGGATGCGGAGCCTGGCCGCGCATTATGCCGCTACCGACCCGGTTGTCGAGCGAGGTGCTCCCGTGGTTTCCGTCGCGCCGAAAGTATAGTTTCGAATCGATTCGTTTCGAATCTCTTAAAGAACGCCCGCCGAAACGGGCGTTTTTTCGTGCTCGATTCAAAAATTAAAGTAATCTTGCAAGCAACTGTTACTTAAAAAGAAATTAACGTCATTATGGCGCTGAAATAAACAGTGTCATTTGACATGGGTGGTTTTGTTGCGCATTCTAAGCTTATAGAGCAATTAAATTGCTCAGCTAATAAAAAACTTAAACTGAGGTGAGGCCATGACATTGAACAAATTAGAGAAATTCTCAGAAACCCGTGAAGCAGCGACCTACACCCGCGCCATCAAGGCCCGTTGTGACGGCGCCGCCCGTTTCCTCGCCGCGCAACCTGCGCCCGCCACTCCTCACATGAAACATTCCGTAGCCAAACTCGCCTGATCTTCTCCATTGTTGTTGTTTTCCTCCTTGGTGATGGGGGCCTGGCCGTCAAAAGCCGGGCCCCTTCCCCAACAAAACTTCAGGATACGGAATTAGACCATCATGAACCTCAAGACGATTTCCGGTTTTCGGAATACCGACGAAGCCGCCCGTTTCGCTTCCGCCATCGCTTTCCGCGCGCAGGGCTTTTCTTATGCGCCCGAGCCTGCCGCCGAGGCCCGCCACCAACCGCTTCCCGCCGCGACCGCTCATTGACGCGGACCCGCAACGCCTTCTAAGCTTTTCCTGGAGCTGGCAGAAGACTGTGAACCGGGGGCGCTTTGGGGCTGCGGCGGAAAATATTGTATTCGCTTGTGCCGGTCGTGACTGCGGCCTGCGCGTTTGCGCCAGTGGCGCGGGCGGATGATCCGTCGGATTTTTTTCGCAATGGCCATGTGTTCGGGGAGCTGCGCTATCGTTACGAAGCCGTCCAGCAGGATGGTTTCGCCAACGAGGCCGAGGCGCACACGGTGCGCGCGGACTTGGGCTTCGAAACCGGACTTTACGACGACCTTACGGCGCGGGTCGATTACCAGGCGGTGCGCCACATCGCCGCCGACGATTTCAACGACCTGCAGAACGGCCAGGTCGACTATCCCGTCGTCCCGGACCCGGAGCGCAGCCAGTTCCGCGAAGCCTGGGTGATGTGGACGGGGCTTCCCGGCGCCGCCGCCAAGGGCGGGCGTCAGGAAATCCTGTTCGACAACCAGCGCTTCATCGGCAATGCGGATTTCAACCAGAGCGACCAGAGTTTTGACGCGGGCCGCGTGACATGGTCGCCGCTCGAAGCGCTCACGCTCGACTATGCCTATATCTGGGCTATCAACCGCGTGCCCCACGACTGGGACGGCGACAACCACCTATTGCATGCGGCCTATGATTACGCGGACTGGCTGCATCTGGCGGCCTATGGATATCTCCTCGACATCAACGAAAAGCCGTCCTTTTCCTCACAGACTTACGGCTCGCGGGCAACGGGAAGAATGGCCGCGACCAGCGACCTCGAATTCGACTATCTCGCCGAATATGCGGTGCAGTCGGACAACACGAATAATCCCGATCGCTACCATGTGCGCTACTGGCACCTGACCCCCAGCGCGATCTGGAAGAACATGACAGTGCAGGCCGGCTGGGAGTCGCTGGGCGGGAACGGCACGGATGCCTTCCAGACGCCGCTCGCCACGCTGCATTCGTTCAACGGCTGGGCCGACATGTTCCTGACGACCCCGATGGACGGGCTCGACGATCGCTATGCGCGCGCGTCCTACCGTCTTTCCGGGCCCGGCTGGCTGAAGGATACGGCGCTGGACGCCATTTATCACGATTTCCGGGCAGAACGCACGTCGCAGCATTACGGGCGCGAATGGGACTTCCAGGCGCGGCGCGCCTTCGAGACGAAGGACTTCCTGACGAAGGAGTGGACGGTCACCGTGCAATTCGCGACATACCATGCCGACACCCTCTTTACCGACACGAACAAATTCTGGCTCATGGTGGGAACGACATTTTGAATAATTTGATGACAAGAATGGTCGTGGCGCTGTTTTTCGCGCTGCTCTGCATCCCCAGGGCCCGCGCCGAGACGGTGCCGACCCGCGAACAGCAGATTGCCGATGTCCGGGCCGACGAGAAGAAGGCCATCGACGAGGTCGTGCGTATCGTCAATCAGCCCGTCACGCACCTGAAGATGAATTATTCGCCCGGCCTTGTGGCGATGTATTCACCGGGCTGGTTCCACGAGGGCGCGATCAAGCCCGATTTTGACCATGTCGACGTGCGCCAGACGCAGGAGCTAACCTACGCGTCGCATTACTTCGTGACCTCCGACCTCAATCCCGGCGAGATGTTTGCCGGCAGCGAGCTGGAGTTCAATTCCATGACGAAATATTTCTACACCGACCGCAGCGTGCCCAAGAAAAAACTGACCGAGAAGGAAATGCTCGAGATCAACCGCCTTTACCGCCAGATCGGCGCGGATGAGCGGAAACTGGAGGAGCTGAAGAACCCTCCCGTCTCGCTGGCCGCCACGACCGACATGATTTCCTCGCACCCAATCGCCACGATTATCGTCGTCATCGCCCTCGCCGCCGCGGTCATTGTCTTCCGGACGAATACGTCGACTTAAGACAGGCCGAGGACCGCCTTGCGCATTGCGGCGGTGATGTATTCAGCGCGGCTTTTGCCGCCGAGATCGCGATGCGGATCATCGTGCTGGCGGACGAGCCCCTGCTCCTGCATCACCCGGCCGACCGTGCAGGTATCGAAGCCGCGCCGACGCGTTTCCTCGACGCTTCCTTTGGGGAATTCGACACCTTCGCCATAGGTGATGTGATTTTCACAGGCGCCGCGCGCGACGACGATGACGGGGCGGTCGATATAACGACCTTCTTCTTCGAAAATCCCGTTTTCAATGCTGACGTAGACATCCGCGCCGGGCGCGAGCTGTTTTGCCGCCGCGATGCGGTTGAAGGCGCCGGTCAGTGTTTCGTCATTCAGCGGCTGCTCGTTGACGCCGGAGGGCGCCTTTACCGTGATGATCTCGGCTTCCAGCCCGAACGCGGCGCGGCAGGCCTCGAGCTTCACGGCGCTGGTCGAGGCGAGGACGACTTTCATGGCTGCTGAGGGCCCTTGGATTTCGGTTTTATAGCCGCCGGCTGGGTCGTAGCCGGACTGTCGGGATGCGCCTTGTCGTAGTCGGCCAGTTCCTTCTTGTACATCTGGATTTCCTGCATCGCCCCCTTCAGGTCGGCCTCGTCCCGCTGAGCATTCGTCATCTTGTCGACGGCATCCTGGCTGAAGAAGCGCCAGCCTTTGGGTATGATTGAATCGTTATCCTTGATGATCTTGTCGTCCTTCGCGATCGCGGATGTCAGCACACGTTCCAGCTCGGCGATGTTCTTGGGATCGCGCATGTCGATCTTTTTAATGTCATCGAGCTTGAAGCGGCCGTTCGTGTCGCGCGCGAGGCCGCCGGTGCCGTTCAAGTTCTCGTTCTTCATCTCGCCGGAAACATGCTGCATCGCGACCGCGATGTGCTTGTAACCCAGAATGGTGGGTTTGCCATCGGGCGACGTGTAATTCTGCCGTTTCTCGGCCTTGCCCTCCTCGGCAATCTGCTTGTCCACGTCGTCCCAGGCGCGTTTGGACTCGATCGCCTTTTCGCCCACGTAGGCGACGGCGCCCGCAGCGGCGACCGCCAGAACGACCGGGGCCGCGGCGACGGCAGCGGCGGCGACGGTCGCGCCCGCGGCGCCGGTGCCGAGGACCGCCGTCACGCCGCCGGTGATGGCGGCAGCTTCGCCTGCCGTCGCGGTTGCGGCGCCGACGGTGAGTGCCGTTGCGGCCGTCGCGCCGACGACCGTCGCCCGTTCGACTTTATGTTCCGTCGTATCTTCTTTCGAAACCTGGTATACGCCGTCGGCAACCGTCGCCGCGACGTTGAGGCCGGGGACGAATTTGCCCGCCTTGGCGATGACCGGCAGCGTCTTGCCGGTCGCATCGAGCACCACTTCCGCCGTCTGCACCGACGAGGTCGTCAGATTCACCCCTGCGACCATGCCTTCGACTTTGTCGCCGCGGTGGATGGCGTCGTTCACTCCCTGCACGCCCAGCACGAGGCCGACCGCGGGAGCTCCCACGCCACCTACTGACGGCCGCTTCCCGACGTTGGCGGCGAATTTCGAATTGCGACCGGCCGCTTCTATCAGTGAACCTTCTTGCAGCGCTGTTTCCGGTGGTGGCGACGGCGCGGTCGGTGTTTCCGGCGCCGGCGGCTTTTCCTGCGGTTGCGCGGCGGGCGCCTCGGCCGTCGGCGGCCTGCCGTATTCGGCGTAAACCTGCTCCGGCGTCTTCAGCCCGCCATTGCGCTTCAGCGCGTCGCCGCTGATCCGCAGCACGCCTTCGTAATGATCCTGCGGAATCGTCCCGTCCGCGAGCCCCTGTTCCAGCACCGCTTGCGTGGATTGCGTGAACGGCTTCCAGGAGGACGTTTCCGCGCCGAAGAAATTCTGGTCGCGCGACGCAAACTGGACTTTCGACGGGTCCTTGGGAAGATCGGGATCGTGAAATGGGCTGCTCGGGTCGAACAGGGCGGCGATGGACTTTTCGCCCTTGTCCTTGCCGGTGAATGCCGGTTGCCCGTTCGGTTCCGTTTCGTAAATTTTTATATCGCCCTGCTTTTGGTGCAGGTTGAACCAATCTCCGACGGAAGCGCGAAATTTCTGCCCCGCGGACTCGTTCAGGCAGGTGCGCGTAATGCGAACGTCGTATTTTTTGAGAAGATCGTCGAGTATGTTTTCGCCGACCTGCTTGTCGAATTGCGTGGGAATACCCTTGGCCGCGGAACGGCCATAGATATCGACCAGGAAGTCGTTGTCGAGAATGAGCATCGGCTTACCCACGCCTTATGTCCTTCATTCGTCGATGCCGCACATCTTGTCGATGCGCCGCAGCGCTTCGATGAAAAGTTCGTTCGGAGTCCAGTCGTTCCATTTGTCCGGGAATGACTGCTGCGCGTCCCTGCCGAGCAGGGCGCGCATTTCGTCACCGGCAAAAAGCCGCATGTCGTGGCGATGCTCCTCCGCCAGCAAGTACCAGAGATCGGGACGGTCTGCATAAGCTTTGGCGAGGACGCTGTCGGCCATTTCCTGCGTGAAGTTGCCACGGCTTGCGCCGCCCGGGTCGATATTGAGCTTGGCCAAAGGCGGCAACGGTTGATCGGGGCCGGCCGCGAGAGGCTGGCCACGCGGCGGGAATTCCGGCAGGCCATAGGCCTGGCAGATCCGACGGCTGAGTTCGCACATCAGGTCGATTTTGCCGAGCTGTGTCGGCGGCACATCGACGCCCCCTTCCGCCAGCGTATCGAGAATTTCATAGGCGAAATCGAAATATTCACTCAGCCGTTCGGCGTCTTCGTGCTGGACGAATTGCCGGATCATCTCCGGCTTTTGCCGCGAGAGGAAGTCGCAGGCGGCGTCGACCTGCTGCTGGCTGCACCAGGTTTCGCGCAAGGGGGTTAGGCGCGGCAACGGGAGATCGGCTTCGGCATTTTCCCGTTGTTTTTCAAATCCATTGACAGTCATGGAGGCTCCCCAAGGATAATATTATTATACATAGAACGGCAAAAGCTGGCAACAAACGCCACGCCAGACTACAAAAATAATATTGAAAAACAAATGGTTATTCAATATCTGAGGGTCGCAGATACAGCGCAAAAAAACCAATTTTCATTGACATAATAATGCCGTGCATTTATCCTCTTTTCCTCAAGAGGATAACCCATGTCCGTCACGCCGGAACTGATCGCCGCTGTTGCCAGCGAAGACACCGACGAAATCCACAACCAGCTGAATGCCGGCGCGGATATCGATGCGCGTGACGGGAGCGGTTACACGTTGCTGCAAAACGCCGTCCGCGGCTTCAAGAATGACTCCGTCGCGGTCCTGCTGGAACGCGGCGCGAATCCTGAACTTTCCGCCACGCGGGATCCCGCCTATACGGCGCTGCACATCGCCGCGCAGTGCGCGAATGAAGCGGCGATGAAACTTCTTCTGCAATACCGAACCGGCCCCGACGTCCGCGATGCGGCCGGTAAAACGCCCCTGCACGTCGCGGCTGCCGCAGGCGCGCTGGCCGTCGCGAGATTGCTGGTCGAGGCCGGCGCGGAAATCATGCCGCTGGACAAGAACGAGGAGACGCCCCGCGATGTCGCCACCCGCGCTGCCGCTGCGGTAGCGGGACAACAGCCGCATGTCGAGACCGTCCGATATCTCGAGGGCATCGAACGAGAGCGCGGCATCGACCGTGAAAGCGAACAGGCGCGCCGCGCGCTCGTCACGCAGGATATCGCGAAGCTGAAAAGCCTGCATCCCGAACGCTACAGGCTCAAGGCGGGACCTATCCGATGAGCCTGGGCGCCCTGCCAGACCGCGACCTTGCCGAAAAAATGGCCCAAGCCGTCGAGGAACAGGACGCCGATAACATTCGTTTTTACCGCCGCAACGGCGCATCGCCGAACGCGCGCGACAGCGCCGGGCTGACATTGCTGCAAAATGCCGTGAATGACGGAAAACTTCGGTCCGCCGCAGCCCTGCTGGAAGTCGGCGCCACCGTCGACCTGGCCGGCGGCCCGTCGCATTGGACGGCGCTGCATTACGCAGCGTATCGCATCAACCGCGACATGACGGCCCTGCTGCTGAAGTCGGGCGCGGACCCCAATATCGCTACGCCCGCTGGCGAGAGGCCGCTGCACACTGCCGCCCATGCAGGCGATCTCGATGTCGTCATCGCGCTCGTCAAGGCGGGGGCCGACATGTCGGCAAAGAATGAACGCGGCCAGACGGCGGCGGAGATTGCGACCCGGCGCGCCGAGGAGCGCCTGCAATTCGCGCAAAAGCCCTTCGTCGAAATCGCGGTCTACCTGCAAACGGAAATGAAAGCGGCGGAGCTGCGCGCCGACATGCGCGCGGCGCTGCAGGACGTGCTGGCGCGCGACATCGCAAAGCTCAAGAGCCTGCATCCCGAGCGCTACCGCGTGAAACCGCGGCTGGGGTAGCAGATGTATCTCAGCTATAACGATCCCGACGCCATCGACGACATCATTGAGGCCATCCAGGCGAACGATATCGCCACGCTGCGCTTCTTCCTGCGCGATGGCGCAGATCCGGACGCGCGCGACCGCGGCGGCATCGGCCTTCTCCATATCGCGGCCCGCGACGGAAAGCCCGAGGCGGTCAAAGTCCTGCTGGACGCCGGCGCCGACCCGAATATGACCGTCGCCATCACAAATCACACGCCCTTGTTCTATGCCTGTGGCCACGCGGCTGCCGAAATCATTGCCTTGCTCGCGGGCGCCGGAGCGAAGCTCGACGCGGTTGACGCATATGGCTGGACGCCCCTGCATATGGCGGCAGCTCATGGCGCATATGAGGCAGTCAAAGCGTTGGTGAAAGCGGGTGCGGACGTCACGGCCCGCGATCGCGACGGGGCGCTGCCTTCTGACAAGGCGCGGCGACAATATGAACAAACCCGCCAGAGCAATCATTGGTTGTGCGCGGAGCACCTGAAAAAAGCCGAACATGCGCTTGACACTGAAGGCCTAAAGCGCGAAAAAGCGGAACGTGACATCGCGGCCTTGAAAGCGCATAATCCCAAGCGGTTCAGGCTGAAGTTTTAATACATCAGTCCCCTCCCCGCCATCCAACGGAGAGGGAGCATTGCGGTCTGGTATTCGGAATATCTCGATGAAGTCCCATGTATTCCTGTGACGTTCTCATCATCGGCGCCGGCGCGGCCGGCATGATGTGCGCGATCGAGGCCGGCAGGCGCGGCCGGCGCGTCATCGTCATCGACCATGCTGAAAAGCCGGGCGAGAAAATCCGTATTTCCGGCGGCGGGCGCTGCAACTTCACGAACCTGCATTGCACGCCGGCGAACTTCGTCTCCCAAAATCCGCATTTCTGCAAATCCGCCCTTGCCCGCTATACGCAGAAGGATTTTATCGCCCTCGTCGAAAAGCACGGCATTCCCTGGCATGAAAAGACGCTGGGGCAGCTGTTCTGCGACGAAACCTCGAAGCGCATCGTCAACATGCTGCTGGCCGAGATGCTGGCGGCGGGCGTGCAATTGCTGCTCTCCACCTCCGTGCAGACGGCGGCGCAGGTCACGCGCAGCAATGGCGGCAGTGCGCCGGCCAAATTTTCGGTTGCGACATCGAAAGGCGTCATCGAAGCGCAGGCGCTGGTCGTCGCGACGGGCGGCCTGTCCATCCCCAAGATGGGCGCGACCGGCTTCGGCTATGACGTCGCGCGCCAGTTCGGCCTGAAGATCGTCGAGACCCGCGCGGGCCTCGTCCCCTTGCTTTTCGATGAAAAGCTGCTGGCGCTGACCAAGCCGCTGTCGGGCGTTGCGGTGGACCCGAGCGAGGTATCTTTCGAAAAAACAACCTTCCGCGAGGCGCTGCTGTTCACGCACCGCGGCCTCAGCGGCCCCTCCATCCTGCAGATTTCCTCATACTGGCGGGAAGGGAAGGAGATCGAGGTGAATCTCCTTCCCGGCGGCGATATCTTCGCGGAGATGAAAAAGCTGCGCGCCGAGGGGCATAAGTCGCACCTGCACAACGCGCTGGCCTGGTTCGTGCCGTTGCGCGTCGCGGAGCTCATCACGTCGCAGATCGGCGTCGACCTGTCGCTGGCCGATATTTCCGACCAGAAGCTGCGCGCGGCGGCGGCCCTCGTCCACCAGTGGCGCATCCGGCCCACCGGCAGCGAAGGCTACCGCACCGCCGAGGTGACGCTGGGCGGTGTCGATACGGACGAATTGTCGTCCAAGACGATGGAAGCGAACAAGGTTCCCGGGCTTTATTTCATTGGCGAGGTTGTCGACGTCACCGGCCACCTCGGCGGCCATAATTTCCAGTGGGCCTGGTCGTCGGGCTGGTGCGCGGGACAGGTTTGCTGAGCAGGTTCCTTTCGGATGCCTTCCCTGCTCCTGACGTTTGCTCTATGCTGGCTCAGTCGCAGCGATGCCGGCACACTCTTTTGGGGCGGTCATCATTCACAAGGAGATGTTAGAGATGAAAATCGCACTGATTACCGGCGGCAGCCGCGGGCTTGGCAGAAGCATGGCCCTCCATGTCGCCGCCAAGGGCAACGACGTCATCCTGACCTATAACAGCAACGCCGACGAAGCGGAAAAAACGGTGAAAGAGATCGAGGCCAAAGGCCGGAAGGCCACGGCGATCCAGCTCGACGTCTCCGACAGCAAAACCTTCGGCACTTTCACCGGCAAGGTGAAGGAAGTCCTGAAGCTCAACTGGAGCCGGGGCGATTTCGATTACCTGGTCAATAACGCGGGCAGCGGCATGCACGGGCTTATTGCCGACACCTCGGAAGAGACTTTCGACAAAATGGTGAATATCCACCTGAAGGGGCCATTCTTCCTGACGCAGAAACTGTTGCCGCTCATGAAGGACGGCGGACGCATCGTCAATATCTCGTCCGGCCTTGCGCGATTCAGCCTGCCCGGTTATGCCGCCTACGCCATGATGAAGGGCGGCATGGAAGTCATGACGCGGTACCTGGCCAAAGAACTGGGCGCGCGCAAAATCGCGGTCAATACCGTGGCGCCGGGCGCCATCGCGACCGATTTCGGCGGCGGGCGCGTGCGCGACGACAAACAGATCAATGATATGATCGCCCAGTCCACCGCGCTCGGCCGCGTCGGCGAGGCCGACGATATCGGCGGCATGGTCGCGGCGCTCTTGACCGACGACAATAAATGGGTCAACGGCCAGCGCATCGAGGTTTCCGGCGGCATCTATCTTTGATTATTGCTGCGGCAGCCAGTCCTCCGCGGGGCAGAGCGAGGCGTTGTAGCGGTAATTCTCCGGCGTGTCGATGCCCTGCTGGTATTGCTGGCGCATCATCGACAGCGCGGGCATGATGCCGTTTTCAAGGTCGGCCTGGATCGTGTCGCGCAGTTGCAGGGCCGCGTCGTTGAACTGGGACTGGGGATAAGGTCCCTGCCCGCCAAGGCCGTTCAGGAAATCTGCCATCGTCTCCTTCGCGCGCGGCGCGAATTCGGCGATCGCCTGCTGGTCCCTTTCGACGTGCAGCGCCTCGTGCGCGCGCACCACCTTGTCGGCGCAGGGGCGCGACGCATATTCCGAAGCGATGTGGATAATCGGCGCGTAATTCAGCTTGAGAGAAACCTTGTCGGCATAGAGGCAGGCTTCGCCGTTACCGACGGGAACCGAGGTGATGTTATAGATCATCTCGCCGGTGACCTGGCCCTGCGTCAGCCCGTTGTAAAACGCATCCCCTTCCATCGACATCTGCTGGCGCACGGCCGCGTCTCGCGCCGCGCTGGCCGCCGCCGTCGCATCGCCGGACACGACCGCGCCCTGGTCCTCCTGGAGCTTGAGTTGCGTGATCTGGGCGGCCGACAGCGACTGGTCGACAACCGTCTGCTGCTGCTGCACCTGCAGGTCGAAGGCGGGATCATGCTGCGGTTGCGGGCAGCCCCCGCCGCTGACAAGCATATAGCCGGCCGCCAGGGCCGAAACCGCACCGATCCCGAACATGTCACCCCTCCTGACGTTGAAAAAGCCTATCCTTTATTTTACTTCAATCCCGCCGCTTGCGCCACTCAACCATATAATTCAATGAGTTAACCGTAGTTCGTTGACGGCTTTCAGTCCTTCTAATATAATCGTATTATGCAAAACATGAATCCGCCGGACCAAAATGCCCTGCGCGAAGTGATGGACCGATATGCGCCCGTCACCGCAGCGTCAACGGGAATCGTCGCAGAATTCCTGAAAGCCGTCGGGCTCGCCAAAGAATCAGCGCCTGCCGAATCCGGCCCCGCCGCACAGACGCCCGTTGTCCTGTACCAGACGCGCAACCTCGCCGGCCAGACGATCGCGTCCCGCGATATGCGCGTCGTGGCCACCTTCCATGAGATGGAAAAGACCCTGCAGCGCAGCTTCGCGCAAGCGTCCCGCGGCGATGCGTCGACGGCCGACCGCCAGCAGTTTGTCACTCTTGCCGAACAAGTGCAAAAGGATGCCGAGCTTCTCGCCGCTGCCTGCTTCATCACGCAGGCCGATGGTTCGTCGAAATACAAATTCACGCTCGAGCCCCAGCCGGGACATCATATTCCATTGAAAGACGCTTTCGCCTCGGTGCAGGGCCGTTCCAAAAATGGCGGCGCGCGCGAGGTGGAGTTCATCAGCTTCGGCATGGGCAGCCGCAAGGTCACCATGATGCACGCCAAGGGCTTCCGCAAGGCCGCGCAGAAATCCCCCGTCATCTGAAAACGCCCGCAATATCATCCAGATAGCATTTATGTTGACTTGCCCGCCGCGAGGATTAGGATAAGCGCGTTTTTAAAACGGTGGTGTATTTCAAATGTCCGGTTCTCCTGAAAAATCTCTGCGCGAGATCATCGATGCCTATTCCCCGATCGTACGCGGCAAAAAAGGGCTGCTCGGCCTCGCGCTCCGGGCCCTGTCGAAACCCTTCGAGATCGCGCGCAATGTCCTGGGCGCGGTCGCGCGCTTTCCCATCGGCTTCGGCTACGAAAATGCGGCCGGCCAGATTTTGACCGATTGCCCGGCGATGGTGCCCGAGACGTTCCGCCGCATGGAAAAGAAGCTGCGCAACAGCTTCAACGTCGCGGCGCGCACCGGCGCCTCGCCCATCAAACGCGAGAGCTTCCTGCGCCTGGCCGACGGCGTGCGCGCCGACGGCGCCGCGCTCTCGAAACACTGCACGATCCTGCGCACCGAATTCGACAGCGTCACCGAAAGCTACAACTTCATCCTGTCGAAAGAGCCGCTCGGCAACCGCAACTACAAAACGGTGAACCTCGAACAGGGGGTCGCGCTCATTAGAGATCAAATGAGCGCAGCCGCCGCGGATGCGGGCGCCGAAGTCCAGACGGGCGTGAAAAACCCCGTCACCATCCGCCGCCGCCCCATCGAGCTGCAGAGCCCGCGTCCGGAAATCGGCGTCCAATAACTTCTACAAAGCGCTTTCCATCTCCTCTCCTCTGGGAGAGGAGAATTTACGGCAGCTTCACGAAAATATAGCTCAGGCGCCACAGGTGACGGAACGCAGCGCGGCATTGCTCGACCGCATCGCCTGTCAGCTCCGACGCGGCGAAGCATTCGCGAATGGTTTTCTTGCCGTCGATCTGACGGAATAATTTTGCCGAAGCCTCGTCCAGGTTATAGACCGGATGCGGCTCGCGCTTGACGCCGATGACGCCAGGCCGGTCGGTGCGCCGCGGCACTTCGCGGCAGCGGCTGACGGGAATGTAATTCATAAAAGCATCGCCGCTGAAATCGGCGCGATAGCCGCTCTCCGGGCGGTCGGGCCGGCAGACGCAGAAACCATGCTGGCCCAGCGTGCCGTTGTACAGCTCCATGAACTGCCAGATGTCGCTGTCAGGCATCGTGTTCACCTTGCGATAGAACGGGTGGTCCATGTTGAGCTGCCCTTCGGGATAATAGAGGATATTATCCCACCAGTGCATGAAGCTGAGGCCCGCGTCCTTCGCGAAGTCGACGCACTGCTGCACGGTATAGGCGCGGTCCTGGCGGTGCAGAAAGCTGTCGACAAGGCCCGCATCGTACTTGGTATCGCGCGAACGCTCGACATAGCCCTGCACGGCGTGCGATTTAGGCAGCGCAGCCAGCGTCTGCTTGACCATGGCCACATCTTCCTCGCTCTGGCCGAGGCCCATCAGGCGGAACATTTCCTGCAACATATAGACGCCGGTGCGCCCGTACTGGCCGTAGACCATGATGGCAATCGTGCCTTCCGGCTTCAGCACGCTGCCGAGCGCGCGCAGGCCCGCTACCGGATCCGGCAGGTGGTGCAGGACGCCCGAGCAATCTATAAAATCAAACGTCTTGCCGAGGCTGGCGACCTCCTCGATGCGCATCTGGTGCAGCGAGAGATTGTTCAGCCCATGCTTCTCTTTTAGAAAATTTTCATGCGCCAGGCTCGTCGCGCTGAGGTCGATGCCCGTCACCCGCGCCGGCGGATGGTTGAAGGCATAGCGCGCCGCCGCGTTGCTGCCGCAGCCCGCGACGAGGACATCGATGTCGTTGCGAAATTCCTTATTTGGGAAGAAGGTCAGCCAGTTGCGCTCGTAATCCCCGCCGTCCCACTTCGCGCGAACCTCCGGCGTGCTCAGGTCCTGGATCGGAAACGGGTATACCCATTTCTCATACTGCTGCGCAACGGCTGCATTGGCGGATTTGGACATGGAAGTCTCCTTCGGATCTCTGTGATTCTAGCATGCAAATCGTAAAAATGAAGGGCCGACCATCCCCTCTCCCGCGCCTGTCGCGGGAGAGGGTTAGGGAGAGGGATTGTCCCAAACTCCAAATTCGGGACAATCCCTCTCCCCCCGCCCTCTTCCAACATACGTTGGGAAAGAGAGCCGAGGTGAAATAGTTCGGAATGTAACTGCTATATCACAACTGCGGCGGCTTTGGTCTGACGATATGGCGCATGCCGCCTTCGGGCTTGGGCACCAACACGGATTCAAAGGGCACGCCCGATTGCCGCAGGTAGCGGCGCGTGGCGCAGCGCAGCTTGGTCAGCCCGCTTTTGTAAGTGCTGCCCAGATCTTTCGCCATGCGGTTCATGAAGTCCTCGGCAGAATTCGCCGGGCCCTTCGCGGTCAGAATGCCCCAGATTTTTTTGAGCGAGGGATATTCGAATGCCAGGCCAACGGCGGAGGTCACGGCCTTGACGTCCTTCGCCACGACTTCGACGACCTTGCCCACCGCCGACTTGCTGAAGCGGTCGGTGAGGCCTTTCGACCAGTGCGGGCCTTTTTTCTGCAGCAGCATTTCTTTCAGGCGCGCGCGGTCTTCCTCGAGCATCTTGATGCCCATTTCCGAGCGGATCTGCTCCGATGAGAGGCGCGGCAGGTTGAATTTTTCCGCCATCTTGACGATGGACAGCCCCTGCTGCTGCGCGGAAATCACGATCTGCGTGGCGAGGATTTCACCTTTAAGCACCGCGGGCATTTTCGCCGCGCGGTCTTCGTCGATCAGGCCCCAGTCGGTCAGCAGCGCGAGCTGGATCTTGTCGCGGTCGGTCAGCTGGCTGGCCGGTTTTTCCAGCAGCTTGTCGAGCAGGCGGTCGATGTTATGGCCGACGAGCGACATGTGCCACTCATGCAGGCGCTTCTGCTTTTCCTCATGGCGCTCCTGCGCCGCGACCAGCGTCGCGCCCGCGACCTCGCCGATGATGAGCGCGGGGAAGAATTCGATCTCGAGAACCGTCACCGCAATGATCCCGGCGCCCGAGGCCAGCGCGAGGGCGAAGGCGTCCCATCCCTTGTCGCCCGGCGGCGGCACGTGATGGTCGGGTTTGGGAGTTTCCTTCTTCGCGCGGTTCCAGAAAGCCATTGCCTGTCCTGATCGGTGACGGTGTTGAGAAAGATGTAGCAAAGCCCCCGCCCTGCGACAAGGAAGCGCGGTCACGCAAAGGGGTAAAGCGCTGGAAAGGAGGAGCTAATTATCTCTTATTGTTTTACATAACTTTTAAGTTAGAAAGATAGCCTCTGCCCTCCCACCCGGACTTGTGCCGCG
The DNA here is from genome assembly GCA_025934695.1 of Alphaproteobacteria bacterium. Taxonomy (GTDB): domain Bacteria; phylum Pseudomonadota; class Alphaproteobacteria; order Micavibrionales; family UBA2020; genus JAPWJZ01. The sequence goes on from JAICWS010000001.1 coordinate 772,939, forward strand.
GGGATGAAACGGCTCAAAAAATTCGGCGGTACGAAAACAGAAAGGACCCGCCCTTCGCAGGGCGGATCCTTCCATTAAAGAGAGAACGATGCCTTCTTAGACCTTGAACGACTTGCCGCAGCCGCAGTGGCCGGTGGCGTTCGGATTGTTGAAGGTGAAGCCGCTTTCGAACTTGTTCTCGTAATAGTCCATTTCCATACCGGCGAGGTACATCTGGGCGCGCGCGTCGACGAAAACTTTCACGCCTTTGTCCTCGACGACGACGTCGAGCGGGCTTTGCTCTTTCGCGTACTCGAGGCTGTAGCTGAGGCCCGAGCAGCCCGAGGCCGTCACGCCCACGCGCAGGCCGGCGAATTTTTCGCCTTCGGGCGCCTGGTCCATGAGGCCCTTGATGTGCTCGGCCGCGCTGTCAGTCAGTGTGATGAGGTTTGTCATTTTCAGTTTCTCCTTCTCTCTTTCAGATTAAAACATGTTTAGTTGCAGTTTGGCGGTTTCCGCCATCTTCGACGGGTCCCATGGCGGGTCCCATACAATTTCGACTTTCACGTCGCCGACCTCGTTGACCGTGCGGATCGCGTGCTCGACCATTCCCGGCATCTCGCCCGCCACGGGGCAGCCGGGCGAGGTCAGCGTCATTTCGACAAAGATATTGTTCGTATCCTTCTCGATATCCACTTTGTAGATCAGGCCGAGCTCGTAGATATTGACCGGGATTTCCGGGTCATAGACCTCGCGGATCGCGGCCTGCACGCGCGGCCACAAGGGATGCTCCTTCGACGCCTCGGTATAGGGCGGAAGCATCATCTTCTGCATCTCGTCGTCGTCGCCGACGGCGTCACGGATCATCTGTTCGTCTGCCACTTGTTTCATCATTTGAACAGCATCTTCACTTTCTGCACGCCCTCATCGAGGCGCATGACATCATCCATGGTGTTATAGAGCGCAAAAGACGCGCGCACCGTCGCGGGCGTCCCCAACGCCTTCATCAGCGGCTGCGCGCAATGGTGCCCGGCGCGCACGCAAATGCCCATCTGGTCGAAGATCGTCGCTACATCGTGCGGATGCGCCTTGTCGATGGTGAAGGACAGGATCGCCGCGCGCTCGGGCGCCTTCGACCATATCTTCACCCCCTCGATGGCGGAGAGGCGCTGTTCGGCCTCCGCCAGCAGTTTCGCCTCATGCGCATGCGCGGCCTTGCGGTCGAGCGCCATATAATAATCGATTGCGGCGCCGAGGCCGATCGCTTCGACGATGGCGGGCGTTCCCGCCTCGAAGCGATAGGGCGGATCCTTGTAAGTGACCTTGTCGAAGCTCACCTGCTCGATCATCTCGCCGCCGCCCTGGTAAGGCGGCATGCTGTCCAGCACGTCGCGGCGGCCATAGAGCACGCCGATGCCCGAGGGGCCGTAAAGCTTGTGGCCCGTGAAAGCGTAGAAGTCGCAGCCGATGGCCTGCACATCCACGTCGAGATGGACGGCCGCCTGGCTGCCGTCGACCAGTGTCACCGCGCCCACGGCTTTCGCCTTCTTCACCATGGCCGCGACCGGGTTGACGGTGCCGAGCGCATTCGACATATGGGTAACAGAAACCAGCTTGGTTTTCTTCGACAGCGCCGCATCATAGGCCGCCATGTCGAGCGCGCCGTTTTTCAAGATCGGCACCACCTTCAGCACCACGCCTTTTTTCTCTTTCAGGAAATACCAAGGCACGATATTGGCGTGGTGCTCGAGCTCGGTCAGGATCACCTCGTCGCCCGCATTCAGGAACGTACCGCCCCACGAAGCAGCGGCAAGGTTGATCGCTTCGGTGGTATTGCGCGTGAAGATGATGTCTTCGCGGCTGGGCGCGTTCAGGAACGCGGCGACTTTGCTGCGAGCGTCCTCATAGGCGATGCTCGTCTTCGAGCCGAAAGTGTATACGCCGCGGTGAACGTTGGAATAATGCTGTTCCATCACCGTTGTCATGGCGTCGATCACGACTTGCGGCTTCTGCGCCGAGGCCGCGCTGTCGAGATAGGCGACGGGCCTGCCGTTGACCTGTTGCGCGAGGACGGGGAAGTCCTGCTTCAGGTCGGCGATGCCGCGCACGGGTTTTAAATTCTGCGCCACGGTCATGTGTGTCTCTCCGCCAGCCATTGGGCCGCGCGCGCGCGGTGGAGCTCGCGCAGGGGCTCGAGCGTCACCTGTTCGATCGCTTCGTTGATAAAGGCTTCGGCCAGCAGGGCCTTCGCCGCCTGTTCAGGGATGCCGCGGCTTTTCAAATAGAAAAGCGCCACCGGATCGATCTGTCCCGAGGTGGCGCCGTGGCTGCATTTAACGTCGTCTGCGTAAATCTCTAGTTCTGGTTTTGCACTTGCTTCAGCTGTCGGGGCAAGCAGTAGCGCATGATGAGACTGGTATCCATCTGTTTTTTGTGCAGAACGACGTACATATATTTTCCCTTGGAAAACTGTACGAGCCTGATCATCGAGGACTCCTCTGAAATGCTGGGCGGATTTTCCACCCGGTTCAAAATGGTCGGCCAAGACGGTAAAATCGTGGCTTTCCTGACCGTTAATGAGATATACGCCACCGATGCTACAGCAAACATCTTTATCAAGCAACTGGAGCTGATACTCCTGGCGGGTGAGTTTTCCGCCCGTCGCCATGCTAAAGCCTTCAAATTGCGCATTTTTCTGGAGCTGGACGGCCGCCATATTTATATGGAAGCTATTTCCAGATTCATTGACAGCCCGATAATATCGCAAGCGAGACGCGCTTTCCTGGGCAATCGCGGTGTAGATATTGGTGAAATAGCTACCCATTCCGAGGTGCCGTTCGATGATCGTGGCGCCGCTGTTTTCGGCCAGGCGATAAAGCACGCGCGGGTAGATGGCGGCGTCATTGCCGGTGTTGAAGAACAGGACCTCGACCGGTTTGTCGACATCGGCATTCTTGGCCACGTTGAGCACGAAGCCGTCGCGCAGGTAAGCGGAGTTGAGCGCCACCAGCGGCACCTGCGCGAGATCGCCCACCCGCACCAGCGCGTCTTCCAGCCCCTGCGCATGCCCGGTGGCCGCGTCCATCAGGCTCTGGACGGTCACACTCTTGGGCAGCGACGAGAGTTTCGGCTGGTACTGGCCGTTCACGACAACGATGCGATAGCTGTCGAGCAGCGGCGCGGGAAGCCTGGATGCATCGAAAACGGCGGCATCGGCTGAGTAATGGAATTTCACCGACGACAACGGGCGCAGGTTCGTGTACTGCCAGCCTTCCCAGCCCAGTGTCGGCAACCCCGTGCGCGCGAAGCTTTCGGCGCCGGTCGCACGCAGGGCTTTCACCCAGTTCACCGCCTTGTCTTTCTCGATCGCCGCCGTTTCGGCAAGCCACGGCAGCGCCGCCGCGTTCTGCGCGGGCGCCGGCATGAAGCTTTCCTTTGCGGTGGCGGAAGACATGTTTAAGCCGCCTCCCCTTCGCCGTAATATTCGGCGTAGCCTTTTTCCTCGAGCTGCAGGGCCAGTTCCGGCCCGCCCGTCTTGCGGATCAACCCGCCCGCCAGCACGTGCACCACGTCGGGCTTGATGTAGTTGAGCAGACGTTGGTAGTGCGTGATGACAAGGAACGACCGCTCCGCCGAACGCAGCGCATTCACGCCGTCGGATACGATTTTCAGCGCGTCGATATCCAGACCGCTGTCGGTCTCGTCGAGCACGGCCAGCTTCGGCTCCAGCATCGCCATCTGGAAGACTTCATTGCGCTTCTTCTCGCCGCCGGAAAAGCCGACGTTGACGCCGCGTTTCAGCATCTCGGCATCCATGCCGAGTTTGGTGAGCTTTTCCTTCTGCAGCTTCAGGAAAGCCGCCGGTTCCATTTCCTTCTCGCCGCGCTTCTTGCGGATGGAGTTGATCGCGGTCTTGAGAAAGTTGATCGTCGTCACGCCCGGAATTTCGACCGGGTACTGGAAGGCGAGGAAAATGCCCGCGGCGGCGCGATCTTCCGGCTCCATCTCGAGCAGGCTCTGGCCGTTGAAGGTGATCTTGCCTTGCGTGACCTCATATCCTTCGCGACCCGCCAGCACATAAGACAAAGTCGACTTGCCTGAACCGTTCGGGCCCATGATGGCATGCACTTGGCCGGACTGGATTTCCAGGTTGATCCCCTTCAGGATCGCTCGTCCCGCGACATTGACGTGAAGGTTTTCGATTTTAAGCATGTACTGTTCCTCTTTTGGCGCGCGGCTCCGATTCACGGGCGACGGCGCAAACGCGGTCGATCAGGGCCTCGGTGCCGGCATCGCTTGCCGTGAGCGCGCGGAAAAGCACGCGCGCGAATTGTTCCGGGTCGTGGTCCTCGACGTAGGCCTCGCCCAAGGGAATGAATTCGCGTTCCCAGTGCGGCAGCATCTCGGCCCCGTCGCGCTTGCGCACGCGCTCGAGGCGCTTCTTGTCATCGGAATCGACCCAGATCGAAAAACCGTAAAAGTCGCGCAGTTCACGGCGCAGCACGGTCATTCCTTCAACGATCAGGAACGGCGATTTCGGCAGCGCCTTTTTCTCCAGCTTGAAACTATCCCAGTTCAGACTGTCGTACGCGATGTTCTGCCGACCCTGCGAAAATGGGACGATCACCTGGTCGCGCAGGCGCTTCCAGTCGAAGCCATAACCTTCGACGCCCGATCCCCACCATTCGCCGTCCTTGCCCGTCGGCGGATAGCAGAAGTAATCCATGCTCACCAGCGCCGCGCCCGGCATGGCCTTGCACAGCTTCTCCGCCAGCACCGTCTTGCCGGAAGCCCCCTTGCCATCGATGCCGACGATGAAGGTCATGCGCTATCCCACGCTCCCTTCGAGGCTGATGGCGACGAGCTTTTGGGCTTCGACGGCGAATTCCATGGGGAGGTGCTGGAGGACTTCGCGGCAGAAGCCGTTGACGATGAGGGTCAGCGCCTCTTCGTCGGGGATGCCGCGCTGGCGGCAATAGAAGAGCTGGTCTTCGCCGATCTTCGAGGTCGTCGCCTCATGTTCCAGCGTCGCGGTCGGATTTTTGTTCTCGATATAGGGCACCGTGTGCGCGCCGCACTGGTCGCCGATGAGGAGGCTGTCGCACTGGGTGTAATTGCGCGCGTTTTCCGCCTTGTGCGAGATGCGCACGAGGCCGCGGTAGGTATTGTTCGAGCGCCCCGCCGAAATCCCTTTCGAGATGATGCGCGAGCGCGTGTTCTTGCCGAGGTGGATCATCTTGGTACCGGTATCCGCCTGCTGCAGGTTGTTGGTGAGCGCGACGGAATAGAATTCGCCCACGCTGTCGTCGCCCTGCAATACGCAGCTGGGATATTTCCAGGTGATGGCCGAGCCGGTTTCCACCTGCGTCCAGGAGATCTTCGAGCGCGCGCCCTTGCAGATCCCGCGCTTGGTCACGAAGTTGTAGATGCCGCCTTTGCCTTCCGCGTCGCCTGGATACCAGTTCTGCACCGTCGAATATTTGATCTCGGCGTCGTCCAAGGCGACCAGCTCGACCACCGCGGCATGCAGCTGGTTCTCGTCGCGCTTGGGCGCGGTGCAGCCTTCGAGATAGCTGACGTAGGAGTTTTTCTCGGCGATAATGAGGGTGCGCTCGAACTGGCCGGTCTTCGCCTCGTTGATGCGGAAGTAGGTCGACAGCTCCATCGGGCAGCGCACGCCCGCCGGGATGTACACAAAGGTGCCATCGGTGAAGACCGCCGAATTCAGGCAGGCGTGCTTGTTGTCGGTATAGGGCACGACCGAGCCCATGTATTTCTGCACCAGCTCGGGATACTTCTGCACCGCTTCGGAAATCGAGCAGAAGATCACGCCCGCTTTATGAAGCTTTTCACGAAACGTCGTGACGACCGACACGCTGTCGAACACCGCGTCGACCGCGACGCCGGCCAGCATTTCCTGCTCGCGCAGGGGAATGCCGAGCTTCTTGTAAGTCTCGAGCAGTTTCGGGTCGACTTCGTCGAGGCTCTTGGGCTGCGCGGCGGTTTTCGGCGCGGCGTAGTAATAGGCGTCCTGGTAATCGATAGCCGGGAACGTCACCTTCGCCCATTGTGGCTCCGGCATATCCAGCCAGTGGCGATAGGCTTTGAGGCGCCAGTCGAGCAGCCATTCCGGTTCGTTCTTCTTCGCCGAGATGAAACGGATGATATCTTCGTTCAGTCCCTTGGGCGCAAATTCGCTTTCGATTTCTGTAACGAAGCCGGCTTCGTACTTATCCAGAGACTGAACGGTTTTTATGGTTTCCGGGGTGATGCTCATTTCGCCCTCCCCTCTTCCAGCGCGCGTGGCATGGTAACCTGAATGAGCCGCTGTGCCGGTGCGCCGCAGCCGCGTGATGCCATGTCCGAAAGTTTCAGCTCCTGCAGCGCCAGGCGGATGGCGCGGTTCACCGGGTCCCATTTGCCGCGCGACGGGCAGCGGCCCTCTGCCCCGCAGGGCTCGGGCGCTTCGGTCACGCAGGAGGTGATGGCGATGGGGCCTTCGACCGCTTCGATGACTTCGCACAGCGACATATCCTGCGCGCGCTTCGCCAGCCGGTATCCGCCCGCGGCGCCGCGCAGAGATTCGACCAGTTTCTCGCGCGCGAGCGTCTTCAGGACTTTTGCGACGGTGGGCTCGGGGATGCCGGTTTTCTCGGCCAGCTGCGGCGCGCTCCGCGCCCCGTCGCTTTCCTGCGACAGCTGCGTCAGGACGACGATCGCATAGTCCGTCAGTTTGCCGAGTTTGATCATTACCGTCACATCCGCCAAAGAGTACTAAAACCGTCCTGATTTATATTGGATTCTGGACAGGTGATTCAAGGAAAATCGGCCTGCTTCGCCAATGGTTTCCGCCGGTTTCGGGTACTGTAGTACCTCATTTTTCGTATTCTTATTGCTTTTGGGCGGTTTCGAACGCGAAAACGGTTTATTTATTTCATTTTTAACAATTATTCGCCATAATGAAACTAGTCAAGAACATCAGTTGTCAGGGTTGATGGACACGACGGTTAAGGACATTACCGGCCTTCGAAAGCCGGACGCGAAAAATGCGCCGCCGGTGGCGCTGCCGGTCGATTTGCACGACTGGGCCTCCCGCCACGAACCCATGATCTCCCGCCTCTCGCAATCGATCACCGCGCGCCCCGCGCCGCTGTCGGAAGATGCGCTGTGGGAAACGATCGCCGAACATTTTTCCGGCGACTGGAAAGAAAAGCGCCAGGAACTGGCGCGCGCCGAACATCGCCTCGCCCAGATCATGCAGCCCGAGAATATGCCGCTCGGCCTTGTCGGGGCCGCGCTGCACAGCGACGAGACCAACGCCGCCGCCCGCGAGCATGTCCTGGCGCTGGCGGATTTCACTATCGTCAACGAAACCCTGCGCCAGCAGAAGGAACTGCATGGCCTGCTGGGCGCGCTGCTGGATTATCAGCACACGGTAACCAAGTCGCTGGCGCTCACGAAGAACCTGGCCGGCATCACGCAGGCTTTCGCCGATGTGGCCGATGCGGAGCCCGCCGTCGTTCCCGACGCGGGACGAGCCTTCGGCAAGAAGGCCGCGAAGAAACCGGAACCAGAAGGACTGTCCCTGTCGTTCAAGCAGATCGCGTCGAAACTTCTCGGACGCCCCGCCGCGATCGCGCCGGCGCCGAACGCGAAGGTCTCCGCCACGGCCCCCACTTCTCCGTAACAACCATCCTCACCCCCATGCACCACCCCGGCGAAAGCCGGGGTCCAAGGACTTTGCACGTTCCGCCGCCGATAACAGGCTGCCGGTTGCTTGCGCGTTTTCTTCCAGGTCCGTGGACCCCGGCTTTCGCCGGGGTGGCACAGGGTGAGAGATGTGCCGAAATCCATACTATTTCACTTTGATATAAATCTTACTATTTTCAGCAACTTGTCCTATTATTTATGTCAAATATTTGACATGGAAAGTATTTATACTTAAACTGAGCATAACAACAAAAAAGAACACAGATGAAAGGACCACATGACGACGTTAACTGCGGGTGATTTAAGCAAAAAATTCGAGCAATCGGTCAACCAGAACGATTTCGAGGCCTTCCGGTCGGAATACAAGACCCTCCTTTCCCAATATCCTTCGTTCAACGCCTCCTATTCCGCGACGCCCGCCGACCTCGCGGTCAGCAGCGCGATCTTCGGGCGCACGCTTTTCTATCTCAAGCAGACGAACGACATGCAGGCCGCCGACATCCTGAAGAATGGCCGCGCGGCGAGCGAGGTGTTCGGCAAGCTCAGCGTCGCCGAGCGCCTCGACTTCCTCAAAATTCTCGAAGAGAAAGTGAAACTGCACGAGCAGGAAATCGGCCTCGTCATTTCCGCTGACACAGGCAAACCGGTCGACCGGTCGGTCAAGGAAATGGTCAAGGGCGCCGAATGGTTCGACTATGCGCGCCAGGACGCGGAACGCCAGATCGGCCCGCGCGGGCCCTTCGAGAGCAAGCCCGTGTCTTATCCGCTCGGCGTCGCGCAGATTATCGGCGCCTATAACTACCCTTACGCGCTGGCCGTCGGCGGCATCGTGGGCGCGCTGACCGCCGGAAACAGCGTCGTCGTCTCCGCGCCGCTGAAAGCGCCGAACTGGGTCTTCCCCTTCATGTCGGCGGTCGATGAAGCCGTCAAGGATTTCTCCGACAAGGCGGCAAAAGATGGCAAACCCTGGGCCCGCGCCTTCGCGGCCATCGGCAAGGACCTCATCCAGCACAGCGTCGGCGTCAACCGCGACCTGACCGCGCAGGCCGATCTCGTGCATTTCGTCGGCGGCGACGTAACGGGCACGATGATCGCGAAGTCGCGCGGCACCAAGCCGACCATTCTCGAACTCGGCGGCTCCAACGTCGTGGCCGTGATGGCCTCGGCCCTCAACCATGACGGCGCGGCGAAAGAAATCGCCGAGACGATCTACGGCGGCTTCGGCCCCGCGACCGGCCAGCGCTGCACGGCACCGCGCATGCTGGCGGCGGAGCCGGGGGCGGAAAAGGTGATCGCGGAACTGGGGCGCATCTGCGCCGAGACCGACCACAAGATCGGCAACCCTTTCGCCAAAGGCACCAAGATGGGCCCCCTCGTCGACCGCGGCGCGCGCCAGAAAATGGATGAAGCCGTCGACCTCGCGAAGGAGCTTGGCGCGAAGGTCTACGGCAACGTCAAGGCCGGCAGCAACACCGTGCCGCAGGCGATGAATGAAAACTCCTTCTGGGTCTCGCCCGTCATGATCGACTGGTCGACAGCGGACACGAGCAAGCCCGAAAACGCCGAGCGGCTGAAGAAACTGCTGGGCGAAGAAATCTTCGGGCCCCTGCTGCACGTCGCCCCGCGCATCAAGGGCGTGGAGGCGGCGATCGCCTTCACAAACAAATTCGACACGCATGGGCTGGCGGGCGCGATCTTCTCGAACGACGAGGCGGAAATCCGCAAATATGCCGCCAACGTCCGCGTGACCTCGATGACGGCCAACGAAGCCCCCAAAGACCGCAGCCCTTATGGCCCCCATGGCCACCCCGGCCTGCGCACCATCGGCGGCGCCGCGCATTTCAACCTCTACACCAGCGAGCGCGTGCTGGTGATGCCCAAGGCGAAACCGAAGGTGGCTTGATGTAATCTCTTCCCCCTTGGGGGAAGGAGGGGCCCATCGCTTTATATGCGCATGCGAAGCATGCGTGCGATGGGAAGATGAGGGTACTGTGTGCAAAAAGCGCGCGGCCTAATACGTTTTCTCTTACTGCACGAAGTACCCTCACCTTCCCGCGCCTGCGGCGCGGGCCCCTTCCTCTCCCAAGGGAGAGGAGAAGAGCGGCGCGCTTCGCGCGGCTTTGATGAATTCAGGCCCGCAGGGTTGGCTTGATCTCCGCCGTTGGGGCGGATTTCGTGGAGGGGTTCTTTTCTTCGACGGGCAACGGTGTGGCCGAAGAACGCCCGTACTCATCAGGCGCGATCTTGAGGACATTCATAGGCCCGCCGGTAAAGGCGCCGAAAGCGGCGGCAGAGATTTTCTTGACCCCGATCCGGTCATTCAGCGCCTGGTTCCACGCATAATCCGCATCTTCGTCCCCGCGGGTGCGCAGGACGGTCACGGTAAATCCCGACTTCAGGTTGAAGCGCGTATCGCTGGAATAACCGTTTTCGTCGCCGGCATGGCCGATCATGTCGCCAAGGCCCTTGCCCATGAACATCGGGTTCGGGAACTTGTTTATTGTCGCATCATCGGTGTTGATGAGCGAAGTGCCGAGGCCGTGGGCGCCATTCACGCGCGTAGCCATCTCGCGGGCGACGGTTTCGGGCTTGAGTATCCCGCCATTGAACAGCTTGTGGAAAAACTGCGACACGCCTTCGGGCGTCGCGAAAAAGCCGCAGGCGGGCGTGCCGGCCTCGGAGTCCGAGGTGATGCTCTTCGGATGCTGCGTTCCCGGGCTGTCGTTGTAGCCGGTAGGAATTTTTCCACGCAGCTCCGGAGGGACCTCGTGCAGCCCCGCGTAAACGCCTTTAATGCCGTTCTTGTCCAGCAGTTCCGTCTGCGCGAACTTTGTGAACGGCATGCCCGTCACATCCTCGACCACGAGGCCCAGCAATGAATACATGCTGTTTGAATAGCCGGGACCATTCGCGAATGTCGCCTGCCTGGGATCCTTGATATCCATCTTGCGCAGTTTCTCGGACGTCGGCCACTCGGCATCAATTTTCTGGGGCCAGAAACCGGGGTGAAAAACCGTGTTGTGAGACAGGGCGTCGCGCAGCGTCACATCGTCCAGCCGCGGGTCTTTGAATTGCGGCAGGTGATCGGTGAGCTTGCTATCGAGATCCACAAGTCCGCGCTCCGCCAGCAGCAGCACCGCCGCCGCCGTGAACGTCTTGGATTGGGAAGCGACAGGAAAAATCAGGTCGTTCTGGAGGGGCGCGCCCGTGTCGCGGTCGCTGACGCCATAGGCTTTGTTGAAGATAACCGTTCCCTGCGCATCGCGGATACAGATGGCGAGGCCGGGAATATCCGTCCCGTTTTCCCGCAGCAGGTCTTTGACCCAGCGGTCGAGATTTTCCTCTTCCTCCGTCGCCTTCTTCGCCATAGGGCCATTATACGGCAGAAGAATTAAAGGATATTTACCGGGCCGTCACCAAGAAATACAATGATAACAATTGGTTAGCCACGCGCCTGTTCCTTCGTCGCCAGGAACTTGATATCCGGCCAGTTCTCGTTCGCGTTGTCGAGGTGCCAGGCGTTGCGGGCGAGGAAGACGGGCTGGCCGTCATGGTCTTCGGCGATGTTGGGCAGGTTCTGCTCGATGAACTGTTCCAGCTTGTCCTTCTTGTCGCTCTCGAGCCAGCGCGCGGTATGCAGCGCCGTGACTTCAAAATGCACCGGCAGGTTATATTCGGTGCGGATGCGATCGGCCAGGATCTCGAACTGCAGCGGCCCCACGACGCCAACTACCCAGCTTGAATCCATGCGCGGCTTGAAGACCCGGGCGGCGCCTTCTTCCGCCAGCTGCAGCAGCGCGCTTTGCAGGTGTTTCATCTTCAACGGGTCATCAAGGCGCACGCGCTGCAGATGTTCGGGCGCGAAGGACGGGATGCCCGTCACATGCAGGGTTTCGCCTTCGGTCAGCGTGTCGCCAATGCGCAGGTCGCCGTAGTTGGGAATGCCGATAATGTCGCCCGCATAAGCTTCCGCCGCAACTTCTCGTTCCTGCGCGAAAAAGAGCAGCGGATTGTGGATGGTCAGTTGTTTCCCTGCGCGCACATGGTTGAGCTTCATGCCGCGCTTGAAATGGCCGGAAGAGAGCCGCGTGAAGGCGATGCGGTCGCGGTGCTTGGGGTCCATGTTCGCCTGGATCTTGAAAACGAAGCCGGTCACCTTGGTTTCATAGGGCTCGATCGTGCGTTCCGCCGTCGGCTGCGGCTGCGGCGCGGGCGCGAAACGCTTGAGGCCGCCCAAGAGCTCGCGCACGCCGAAGTTGTTCAGCGCGGAGCCGAAGAAGACCGGCGACAGATGGCCTTCGAGATAGGCTTTTTTGTCGAGCGGCTTGCAGGCGCCGCGCACCATCGCGACATCCTCGCGCAGCTTGGCGACGGCATGCGCGGGCAGTAATTGGTCCAGCTTCGGGTCATCGAGGCCCTTGCATTGCTCGGCCTCGCCCAGCTTTTCGCCCTTGGTGCGTTCCATCAGCATCAGCTGATCGTTCAGCAGGTCGTAACAGCCAAGAAAGTCGCGGCCCATCCCGATCGGCCAGCTGGCCGGGGTGACGTCGAGGGCGAGTTTTTTCTCGATCTCATCCAGCAGGTCGAACGGGTCGAGGCCCTCGCGGTCGAGCTTGTTGATGAAGGTGATGATCGGCATGTCGCGCAAACGGCAGACTTCGAACAGCTTCAGCGTCTGCGCCTCGATGCCTTTGGCATGGTCGATGACCATGATGGCGCTGTCGACCGCGGTCAGCGTGCGGTAGGTGTCTTCGGAGAAATCCTGGTGGCCCGGCGTGTCGAGAAGATTGAAATGAATATCGTCGTAGTCGAAAGTCATGACGGAGGAAGCGACGGAAATACCGCGTTCCTGCTCGACCTTCATCCAGTCGGAGCGCGCATGGCGCATTTCGCGCCGCGCCTTGACCGCGCCCGCCATCTGGATCGCGCCGCCGAACAGCAGCAGCTTTTCGGTCAGTGTTGTTTTGCCCGCGTCAGGGTGCGAGATGATGGCGAAGGTGCGCCGTGTTTCGACTTCGTCTTTGATCGTCATTTTCTTTTCCGTCTTCCTTATCCGTCATTCCCGCGAAAGCGGGAATCTCATGCAGCCGGAGCCGCTTCTTGCTTCGCGAGATCCCCGCTTTCGCGGGGATGACGGCGCAAATTAAAAAACCTTTCCCTCGAACGGGTTTGCGCCCGTCCGGTCTTCCACCTCGATCACCCAGATGTCCGGGTCGCGGCGGGTGGTGCGGGAGATGTAGTCGTCGGCCTTGCGTTCCTCGACAAGCGCGCCGTCGAAAATATCCATCCAGCCCATATTGCCGTTTTCATCGCGCGACTGGTTGAGCAGCTTGCAGCCCTGCCCCTGCACGAAGATTTTGACCATCACCGTCCCCGCCGCGGGAGCGCCCTTGTGCGCGACGGTCGCGGGAATGCCCTTCGTCATGCACTGGCGCATGACGGCGGTCACCCAAAGTTCAGTCGGGATGCGATCATCCGTCATGCCTGCACCGTCATGACCGCGACAGCGGGCATCCTGTAAACATGACGACGGAATTCCCGCTTGCGCGGGAATGACGAATGAAGACAAGCACTCATTTTCTGATCTTGTGGCCGAAAATTTCGAAGGTATGGTCGACGACCTCATAGCCTAAGTCGCCCGCGATCTTGTTGATGATCGCCTCCATCTCGTCGCTCTGGAATTCGATGACCTGGCCGCTTTCGGTATCGATGAGGTGGTGATGGTGGCCGTGGTCGTGCTCGGGCTTGACCTCGAAGCGGGCATAGGTCTCGCCGAAATCGTGCTTGATGACGAGGCCCAGTTCATCCAGGAGGCCGAGGGTGCGGTAGACGGTGGCGATGCTGATGGAAGGGTCGATCTTCTTGGCACGGTCGCAAACGGTGTCCACCGACGGATGGTCGCCGGAATCCTCCAGCACCTTCAGGATGACCTTGCGCTGGTCGGTCATCTTGAGGCCCGCCTGGGAGCATTTCTGTAATAACTTGGACATCGATACCCTTGTTTTTTATGGTTTCTTATAGCCCAAAGAGACCGGCCTTTCCAGAGGTAATTTAGCGCACGGAAATCGTGCGTTCGGCGGGGAAATCGAGGAAAACGCGGGTTCCTTTGCCTTCCTCTGACTCTAAAGTAAGCTTGCCGTCATGCAATTCCACCATCGCCTTGGCAAGCGGCAGGCCGAGGCCGGTGCCCTGGCCCGACTGCTGGCGCGGGTCATGGACCTGCCCGAAGGGCTCGAGCACGTGGCGGATCTTGTCCGGCGGAATGCCGCAGCCCTCGTCGACGACGGAGACGCGCAAGGAATTGCCGGGCCGCACGAACTGCGCGCGCACCTGCACGGATTTTCCGGCGGGCGAAAATTTGACGGCGTTGGCCACGAGGTTGATGAGGATCTGGCGCACCAGCCGCTGGTCGGCGCGGATATGCGGCATGGATGGATCGGCCTCGATCTCGAGCCTGACGGAGGCCGCCTGGGCTCGGTCGGCCATGATGCGCGTGACGGATTCCAGCACATCGGGGATGACGACTTCGGATTCAATCAGGTCGACCTTGCCGGCCTCGATCTTCGACATGTCGAGCACGTCGTTGATGATGTCGAGTAGGTGCCGCGCGCTGAAATGGATGTCGGAAAGATATTCCTCGTACTTCGGGTTGTTGATGGGGCCGAAGGTCTGGTTCTTCATGAGTTCCGAGAAGCCGATGATGGCATTGAGCGGCGTGCGCAGCTCGTGCGACATGTTGGCAAGGAATGAGGACTTCGCCTTATTGGCGCTGTCGGCATCTTCCTTGGCGCGCCGCAGGTTGCGCATCATGTTCTTGCGCTCGGTCACGTCGCGGATAGTCGAGACCATGAAGCGGCGCTTCTGCGACAGCTCGAGGAGCGCTGTCGTGATGACGATATCGGCAACGCTGCCGTCTTTCTTCAAAATCTGTAGTTCGCGCGTGCCGTGGCGGCCGCGCTCGATGAAAGCCTGGTGGAGTTTGCGCGAAATCGCCTGGTCTTCAGGCGGGATCAGCAGGGCGAATTCCTCGCCCAGCAGGTCTTCGCGCGTCCATTCATAATCCGACAGGAAGGTGTCGTTCACGCGCACGATGCGCCCGTGATGGTCAGTGACCACGATGCCGAGGCCCGAGGCGTCGAACAGCGAGGTCAGCAGCATGATCGCGTCGTCGCGCTCGCGCTGGAGCTGCATGCTGTCGACCACATCGGGGCGCGCCATGATATCGATGAAGCGCACCTTGCCGTCGTTGTCGAAAATCGGGTTCAGGATGAAGGCCTGGACGCGCACCCCGCCCGGGAAGCGCGGCAGGGCGTTGAAGGTCACAGGACGCTTGGTCTGGGCGCAGGAGCGGAAGGATTGCTCCAGCTGTTCGGCGACCGCGCGCTCGAAAAGTTCGGCCGGCGTTTTATCCAGCATCTTCTCGCGCTGAAGCTCGAAATATCCGGCGGCGGCGGCGTTGACTTCGGCGTAGGTGAAGCGCCCGTCCGGCTCGACGGAAACGACCATGCGCGCAATCGGCGCCTTCAGGAAGAAGTTCCTGAAATCCTTGTCCATGATGACGGTTTGGTCGGTAACCAGCATGATTTTCCGGGCCGCGTTTGTTTTCACAACCCACCTCCTTCCTTGGTATCATGTAAGTACCAAAGAACTGGTTAACAAAGCCTTGAGCTCATTTAGTAAAAATCAACGATTGTTTTTCATAATTCAGTATCGGCACGGGGCGTGCTTCCCGCCGGCACTCAATTGACATAACCATACTGAAGCGGTATGATTATGCCACAAGCGGAACCAGGGCGGCAGCGCAAGCTTTTAAAAGCAATCGAAGTCGCTATGATGCGAACGCTTTGCAACAACGGCAAAAAAAGAGGTCACAGATGAGCCACGGCATTTTCCACGGCAAGAGCATCGAAGAGATCGTCGACATCCGCGTCAAGGAATACGAGATGCGCAAGCTAAAAGAGCGCGAAGAACTCGAAACCTTGCGCCGCCAGCAGGCGGAGAACAAGGCGGACATCACGGCGCCGCATACGCCAGCCCCTGCGCCCCAGCACAGCTTCATGCCGACGGTCCACAAGTGGATGCACAAGCTGCACCTTGAATAAAACGGCGGAGTTTTAGGTTGAACGAAAAAGCGGCTCGCGATGCGGCCGCTTTTTTATTTTGGCCTCGCCCCCTCTTTGCGGCCGCGCCGCACAAGCAGCTCGATTAGCCTTTCAGAAGCCTGACAGCAAAGCTTTCAAAACCCTTACAGACCAATGGAAAGCGGCCGCGTTTTCCTCTCGCGGGACGATTCGCGCCGCGGGAAATGTCAAATACCGGAATATTCGACCGGAAAAAATTCCGAAAAAACAGGAATTTATTTTCTGCCTCTTCACCGCCATTTTCTCTTTTGCTAAAATATAAAAAAGACCAGTCGTCTTATGGTTCAAGCGATGAGAAAAAACGCAGGAAACATATCACAGCTTTTCTTTTTGGCGGCGTTCCTGGCACTATTCGCCCTGGCAGGCGTGAACGCTTATGCGGCCGCACCCATGACAGCCGAAGGATGCGATCCCCTCGTCGAAAAGGCCCAGGAAGCCCGCGCGGACATGCGCGTGGCCTATGACGTTGCTGTGACCGAAGAGCATCTTGAAAAGCCCGACAGCACGCTCGCCACCACCTGTTTCAACGACCTGTCCGGGGTGATGGCCGGGGGCAACACCAACGACGACGGCGGCGTGTTTTCCGGCGATTTCACCAGCGCCGCGCCGTCAGGAGAACCGGGGGGCTTGCGCTCGGACATCCAGGATTCTCTGCAGGCCTTTTACACCGGTTTCGCCGACGCCATGGGCGCCGACAGCGGACTCGTCGATTACACGAATACGGCGCTCACAAACACGGCGACGTGCAATGAAACGCAGGATCTCTGGACACAGGTGAAACAGGGCGGTGTCGAGCAAGGCGTGCCCAACGCCACGCTGAAGGACCTTTTGACCGGCACGCTCCCCAATGGCGCAAATACGGATTACACGAATGACTGGAACACGAGCAGCGGCACCGACCAGCTCAACCTGAAATATCAAAACGCCCTGGCGGCCCAACCGGCCGCCTTCACGCCGACGATCCCGCAGAGCAGCAGTTTCTGCCAAGCCATGATCGCGGCGAACATTCCCGGCGCAGGCTGTCCTTAAAGGAAAGGAGGTTACTTCGTTCCGAACAGCCTGTCGCCGGCATCGCCGAGGCCCGGCACGATATAGGCGCGTTCGTCGAGCCGGTCGTCCAGCGCAGCCACATAGACCGGCACGTCGGGATGCGCCTTGTGGAAGACGCGCACGCCTTCGGGCGCCGCCACTAATGCCATGAAGCGGATGCGCTCGGGCTTCACCCCATGTTTGATCACCACATCGACCGCATGCACCGCCGAATTTCCCGTCGCCAGCATCGGGTCTACGATGATGAAGATGCGGTCTTCGGCCTTGGGCAGCTTGACGAGATATTCGACCGGCTTTTTCGTCTCATGATCGCGGTAGAGGCCGAGATGCCCAACACGCGCCGACGGGACAAGCTCCAGCAACCCGTCCGCCATGCCGAGGCCCGCACGCAGGATCGGCACTACGGCGAGTTTTTTGCCGTCGAGCACCGGCGCGTTCATCTTCGCGAGCGGCGTTTCGATTTCCTTTGCCGTCATGGGCAGGCCGCGCGTGAGCTCATAGCCCATGAGCATCGATAGCTCTTTCAAGAGACGCCGGAACTTCCGCGTCGTCGCGCCCTTGTCGCGCATATGCGTCAGGTTATGCTGCACGATCGGATGATCGACGACGAACAGGTTCGGGTATTCGGTGAGGGTTTTCATGGGTTGGGTTTAGCAAATCGTCGCCACAGCGACAATCCTCAATTGCGCCTAAAAACCTCAAAAAGCGCGGCTCCGGCTCCTTCTCCCGCGATTCAGCGGGAGAAGGCGAGGGATGAGGGGCTTAGCAATTCTGGGTTTGTGACTGCTTGTGATGAGACTGCTCGGCTCCGTCAACCCTTGAGAAAAAATGACGTCGGCTAAGCCCCTCACCCTCCCACGCCTTCGGCGTGGGCCCCTCCCTCTCCCGCCGTGCGGCGGTAGAGGGGTTTTCTACCCGTTCTTCTTGAGGTCGCGCGCGAAATTTTCGAGGGCGCTGCGCTCTTTGAATTCCTTGACGCGGTTGCCGCCTTCTTCCTTGGCCATGCGGCGGGCGGATTTGGCGTTCTCGATGGAGAGGTCGGCGCTTTCGCGCTGCATGGCTTCGGCGATGCCGAAGGAGGCGGAGACGCGCAGCTTCTCGCCATTGGGCATCAGGATCGGCGTGTTCTCGATCTCTTCGCGCAAGCGGTCCATGACCTTGCAGGCATCCATGAATTCGACGTGTTTCAGCGCGATCAGGTATTCGCCCTTGCCCAGGTAATAGGCGTCGTCGAAGGAGCGCACCGTGCGCGCGATGAGCTGCGCGAGGTTGGCGTAAATCACGTCCTGTCCGCGCCGGTCGTATTTGCCCTGCAGCTCGGCCAGGTTGTCGACTTCGACGGAGGCGATGCTGAAGGACGTGCCCTTGCGGTCGAAACGGTCCTGCTCGCGCTTGATGTCGTTGCGCATGCCGGCCACCGTGCGCAGGCCCGTGATGGGGTCGACGGCGACGACGGAATCCGATACGTCGGCCTGCAGGCGGCGGATCTGCGTGATGAAGCTTTCGAACCGGTTTTCGAAGGTGTCGTAGAGTTCGAGCGTCGGCGCGGTGCCGGCGGCGCAGAAGGTCAGCATCCCGCGCGCGGACTGGCAAAGATCTTCATGAACGGCCGCGAGGTGGTCGGCGATCTTGGTGTCGATGGCGCTGCGCTCTGCCTCGCGCTTGCACCACATCAGCAGGGCCGAGGGCGCATGGGCGTCGGGCGCGCGCTGCACGGCGCCGGGATAGAAACACTGCCTCATAATGGTGACGCGCCAGTCGAGGAGCGTTTCGATCTCCGAAACGATCATGTCGGTTGACAGGGTCTGGGTATAGGAAACAGCCAAGGCAGCAAAACCTTAAGAAAATTTCAGCATTATCAGAAACATACCCTAAATTAAAATAAGGCATGTAATTCGATTATACAACCCAATGGTTACGAATTTGCTTAAGGTTTCCGTCCTGAATTCCTTTTCTGACGTCGCGCATCAGGCGGGTCATGGTCGCCACATTATGTATGGATAACAGGTGCATACCAAGGATTTCACCGACCCGGAACAGGTGATGGACATAAGCGCGGCTGTGGTTTTTACAGGTATGGCAGTCGCAGGTCTCGTCGATCGGAGCGCCGTCATTCACGAATTTGGCATTACGTATATTCATGCGCTCTTTAGGCGCGCCTTTGACCAGGGCCCAGCCATGCCGGGCGATGCGGGTCGGCGAAACGCAGTCGAAGGTGTCGATCCCCGACAGCACGTTGGAAAAAACGTCGATAAAGCTGCCGATGCCGAGCAAGTGCACGGGCCGCGACGGGTGGATATGCGCGCTACACATGGCCACGACCTCATACATCTGCTCCTTGGACGATCCCAGAGAGCCGCCGATGGCCGTCGCGAAGAAGTCGCGGTCGCGCGTCCATTCGCTGGACTCTTTGCGCAGGTCGGGATAAACGCCGCCCTGGACAATGCCGTACATGCGCTGCTTGCCGTCGTCCTGGCGCTTCCATTCGGCCAATGATCTATCGCCCCAGCGCATGCTCATGGCCATCGAGCGCGCCGTGTAATCCTTGTCGACATGGAAAGGCGTGCATTCGTCGAGCTGGACGATCAGGTCCGCGCCCAGCTTGCGCTGAATATCGATCGAGCCTTCCGGCGTCAGGTGGAAGCGCTTGCCGTCGAGGTAGGATTTGAACTCCGCCCCCTCTTCGGTGATTTTCAGCACGCTTTTGTCGCGGATGCGATTGGCCTTGCCTTTGATCTCGTCCGCGACCGAGCCGTGGCCGAGCGAGAATATCTGGAAGCCGCCCGAGTCCGTGAACATCGGCCCGCTCCAGCCCATGAATTTGTGCAGCCCGCCCATCTCGGCGATCAGGTCGGGTCCCGGCGAGAGCATTAAATGGTACGTATTGGAGAGGATGATATCCACCTGCGCCTCGCGCAGCTGCGCGGGCGACAGCCCCTTCACCGTCGCCTTGGTGCCGCAGAAGATAAAGTTCGGCGTCTCGATGGTGCCATGCGGCGTCGTCAGCCTGCCGGTGCGGGCGTAGGAGTCCGGGTCTTTATGGGTTATTTCGAAGGCGAAGGTCACTTAGGCTCTCTCAAACTGAACATCATCCCCGCGCAAAGCGGGGATCCCGGCGGTTTGCCTGCGCTCTCTCCATCAACGGGATCCCCCTTGCGGGGAATGACGGATAAATGCGCGGCGTTCAAACAAAAAGGCGGGACCTGTGATGGCCCCGCCTTTTTAAAACTTCAGTCAGCGTCTTAAGCCGCTTTTTTCGCCGTGCGGCGTTTTTTCGGAGCGGGCTTGGGCGCTTCGCCGATCTTGTCAACCAGCTGCTTGCGCGCCTTGCGCAGATCGGGCGACAGCTTGGTGGGCGCCGTCGAGAGCAGGAAAGCGTCGATGCCGCCGCGGTGTTCGACCGTGCGGATGCCGTGCGTCGTCGCCGAGACGCGGATGTTGCGCTTCAGGCCGACGCTGTAGAACGAAGCCGCCTGCAGGTTGGGCAGAAAGCGGCGCTTGTTCTTGTTGTTTGCGTGGGAAACCGTATTGCCGACGAGCGGTTTCTTTCCCGTGATTTCACAGCATCTTGCCATTGTCTTTATCCTTGCTTTGCAGGCGCTTTGCGCCCGTTCTTGAATCCTTATTCAGGAGCAGCAAGATATGTTAACAGCCCTGTTTGGTCAAGGTTTTTTCGATATGGGCCTCATCCTCCTGATATCGTCTATTTTCATAAAATAAGAAAATCAAAGACTTACCCGCTATTTCCGGCGTTGCCGTGCACATCGGAGGACTTTAGTCTCTGGCTCATGAAGCATTTCGCCTCGGCCATGATCGCCCTCCTGCTCTCGGCATGCAGCGCCACCGCTCCGCAGACCTGCGCGGCGGGCCATCCCGCTGTCGAGACCCAGCTTTACTTCGGCCTGAGCAAGAAAGATGGTCCGGTCGGCGCCAAAGAATGGCAGGATTTTGTTGCCCGGCACATCACTTCCCGCTTCTCCGAAGGCTTTACTGTCGCGGATGCGCGCGGGTTCTGGCTCGGCGCCGCGAAGCGGACGATTGCCGAGAACAGTAAGATCGTGATCCGCGTTCATGAGCCGGGTAAGGACGATGCGGCCATCGCCGCGATCATCGCCGACTACAAACAGCGGTACGCGCAGGAGTCCGTCCTGCGCGTCGACCTGCCGGTTTGCGCCGCGTTTTAAACTTAATTCTTTCGCAAAGCGAAAGTCACCAGAGCCCCTCTCCCTCTGGGAGAGGGGCCGTATCGTCGCGCTTCGCGCGGAATTACTGGATTTAATAATCCGCCCGTATCGTCGTCGAGCCGTCGGGATTCTTGACGACGATAGTTTGCGCGGGCTTCTGGCCGGAGACCTTGCCGTGGTCGTTCATGGTGGCGGGGGTGACGACGGTGGCTTCGACCGTGCCGCGTGTCCCCATTTGAGTTGAATGTGCGAAGAGCAAAAGCGCGAGCATGACATGCATGGGAAATGACCGCGTGATAACAAAGCGCCATTGTCCGAATGGCGGCGGCTCTTCCCTTCCCGCTTCAATCAACGGGCGCACGCGGCTTTGGTGCAATTTTATGGGAAGAAGCTGCGCCCTTGTCGCGGGTTGAGCGGTGATTTACCTTTTAAATCCAAGTCCCAAGCCTTCACCCCAGCGAGAGACCTCATGAACTTCCTCGATAAACGGCCTGCCAAATGCGTCCCCATCACCCCCGTCAATGCCGACAGCCTGAAGGATTGGCTGAAAAAACAGGACAAGGAGACGCAGAACTGGGTCGCCGCATCCGACTACAAGGGATCGGACGGAACGGTGCTGTTCATCCCCGGCGCCAAGGGCCGCATCAGCCGCGTGCTGTTTGGCGCGGGGAAAGACGACAGCCTCTATACCTATGCCGACCTGCCGGGCCGGCTGCCCAAGTCGGAGGATGGATATTATCTCGACGGGAAGATGAACGCCGGTCGCGCGACGCAGGCCGCGCTGGGCTGGGCGTTGGGCTCCTACCATTTCGGCACTTATAAATCGGGCAAGAAGAAGGAATTTGCGGCCCTCGCCTGGCCGGAAAAAGCCGACCGCGAATATGTCACACAGGCCGCCACCGCCGTGTTCCTCGTGCGCGATCTCGTCAACACGCCGGCCAACGACCTCGGGCCGGAGGAAATCGCCGATGCCGCCGCAAAAGTTGCGAAAGCTTCCGCGCGCGCCAGCATCTCGGTCATCGTCGGCAAGGATTTGCTCAAGAAAAATTACCCGGCGGTCTATGAAGTCGGCAAGGGCAGCCCGCGCGAGCCGCGCCTCATCGACATCCGCTGGGGCAAGGACAAGAACCCGCTGATCACTCTCGTCGGCAAGGGCGTCGCGTTCGATACCGGCGGCCTCGACATCAAGCCGGAAAGCGCGATGCTGCTGATGAAGAAAGACATGGGCGGCGCCGCGCACGTGCTGGGCCTCGCGCAGATGATCATGGCGGCGAATTTGCCGGTGCGCCTGCGCGTCCTCATTCCCGCGGTTGAAA
Source organism: Alphaproteobacteria bacterium (assembly GCA_025934695.1). Taxonomy (GTDB): domain Bacteria; phylum Pseudomonadota; class Alphaproteobacteria; order Micavibrionales; family UBA2020; genus JAPWJZ01. The sequence goes on from JAICWS010000001.1 coordinate 795,319, forward strand.
ATTCGGTCGACGGTTTCTCTTTCCGCCCCGGCGACGTCATCAAGACGCGCAAAGGAATCTCGGTCGAGATCGGCAATACCGACGCCGAAGGCCGCCTTATCCTCTGCGACGCGCTGGCCGAAGCCTGCACCGAAAAGCCGGAGCTGGTCGTCGATTTCGCAACACTGACGGGCGCCGCACGCGTGGCACTCGGCCCCGACCTTCCAGCCATGTTCTCGAACGACAAGCAGATCGCGCGCGAACTGCTCGAGGCCGCCGATACGGCGCAGGATCCCTTGTGGCAGCTGCCGCTCTGGCAGCCTTACAAGGAATGGCTGAACAGCAAGATCGCCGACACCAACAACATCGGCGGCAGCTTCGCGGGCGCCATCACGGCCGCGCTCTATCTCGAAAAATTCGTCGACAAGGAAACGCCCTGGGTGCATATCGACACCTTCGCCTGGAACAATGGCAACAAGCCGGGCAAGCCCGAAGGCGGCGAAGCGCTCGGCCTGCGCGCGGTCTATGAGTTGATCCGGAGCAAGTACGGAAAGAAACGCTAAACGTTCCCTCTCCCGCGCCTATCGCGGGAGAGGGCTAGGGAGAGGGATTGTCCCGGCCTCGATGTTGAGTGCAGTACAATCCCTCTCCCCGACCCTCTCCCAACATGCGTTGGGAGAGGGAGACCCCAAGAAAGACTGAACATGGCGGACACGGAAAAGACATCTGCAAAACCGGAAGGCGCCGAAAGCGCGGCGCAGGGCCATCGCGTGGTCGTGCCCTTCGCCGACGTGCATGAAATGCCCGACCACAATGCGCCGCGCGGCAAGATGGAATCGCAGCTCGTTTTCGGCGAGACCTTCAAAGTCGAATTTGAAGCAAGCGGCTGGTGCCGCGGTTATTGCGTGCATGACGGATACCCGGGCTGGGTGCATAAGTCGCACCTGGCGCCCGCGCCGCTCGCCGCCACGCACATCATCACCGCTGCGAGAACCCACGCCTATGCGGGGCCGACGATCAAAACGCCGCTCACGCAGACGTTAAGCTTCGGCAGCAAGGTGCGCGTCGTCGCCGAGGGTGAAAAATTCGCCCAGCTCGAAGACGGCAGCTGGATCTACGCGAAGCACCTGTCGCCCCGCAACAGCCGCGACGCCGACTATGTCGCGACGGCGATGAAATTTCTCGAAACGCCCTATTATTGGGGCGGACGCAGCGGCTTCGGCATCGATTGCTCGGGCCTCGTGCAGGTCGCGTTGGGGCGCACGGGCATCAAGACCGACCGCGACACCGAGCTCCAGGCCGGCACCATCGGCAAGACCGCCGAAACGCACCCCGAGGCGGGCGATATCGTTTTCTTTCCCGGCCATGTGGGAATCATGATCGACGAGAAAAATATCATTCACGCCAATGCCTTTCACATGAAGGTCTCAATCGAGCCGCTCGACCTCGTCGAGGAACGCAGCAAAGGCGTCACGGCGGTCAGGCGCCTGTAAGACCCTTTTTTTGTTGAGAAAAATACCCTCCATCTGCGCCAAAATCAGCTTGAAAATCATTATGTAAAATAGTATACTCCATTCCTGAGGAGAGCAAATGTTAACATCCGGGAAAAAGACGCCGCCCGCCGATTATCGCGTTGAGGCTGCCCGACGCAAATGGGCGGACTTCCTTGAGTACGTGAGCGACGATGTAAAAGGCGTAGAAATTTGGCAAAAATGGGTGCGTGAGATGCTCACCGCCGCGACTGCCGACGCGGCCATCCTCGACCCGACTGGACAAAAAACTGCCGCCGAGATGGAAGCCGAAATCGATGCCGCAACGAAAGCCGCCTATCTGCGCTCGGCGCGGAAGATCTGGAGCGGATACCCTGCCAAAGCATCGGACGAACCGGACTTTATTGCAGAATATTCCTTGAAAAATATCCGCGAATGTCTCACCCGGGCCGGCGCCGCGCTGGAGGATCTGGACCCTGACAACCTGAAAACCGCCGCCGACGTGGAAGCCGCCTTCGAGGCGGGAAAGAAAAATATCTTCCTGAACTCGGCGAAAAAAATGTTGAAGGCGCTCGAGGAGAACGACACAATCGGATATGAAATGTCGTCCACCAAATATAAATGCGACAATATCCGGAGATGGGCGGAAGCGTCAGGCAAAGGCATTGAGGCGCTCATCGCATCCAATGATCTGCCGCCGGCGCTAAGAACGGCTTCAACCGTTGATCTCCGACGCCATGTTGAAGAACGCATGGACAAGGCGCGCCGTCGCACCGCGCTGATCTGCGCCCGGCATAAACTCGCGGAATTTGAGGGCGAGCACCCGGTGTCCGGAGATCAGGTGGACTGGTTCGTGAACGGTATGTTTGACGAACTCGCCTTCTCCGGTCATGCCCGGCAGGACCTGGACCCGACTGGCAACAGCACCGCCGAAGATGTTGACCGGCGGCTGGAAGTGGCGAGCCGGCGCTGCTATCGCCGCACGGTGGAAAGCGAAATCAGGGATTTCATCGACAGACCGGCGAGAGAACCGGGTACGCAGGTCTATTTCATGGACAAGATCAATAAGTTTCTCGCCAACGCCGGCACGGACCTGCGAAGCCTCGGCATGGAAGGAAAATACGCGCCCGACATCGTCGAGCGGAAATTCGCCGAGCTCGAACCGAGATCGGCGGTGCTTCGCGCCATGCACGCGCTGGAAAGCTTCGAGAAATCAGGACTGATGAGCCTTTCGGACTTGCGCGAGACGGGAGCCCGCGTCACCGGCCTCTTCAACACGGCGGCGGTGCAGCTCGCGCAGGAACATGCCGACGATCCCGATTTCCGCGGCAAGTTCGACGCGCGCATAAACGCCGCCAACAAACGGGCGCGCGATCATTATTACGCGATGTCGGGAAAAGTCCCGGTACTCAAGCGCCTCCAACTCAAAAAGTCTCCCGGCGCCTGAATCGGCCGGAATCGCAACCGCCATTAAGTTCATCAGCGACAATGCCTTCCGTATAAAATGGGCCTTCAGCGGCGAAACGAAACAGCAACGCGGCGCGATGTTGCAAACATTCAAAATGAACCTCCGCCCAAAAGCGCGATGCCGATTTTCTTTTGATAAATCAGGCTTCAAAATTGAGAACGCTATTGCGAAGCGATTTCAACTGCTTATGCTTCATAAAATTTTAAATAAATGCAGTTATACTGAAAAAATGGGGTCAGTATTGAACTGCGATTTGCTTGGGAGCGCCGCCCCAAAAATCTGATAACAGCCGGAAAAGGCAAAGACATCGGCAGCCTGTGCATGATGCGCGCGGGCAGCAGAAGCCCTTTTTCGCAACGGAATTCCCCCACGCCTTTGAACCGGAAGGCGCGGCAGGAGAAGGCTTTGCCGGTTGGAGAAATCGATTATGAAGATCACATTGACGCCGCGGCAGCTTCAAGAACTGGAGATTATCGTTACGGATTCCGCGAAGCTGACCTTGTCGCACACGCCGCCCGACCGCGCGGGCGCGGAAAGCGCCATCAATTACCTCTACCGCCGCGTCGGCCTGAATCCGCCGAAGAAGATCGTCTGGGGCGGCTCGCCTTTTGCCATCGCCATCAGCGACATCTCGCGTGCCATCGGCATTTCCGACGCCGAGGCCCTGCGCGTCGCGCTCGACCTGCAGAGCCGCGATTTCATGGTGACGCGCGCCGCCTGGAAATCGGCCGAGATCATTTCCGAGCAGATCGAGGGCGAGGTTTTCGGCCGCTCGGCCTTCACCCCTCTGAAAAGCCTGCGCGGCGCCGCCGCGCTGAAACTGTGGCAGACGATCGACGATTTCTGGGCCTTGCGCGACCGTTTCCTGCCCGCGGTCGACGGCAAGCGCGAGCTGCTGTTCAAGCGCGCGATCTCACGCCTGAGCTCGCCCGCCATCAGCTGCTATCTCGATGACGCGGTCTGCACGCCGTATGAGTCCGGCATGTATTCCTTTTACAGCTACCTCTGCGGGGTCGCGGGCGCGCAGGAACTAAAGGAACTGATGGACGTTTTCCTGCAGCTTGCAGGGTGCGCGGGCTGGGTCGTGCCCTACGAAAACCTGTGCCTCGTCTCCGACAAGCCGGTGCGCATGGAATGCAACCCGACAGGCGAGCTGCACAGCCTGAGCGGTTCGGCGCTCGAATTCCCGGACGGCTTCTCGGTGCATGCGGTCGACGGTATCGTGGTGCCCGACTATGTGGTCACGCAGCCGCAGAAGATCACCACGCGCATGATCGACCATGAGCGGAACGCCGCGATGCGCCGCATCCTGATCAAGCGCTACCAAGGGAATTTCTACGACGATTGCGGCGCGGCGCTCGCGGCCGAAGACCGGCTGGGGCGCCTCTACCGCAAGCGCCGCCTGTTCGACACGGATTTCACCTTCGTCCGCGTCCTCAACAGCACGCGCGAGCCGGACGGCAGCTACAAGGAATATGTGCTGCGCGTCCCGCCCGAGGTGACGACTCCGACGGAAGCCATCGCCTGGACATTCGGCATGACGCCCGAGGAGTACCTGAAGACCCAGAAGATGACGTAAGAGAGGAGGACCAAGGAATGGATACGTTCGAATATGCACGGCAGGGCGATGTGAAGATCGACCGCGTCGACCGGCTGCCGCCGGGGCTCAGCCTCAAGCCCCGCGAAGCCGGCGTCTGCGTGCTGGCCCACGGCGAGGTGACGGGCCACCGCCACTATGTGAAGGAAGAGCATGTGCAGCTCTATGCGAATGATGACGCGCTTTTCATGGTGATCCGCGGCAGGCCCGCCACGCTTTACCACGAAGAGCACGACCCCATCACCTTCGCGCCGGGGATTTACGAGATCCGCCACCAGCGCGAATGGACCGATGACGAAGAGCCCGTGCGGGTCTGCGATTAACCAAGGAGGATGCCATGCACCTGATGATCTTCATGGCGATGGCCTGCCTGCTCGGCAAGGCGTTCTGGAACATCGGGATTGGCCAGCCGAAAATATTAAGCCCGGCGCGCTCGTGGCGGCGCCGGGTCTATTTTTAGTCGTTTTAGTGTCTAGTGCTTATGGTGCTTGAAGAACTGCACCTGCCGCTCGCGTTTCTTTACCGATTCAAGCGAGCCCGGCTTGCTGAGGCGCTTGCCGGTTTTGCGGCTGTAAAGAACATAGCCTTCTTTTGTTTTTCTGATCATGGCACATTCTCCTTACACATCCCCAACGCACCAGCAGGCAAGTCGTAACCCCGGCGCAAGCCGGGGTCCACGATCCACTCGGCGTCAATCCCCGCGAAAGCAGGAACCCGTAGTTTGAGTGCGTTTCATCTTGCCCGAGATTCCCGCTTTCGCGGGAGTGACGGCTAAGGTTTACGCCGCCGCGCCCTTGGACTTGCCGCCCTTGGCGGGCTGCTGCTTGGCAGTGACGACAAGCTGGCCCTTCGCCTCGCTGACTACGACATGAGAGTTATCGCTGATCTTGCCCTCGATGATGAGGTTGGCGAGCGGGTTCTGCAGGCTGCGCTGGATGACGCGCTTGAGCGGGCGCGCGCCATACATCGGGTCGTAGCCCTGCTCGGCCAGGTACTTCTTGGCCTTGTCGTCGAGTTCGATGGTGATCTGCCGCTCCGCCAGCATCTTTTCGAGGCCGACGAGCTGGATATCGACGATATGCACCATCATGTCGCGGCTCAGGCGGCGGAAGAGCAGGATTTCGTCGATGCGGTTCAGGAACTCGGGCCGGAACGATTTGCGCACGACGGTCATCACCGACTGGCGCGCATCTTCCACGTCCTCGTTGTCCTTGAGGGCCGCGAGATATTCCGAACCGAGGTTCGACGTCATGATGAGCACGGTGTTGGAGAAATCCACCACGCGCCCCTGTCCGTCGGTCAGGCGGCCGTCGTCGAAGACCTGCAGCAGGATGTTGAAGATATCCGGATGCGCCTTTTCGACCTCGTCGAACAGGACGACCTGGTAGGGCCGGCGGCGCACCGCTTCGGTGAGCGCCCCGCCCTCTTCATAGCCGACATAGCCCGGCGGCGCGCCGATCAGGCGTGAGACCGCGTGCTTTTCCATGTATTCCGACATGTCGATGCGCACCATCGCGCCTTCGTCGTCGAACAGGAATTCGGCCAGCGCTTTGGCGAGTTCGGTCTTGCCTACGCCGGTGGGACCTAAGAACAGGAAGGTGCCGATGGGCTGGTTGCGGCGCTGCAGGCCTGCGCGCGCGCGGCGCACGGCGTTGGCGACGGCAGTCACGGCTTCTTCCTGGCCGATTACGCGCTTGCGCAGGTGATCTTCCATCTTCAGCAAACGGTCGCGCTCGCCCTGCATCATCTTGTCGACGGGGATGCCGGTCCAGCGGCTGACGACCGAGGCCACGTCGGTATCCTTGACCTCTTCGTTGATCATCGCATTCTCGGCGCCCTTTTGCGCTTCGGCCAGGCGGGCCTCAAGCTGCGGGATGACGCTATAGGTCAGCTCGCCCGCGCGGGTCCAGTTGCCGGTGCGGTGCATCTGGTCGAGCTCGATGCGGGCCTTTTCCAGCTCTTCCTGCACTTTCGCGCCGGCGTTGAGCTTTTCCTTCTCCGCCCGCCAGCGGGAGGAGATTTCAGCCGATTTCTTCTCGAGGTCTTTCAGGTCGTCTTCCAGGTGCGAGAGGCGGTCTTTCGTCGCTTGGTCGGCCTTTTCCTTGTTCAGCGCCTCGCGCTCGATCTTGAGCTGGATGATGCGGCGGTCGATTTCGTCAAGCTCTTCGGGCTTGCTGTCGACCTCCATGCGCAGGCGCGCGGCCGCTTCATCGATCAAATCGATCGCCTTGTCGGGCAGGAAACGGTCGGAGATGTAGCGGTTGGAAAGCGTCGCCGCCGCCACGATGGCACTGTCGGTGATGCGCACGCCATGGTGCATCTCGTATTTTTCTTTGAGCCCGCGCAGGATCGAGATGGTGTCTTCCACCGTCGGTTCCTTCACGAAGACGGGCTGGAAGCGCCGCGCGAGCGCCGCGTCTTTTTCGATATGCTTGCGGTATTCGTCGAGCGTGGTGGCGCCGACCATGTGCAGCTCGCCGCGCGAGAGCGCGGGCTTCAGCATGTTACCGGCATCCATGGCGCCCTCGGCCTTGCCCGCGCCAACGATCGTGTGCAGCTCGTCCAGGAAAACGATGATTTCACCCGACGCCGCACGGATTTCCTCGAGCACGGCTTTCAGGCGTTCCTCGAACTCGCCGCGGAATTTGGCGCCTGCGATCATGGCGCCGAGATCGAGCGACAGAAGTCGTTTATCCTTCAGCACCTCGGGCACATCGCCCTTGATAATGCGGTTGGCCAACCCCTCGACGATGGCGGTCTTGCCGACGCCGGGTTCGCCGATGAGGACGGGATTGTTCTTGGTGCGGCGCGACAGGACCTGTATGGTGCGGCGGATTTCCTCGTCGCGGCCGATCACGGGGTCGAGCTTGCCGTTGCGCGCGGCCTCGGTCAGGTCGCGGGTGTATTTTTTCAAGGCTTCGAACTGGTCTTCCGACGAGGCGCTGTCGGCAGTGCGGCCTTTGCGCATCTGGTTGATAGCCTTGTTCAGGCTGTCGGGGCGCACGCCCGCCTTTTGGAGCAGCTTGGCCGCGTCGCATTGCGGCACCAGCGTGATTGCCTGTAACAGGCGCTCGATGGTGACGAACTTATCGCCGGATTTCTTCGCCGCCTGATCCGCCTGGTCGAAGACCTTGGCGAGGTTGGGCGACATATGCATGCCGGCATTGCCCTGCACGGAAGGCATGCCCGCGATCCCTTCTTCCAGCGCGGTGATGAGATCATCGGGCCGTCCGCCCGCGGCGCGCACGAGGGCTTTGGCGACATTGCTGTCGTCGTCCAGCAGCGCTTTCAGCAGATGTTCGGGCTGCAAAAACTGGTGATTGTTGCGCAGAGCCAAAGTTTGCGCGGCCTGCACGGCCGACTTGGCGCGCTCGGTAAAATTACTGAAGTCCATTATGGCACTCCCTTTCTTCTAAGGGCCCGCTTGAAGTGCAGCACCCTTATTCAACTCTTATACGATTATACCACTCCATTAGATGCCGGATTGGTAAATAATACCTTGATTTTGATCAATTGCCTTATGGAGGAGCATCGGCTAAGTAATTAAATTTTCTTATAATTTGCCGAAATTGCCGACCGGAACCGTTTTTAGCTATGGCAAATTTGACGCCGCTGAACAGGACCAAAAACCTATCTCAACTTATATCCGAACTTCCGGATGTATGACGGGTTTTCTTTAAAGTTCTTTAGCGTCCCGTCGTAGAGCGATTTCAACGCCGGACCTTTTTCGGTGTTGTCGCAGTTCTCGGGGTCGTCGCCCTTGCAGACTTTCAGGTAATAGTCGGTGATGATCACGGCCTGCTGTTCGATGTTGTAGTCGAGCAGGTCTTTGCCGGGCCGCAGGTGATAAGTGTAGAAATCATCCAATCCTTTCTGGCGACGAAATGACTCCTGCGTCATCGCGCAGGTCATGTCCCAAGGGCAGTTTTGAAATTGCCAGACGTGCACGTTTTCGTGGATGAACACTTCCTGCGCGAAATCATTGACGCCTCTGGCTGAATAATCGCTCTCCTTCACCTCGCCGTTCGCGATGATGACGTTGCCGCGCGTGTGGCCGTAGATGACGTTGCCGGTAAAGGGCTCGGTCGGGTTGACGATGGCGTCCATGATTTTCGAGGAATGGATGCGCTCTTTCGAATAGTCGACGGAGTTTTTGAAGATACTGCGCAGCTCCACCGTTTCGCCCGAAGTCAGCGGGCGGCCCGGCAGGTTGGGCATCAGGCCGAATTCGAGCGCAGGATAAATGCTGAGCACCAGCGCGGCCGAGCGCAGCACCTTCATCCACCACGGCGCTTTCTTCGAAAACGCGGTTTTCAGCGCCCCTTTGAGGCGCGAAGGCTTTTTGCTGGCAGTGGGTTCGGTCATTTTGAGTACCGTCCTTGGGATATGCCAGACTACGAAAGTTTATGTAAATGAGCAAGCGCTGTTTGAGCTGCGTGCCGGACGCGGTATAAGGGGCTTATAAACCTTTTACATCACAGGATTTGCCCATGTTTCCTTTCGGATCGCTGAACCGCATCGTGCGCGATGTGACGGAAAAAGTTTCCGCCGCTTTGACCATCTCTGCCGCCGGCGAGAAGATCGACGGGCTGATGGCCGTCCGCGACGATTCAAACACGCAGATGCGAAAGCTTGAGCGCCGCATCGGCGACCTCGGCTTTGGCGGGCTCTTAGGCTTCTTCCCCGGCTTGGGCATGATGATCGCTGGCGCGACGCCCTTCCTGGCCGCGCCGTCGCTCGCCGCCGTGACAGGCGTGCTGCTGGCCACACCGCTGTTCGCGGCGGGTCTTGGCGTGATGGCACTGTCGCTCGGCACACTATGTCTTGCCGGCAAAGGCGTGGACCGGCTGCGCGAAGACCGTGACATTATCGAGAAGAAAATACACCGCGAAGTGCTGAACACGGCGAAGGCGCGTCCGCAGGAAGCCGAAAAATCGCAACGCTTTTTCGCAAGCCTCGCCGGCACCTACAATGCCGCGTCGCATGGCGATACATCGTATGAAAAGCTGGCCGCCCGCGCGTACCGCAAGGCGCCGGCACCGGCGGCGGCTTAACCGCTTTTACTGGAACAGGCCCTTGAACCGCTGGACGAACTTCGCGACGTCCTGGCCCTGACCTTCGCCGGCTGTGGCGGCGCAGGCCATGGAGTCGCCGGTTTTCGTTTCGTTATAATTGACGCTGGCGATGGTGTTGCCATCAGCGTCTTTCGCATCCTTGGAATGGTAATCCATCCATTTTGTGACGTTCTTGTAGACCTGGCAGGGCTGGCCGGTTTTCATTTCGTGCTGCACATAGCGGTCGGCGACATAGGCCGTTCCGCCCACGCCGACAGCGGTGGCAAAAGCGAACGTCAGGGCATGGCTGGTAAACGACATGGTCTGGTACTCCGGAGTTTGTGAAACTGGACGGAATACAGCATGGGAGGAATGGCAAGTCAATCGCCCCACTATGAACGCATGTCAGCCCGGCGAAGGCCGGGGTCCACGGACCTGAAAGAAGAATCCATGAGTAACGGGCAAACAGTTAAGAGCGGAGCGTGCAAAGTCCGTGGACCCCGGCTTTCGCAGGGGTGGCACAGATAACTGAACTTCGTATTATTAGGCCGTCTCGACTTCTTTCGAGCGCGGGCGCAGAAAGCCCTGATCGAGATCCTCCATCCCGTCCGAAGAAGGTTGCGGCTGCGGCTGACCCTGCGGCTGCACGACTTGCGCCGGCATGTCGACCATGGGCTGCGGCTCTTCGCCGGTGATGGGCTGCTGCTGCTGGTATTGCGGCGGGTTGAACTTGTTATATTCCTCGGTCATGTCGTTGATCATGCGCTGATAATGCTCGGCATGCTGGAGATAGCTTTCCGCCAGGATGCGGTCGCCGGCCGAGGCCGCGTCACGCGCGAGGGTCACGTATTTTTCGTTAATCTGGTAAGCGTTGCCGCGAATGCGCACATCGGGCCCGTTGCTGTCGAAGGTCTGGACCCGGGGGTTGACCCGCCGCCCGCCGCCACCACTATGGTTGTTGCCATGGTTATGGTTGTGATGATGGTGATTGCCTTGATGATGACGCTGGCCGCCGTCATTGCGGCCGCGGAATCGACGCCCGTTTTGATTGTGTCTCATGCGCTCACTTTTTTGCTTCGATAAAATTGCCCCATGTTCCCCGTAGGGACTTATGCCTTAACCCCGATTGCGCCTGCTGTTTTTGGGACACACTCTTTATTGCAGGAGCAACATTCTTCTAGTTTATCTTATTTGCGATTCAGTTGGGAAGCAGTTTCTGCCAAAGCCCTATCTTTTCAGGGTCTTCTTGCCGCGATCACCCGATCGCTCCCGGCTAAATCCGGTACCACTTGTATCATAATCATGCCTGCCTGGGCAAGGATGGATTTAACCGCCTCCCCTTGGGTGTGGCCAATTTCAAACAGTGCCCAGCCCCCCGGTTTTAACCAGTTGTTCAGCCGGCTCGCGATGGACCGATAGCATTCCAGCCCCTCCGGCCCCGACACCAGTGCCGCGCGAGGATCGTACTGCGCGACCTCAGGCGACAGGTCTTCCATCTCGCCTTGCGCAATATAGGGCGGGTTGGAGATGACAAGGTCGAACATGCAGCCCCCTCTCCGCTCGTCGCGGGAGAGGGTTGGGGAGAGGGATTGTCCTGAACCTGATGAAGCCGGACAATCCCTCTCCCCCCGCCCTCTCCCGGCATGCGCCGGGAGAGGGAGCCCGACCGCATAATTTTCCCAACCGGTCGCTACAAATTGAGCCCGCTCCGCCAGATCCAGCGCCGCCGCGTTCTCCCGTGCCGTTGCTGTTGCTTCTTCTGATATATCAATCCCTACCCCTGTTGCGTTCGGGTATTCGATGAGAAGCGAAAGCAGCAGGCAGCCGGTGCCTGTGCCGAGGTCGAGGATGGCCGACGGCTCTGGCCTGACAAGCTTCAAGGCCATTTCAATCAGCGTTTCAGAATCCGGTCTCGGATCAAGTGTTTGCGGGGTGATTCTAAATTCCGACTTCCAGAATCCGCGATGGCCGATAATGCGCGACACCGGCTCGCGTTTCAGCCGGCGGTTGATAGCCGCATTCAAATCTTTTGCTTCCGCTTCACTGAGGATGTAATTCAAACTGGTCAATAATTTCGCCTGCGGCCAGCCCAGCACATGCTGGACCAACAGCCGCACATCCAGGCCAGGGTTTTCGATACCGGCAGCAGCGAGCCGGTCCTGCGCGCCCGCAATGAAGTCTTTAAGTGAAGTAGCCAAGCTAACCTTTTCCGCTTCCAGCGATTAGCCGCCGGACCTATATAGAGCAGTATATAGGCTGAGCCGGAATATGACTAGCGCTTGCGCGGCGCGTCTTCATCGATGGCTTTATTGAATTGCGCCGTGGCATGATCGATCGTCTGCCCCACCTGCTGGCCAAAGGTCGGCGGCTGGTGCTGGCGGTCCCAGACCAGGATGCCGATCACGACGACCAGCGCGAAAATGACGGCGACAAGAACCTGCTGCGTGTTCTGCATGGCGGTGCCTCCCGAGAATTCAGGAAAATTGTCTCTTTCTGGCCAATGCGGCGCAATCCGTAAAGTTCCCGATTTCCTGTTGCGCATTATATAAAGTCTCGTCTAGGACTGGAGGCTATGGATACCCATTTCGAATTTGCCTACCGCCCGCGCATCCGGACGCTACTCCTCGCCATCGTCTTCTTTGGCTTGGGCGCCCTATTCCTGGTGCATCTGGGCGAGACGAATGCCCAGGGCCTGCTGATCGACGGGGCGATCGAACTGTCGCCGGAAAACGCAACACGGTTTTATTATGTCATGGCGGCGCTTGCCGGCGTTTTCGTCGTCTTAGGCTCGCTCGGCATCGCGGAGCTGGTGTTCTCGCCGGAAAAACCGGTCCTGCGCCTGACGCCCGACGAGATCATCATTCCGCCCTTCCTGTTCCGCCGCGAGGCGCGGATTATTCGCTACCGCGATATCACCAAGCTGTCTTGGCAGCGCGTCGGCACCCAGAAGATCATGACCATCCGCCACGGCGACCGCAAGCGCGCGGATCTCAACAGCGCCTGGTTCGCGAATGAGGCGAGCTATCAGCAGGTCGTTTTATTCATTTGCGCCAGGACAGGAACGGTCTACAGGTAACCGCCCTCAACCCCTGACGTCATCCCCCCGAAAGCGGGGATCCAGCAGGCCGAAGGTCTGCACATTTATTGAATGCGCGCTTCGCGCGCTGGATTCCCGCCTTCGCGGGAATGACGAATTCTTGTGATTACCAACTCATCTCCGCCAGCTTTTCGGCCTGGTCGTTGGAGATGAGGGGGTCGATGATTTCGTCGAGGCATTCACCGCTCATGACCCGGTCGATCTTGTAGAGCGTCAGGTTGATGCGGTGGTCGCTGACGCGTCCTTGCGGGAAGTTATAGGTGCGGATGCGCTCGGACCGGTCGCCGGAGCCGACCTGTTCCTTGCGGTTGGCGGAGCGCTCGTCGGCGAGCTTCTGCCGCTGCACTTCATAAAGGCGGGAGCGCAGGATCTTCATCGCGCGCGCCTTGTTCTTATGCTGCGATTTTTCGTCCTGCTGCACGACGACGGTGTTGGTCGGCAGGTGGGTGATGCGCACGGCGGATTCTGTCTTGTTGACGTGCTGGCCGCCCGCGCCGCCGGCGCGCATCACGTCGATGCGAAGGTCCGCGTCATTGATGACGATGTCGACTTCTTCGGCTTCCGGCAGCACGGCAACGGTGGCGGCTGACGTATGCACCCGCCCCTGCGCCTCGGTCGCAGGCACACGCTGCACGCGGTGCACGCCGGATTCAAATTTCAGGCGCGCGAAGACGTCGCGGCCCGAAACCTCGATGATGGCCTGCTTGATGCCGCCGAGATCGCTTTGGGAGAATTCCATGACCTCGAACTGCCAGCCCTTAATGGCGGCGTAGCGCTTGTACATATCGAACAGGTCCGCCGCGAACAGGGCCGCTTCGTCCCCGCCGGTGCCGGCGCGGATTTCGAGGATGGCGTTCCGGGCATCCGCCGCATCCCTGGGCAGCAGGGCGATGTGGATTTTCTTTTCGAGGCCGGGCAGTTGTTCCTTGAGACGGTAATAATCTTCTTCCGCCATGGCCCGCATGTCCTTGTCGGCCTGCGGGTCTTTCATAATTTCTTCAAGGTCGGCGAATTCCTTCTGCGCGCCCTTGTACTCGCGGATGGTGGCGGCGAGCGGCGTCAGTTCGGCATATTCCTTCGACAGTTTCGTGAACTGGTCGGAGGGGAGCGTGCCCGAGGACATCAGCCCTTCGATTTCCTGGAAGCGGCCCAGCACTTGGCTCAGTTTCCGGTCGAGCGACATTACCCCACCCCAATAAAGAAATTTGAACGCGAAGACCCGAAGGCCCGAAGAAGCATGCTCAGCTTCGCGCAGCGAAGCATTAAAACTCTCAACGCATAAAAGAAGATGGGGCGCTGGCGCGCCCGGGGAACGGCGCGTACAATGACCTTCGGGTCTTCGGGTCTTCGCGTTAAATCTTTCATAGCTAAGCCGCGTGATCTTTCGCCGCTTTGGCTTTTTCGATTTCGGCGGCTTTTTGTTCGACGAGCCCGACGAGGTGCGCGACGATGTCTTCGTTCTGCAACCGGTGCGCCGGCTGGCCCTTGAGATAGACCTGGTGGGTGCCGCGGCCGCCGCCGGTGAAGCCGATGTCGGTCATCAGCGCCTCGCCGGGGCCATTGACGACGCAGCCGATGACCGACAGCGTCATCGGCGTCGTGATATGCGCAAGACGTTCTTCAAGCACGCGCACGGTTTCAATGACGTCGAACTGCTGGCGCGCGCAGGAGGGACAGGCGATCACATTCACGCCGCGATGGCGCAGGCCCATGGACTTGAGGATATCGAAGCCGACCTTGATCTCCTCGACCGGATCAGCTGAAAGCGAAACGCGTATCGTATCGCCAATCCCGGCCCACAACAGGCTGCCGATGCCGATGGAGGATTTGATGGTGCCAGTGCGCAAGCCGCCCGCTTCCGTCACGCCGACATGCAGGGGATAGTCGCAGGCTTCCGCCAGCTGCTGATACGCTGCGACGGCCAGGAACACGTCCGAGGCCTTGCAGGAAATTTTGAAGTTGAAGAAATCGTGGTCTTCGAGAATTTTGATATGCCGCAGAGCCGAGGCGACCATGGCTTCCGGGCAAGGCTCGCCGAACTGTTCGAGCAGGTCCTTCTCGAGCGAGCCCGCATTCACGCCGATGCGGATCGAGCAATTGTGGTCCTTCGCTGCCTTGATGACTTCTTTGACGCGCTCTTCCGAACCGATGTTGCCGGGGTTGATGCGCAGGCAGGCGGCACCGGCTACCGCGGATTCAATCGCGCGCTTGTAGTGGAAATGGATGTCGGCGACGATCGGCACCGCCACCTCGGCGATAATGTCCTTCAGCGCCTTGGTCGAGGCTTCGTCCGGGCAGGAGACGCGGACGATATCGGCCCCCGCCTTTTCCAGCGCATGTATTTGCGCGACTGTCGCCTTGACGTCGGAGGTCAGCGTGTTCGTCATCGACTGCACGGTGATCGGGTGGTCGCCGCCCACCGGCACCTTGCCGACATAGACGGTGCGCGCTTTCCGGCGGTGGATCTGCCGGTATGGCCTGACCGCGCCCGTCATCAGTCATGCACCAGCGGGTGTGACGAGCGATATTGCGGCGCGGAGGAGCCGCCATTGCGCTTGAGCGCATCGGGGTTCAGCGGCACGCCGCGCACGATCTGGCCCGACTGGCCGAGCGTGCCGGTATCGCGGCCGTCAACATAAACGGTAAGGCCGCCCGCATTTGAGGTGATCATCTGCAGGCCGGTCTCGTCAGGAACGAAGTAACGCTCGCCGGGGCGCAGCACGCGCTTGAGCACGATATTACCCTCCCCGTCCGTCACCTGCACCCAGGTCGACTGGATGGCATGCAAGACGATACGCCCGCGGCCGGGGCGTATATTGATGGTTTCATTCTGCTGCGCGCGCGGCTGGGATTCAGGCGAAGGCGCATGCTCCTCTGTCGGCATCATCATCGGCGTTTCGGCCTTGGCAGTCTGCGTCTTGTCCGCCTTGGCAGGGGCAGCCGTCGCCTCTGCGGTAGACGGCGTGATCGTCGCGGCGGTTTTTGCCGCGGCAGGAACTGCCGCCGGCGTAGCGGCAGCTGTCGCCGCTGCTGCCGGTGCCGCGGCGGGCGCGGCGGCAGTCGCTGCGACCACCGTTTCGGCAGCGCCCGTTGTTGTCGGGATCGGTGTCGTGCCGGCGCCGGATGCCTCGGTCGGCGCCGTGCCGACGTTGGCCGTCAGCGGCGCGATTTCAGGCGGCGGCGCGGGAATGTTGCTGGCGACGGTGCTGGCGGTTTTTTCCTCGCCGCCCGAGAAGAAGAACCAGGCGCCGAGAAGAACAGCGACCGCCACGACGCCCGCGCCGATCATGAACAGGTCGGGCATCTTGTGTTCGGCCATCGGCTCGGGGAACTTGAGGTCGGGCTTGGCGGGCGCGACGCTGTGTTCCGCCTTGAACTTGATGGCAACTGACGTGGGGTCGAGCTTCAGATAGCTGGCGTAGCTCTTGACGAAGCCGAGCGCATAGGTCATGCCCGGCAGGCTTTCGATATGGCCTTCCTCGATGGCGCGCAGCTGGGCGACGCGGACGTGGATGGCGGAGGAGACTTCTTCCAGCTCCATGCCCTTCTGCTCGCGGGTGTGGCGCAAAAGCTCACCCGCCGTCATATCCTGCGTATCGCGCGCGGGCGCAGGCGCGGGTTCGCCGCTGGCGTGGGATTTCTTGCGTTTCTTTTCGCGTTCGTCTGCCATTTTAAACCGCCTGTGTGATATTCACGTTATGGTCGCGCGCGAAGGACATAAGGCGCTCGCGCAGGGAATGTTCGCGCGACTGCATCAGCTGCTCAAGATAAGGGACGAGCTGGCGGGTATCAAGGGTCGGAACCATGACCTTGACGGCGCCCACTGACTGCGCAGTCACTGAAATCTGCTGGTATCCCAGGGCGATAAGCACCATCGCCTCGAGGGGCTGGCCCGCCATCTCGCCGCACACGCTCACCGGCACCTTGGCCGCGCGGCATTTGTCGGCGATGGTTTTCAAGACCGACAGCATGGCAGGGGAAAGCGAGTCAAAGCGGTTGCGGATGGCGAAATTATTGCGGTCCGCGGCGTAAAGATACTGCATCAGGTCGTTCGTGCCGACCGAAACGAAGTCGACGGATTTGAGCAGCGTGTCGAGCTGCCAGAGCAAGGCCGGCACCTCGATCATGACGCCGAGATCAATTTTGTCAGGAACAGGAATACCGTTCTGACGCGCGCGAACCTTCTCCATCTCGAGCAGGCTCTTGGCGCGGTCGAATTCCGCCACTTCGGTCACGAAGGGCAGCATGATCTTGACGTTGCGGCCGCGGCTGCCGCGGATAAAGGCGCGGAACTGGGTGCGCAGCACGGCGGGACGGTCCATGCCGATGCGCACCGCGCGCCAGCCGAGCGCCGGGTTTTCTTCGTCCGGCGCTTTAAAGTAAGGCAATGGCTTATCGCCGCCGATATCCAGCGTGCGGAAGACGACGGGCTTGTCGCCCATCTTGTCCATGATCTGGCCGTAGAAGGCGGCCTGCGTCACGACCAGCGGGTATTTCTGCAGGCCCATGAATGACAGTTCGGTGCGGAACAGGCCCACGCCGTCGGCACCGGCGCCCGCAACCGCGTCGATTTCCGACATCAGCCCCGCGTTCATCATGACGTTGACGCGGATGCCGTCCTTGGTCACCGACTGCTGCTGCGCGTGGCGGCGATAGATGCTGGTGCGCTTCTGGCGCGCTTCCATGCTCTTGGCGTAAAGGTCGATCACGTAATCGGCGGGCCCTATGTAGACCATGCCGTGGTCGCCGTCGACGATCAGTTGGTCGCCCGGCGTGACGGAGTTCAGGATATCCCCGCATTGCCCGACGACAGGAATGCCGAGCGCGCGCGCCACGATGGCGACATGGTTCGAATGGCTGCCCTTTTCCAGCACCACCCCCTTGAGCTTGGTATGGTCGTAGTCGAGCAGCGCCGCGGGGCCCAGCGAGCGCGCGATGAGAATGATGTTATCCGGCAGATCTTCCGGCGGCTTGACGCGGTTGTGCTTGAGCAGGTGCGACAGGAGGCGATTGCTCAAGTCTTCGAGATCCTGCAGCCGCTCACGGATATAGGCATCGTTCATGCGCGCCATGCGGGCGCGCGTTTCGTTCTGGACGCGCTGCACGGCGGCTTCAGCGGACAGGCCTTTTTCAATCGTGGCCTCGATCCGCGCGAGCCAGCCGCGGTCCTTGGCGAACATCTGGTAGGCTTCCAGGATGTCGCGGCTTTCGGTGCCGTGAAGCCCTGCGTTGCGGTTCAGCATGCGATCGATGGCGTTATGCATGCTGGAGAGCGCCGAGGACAGGCGCATCTTTTGCGCCTTCACGTCGTCGACGATGATTTCAGAGAGCGCGATGCCGGGCTCATACAGCACGGCCGTGCCGATGGCGAGGCCGCGGCCGAGGCTCACGCCTTCCATGTGCACGGGCTGGCCGCCCGAGGAAAAACCAGCATTCAGTTCAAGGCGCGTGATGAGGCCGCCCGCGATGATCAGCTCGGCGATGACGAGCGCCACGGTCTGCAGGATATCGACCGCTTCCTCGCCGTAGGCGCGCTGCAATTTGTTGCGGATGACGAGGGCCCCGCGCACGCGGCCGCCGCGCAGGATCGGCACGCCGCAGAAAGACTTGAAGATTGCGCCGTCGGGGTCAGCGCCGTCGGGCTGTACATTCGTCATGACGAGCGGCGCGGCCGTCGCGCCCACTTCGCCCACCAGCCCCTCGCCCACGCCGTAGGCGGCCTTGCGGGCCTCGTCCTTGGCCTGGCCGCAGGCGGAATAAAGCTCGAGCATGTCACCCGCACGCAGCACGTAGCAGGAGCAGTCGTCGGCGCGCAATTCATGCGAGACCAGCTTCACGATGGCGTCGAGCTTTTCTTCCGGCGTCTCGCCTCCCTGCATGAGGTCGCGCAGGCTGGTCATCAGGCGGCGCGGCGCCGCGAGGACGACCTGGGCGTCGATGAATTCAGACGCCTTGCGGTCCCGCGCTTCCGCGCTGGGGCTCGTCATGTCCGTCCATCTTTTCGCCTCAGGTTGCATTCAAGCCCCTGCTTCGTGTGTTCAGTCCTGGTCCAGTCCATACGCGCTGTGCAGCGCGCGGACCGCGAGTTCCGTGTATTCTTCCCCGATCAGCACGCTGACCTTGATCTCGGACGTCGTGATGACCTGGATGTTGATGCCCTTCTCCGCCAGCGTCTTGAACATGCGCGAGGCGACGCCGACATAGGAACGCATGCCGATGCCGATGATCGAGACCTTCGCCACGTCGGCGCTCGATTCAACGACGAGCCCTTTGAGGTCCTCCGAGACCGCCTTGAGCACTTCGAGCGTCTTGGGCAGGTCGGCGCGGCCGACCGTGAAGGTCAAATCCGTCTTGGCCTTGTCGGGAGAGATGTTCTGCACGATCATGTCCACGTTGATCGAATGGTCGGCGAGCGGGCCGAAAATACGCGCGGCGACGCCCGGTACGTCCGGCAAATGCCTTAAAGTGACTTTCGCTTCATCGCGGCTGTGCGTAACGCCGCTGACAACTTCCTGTTCCACGATTTGTTCCTCATCCATGACCATTGTTCCGGGGATATCGCTGCCAAGAGCGCTTTCGAAGCTCGACAGCACCTGCACCGGAACTTTTTCCTTCATCGCCAGTTCAACTGACCGCGTCTGCAGCACCTTGGCGCCGACGGAGGCCATTTCCAGCATTTCTTCGTACGAAATCTTGGGGATTTTCTTCGCGCGGTTCACGATGCGCGGGTCGGCGGTATAGACGCCGTCGACGTCGGTGTAGATGTCGCAACGCGCGGCCTTCAAGGCCGCCGCGATCGCGACCGCCGAAGTGTCCGATCCGCCGCGGCCCAGCGTGGTAATGCGCCCGTCGGGCGCGATGCCCTGGAAGCCCGCGATAACCGCGACTTCGCCTTTCTCGAGGCTTTCATGCAACGTATCGGTTTCGATGGCCTTGATGCGCGCCTTGCCGT
Source organism: Alphaproteobacteria bacterium (assembly GCA_025934695.1). Classification (GTDB taxonomy): domain Bacteria; phylum Pseudomonadota; class Alphaproteobacteria; order Micavibrionales; family UBA2020; genus JAPWJZ01. The sequence goes on from JAICWS010000001.1 coordinate 814,956, forward strand.
GTACGTCGTTGGTGACGATCGGCACCTGCCAGCCCAGCCAGGAGCGCGCCTTCACGCCGCGCTTTTGGAGCGCGAGCGCGAGCAGGCCGGAGGTGACCTGTTCGCCCGACGCCACGACCGCGTCGTATTCCTTGTTGTCGAAGATCTGGCTGATCGACGAGCAATAGTTGACGAGTTGGTTCGTGACGCCCGCCATGGCGGAAACGACGACGGCAACCTTGTGGCCGAGCTTGATCTCGCCCGAGACTTTGTTCGCCACATTTTCGATTGCGGGTATCGTCGCGACGGAAGTGCCGCCGAATTTCAGTACGATCAGTGCCATCTTCGCCTCAGCTTATCCCCTCTCCCGAAAACGGGAGGGGAGAAACGGTTTCGCGCCGTTTGTTATTTCTACCAATTTACCAATAATGGAACATTAATTCGAATCCTGTTTTTCCTGATTTCATTAAATTTTTTGCTGATTTCGGACGCTTTCGCATGGTATTCATGACCGTACAGCAAAAGAGGCTTGAATATGGCAAATATTACGGTCATTGGCTCCCAGTGGGGAGACGAGGGCAAGGGTAAGATCGTCGACTGGCTGGCCGCCAAGGCCGATATCGTCGTGCGATTCCAGGGTGGTCATAATGCGGGCCATACCCTCGTCATCGGCAATACGACCTACAAGCTTCACCTGCTGCCCTCGGGCATCGTGCGCGGCAAGCTCTCCATCATCGGCAACGGGGTCGTGGTCGATCCCTGGGCCCTGCTGAACGAGATCGACACGCTGACGGGCCAGGGCATCGAGATCAATCCGACGAACCTCATGATCGCGGAAAACGCGACGCTGATCCTGCCCGTCAACTCTTCACTCGACAAGGCGCTCGAAGAGGCGCGGGGCGCTTCCAAGATCGGCACAACGGGCCGCGGCATCGGACCTGCTTACGAAGATCTCGTCGGCCGGAGGGCCCTGCGCGCCTGCGACCTCGCGCATCCCGAAACGCTGAAAGCCAAGATCGAAAAGCTCGCCTTCTATTACAACGCGCTCTACCGCGGCCTCAATGCGCCCTCGTTCAACGTCGACGAGCTGGTCGAGAAACTCAAAGCGGTCGCGCCGCGCATCCTGCCGCATATCCAGCCCTGCTGGCGCGTGCTGGACCAGGCAAAAAACGATAATAAAACCGTGCTGTTCGAAGGCGCGCAGGGCGTGATGCTTGACGTCGATCACGGCACCTATCCGTTCGTGACCTCGTCGAACACAGTGGCGCCGCAGGCGGCCATCGGCTCAGGCGTCGGCGCGGACCAGCTGGGCTATATCCTCGGCATCACCAAGGCCTATACGACGCGCGTGGGCTCCGGCCCCTTCCCGACCGAGCTCCACGATGCGGTCGGTGAAACGCTGACCGAGCGCGGCCATGAATTCGGCACCACCACAGGCCGCCGCCGCCGGTGCGGCTGGTTCGACGCGGTACAGGTGCGCCAGGCCGTGAAAATCTGCGGCATCCGCGGCATCGCGCTCATGAAGCTCGACGTCATGGACACGCTGAAGGAAGTCAAGATATGCACGGCTTACGAGGCCGACGGCAAGCGCTATGATTATATCCCCGCCTCCGACGACCTGCAGGCGAAGCTGAAGCCGGTGTACGAAACCATGCCGGGCTGGAATATGTCGCTGCGCGGCAAGCGTATGCTCTCGGAACTGCCCGAAGCCGCGCTGAAATACATCCACCGCCTCGAAGAACTCATCGGCGTACAGGCCGTCATCATCTCCACCAGCCCGGAGCGGGAGGATACAATCCGGGTGAAGGAGATTGTGAAGTAACGGCTACGGCACCATTGCCATATTATTGACTTCCACCGCCGCGTCCGTTAGGTTTCCGGATCTGAAAGGATCTCCGGGCTCGTGGGCGCAAACAAATATTTATCCAGGACTTTCGCGAAGGTGTCGAAGCGCTGGCGGGCGCGGCTGAACAAGCGTCTTGCCGCCACGGTGAAAATCGCGAACGAGGTCGAGGCGGACAGGCAGGCGGCGCGCGCGCTCGCGATGGGCGCGGACCCGGACTGCAACGCCAACGGCGATCCCATTCTTTTCCACGCCTGCAGCAACGGGCGCGCCGGGATGGCGCGGCTGCTGATCGACGCCGGCGCCGATATCGAAAAGAAAGCTCTTCTCAAACAAACGCCGTTCATGGCGGCGGCAGGGAACGGCGACGCAGAGATCATGAGACTTCTCGCGGACGCCGGCGCTAACCGGAAACAACGCGACGCCAGCGGCTATGACGCTCTCTCCTACCTGCTGCGCGGCGCGGACAAGGTCGACGGCAAAGACACGGCGAAGAAACAGCGCTTCATCGAGGCCTATGAATTCCTGAAAGTCCAATCCGGCCTCAGCCTGAACGCCGAGGCGCGCAAAGAAATCTACCTGCGCAGGCAGAACCGCGCCTTCCTGGAGCCGGAGCTCGAACGCGAGATTGCCTTCGCGAGAGCCGTGAAAAGCGGCAACATCACCGAGGCCGAGACCCTGATGAAACAGGGCCTCGACCCCGATTTCGCGGAAAAATACGGCGTCAACCGCGCGCTCTACGACGCGATCGAGAGAAGCGACGAATGGATGGTCTGGACGCTGGCGCGCGGCGGCGCGGATACGCGCAAACATTTCGCCGTGAAGGACGTGAGCCCGTTGATGTTCGCGATCGAATGCAACCGGGCCAAAATCATCCCCACCCTCGCCCAGTACGGCGCGGATCCCACCAAGCCCGCGCGGCTGCGTGATACGAATGGCAGGATCGTCGAAGTGCCGCTGACCGACTATGCGCGCGGCAGTCATCCGGATCTTGTCGCGGTGGTCGAGAAAGCGATCAAGGACTGGCACGATTATGTGCCGAGTGTCGCCCTGCGCCGCCCGACCACGGTCAAGCGCCCCTTGCGCCTGAATATCCGCCGCAGCGAGCCCTGACTTTAGCGCTGACAAAGCGCGGCAACTGCCCTAGACTTGGCGGACAATTATCAGCAGCCGGATTTTTTCATGACCCGATTTCTTTTTGTTCTTTCCTGCCTTTTGTTTCTCTCGTCCCCCGCTTTCGCGCAAGCCACGGTCGATTGCACCATGCCCAATGACGCCACCACCGACTACGCGCAGGTCGGCGACGATATCGTGATGGTCCAGTGCGGCGCGGACGGCGAGGTTTGCAGCTGCCATGCGCCCGCCGATGAAAACGGCAAGTGCCGCGTCTATGCCTGCAATCCCGACGGCACGGTCAAGGAACCGCCCAAGCCGAAGCCGGAACCCAAGGAAGAGAAGCCGAAGCCCGCCGCGAAGAAGACGGTGAAAAAAGCCAGCGTCGGGAAAACCCAGAACAAGAAACCCGCCGCGCCGCCGACGCCTGCAGCGGCGGCTGCCCCGAACTCCGGCAAGATCGAATACACACGCTAAGCTGCCGTGCTGACGCCCCCCTGTTTTCGGCGCCATTTACGACTATTTCAGTGCAGTACCCCTGACACCATCTTTGCCCTGAGAGTCATTGCCATGAAAACCGTTATTGCCTTGTTCGCCTTCTTTTTCCTCCTCGCCTCGCCTGCCTTTGCAACGCCGGAACCCCAGGAAAACGCCGCCATCGATCACCTGATCACCTACGTGCGGGACTCTAACCTCGAGTTCATCCGCAACGGCCAGTCCTATAACGCTGCCCAGGCGGCCGACCATATCGCGACGAAATACGCCTATGTCAAAGACCGCATCGCGACCGCGGACCAGTTCATCGATAACATCGCTTCCAAAAGCTCGCTCAGCGGCCGCCCCTACCTTGTCTGCGATGCGCAGGGCACCGAAAAGCCGGTCGGCCCCTGGCTTCATGCGGAACTCGACAAATACCGAAAAAAATTGAATAAATAGGGTATGAGCCCTGAACTGCCGCCACAGTCCACCCCTGCCCTCGAGGCGCCACCGCGCAAGACCGTCATAATCCTGATCGCGGGCTTTATCGCTTCTGTCGCCGCCCTGCTGGCCTTCAGCGAAATCGCGGAGCATGTGGTGTCGGGCGCGACACAAGCCTTCGACGATGCCGTGCGCGCGGCGGTACATGCGCAATCCTCGCCGGCCGCGACGCCCTTTATGCGGCTCTTTACCTTCCTGGGCTCAACGCCGTTCATTTCGATCTGCACCATCGCCCTTTTCGCCATGTTCTGGCGCACTGGGCGCAAACATCGCGCCGTGCTGTTCGCGATCACGATCATCGGCGCGACGCTGCTGATGCTGGTGCTGAAATATTCCTTCCACCGCCCGCGGCCCGAGCCGTTTTTCAACACGCCGCTGCCGCCCTTTGACAGTTTCCCAAGCGGTCATTCGATGGTGTCCTTCTGTTTCTATGCGGCGCTGGCCGCGCTCACCGCCGCCAACGAGGACAAGAAGAAGAAACGCATCCTGATCTGGGCCTGCTGCCTCGGTCTCGTCACGATGATCGGCCTGTCGCGCATCTATCTCGGCGTACATTGGCCGACCGACGTCATCTGCGCCTATCTGGCCGCCACGGTCTGGGTTTGCGCGGTCGCCTTCGCTTATCACGTCTGGAAACACAAAAAAGCGCAGCAAAACTAAGTGCTTGCCGCATCAAACGGTCATTAAAATATTCATAACGTTTACTCCCTATACTATAGCTGACGAAACAGGATTCGGATTTTACGCATGACGATCAACGCGACGCCCTTATCGAAGCTGTTTAACCTGATCCTCCCCGGCAATCAGCAGCGACTGAATGATGAGCTGCTGGGAACGGCAGGGACGCGCCACGGCGCCCTGGGCGGCGATGCCATGTGGTCGAAGCTGCATGGGCTTTTGCGCAAAGGCGCGCAGATCGATGCGCGCGACGCTGACGGCAACAGCGCCTTGCTGCTCCTGTGCCAGGAAGGGCATACCCTCGCGGCCCAGCGCTTTCTTGAACATGGCGCAAGCTTGGGCCCCGCGAACAAGACCGGCAACACGGCTTTCCTGATGGCGGCGCTCGACGCCGATCCGGACGTCCTCAAAGCCTTCGTCGCGCGCGGCGTGAATGCCGCCGAAAACAATCTGCAGAACAACAATGCCGTCGACATGCTGCTGAGCTATATTCCCCTGCGGTCCCAGGGCGAACAAAAGCGCATGGAGCGGCGGATCGAAGCGCTGAAAGTGCTGCTGAAAGCGGGCGTGGAGCTGAAGCCCAATGCGCGTATGCGCATCTATTGCCATGCCAAGGAATATCTGCCGGCTGTGCCCGAGCTGAAACAGATCCACGAGTTGGGACAGGCGACGACAGCGCGGGACGGCGCCAAAATCCGCGCGATGCTCGCGCTCGGCGTGCATCCCGACGCGCCCGTTCCCTTCGGAGATCCCGGCGCCCTTGCCAGCGCGGCGGCGCACGGCGATGAAGAGCTGATCGACAAGGCGCTTGCGGCAGGCGCGAAGCTCGATCTCGCCTCTGGCACGAGCCGCCTGACCGCGCTGCAATCGAGCGTCCTTTACGGCCAGCGGAACGCTTTCCTCAAGCTGCTCGACTTGGGTGCTGATCCTGCCGTGCCGAACACCATCATCTGCCGTCCTAATGAAGACCCGCTTTTCGGCCTCGCTCGCCAGTGCACCGATAAAGGCATGATGGCTTTCGTGTCCGAAGCCATGATCGCGCGCAACCCGGAAAAGCACCTCACTCTTCAGAGCGATGTGAAGTTCACGCCCCTACGCCTCAAAACCAAAGAGTCCGCGCCCTGATATCGGCAGAAATCTAAAAAGCCGGATTTCATCTTTTCTTCACGAAAACCCCGCCATCATTGTGGTTTCGCAATGAATTCGGCGGTTGTAACCTTCTGCAACAAAGAGTGATATCCGCTTAAAACCGGCCTCTGGCATAGTGCCTGCATTGTTTCGGAAACTAAAAGGCGATCTCATGAAAGGCTAAGGCTTTGAATAAGCTGGATTCACCGGTGAAAATAGTCGTTGATTATTTTTCATAAAGTTGATAATGTGAGCCAGTTTTTGAAAAAGCCACCGTCCGGCATAAAGCCGACGTCGAATGGAAACGGAACAGGCTAACGTATATATCTGGGAAGGTCGCCACTTGGGAAAGAAGGGGCAAAGAGAATGAAAAAAGTTATAGAACATTTTATTAAATCATCCGTCGCATCCGCCTTTGTCGCGGCCGCGCTTTTTGCGCATGGCGCGCAGGCGAACGAGAACGCCTATAAGCCTTACTATCAGAATGCTTCGCTGCGCTACGACATCACCGAGCCCAAAAAGATGGACCTTCAGTACGACGTCTATGCCGGCGGCTTTCACGCGCTGAATGCGACGCTCGCGCTCGACCTCGACCCCAAGGCCTATGACGTCGGCGTCGATGCCAAGACGCAGGGCTTCATCGGCAAGCTGTTTCCCTGGCAGGCTTCCTTCACCACCTCGGGCCGCAGCGTGAACGGCGTGCTCGTCCCCATGACCTCGACGCAGCGCAGCGCCTGGCGCAGCAAGGTCAGCCTGACCGAAATGAACTATGATCCGAAAGGCCGCCTCGTGAAAACCACGACGCAGGAAGGCCAGCGGACCACCGTCAATCGCGACATCGACAAGAACATGGCGACCAACGCCGTCGATATCCTCACCAGCACGCTGCTGATGATGCAGCACGCCAAGAACACGCAGACCTGCGCAGGCTCCTTCCCCGTCTTCGACGGCAAGCGCCGCTTCAACATTACGCTGCACGACGACGGCAAGGACATGCTCCAGCAGACCAAATTCTCGCGCTTCTCGGGCGAGGCCCTGCGCTGCACCATGAAGATGGAACCCGTCGCCGGGTTCAAGCCCAAAGACATGAACCGCGGCTGGATGGCCGTCCAGAACCACACCGAAGAGCGCCGGAAAGACCCGACCATCTGGCTCGCGCGCATCGACAACAACGGCCCCGTGGTCCCCGTGCGCATGGAAATCGCGAGCGAATACGGCACCGTCGTCGCGCACCTGGCTTCCGCGAACTAGGACCCTGCACGAAATTTGCACAAACCTTGCAACAAAATCCCCGCCCGGAATGGCGGGGATTTCGTTTTTAAATCGCCCTATATTGCTCCGCAAGCGGCGCGGAATGACGCCTTATCTTTGCAAAAACCTATGAAAAACCTCATATTTCATGTAACTTCCTGCAACAAACCGTGACTTGAAGCCGCGACTCGACGCTGCTTAGTTAGTCTCGTTGAGGGGAATTGTTTTATGACCGCCAGAAAACTCGCCTGTATCGTTCTCGCCGCTGGAAAGGGCACGCGCATGAAGTCCGCGCTGCCCAAGCCGCTGCACCCGATCGCGGGCCGGGCGATGGTGAGCCACGTCGTGGCGACCTGCGAGGCGCTTAATCCCGACAAGATCGTCGTCGTCATCGGCCCCGACATGCAGGCCGTGGCCGACGCGGTCAAGCCGCATGCGACCGCCATCCAGCAGGTGGCGAACGGCACGGGTGGTGCGGCGCTGGCCGCGAAGGAACATTTCAACGGTTTTGACGGCGATATCCTCATCGTCTTTTCCGACACCCCTTTGGTCACCGCCGAAACCATGCGGCGCATGGTCGACCTGCGCCGCCAGCTGCCGGCCATCGGCCTCACCTATTCCGGCTTCCGCCCCGCCGACCCCGCGCGCTACGGGCGCATGGTGATGGACGACGACGGCACGCTGAAGAAGATCATCGAGTTCAAGGATGCGAGCGCGGAAGAAAAGAAAATCGCGCTTTGCAACGGCGGCATCGTCTGCGCCGACGGCGCGAAACTGTTCGACTGGCTAAGCCAAGTCGGCAACGACAATGCGCAGAAGGAATATTACCTGACCGACCTGCCGCCCATCGCGCGCAAAGATAATCGCACGACCCATGTTTTCGAAATGCCGGAAGAAGAAACCGCCGGCATCAACACGCGCGAAGACCTCGCCCACCTGGAACGAATGATCCAGCAGCGTCTGCGCAAAAAACATATGCTCAACGGCGCGACGCTGACCGACCCCGACAGCGTCTTCTTCGCCTATGACACGGTGGTGGGCCAGGACGTGACAATCGGCCCCGGCGTGACTTTCGGCCCCGGCGTCACGATCGCGAACAATGTCGATATCCTGCCCTATTGCCACATCGAGGGCGCGGCGATCGCCGAAGGCGCGCATATCGGCCCTTATGCGCGTCTGCGCCCCGGCACGAACGTCGGCGCGAACGCGAAGATCGGCAATTTCGTCGAGACCAAGAACGCCGCCCTCGGCGCGGGCGCGAAGGCGAGCCACCTCAGCTATCTCGGCGATGCCGAAATTGGCGAGAATGCCAATATCGGCGCGGGCACCATCACCTGCAATTACGACGGCTTCATGAAGCACAAAACCAAGATCGGACGCGAGGCTTTCATCGGCTCAAACTCGGCGCTGATCGCTCCGGTGACCATCGGCAACGGCGCGATCATCGGCGCGGGCTCGTCGATCAAGAAGGACGTGCCCGACAATGCGCTCGGCATCACGCGCGCTCCGCAGGTCAACAAGGACGGCTGGGCGACCGAATTCCGCCGCAACAAGATCAAAGAAAAAGCCAGGAAGGGATAAAAGACTAAAATGACCAAAACCGCAGCACAAAAAGTCACCGTCACCGCCGCCGACAACCAGATCGAGATCCTGGTCATGAACGCGGACAAAAAATATTACGCGACCTGCACCTATCCGGTGCAACGCGTGGCGAAACCCCACGGCAATCCCTATGCGATGGGCAAGAGCATGCTGCCCGCGCGCACGCCCGCGGTCGCCACCTCGGAAGAAGCGCTGAAGGAAATGCTCGACCTCTTGGAGAAAAAACTGGGCACGCGCCCGGTGGTGAACGGAAAGTAACACAATCCACCCCGACGAAAGCCGGGGTCCAGCGCGGCGGTTCACCGCCGCATTTATAAACGCGCTTTGCGCGAGTGGATACCGGCTTTCGCCGGTATGGGCGAAGGGATAACAAGGGAGAAGAACCATGTGCGGCATCGTCGGAGTTCTGAGCAAGGAAAAAGAAGCGGCCCCCCTCCTCGTCGAGGGGCTGAAACGCCTCGAATACCGCGGCTATGACTCGGCGGGCGTGGCCACGCTGGTGAACAGCAAGCTCGAGCGCCGTCGCGCGGAAGGCAAGCTCGCGAACCTGTCTGAAAAGCTCAAGGGCGAGCCGCTGGGCGGCACCCTCGGCATCGGCCACACGCGCTGGGCGACGCATGGCGGCGCGACCGAACGCAATGCCCATCCGCACGTCACCAGCGATGTCGCGGTCGTCCATAACGGCATCATCGAGAACTATCAGGAACTCAAGGAAGAGCTGCAGAAATCCCAGTTCCGCTTCGAATCCGACACCGACACCGAAGTCATCGCGCATCTCGTCACCTATTACCTGCGCCAGGGCAAGAAGCCGCAGGAAGCGGTCGATGCCGCGCTCGAGCGCATGAAAGGCGCTTTCGCGGTCGCGCTCATCTTCACCGGCGAAAAAGACCTTATGATCGGCGCGCGTTTCGGCACGCCGCTCGCCGTCGGCTACGGCAACGGCGAGATGTTCATGGCGTCGGACTCCTACGCGCTTGCGCCGCTCACCGATAAAATCTGCTTCCTCGAAGACGGCGACCGCGTGGAACTGTGCCGCGCCGGCGCGACCATTCGCGACATGCACGGCAAGAAGGTCCAACGCGAAATCCGCGTCACGGCCCAGTCCGGCGCGCTGATGGGCAAGGGCAAGTATCGCCACTTCATGGAAAAGGAAATCAACGAGCAGCCGGCCGTCATCGGCGACACGCTCAACACCTACATCAATCCGGCCACCGGCGCAATCACGATGCCCGAGGACATCCTGTCGCTGGCCGATGCGCCGAAGATCACGATTTCGGCCTGCGGCACGGCCTATTACGCGGGCTTTGTCGCCAAATACTGGCTGGAACAGATCGCGCGCATCCCGACCGAAGTCGATATCGCGTCCGAATTCCGCTATCGCGAGGCGCCGATGCCAAAAGGTGGCGCGGCGATCTTCATTTCGCAATCCGGCGAAACGCTGGACACGCTGGAAGCGCTGCGTTATTGCCGCCGCCAGGGGCAGAAATGCGTCTCCATCCTGAACACGATCGAAAGCACCATCGAGCGCGAAAGCCACCATGTGCTGCGCACGCTCGCGGGACCGGAAATCGGCGTCGCCTCGACCAAGGCCTTCACGACGCAGCTGACGACGCTCGCCTGCCTTGCCATTGCGCTCGCCCGCAAGCGCGGCGTGATCGACGCGGAACGCGAAAGGCAGTTAACTGACGCTTTGCGCGAAGTGCCCTCGCGCGTGGCCTCGCTGCTTGAGCATGACAATAAAATCCGCGAGATGGCGAAGCAGATTTCGGAAGCGCGCGATGTCCTGTATCTGGGACGCGGCACTTCCTATCCCATCGCGCTCGAAGGCGCCCTGAAGCTGAAGGAAATCTCCTATATCCACGCCGAAGGCTATGCCTCGGGCGAGATGAAGCACGGGCCCATCGCGCTGATCGACGAAGACGTGCCCGTCATCGTCGTGGCGCCCTTCGACAGTTTATTTGAAAAAACCGCGTCGAATGCGCAGGAAGTCATCGCGCGCGGCGGCAAGGTGTTGCTAATCTCCGACAAAAAAGGCATCGACAAGCTGAAGGACAAATCGGCCTGGACCATCGAGATTCCTGAGGTCGATCCCTTCGTGGCGCCGATCCTCTATACCATCCCGGTGCAGCTGCTGGCTTACCACGCCGCCGTCATCAAAGGCACCGACGTCGACCAGCCCCGCAATCTCGCGAAGTCGGTGACGGTGGAGTAATTCCTCTCTTCCCCCTTAGGGGGAAGAAGGGGCCCGCGCCGAAGGCGTGGGAAAAGGAGGGACTTCGTTCAGCCAGAGCCTCGGCTGGTGAAACTGTATCTCTTCTGCACAGAGCACCCTCATCCTTCCCATCGCTTCGCGATGGGCCCCTTCCTCTCCCAAGGGAGAGGAGAGAAATGGGCACTTTTTCACCCATGCGCGTTGGCATGATAGCCAGGTCCCTTTTGGAGGCATCATGGAGCGCAGGACATTGCCCATTATCGCGGCGGCGGTTGCCGTCGTCCTGTGCCTCGCGGCGCCTGCATGGGCGGAGTTAAACGAACATCATCCGCCGCCGACCATACCGCGCCCCGCGGCGCCGGCGCCCCTTAAACCGATGACATCGTCGGTGCGCGGCGTGACAGCCCCCAAACTGGCGCCCCTGCATACCTCGACCGACCTCCAGGCAGAGAGCCTGGGTAGTGCCCTGCGGCCCGGTCCCTCGCCCGCCCGGCGCGCGCTGGCGGAGAAACTGCGCACGGCCCTGCATGCGCCGCCGTCGCAGCTGCCCGCGATCCAGCCTGCCGCCGGAAGGTCAAGCCGGCGCGCGGAAGAACAACAATACATCAGCGTTCAGCTGCAGGAGATGCGCGAGGCCGACCAGGCGCGGCTGCAGTCGCTACAGCAGCAAAACCGCAACGCGCAGTTCGAGGTGCAGCAGGACTATTTCGACAAGCTGCAGCAGGAGCGGATTGCCGCCCTTAAGCCGACCGAAACGGGCCGCACTTCCGCTTATTACACCCAGCCCTACTACCGCTATTTCTTCCACGGCAGGCGCGTGACAAGCCGCGCAGGCGGCGGGCTGTTGCAGCAAGCCGTCAGCTATGGCTGCAAGACAGGATACGCGGCGGGTGCGGCCGACCGCGCCGACCGGATGCCAGCCGCTTCGACCCGCTCGCTCGCCTACCAGGACGCCAGCTACGGCTACAACGGCATTATCGTGCCCCGCAATGACTACAAGTATTATTTCCGCAAAGGTTACCAGCGTTGCTACCGCGAGGGCTATAACGGCCGACGCTCGCTGGGAAGCGTGCTGGAAGGCGTGTTGGGCGGCGTGTTGCACCTCGAGCCGATGCGGTAATTGCCTCCGTCAACTGTTCCTGCGCTTTTTTTTATAATCGCGTTATTTAACGGGCGATCTCCGGCGATTAGGGGCTGTTCTCCTGTTCCAAAATGGAACAAAATAAACCGCTGCCGGTTCAGGTGCTGATGTTCGCCATTTTCAGCCCCCAAGCCGCCATGGAAGGAAAGTCAACTCCGATGACACGAGGACAGAGGACGCCAGGCCTCGACACGCATGCATTCGGCGACCGTCGTCTACTCGAGGCGATCTTCGGCGCGGCCGAAGAAGCCATCCTCGCCACCACAACGCGCGGCATCATTTCGGCCTGCAACACGGCGGCCGAACGGCTGCTGGGCCTGAAGGCCGCAGCCGCGCTGGGCCTTCATATTTCGTCCATATTCCCGAGCGACGACACCAACGGCGTTCAGGCGGCGATCGACCGCGTCGCCTCGGGCGGCAAGACCGAGATCTGCGAAACCTGGGTAAAGGCAAGCGACGGCCGCCTCGTCGAGTGCCGCCTGGTGCGCGCCCTGATCCGCGACGATGAGGGCGATGCAGCCGGCGTCCTGCATATCGCGCATGACCTGACGCCGCGCCGCGCGTCGGAAAAGCGCATTGACGACGCGCGTAAATACCTCAACGACGTGCTCGACCACATTCCCGACCCGATCTTCATGAAGGACCGCGAGCACCGCTGGATCGGCGGCAATCTCGCGTTCTGGGACCTGCTGGGCGGCTCGCCGGAAAAATTCATCGGCAAGAGCGACTATGAATTCTTCCCGCAGGCGGAGGCCGACCATTTCTGGGCGATCGACGACCGCGTTTTCAAGGGCGAGACCATCACGACCGAGGAATTCCTGACCGACCACAAGGGCGACCGGCACGTGCTGTCGACGAAGAAAGCCGCCTTTTCGAACGAGATGGAAGGCCGGTTCCTCGTCGGCGTCATCCATGACATCACGCACCTCAAGAACACGGAAGATCACCTGCGCAAATATGTGCGCAAGCTCGAGCAGAGCAACCAGGACCTCGACGACGCCGCGGCCATGGCCTCCCACGACCTCAAGGAACCCTTGCGCGGGCTCGTCTACCAGGCGGCCTTCCTGAAGGAGGATTATGCCGGAAAAATCGACGCGGCGGGCGTCGAGCGCCTCGATCGCATGATGGCGCTGGCCGAGCGCATGGACCGGCTGATCGACGACCTGCTTTATTTCTCGCAGCTCGCCCATGCCGAGATGGCGATGACGCCGACCGACATGAACGAGGTGGTGCGCGAAATCCAGGCGATGATGGCCACGCAGCTGGCGGACTGCAATGGGCGCATCATCGTGCCCGCGCCGCTGCCCGAGACGGTCTGCGACCGCCAGAAAGTCACCGAAGTGTTCCGCAACCTGATCGCCAACGGCATCCGCTATAACGACAAGCCCGAGCGGAACGTCGAAATCGGCTTTTTCGAAAACCGCGAAACGCCGCAGGGCCCGCGAAAGGACGTCTATTACGTGAAGGACAATGGCGTCGGGATCGATCCCGCGCACCATCATGACGTCTTCGGCCTGTTCCGCCGCATTCGCCGCGCGAACGACGGCAGCAATGGCGCGCGCGGCACGGGCATGGGTCTGACCTTCGTGAAAAAGATCATCGAGCGCGGCGGCGGCAGCATCTGGCTCGACTCTGCGCCCGGCGAAGGCACGACCTTCTATTTCACGCTGTGCGCATAGGGTGAAAATAATGCTTGCGTCCGTCAAGTAATTTCCGTTCCCCAAGCGTTTTGTCTCGTGTCCAAAGGCGAAACAAGCAGGAGAACAAAACGCTCTTCGGATTTTTCTCCGCACTTGCTAAATATCAAGGCTATGCCTCCCTGCCCGCCCGATACTGGAATCATGATGGAAAATCCTGGATCATGAGCAAAGCCATATCGCGTACGCCCGGCATCGCGGTCCTGATTATTTAATCGATAATTCTTTCTCTAAACTCTTCCTGTTTAAAGGTGCTTTAATGTTTATCGACGCTCATTTCCCTCGCTCCGCGGCTATTTTCCGGCTTGCTCGCAAGCACCGTTCGCGGCATCCCCATACGAAAGCAGTGGCGGAAATGTTCCTCACCTGCTGGTTGTTCGTGGCGGTGACAGTTACCGCAGCATTGTCCCAAGACGCCGAGCAGACCGCGCTCGATACGGGCATTCTGGACCTCGAGCGCGCGCATAGCGAAAGATCCATCGTCGTCTTGGGGCCGAGCGTCAAATTTAAAAGATATTATATCGTTCGCATGCTCGATCAGCATTTTACTCTTGTAAGAGATGCGCCGCGACAAGGCGAATATGAACTTAAAAGCGATGGAGCGAGCAAGACGGTCGTCATTCACTAACCGCGAACATGATCGAGCCGCGGCGAAAGCATCTGGCTCGACTCCGCGCCCGGCGAAGGCACGACCTTCTATTTCACGCTGTGCGGCGCCTGATCTAGGCTTTCGGCGTCACGATGCTGGTGTAGACCACCGGCGGCGATGAGACGCGCTGTTTGAAGAAGCGTCCGGCCGGAATGCCGCTGGGCGCAACGAGATCCTTTGCGCCGGGATTCTCGGGATCATCGTAAACGGAGCTCATCGCTTTGACGAATTCGACGGTGAGGCTCTCCGCGCCGACAATGCGGCCGAGATCGATGCGAGACTTCGCGCTGTCGGCGAAGAAGCTGTTGATCTTGTCTTCGGTCGCTCGATCGCCCGTCAAGGCATAGTCAACGCCGTTCTGTTTCAGGGTTTGGGCGAGCGCGGGTGAGACAGGCTCAGGGCCAACGACAAGCATCTTTTTCGCCTCCGCGTCCTGAAAGACCTGGAGATAGGCGGCCTTACCGGCATTATCGGCCACGGCCAGGGTGCCAAAGCGCATGCCGTACTTGCTCTTGCCCTCGAGCACCTCGATGGAAGAGTCGTGACGGTATTCTTCCACAACGTAATCGTACAGATCCGCCGGCCAGAGAAGCTTTTTGTTCTCCTTGTCATGGCTTGGCAGCGCCAGCCCTGCGAGGGCGGTTTCGAGCTTGACGAAGGCGAAGTCACGCTCGCGCTCCGGCTCTTCAAGAAGATAGTTCGGCACCGCGTAGGCCTGTTTGGCGTCCGGCGCGTCGGAAACGGTGAAAGCCTTGTCGGCGATAAAGCGCAAATTATACGTCATGCGAAACACCCTCTTTTTTTTCGCATTCAGGGCCGTGTGACGCCGAGGTTTAGGGAAGCGGAGCGCATAACAGCCATGAACACATTTAAGTTCGTGACTGTTTCAGCGTAGAGAGGTTATTCCGTCGGCCGGGAAACAGACCTGAAAATCGAACCGACGCGCGTACTCTCCGCGTAGTACTCTTATACCGATTCTTTCGTATTATGTCAAATGAACAAAAATAGCCATTTATTTACAGGAGGTTTATCGATCTCCTCGCCGCTATTCCTGCAGCAGGCCCTTATCGGTCAGCAGCTTGCGCAGCTCGCCACTGGAGTACATGTCGCGCACGATATCGCAGCCGCCAATGAATTCGCCCTTGATGTAGAGCTGCGGGATGGTGGGCCAGTTGGCGAAGTCCTTGATGCCCTGGCGCAGGCCCGGGTCGGACAGGACGTCGATGTCGCGGAACGGCAGGCCCAGATTGTTGAGCACCTGTACGACCGCCGCCGAATAGCCGCATTGCGGGAACACGGCTGAACCTTTCATATACAGCACGATATCGTTGTTCGAGATATCCTGCCGGATGCGGTCGAAGACTTCATTGTTGTCGATCAGGCTCATGTGCCGTTCCCCGCGCGGGTGGTGAGCTGGAGCGCATGAAGCGTTTCTCCAACATGTCCCTCCAATGCCTTGAAAACCATGCGGTGCTGGTCGAGCCGCGACTTGCCTTCGAAGCTCGGCGAAATCACGGTGGCCGCATAGTGCGCGCCATCGCCCCGGATATCCTCGACGGCGACACTCGCATCCGGTATGCCCGCCCGGATCAGCGCCTCAAGCATGGCAGCGTCCATTCCAGAACCTGAAACCAATTCCCGCCTCATACGTTAGGCTGAACCCGTTAATAACCTGCTAATAAAGTTAGCCTATGCTGCCGGAATAGCAAACAGAAGCAGCAGACTACATGAACTCATCGAAGGAACCCCTTTTATTTTTTGTGAAAAATGAGGTAGAAGTATATGGATGACCTGAAGCAATTTTATGTAAATATCGTGGCTCAGAACCTGTACAAGCCCCTGACCATCGGCATTTCGACCTCGGCGCTGTTCGACCTGCGCGAGGAGCATGAGGTTTTCCTGAATAAGGGTATCGACGAATACCGCAAATTCCAGTTCCAGCGCCGCCGCGAGATCATGAAGCCGGGCACTGCCTTCTGCGTCATCCAGAAGCTGCTCGCCATCAATGAGCCGGGCCAGAAGCAGCGCGTGGAAGTCGCGCTGATCTCCCGCAACGATATCGAAACCGGCATCCGCGCCCGCTATTCCCTCGATCACTACAAGCTCGATATCCCGCGCATCGCGCTCACGGGCGGCAAGCCAGTTGAATCGAACCTGCTGCGCGCCTATGGCATCGACCTGTTCCTGTCCAAGCATCCGGAAGACGTCCAGCGCGCGGTCGACGGCGACATCGCGGCGGCCGTGCTGCACGATCCTCCCCTCGAAGCATCGGCATCCTGCCGCCCAGGCAAAGTCCACCTCGCCTTCGACGGCGACCAGGTGCTGTTCGGCGGCGAGTCCGAAGCCGTGTTCCAGAAAGAAGGGCTGCTGGGCTTTTTGAAGTACGAGACCGAACTTGCCGACGTTCCGATGCCCGCAGGGCCGTTTGCGAAAGTGCTCTTCGTCATCCAGGCGCTCAAGGCGACCTTCCCGAAAGAGGAATGTCCCATCGAAACCTCGCTCGTCACCATGCGTTCCGGCACCGCGCAAGTGCGGCCCATGAATACGCTGATCGACTGGGGCCAGATTGTCGACGGCGCCTATATGATCGGCCGCTCGACCCAGGAAGGCCACAAGTACCAGAAGGTCGACGTCCTCTCCGCCATCGGCGCGGACCTGTTTTTCGACGACCAGACCTATCACACCGAGCCTGCGTCAAAAGTCGTACCCTCCGGCTACGTGCCGCAGAAATCAGGCCATCAGCATAAAGCGGCTTAGGTCCCTTAGGCTATCCGTTTGCCGGATTTGAATTTCACTCTCGTTTCCTCTCCCCCGTTTGCGAAGCAAATGGCGGGAGAGGGCTAGGGTGAGGGGTGGTGCAGCTAAAAGAACGAATGGTTTTTGCTGCACTGCCCCTCACCTTCCCGCTTCCGCGGACCCCTCCCTCTCCCGCCATGCGGCTGCGCCGCACGGGGAGAGGGATTAAAAGCGCCAAATGCCTAGACTTAGGTGGTTGCAATCAAACGGAAATTTTCCTTAACCAAATCTCAAAGTTACTGATTTATCATGGACTTTGGGCGACTATGCCTGGTCCGCGGCCAGAACCGCTGCGGGCGAAAAGAAAAGGAAGGACCGCCTTGAAGCTCCAGCCGATGACGCAGGCTGAACTGAACGAAGTGATCCGCAAGCATCACAACTTCCTGAACGCGCGGATCAACGGCGCGCGTGCGGTGATCCGCGACCGCGACCTCACCGGCCTCTCCTTTGTCGGTCAGAACCTCGAGCAGTCGGACTTCACGGGCTGCATCCTCGCCCACTCCGACCTCACCAACGCCAATTTCGAAAGCTCCACGCTGTTCGGCTGCGACTTCACGGGTGCGAAGCTCATGAATACGCGCCTCGCCCGCGCCGATCTCCGGGGTTCTGCGCTGGGCAGCGCGGACTTAAGCCGCGCCGACCTGACGTCAGCGGACTTGCGCGAAGGCAAGACCATCATCAAGCGCAAGATGAAAAACGCTGACCCTTACAGCAACCAGGATGCGGAAGCCGGCGCCGTCAACTTTGGCGGCAGCGTGCTGACAGGGGCGATACTGAATGGCGCGACCGCGATCGCGGCGGATTTTTCCGACACGGTGATGGAAAACGCCTCCATGCTGGGCACGAACCTGAAAGGCGCGAAGCTGAAAGGCGCGGACCTGTCGAACGTCAACCTCAACGGCTCGGACCTGCGCGATGCGGATTTCTCCTACGCCACCATGATCGGCGCGCAAATGTCCGAAACCGAGCGCGCTGGCACGAATTTCACGCTTGTCCTGACCGGCGAGACGGTCGGCAAGGATGTGATGGACATCCCCCTCACGCTTGACGAGCTGATCATCAAGCACACTCATTGGGTCGCGACCGCGGGCAAGCAGGGCAAGCAGCTGGTCATGAACGAGATCGACTTCCGCAAGGGCCCGAAGCTGGGCGGCCAGCGCCTGACTGCGATGCGCGCCAATAAATGCACCTTCGCCGAGATGGACCTGCGTGGCATCGAGCTGCAGGGCGCCAACCTCGACGATTCCGATTTCAGGAAATGCTCGCTGCAGTCGGCCGACCTGCGCGGCGCGCGCTTTCGCGGCGCGGTCATGAACCGCGCTAACTTAAGCCGCTCGAACCTGAACCCGCTGGTGCTCAAAAAACCCGACGGCATCGTCTACCACATTCCCTGCCGGCTTGAGGAGGCGAACCTGCGCCATTCGATCTTCGCAGGCGCCCGCCTCGAAGAGGTGCGCTTCGAGCGCTGCGACCTCATCGGCGCGGATTTCTCCGACGCCGACCTGCGCGGCGCGGTCTTCACGGGCTCCGACATCACCGGCGCGATCTTCGACAATGCCCTGCTCGATGATACGGTGTTCGACGACGGGAAGAAGCCCTGATCACATTTCCGGCCCTCGAGGCGGAGACCGTCTGTCCGACCCTGCGCTTGTTCGCGGCACATCTCCCGCCCCCCTAACCGTCTCACGCGTTCAACGCTGCATCCGGCAATGCCTCCGAAGGTTTTCCAGCGTGACAAGCCGGCCAGCATGATCTCGCGGGCAGGGCCTGCCAGTGGGTTATATATATGACCCTGCAACATGCTTCCCTCCAAATTCCTACTCGATGACCATGAATTTGTGATTTTATAACTCCTTGAAATAACAGATCTATTCTCCTTTCCCTTTGCTAAACTATGGAAATACATGTATACTTTGCATAAGTCCAGATTTGGGGAATTTCCACCGTGCAAGACCTCGACCAGACAGTTTCGGAAGCCCAGAACCAGACGCCTGAGACGGCGGGCGCCGAAGGCATGGTGATGCCCGGTCTTAATAAATCCGACCCTGTCCCCGCCCTCGGCGGCGCGACGCGCGACGCAGCCGAGCTGCGCGATGCGGGCCGCATCAGCATTGAAAAGCTCGACGATGGCCTGTTCGCTGCCGTGTTGGCCGGCGATGAGAACTATGTGCGCGCCCGCCTGGGCGGCGCCGACAAGCCGCTGACGGAAGCCGAGGAATTGCTCCTGATCCGCACGCGCCGTCATGAAGACGAAATCGCCTACGCTCATGTGCTGGAGCAGGAGAAGGCGCAGAAGGCGGAAGAGAAAGAAGAGCGGCACGAGCTGATGCTGGCCGAACTCGAAGCCGGCGTGGCGCTGGCCGCGCTCGAGGAAGGCACCGATGTCTACGGCGGCTGGCTCGATCGCAAGCAGGCGGTTTATCGCGACCGGTTCGGCGGCGAATACGACGCGAAGGGCTATCTCTTCGCCAACGGTTCTTACAAGACGGCAGGCGGCGACATCTACGATGCCGCGGCGCATACGGTGCGCTTCGCGGTGGGCGGCCCCGATATTGCGCTGTCGGGCGACCTGCTGGGCATGGGCGCCGACGTGCTGCGCCTCGCCATCCGCATCTCGGAAATCCGCGAGCAGGCGCGCATGGAAGCGCTGGAAACGGCGGGCATCGCGCCGGCGGAAGCAGCTCAAGCCGCGCAAACCGCCGCGGGCACCGTCCATGCGATCGTTTCAGCCGCGCCGAAAGCGCTGGCCGCTTCCCTCCCCTCGCTGCGCTCGGCGGTGGACAGCGACGCCGCCTATGCCGACTTCTGCGCCGCGCAGGAGAAAGCGGAAAAAGCGAAATTCCTGAAGCTGGCAGAAGGCGGCGATTTCAAGGCCGCCGCTTACGCAGCCCCCGGCGGTGCGCTCGATGCCATGGATTGCAATTGCCTGACGCACAAGGACGTGCGCAAGGCCGCCGACATCATGAGCGAAAACCTGGCGAAAGGCCTCGCCCCGCATATGATGACGCGCTATCAGTTCAAGGACATCCTGTGCATGGCCGACGACGCCGAGGACAAGCTGGCCTGCGCATTGCGCGCGCATCCGGTCGATCTCGACATGGGACCGCCCTCGCCGCTCACACAGGCCGCCAACAACGCTTTCTCCCGCATGCCTCCCGTCGCGAACGACATCGGATACAACCTGAGAGACAAGGCCGCCGCCGTCTTCGGCAAGCCCGCGAACGATCCCCTCGCGAACATCCTCAAAAAATCGCTGCGCCGCACCGGCATGGCGATGGCTTAATCACAAGAAACTGTCATCCCGGACAAGTGAGCGCCCTGGCGCGAACGCTGATCCGGGGTCCAGGAGTCACAACAAACCGCGAAGTGGTTTGACTATAACGAGCGCCTTGCGGCGCGGGTAATTGCTGGATCCCGGATATGCGTTCGGCCTTCGGCCTCACTTTTCCGGGATGGCAGGGTATGGGATTAAAGCCAATCCGGCGGCTTGAACTTCGCGAGGCCGGAGATCAGCAGCAGCACGCCGAAGATGATGAACAGGATCGGCGCCTCGTAATGGACCGAGATGCGCCCCATCTGCCGCGCGATGGAAAAGCCCGCACCGATGATGAGAAAGGGCCCGATGACGGCGGTGACTTTATCGAGGCCGCCGATTGCGACGGCGAGAATGCCCATGGTCGCGAGGCCGAGCGGCCAGACCCATTCGACGGAGGGCCACCAGCCCGCCGCATCCAGCAGCCAGGCGACGCCGAGCGCGATGATCGCCACGGCAAAGCCGATGACTTTCTTGCGTGCGTCCACGGCTTGCCTGTCGTTGGGTTCCCCGTTCATAGGCGCCAGTGTAGCGGATTCGCGGAAGCCCTGCCATGCGCTGCCGTCCTCGTCTATATGCGTTATGTAAATATAAATATGGTTTAAAAAGAGGAGGTTAATCCTCTTTAACCCTTTTTTAAGAAGGCACCGCCGACGCCAATGCTATGCTGAACAAACATCCCGATAGGAATTGGACGATGGTACGGCACGATAAACTGACACAGCAATTCTTCAACGCGGCGACGCTCCCCGCCGAGCCGGCCATTCCCGAATTCAAAGTCCGCCACAACAGCTCGATGCAGCGCCTGCAGGCCGCCTTCCAGCGCGCGGGCTTGGGCTTTCACACCGGGCGCAAGTCCATCTTCATCGCCGATCCGACCCCGGCCCAGAAGCGCCAGCTGGAGAGCGAAGGCATCGAGATGCACAGCCGCCAGCACAAGTGCAGCCCGCGCAAGGGTTGAGCTGACAATCAGGCTTCTTCCGCTTCCGCCGTCCAATCGCTGAAATTCTGGTAGCGCTTTTCCGCGCCGATGATCTTGCCCTGCGAATTGCGGATGGGCGCGGTCGTGAGCTCGACCTGGAACAGCCGCCCGTCCTTGGTGCGGCGCACGGTCTTGATGACGCCGAGGTCGTCGCCCGCCTTCAGCTGGTCGAGGATCGCATATTCCTGGTCCTGCCATTCAAACGGGATGATGATGCTGACATGGCGGCCGATGACTTCCACGCGCTTGTAGCCGAAGGCCTTTTCAGCCCCCAGGCTCCAGTAGGTGATGCGGCCGTCCATGGATTTGCGGACGACAATGGCCTCGTCTTCGTTTTGGTTCATCGCGCTTCTCTGAATATCGGTGAGCAAGGGTTGTATTCAATCCACGCGGCGATGACAAGCACTGCACGATGCAACGGCAGCCGCACGTGCATAAGCACGTGTATATCAGGGATGACTGCCCTCCCGCGCTGGGCGCCGACGGAATGACGGACTTAAAGTTTCGGATTGCGGCGCGGACCGCCACGGGTTGCGGGCGGGGGGCTGGGCGGACCCGGCGGATGGTTGCGCTCCGAGGGCGGCACGCAGCCGCCATGCAGGATGAAAGTATCCAGCTTCGGGTTGGCGAAGACGCCGGTCACATGCGGGTGCTTTTCCGCCTGGAGACGGTGCGCGAGGTTCTCCTCGACCAGCACGACGTATTCGCTGTCCTTGCCGCCATTCGGAATCGCGCCGAAATTATTGTCGAGCTCGGGCCCGCCGATATTCAGCAGCGAGCGGATTTCCTGGAAGGCCTTCTGGCGGTCCGTTTCGGGCTTGTCCAGACGGACAGTGACCATCGCAAATTCCATCGGCTTCGGGGGTGTCATGGCGGCGCTCCTTGTCATATAATTAAATGAATTATGGCGAATTTATGGGGCCGCGCCCCTTTTGTCAACACGGTGAATCAGGCTATAAATGACCATGACCATCAGACATTTGCCAGAAACTCTTATCAACCAGATCGCGGCCGGCGAGGTGATCGAGCGACCGGCGGCGGCGGTGAAGGAGCTGGTCGAAAATTCGATCGATGCCGGATCGTCGCGCATCGAGGTCTTCATCCGCGACGGCGGCGCGTCGCTGATCGCCATTACGGATGATGGCAGCGGCATGACGGCAGACGATCTCACCATCGCGGTCGAGCGCCATGCGACGTCGAAGCTGCCCGACGACGACCTCGTCAATATCGGCTCGCTGGGTTTCCGGGGCGAAGCCCTGCCCTCCATCGGCGCGGTGAGCCGGTTGACGATCACAAGCCGCCCGAAAAAAGGCGGCGATGCGCATGCGATCACCGTCGATGCTGGAAAAAAATCGAAGCCGGCGCCTGCGGCCTTCCCCGCCGGCACCAAGGTCGAGGTGCGCGACCTCTTTTATGCTACGCCCGCGCGCCTGAAGTTCATGAAATCGCCGCGCACGGAAACGCAGAATGTGCGCGACGTGGTCGAGCGCCTGGCAATGGCCTATCCCGACATCCATTTTCGGCTCACCGTCGACGACAAGGAATCCCTCGACCTGCCCGCCGCGCCGGGCGACCTGTACGAGCGGCGCCTGGCACGCCTGCAGCAGATCATGGGCCGCGAATTCGCGGAGAACGCGCTGCGCATCGAGGCGGAGCGGGAGGGAATAAGATTATCCGGCTATGCCAGCCTGCCGACGCTGAACCGCGGCACCAACCAGCACCAGTATTTCTTCGTCAACGGCCGCCCCGTGAAGGACCGTCTGCTCATCGGCGCGGTGCGCGGGGCCTATATGGATTTCCTTGCCCACGACCGTCACCCGATGCTGTGCCTCTTCGTCGATCTGCCGCCGGAAAGCGTCGACGTGAACGTGCATCCCGCCAAGGCGGAAGTCCGATTCCAGGATTCGGCGCTGGTGCGCGGGTTGATCGTCGGCGGATTGAAACACGCAATCGCGCAGGCCGGCCATCGCGCCTCGACCAGCGTCGCCGACCAGACGCTGCAATCCTTCCAGGCGCCGCAAACTGCGCCGCGCTGGGACGGCCAATATGGCCAGCCGTCTTTCAGCGGCAGCGCCGCGCTGCGCGAGACGCCGAATGCCGCTTATTATCACGCATCGGCCGGAAACCTCGCCTTCGACACCGCGCCTTCCGCGCGCCCGCATCTGCAGGCCGTACCGGTGGAAGAACCCGTCGATTATCCGCTCGGCGCCGCCTGCGCGCAGCTACACGAAACCTATATCGTGGCACAGACGAAGGACGGGCTTGTCCTCGTCGACCAGCATGCGGCGCATGAGCGCCTTGTCTATGAAGATATGAAGAAGGCGCTCAATAGCGGCGGCATCGCACGGCAGCCCCTGTTGCTGCCCGAAGTCGTGGAAATGGATGCGACCTCGGCCGAGCGACTGCTGTCGCGCGCGGCGCAACTGGCCGAACTCGGCCTCGTCATCGAGCCGTTCGGACCTGGCGCGGTCGTGGTGCAGGAAACCCCGGCGCTCTTGGGCGCCATGAACATCCGGAAGATGGTGCTCGATCTCGCCGACGATATCGCCGCCTTCGGCGAAACCATGAGCCTGAAGGAAAAGCTGGAAGAGGTCTGCTCGACGATGGCCTGCCACGGCTCGGTGCGCGCGGGGCGGCGGCTGAATCTCGATGAAATGAATGCGCTGCTGCGCCAGATGGAATGCACGCCGCATTCCGGCCAGTGCAACCACGGCCGCCCGACCTATGTTGAATTGAAGCTCAGCGACATCGAAAAACTTTTCGGACGCAGATAAGGAACGACCATGACCGAGGCCCCAGCCCCCGCGACCGTCACTCCCGCCGACCCCAAGCTGACGCAGACCTGCACGGCGCTTTATATCGTTTATATGGCGGCCATGGTGCTGGCGCTGCTGCCCGTGCCGCTCGCGATCGGCATCAGCACGATTTTGCTGATCGGCGGCATCGTCATGGCCTATGTGAGCCGCGGCAAGGCCGGGCAAGGCGTGCTGGAGACGCATTTTCACTGGCTCATCCGCACCTTCTGGATCGGCGGCTGGGTTTATCTTCCGATCCTGACCATCCTGTCCTGTTTCGCCGTCGTCTCGGTCGTCGACATGACCGAACTGCATGACGCGATCCGCACCGCCGCGCTCGAAAGCCCGTCGGGCACCACCTCGGCGCAGGACCGGAACATCGTCATCAATACCGTGCTCGCCACCGTCATGAAAAAGCACGGCAGCGAAATCATGGCGATCGTCGGTGTCTTCACTCTGCCCTTCTTCATCTGGTGGTTCTGGCGCTGCATCAAGGGTTTCCGCCTGCTCAAAGCCGGCAAGCCGGTCGACGGCGTGATGCGGTGGATTTGAACCGTCCATCTTAATGCCTGACAAAACAGGGGTTTCCGGATGCGACTCGGAGACTGCCACGCTTTCTCAGCGCATTCATCGCGTAAATGATATTTCAAAAATCCTGCAGCGGAAGATTTTAAAGTTGCATCGGCAGGTTTAAACATTGCCGATAATTTCATTCGGCGGCTCCATAAACGAACGTTAACCAGCGGGGATTTAAACTGGTCTGTATAGCATGAGTTCCAAAAGACTTTAAAACGAGGATTCAGCTGTGACAGGCACAGAAGAAAACATCGCCCCGCGAAACGGGGCCGCGCGTTCATTCTTTGGCGCATTCGCCTCAAAGTTGATGACCGATGTTCTGATCGCCGCCGTGATTGCGGCGATTTCTTTTATGGCTTTGTCGCTGCCGGTCCTCTTCCGCATCAACGCACAGGATTTGAAGGAGACAGGCCATGAAACGTTTTTTGACCAGCATGATGATCTGCGCCGCGATTGACGCGGCGGCGCTCCCCGCGGCGGCGGCCAACACCGCGCCCGCGAAGGACATTCCGGTGACCAGCGAAGTCCGCGACGTGACGGTCTATAGCGACTCCGCGCAGGTCACGCGCGTCGCGGAGGTCGATATCCCCGCGGGCGCCCACAATGTCGTCTTCACCGGGCTTCCCCTAACCCTGGCGCCGGATTCCCTGCGCGTCGAGGCGACGGCGGGCGCCGACCTCGCGCTGGGCGCGATCGTCAGCAAAAAGGAAACGCCCGCCGCGCCCGTCCCCGTCGTGGACACCGCAAAGCAAAAGGAAGTAAACGCGCGCATCGCGGCGCTGGAGGACCAGGTCTCCCTGATCGAGGCGGAAAAAGAAGCCCTCGACTCGCGAAAGACGTTCCTGTCGACTCTCGGCCAGCAGGCGACGGCGCAGACAAAAGCGGCGATTGCCCAGTATGACCTGAAGCCCGACCAATGGACGAACGCCTCGCAGGCGGTTTACACCGGCATGGCGGAGGTCCTGAAAGCTTCGGTGCAGGACGATATCAAGCTGCGCGGGCTGCAGGACCAGATCGCCGCCGCGAAGGCGGAGGTCGTCGAACGTTTGCCCGAAGCGCAACCGCCCAGCTGGACTGCCGAGGTGCCGCTCGACGCCAAAGCCGCCACGCATGCGACCATCTCCTTGAGTTACCGCGTCTCGAACGCGGGTTGGAAGCCGCTCTATGACGCGCGGCTCGACGGCCGCGGCAAGGGGTCGCTGACGCTGACGCAATACGGCGATGTCCAGCAGACGACAGGCGAAGACTGGAACGGCGTTTCCTTGACACTGTCGACGACCCAGCCGCAGCGCCTTACCGCGCCCCAGCAGCTGGCGCCGATGTGGGTAGACGCGTTCAAGCCGAGCAGCGGTGGCATCTCGCCCGCTGCTCTCGCAATCGATTCGGTCACCACTTTCGACGGCGGCGGGACCGCCATGACTTTCCGGTCCATGTCTTCGAACATCGCCACGGCAAAGCCGCCGAGCGCGCAGGACCAGGCGGAAGCGTATAACAAGCGTGCCGCATCCTTCGTGACCGCGCAGGCGAACACGACGAAGTTCACGAGCGAATACAAGGTTCCGGGCCCGGCCAGCGTGCCCGCGGACGGTACCGACACGAAACTGATGGTCGGCAACTTCGACGCCGAGACAAGGATCGGCGTCGAGGTCGTCCCGCAGCAAAGCACCAACGCCTATATCGTCGCGCATGCGAAGCTGAAGGGCGATGCCCCGACACTGGGTGGAAATGTCGACTTGTTCCGCGACAACGCCTTCATCGGCGAATCCACGCTGCCGATGCTGCGTCCAGGCGAGGAAACGGCGCTGTATTTCGGCATCGACGATGCGGTTTCGGTGACGCGCTCCAAGCTCAAGGACGAGCAGGATGTCGCCGGCGTCCTCAATCAGACCACGGTGCTGGAACGGCGCTTCCTTACCAAAATCCAGAATCTGCACAAGTCTCCCGTCGAGCTGACGGTGACGGAGGCCGTGCCCGCCCCGCGCGACGCGAAGGTGACGGTCGACATCTCGCCTGATACGACGGCCGGCTATGCGAAGGACGTCGACCATGATCAGGGCAAGAACCAATGGGCCTTCACGCTGCAGCCCGAGGAGGCGAAGGAGATCACGCTCGGCTGGAAAGTCAGCTGGCCGTCGGACGAGACGCTGAGCGGCGTTCCCAATATGTGAGGGAGAAGATCAGGCGCGCACGAGGTCGCGGAAGCGGACGATCGCCTCGAGTTCGGATTTGATGTGATCGAGCCGCTTGCGCGCCAGATTGTCTTCGCCCCATGTTTCGAGCTGGTAGATTTCGTCGACGCAGGCGGCTTCATAAGCGCCGGCCGCATCAAGATAGCCGTCCATCAGCGCGAGCGCGATGACGACGGAGCCGCAGACGGCGGTCGCGGATTGGACGACGGTGAAATCTTCGGCGCTTAAACCCGTGATAAGCCTGCTCAGCGTCTCAAGCGATTCCGGCGGCTGGTTGTGGTACCGGATACCCGAAATATGCTCGAGCCGTACGCCATGCTCGCGCTCCAGCCATTGCAGCAGCGGCAGCCAGTGTTGTTCCTGCCGCTTCACGAGGTCGGGCGGCGTCGCGGCAAAATAGCAGACGAGGTCGGAGGCGCCGTATTTCAAAATCTCGACGTTCATCGCCGCGCGGTCGGCGCCTTTGACCTTGTCGGCCATGGTGGTAGCCAGCTGCATGAGCGGCATGGAGGATGGGACGATATCGGTCCCCTGCGCCTGCCATTCGTTGGCGATGGCCTCGGCCAGGGGTTGCGACTGCAAGATCAGATGATGCTGCATGACGGTCTTGATGGGCTTGCCATCGAGCCGCACGACGAAACCGCCCGGCGCGGTTCCCGCTTCCGCCGATTTGTAAAAGCGCTTCATTTGCCCTTATGCTCCAGGAATTTCTCGCAAGGGTTTCCTTCTTCCGACGTCAGCAGCGGCAGCAGCGCCATGGGCGGGGCGATGGCATCAAGCAGGAAGCCGCCCATCTTCTTCGCCATCCCTTCGGCCTGCGGATGCGTCGTGATCGCGTTAAAATTCCCCGACACGACAACCGGCGTAGCGAGGCTAACGACCGCGCCAAGTCCCTTCGTGCGCGGCGTAAAGACCATGTCGACGCGCTGGCGCATCAGATCGACAGTGCCCTTGCCGGTGATCGTCGCCTTGTTGGTGTCGATGATGACGGTGCGCGAGCGCGCGATGCCGTTCACGATATCGAAATCGGCGACCGTGCAGTTAAGGTGCGTATCGCCATTGCCGGGCAGGAACGCCGTCAACAGGCTGCCCGCCCAGAGATTGAGCGCGCGGCCCTCGAGCTTGCCTTCGCCGCCCACCAGCGTGGCGCGGCCGGACAGATGTTTCACGAGATCGCGCTGTGATTCATCGACGCCGGAAAGGCGCAAGGAGACGCGGGCCTTGCCGCCCTTCACATCCTCCGACAGCACGCTGTAGTCGAGATTGTCGGCCTGAAGGTCGGCTTTCCAGCGGTATTTCAGGTCTTCCGAGGCCTCGCCCGTCACTTTCGCGCCGCGGAAATCGCCCTTGATCTTCGACACGGTGAAATGCATGCCCTGCGGCAGCGCCAGTTCGGCCTCGTAATCGCCATAGGGCTTGCCGCCGATCCGGATGCCCGAAACCGCCGCATAGAGCGGTTCATGCATGATATCCATGTGCGGATGGATGTTCTTGAGGAAGATGCCGAGCTCGACCTTCGACGCCTCGCCCACCGGTTTTTTTTCCTCGCCCAGCTTCACGTCCAGCGCGGCCACGGCCGGGTGCAGCGGGTCCCAGCCGGCGCGCAGGTGGCCGATGGTCACGGGCTGGCCCATCTGCCTCGACAGGGACGCTTCGAGCCGGTCCTTGATCTTGCTGTTCAGCGCGATGGAAATGCCGGCCCAGGCGATGAAGAGGAAAACCCCCACCAGCAGAAAAAATTTACCCAGGAAGCGCATCCTTAGTCCTCCAGGTCCGCGAAGGGATCGCTGCGGTCGTCGGCCTCGAAGCCAAAATACTTGAAGGTCTTCTTCATCTCGGGCGAGAGCGGCGCGGTGATATCGAGCGTACTGCCCGTCACGGGATGCGGCATTATGACGCGCCGCGCGTGCAGGTGCAGCACCTGCGGCAGCATCGGGTTCTGATGCAAAAATTCCTGTTCAGGATCGTATTTGAAGTCGCCCAGCAGCGGCGCGCCCATCTGGGCCGCGTGGACGCGGATCTGGTGCTGGCGGCCGGTCCGGGGCCAGAAGGCGACCAGGGCCAGCTTCTTTTCCAGCCGTTCGATCACCGAATAGAAGGTGATGGCCGTCTTGCCCTCTTCGTCGTCGACCGCCATCATGCGCTCGCCGCCGCCCGCGTCTATTTTCGCCAGGGATGATTTGATGCGCCCTTGGTCGATCTCGGGCGCGGGCGCGCAAACGGCCCAGTAATATTTGCGGATAGTGCGGCCGCGGAACAGCTCGCCCAGTTCCCGCGCGGCCTGCGACGTGCGCGCGAGCAGGAGCACGCCGGAGGTGTCGCGGTCGAGCCGGTGGACAAGCTTGGGCTTCTCGCCGTCCTGCGCCAGCCCCTCCAGCAGCCCGTCGATGTGCCGCGAAATCTTGGATCCGCCCTGCACGGCGAGACCGGCAGGCTTGTTCAGCGCGATAACGTCCTTGTCCTGGTAGATGACGAGCGAGCGGATGAAATCGACATCCTTCGGCGGCAGCCCGCGTTCCTTCTTTTCCTGCGGCGACAGGAGCTGCGGCGGAATGCGCACGGCCTGCCCCTTGGCGAGACGCGTTTCGCCCTTGGCACGCTTGCCGTCGACGCGCACCTGGCCCGTGCGCAGGATCTTCTGCATCTGGCCGAAGGGAAGATCAGGGTAATATTTTTTCAGCCAGCGGTCGAGGCGCTGGCCGTCATCGGCGTCCGCGATGATGACGTTTTCAGCCATGCCACAGAATGGTTCGGAAAAGATGCGCCGCGGCGAAGACGGCGATCAGGGACAGGAAAACAGAGGCCGCGACGTACGCGGCGGCGGCCATCGCCTGGTGCGTGTCGACCAGCTTGAACACATCGAGAGAAAAGGAAGAGAACGTGGTGAAACCGCCCAGGAATCCGGTCACGAGCAGCGCCTGCACCCGCGCCGGCTGGCTGACCTTGAGGGCGAAGATTTCCATGAGCGCCCCGATGAGAAAGCAGCCCAGCACGTTCACGAACAGCGTGCCATAGGGAAAATCGTCGCCAAACCATATCTTCGAAAGCAACAGCGAGAAATGCCGCGCCAGCGAACCCAGGCCACCGCCGAGAAAGACGCCAAGCAGGATCACCGGGTTCATTCCTTGCCTCCCTTGTCCTCGCGCAGCTTCTGCCAGTATTCGAGGCGCTTTTTGATATCGCGCTCAAAGCCGCGCTCCACGGGTTGGTAGAACTGCTCGCGCTTCATGCCGTCGGGAAAGTAATTCTGGCCCGAGAAGCCCTCTTCCGTGTCGTGGTCGTAATTATACCCTTTGCCGTAGCCGATGTCTTTCATGAGTTTCGTAGGCGCGTTCAGGATGTGCTTGGGCGGCATCAGCGAGCCGGTTTCCCTGGCCGCGGCCCGGGCCGCGCCATAGGCGGTATAGGAGGAATTGGACTTGGGCGCGGTCGCGAGATAGATCAGCGCCTGCGCAAGCGCCAGCTCGCCTTCCGGCGAGCCTAAGCGTTCATAGGTCTCCCAGGCGGCGATGGTCATGGACAGGGCCTGCGGGTCGGCCAGGCCGATATCCTCGGTCGCCATGCGCACCATGCGCCGCGCGACATAGCGCGGGTCCTCCCCGCCGTCCAGCATGCGGCAGAACCAGTAGAGCGCGGCATCGGCGTCGGAGCCGCGCACCGACTTATGGAGCGCGCTGATGAGGTTATAGTGGCTTTCCGCCGCCTTGTCGTAAAGCGGCGCGCGCTTCTGGACGAATTTGGTCAGCGCCTCGACATCAAGCAGGCCCTTCTTCTGGCCCTGGAAGATCTGCTCGGCCAGATTCAGGATATAGCGTCCGTCGCCATCGGCCATATTGACCAAGGCCGTGCGCGCTTCCGGCGTCAGCGGCAGCGGACGGTGCACCTGCCGTTCCGCGCGCTGCAGGAGGGTCTCCAGCGCGCCTTCGTCGAGACGGTTGAGCACCATGACCTGGCAGCGCGACAAAAGCGCGGCGTTGAGTTCGAACGACGGGTTTTCGGTGGTTGCGCCCACGAGCGTGATCGTGCCGTCCTCGACATAGGGCAGGAAGGCGTCCTGCTGCGACTTGTTGAAGCGGTGGATCTCGTCGACGAACAGCAGCGTACCCCGCCCCATACGGCGGCGGTGTAGCGCGGATTCGAACACCTTGCGCAGGTCGGCGACGCCCGAGAAGACGGCGGAGATCGCCTCGAACTGCAATTCGGTATGCTGCGCCAAGAGTTTGGCCAGCGTCGTCTTGCCGCAGCCTGGCGGGCCCCAGAAGATGAGGGAGGCGATTCTGCCCTGCTCCACCATGCGGGCCAATGGGCCTTCGCCCTTGATCAGATGGTCCTGACCGACGACGTCCGCGAGCTCTTTGGGCCGCAGCAGGTCGGCCAGCGGCCGCGGCGCTTTCCCGCTTTCATCCGGAATGGCGGCGTCGAAGAGGTTGTTCATATGGATAGCAGGGGACAATCCCTCTCCCTCCCGCGCTTCGCGCGGGCCCCTCCCTCTCCCGGCATGCGCCGGGCAGAGGGAAAGAAGAAATCGGCTCCCTCTCCCAGCGAATGCTGGGAGAGGGTTGGGGAGAGGGATTGTACTGAACTTTCCATTACTTCTATCATCAAAAACCGCTTCATATCGTTATCATCAAGTTCAAGATCTGCTCGCCGCGCTGGATCTGGATGGCCCAGCGGCCCGCACCGATAGAGTCGAGCAGGTCGCGCAATTGAGCGACTGAGGTGATTTTCTTGCCATTGACCGATATCAGCACGTCGCCCGTCTCGAGGCCGAGGCGCGCGGCATAGCCCGCGTCGGCCTTCATCACAACGACGCCGGCTTCCTGCGCGGTGCCGCCCAGTTCTTCGGAAACGGCGGGCGAGATGTTGGCCACCGTCGCGCCCGAGAAAGGGTTTTCGCCGGTGAGGGTCGTCTGGTCGCGCGGCGGGTTTTCCGGGGGCGCCTGCGCCACGAGAGTGGCGGTGCCGCTCTTGCCGTTGCGGAACAATTCGATCTTCATCGGCATGCCGAGCGGCGTGGTGGCCATGCGGAACTTCAGCGCGTCGGCGTCGGCCACCTCGTGGCCGTTGATGGCGGTGATGACATCGCCGGTGCGGATTCCGGCCTTATACGCGGGGCCGTTGGGGTTGACGCGATTGACGAGGGCGCCCGAGGCGCGTTCGAGGCCCAGGCTGTCGACCATGTCGGGCGTGACCGCCTGCGCCGCGATGCCGGTCCAGGCCCTGATGATCTTGCCGCCGTGATGCGAGGCCTCGATCACCGTACGCACCATGCTGGAGGGGATGGCGAAACCGATGCCGAGCGAACCGCCGTCCTTGGAATAGATCATGCTGTTGATGCCCAGAAGCTTTCCCTGCATGTCCACAAGCGCGCCGCCCGAATTGCCGGGGTTGATGGCGGCATCGGTCTGGATAAAGAAGCTGTATTCACCGGCTCCCTGCACGTTGGAGCGCGACAGGCCCGAAATAATGCCGTGCGTGACCGTCTGCCCCACGCCGAAGGGGTTGCCGATGGCCAGCACCAGATCGCCCACCTGCGCCTGGTCGCTGTCGGCCAGTTCAAGATAGGGAAGCTTTTCGCCCTTGGGATGGATGCGCAGGATCGCAAGATCGGACTTCGGATCGTTGAGCACTTTCTCGGCGGCATATTCGCGCCCGTCCTGGGTGACTACGTTGATCTCGGTCGCGTTGGCGATGACGTGTGTGTTGGTTGCGATCTGCCCGTCGGGGTCGATGATGACGCCGGAGCCGAGCGAATTCTCGACGCGCTCCTGCGTCAGCCCGCCCATGCCCTGCAGCCCGAGGAACTGTGCGATCAGCGGATCGGCCAGCAGCGGGTTCGTCTGGCGCACGATGCGCTTGGCATAGATGTTGACGACCGCAGGCCCGGTCCGCTTGACCAGCGGCGCGAAGGAAAGCTGCATCTGCTGCATGGATTGCGGGACGGCGTCGGCGCGGGCAGAGGTAAAGACTGCGAGCGCAGCCAGTACAACTGCCATCCCCGCGAATGCGGGGATCCAAAAGGCCGTCGGGCCGTCATATGACTCCGCAGGTGAGTCATGTGACGCGCGGACGCGCTTTTGGACCCCCGGACAAGCCGGGGGTGGTGTTAAATTTGCAAGTTTGCAAATAAACGACAAAATGATTCCGGAAACCATATGCTCCTCCTGTCAGAAAAGCAAAAGAGCGGAAACTGGTAAGAGTTTCCGCTCTTTATATAGCTTATTCAACCGTGTTTAACCAGCGGCGGCCTTTTTCTTGGGGGCCTTCCTTTTCGCGCCGGCTTCTTCAGCGGGAGGCGTGGTGGGAGCCTCGTCCGCGGCGGCATTCTGGTCGGGGCCGCTGTCCTGGCCCTTGGCCGAACGATCGCGGTCGACGAGCTCGATGATCGCCACAGGCGCGTTGTCGCCGTAGCGGAAACCCGCTTTCAACACGCGCGTATAGCCGCCGTTGCGGTCCTGATAGCGCTTGCCCAGGACGTCGAACAGTTTCTTGACCATCTTCTCGTCGCGCAGGCGCGACTGGGCGAGGCGACGGTTCGAGAGGCCGCCTTTCTTGCCGAGGGTGATCAGTTTTTCGACGACGCCGCGCAATTCTTTTGCTTTCGGCAGGGTGGTTTCGATTTGCTCATGCTTGATGAGCGCCGCTGCCATGTTCGCAAACATCGCATGACGGTGTTGGGTTTTGACGCCGAGTTTACGGCCGGATTTACCATGACGCATGGTGCAGTCTCCTTCAAGTTGTCGCCTCAACGCATTGAGGCGGATTGCATGAACAATACCCTGTCATCAGCAGCATTGTTTTCGGGGACGATCCCCTTGGTACTGTCATCCGGAGCGTAGCGAAGGATCTCTCTTTATTGCCAAGGGAGATTCTTCGGCCCTTCGGGCCTCAGAATGACAAAGTCGTTAGAACGGCTCCTCGAGCTTCTTGGCCAGTTCCTCGATGTTCTCGGGCGGCCAGCCTTCGACTTTCATGCCGAGGTGCAGGCCCATGTTGGTGAGGACTTCCTTGATCTCGTTGAGCGACTTGCGGCCGAAGTTCGGCGTGCGCAGCATGTCGGCTTCGGTCTTCTGGACCAGGTCGCCGATGTAGACGATGTTGTCGTTCTTGAGGCAGTTCGCCGAGCGGACGGAGAGTTCGAGCTCTTCGACCTTGCGCAGCAGGTGGCGGCTGAACGGCAGCTCGTCTTTCGCTTCTTCCTTGGCGACCGCGGCGGGCTCCTGGAAGTTGACGAACACCTGCAGCTGGTCCTGCAGGATGCGGGCCGCGAAGGCCACTGCATCTTCAGGCTTGATGGTGCCGTTGGTTTCGACGTCGAGCGTCAGCTTGTCGTAGTCGGTGATCTGGCCGACGCGGGTGTCTTCGACCTTGTACGAGACTTTGCGGACCGGCGAGAAGATGCTGTCCACGGGGATGATGCCGATGGGAGCGTCTTCGTGGCGGTTCTGCGCGGCGGGGCGATAGCCCTTGCCGGTGGAAACGGTCAGTTCCATCGACAGTTTCGCCTTTTCGCCGATCGTGCAGATGACGGCGTCGGGATTGATGATCTCGATGTCGGCCGTCGTCTCGATCATGCCGGCTTTCACTTCGCAGGGGCCTTCCGCGTTGAGGCGGACTTTCTTGTTGCCTTCCGCGTGCATGCGGATCGCGAGGTTCTTGATGTTCAGGATGATGTCGGTGACATCTTCGCGGACGCCGGGGATGGAGGAGAACTCATGCAGGACGCCGTCGATCTTAACGGAGGTCACAGCCGCGCCCTGAAGCGAGGACAGCAGCACGCGGCGCAGCGCGTTGCCGAGCGTGAGGCCGTAGCCGCGCTCGAGCGGTTCGACGACGACGGTGCCATAGCGGTTGGGATCTTTGTTCGTGCTGACGTCAACCTTGTTGGGTTTAATCAGCTCTTGCCAGTTTTTCTGTATCAAGATTTTCCCCTTTTTATATTTTAAGTTTGTGCCTGTGCCTTAATCGAAAGTCCGTAAAGCGGCGCACCGTCCCCACGTATCGGCGGAAAAACGAAGCTTCCGCCTGAAATTAAACGCGGCGCTTTTTGCGCGGACGGCAACCGTTATGCGGAACGGGCGTGATGTCCACGATCGAGGTGATGCTGAAGCCCACCGACTGCAGCGCGCGGAGCGCCGATTCGCGGCCCGAACCCGGCCCCTTGACGAGAACTTCCAGCGTCTTCACGCCGTGTTCTTTCGCCTTTTTGCCGGCGTCTTCCGCGGCCATCTGCGCCGCGTAGGGCGTCGACTTGCGCGAACCCTTGAAGCCGAGGTGGCCTGCGGAAGCCCAGGAAACCGTGTTCCCCTGCGCATCGGTGATCGTGACGATGGTGTTGTTGAAGGTGGAGTTCACGTGCGCGACGGCGGAAGTGATATTCTTGCGCTCTTTCTTGCGGGCCTTGCCGGGGGAGGCCTTGGTATCCGCCGCTGCATCTGCTTTTTTCTGGGATTCTTGCTTTGCCATTTTTAATTACTTCACTTTCAACATTATTTCTTGGTCGGAGCCATTTTCTTGCCGGCGATCGTCTTGCGCGGGCCCTTGCGGGTGCGGGCGTTCGTGCGCGTGCGCTGGCCGCGGACAGGAAGGCCTTTGCGATGGCGCAGGCCGCGGTAGCAACCGAGGTCCATGAGGCGTTTCACGGCCATCGCGTTATCGCGGCGCAGCTCGCCCTCGACCTTCGTGCTCGCCTTGATGGCGTCGCGAATGCGGTTGAGTTCGTCTTCGGAAAGCGCATTGACGCGCTTATGCCAAGGAACGTTCGCTGTTTCGAGCAACTTCTTGGCAGTGGTACGACCGATGCCATAGATGTACGTCAGCGCGATGCCGACGACTTTTTCTGTTGGAATATTGACACCTTCGATACGTGCCACGATTGGTTCTCCCGGGTTTTTGAGTCTATATATACAAAAGCGCCTCCGCCCTATGAGTAAGGGCGAAGCTCGCGCATTATAAGACCTGCCATATAAAGGTCAACTGGTTATTTGCCTTATTTAGTCCAAAATTAACGAATTTTCAGGGGGTAGGACCCATTTTTTTAAGGTCTAGCCGTACTTTTTTGGCGGGGCGGGCTTCTTCACCCCCTCCTTAGGGTCCAGGGCGGCTTCGATCTGCCGAGTCACATCGTCCATGGATGCCATGCCGTCAACCACCTTCAGTACCCCTTTTGCGTCATAAAACGGCAGAATCGGGGCGGTCTGGCTGTGATAGGTCTCCAGGCGGGCGCGCACCGTCGTTGCGTTGTCGTCGGGGCGGCGCTTCCAGAGGGTGGTTTCAGGGTTGGCGGGGTCTTCGGTCGCGCCGCATTTGTCGCACTTGTGCGGGTCCTTGGGCTGGTGGAACTTGTCGTGATAGCCTTCGCCGCATTTGCCGCAAGCGAAGCGGCCCGAGATACGCTCGACCAGCTTCTCGTCGTCGACGCCGATCTGCACCACGCCGTCGAGGCGGATGCCTTTCTCCTTCAGCATCTTGTCCAGCGACTCGGCCTGCTCCACCGAACGGGGAAAGCCGTCGAGGATGAAGCCGTTCTTGCAGTCGGGCTGATCGAGGCGCTCGGCGATCATCTTCACGGTGATCTCGTTCGGAACGAGCTTGCCTTCCTTCATGATGCGGTTGATTTCCGCGCCGAGCGGATCATTGGGGTCCTTGGTGCGCGCGCGGAACAGGTCGCCCGTGGAAATGGACGGGACGCCGTATTTCGCCGACAGGCGGCTCGCCTGGGTGCCTTTGCCGGCGCCCGGGGGGCCGATCAGGATGACTCTCATCTGCGCGCTCCTCTCAGTTTCGCTTTCTTGATCAGGCCTTCGTACTGGTGCGCGAGCAGGTGCGAATGGATCTGCGCCACCGTGTCCATCATGACGGAAACAGTGATCAGCACGCTCGTGCCGCCGAAGTAGAAGGGAATGCCAAGCTTGGTCGTCAGGAATTCGGGCAGCAGGCACACGGCTGTCAGGTAGACCGCGCCGATGAGAGTGATGCGGGACAGGATATGGTCGAGATAGTCGCCTGTCGCCTTGCCGGGACGGATGCCCGGAATGAAGCCGCCGTACTTGCGCAGGTTATCCGCCGTGTCGTCCGGATTGAACTGGATGGCGGTATAGAAGAAGGTGAAGAAGATGATCAGGCCGCCGTAAAGCAGCATATATACCGGCTGACCGCGCTGCAGGTAGCGCGACATGCCCTCGACGATGTCGGCCCAGATGCCCGTGCCGGTCGCGCCGCCGGTGAAGCCGGTGATCGTCATCGGCAACAGCAGCAGCGAGGAGGCGAAGATGGGCGGGATGACGCCGGAGGTGTTGAGCTTGAGCGGCATATGGCTTGAATCGCCGCCGGTCATCTTGTTGCCGCCGACCATGCGCTTCGGGTACTGGACGACGACCCGCCGCTGCGCGCGTTCCATGTAGACGATGAAGGCGATGACGGCGGCCACGATGAAAGGAATGAGCATGATGACAGGCGCCGACATCTCTCCGTTGCGGCCCAGTTCGAGGACCTGGATGATGGCGCGCGGAATGCCCGCCACGATGCCCGCCATGATGATGAGCGAGGTGCCGTTGCCGACGCCGCGCGCGGTGATCTGCTCGCCCAGCCACATGAGGAAGATCGTGCCGCCGACGATCGTGATGACCGTGGTGATTTCGAAATAGAGGCCGGGGTTGATGACGGCCGAGCCGCCCTGTCCCGACGCCATGTTCTCGAGGCCTTTCGCGAGGCCCCAGGCCTGGACGGTGGCAAGGATGATCGTGCCGTAGCGCGTGTACTGGTTCAGCTTTTTCTTGCCCGCGTCGCCTTCCTTCTTCATCTGGTCGAGCTGCGGGTGCATCGAGCTCATGAGCTGCATGATGATCGAGGCGGAGATATAGGGCATGATGTTCAGCGCGAAGATCGACATGCGCGCCAGCGCGCCGCCCGAGAACATGTTGAACATGTCAAGGACGCTGCCCTTCTTGGTTTCGAAGATGTGCTGCCACACGTGGGGATCGATGCCGGGCAGCGGCACGTGGGTGCCGATGCGGTAGATGATCAGGGCGATCAGCGTGAACCACAGGCGCTGCTTGAGCTCCTCCGCCTTGGCGAAAACGCCGAAATTGAGGTTGGAGGCAAACTGTTCTACAGCAGATGGCATTGTCTTCGATGTCCTTCGTCGGGTTCTTTGTCGCCCAGATAGTTAGGTTGCGGGTTAGACCTTACAAGAGCACCGTTTTCGGCGCAATTGGTATTCGTAATCAGGTGAATATGACATAAACGGCAAAAAAAATATCCCCGCCGGAGCGGGGATATCGGATGCCGTTGCTGAAGGCCGCTTAGCCGGCGCTGAAAACGCGCCATTTGTCGTCGGCGCCCTGGGTCAGCGTCACGCCGACCTGGTTTGGCGGGGGCATCACGCAGGCGCCGCCGCCCTGGCCCAGCTTGTTGAAGCGCAGCGTCAGGCCGTTTTCCTTGGCGACCTTGCGCATTTCCTCTTTCACGGGGTCGTTGGCCTCGTCGGTGACGACGGCGTTGCGGAATTGGTCGAACAGGTAGGAATAGTTTTTCATGAGGATAGGCTCCATTACCGGGTTAATCGGACGGCGATGATAAAGATTCTCAGTACTATGTCAATATTACTTTTATGAAAATGATGCCTGAGCTTAGGCTCCCAAGCCCAGCTCAGCCCCGCTCCGCCGCGACATTCCCAATCTTTACATAAAAATCGAAAGCCGCTATAAAAGGTTTTTGCACGAAACCGCGTTTGAACCGCTGGAGAATGGCCATGGCAATCGACAAGGAATTTAATGACAAGGCGTGGCGGGAAATCCCGGCCTTTATCGTCGCGGGTGCCAAGGGCGATATCCCGGCGATGCAGAAGTGCCTCGACGAAGGCATGAAGGTCGACGCGCAGGACATCAACGGCTTCACGGCGCTCATGGTCGCCGTGCGCGAAGGCAAAACGGAAGCCGTCGACTTCCTGCTCCAGAAAGGCGCCGATGTTGCCGCGCGCAACCGCTCCGGCTGGACGCCGCTCGACATCGCGGCGGCTGAGGGCCATGCGGCTCTTGTCGAAAAGCTGATCGAAGCCGGCGCGGATGCCACTTCCGCCAACGACTGCAACGCCTGCTTCATGTCGCGCCACCGACAGCCGTGGAAATTCGGGCTCAACCTCGGCGTCACGACGCTGATGGTCGCGGCCGAAGGCGGCTTTACCGGCATCGCGCAGACGCTGATCAACCACAAGGCGGATGTGAAGGCCGCGGACAAATGGGGCCGCACGGCGCTGATGCGCGCGGCCGAGAAAGGCCACATCGACACGCTGCGCCTGCTCATCGACAAGGGTGCGGATGCCGACGCGCAGGACGGCGCGGGCTGGACCGCCCTGCGCATCGCCGCCTGGAACGGCCATGCCGATATCGCGGGCGCGCTTTTGTGCGTCACCGACCCGAAGAAAGCGGCGACCGGCAAGGAGCCGGGCTGGGCCGCCATTCCCGACGCCGCCTCACCCGCTCCCGGGCTCGATGACGTGCTGGTAAGCGCCGTCGGCGGCGCGGGCAACATGGACATTATCCGCATCCTCGTCGAGAAGGGCGCGAATGTGAACGCGCGGCACCAGGCGGGCGGCGAAAGCCTGCTCTTCATGGCGGCGTTGCGTGGCAATGCCGAAGTCACGCGCTTCCTGCTGGAGCACGGGGCGGACACTGAGGTGAGAAACAAGCACGGCGTGAGCGCATGCTGCGCCGCCCGCAGCGACGAGGTTAAGAAACTATTCGAAGAGGCGGAAAAGAAAAAAACCCCGCCCGCCCCGCCGCAGGCCCCGGCGCCGCAGCCGCCAGCGGCGTAAGCCAGCATCTTCACATTCCCACTCCGGCGAAAGCCGGAGTCCAGTTCATTTAACTTCTATCTCAAAATTCATGAGATAGAAGTTGTATAAACTGGACCCCGATTTTCATCTGGTGGTTCTGCCACCCTTTACGGCGCCGGCGGCTTGGGTGCGGGCGGCGGCTGGGCGGCCTTTTCGGCGGGAGATTTGTTCGCTGCGGCCAGCTTCGCCTTCCAGTCCTCTTGCTCGCTGAGAGCTTGGCGGACCTGTTTCAGGTTCTCGTCCAGCTTCTGCGCCATGAGCGCGATCTGCTGCCCCGCGACAACTGCGGCCTCGGCCGATCCTTCGAGCACGAGGATGCGAGCGGCGAAATCCTGGCGGCGCTGCTTGATGTCGGCGAGCCGCGGCGCGGCGTCGGGACCGGGTTGCTTCTCCGCTTCGGGAATGTATTTTTCGTCATAGCGGCGCAGCACTTCCTTTCCCGCGCCCAGGAACAAGGCGAGATGGCGCGCCGCCTCGTTGCGGGCGAGACCCAGGATATCCGCATCGCCTAAGTCCTTTTGCAGCTCCTTGGCCGTCGCCTCGAGCTTGCGCACCAGCGCCAGGGGATCGGTGACTTTCTTCGGCAGCTTGTCTTCGACCTGGTCGAGCAGCTTCATTTCGGAGGGCGACAGGACGCGCCGGCCCGCGACCCGCATTACTTTCATGAGGTCCTGCCCGAAGCCCGCGAGGTCGATGCCAGAAATTCCTGCCTCGATGGTGCCGAAGATTTGCTTCGTCTCGGAAGCATGATTGGCAAGCTCGCCGCGCAGGCGGATCATGCCGGTGCCGATATTGCCCAGGCTCTCCGTCGCCTTACGGCCAAAGGCCGCGATATTCTCGGGATTGCGCGGGTCGCCGTCGATCGACCTCAGCGCGCGGTCCAGCTCCGCCCGGAACTCGGGCGCGGCTTCCGCGTAGCCGGGAATCGGCGCGGGCGCCACGGGCGGCGGCGCTTTCTTGTTGAACTTGCGTTTGGCGGCGTGTTTCTTTGTCATGGCGTGTCTCCTTTTTGTTTTGGCCCGAACAGGGGAAGTCTTTGCGGGGGCCAGAGCTGCTCGCGCGTCCGGCGGTGGATGACGGCCTCATGGGGCCGCCAACGGGAATTCACGGTGCGGCAGATAGTGCCGTCGATGACGATGCGCGAGTCCTGGTGCGTGTCCTGGTTGTAGAAGCCCTTCAGCTTCACGCGCTCCTCTTCGCCCATGTCGTAGAACTCGCGCGGCGTCAGCAGCCGCTCGCCGAAGAAGTAAGTCGGGCTGAAGTTATGCGCCCTGCGCACCAGCGCCGCGTCATCGTACTTGCGGCCCCTCTTCACGTCGCGGTCGAAGAAACAGAACGACGTGGCATGATCGGGGATGTCGAGCATTTTGATGTCCCTGCCCGTCACTTCGGCGACGCGCGGTTTTACCGCGCCGTCGAACGTGAAAAGGACGTAGGTCTTCGTCGCGGGATACCGCCAGCAGCTGGCAAGCAGGTTGAACAGGTCCTTCAGTCGCACCATGGCGCTCCATCACTGGGCGCGGCAGATGCTTTTCGAGGAAAGATCCTTGGGAAACGCAAAACAGCCGCGAACAAAAACTCGTCGGCCGTTTTTGCAGGTTGCGCCTGATACCGGCTCCCCGCGAAACAGGGATAAAATCGGCGAGCCGTGGTGATGCGCATTGCGTCAGTTCTTGTAGCAGGGCGGTCGGGTTATGTCAACGCGAGGAAGTCATTGAAAACCGCGGCCCGGCTTGCGCCATTCTTTTGCCTGTTCAAAGGCGTCCGCCTCGTCCCTGCTTCTCGCTCCCAAACCTTAAGATTTACATCGGAAGAAACAAAAACGGCGGAAACATCTGTTTCCGCCGTTTTGAATTTAAAATCGCGAAAGATTACTTCGCTGCTTTCTTTTTCTCTTTCAGCAGCTTGTTCACCTTGGGCGGAAGGACTTCGACCTTGCCACCGGCTTTTTCAACGGCCGCGATGGCCGTTTTGGAAGCCTTGGTGACCGTGAAGTTGACTTTCGTCTTCAGCGGATGCGCGCCGGAGAGGAGCTTGAGGCCCTCGCCCGCGCAGTAGATCACGCCCGCTTCGACCAGCGCGGCGGCGTCGATGGTCTTCGCCGACGAGAGTTTCTTGCTGTCGAGCGCTTCCTGGATGGTGTCCAGGTTGACGGCGGCGAGGCAGCCGAAGTGGCTGGTGAAGCCGCGCTTGGGCATGCGGCGGATGAGCGGAGACTGGCCGCCCTCGAAGCCCTTGAGCGCCACGCCGGTGCGGGCCTTCTGGCCTTTCACGCCGCGTCCGCCGGTCTTGCCCTTACCGGAGCCGATACCGCGGCCGACGAGAATGCGGGTGTGCCGCGCGCCGGGATTGTCTTTAAGCTGATTGAGTTTCATGGCTTTACTTCCTTAAACCTTAAGCCGCCTCTTCGACGGTGACGAGATGTTTCACCATCTCGATCATGCCGCGAACGGACGGGGTGTCTTCCAGCACCTTGGAACGATGGCGCTTGTTGAGGCCGAGGCCGATCAGCGTGGCTTCCTGCTTGGGAATGCGGCCGATGGGCGAGCCCGTTTGCGTCACCTTGAGTTTCTTGCCGGACTTCGCGGGTTTCGCTGCGGCTTCCTTTTTCGCGGGAGCTGCGGCTTTCGCTGCCGGTTTTGCTTCAGCCTTGGGCGCTGCGGGTTTCTTCGCGGCGGGTTTCTTTTCCTCAGCCATCAGACTTCTCCTTCTCATCGCCCTTGCGGCCGAGAACTTCGTTCACGCGGCGGCCGCGGCGGCCGGCCACCATACGGGGGCTTTCCATGTGCTTGAAGGCCTCGAGGGCTGCTTTCACCATGTTATAGGGGTTGGACGAGCCGAGCGACTTCGCCACGACGTCCTGGATGCCGAGCACCTCGAACACCGCGCGGAGCGGACCGCCCGCGATGATGCCCGTACCGGGAACGGCGGTGCGCAGGCGCACGCGGCCCGCGCCGAAGCGGGCTTCGATGTCGTGGTGCAGGGTGCGGCCATCGCGCAGCGGAACGCGGATCATGCGGCGTTTCGCCTGGTCGGTCGCTTTCTTGATCGCCTCGGGCACTTCGCGCGCTTTGCCGGCGCCGGCGCCGATGCGGCCGCGGCCGTCACCGACCACGACGAGGGCGGCGAAGCC
This sequence comes from Alphaproteobacteria bacterium, assembly GCA_025934695.1. Lineage (GTDB taxonomy): Bacteria > Pseudomonadota > Alphaproteobacteria > Micavibrionales > UBA2020 > JAPWJZ01. The sequence goes on from JAICWS010000001.1 coordinate 857,846, forward strand.
GAAACGGCGGCCGCCCTTCACGACTTTGGCGACGCGGTTGATCGCAACAAGGCGTTCGACGAGTTCGCCGCCTTCGCGTTCGCCGTCTTCGCGCTTGTCGCGGTCGCGGCGCTTGCCGCGTCCGCCGCCGTCGCGGCCTTCGCCCTTGCCGGGGCGTGACGGACGTTCTTGTCTTTCAGCGTTTGCCATTGTGTTCTGCTTCCTTCAATTAAAAAGATAAACCGGCTTCGCGGGCGGCCTCGGCCAGCGCCTTCACGCGGCCGTGGTACGAGTAGCTGCCGCGGTCGAATGCGACCTTGTCCACGCCCGCTTTCTTGGCGCGCTCGGCGACGAGCTTGCCGACCGCGGTGGCGGCGTCCTTGTTGGACGTGCTCTTCAGCGACTTGCGGACATCGGTGTCGACCGAGGATGCCGCGGCGAGCGTCACGCCCTTCGCGTCGTCGATGACCTGCGCGTAGATATGCTGGCCGGAGCGGTGAACCGTGAGGCGCGGACGGGCGTTCTTGTTCGACGCCTTCTTCACCACCTTGCGGACCCGCCAGGAACGGCGTTGTTTTGCGTTTGAATGTGCCATGGTCGTTAATCCTTACAATTACTTCTTCTTGCCTTCTTTGCGCAGGATGCGGCGTCCCTCGTAGTTGATGCCTTTGCCCTTGTACGGCTCGGGGCGCTTCATGAGGAACAGCTCGGCCGCCACCTGGCCGACTTTTTGTTTGTCGATGCCGGAGATCTCGATCTCGGTCTGCTTGGGCACTTTCACTTCGATGCCTTGCGGGACCTTGTACTTGACTTCATGGCTGAAGCCGATCTGGAGCACGAGGTCCTTGCCCTGCAGCGCGGCGCGGAAACCGACGCCTTCGATGATCAGGCGCTTGCTGTAGCCTTCGCTGACGCCCTTGATCATGCCGCGGATCAGCGAGGCGGTCGTGCCCCACATCATGGCGGCGTTGCGGTTTTCGGACAGCTTCCTCAGGTTGATGGCGCCGTCCTTCACTTCCGCGCCGATGTCGTTGGACACGGTGAGGTGAAGTTCCCCTTTTTTGCCCTTGATGCTGAGCTTCTTGCCCTGAAGCTTCGCTTCAACGCCGCTCGGCAGCTTGATGGGGTGTTTTGCGATACGAGACATGTTAATTCACCTTCTACCTTAGAACACGCGGCACAGGATTTCCCCGCCCACGTTCGCTTCGCGCGCTTCCTTGTCGGAGAGCACGCCGCGCGGCGTGGAGAGGATCGAAATGCCGAGGCCGTTGTACACCCGCGGCACGTCCTTGATCTGCGTATAAACGCGGCGGCCGGGGCGCGAGACGCGCGTGATTTCCTTGATCACGGGCTGCCCTTCCGAATATTTCAGTTCGATGTTGAGAACCGAGCTTGCGCCGTTCTGCTTGACGCTGAAGTCGCGGATATAACCTTCGCGCTTGAGCACTTCGAGCAGCGAAGCGCGCAGTTTGGATGCCGGGCTCTGCACTTCGGTCAGGCGTGCGGCCTGGCCGTTGCGGAGGCGGGTGAGCAAATCTCCGAGGGGATCGCTTAATGACATGTTTCTTCTCCTTCCCTCTTACCAGCTTGATTTCGTGACGCCAGGGATAAGGCCCTGGGAGGCGAGTTCGCGCATCATGAGGCGCGAAATGCCGAATTTACGGTAGTTGCCGCGCGGCCGGCCCGTGAGGGCGCAGCGGTTACGGATGCGCGTCGGATGCGAGTTGCGCGGCAGCTTCGCCATTTTCAGGCGCGCTGCGAAGCGCTCGTCGGCGGGACGCGACATGTCGCTGGCGATCGCTTTCAGTTTCGCCCATTTGGCCGCGTACTGCTTGACCATCTTTTTGCGGCGGTTGTTTTTATTGACAGAGCTCAGTTTTGCCATTGTCCTGGTTACCTTCTCTTAACGGATACGGAAGGGCATGCTGAAGCCCTTCAGAAGTGATCTTGCCTCATCATCGGAATTCGCGGTCGTGCAGATGATGATGTCCATGCCGCGGATCGCATCGACCTTGTCGAAGTTGATCTCGGGGAAAATGATCTGCTCCTTCAAGCCCAGCGCGTAGTTGCCGTTGCCGTCAAAGCTGCGATCGGAAACGCCGCGGAAGTCGCGGATGCGGGGCATGGCGATCGTGATCAGGCGATCGAGGAATTCGTACATGCGGGCGCCGCGCAGGGTGACCTTGCAGCCGATCGGGATGTCCTCGCGCAGCTTGAAGGCGGCGATGGCCTTGCGCGCGCGGGTGACCTGCGGCTTCTGGCCGGTGATGGCCGTCATGTCCGCGACAGCGCCGTTGATCTTCTTGCTGTCCTGCGCGTTTTCGCCGACGCCCATGTTCACGACGATCTTGTCGAGGCGCGGGATGGCCATGTCGTTCTTGTAGTTGTACTGCTTTTTCAGCTCAGCCCGGATCTTGTCTTCGTAGAGCTTCTTCAGGCGCGGAGCGTTTTCTTTTTTTGCGGTTGCCATTGTATGCCTCTTAATCGATCACTTCGCCGGACGCTTTGGAGAAGCGCACCTTGCGGTCGCCCACCATCTTGTAGCCGATGCGGGCGGGTTTGCTGGTTTTCGGGTCGACGATCGCCACGTTCGAGATGTGCAGCGGACGCTCGACCTTGTCGAGGCCGCCGGGATGCGACTGGCTGGGCTTGCGGTGCTTCGTCTGCACGTTGACGCCCTGCACGACCACCTTGGATTCCTCGGTGATGACCTGTTTCACTTCGCCGGTGCGGCCCTTGTCCTTGCCGGTGAGGACGACGACTTTGTCGCCTTTTTTGATCTTGAGTTTCGTCATAATTACAGCACCTCCGGCGCCAGCGAGATGATTTTCATGAAATTCTTGGCGCGCAGTTCGCGGGTCACGGGGCCAAAGATACGGGTGCCGATCGGTTCGCCGGCCGCGTTGATAAGGACGGCGGCGTTGCGATCGAAGCGGATGATGGAGCCGTCGTCGCGCTTGAGCGCGGTGCGGGTGCGCACGATGACCGCCTTGTGGACGGTGCCTTTCTTGACGCGGCCGCGCGGGATTGCGTCCTTCACGGACACGACAATCACGTCGCCGATGCCGGCGGTGCGCCGCTTGGAGCCGCCCAGCACTTTCACGCACATGACCTTGCGCGCGCCGCTGTTGTCGGCAACTTCCAGATTTGATTCCATCTGTATCATGGTCTTGACCTTTCTTTTTAACTCAAAGGGGGTTTCAAGCCCTGGTTATTCGTCTTTCTTGCTTTTCTTGGCCGGCTTCGCCTTGGCGTCGGCTTTCGCTTCCGCTTTGGGCTGTTCGGCTTTCGCCTCGGCGGCGAGGTCGCGCTTCACGGAGGCGCGCTTGCCTTCGGCTTCATCGACCGTGCGGGCCTGGCTTTCGCCGAGCGCCTTGCCGCCGATGACGCGCCATTTCTTCGTCTTGGAAAGCGGGCGGCATTCCTCGATCGAGACCTGGTCGCCGATCTTCCACTGGTTGGTTTCGTCGTGGGCGGCATATTTCGCGGAACGGCGCATGATCTTGCCGTAGAGCGGATCGCGGACCTGACGTTCGACCAGGACCGTCACGGTCTTGGCGGTTTTGTTGCTGACGACTTTGCCTTCTAATACGCGGCGAGGCATGATTTCTTACTCCTTGGCTTTCTTTTTCTTCGGCGCCTTGTCGGCGGCCTCGGTTTTCTCTGCTTTCGGCTTGGCGGCTTTCTTCGCGGCTTTCGCGGCCGGCGCCTTGCCCGTACGGATCTCGCTCAGGATCGTCTTGATGCGCGCGATGTCGCGGCGGACGATGCGGACGCGGCCGGTGTTTTCCAGCTGGCCCGTCGACTTCTGGAAGCGGAAGTTGAACTGCTCCTTGCGGAGATTCATGAGCTCGGTTTCCAGCTCGTCGGGGGTTTTTGCTCTGAGGTCTGCGGCTTTCATTGTCATCTCACCTTATGCTTGCTCGCGGCTGACGAAACGGCACTTGATCGGCAGCTTCGCGGCGGCGAGTTCGAATGCTTCTTCGGCGAGCTGGCGCGGAACGCCGTCCAGCTCGAACAGGATGCGGCCGGGCTTCACGCGGCACACATAGAATTCCGGCGAGCCTTTACCGGAGCCCATGCGGACTTCGAGAGGCTTTTTCGACACCGGCACGTCGGGGAAGATGCGGATCCACAGACGGCCCTGGCGCTTCATGTGGCGCGTGATGGCGCGGCGCGCAGCTTCGATCTGGCGGGCGGTGAGACGGTCCGGCTGAACTGCCTTCATGCCAAAGGTGCCGTAGGACAGATAGTTGCCCGAAGTCGCCTGGCCGTGAATGCGGCCCTTGTGCGCCTTCCTGAACTTCATTTTCTTTGGGGACATCATGGTCGTGGTTCCTTCTTACTCTTTCCCTTTATGCCCGTGCCGGCTGTTGTTCGGCCAGGCGCTTGTCGCGGGCCATCGGATCGTGGGCCAGGATCTCGCCTTTGAAGATCCAGACTTTCACGCCGATGATGCCGTAGGTCGTCAGTGCGCGGCTGGTCGCGTAGTCGACGTCGGCGCGCAGCGTGTGCAGGGGCACGCGGCCTTCGCGGTACCATTCGCGGCGGGCGATTTCGGCGCCGGCCAGGCGGCCCGAGCAGTTCACGCGGATGCCGCCGGCGCCGAGGCGCTGGGCGGACTGGACCGCGCGCTTCATCGCGCGGCGGAACGATACGCGGCGCTCGAGCTGCTGCGCGATGCCGTCGGCGACGAGCTGGGCGTCCATTTCCGGCTTGCGGATTTCGACGATGTTCAGCGTCACTTCGCCGCCCGTGAATTTCGAGAGGTCTTTGCGGAGTTTCTCGATGTCGGAGCCTTTTTTGCCGATGATGACACCGGGGCGCGCCGAATGGATCGTGACGTTGGTCTTGTTCGCCGCGCGCTCGATGATGACGCGAGCGACGCCCGCCTGCTTCAGGTTCTCCAGCACGTAAGCGCGGAGCTTGATGTCCTGCAGCAGCTTCGTGGAATAGTCCTTGCCGGCGTACCAGCGGCTGTCCCACGTGCGGTTGATGCCCAGTCTCAGTCCAATCGGGTTAACCTTCTGACCCATTTTATACTCCTAAAACCTTTCGTTATTCGGCTTGGGTTGCTTCGGCTTTTGCAGCGGGTTTCGATTCTTTCTTCGAACCCTCTTTCTTGCTGCCTTTGCCTCTTTGTTTCTTCTTCGGCTCTTCGCCGGCGGCACGTTCCTCGACCGTGATGGTGATGTTCGAGAAAGGCTTTTCGATGGGCGCCGAACGGCCGCGGCCGCGCGTGTGGAAACGGCCCATGACCAGGGTCTTGCCGACGATCGCTTCTTTCACGAACAAACGGTCGACATCCAGGTTGTGGTTGTTCTCGGCGTTGGCGATCGCCGCTTCAAGAACTTTGTAGACGTCGCGGGAAACGCGGCGCTGCGAGAACTCGAGCTCGATGAGCGCCTGTTGCGCGGGCTTGCCGCGGATCAGCTGCGCGAGGAGGTTCAGCTTGCGCTCGCCGCCCTTGATGTAGCGGGCGGAGGCGATGGCCTGGTTGTCCTTGCGGCGGGGTGCTTTTGCTTGTTTCGACATTGTTCTTACTCGCTCTTCGTCGCCGTTTTGTCCGCGCCGGCTGCCGTGTGCTGGAAGAACTGACGGGTCGGCGCGAATTCGCCGAGCTTGTGCCCGATCATGTTGTCCGTCACGAGGACCGGAATGAACTTCTGGCCGTTATAAACGCCAAAGGTCAGCCCGATGAACTGGGGCAGGATGGTGGAACGGCGGGACCAGGTCTTGATGACCTCGTTGCGGCCCGACGTGCGCGCCTTCTCTGCCTTCTTCAGCAGGTAACCGTCGATAAAAGGACCTTTCCTTACGGAACGTGCCATGTGTCGCTACTCCTTTACTGGCCTGCCGCGAGACGCTTGTTCTTGCGCCGGCGCAGGATGAATTTATCGGTACGTTTGTTCTTGCGGGTCTTGCCGCCTTTGGCGCACTTGCCCCAGGGCGAGACCGGATGACGGCCGCCCGAGGATTTGCCCTCGCCGCCGCCGAGCGGGTGGTCGATCGGGTTCATCGCGACGCCGCGGTTATGGGGTTTCCAGCCCATCCAGCGCTTGCGGCCGGCCTTGCCGATGGCGACGTTCATGTGGTCGGTGTTCGACACCGCGCCCACGGTCGCCATGCAGTTGCCGTTCACGACGCGCAGTTCGCCGGAGTTCAGCTTGATCTGCGTCAGGCCGGAATCACGGCCCACGATCTGGACCGAGGTGCCGGCCGAGCGGGCGAGCTGGCCGCCGCGGCCCGGGTGCAGTTCGACGTTGTGGACCAGCGTGCCGACCGGGATGTTCTTGATCTGCATCGCGTTGCCGGGAAGGATGTCCGCGCGCTCGGAGGCGATGACCTTGTCGCCGGCGCCGAGGCGCTGGGGAGCGAGGATGTAAGCCATTTCGCCGTCGGAATATTTTACGAGCGCGATCCAGGCGGTGCGGTTCGGGTCGTATTCGAGACGCTCGACCGTGCCTTCGACGTTGAACTTGTTCCGCTTGAAGTCGATGATGCGGTAGCGGCGCTTGTGGCCGCCGCCGCGGTGCCACGAGGTGATCTCGCCGAAGTTGTTGCGGCCCGTCTTGCGATGATGGTCCTTGTCGATCAGCGACTTCTCAGGCTTGCCGGCCCAGAGTTCGCTGCGGTCCACGCGGATCATGTGGCGGATGCCGGGGGATGTCGGGCGGTACGATTTCAATGCCATGTTATTTCCTCATCTCTCTTTGGGCTGTTAACCCAAATCTTCCTTAAATTCCGGTTGCGACGTCGATCGTCTGACCTTCAGCCAGGGTAACGATCGCCTTCTTGCGGTCGCTGCGAAAAGCCTTGCGGCCTTTGAAAATCTTGGTCTTGCCGAGCTGGATCGACGTGTTGACCTTCACGACTTTCACCTTGAACACGGCTTCGATGGCAGCGCGGATCTCGGCCTTGCGGGCGTCCAGCGGCACGCGGAAGGTGATCTGGTTGTACTGCGAGCCCATCGTCGCCTTTTCGGTGATGATCGGGGAGCGGATGGCCTGATAGAGGGCTTCCGTTACTTTCGCTTCCTTTTTCTCTTTCTTTGCGGCGGTCATTTCAATCTTGCCTCCAGTTGGGCGACCGCGTCCTTCGTCAGCACGAGGGTGTCGCGGCGCAGAATGTCATAGACGTTGATGCCTTTCTGGGGCAGCAGGTCGATGTGCTTGATGTTGCGCACGGCGCGGGTGAAGTTCGCGTCGGGCGTTTCGTCGATGATCAGGGCGGAGGCGATGCCGAGGTCTTTGAGGACCTTCGCCATCTCTTTCGTCTTGTGCGACTTGGCTTTCGCGGCATCGAGGACGATGAGCTTGCCTTCGGCCTGTTTCGCCGAGAGCGCCGACTTCAGCGCGAGCTTGCGGACGCCTTTCGGCAGGTCATGCGCGTGGTCACGCACGATCGGTCCGAAGATGACCGCGCCCTTGCGGAACTGCGGGGAGCGCAAGGAACCCTGGCGGGCGTTGCCGGTGCCTTTTTGCGCGTAGGGCTTTTTGCCGGTGCCCGAGATATCGCCGATCTGCTTGGTCTTGTGGTTGCCCGAGCGGCGCTTGGCGAGCTGGTAGTTCACCATGCGGTGCAGGATGTCCTTGCGCGGCAGGATGCCGAAGATGGCATCGGACAGGTCGATGTCACCCACTTTTTTGTTATCGAGGCTTTTTACGGCGACTTTCATTGTTACCTTCCTTAAGCCTGTGCTGCTTCAGCTTGGGCTTTTGCTTTCAGGCCCGCCGGCTTCGGCGCGTCTTTCGGCAGTTGTTTCTTGACGGCGTCGCGGACGGTGAGCCAGCTGCCTTTGAAGCCGGGTACCGCGCCTTCGACGAGAATGAGGCCCTGTTCGGGATGCACTTCCACAACGCGCAGGTTGGGGATGGTGCGGTTCGCGTCGCCCATGTGACCCGCCATCTTCTTGTTCTTGAATACGCGGCCGGGAGACTGGCGCTGACCGACGGAACCGGGAGAACGGTGCGAGACGGACACGCCGTGCGTGGCGACGAGGCCCGCGAAGTTCCAGCGCTTCATGACGCCCTGATAGCCCTTGCCGAGGGTGACTCCGGAGACGTCGACATACTGGCCGACGACGAAATGCGCCGCGGAAAATTCCGCGCCCTGCTCGACCAGGCTGTCTTCCGACACGCGGAATTCGACGACCTTCAGCTTGGGCTCGACTTTCGCTTTCGCGAAGTGGCCGCGCTCGGGTTTCGTGCAGCTTTTCGCCTTCTTGGCGCCGGCGCCCAGCTGGAGCGCGGTGTAGCCGTTTTTCTCTTTCGTCTGCACGGAGATGACCTGGCAGCCGTCGACCTTCAGCAGGGTCACGGGAACGTGCTTGCCGTTCGCGTCGAAAACGCGCGTCATGCCAAGCTTCTGTGCAATCAAACCGGTACGCATCTTATTCGTCCTTCTTATTAAACCTTCTCGTCAGCCCTTAGAGCTTGATCTCCACGTCCACGCCGGCGGCGAGGTCGAGCTTCATCAGAGCGTCGATCGTCTGCGGCGTCGGGTCGATGATGTCCAGGAGGCGCTTGTGGGTGCGCATCTCGAACTGCTCGCGCGACTTCTTGTCCACGTGCGGGGAGCGCAGGACCGTGAATTTCTCGATCCGCGTGGGCAGCGGGATCGGACCGCGCACTTGCGCGCCCGTTCTTTTCGCTGTGCTCACGATCTCCTTCGTCGACTGATCGAGGATCCTGTGATCATAAGCCCGGAGCCTGACCCGGATGTTTTGCGCTTCCATTTTATCAATCCTTCTTTTTCTTCAGAGCCGGCCCCGCCGTTTCGCGGCGGGGCCGTATCTCTATATCAGTTCGTTACTCGATGATCTGAGCAACAACGCCGGCGCCGACGGTGCGGCCACCCTCGCGGATGGCGAAACGCAGGCCCTGGTCCATGGCGATCGGAGCGATCAGCTCGATTTCCATGGTGATGTTGTCGCCCGGCATGACCATCTCGACGCCCTCGGGGAGCTTCACGACGCCCGTCACGTCAGTCGTACGGAAGTAGAACTGGGGACGGTAGTTGGTGAAGAACGGGGTGTGACGGCCGCCTTCGTCCTTCGTGAGGACGTAAGCTTCTGCCTTGAACTTCGTGTGCGGCTTGATCGAGCCGGGGGCGCAGAGAACCTGGCCACGCTCGACTTCCTCGCGCTTGGTGCCGCGCAGCAGTGCGCCGATGTTGTCGCCAGCCTCGCCCTGATCGAGCAGCTTGCGGAACATTTCGACGCCCGTGACGACGGTCTTCTGCGTGGGGCGGATGCCGACGATTTCGACTTCTTCGTTGACCTTGATGATGCCCTGCTCGACGCGGCCCGTGCAGACCGTGCCGCGGCCGGAGATCGAGAACACGTCTTCGACCGGCATCAGGAACGGCTTGTCTTTCGGACGCGCCGGGGTCGGGATGTTTTCGTCAACGGCGTTCATCAGCGCGAGGATGGCTTCTTTGCCGAAGCCGTCCGACTTGCCTTCGAGCGCGGAGAGAGCCGAGCCCTTGATGAAGGCGATCTTGTCGCCGGGGACCTTGTACTTGGTCAGGAGTTCGCGGACTTCCATCTCGACGAGGTCCAGGAGTTCCTTGTCGTCAACCATGTCGCACTTGTTGAGGAACACGACGATCGCGGGGACGCCGACCTGGCGCGCGAGCAGGATGTGTTCGCGGGTCTGGGGCATCGGGCCGTCGGCAGCCGAAACGACGAGGATCGCGCCGTCCATCTGCGCCGCGCCGGTGATCATGTTCTTCACATAATCGGCGTGGCCGGGGCAGTCGACGTGCGCGTAGTGGCGCTTCTCGGTCTCGTACTCGACGTGAGCGGTCGAGATCGTGATGCCGCGCTCGCGCTCTTCGGGCGACTTGTCGATCTGGTCATAGGCCATGAACTGGGCTTTGCCCTGCTCGGCCAGAACTTTGGTGATAGCCGCGGTCAAGCTCGTCTTGCCATGGTCGACGTGACCGATGGTGCCGATGTTGACGTGCGGCTTGTTGCGTTCAAACTTACCTTTAGCCATCTTATAGTCTTCCTTCCTTGCTATCTATTGAAGTAGTCCAGTTAACGTTGGTGGTTTAAGCGAGTTTTGCCTTCACTTCATCCGCGATCGCGCTCGGCACCTGGTCGTAGTGATGGAATTCCATCGAGTACTGTGCGCGACCCTGGCTCATGGAGCGAAGGGTATTGATGTAGCCGAACATGTTGGCGAGCGGCACCATGGCGGTGATGACGCGGGCGTTGCCGCGGCTGTCCATGTTGCCGATCTGGCCGCGGCGGCTGTTCAGGTCGCCGATGACGTCGCCCATGTAGTCTTCCGGGGTGACGACTTCGACTTTCATGATGGGCTCGAGCAGCACCGGCTTGCACTTCAGGATACCTTCGCGGAACGCGGCACGGGCCGCGATTTCGAAGGCGAGAGCCGACGAGTCGACATCGTGGTAAGCGCCGTCGAACAGCGTGGCCTTGAAGTCGATGCAGGGGAAGCCCGCGATGACGCCGGTGTCCTTCTGGGCCGCGAGGCCTTTTTCGACGCCGGGAATGAATTCCTTCGGCACCGAACCGCCGACGATGTCTTCCTCGAACACATAGCCCGAGCCGGGTTCGCCGGGTTCGAAGCGGATGATGACGCGGGCGTACTGACCCGAGCCGCCGGACTGCTTCTTGTGGGTGTAGTCGATTTCGCCCATCTTCGTGATCGTCTCGCGGTACGCGACCTGCGGAGCGCCGATGTTGGCTTCCACTTTGAATTCGCGCTTCATGCGGTCGATGATGATGTCGAGGTGAAGTTCGCCCATGCCGCGCAGGATCGTCTGGCCGGTTTCGGCGTCGGACGTCAGGCGGAGCGAGGGATCTTCAGCGGCAAGGCGGCCCAAGGCCACGCCCATTTTCTCCTGGTCGGCCTTTGATTTCGGCTCGACGGCGATGGAGATGACGGGCTCGGGGAACGTCATGCGCTCGAGAACGACCGGCTTGTCGGGATCGCAGAGCGTGTCGCCCGTGGTCGTGTCTTTCATGCCGACCAGCGCGACGATGTCGCCGGCCGAGGCTTCCTTGATCTCTTCGCGGTTGTTCGCGTGCATCAGGAGCATGCGGCCGATGCGCTCTTTGCGGTCTTTCACCGAGTTGATGACGTAAGAACCGCTTTCCAGCTTGCCGGAGTAGATGCGGCAGAAGGTGAGCGAGCCCACGAACGGATCGTTCATGATCTTGAACGCGAGGCCGGAGAACGGCTCGGACGCGTCGGGCTTGCGGATGACGACTTCCTCGGGCTTGCCCGGGAAGGTGCCTTCGATCTGCGGCATTTCGAGCGGGTTCGGGAGGTAGTCCACCACGGCGTCCAGAAGGGGCTGAACGCCCTTGTTCTTGAAGGCCGCGCCGCAGAGGATGGGGACGAACTTGTAGGAGATCGTGCCTTTGCGGATGCATTTTTTGAGGGTCGCGATGTCCGGCTCTTTGCCGTTCAGGTAGTCTTCCATCGCCTTGTCGTCCATTTCGACGGCAAGTTCGACCAGCTTGGTGCGGTATTCCTTCGCCTTTTCCACGAGGTCGGCGGGGATGTCGATTTCCTGGAACTCGGCGCCCAGGGCTTCGTCTTTCCAGACGTAAGCTTTCATCTTGAGCAGGTCGACGAGGCCCACGTGCTCGGCTTCCGTGCCGATCGGGAGCTGGGTGACCAGGGGCACCGCGCCGAGGCGGTCAATGATCATGTCGACGGTGCGATAGAAGTTCGCGCCGATGCGGTCCATTTTGTTGACGAAGCAGATGCGGGGAACGCCATATTTGTCGGCTTGGCGCCAGACGGTTTCGGACTGGGGCTCGACGCCGGCGACGGAGTCGAACACGGTCACCGCGCCGTCGAGGACGCGAAGCGAGCGCTCGACTTCGATCGTGAAGTCGACGTGGCCCGGGGTGTCGATGATGTTGATGCGATGGTCCTTCCAGAAGCAGGTCGTGGCGGCGGAAGTGATCGTGATGCCGCGCTCCTGTTCCTGTTCCATCCAGTCCATCGTGGCTGCGCCATCGTGCACTTCGCCGATTTTGTGCGACTTGCCCGTGTAGTACAGGATACGCTCAGTCGTGGTCGTCTTGCCGGCATCGATGTGCGCCATGATGCCGATGTTGCGATACCGTTCGAGCGGATATTTCTTGATGTCAGCCATGATACTTCGCTTCCCCTCTTTTTCCTTATTTTCTCATTACCACCGGAAGTGCGCGAACGCCTTGTTGGCTTCGGCCATCTTGTGGGTGTCCTCGCGCTTCTTCACGGCGGCGCCGCGCTCGTTGTGAGCGTCGAGCAGCTCGGAGGCGAGTTTGCTTTCCATGGTCTTGTCGTTGCGGTTCGAGGCCGCTTCTTTCAGCCAGCGCATCGCGACGGCCTGCGCGCGCACGGGGCGCACTTCGACGGGCACCTGGTAGGTGGCGCCGCCGACGCGGCGGGATTTCACTTCCACCGAGGGCTTCACTTTGTCGAGCACTTCCATGAAGAACGCGATGGGGTCCATCTTGCTCTTGGACTGGACGATCTCGAACGCGCCGTAAACGATGTTCTCGGCGACGGACTTCTTGCCCGACTCCATGATCGCGTTGACGAACTTGGCAACAACGATGTTGTTGAACTTCGGATCGGGAAGGACTTCGCGTTTTTTGGCTGAGTGACGACGTGACATGTTCTAAAACCTCTTATTTCGGACGTTTTGCGCCGTAGCGGGAACGGGCTTGCTTGCGTTTGTCGACGCCCTGGGTGTCGAGCGTGCCGCGGATGATCTTGTAACGCACGCCGGGCAGGTCTTTCACACGGCCGCCGCGCACGAGCACGACGGAGTGTTCCTGAAGGTTGTGGCCGACGCCAGGAATGTAGCAGGTCGCTTCGCGGCCGTTCGTCATGCGCACGCGCGCGACTTTGCGCAGCGCGGAGTTCGGCTTTTTCGGGGTCGTCGTGTAGACGCGGGTGCAAACGCCGCGCTTCTGCGGGTTGCCCTGCAGGTCGGCGTTTTTCTTCTTCGCAACCTGCGGCCTGCGGCCTTTGCGTACAAGCTGGTTATAAGTTGGCATTAATACTAGCCCTTCTTAGGTTGTAACAACTTTAATCTTCATGTCTGGAGGATGAGAGATAACACCTGCCAGGCTTGCACTTTGAAGTGCGCGGCAGGACGCTGATCTTTAGATCAGTCGAACGTCCACTTTTCCCGTGGACGACGGTTAAAAACCGGACTGCGTCTAGACCAAGAGTGTCTACTACCAGCCCATCCTTAGAGCGTGCGCAATATATCACGCGCCCCGACAACGTCAAGCATTCTGTGCATATAGCGCATGTTTTTCACCTTTCCAGTGTTTCGCAGCAAAACCACCCCCCCCGCCGCTTGGCCACCACGCAATAAAGTTACGTGACGAAGCCGTTTTTGATAATAAATGCACGAAGGTTCAAAATTGCCGTCGCGCCCCGCACCGCCACCGTCTTTAACGGAATGATTCGCCATGTCTTTTCATAATGAATTTGACGGGTAGCGGGAGGACTGATATAACTCCATCCATCAACAAGGACATATATTAAAGATGCAAAGCTGGCAAAAAGGGCTTTTATGCGTGACCTTCGTGGCGGCCGCCATTACCGGGGCCTTCATGTCGGAGAACCTGCAGGTCGTGGGCGACCTGAACGGCCAGAAGGATGCCTACAGCTATAACCTGCAGCGCAACCCGCTGCTCGACAATTTTAACGGCAAGCCTTTCGTCTGGAGCGCCGACGACAAGGGCCGGCTGGAATCATTCCTCGATCGCAATGTGGGCGACGAAGCTTCGGCCATCAACAATCCCGTCGCGACAGATCCCTGGGTGCAAGTTCCCGACGGCCTCACCAATCCGCGCCTGAAATACACCGTGGCCGGAATTCCCATTAAGACCGTGCCGATCGCGAAGGACAAGGGCACGCAAGTAGCCTGCCCGCCGAAGTGCAGCTAGGCGCCCCCCGTTAACTTTCTTGTTTTTCGGAACGAATCCGACCATATTAAGCCCCGGAAGAGGCTGGGCGGGCGAATGTCTCGCTAACCCGGCCAGGGCCGAAAGGCAGCAACCGTACCGAGTTTCATCCGGGTCGTTCAGTCTCTTCCACTCAATTTCCCCCAGTGACCCCGGACGTTTATAGTGTTCGCGCGCAAAGCGCGGCGGGTCGTTCAGTCTCTTCCACTCAATTTCCTCCAGTGACCTCGGACGTTTATAGTGTTCGCGCGCAAAGCGCGGCGGGTCGTTCAGTGTCTTCCACCCTTCGCGCTGACGCGCTTCGGGTGGCAGGCCACTTCTCTCTCCCAATACCAGTATTCGTTCCGCATCCGGCGAAGGGTGTCCGCCGAAGCCTTGGCGCAGGCGGACGGGAATTCTCCACCAGTACCGTGTTTGACCAGCGATAAGAGCACACCTCCACAAAACCTTCGCTTTCCTTTCCTTAACAACCCGCTATCTGAGAATCTTCGCTTTTCTGTCACGCCCCATTTTCGTATTTTAGAAGATGGGGAAAGACGTCAAATCTTAAGGGGGACTTTCATGAAACGTGTTTTATCCGTCTTTGGCCTGGTGCTGGCTCTTGCCTTGGCGCATCCGGCGCTGGCGTTCGACACGCCGCAGACCGACGAAGCCACCAAAACAAAGATCGGCACGATGGGCACAGCCTATCAGCGCTATGCCACGGCGCTCGGCTTTTCGGATTTTGCCTGGGGCGACCTGAGCGCGAAGACGGGGCTGTATACCCTGAAGTACATCGGTCCCAAGGACACGCTGGCCACTGCCAGGACGATGGTCCTCATCACTGTCTACGGTCTGAGCGGCGACAAGGATGCCGATGACGCCAAGATGGCCTCGACCGTCAAGATGCTGGGCAGCTGGTACCGGACGAAAGCGACGATGGTCGATGACAAGGTGCTCGACAATCCGCTCGATGAAAAAACCTGGTTCACGCAGTTCTACACCGGCACCGACCCGAACGTGACATACACCGCTGGCGCCTATATCCGCACCAATACCAAGCCGTCCGAGGCCGCTTTCATCCAGCTTCAGTCGCGCGAAGCGATCGCGCCCGAGAAGGCGCTGATCCTTTACCAGCTCGTCAATCCGCAGGCGACGCTGCCGCCGAAAAAGAAGAAGGCCTTCGACCCGACCGCGCCGCTGACGCCGCAACCTGAATCGATCGCGAAATGACGCGGCTGCGCTGGATCGCGGCAGGCGCCGCACTGATGCTCGCCACTCCTGCCCACGCCGGCAGTTCAAAGCCCGTCGACATCGCGGCGCTGCTGCAGCAGGCGCAGCAGAACAATGCCGCGGCCGAAGTGAAACTCGGCAATCTCTATAACAGCGGCGGCAATGGCCTGGCCCGCGACTATGTGCAGGCCATGCAGTGGTACCAAAAGGCCGCCGACCAAGGCGACCTCGAGGCCAAATACCAGCTCGCGATGATGTATTTCAACGGCCATGCCGGCAGCAAGGATTTCAACAAGGCCGCCGACCTGCTGCAGGATCCGGCCAACGGCGGCATGGCGGCCGCGCAATACCGCCTCGGCGATATGGCAGCCCACGGCGAGGGCGTGCGCTTCCAGGATTTCAAGACCGCCGCCGACTGGCTAACGCGCGCTGCAAACCAGAACAATGCGGAAGCGCAGATGGAGCTGGGTGATCTCTACTTCAACGGCTCGGGCGTCGCGCAAGGCTATGAAGAAGCCTATTTCTGGTACCTTCTGGCGGGCGGCCACAAGCTCGGCAAGGGCCAGCAGAAGATCGAGACGCAAAAGCTCGCGCGCATCAAGACCGCGCTGACGCAGGCCCAGATGGACTCGGCCCAAGCCCGCGCCGCGGCTTGGAAACCGGTGATGGAGAAGCCGGCGAAAGATGGGCAGAAATAGTCTTTTCTTTCAACTGTTTGCATAGCCGATTGTTGCCGCGCAACAAAATTCCATTGACAGATTCAACCCATCCATGATTTTATGGTGACCGCTCGTGGAAACGAGCCGCGGGATTTGATGTCAGCTTGCTGCCGCGAAACCAACAGCTAAAGCGCCGCAGGTTTCACTGCGGTTACACCGCAGAAGTTAAGGATTTAAACCAGTGGCACTGAACATCGCACATATCCTCCCCCTCTCCTCGCAGCGCACGGTCTTCGCTCAGCGAATGTGACTCTGCCTCACATTTTGCGCTTTCAACCGTAATCCGCTCTAATCTTCGCGCCTTTAAACAGGCGCCTTCAGACATACGCATCCTTTTCGGGATGCAAGGCAGACATACAATGACCGACGTTCGCAGCGACGACTTTACCCGTATCAATACCATCGAGGACGTGATCCCGCTCTACAAGGGCAACGGCCTTCCCGAAGACAGGCAGTATATCGGCTTCGAAACCGAAATCTGCGTTTACAAGAATGTGGAGGGCAAGCCGGTGGCCGCATCTTCACAGGATTGTGCGCAGCTCCTGCAGCGCCTGAAAGACCTCGGCCATGCGCCGCAGCTGGAAATGGCCTCGGCCGTCGAATATGCCAGCCCCGCTTTCCGCGTGACGGAAGTCCCGCAGCTGGTGAAGGAGATCACGCAGTCCTTTACCGATTACAATGACGCGATCCGCGCGGCCGGCTTTGTTCCCAACGACGCGGCGCTGCTTCCCTTCGTGACGCTGGAGTCGGCGGAGAGCAACCTGGTCGACCGCGACCGCGCCCGCGGCCTCGTGAAAGGCATGAAGCTGTTCAAGGAGCCGGAGTTCCTCAAAGTCACGCTACTCTGCACCAGCACGCAGGTGTCCTTAAGCTATAAAGACACTGACGACCTGCACGACCTGCTGACGACCGGCTATGCCTTGCAGGCGCCGATCTATGCGCTGTTCGGCAACTACCCCGCTTTCATCGAAGGCAAGGCGGAGAAAGTCGACGTCAACCCGCGCGCGGCCTTCTACGAAGCTTTCGGCGCGCAGGGCGGCATTCCCGACAGCCTGCTGACGGCTAAAGACGGCGATGACTTCATCCGCAAGCACGCGCAGCAGGTGTTCGAGACGCCGCTGTTGTTCTATTACGATGAAAAGAAAAACCTCGTCTGGCCCGATCAGCCGGTGACGTTTGAGGAGCTCAAGAGCATCGGGCTGAATACGCGCTCGAACTACGATCTGGCAGAAAGCTTCATCTACACCGACCTGAAGATCTGCAACATCCGCGACGAAAGCGGCCATCCGACCGGCAAGCGCATCGAAGTGCGCGGCTTTGACGCCGGAAAGCTGGGCGTCGAGGGCAGCGTGCCTTTTATCCATGCGACCCTGCGCGACGCGGATACGCGCCTCGCGGTCAAAGGATTGCTGGCGGAATACGGGCTCTCGCCCGACCAGGACGGCTGGCAGGAGCGCGTCAAGCAGGCGCGACACAATGCGGCCTTCCACGGCGGCAAGTTCCTCGACGTCGATTTCGGGGTGAAGACCGACGGCAAGCCTGGCAATCTCGGCGATTTCTGCCGCGAGCTGGGTAATATCCTGGAACTGCATGCCCAGCGCAATCCCGGCGTCGCGCCGGCGCTGAAAGACGTGACGGATATCTGCCATTCCGGCCTGACCCTGGCCGAGCAGAAATCGCGGGCCACGCCTGATTACGATTTCGCCAACCGCCAGCTGGCGGCTTCGGCGTCCAACGACAACCAGTCGCAGTTTCTTCCTTCTGCGCGGTTGAAACGGCCCGCCCTCTGAACTTGGGGCGGCTTCACTTACACAGACGAAAGGGCGGGACCTTGCACGGCCCCGCCCTTTTTTATTTTGAGAAAGCCATGTCCGTCAGCGCAGCGTCAGCAGCGCATATAGATAGAGAATGATAAGGCTCATCGCCCCGCCTTCTGCCGGCGGCAGCGGTTGTCGCTCAGGAATTTCATGCCCCGATGTCCCTTTAACAGCATGGCGCAAGGCGCCGGCATTTTAGGTTTTCATAAATCATAGTT
Source organism: Alphaproteobacteria bacterium (assembly GCA_025934695.1). GTDB lineage: Bacteria > Pseudomonadota > Alphaproteobacteria > Micavibrionales > UBA2020 > JAPWJZ01. The sequence continues at coordinate 875,745 of JAICWS010000001.1, forward strand.
ATTTTGTAGGAGTTGTCAAATTAAACCGGGAAAATGCTGGTGGGATAATGGGTTGATGCATCTATTTCGTCCGCTTCAAATCCCGAATCCACCCCGACGAAAGTCGTGGATTGGAGAGGGAATAAACGAGCGATTCAACTTGCAGACTCCATTACCAAAAAGATTCGTGCCGCCCGTCGCCTCGCCGTGCTGCCGAAAATCCCTGCAATTCCTTCGCCTTCGCCCCGATTAACCTGATATTAACCGCGAGGCGCGATACTGACACCACTTCAACGAAAAACGGAATGAACATATCATCCAACAAAAGGGAGTCCCGACCATGACGACATTCAAAATCCATACGCCCGAAACCGCTCCGGAAAAATCGCGTCCGATCCTGAAGGACCTGAACGGCAAGCTCGGTCTCGTACCGAACGTATTGGGCGCGCTCGCGGAATCTCCCGCCGCTCTCAAGGGCTGGATCGACATGAAAGCGGCTTTCGACGCCGGCACGCTCTCGGCGACCGAGCGCAAGATCGTTCACCTGTCGGTCAGCTATCTCAATGACTGCGGCTATTGCATGGCGGTCGGCACCACGCTGGGCGAAAAAGAAGGCGTCGCGAAAGACATCATCGCGGACCTGCGCGAAGACCGCAAGCTGAAGGACGCGAAGCTCGAGCAGCTGCGCCAGTTCACCAAGGCCGTGATGAAGCGCCTCGGCCGCCCCGACCAGACCGACATCGACGCCTTCCTCAAGGCTGGCTATACGAACGCCCAAGTGCTCGAAGTCATCCTGGGCGTGTCGCTCGGCATCATGGGCAACTACGTGAACCACATCGTGCAAGTGCCGCTCGACAAGGCCTTCGAAGCCAACAAGTTCGAAGCGCGCCGCAACGACAACCGCAAATCCACCGCGGCTTAAAGCTAAAGATTGATGAAAGAAACCGGTCGGGGCAAAAAAACCCCGGCCGGTTTCGCTTTTTATGCCGTGGAAATATTATTTGACATAATATTAATGCTTTGATAAAGTAATGTCTTAAAACGCAAGCGCACTCACTACGGCAGTCGGTTTTAATAGTTTCTCGCCTGTCCGGTTTTTCGCTTCGCCAAAACGACAATGACCAAACGACAATGAATGGGTGTGTTCAACCTTTGAACTGGAGGAAGAACGCGCATGCCTGACGACATTCGATCACCCCGGACCTTCTTCAACAAGCTGATGGGCATCACCGTCATTCCCCTGCCCAACGGCGGCGAACAGCGGACCTATCGCGACGGCACGAAGAAATGGTTCCTCGACGGAAAGCTGCATCGCGAGGACGGCCCCGCCATCGAACAGCCGAACGGCAGCAAGGAATGGTACAAGAACGGCAAGCGCCACCGCGACGGCGGACCTGCCGTCGAATGGTTCGACGGATCGAAGGCATGGTATCGAAATGGCGTTCTGCACCGCGATGACGGCGGCCCCGCCTACGAAAGACCGGATGGCCGCAAGGAATGGCTGCGCAATGGCAAATGGGACCGCGCCGACGGCCCTGCCCTTATCTTCGGCAATGGCAGCGAGGAATGGTATAAGAACGGGAAGCTGCACCGCACCGACGGTCCGGCGCAGATCCTCCTCGGCCAAAAGCCGGGATGGTTTATCGAAGGGCGCGAGCTTTCGGAGCGGCAGGTGGCAGCGATCAAAGCGCGCCTGGCCGCGAAGACGGCAGCGCCGCGTCCAATGGCCTAGTTCCCATCGATGGAAAGCCAGCCCTTGGCGGACCACACAATTGCATTTGACATAATTATGTAAAATCTGTTATCCTGACACACCTTTTGAAGAAGTGGCAGGACATGACGAACCCTCAGAATTCAGCGGACTGGCAACAGCGCAACCGGCTAAAGAACGCCTTCAATGCAGCTCCGACCGACACCGCCAACCTGCTGAAACTGGCCCGGGCGCTGATCCCCCTCGTCCGCCGCGCGGGCGAGATGGAACTGGAGTTTTACCATCACGGCGTGGCGGTGATGGACAAGGCCGACGGATCGCCGGTCACCCTGGCCGACCAAAAGGCGGAGAAACTGATTTCTCGATATCTGCGCAAGATCGCGCCCGGCATTCCCATCGTTGGGGAGGAAAGCACGGCGGCTGGAGAGATACCCGATATTTCGAAAGGCACTTACTTCTTGGTCGATCCGCTCGACGGCACCAAGGAATTCATCAAGCACAATGGCGATTTCACCGTGAACATCGCGCTGATGGTCGACAACAAACCGGTCATGGGCATCATCTGCGCGCCCCTGTCGGGCAAGATTTATTTCGCGGGCAGCGACGAGGCTTATGAGTTGGGCCTGGACGGAATGGAAAAGCGCCTCTCCATCCGTCCCCTGCCCGACACCGGGCTGACCGTGCTCGAAGGCAAACGTCCGGGCGATGCGGAAAAAACCGCGGCTCTGCTCAAAGATAGCAAGGTCGAAGCCACGCTCGACCGTTCCAGTTCGCTCAAATTCTGCGCAATCGCGGCAGGCGAGGCCGATATCTATCCGCGCCTGGGCGGCACATCGGAATGGGACACCGCCGCCGGCGATGCCATTCTGCGCGCGGCGGGCGGCCGGGTCGTCACCCTCGACGGCCAGTCCCTGCGCTACGGCAAGGCGGACGAGAAGTTTCACAACCCGGATTTCATCGCGGCGGGCACGGCGGAAGCGCTTCCCCTGCCCCAACGCGCAGCAGGCCCCGGCCCGGCCGGCAGGAAACCCGCATGACCGAACTCTGGGAGGAATTCAATAACCTCAGCCTGCCGGAGTGCGCAGCCCGGCATCCCGCTCTTTTTGCTTACGTGAAAAAGGAAATGGCCGCGCCGGAAAAACAGTTCCTTTTCGTCGGCGACACGCAGCATTCCAGCGAGGAAAACCATAAATTCCTGTTTAGTCCCGAGCTGGCCGGCCTGTGCAGATACGTCGGCATTCCCCACGTTGCGATCGAAATGCGCCGTGAAATGCTGCCGCGGAACGACCTCGAGTCCTATTGCCGCCAGTTCAATGCTCTTACCGCGCAGGAAAGACAGGCAGGAGAACAATCGCTTTTGAAAGATTTCAAAGCCCATTTGCGGGAGTGGGCTGGAGGTTACGAGCTTAATATTTACAGCGCCCACCTCCGCGACTGGCAGGAAAGCATCGAAAACGTCCGTGCACAGGTCAGGAACGGGCTGCGCAGGCCGGCGGACGCGGAAAGGCTGTTTAAACAGTGGGACGAAGAGTACGAGTCCGGTGAGCAGGCTGGCTGGGCCCGGCGGGTGTTCGGATTTATCCATGCCGGACTGCGCGTCACGCCGGCGGACTCCTGGCAATGGTGGCCGTCTATCGTGCCGACCGACGGCGAAAGATTTTACCTCGGCGACAGGGAAGTGGCAGACTATATCGGGCAAAAGGCGCAAGGGGAGAAAACCCTCATCACCTACGGCGCGGGCCACATGTGGCACCGGGGCGGATTATGCGACAGGCTGGGACGCGAAAAATGCGTGTACATCGACATACATCAGGACCGGGATGCCTATGACCAAATCAAACACTACGGATGTCGTGCTGATGTCATGCCGGACCGCGTTTACCTGCTGAAGGAGCGCGCGCTGGAAGCACCTGATCCTGCCCTGTACCAGGCGCCGGAAAACCTCGCGCATAACCAGCTGCAGGATTGGGAAGATGAGGTTCTGCAGAAATATGGCGCCGCGGTCGAACCCGCCGCGAAGGAGGCCGCTGTTTCTAAAATCGCGAAGCTGCCGGGGTTCGATCCCAAATATTTCACTTACACGCCATCCGTCCCGGCGGGATTGCCGGAGATTTGAGAAAGCCGGCGGGGCTCGGATTTCAGCCAAAGCGGGCTTTCAGTAACTTGACGAGATTTTTTATGTCCGGCACGCTAGACTAAGGCCATGGAAGAACATCCACGCAAAAGCCGCAAGAAACTGCTCTGGGGCCGCGTCCTTGCCGGGCTCGGCGCCGCGGGCATTATCGGCGCTATCGTCACGCAGGTTGGCGCAATGAGCATGCCTTGCGTCGATGTCGGCTGCATCGTCGGCGGAATTTTGAGCATGGCGGCGGCGGCCGGCGGGCTTTTGTCGCTGATTATCGGCGGCATCGGTTTCTGGCTGCTTCAAACGTCGGGATCCGGCTATGACATCAACTGGAAAAGTCTGCGGCCCTGGGGGATCCTGCTCGGCGGGACGACGGGCGTTTTGATGCTCTGGCTTTCGCCGTACCTCTTCTACACGACGGTTCCGCTGTGGATCATCCGTGCCGGCGGATTCATCGGCGCGCCATGTTTGCTCTACATCGCGGTTCGGAGCGGAGGGTCGCCGCTCCGTCGATTGAGTATCTGCCTTTGCAGCGTCGCGCTGATCTTTCTGCTGATGCAGACGGAAACGCGGGAATGTTCCCGGACTGTACTGCACACCCCGCAATACATGTGCTGGGGCACCGGTATGCGCGGCGAGCGCGAATGGCACGCCATCGTCAATCCCTACAGCATTCCTTACTACGGCCCCTGACAGCCGGATAATGCTTGAAAGGTTTGAATAAAATCAATTACCAGCTCCTGGTATTTGACATATCCACACCCGCTTGCTATACCTTCCCCGTCGCTTTCATTCATTGAGGATGCTATGGCCGAAGAACAATCGCAGTCCAACCGTCTGGCCGACCGGACCGCCAATATCGCCGGGATTGTCACGCTGGCCGCGACTTTTATCATCCTCACCATCGGCTTTCCGGCGCTGGGTGCCTGGTACCTGGGCGGCCTTGCGCTGCATGCGGGCGGCGGCATGATCGGCGCCGGCATCGCCGGTGTGGCGGGCATGGCCGCTGGCCTCGGACCCTTCAAGCTCGTCGATTACTTCGGCAAAAAGAAAGATCCATCCTATGGCACGCTCGAGGCCATGTGCCTGCCTGCCGCCATCGTCGGCGAAACGGTCAACTGTGTCCTGTCGCCGCAGTACGGGATGAAACGGCTGAGAGCCGCTTTCTCGCGTTCGGCGAAAAAGGCGACAGCGCCGGAACCGCAGCCGGCGGCCCAAGCGCCCACCCCGGCCGCGCCGAAAACTCCCTGAGCGACTCCCGGCTTAAGTTGACATAATATGAATAAGCCGCTATAATCTGCCCACGCAAGGCGTCACTACGGCTCGTCGATTTTCATGCTTGTTTCGCGACAGCCGCCCCTCTTACGCCTCCCGCAAAAACAGCCGAGAACTTAACAATTTCGTTCCTGGCTGTTGCCCGCGCCCGATCTCCTTCGATCTTTCGCCTGCGCCATCCGGAACTCAACACGCGAGATGAGGAGAACGACCATGCATATCGGAAGTCTGAAGAAGGTCTTTAACGCGGAAGCCAGCCTGAAAGACCTAAACGACGGCATCGAAGGCCAGATCGACGCCCTGCGTTCGGACAAGGGCGTCCTGCGCACCATTGCATCGCTAGCGAAGTACCGCTTCAAACTACGCAAAGCCGCCTCTGACCTGGCCGAGACGCTGAATGTCCGCGTCAACCAAAAGCCGGTGTGGGAGCTGATGAACGAACTTGCCGCCAAAGCCGAAGAGCGAAAAATTCCTGGCTTCGAGCGGCTAAAAAAACTGCAGGACTGGAACGGCGCCTTCTGGCTCCAAAAGGAAGTCCTGGACGCCGAAACAGAGAAACTGCAACCGATCAGCGCCGTCCGCGCCATCAAGCAGCTCGCGCAGAAGATGCCGAAGCCCTGACACGATCTCCGGTGCGAAAGAAAAACCAGCGGTCGCGAAGCCGGCGGTCTTCTTTGCGTGTTTCTAGTGCTTCAGCTGCAGCGGCCCCTTGACGGTCAGCGGCTGCTGAAGGTTGGTGGCGTCATGGATAGCTTTTTCCTTGCGCGCCGCCACCCGCTCGATGCGTTCTTCGCGCGTAAAGCTTAAGTCCTGGGCCTCGATCTCGCCGGCATGGAAGCCCTGCGCCTTCTCGATGATGGAATCGATATGCGGCGTGATTTTAATTCCCTTCGCCTCCAGCTGCGGCTTTAAATCACCTGCTTCCGTCAGCGGTACGACGGCGACGTCCATGTTTACATCATTGTAATATTCGGCATAGGCGCCGGGCATCTTGACCTCGCGCCGGTTGAAGCTGCCCCGGAAGGCGAAATGCAGCTCGTGCTTGTCGAAGTCGATCCGCCAGTCGCCGGGATAGCTGATGCGGCCGTAGTAGCCGTAGGTCAGGCCAGTGCGGGCATTGAGATCGCTGCGCACATCCCGTTCGACATAGCTGGCCGCGCCGTAGAACGAGCTTCGCGCGCTCATCGTCTTTAGCTTATCCATCCTGCCTCTTCCTCTCCTTGTGCAATCCCGTGTGCCGGTCTTAAGCCTCAGGAATATTACAAGCTTTTTCAGTATTATGTCAAATTAAATTGACAGGCGACGTCAGAATCGGCTATAAATAATTCACGCAAGGCGCAGCACCACGGCAGATCGATTTACGTTCGTTTCGCGACTGCCGGTAAAAAAGGCGCCCCTGCAAAAACGGCCAAGGAAATTCATTTGCCCCTGGCTGTTTTGCGTCCCCTTTCCCTCTTCGCATGAACAGTCTCGGGTTGTCACACGCGAGGATGTCATGGCTGACGATGCAACTCCTTCAAATCCGCCCCCGCAAGGAACGACGATTCCGGAACTGATATCAAGTTTCGCTTTCCTGGGAACAATCGCGGCCCTGGCGGTGGGACTGCCGGCGGCGGGCGCGATGATCCTGGGTACGATGGCCCTGCATGCCAGCGCGGGCGCGCTCGGGATTGCCGGAGCAGGCGCCGCCGGGCTTTTGGGCGGCGCGGTTCCTTACGCCACCCTCAATCACTTCGGCAAGAAGAAAAATGAAGCCTATGGCACCATCGAATTGATCGCCAGCCATTTCGCTCCCGTTGACGAAGCCATCAAATGCATTTTTTCGCCGAAGTATGGGCTGAACAAACTGAAGAACGCTTTCGGGCACGCCGCGCCAAAACCGGCGGAAGCCCCTGCCCCGCAATCCGCGCCGCGAGTACCAGCCGCGGCACCCACTGAACCAAAGCCGTCCTGATTTCTCTCGAAGCACCACCGCAAAACAAGAACCCCGCCGGTCGCAAAACCGGCGGGGTTTTTGTGTTTAGTCCGGTGAAGGCTTAGCCAGCCGCTCCCGCCCTGCCGCCGCGCTTGCGCGCGCCGGTGGTTTCGGCTTTGGGAGCCTCGATCGCGGTGACCGTGGCGCCTTCGACGGCGGGCGCATTGGCTGCGGCCGATGCAGCGAGTGCTGCACGGTCGCGATCCGCCGCGATGCGCTTGAGCTGGTGGACGAACGCGCCCGTACCGGCCGGGATCAGGCGGCCGACGATCACGTTTTCCTTCAGGCCGATCAGACGGTCGACCTTGCCCTGGATGGCGGCTTCGGTCAGAACGCGGGTCGTTTCCTGGAAGGACGCGGCCGAGATGAAGGAACGCGTTTGCAGCGAGGCCTTGGTGATACCTTGCAGCATCGGCGCGCCTTTGGCGGGACGTTTTTCTTTGTCGTCGCCCAGGGCCTGGTTGATCTCGTCCATTTCCTCGCGGTCGACCTGTTCGCCCGAGAGTAGCGTCGTGTCGCCCGAGTCCGTGATCTCAACTTTCTGCAGCATCTGGCGGATGATCACCTCGATGTGCTTGTCGTTGATCTTCACGCCCTGCAGACGGTAGACGTCCTGGATCTCGTTGATCAGGTAGTCGGCGAGAGCCTCGACGCCCATGACCGCAAGGATGTCATGCGGGACCATGGAGCCGTCGAGAAGAGGATCGCCGCGGCGGACGTAATCGCCTTCGTTAACGGCCACGTGCTTGCCCTTCGGAATGAGGTATTCCTTGGGCTCGCCCTTGCCGTCGGTCGGCTTGACGACGATGCGGCGCTTGGACTTGTAGTCCTTGCCGAATTCGACCTGGCCGTCGATTTCCGAGATGATCGCGAAGTCCTTCGGACGACGCGCCTCGAACAATTCCGCCACGCGCGGCAGACCGCCCGTGATATCGCGGGTTTTCGAGGTTTCACGCGGGATGCGGGCGATGATGTCGCCGGCCTTCACGTGGGCGCCGTTGTCGATGTTCAGCAGCGCGCCGACAGGCATATAATAGTTGGCCTCAAGCCCGTTGGGCAGCTTGATGACCTTGCCGGCAGCGTCCGTGAGCGTGATGCGCGGCTTGAGCGCATTGCCCTTGGGCTGCTGGCGCCAGTCGGTGACGACCTTGGCCGCGATGCCGGTGGCTTCGTCGAGCTCTTCGCGGATGGACATGCCTTCCACGAGGTCGCCGTAAACCGCCGAACCGTCTTTCTCGGTGATGATGGGAACCGTATACGGATCCCACTCGGCCAGCTTGGTGCCTTTCTTGACTTTTTCGCCGTCGGCGACGAGCAGTTTCGCGCCGTAAGGCAGGCGGTGGTTTGCCCGCTCGCGGCCCTGCTTGTCGAGAAGGACGACTTCGACGTTGCGGCCCATGACGATGTGGACACCCTCGGAGTTCGTGACGACGTTCTTGTTGCGGACCTCGACAGTCGCATCGAACGCTGCCTCGGCCGAAGACTGGGCGGCGCCCCGCTGCGCCGCGCCACCGATGTGGAACGTACGCATGGTAAGCTGGGTGCCGGGTTCGCCGATGGACTGAGCGGCCATGACGCCGATCGCCTCGCCCGCGTTGACGGGCGTTCCGCGAGCCAGGTCGCGGCCATAGCACTTCGCGCAGATGCCGTTGTCCTTGCTCTCGCAGGTCAGGACCGAGCGGACGAGAACCGCGTCGATGCCCGAGGTTTCGATCTGCTCGGAGGTGACTTCGTCGATGATCTCGCCGGCCTTCACGATGACGGTGTCGGTCAGCGGGTCGATCACGTCCACGGCCGCGGTGCGGCCCAGGATGCGTTCTGGCAGGGAGACGATCACGTCGCCGCCTTCGATCACGGGGCGGACGGTGAAGCCGCGCTCGGTGCCGCAATCGCTTTCGGTGATGATCGCGTCCTGCGCCACGTCGACGAGACGGCGGGTCAGGTAACCCGAGTTCGCCGTTTTCAGAGCCGTGTCGGCCAGACCTTTACGCGCGCCGTGCGTGGAGTTGAAGTACTCCAACACGGTGAGGCCTTCCTTGAAGTTCGAGATAATGGGCGTCTCGATGATCTCGCCCGACGGCTTCGCCATCAGGCCGCGCATGCCCGCCAGCTGGCGGATCTGCTGGGTCGAGCCACGGGCGCCGGAGTGCGCCATCATGTAGACCGAGTTCATGTAGCCGGCCTGTTGCGGCTTCTGGATGACTTTCATCATCTCTTCCGTCACCTGGTCCGTGCAATGCGACCAGATGTCGACGACCTTGTTGTACTTCTCGCCCTTGGTGATGAGGCCGTCCTGGTACTGCTGTTCGAACTCCTTCACGCGGGCGTTCGCGTCAGCGACCAGTTTTTCCTTCGCTTCGGGGATGATGAGGTCGTCCTTGCCGAACGAAATACCCGCTTTGCAGGCGTTCGCGAAGCCGAGACCCATCATGCGGTCGCAGAAGATGACCGTTTCTTTCTGGCCGCAGTGGCGATAGACCACGTCGATCAGGTTCGAGACGTCTTTCTTGGTCAGGATGCGGTTAATGACATCGAACGGGACGTTCGGATGCTTCGGGAGCACCTGCGCCATCATCATGCGGCCCGGGGTCGTGTCGACGATGACGGTCTTGGGCTTGCCGTCCTTGTCGACGGTCTGATAGCGCGCCTTGACTTTCGAGTGCAGCGTGACGGCCTTGCTATGCAGGGCCATCTCGATCTCCGCCATGTCCTTGAAGACCGAACCTTCGCCCTTGAGGCCGTCGAAGGCCATCGAGAGGTAATAGAGGCCGAGGACGATGTCCTGCGAGGGAACGATAATCGGCTTGCCGTCGGCGGGGCGCAGGATGTTGTTGGTCGACATCATGAGCACGCGGGCTTCAAGCTGGGATTCGATCGAGAGCGGGACGTGGACGGCCATCTGGTCACCGTCGAAGTCGGCGTTGAAGGCCGTGCAGACCAGCGGGTGCAGCTGGATCGCCTTGCCTTCGATGAGGACCGGCTCGAACGCCTGGATGCCGAGGCGGTGCAGCGTGGGCGCGCGGTTCAGCAGAACCGGGTGCTCGCGGATGACTTCCTCGAGGATGTCCCAGACTTCGGGACGTTCTTTTTCGACCATGCGTTTGGCGGCCTTGACCGTAGAGGCCAGGGCGTACATGGACAGGCGGTTATAGATGAAGGGCTTGAACAGCTCGAGCGCCATCTTCTTGGGCAGGCCGCACTGGTGCAGTTTCAGTTCGGGACCCACGACGATAACGGAGCGGCCGGAGTAGTCGACGCGCTTGCCGAGCAGGTTCTGGCGGAAGCGGCCCTGCTTGCCTTTGAGCATGTCGGCGAGCGATTTCAGCGGGCGCTTGTTCGCGCCGGTGATCACGCGGCCGCGGCGGCCGTTGTCGAACAGAGCGTCAACGGCTTCCTGCAGCATACGCTTTTCGTTACGCACGATGATGTCCGGCGCGCGCAGTTCGATCAGGCGGCGCAGACGGTTGTTGCGGTTGATGACGCGGCGATAGAGATCGTTCAGGTCCGAGGTCGCAAAGCGGCCGCCGTCGAGCGGAACCAGCGGGCGCAGTTCGGGCGGAATGACCGGAACCACGTCCAGGATCATCCACTCGGGACGCGTCGAGGAGGTCAGGAAGGCGTCGATCAGCTTGAGGCGCTTGACGATCTTCTTTTTCTTCGCGTCGGAGCCGCCGGCGGCTTTCATGTCCTCGTCGAGCTTGGCTTTCTCTTTCTCGAGGTTGACGGCCGAGAGCAGTTCCTTGAGCGCTTCGGCGCCGATGCCGGCGCGGAAGGCGTCTTCGCCGTACTTGTCCTGCGCGTCGGAATATTCTTCTTCCGTCAGCAACTGGAGCGGCTTGAGCGGCGTCATCAGCGGGTCGATGACGATGAAGCTTTCGAAGTAGAGGACTTTTTCAAGATCTTTCAGCGTCATATCCATCATGAGGCCGATGCGGCAGGGCAGCGACTTCAGGAACCAGATATGGGCGACGGGCGAGGCCAGCTGGATGTGGCCCATGCGGTCGCGGCGCACCTTCGAGAGCGTGACTTCGACGCCGCACTTCTCGCAGATGATGCCCTTGTACTTCATGCGCTTGTATTTGCCGCAAAGGCATTCGTAATCCTTCACGGGGCCAAAGATGCGCGCGCAGAACAGGCCGTCTTTTTCCGGCTTGAACGTGCGATAGTTGATGGTTTCCGGCTTCTTGATCTCGCCGTAGGACCAGGACAGGATCTGTTCCGGGCTCGCGATCGAGATGCGGATCTGGTCGAAGCTCTGGGGGCCGCTCACCTGGCCGAAGAGGTTCATGACTTCATTCATAAGTATCTCCCGCTTTCAAAACTTTCAAAGCGGCGGGCCGGGTTGTTTCACCGGCCCGCCAATTGCTGACTTAATTCTGCTGGCTCTGCTTCAGGTCGACGTTCAAGCCCAGCGACCGCAATTCCTTCACGAGAACGTTGAAGGATTCGGGGATGCCGATCTCGAAGCTGTCGTCGCCGCGCACGATGGACTCGTAAGCTTTCGTGCGGCCGGCCACGTCGTCCGACTTGACGGTGAGCATTTCCTGCAGCGTGTAGGCGGCGCCGTAAGCCTGGAGCGCCCACACCTCCATTTCCCCGAAGCGCTGGCCGCCGAACTGGGCTTTACCGCCGAGGGGCTGCTGCGTGACAAGAGAATACGGGCCGATGGAGCGCGCGTGGATCTTGTCGTCGACGAGGTGGTGGAGTTTCAGCATGTATATGTAACCCACGGTCACCGGGCGTTCGAAGATATCGCCCGTGCGGCCGTCGGTCAGCTTCACCTGGCCGGAACGATGCAGACCCGCATCTTCCAGCATCTTGTTGATGTCGCTCTCAACCGCGCCGTCGAAGACCGGGGTCGCGATGGGAACGCCGTTGCGGATGTTGCTGCACATCTCGAAGAGGTCGCCGGCCTTGAGGGTCGCCACGTCTTCTTTATAAGCCTTGTCGCCGTAAGCGATCTTCAGCTTGTTGTGCAGTTCCTTCTCGAGCTTGTCGCGTTCGCCGCCGGCGGTGCGCTGGTAGCGGTCGACGACTTCGCCGATCTGCTTGCCCAGCTGCGCCGAAGCCCAGCCCAGGTGCGTCTCGAGGATCTGGCCGACGTTCATGCGCGAAGGCACGCCCAGCGGGTTCAGCACGAGGTCGACGGGGGTGCCGTCTTCCAGGTAGGGCATGTTCTCGACCGGCATGATCTTGGACACGACCCCTTTGTTGCCGTGGCGGCCGGCCATCTTGTCGCCGGGCTGCAGCTTGCGCTTGACCGCGATGAAGACCTTCACGGACTTCATGACGCCGGGCAGCATTTCGTCGCCGCGCTGGAGTTTCTCGACCTTGTTCTCGAAGCGCTGGGTCAGGTCTTCGATCGCGCGATCGAAGGTTGCGCCCATGCTTTCGATGTCGGCCATCGTCTTCTCGTCGGTGACGACGATCTCGCGCCAGTCCGAACGCTTGGTGGCGTCCAGTTCGGCGGTCGTGATCTTTTCGCCCTTCTTGAGGCCTTCGATCGGCTTCGCCACCGTCTTGCCGGCGAGGATTTCGCGCATGCGGCCGTAGAAGCCGCGCTCGTAAATGCGGCGTTCGTCGTCGCGGTCCTTGGCGAGGCGTTCGATCTCGGCGCGCTCGATGGACAGGGCGCGCTGGTCTTTGTCGACGCCGCGGCGCGAGAAGACGCGGACTTCCACGATCGTGCCGGCGATGCCGGGCGGAACGCGGAGCGAGGTGTCTTTCACGTCGGAGGCTTTTTCGCCGAAGATGGCGCGCAGGAGTTTCTCTTCCGGCGTCATCGGGCTTTCGCCTTTCGGGGTGACTTTACCCACGAGGATGTCGCCCGGCTTCACTTCCGCGCCGATGTAGACGATGCCGGCCTCGTCGAGATGCTTGAGGCCTTCTTCGCCGACGTTCGGAATGTCGCGGGTGATGTCTTCCTGGCCGAGCTTGGTGTCGCGCGCCATGACCTCGAATTCCTCGATGTGGATCGAGGTGAAGACGTCGTCCTTGGCGATGCGCTCGGAGATGAGGATGGAATCCTCGAAGTTATAGCCGTTCCAGGGCATGAAGGCGACCAGGACGTTGCGGCCGAGCGCGAGTTCGCCCAGCTCCGTCGAGGGACCGTCGCCGATGATGTCGCCCGCCTCGATCCGGTCGCCCACTTTCACGAGCGGGGTCTGGGTGATGCAGGTGTTCTGGTTGGAACGCGAGAACTTCTTGAGCTTGTAGATGTCGACCGTCGACTTGGAGGAGTCTTTTTCGTCCGTCGCATGGATAACGATGCGGTTGGCGTCGACCGAGTCCACGATGCCCGAGCGCAGGGCCGCGATGGCCGAGCCGGAATCGCGGGCGACCGCGCCTTCCATGCCCGTGCCGACCAGCGGCGCGTCGGATTTCATCAGGGGAACAGCCTGGCGCTGCATGTTCGAGCCCATCAGCGCGCGGTTGGCGTCGTCGTTCTCGAGGAACGGGATCAGCGCTGCGGCCACCGAAACGATCTGCTTCGGCGAAACGTCGATGAGGTCGATCTGGTCGCGCGGGGACAGGATGTAGTCGCCACCGCGGCGGCAGGACACGAGGTCGTTCACGAATCCCATCTTGGCGTCGAGTTCGGCGTTGGCCTGGGCGATGGTGTATTTGCCCTCTTCCATGGCCGACATATAGACCACTTCATCCGTGACCTTGCCGTTCACGATTTTGCGGTATGGGCTTTCGATGAAGCCATACTGGTTGATGCGGGCATAGGTCGAGAGCGAGTTGATCAGACCGATGTTCGGGCCTTCCGGCGTTTCGATCGGGCAGATGCGGCCGTAGTGCGTGGGGTGAACGTCGCGCACTTCGAAGCCGGCGCGCTCGCGGGTCAGACCGCCGGGTCCAAGGGCCGACATGCGGCGCTTGTGGGTGATTTCCGACAAGGGGTTGGTCTGGTCCATGAACTGCGAGAGCTGCGACGAGCCGAAGAATTCGCGGACGGCGGCGGCAGCGGGCTTCGCGTTGATGAGGTCGTGCGGCATGGCGGTGTCGATATCCACGGACGACATGCGTTCGCGGATCGCGCGTTCCATGCGCATCAGGCCGATGCGGCACTGGTTTTCCATGAGTTCGCCGACCGAGCGGACGCGGCGGTTGCCCAGGTGATCGATATCGTCGATCTCGCCACGGCCGTCTTTCAGGTCGACGAGGATTTTCAGGATCGCGAGGATGTCTTCCTTGCGCAGCACGCGAACCTGGTCGTCCGTTTTGAAGTCCAGGCGCGCGTTCATTTTCACGCGGCCGACGGGGGAGAGGTCATAGCGCTCGAAGTCGAAGAACAGGCCGCGGAACAGGGCGTCGGCCGATTCAAGCGTCGGCGGTTCGCCCGGGCGCATAACGCGGTAGATGTCGATCAGCGCGTCTTCGCGGTTGCGGCACTTGTCGGCGGCCAGCGTGGCGCGGATGTAGCCGCCCACGTTGATGTTGTCGATGGCCAGGATCTCGAGGGTTTTGAGGCCGAGCTTCTCGATCTTGTCGAGGCTCTTGCCGTCCAGTTCCTCGCCGGCTTCGAAAGCGACTTCGCCGGTCTTCTCGTCCATCACGGTGCGCGCGACGGCGGCGCCGATCAGCTCGTCCTTCTGGATGATGACTTCTTTCAGGCCATCTTCCTCGAGCTTGCGGGCCTGGCGGGCGGTGATCTTGGTGCCGGCGGGAACTTTGGATTTGCCGGTTTTCGCGTCGACGAGGTCGTGCTTGAGCTTCACGCCGCGATAGCGGTCGGCGTTGTAAGCGGTCTTCCAGCCGTCCTTCGTCTTTTCGTAAGAGATGATCTGGTAGAAGTAATGGAGGATGTCTTCTTTCGCCATGCCCTGGATCTTGGTCGGGTCGACGGGCTTGCCGGCCTTCATCTGGCGCGCGCGGTAAGCGGCGGACTCATCCGAGTCCAGCGCGAGCAGGAAGGTCGTGACGGGCAGCTTGCGGCGGCGGTCGATGCGGACGTACACGAGGTCTTTCGCGTCGAATTCGAAATCCAGCCAGGAGCCGCGGTAGGGGATGACGCGCGCGGCGAAGAGGTATTTGCCCGAGGAGTGCGTCTTGCCCTGGTCGTGGTCGAAGAACACGCCGGGAGAACGGTGCATCTGCGAGACGATGACGCGCTCGGTGCCGTTGACGACGAAGGTGCCGTTCGTGGTCATGAGCGGCATGTCGACCATGTAGACATCCTGCTCTTTGATGTCGCGGATCGTGCGCATGCCGGAGTCAGCGTCGATGTCGAAGGTCGAAAGGCGCAGGGTGACGCGCAGGGGCGCAGCATAGGTCATGCCGCGCTGCTGGCATTCTTCCACGTCATATTTGGGTTCTTCGAGTTCATAGCGCACGAAGTCGATTTCGGCGCGGCCCGAGAAGTCCTTGATCGGGAACACGGACTTGAAAACCTCCTGGAGGCCTTCGGTCACTCGGTTCTGGTGCTTGGTGTCGCGCTGGAGGAATTTTTCGTACGAATTGCGCTGGACCTCGATAAGGTTCGGCATTTCGCATACTTCGGGAATTTTGCCGAAGCTGCGGCGGATGCGCTTGCGCCCCGTGTAGCTTTTGCTGTCAGTCAAAAAACGAATTGCCTTCTTTGCGCTCATAACGTGTTTCCTTCGTTAAGCCGATAAAACTTTGAAATGGGAGAATGAACCCCAACCCAACCTGGAAGTACTGGAGGGACTTGATTTGGCGGAGCCCACCACATGACTGCCGCGAAGTCCCGGTAAGAATTTCGTTTAGTGCCGTATTCCCGTTTAGTGCCGTAGCCCCTTGTCCTCGTCCGCTCCACACCGGCGAAAGCCGGTGTCCATTCCCCGCCGAAAGGCGGTATTTTATAAAGGCGCTTCGCGCGTCTGGATCCCGGCTGTCGCCGGGATGGGCTTTGGTAGAGCGCCCGCACCTTTAGACTTAGTTCGCAGTTCGTTAGTACCGTAATCCCTTGGCAGCAGAAGGGGCGGCGGGATTTTTGCCCCGCCGCCTTGTCTTCATGCGGCTTGCGAGACCGAAATAATCAAGTGATTACTTCAGCTCGACTTTTGCGCCGACAGCCTCGAGTTTCTTCTTGAACTCTTCAGCTTCGCCTTTCGCGACGCCCGTTTTCAGGGGCTTCGGTGCGCCTTCAACGAGGTCTTTCGCCTCTTTCAGGCCGAGACCGGTGATCGCGCGGACTTCTTTGATGACTTCGATCTTCTTGTCGCCAGCAGCGGCAAGGATCACGTCAAATTCAGTCTTCGCTTCAGCAGCCGGAGCGGCGCCGCCAACAGCCGCAACAGCGACCGGAGCAGCGGCGGAAACGCCCCACTTCTCTTCGAGCAGTTTGGACAGCTCAGCAGCTTCCAGAACCGTCAGTTTCGAGAGTTCGTCTACGATTTTTGCCAAATCAGCCATTTTAGTTTCTCCTAATATGTAGTTCGTTGTTTGTGTTTAACCAGTCGTTAAGCTTTAGCCCTTGTTGGCGTAAGCGCTGATGACACGCGCCACCTGCGAAGCCGGCGCCTGAGCGAGCACGGCGAGTCTTTGCGCGGGCGTATTGAGCAGGCCCAGGAAAGACGCGCGGATTTCGTTCAGAGACGGCAGTTTCGACAGTGCTTCCACGGCCTTTTTGTCGAGGACTTTATCGCCCAGCGCGCCGCCGATGATAACGAGCTTTTCGTTATCCTTGGCGAACGTGGCCGCGATTTTTGCGGCGGCGACGGGGTCCTTCGATGTCGCAAGCGCGACGGGCCCTTTCAGCATGTGACCGATGCCTTCAAAGCGCGTACCCTTGAGAGCCCGGATAACGAGCCGGTTCTTGGATACCTTGAAAGCGACGCCTTCCTTACGCATGCGGACGCGGAGTTCCGAAACCTGGCCAGCGGTCAGGCCCGTATTCTGGGCCACGATGATGGACTCGGTTTCGCTCAGCGTCTTCTGCAGGCCGGCGACGACTTCTGCTTTTTGTGCACGATCCACGGGATATTCTCCGTTTCTTTTGCTATGGCGAGCTTCCTTGTTGAAGGGAAATTTGCCGGGTTGTACGAGGGTTCCGCTATTCTGGAGCCCCACTTTAGTTCCCGTCCCGAAGCGTCAAGCCATAACAAATAGTACCGTTAAAAACTCTTCTTCCTCGTCTGTACTGGCCCCCTTTTAGTTAAGGGATTTAGCCGCAGGCTTGCGCCTTTGTACCAGTAGTCTCGGACAGGGTTTGGGACTTGGCCCGAAGGCCGCCTCCCAAATTTCTGTTAGTTCAAGCCGCCCTTTTCCCCTTACAGACCATCCCGGCGAAAGCCGGGATCCAGCGCGCGAAGCGCCTTTATAAATGCCGCCTTGCGGCGGGGTCTGGACCCCGGCTTTCGCCGGGGTGGGGCAAGCGGAGCTGCTTTACGCAGCCCGCTGCAGGCTCGACAGGTCCAGCTTCACGCCGGGGCCCATCGTCGACGAGAGGGAGGCTTTCTTGATGTAGTTGCCTTTCATCGTCTGCGGCTTCGCCTTCAAGAGCGCGTCCATGAGGGCGCGGATGTTGGCGACCAGTTTTTGCTCGTCGAAAGAGGCCTTGCCCACGCCGACGTGGACGATGCCTTCCTTCTGCGCGCGGAATTCGACCGAGCCGCCCTTGGCGTTCTTGACCGCCGTGGTGACGTCCATCGTGACCGTGCCGAGTTTCGGGTTCGGCATGAGGCCTTTCGGACCCAGCACCTGGCCGAGTTTACCGACGGTACCCATCATGTCCGGGGTCGCGATGACGCGCTCGAAATCGATCTCGCCCTTTTGCACTTTCTGGGCGAGATCGTCGTCGCCGACGACGTCAGCACCGGCCTTCTTCGCTTCTTCGGCTTTTGCGCCTTTCGCGAAGACGGCGACGCGGACTTTCTTGCCCGTGCCGTTGGGGAGGACGACCATGCCGCGGACGTTCTGGTCCGACTGCTTGGTGTCGATGCCGAGGTTGATCGCGAGTTCGATGGTCTCATCGAATTTCGCGGTTGCGTTCGACTTGATGAACTTCACGGCTTCCTCGAGCTGCCAGATCTTGGAACGATCCATGCTCTTGCGCACGTCGCGCAGGCGCTTGCCATAGAGTTGCTTTTCTTTCTTGCCGGAAGCGGCTTCTTTTTTCTTGGCCATGTTCTTAGCCCTCCACCACTTCGATGCCCATCGAGCGCGCGGTGCCGGCGATGGATTTCATCGCGGTATCGACGTTCGCGGCGTTCATGTCCTTGAGCTTCGCTTCTGCGATCTCGCGGATCTGCTTCTTGGTCACGCGGCCGACGGGGCTGTCTTTGCCCGTGGTGCCCGAGCCCTTCTCGATCTTGGCGGCCTTTTGCAGGTAGTAGCTGGCCGGCGGGGTCTTCATGACGAAGGTGAAGGAGCGGTCCTGGTACACGGTGATCACGCAGGGGATCGGCATGCCAGGTTCCATGCCCTGGGTCTGCGCGTTGAAGCCCTTGCAGAATTCCATGATGTTCACGCCGGCCTGGCCCAGAGCGGGACCGATCGGCGGCGAGGGGTTGGCCTTACCAGCCGGAACGACCAGCTTGATATAGCCCTGTACTTTCTTTGCCATTATTTTTCCTTTCAAGGTCAAAGGTTTGTGGTAACGGCCCGGCTGGTCTTTGCCGAAGGCCTCCCACAGCATTGCCTGGCGATTTTTTACCGAAGAATCGTCAGGCGCGGCAAATATACCGCCATTTCACTGGAATGCAAGAGAAAAATAGGTAGGCGTTCAAGAAAACAAGGGGCAGTTCCGGCAAAATTCGTTGACATAGCGAAACGAGAATTGCCATAATATGGCAGCTTTTAAGCGGGGCTGAACCGCCCTGAAGGCGTATCGGAGATAGCAGATGGTTGCCAGGTTTTTCAACAGCGGATTGTCGAACGAAGAGCTAATGAAACGCGCGTTTCGCATAAAACCGCTGGTGCCCAGCATCGACCCCGACCTTCGCATTCCCGACGATCTGCGCAAGGAATTCTCGAAAATGCTTTTCACCAGCCCGACCGACCTCGAGATCGGCACGGTGGAAGACGGGCTGAAAATGGAAGATTGCCCTGCCGACATGCTGAAACCCGTCCGCACCCTGCCCGTTACGCTGCATGCGCGCGGCGAAGGCAAGTTGATGCCCATTATCAGCGAACTGCTGGCCGGGGTGCCGGCCGACCTTTTATATACGGTGAGCGCCTTCAGCATCGAAAAAGATAAGGCTCAGCCCCTCGACGCCAACGGCCGCCAGCGCGCCCTCCTCACCTTTTACGAAGGCGAATTGCCGAAAAAGATCAAAGACCAGTACATCATCCACGACGGCAAGGCTTATTCCCCCGACTGGCGCCTGCTGGAAAAACTCGATCGCATTCCGGTGCTGAAGCAGATCAAGATCAAAGGGCCGGGCGCCTAAATCTCTTATGGTCTGTCATCCCGAGCGCAGCGAGGGATCTTCCCCGCGTCAGGCATGATCGCGTCAGCCTGGAAAAATTCCTCGCTGCGCTCGGAATGACATTGATTTGATATTCCAGCTTAGAGCTGCTGTGGCTTTGGCGTGATTAGTTTCTTCAGCCCTTCCGGGAGCCTCGCCGTTCCCGCATATTCAGCCACGATATTGTCGGGCTTGTCGGCATCGGCGAACGGCACGTCGGTCGTGACGGCAATCCCCTGTGCGCGCAGCTGCTTCGCCAGCCCCGCTTCGATGCGGCGGAAGATTTGCAGGCGCTCGTAGGTCGCGACGATTTCGCGGCCGGCTGACGGGTTGCCTTTGTCCTGCTCGGCCTTTGCAACCGGCAATGCTTCGTCGAGGCGCGCGGCCATTTGCTCCAGCGTGACAAAGCGCCCTTTCTCGTAAAAGCGCGCGCCTTCGCGGCCCTGGATCTTGCTTTCGATTTTGTCGGGCAGATTGACGGGGGTCGCATCGCCGAAGCCCGGCACCTGGATCGCGAACAGCCGCTGGGGCGCCTCGGCGGATACGGCGGGCGGCGCAGCGGCGCGAATATCGTCCGTCAGCCCTTTCAAATCCGCGATGCTGTTCACATTGCGGATATCGAACAACGGCGCGCGGTGGATTTTTTCGATGCGGTCGATGGTGCGCTTGGTGATCGCGTTGCGGTCGTACAGCTGCGGCGCGCCGATATAGGATGCGGGCGAGGTCAGGTCGATGCCCTGCTCTTCCTTCGCCTCGCGCACGGCGGCGGTGAAACTGTCCTCAATCTTCAGCTGCCAGCCTTTTTCGATGAATTTCGCGAGCGCATAATGCTCAAGCTTATCCGTGTCATGCGTGTTCGGCACATCGGCGCCAATAATGGCGAGCGCTTTTCTGAGCGCGCTTTCCTTGGTCAGCTCGATCTCCAGCGTCTGGCCGGTGAGCGGATTGGTTGCGACCACATCTTGCGTGCCGCCGGGCGCGGAGATGACCGGTACGCCCGTCCGGTCCGTTTCAAAAAACGCATAGGCAAGCTTGAGCGGTTTTTGCGAAGCCGGATTGAAGAAGGGTTCGGGCGTGCCATCAGCCCGCACTTTTTCATCATTCACCACCGCATAAGCGATGATGCCATTGGGACCTAGGGTTTTATGCGAGAGGATTTCGGCGGCTTCCTGCGACGCTTCTTCAAACGTGGGCGGGTCGAGCAGCAGTTTGGGCAGCGCCTTGATATCGACCGGCTGCGGAAGATTATAGATCGCCTCTTCCCCCTGCTCCGCCGCGATTTTGCGCAGGGCGGCGTTCGACTTCGAGGGACTCACACCTTGGGCGCGGTCGAGGCTGAAGGTGATGTGGTAATATTTCCTGTCCGCGCCGGGCGCGGTTTCCTGGTGGCGGCGGCCGTCGATCTCCACGGCCAGGACCTGGATCGCGCCCGTATCGTGACAGCCCACGACCCGCACGTTCCGCGGCGGCGCGGGCACGTCTTCCGGCCCCGCCCCGTATTTATGGGTGATGTGATGCGCGACCACCTCGGGATATTTCGGCTTGAAAATATCCTGCAGCTGCTGGCGCGAGGCCTCGTCGATCTGGTAGGCGGCGTAATAATTTACCATAGTCAAGAGTTTAGCAGCCCCGCCTTAAATTACCCTTAAAAGTTAATGTTTGACATAAACATTGACATAGGGCCTTGAATTCGCTATTCTTCTCGGACCTTTCGTTTCAGGAGGAAACTATGACCGGCGCGTTGCGGCTCTATCACCAGTTCAGTTTCGAGAACTCTGGCCTGCCGGACCATCCGACCGTCCGCAAGGCCCATGAATTGATGCTGAAGTGCGAAATCGAGGATTCCCCGATCCACTACAAGGAAGCCGGCATCCAGCGCGACATCAACCTCGCCCGCTATGTCGCGGAGAGCGGCTGGTCGTCGGATCCTGACGTTATCGCGGCCGCCCTGCTGCGCGGCGCCTATACGAATGCCGACACGCTGCGCGGCGCCTTCGGCCCCATCATGGGCGAGCGCGTCACCAACCTCGTGAGAGAGACGGAAGATTTCGAAGCCGGCGTGAACCCGCCCTACGCCCGCAAGTGGACGCCCGACGCGAAGACGATCATCTATGCGGATTGCACGCAGGCGCTGGCCCGCTGGAACGACAGCCTGTCGAAGTCTTTCCACGACGTGGCCGAGCGCGGCCAAGGGCAGATCATCGACCCGCAATACCTGGGCGCGCACAAGGATCTCGTGAATGCCGTCGATTTCATCAAACAGGATCTGGCTGCGAATGGCGCGCCGTCGGCGCAGGCCGCGGCCGCCGTCGACAAGGCGCTGAAAGACGCGTCGCCCGTCGCGCAATCCATCGCGGCACAGGCGGAAGCGCTGTCGAAGACGCCGAAAGTGCTCAGGTAATTCTGATCAGAGTTTCGGCGCGCCGAATTTGAAAGAGTTCAGCACCTGCTCCATGTCCTTTTGCCCCTGCACCGTCACAAGATACACATAGCCATTGTGCGCGGCGTAATAATTTGCCGATGCATCCAGAGGGCCGCCGCCAGTATTCGTGATAAAGCTCCCGTTCCATTCTTTCGTCGCTGCCTTGTTTTGTATGGGAAGGCCAAGGAATGTGCCTTTCGCGGGCGGCGAGAATTTTGCCGCCGGGATCACGTACACGACGACTTCGCAGGACAGTGTCTTGACCGGACCGGGCGTCAAGCAGACGTCGGTTACCGAGGCCAGCCCCCTTCGTCCTGAACTCCGTATTCACATCGGCATATGCGAGCCAGGCCGCCGGATAGGAAAAAGTGATGCCGTATTTCTGACTGGCATAGTCCGTCCACCCCGCATCGGCCGCAAATGCGCGCGTTGCCAAAAGCAGAAACAGCGAAACGAAAATGGCGGCGAGTCTCATTGAGCGGCTCCATCGTGCTCCTTTATCACTCGCAGAACGGGAGGGATTTGTAAATGAGACGCGGGGGCTGTTACCGCCGCATGGAGACGCGCATGCGGCCGTTCCACAAATGGATATGGCAAGGGGTGCCCCCGCGCGCGCCGGTTTGCCCGCGCCTGAATGGTAATATCAACTGGATGTGGATATACATGAGACGCGCTCCCTATGCCGCGAGCGTCGGGAGCGCGGGTTTGACCGCGGGTGCCTTGAAGATCGCATTGAGGGGCGAAAAATCATAGCTCGAGGTGGCCTTGAGCTTTGCCATCACATCGGGGAAATACTGGCGCAGCAGCGGCGCGACCTCTTCCGCGACCGCGCGCACGCGGGCATGGTCGTAGGGCGGCAGGCTGGGCACAGCACTGCGCGGACGGACGGCGCCCGGCGACACGGCAGACGGTTCGGCCACGAAGCCGGCGGTCTTTTCGCGGTAAAACCGGTCTTCCGCTTCGAGCAATTTGCCCAATGTCTCGGCCATGTTGCGCGGCTGGATGCCGCGGGAGATGATATCTTCGAATGCTCGCGCCATCAGCGCAATGCCTTCGTCGAGCGGGATCGGGCGCGCGCTGTCGCCGTCGACGATGGTGATGCTGCTGCGTGCACGGCGGCCCATCTGCATCAGCACGGCCTGCAGGTATTCTTCCCCGCAACCGTTCGAATACTCCCAGCCTTTCATCATCGCCATGTTGGTGATTTTCTCGTCGATGAGCGGCACCCACATGCCCATGAAGTCGTTCGGACCCCAGTGGACGCCGGTGCCGTAGGCGCGATAGAGCGCGCCATCGAATTCCGCGGGCGCGATGACCGCCCCGCCCTTCTGCGCCCAGGCCTCCGCGCCCTTCACGCCCCGCGCCATATTAGGCTCGATCACCTCGCGCAGGAATAGGGCGCGGTCCAGCTTCGCCTCCTCCTGCGAGCGGAAGCCGTGGCGGTCCATGAAGGCGTAGAGTTCGGGACCGCTGGTGATGGGCACGCTGACGTAAGTGATGTTCTTCGCCTTGATCGTGGCAAAGGCGGCCAGCGCGAACTGGGCCTGAAGCTTGTTCTCTTCAGGGACAGCAGCATTGCGCTCAAAAATCTCGCGGGTCTGGGTTGGCATTAATCATACTATATCAGTAGGAAATAGATTCGGGCGGAAATTCGCATGAAGCGGCGCTAGCGCTTTCTAATAGCTGAATTTTATATTTAACATAACGTTTAGCACGTTCAACTCGTGCGCCACATTCAATCCCACAGCGTCACCCCGGCGAAGGCCGGGGTCCACGGACTTGCACGAACGGCTTGGAACTGGCAGCTATCAGTTACGCTGAAAAGATGTAGTCCGTGGACCCCGGTATTCGCCGGGGTGGCACTGAGGAGTTGAGTGCAGAAAAAAGCTCCTACCGCGTCGGTTTCGCCGGAGCCTTATAGAGGGTCGGCTTCCAGGTGCTGATACGCTTGTCCGCCATTTCCTTGTCGCCGGAGGACAGTTCACCCGCCGCCTTGTCGCGCGCGGCGGCGGCATCGGGCTGTTTCTGGTTCGCAGCGAGGCTGAACCAGACATAGGCTTCCGTATTGTCTTTCTTCACGCCTTCGCCCGCCGCATAGGCGAGGCCAAGATGATATTGCGCGTCGGCCTGGCCCTGCTCCGCCGCCTGGCGGAAGAGCTTCGCCGCTTCCTCGTGGCTTTGGCCGACGCCGTGGCCTTCGGCGTACAGCATGCCGAGAAAATATTCTCCATCCGGATCGCCCGCGGCGGCGGCCTTGTTTTCGAACAGGGCGGCAGCTTCGTAATCCGGGCGTTTCATGCCGAGGCGCAGGGCATACATCTCGCCAAGCCAGGCCTGCGCGGGCGCATAGCCTTTCTGTGCGGCCTTGCGGTACCAGGCGAGCGCCGTGACCCTGTCGCGCGGCACGCCGATGCCCTGCCGGGTCAGCTCTCCCATGCGGAACTGCGCATAGACCTGGTCCTGCAGTGCGGCCTTGCGGTACCAGACCGCCGCTTTCTTCGGATCGGCCGGTACGCCCTGCCCATTCTCGTAGAGGCTGCCGATTTCGTATTGCGCATCGGCATCGCCGCCGTCAGCCAGCGGTTGCCAAGCCTTCATCGCAGCCGCGTAATCGCCGCGCGAATAGGCGGTCGCGGCGTCCAGGCTCCCGGCGCCGAAAGCGGACGCGGAGAACAGCAATAGCGCGCAGGCGAGAGGGAAAACGGGTTTCACGACAATCCCCTTTTTCGGATGAGATAAACACCGCTTTAAAATTACCGCATTTGACCGCGCCCGTATATCCCCAAAAACTGGCGCATTTTCCAAAGCTCATCTGGCGACGTTATTTTCATCACGAATGAATTCTTTCCTGCGCCGCAGGCATTTAAGAAACCCACAGATGGACACGGATGAACAGGATAAGAAAGAATATCCGTGTCTATCTGTGTCCATCTGTGGGTTGAATTCTTTAGAAAGAGGATGCCTGCGGCGCTTTCCTGTCTTCACCGCGGCGCGAAATGCCAGGCGATGTCCATCGCGAGAATGCTCGTCAGGATGGTCGAGATAAAGGCGGCGATGTAAAGCGCGGCGAAGGCGAATTCCTGACGCTCGGCCGCCAGATGCTTCTGGATATAAACACCGGCGCGCCGCCCCGCCGTGTACCAGAAACCGCAGCCCGCGGCGCCAATACCCACGCCGGCCACAAAACCGGCCAGCATGCCGCTCACCCCGCCTTTCATGCCCGCCATGACGCCAGCGCCCAGCGGCGAGGTAAAGGACATCAGCAGGATCAAAAGCCAAAGGGTAAACGCGCCGCGCATGTCAGGCAGGCGTTTTCTTGAAGGACAGGGGCTTGCGGACTTTCACCGCGGCGGCCACACCATGATGCGCCTTTGCTGCATCCTGCTCCACGGCATGCACGTGCCGCTTGCGCGCCTCCGCATCGATCAGGCCGATCATGACGGCATCTTCCGCGAGTTCGGCAATCCTGCGGGCGTCCATGCCGTCGTGGACGCCGCCCTGCCAGCGCGTGTCGATAGCGGCGCCGTGGTCGAGCAGCACCTTGGCGGCTTTGGCGGCTTTGGCGAAAGCCGCCGACATCAGCGGCGTCACCTTTGATTCATTCGGCACGCCGTCGACGGCGATGCCGCGGCGCAGCAGTTCTTCGGTCGCATAGGCGTTGTCGGCGGCCGCCGCCGCATAAACGGGCGTCAGTTTCTGCGCATTGACAAAGTGGATGTCGGCGCCCTTGCCGAGCAAGTAATCGAAGCAGTCGTTATGGTGCGTCGACAAGGCCGAGGCGAGCGGTGTCTCGCCGCTCGCGGCGGACTGGTCGACTGTCGCGCCGAATTCCTCGATCAGCATTTGCAGGATGGGCAACTGCCCGCCGCGCGCGGCCGCGATGACGGCGGGCGGATCGGTCGAGGGAAAAAGCGGGGACTGCGACGCCTTATGTTCGAGCAGCAGGCGCGTGAACTCCTTGTCCCCGTAGGAGATCGCCAGGCCCAGCGGCGAGATATCCGTGTCGATCAGCTTGTCGGGATTGGCGCCGCGCCGCAGCAGGACCGCCGCCGCATCCATGTGCAGATTGGCCATGCAGGCGCCCAGGGGCGTGGACGGAAGATTGGACAGCGCGTCCTTGTCGGCGCCCGCGTCGATCAGGTTTTCGATGGCCTTGATGTTGCCGAGGCCGCAGGCGACGTGCAGCGCCGTTTCGCCGGTACCGTTCTTCGCGTCGATATCGACGCCCGCCTCTTTCAGCTCTTTGAGCCGCACGGGATCGGACGAGGCCGCGGCGACGAGATTGTGCATGGCCTTTTCCGCTTCGAAATCGACCGCCTTATCCATTGCGCCTTCCCGGCATCACGATGCGCAGCGGCTTTCGAACCACCTGCGGAGCGGCCAGCCCCGCCTTGACGTCGCGCGCCATCTTGTCGAGGATCAGCTCCGCCACTCCGGTGCAGGATCTTGCCTTCGCGATGTCGAGGGCGGTCTTGCCCTCGTCGTCTGCCGCCGTGTAATCGATGCCCGCGTCCAGCAGGACCTGCGCCGCCGCGCTTTTGCCACGAAAGGCGGCAAGATGCAGCGCCGTCGTGCCTTCGGACTCGCGTTTGGCGTTGATGTCGATCCCATGGCGCAACAGCGTGGGGATGATCTCGTGATCGCCGGTCCAGGCGGCCTTCATGACCGTATTGAAACCGTCCTCGCCGGTTACCTTTGGGTCGGCGCCGCCCGCGATCAGGGCGTCGAAGGCACCGCGGTGGCGGTTCATCACGGCGACATCCAGAGGCGTCTTGCCGCTGCGATTGAGGGCGTTCAGGTCGACACCGGCATTTTTGAGGAGCGGGATGATTTCGGTGTGGCCATTCTTCGCGGCCAAGTGGGCCGCGTTTTTCTGCGACACGTTCACGAGATGGACGTCGGCGCCGAAGCGGATCAGCAGTTTCACGATCTCCTCCTGCCCGTTTTCGGCCGCCATGAGCAGCGGATAATCGCGCGTGGGCGGACAGGTGTCCGGATTGGCGCCATGCTCCAGCAGCAGCTCGGCCAGACGCGGATTGGCGCGGTAATGCTGGATGACATAGCCCAGCGGCGTGTCTTTTCCCCAGCAGATCGTTTCCGCCTTCGCACCTGCCTCCAGCAGCAACTGCATCGCCTCCGGGCTGTTTTCCTGGATGGACAGCATAAGCGGCGTCGCGGTCCGGCCCGGCGTCTTTTCGAAATCCTTCACCAGCTTCTTCGCAAGCTCGTTCCGCAGGCCGTCAATGTCGCCAACCGTCACATAATTTCGCATGCGCTCGAGGGAGCCGCTTTCGATCGAGGCTTCGATCTGCGCCAGCACCTCGGACATGCCGTTCGCCTGCGCATAAGCGCGCGGCGATATGCCATCGGGACCGGGAAGATCAGGGTTCGCGCCTGCCGCGGCAAGCGCGCCGATGGCGCGCTTTTTGCCCAATTCCACGGCGGCGTAGAGCGGCGTGCGTCCCTTCTTGTCGGGCCCGTCGGGATTCGCCCCGTTTTGGATAAGAAGGTCGACAGCTTCGGCATTATCCACCTCGGCGGCCCGGACCAGCGCCGGGACGCCGTCAACCGCCGCGTTGGGGTCAGCGCCTTCCGACAGCGCCTGGCGAATGAAGGTCGTATCGTTGCCACCGTGGATGGCATCGAATAACTGCCGGGCCTTCTCGACGTCGCTGGCCGAGGTCACATTAGCCATTGGGACTCTCTTTCACCCGTGCAAATCATCCAAGACCCATTTCTTTGGGCCGCTTTCGCTGCGCGGGCTCATCATTCGCGTAGATAGTGACGGTGCGCGCCACCATGTCGCGGATGTTCTGGTGGATTTTCGTGATCGTATCGAGGCCGAGGCGCGCCTCGCGCTCTTCCGCCCATTGCCACATCAGGTCGCCGAGCGCGCGGTTGCCTTCGGCGCTTGCGCACATCATGGCGTCGCGGTTCGCGTTGTTCTGCCTGAGGATATTCGCGCCCGCGTCGACGATCGCCTTCGCGCTTTCGCGGTCGTTCGACAGGGCGGTCATCATCAGCGCCGTGTCGCCGCCGCGCCGCGCATAGTCGGGGTCCGCGCCCTTGTCGAGCAGCGCTTTCGTCACCTGCGGCTGGAAGTACAGCGCCGCCACGATCAGCGGCGAATTTCGAGCCTCGTCGCGCACGCCGTTCGGGTCGGCGCCCTGGTCGAGGGCTTCGAGCGCGCGTTTGGTCCAGCCTTTGCGAAGCGCCTCGAACAGCGCGTCGGTGGCCTTTGTACTGAAAATCTGTTCCTGCTTAACCATCGTTGTCTCCCGCGTTGCGAGAGGGACGCGGACGGCTTCCTAGGGGCAGAAATGCCCCGGTTATTTTTGCGCCGCCTTGGATCCCTCGTGGTATTTAAATACCGCTTTTATAGTTTAATCGATAATATCAATGATTATGTATAATGTCAAACGGGAACTCGCACGCATAATCAAAGCGTTGGCATCCGAAAGGAGCACAAAATCCGTGAACCTTTATCGCCCTGTTATCGCCTTGATTTTCGCCTTCCTGCTGCTCGATGCGGGCGTGCTGTTCCGCTGGCATGGCATGCAGGAGGCCGTGCCGAAAATCCGCACCATGATGCCGCCGCTTTCACCGGCGGTGGAGGCGTCGCATGCGCGGGATATGTGCCTGAGCACCCAGCCGGTCTGGGAGAACGGGCGGACGCAGATGGATTACTGCATGATCTCCGCCGGCAAGGGCGACCCGCAGGCGCAGTCCGTGGTGGCGCAGTTTTATCTCAACGGCACGACCGACGACAGCCAGGCGCAGGCGTATCGCTGGCTGCGCGCCGCCGCCGAAAACCGCCGCGACCGCTCGGCCGCAGCCATGGCGCGCCTGCGCCTGAAGGAGCTTGTCCGGCAGCTCGACCCCGAAACGCTGCAGCGCGCCAAGGACCTCGCGGAACGCGAAATCCCCGGCGTCGAATGACGGAAATTGAGTTTTATGGATGCGGGTGCAGCATCTGGTGCAGGTCGTAAGACATCAGCGCCAGGAAACAGGTCAATCCCAGATAGAAGCCCGTGTAGAACAGCCGATGTTCCAGGGATATGCCGTAGTAAGCGGCGTTTGCGGGATCGTCGGGATTATAATGCAGCGCGCGGCGAAGATTCGGCCAGGCGAAGATCGCGATCATAATCAGCAGCGGGCTCGGCATGTAAAAGAACAGCGCCACGAGAATGGGCGCGCCCACCAGCCAGATGCGTGGCGACAGGACGGCCGAGACGCGCCCGCCGTCGAGCGGCGAGAGCGGAATTAGGTTGAACAGGTTCAGCATGAACCCCGCATAGGCCAGCGCCAGCAAAAGCTGGTCGTCGTAGGTTCGCCCGTAATAATAACAGGCGAGCGCACCGAGCGTCCCCGTGAAAGGTCCGGCGAGGCCGACATAGGCCTCGGTCTCGACGTCGTGCGGCTGGTCCTTCATTTCGATCCAGGCGCCGACGAAGGGGATGAAGGTCGGCGCGCCCACATTCAGTCCGCGCTGCTTTGCCGCGACGAAATGGCCCATCTCATGCACGAAGATCAGGCCGATAAATCCCACCGCGTACGGCCAGCCGTACATCGAGGCATAAACCGCGATCGACAATAGCATCGTGCCGCAGGTGAGCAGGATCGGCCCGAACTTGCCGGCCTTGAAGAGAAGAAGCAGCGCTTTAAGCATTCAGTCCTTACACGGTCGGGTCGCGGCGCTTGAAGAACTTCTTGACTGCCGCAAAGCCCGCCGCCACGCCCGCGACGATCACGGCCTTCGCCTTCAGGATGAAGGCCGCCGCCAGGGCGATAAGACCCACTTTCTTCGCGACCAGCCCGCCGAACAGCGCCATCAGCCCGTATTCCGCGATCTTGTCGGTCTTGGGGTCGAAGTTCTCGTATTTCTTGCCTTCGTTGAAATGCAGGTCGCCGAGCAGGGTCGCCGCCACTTTCTTGTCGGCATCGACGGTCGAGCGCTGGGTGAGCAGGTTGAGGCTGATGTAGCCGCCGCGGCCCAGTGCGAACGTGTTATAGTTGATGGAATTCTCATCAGCGGCTTTTGCGCCCGCCTCTTTCGCCTCGACCGACCAGATCAGCTGGTGCGCCTTTGAATCGTAATGCGGCTGTTCGATCCAGCCGACGATTTCGAATTCGGGAATGCCGCGCGCCTTGCGGTCCTCGTTTGATTCCGCGACGCCGCGCTTCATGTCGGCCAGGATATCGTCGGGCTTGATGCTGCCCTGGTCGTCGTCCTTGATGAAGCCGCTGTCATCGAACTTGGCGACCACCGCCCATCCATTCTTTTCGCGGTCCTCGGGCAGGAACATGCCGTAGAATCCGTCTCCCTCTTCCTTGTTGCCGGACGCTTCGAGGATTTTGAGCGCGAGATCCTTGGGCACGAAGACCATGCCCTGCGGCATGTCCATGACCGCCTGGTCGCCCAGCGGCACCTTGGCGGGCCCGTGCACGAGCTGCGCCTGCGCCGCCGCCGCTTGCTTGTCGGCGCTAGTGGCAGACGCATCGGGTGCGGACGTCGCTTCGGAGGCTGAAGCCGCATCGGGTGCCGAAGCGGCGTCGGATGCTGAAGCGGGGTCGGATGCTGAAGGCGCGTCGGATGCTGACGCCGCGTCTGATGCGGCATCCGGCGCCTGGGCCGCGGGCGCCTCTTCTTTTTGCTGCGCATGCGCATATATCGGCGCGGCGCTGACCAGCGCCAGGGCGATCAGGACAGTGAAAACGGAATTTTTTGAAAACGGCATGTTCTTTCCCCTTAAAAAAATGCACCCGTGATTTAAACGGCTGAGCCAGAATAGCATGGAAATATGACCTAAAGGTAAAGCGGTCCGCGTCACCAAGTCCATCGCGTCAGCAAGTCCATATAGCGTTCATTTCTGAAAAATTAAGCGACGCGACTACTATGTTAATTGTCCATTGCCCTGCGCCACCTCGACTCGAAAAAGAAAAACGCACGCATCGGGGCGCGATACGTGCGTTCTTTTCCGAACCTGTCAAAGGCTCAAGAACTTGTCGGGAATTGCCTGGCGATTCCCGTCGAATGACGGGGCATATGAGCAAATCCCGGAGCCTTTATCAAGTTTTTTATGTTTTAACTGTTTCTAGTTGAAAAACACCATAAAAACGTGATAAAATGAGGTTTACCCACAATACTGGAGCAGGCTTTGCAGACGTCTTTAGACAGACCCGCCGGCGGTACACAGGGGGAGCTCCTGCGGGAGCTCCTGCGCCATAAAAGCGGGCTGACCATCGATGCGCTATCGGAAAAACAGGGCATCAGCCGCAATGCCGTGCGCCAGCACCTGCTGGGGCTGGAGCGCGACGGGCTTGTCTCGCGCGGCGAGGCCCTGCCCTCCGGCGGCCGGCCCGAGCATGTTTATATCATCACCCCAAAGGGGCTCGAGCTTTTCCCGCGCCAGTATTCCTGGATGTCGGAACTGCTGTTGCAGGCCATG
The DNA here is from genome assembly GCA_025934695.1 of Alphaproteobacteria bacterium. GTDB lineage: Bacteria > Pseudomonadota > Alphaproteobacteria > Micavibrionales > UBA2020 > JAPWJZ01. The sequence continues at coordinate 907,058 of JAICWS010000001.1, forward strand.
CATAAAAGCATCGGCGACGACAAGCTCGAACAGAACCTTGCCGCCATGGGCGAAGATGTCGGCGCATCCCTGAAAAACCAGTTGCCGGGCGCGACCGGATCGGCTGTCCAGATCGGCGCGCTGGCGGGCGCCATGACAGGCCTGGGCTATGACGCGGAAACGGACTTCGAGAATGGCGAGACCGTCATCCGGGCGCATAATTGCGTGTTCCACAAGCTGGCACGGCAATATCCGCAGATCTGCAAATTCGACACCTCCCTGCTCTCCGCCGCAACCGGCAGCGCGGTCGAACAGACCAGCTGCATGGCGCGCGGCGACAATGCCTGCTGCTTCCGTTTCGGCAAGCCGAAGAAATAGCCCCCCTTTGAGTCTCTCTGATAAACAGCACCCGCAAGGGTATCCGGCGAAGAGAAATACAACTTTTGATTGTCCTTCATGAAGAAGTTTATCGTTGATTCTATTGGACTTTTTTAACCTGGACCTCCGCCCTACTGGAAAGCCTTCCCGAAATCAGCTAGCATTACTTATCGGCTCCAGCTTTTGGTCGGTTAAAATGACTTCCATCAACGAGGATTTTTCGCACGCGACGCCACTTTCATGGCGGACGCGCAGGCTTATCCATGAATTAGGATCGCTCACGCTCTGGCGGCAGCGGTTTTCGTTCTGGGCGGGCGCGATCCTCCTGGGCCTGCTGGCCGCCGGCTTCAGCGTCGTGGCCGATCATGTGCAGGCGGCGTTCCTCGTCGCCGTGAAGGCGAGCCCTTACTGGCCGCTTCTCATCACGCCGCTCGTGTTCGGCGCAACCGCCTGGATGACGCGCAAATGGTTTCCCAGCATTCCGGGCAGCGGCATTCCGCAGGCGATCGCCGCGCATAAAACGCGCGCGACGGCGGAGCGCCAGTGGCTGCTGGGTCCGCGCGTGATTTTCGGCAAGATGGCGCTGACCGCGCTCGGGCTTTTGGGCGGCGCTTCCATTGGGCGCGAAGGACCCACGGTGCAGGTCGGCGCGTCGCTGCTGATGCTCTGTTCCGGCGCGCGGTCGCAGAATGCGGTGCGCGGATTTATCCTGGCCGGGGCGGCTGCAGGCGTGGCCGCCGCTTTCAACACCCCCATTGCGGGCATCGTTTTCGCCATCGAGGAAATGGCGCGCGGCTTCCAGCGCCGCACCAGCGGCCTGGTGCTGATCGCCATCGTCCTGTCGGGCGCAGCCTCGATGAGCATCCTTGGGAACTATAATTATTTCGGCAAGGCGGACGCGCAGTTTTCGCTGGTCACCGATTGCTGGCCGCTTTTCGTCATCGGCGTGGCGGGCGGCTTTGCGGGCAGCCTCTTCGCCTGGGCGCTGACGCGCGGCAAGCTGTTGTTGCAGCGGGCGTCGCGGGGCCTTGTCGGCAAATATCCGATCAGCTTCGCCGTCACCTGCGGGCTGATTGTGGCGGCGCTCGGTGTTGCGACCCACGCCGCGACCTACGGCACCGGTTACGCGCTGGCGAACGCGATACTACACGGCAAGGAAACCGCGTCCTGGGGTTGCTCCATCGCCAAGTTCCTCGCCACCACCCTCTCCGCCATCAGCGGCCTGCCGGGCGGCATCTTCTCGCCCAGCCTGTCGGTCGGCGCGGCCTTGGGCTCGTCGGTGGCGGACTGGTTTCCGCATAGCTCCGTGCAGACCGTCGTGCTGTTGATGATGGTCGCTTACTTCTCGGGTGTGACGCAGGCGCCGATCACGGCTGCGATCATCGTTTTTGAAGTGACCGGCAAGTCGGTGATGCCCGCCCCGCTCGTGGCGGTCGCCATCCTCGCTTGCGGCGTGTCGCGGCTGATGAGCCCCATATCGCTCTATCACGCGCTGGCCCGCGATTTCGCCGCCTTGGCGGCGCGCAATGCGCCCGCCGATAAATCCGCAACGACATAACAACTACTTGCTGCGCGAGGCGTCCTTTTCCTGCGCGGGCATGGCCTGTTCGGCCAAGGGGATCGGCGGCAGGGATTTGACGGCGTCCTCGATCTTTGCGGAGAAGCTGCGCGGCTCCGCGGGCGGCAGCGGAGGCGGTTCTCGTTTCGGATCGGCGAACCTCAACGTCGAAGTCAGGTCGCCGAAGGTTTGCCGCCGCCAGTCGCTGATGTTCGGCTCCTTCACCCCGGTGAATTTTTCCAAGAGGCGCAGGTTCGAGGTGTGGTCGAACCTCTCGCTGCAGACCCAGCCGCCCGCCGTCCAGGGCGAGACGAGGATGCAGGGCACGCGAAAGCCCGCGCCGACGGGCATGCGCATCACATATTCGCCGGGCGTGCCGGGACGCGGCCAGGGCGGCGCCACATGGTCGAAGATGCCGTCGTTTTCGTCATAGCTGAGGACGAACAGCGTCTTGGCCCAGACATCCGGGTTCGAGGCGATCGCGCCGATCTTGCGCGCAATAAAGGCCGCGCCGTCGGCGGGCGTGAAGTCGGGGTGCTCAGACTCATCGCTCGTCGGGATGATCCAGGATACGGCGGGCAGCCTGTCGTGCCGGGCATCGTGTTCGAACTGTCCGTCGCCGCCGCGCCGCATGCCGCGCTCGTACAGCGGGGTGCCCGTTGCAGCGTTTTGAAAGGTGCGGAAATTTTCGAGCATATTGCAGTCGTAATTGTCGCGTTGCTGGTAGACTTTCCAGCTGATCCCCGCCTCCTCCAACCGCTCGGCGTAGGTTTTCCAGGTCAATCCGCCCTCGGGCGGCGTGTTGTTCAGCATCGGCCCGCCGTTGTTGCCGTCGGCGTCGAGCGTGCCGGTCATCCAGTACATGCGGTTCGGCGAGGTCGGCCCCATCACCGACGAAAAATAATGGTCGCAGAGCGTGAAGGATTCCGCCAATGCGAAATGGAAAGGAATATCCTCGCGCGCGAAATAGCCCATGCAGTAGGGACCATTCTTGCCGTCCATATCGCGGTGCGTGGAAACCCAGCGGTCCATATGGCCCTTGTTCCACGACAGATGCTGCGCATACCAGGAATGATCGGTGCTGGGTGTTTTCTGCGCCGCGCTCGCGCGCGTGTCGAGATGGAACGGCAGCAGGTAGCCGAGCGGGTTCACCGGGTCGGGCTGATGAAAGACGGACTTGCCGGTCGGGAGCATCATCGGGTTCGGATCGCTAAAGCCGCGCACGCCTGCCATCGTCCCGAAGTAATGGTCGAAGGAGCGGTTCTCCTGCATCAGCAGGACGATGTGCTTGATGTCGCCGAAAGTGCCGGGCCGGTTCGGCGTTTGCGCAAGCGCGCGCTGCACGCTGATGGGAAGAAAAGATCGTGCCGCCGCCGCGAGCGTAACACCGCCCAGGCGGCGCAACAGGTTCCGGCGCGTTAGCCTCTGCTGGAGAAACGGCTGATCGTCTGAAAGATCGCCTGGCGCAGTCATGAGAAACCCCGGAGGAAGTGCGAAATAATGCACTGTTCAATTTAAGATAAGTGCCCCTGTAAGAATGTCAACGCATTGGAATTAAACGAAACTAAGCCTTTGACATAACTGCATTTCCCGCCTATCCTTCCCCTTTTAGAAATTCAATTCCAGCCGAGGAGCCTCATCACCATGACCGCAGAAAAATCCGTCACCATCCGGCTTCCGAAAGAAGAGTTCCAGAATTTCGCCGCCAGCTTCGGCGCCCCGGAAGCGAAGAGTCTGACCGATGCGTTCAACACCGCATCAGCGGAACTCGACCGCAAGGAAAGCCGAAATGTCTTTGCGAGATACTTCGGCCTCGACGGCGGCTATGGCACGGCGGAGATCGCGGGCGTCGGCAAAGCCTGGCTGACGCTGGATGCGGACGGCATCGTCGAAGTCGAACTGCCGGAAAGCGAATTCAAAAAACTGTCGGCTGGCGCAACCGGCGACGCGGGCAAGGCCCTCTCCACCGCTTTCGCCGCCGCCTCCGCCGACATCTCGCGCAAGGAAGCCCGCAGCGCCATCGTCAACTACTTCGACCTCAACAGCCGCGTCAGCTCCGCCCCCGTCGAGCCGCTGAAGAACACGGTGCTGAGCGTTTGGAGGTAGGAAGTGACCTGTTGGCTTCACCGAGAGCTATTTATTGAATGGATTGCACTTTATCTACCGCGGAAGCCCCAGGGAGGGCTGTAGGGCCCCGAGGGACCAAAATAGCCCGGGTATTCAGAAACGGTTTGGCGGGGAGGATTTTTTTTGGGCGAGCCTGCGGCTTCATTACATTCTGCAGTTGATCGGAACTTTTCCTTCAGATAGGGAAAGGTCTTCGTAACGGCTTCAAGGTGCGGAGAAGGCAAAAAGCCTTCCGTTGTGGCATACCGGTACGCGTACTCTTCAGCATTTTTGCTTCCATCACGTATTTCCTTGACCTTACGCGTGGGGAAGAACAAAGGACAAGCGAAAGCAAACGCGAAAGGCGCTCCGATCATGATAGGAAACGCGAGTGGCGGGCACATTGCCACGGCGATAAGGCTGCCCACCAAGCTCGCTACATAACTGGATACGACGAACCGGCTTTCTTTTCGATCCAACTTGGCGAGCACGGCGGTGCTGCACTCGGTCAGTTCGTGGTAACGCAGCAACCGCTCGGCCGGATCAGCAAGTTTACGGATAGCCTCGTATTGTTCGTTCATCAGGCGGATCTGCCTGCGGCCTTTGGCCCCCTGAATTGAGTTTATAGAGACGTTGCTTGTGACTTCTTCTGACATTTTTCATCCTCCACTTCAAGATTCACGGCTGACGCGCGACAAGATGGATGAGTTGCAGTCCTGACTGCTAAAGGGAAGCCCCGTCACGATACCACTCCCCTGAGCGTTGCCTGCCTGACGACGAATTTGAGCGCCGCCTTACAATTGTCGATGTCCGATTTGACGGTTTCATGTCGCGTGGAGTCGTAATAATAGCCGTCGACCTTGACGAGATCGCCGATTGCCCTTACCTCGCCGGCAGAGCTGATCTCGATGGTCATCTTGCCGTCGGTTCTCGTCGTCGCCGAGCCAAAGCCGGGCAGCGCGGAGATGGTCGGGATATTGGTTTCGATAACGGCTCCATCGTTGCGCTCATGGCATTCAAACGAAAAGCGCGAGCCCGGCATCGCTTCGAGGTCTTTCAACGGACGGCAGATGTTCTCGAAGACTTTCGTCAGAAGCGCTTTGTGCTTGCGTTGCCCTTCTTCCTCGCGCGCGACGTCGATCCGCATTTCACTCTTGGCTTCCTGGATCCAGCTTGTAAGTACGTAATTTTTTTCTTGTCCGGGCATTTTTTTCCTCCGTTTATGCACACTTACGTTATATCCAAAATCGTTTCAGGAAGGGCGCCGGTGAAATCCCCGGTGCCCTTCCCGTCATGTCGCAGAACGGATGAACCGTCCTTATAAACTCCTCGTCGCCGCAGGCGGCACGGGAACCGGTGCCGCGGGACCATCTGCGGGCGTGTTCGCGACGGCCTCCGCGAATGCCGCGGCGGCGGCGCCTTTTTCGGGAAGCTGCGCCTTCTGCTGCGTGTAATGCTCGACCTGCTTCTGCAGGTCGCCGATGCGCGCGTCGAGAACAGTCTTGTATTTTTCGGTGAGAACGCCGCTATCGATGTCGCGATCGATATCCGCCTTGGCTTCTTCGCGCGACGCGCGGTTCGCCTTGCCCGTGAGCGCGCCATGCGTGAAAACCGCGGTTGCGGCTAAAATCCCCAAGGGAATAGCGGTGATGAAGGCGGTGGCCGTCAGCAGCAACGCGGCCCCGAAGGGTTGGATGTCAATCTTGCCCAGTGCCGCTTCCATCTTGTCATTCATGTTTGTCAGCGCCTTCCAGAAACCGGTCCGGCGCTGGCGCGCGGCCTGGTAATAGTCAGCGCCATATTTTTCGTGAATGTCTTTTTTGAGCTGATCGTCCATGAGAGTGTCCTTTGCAAAACGGGGAACCACAAAAATCCTTTGCGGTGTTTTGCAAGTGGCGCTGCTACGGGACCCGGACGTGAAACCCTAAACCATCCGGCGTAAGATGCAGGCTGCGGGGACAACGATACCGATTCTCCGCTATTATGTCAAATTAATTTCGGTGCATCGCCGGTCGTTCCACAAGCCATTGTCACTTTCGGCGTTTTTTTCCCCGCACGGCGCGGTAGGCTGGAAGAAAGGAAGTTCGTTTCGAAGCGGCTATAAGAACCCCCATTACAAGTACGGATTTTTCATGCTGCGCAAAATTCTAATCCCCCTGCTCCTTGTTCTTTGTCTGTGCACCGGCGCGGCGCGGGCGCAGCAGGGTGGGCCGGCGGGTTGCGATGGACCCGAGGGGCCCACGATGCCCTCCGACGGAATGTCTCCGCAAACCTTTATGCGTCTCCAGCAGGAATTTCCCAAGCAGCTGGAAGCATTCTATCGAGCCATGATGGCCCGCGCCGACAAAGGCGATCGGCATGCCGAGGAATGCCTGTGCCAGCCCCACTTTTTTCCGCTGGGATTGATGACGCAGGCGCAGAAGACCAACTGGTGCCTGCAAGCCGCCGCCAGCGGCTCTGCCTGGGCATTGCAGGCGGTCAGCTCGGATCCGCAGGCGACGAAGGATCCGAAGGTGGTGGAAAAAATCCAGGCCCTGACCGCAAGCGCCGCGGCGGCCCCCGCCAATGTCGTGAAAGTCCTGCATGCTTTTTTCAGCGGTCCGCGCACCGACAAGACGGAAGACCTGACGCATGACGATATGCAGATTGGCACCCTGTCAGACCTCCTCACGCATAACAATTCTCCTGAGGTGATTGCCGAATTCGAGCATGCCGCGGACGGTGGACTCTGGATCGCGCAGATCGCCCTGGGCGAATATCTTAAAACAGAGAAACCCGCCGAAGCGGAAAAATGGCTTCTCATAGCCGCAAAAAACAGCGATGAACTATCCGTCGGGGAGGTGAGCGACCTCTACGAGAAAGACATGAAAGACTACGCGAAGGCGGCGGCGTGGCAGAAATCACTGCTGACGCAAAAAGAATATGCGGACCGCGCCCGCTGCGAACTGGGATACCTGTATGAAACCGGCGGTCCGGGCCTGCAGCCCGATCACGCCCAGGCGCTCGACTACTGGGGGTTGAAAGGCGTCGACGTCGAAGCACTTGAGGCCGGCGCCGAAAAAGGGGATGCGGAAGCGGCGCTCCGCCTGGCGAAGCTCTATCCCCGCGCCGGCGCAGGCCTGCACCGGCTGTTCCCCTTGTGCGGACCAGATGGAGCGCGCCCACCCCGGCAGCGGCAAGAAGTGGTGGCAGGCGGCGGCCAACGCGGGAAGCGCGGAAGCCCAGTACCAGCTCGGCGCCGCGGCGCTGCGTTCAACCAGGCTCAACCCGGACTCGCCGACGGAGCAGCAAAGTAAGGGCGTCGACCTGCTGTTCAAGGCGGCCGAAAGCGGCAGCAAGGACGCGCGCTGCGATCTCCTGAGAATGCACGAGCCGGAGAACAAGGCCTTCAACCCCTGCCCGGCTTTTGACGGTGGCGCGACGCCTCCCGCCGCGCACTACCCATTCGGCATCCTGCAGCGATGGAAACTCAATGGCTATGACATCAGCCAGTGTTCGGGCCGGACAGTTTGTGATTAACGCCTTGTTTAGATGAAACCAGCCTGAAAATCAGGTCTTCTCGACTTGGCTGAATTCCAGCTCGACCGGCGTGGAGCGGCCGAAGATGGAGACCAGCACCTTGAGGCGCGAGCGGCCTTCGTCGATTTCCTCGACCGTGCCGTTGAACGAGTTGAACGGGCCGTCGCAGACGCGGACCTGTTCGCCGATCTCGTACGAAACGGACGGACGCGGACGCTCGGCGCCTTCGACGACCTGTTTCATGAGGCGGTTGGCCTCGTTCTCGGAAATCGGCTGCGGCTTGGTGCCGGCAGCGCCCAGGAAGCCCGTCACTTTCGGGGTGTTCTTGACGAGGTGCCAGGCGTCGTCGTTCATTTCCATCTTCACCAGCACGTAACCGGGGAAGAACTTGCGCTCGGCATTCACTTTCTGCCCGCGGCGGACTTCGACGACTTCCTCGATGGGAACCATCACTTCCTCGATATACTGATCGAGGCCGCGTTTTTTCGCGGTCTCCATGATGGAGCCTGCGACTTTTTTCTCAAAGCCGGAGTAAACGTGAAGAACGTACCAGCGCTTTGCCATGATAAAACCTGCCTTGTATTACTTGCCTAAATCGAGAATGCCCTGGATCGTGTGGGAAATCACGAAATCCACGCCCAGAAGGATCACCGCCATGATGCCGATCATCACGAGAACGACGACGGTCGTCGTCATGACTTCCTTTTTCTGCGGCCAGGTCACCTTCTGTGACTCGATGCGCACTTCGCGGAGAAACTGGATGGCGTTGTTGATCATCTCGACCTTGTTCCTTAACGATGTCTCCCCGCATCAGCGGCTTGGGAAGACACCCTGCAACTATTAGTCCGGGTGGCCGCGCCACCCGAAGCTTTAGCTTAGAGTGGCAGGAGCGGAGGGACTCGAACCCCCAACCCTCGGTTTTGGAGACCGATGCTCTACCAATTGAGCCACGCTCCTTTAGCCCGCTTTTTCCCCCGAGGCCCCTCGTTTCCGGAGGCCGGATTTGAGGATTTTTAAAATGTCGGGAGATTAACGTTAACGGTTATATATCGCAGTTCCACCCGTTTTCAAAGAGAAAAATGAGTACGGCGTGAGGTTTTTTAGTCAATCTGTGGGCGGCATGCTCCCCCTAAGCCTTTGTTCTGATTGTCCTCCCCGACCCGCGCTCGCGACACGGCTGCGCCATGCGCGGTCGAGGATAACGATGATGGAGAGATATTTACTTCTGCGCCGATCTCGCGGGGGCAGTCAGGATCTGGTCGACGTTGAAATAGAGGCTGCCCTTTTCGCCCTTGGCGGGGTCGGTGTAGTTCAGCACGTCCCAGAAATGGCCCTCTTTCTGCTGAAATTCCTGGCTGTCCAGGTTGTAGTGGAAATAGGTCTTCAGCAGCATCGTCTCTTCCGCCGGGTCGATGACGCGGAAGGCGGTGTCGAGCGACTTGCCGTCGCCGGTCGCGGTGATCGCGGCAGTGATGGCGGAGAGCGCTTTCTGGTGAAAGTTGCGCTCGGACGCCGGCAGGTGGCCCTTTTCGATCATGTCCAGCGCCTGCATGTGGGAGCGGAAATGCGCGAAATGCTGGGCCAGCAGGTTGTTGTATTCCTGCCGCGCCTCGGGGCTGGGATCATAGACCGTCTGCTGCCCGGCGCGCTGGAGCATGTACCACACGGCCTGGGCGCCGCCGTAGGGGTCGTAGAACGAGGTCTCGGTGTAAAGCTCGCGCAGCTTCTGCCAGTCGATGTCCTTGCCGGCCGTGGCATCGGCGACCATGGCGAGATATTGCGCATCCGTGCTGTTGTACTTTTGCGTGGCCGGCGTGGATGAGGAGGTCACGGCGACCGCCTTTTCGGCCTGCGCCATGACCGGCAGCGCCGCCAGCCCCAATACCAGACATGCCAGAACCAAACCACGCATCGAGATGAACCCCTTTTAGGAAAGCAAAATAATCAGAAAGATATATTTGACCATTCGCCGTCAAAAAAACAGAGCCTTCCCGCTTCGAGAGGAAGAATTTTCTCTATCCATAACTCCACTTCCTCTCTGGGGAAGGATGGAGAGGGCGATTTGCACTATGTGTTGATGAGCTCTTAAGCGACGATGTCGATCCAGCGGACCGGGCCGATCTTTGACTTCCAGATTTTGCGCAGGACGCGGTCATGGAGCGGCCATAAGGTCAATAACCCGGCCACAGCGCCCGCCAGCGCGCAGAGCGCCGCCAACGACAGACCGGCGGAGCCTATGGGAAGGCCGGCAGCCCATTGCAGCGCGGCCACGGCCACGCTGAGCGCGAGACTGCAGAGCGTGCTGGCGGCGAAAAGTCCCGACCCGCGTTTCATGTTGCGGACGCGCAGCAGCAGCTCGCGGAACAGCAGGGCCAGCACCGTTCCTTCAGTGAAATATTCAAAGAAATAATAGAGGTTCCCTGCCCAGTTAAAGCTGTTCATGAACCATCTTGCAACCGGCACCTCGCCATAGCGGTAGTGCGCGCCCGTGAGCAATACCACCGCAAGGAACCAGATAAGCATGTAAATAAAGGACGTTAGCTTGATTTTTTCACGTGTAACAATAAGCACGCCAAGACCGGCAAGAGCAGGCGTCGCCTGCAGCCACCAGCCCGCTTCGCTTGCCGCACCGACATAGGAGCGCACCACGGAAAGCGCAAGCGAGATAGGAAGAAAATATTTCAGCAGTTTGTTTCGCAAGGAAAAATCACCGCGGCTTGCGGCGGGCGATCGAGCGGCGGTAGAGCCGGCTGCCATGCTGGGATTTGGACAGCGGCTGCAGGCATGCGGTGCGTGCAATGCCGCGGATCTTGCGCTCAAGGGTCTCGATCGCCTCCGGGTTGCCCTTCACCAGCTCGATCTCGATCTCGTAAAACGGATAGTGCCGCCCGTTGCTGTCGAGGATGATCTCGCCCACGTCGAAGGCCACTTCGACCAGCCCCTTCTTCTTGCCGCCGCCGACCTTCATCTCGAAGGACCGGCGCTCGATGGCGGCTGTGAAAATATGGATGAACCGCTTGTTTCGGTAAGGACGGGTGCGAATGCGCCCTTCCCGGTCGGAGACCAGCTCCAGCCGGGGCGTCCGGGTGCGGATCATATCCTTGCACTCTTTCCGTAAAAACGCCCCTTTGACGATGACCTGGCTGTGCGGTACCTCGAATTTCAGCGTCTGCTCGTAACCACCGATCTTGCCGCCCTTGCCGGGCTTGTACTGCATGCGGACGGAGATATGGTTCTCATACAGCCGCAAGTCGTGTGTATCGTAATAGGCGCGTGGCATGTACTTATGCTCGACCTTGCCCTCGGCCTTTTTCTTCAGAATCCGGAAAACCTTTTCCAGATCTCGTGCGGAGAGCTGTATCTTGAGCTCCTGCTCGATCATGGAATGCATGTCCTTGGCGGGCATATCAACGCGGGCGGGAAACGCCGGTGACGGAGGCGCCGAGCTTCCGGAACTCGCCGCGCAGCATGTCGGACACGGGATTGATGCGCAGGCGGTGGTTTTCGTCGCTGACGCAAATCACCTCGGAATGAACGGCAGAAAGCCAGGCGGCATGGTCGAAAGTGTCGGCGGGACACTCAACGATATAGAATTCCGACTGCAGGCTTTCCTGCTCCGATGCTGCCATTCTTGTCCCCAATCTGTAAAAAGAAATCCAGTTTAAATGCTCGCCCACCTTGAATACTATGCACGATTCCACGCGCTAAGGTCAATTATTTAGAGCGGCGGCTGAGCCCCTTCCCCCATAGGAATTGAGCATACGTAAAGCATTGCAGCAAAATCGCCGGCAAAGCCCCGGTAATTACGCGGTATTTATTCGCTCCACAAGCGCTGGGCAATGAGAGATGAATGTCCGCGCGCAGGTCGAACGCGGATCCGAGGGTGACGGCGAAGGTTGGCGATGCAAAGAGATTGATTGAGCTGCTGAGGGAAAAACGACTGCTCAGCCGGCAGACGCGCTGACCACGAAGGCACCGATCTTTTCGAACTGGCCGCGCAGGAGTTCACTCATCGGAAAGATGAGCAGGCTGTGGGTGTCTTCGTTGACGGAAAGGACTTCAGAATGAACCGCCGAAAGCCAGGCGGCATGGTCGAATGTATCCGGAGGACATTGCACGATATAGGATTTTGTCCGCAGGGCCCGGTCAAATGGCGCCATCGCATCCCCAATTCCTGAAAAATATAACTTTTGTCCCAATGCCCGCCTGCTTCAAATATGCCCGAACGCCAACGCTAACGTCAAACGATTACACATGCATCCATGAGAATTTTTCGTCCCCCGTCGGCCTTGCTGCACCTGCACAATCGGTGCGGGAACAAGCGCCGCGTCGCGCGGTTGGCCAATGAGTAATATGTTACACAAAAGGGAAAAAGCCATGGCGAAATTCACCGATAACAGCGGTTTGGGCAAGGCTAAATCGGCCCTCAACGGCATGCAACAAACAGCGAACGGCCTGATGCCCGACACCGGTCCCGTCAAGGACAGCATGAAAGACCTGCGCAGCGACGTCAGCAAAGTGGCCGATGATATCGGCGCGCTGGCCGCGACCTTGAAGGAAACGGCCGCGGATACGGTCGACCGCGGCAGCAGCTATGTGCAGAAGCAGGTTTCCGCAATCCCGGGAACGCCGCTGCGCAAGGCGATCTACGCCATTATCGGCCTTTGTGCGATCAGCTACCTTTTAGGCCGTAAAAAGTCTGACTGAGCTTCGTCAATTTTTAATCAGCCCTCCAGCATGTGCCCGAGGGGTTTGAGGCTGTCGACGCGACCGCAGATGATCTTCGTGACCACGACCATCGGCACGGCCAGCAGCACGCCCGCGAAGCCCCACATCCAGTACCAGAACACCAGCGACAGAATAACGATGAGCGGGTTGATCGTGAACTGCCGCGCCAGGAGGCGCGGCGTGATGACCGCGCTTTCCATCACATGCGTGCAGAGGAACAGCACGGCCGGCATGACGGCCGTCCAGAAGACCGGGATTTTTATGAAGCCCACGACGAGGAAGGTCATGAAGACCATGACCGGGCCCATGATGGGCACAAAGTTCAGCAAAAAGGCGACGATCCCCCAGAGCAGCGGACTGTCGACCCCGTAGGTGAGCATGATCAGCCCCGCGCAAAGCCCCACCACCGCATTCATAATCGTGATCGTCATGAGATAGCGCGACACGTCACTCTCCACGCAATGCAGGATGTCGACAATCTGGCGCCGGTCCGCGAACCCCGGGAAGACTTCGATCAGGTGGCGCAGGAATATGCCGCCCGCGGCGAGGAAGAAGAACAGCAGCAGCAGCGTGGTCAGCAGCTCCGCCATCACGGTGCCGGTGCCGTTCACGACGCGGTCGAACAGCCGGCTGCCCTGCAGCGCGACAGGCGTCGCCTTCGGTCCGGGGCTTGCCATGTCCTCGGCCTGCGACATGATCTGGCGGGTTTTTTCAACCGGTTGGCTGAGGAATTTCAGCTTGGCTTTCAGCTCGGGCAGGCTTTCGGGAATTTCCGCCGTCCAGGCGGCGGCCGGCGCCGCCAGCGCGGACGCAAGAAAGCTGACGCCGCCCATGAGGATCAGGATGATCAGCAGCGCCGAGGCATAGGCAGGGATATGCAGTTTCAACAGCAAACGGTGCAAGGGCTGCAGCACGAACGTCAGGATCACGGCGGCCATGAACGGCACGCAGATGTCCGAAGCGATGCGCAATGACGCCAGCAGGAGGAGAAGGAAAATACCGAACAGAACCGGGCTGCGGACGCGTGCGGACGCCGCGCTGTCGGTGCCGTCCCGGACGGGTTCATTTCCCGGCATATCCGTCACGAATGTGGCTTCAGTCGCCCGCCTCCCGCTGTTGTCAAATATCAGGCCCGCCCGCGGTGTGCGCGCAGGGCGGGCCTGTTAAATATCAAGGGTGTTAAAGCGCGTTAGCCGCAGCTGCCGCCCTTGTTGGTGTCTTTGGACTGTTTCACGTTCTTGTCTTTGTCGGTCATTGCCTGCTTGCCGGTCTGGTTGGGCTGGGCGTTCTTCTGGCCGAAACCACCCTGCTGATGACCACCGTGCTGTCCGCCTTGCTGGTTGTTCATTGTCGTGTCTCCTTGTGTTTTCGGCAAATCCGGGATTGGATCGCCGCCGGGTATCTAACGCCGCCCGGGTTTTGGGTTCGCCCGGCTCACCCTTCATGGCGGCCCTTCCGGTTTTTCAAAAAAAAGCACGTCAGTCCAGCTTCTTAATGGGTAGCTTGCGCGCGTTGACGGCGGTGGCGCTCTTGGGCGTGGTCACGGTCAAGACGCCGTCTTTATACGTCGCCTCGGCCTTGGACAGGTCGGCCGTGTCGGGCAGCGTAATCTCGCGCTGGAAGGCGCCGCTGATGCTTTCGCGGCGCAGGTATTTATCGTCCGACTTCGCCGTCGGCTCCGTGCCGCGGATGATCAGGCGGCTGCCGGCGACCGAGACGTCGAGGTTGGACGGATCGACGCCCGGCACCTCGGCCGTTACGACAAAATTGTTGCCGCCGTCGACGACGTCGACAGCCGGGTTGTCGCCGAAGTCCATATCGAAGCCGGGCGTATTCGTGCGGTCGAAGAGCCGGTTCAGGGTGCGGTTCATCTCGGCACGGAGCGTTTCCAGGCGCTGGCTGGGCCCGCTGCTGCTGGAAGCGGTGTCATTGGCCGGACGAGCGGTATCCTGCGCCAGGGCGGGGGACGCCAGCAGGGCAAGAGCGAGCGCCGCGGCAAAAATTTTGCGTTTCATGTCATGTCTCCTTGGATCATATCAAAAATAAACGGGCCGCCGCGTCAGGGGGCGGCGGCCCGTTCCATTCCGGGGGGAAAGAGAAGGAGACGAAGAAAACGTCCGATTTTGACATCTTCAGTTTCTTGCGTCTCCCGCCTTTCCAACTCGTGTGCAGGGTGAAGGTTCCTTGTCCTTTCAATGCCCCGTTCGAATCGCGGGAATGAACGGATGACGTAAAAACTGAAAGGTAAATTCCGAAAATGAAAAGCGCGGCCAGATACGGCTTGCAGGCACTTGAAATCCCGGCAGGATTCAGAGCGTTAAAAATTCCCTAAAACATTGGACCTCCGGAAATTAACCTTTTTTTTCTATCCTGAAATTGGGAAGACTATTCTGACAACGCTTGGGAGATTTACGCATGCCTCAACACGCATCGAGATGTGAAAAGCGCCCGCCATAATTTTGACCGCGCTTCACGCCCTTCATCACTGAAAAAAGTTTCACGGTTGCGCCGGGCGAACGGCGCCCCGGGGCTTGCCCTGTCCTGTCCCCTTCCGCCACTCCGCCAGGACAAGCCCCGGACACCGGGGACCTTCGCTGCGGCGAGGTTCCCCAGGGAGGAATTGTGTCTCGAGGATTGCTGGCGATGCTGTTCGCCGTGATTGCGGGATTTGCTTTCATCGCCCCCTCTTTCGCGCAGGAGAACGAGGAATTCGCCTATGTCGCGCTGCCTCCGATGTTCATCTTCCAGTCCTCGGAGCAGACGGTCATCACGATCACGCTCGTCGTGCCTTCCGAGCAGCGCGCGAGCGCCGAAGCGCTGAAGCAGCGCCTGGCCGATGCGCTGCGGGACCAGATCAAGCTGCCCGGCGCCGGCGGCGCGATGATGCAGGGCAAGACGCTCGACCTGCGGCACATCAAAGTCTCCCTGTTGACCGCCGCCAGGGCCCTCGCCCCGCCCGGCCTGATCCGCGACATACAGGTCAATGTGGAGCAAGGCCGGACGTAGGAACTGCACCGGTCTCATCCTCTCCCCGTGCGGCGAAGCCGCATGACGGGAAATGGGACACATTTTTACCACCCCGACGAAAGTCGGGGTCCAGTTCATTTAACTTCTACCTCGTAAAATTAACGATAAAAGTTGTATAAATTGGATCCCGGCTTTCGCGGGATGGTTCATAAGGGAAGCCCTTAAAGCTGATCCGCGAGCCGTAATCCCGTCAGCTTCGCTGCGTCTTCAGCGGCGGCACGGGCGCGGGCGAGGTCCATGGTGACGGCGAGCTCCTGTTCGCGCGCGCGGCCTAGCAGCGTCGCGCGGTAACCGCCGCGATAAAGCCGGTGCAGGCTGACGCGGTCGAAGTCCGCCAGATCTGCCTGCTTGCGGCGGATGGGCAGACCGAGCAGCCACCAGGTATTGACGACCTTGCGATCGGCGATGTCGATGCTGACGGTCGCGCTCGACGCCGCATAGACGAGAAGCGACGCAATCACGCCGAGCGCGCCGAGGCCGATGCCCATCCAGATAAAATCGTCCGGCACATGCTGGTCGTGGAGCTTGAGTGCGAGAGGCAGCCCGATGGCCGGCCCCGCGAACGGCAGGAACACCAGCCAGCTTAAATAACGCGCCGCCCGGTCATGGACATGATGTTCCATGGATCAGGGGCTGGCCGGCTTATGCTTCTTCGCATGGCCCTTTGAGCGGCGGTAATGGCGGCTGCCCTGCTGCGACTTCGACAGCGGCTGGATTTCGGCTGAAGGCGCGATGTCCATGATCATTTCCACCATCCTGTCGATGGCGTCGCGGCTGCCGCGCTTTTTCTCGATCTCGATTTCATAGAGCGGATAGCGCCGCCCGTTGTGCGGCAGGATGATTTCGCCCACATCGAAGGCGACTTCGACGGTGCCTTTGTGCTTGCCGTGACCGATCTCGGCCTCGAAGTAGCGGCGCTCGATGGCGGCGGTGAAGACGTGCTTGAGCCGCTTGCCGACGAAGGGAGCTAAAGCCGTTTTCGCCTTGGCGTCGGTCACGATGGAGATATCCGGCTCGTGGTCCGGCATCATGTCTTTTATCTCGCGGCGGAAGACGGCGCCCTTTGCGAGCGGATTGGCATGCGACAGGTCGAATTTGACGGTCTGCTCGTGGCCACCGATCGCGCCTTGCTTGCCTTCCTTGTACTGCATGCGCACCGAGACCTTGTTCTGGTCGAGCTCGAGCTGCGGCGTGTCCCAATAGGCGCGCGGCATATACTTGTGGTCGATCTTCGGGGGCGCGAATTTTTTCGAGACGGCGTTGAAGACTTTTTCGAGATCGCGCTTGGACAGCTTGATCTTGACCTCTTCCTCGTCTTCAGACCTATGGCCGCGCGCGGTCATGCCTGCTTTCCGTCTCCCCACAGATTTGCGAAATTTGCGCAAGCTAACATAGACAGGACCCGCGCGCAAATGCGAAGGACCGGCGGTCGCCGCGCCTGTTTCGAAAGTTCCGGTAGAGGGGGATGATCCGCCATGCCGTTCCTTTGTGCTTTGAATTTGCGGCGGAATATAACGATTTTTGAACATTATGTCAATAACTACACTTTGCCCGAAAAACCTTTTTTTATCAGGCGATTAAATCGACGCCGGCAAGCCTGTTGTTGCCATCCTGGCGCCGCCCCGTTAGGCTTGAGCATCGAAATTTTTGGGAAAGGTTCTCTTCAGATGATTTGCCGCCATTTATTTGCCGCCCTGCTCTTCGCCTGCGTCTTCGTGGCGCCGTCCTTCTCGACCCCCGCACTGGCCGACGAAGCCTCGCACCGCAAGGCGGTTGAAGACCTTCTCGCGGTCACCCAGGTGGACAAAGCCTACAACCAGATGATCGATATGATGATTGATGCGCAGACGAAGCAGCTGCCGCCGGCGGTTGCGGCCCCCTTCAAGGACACCGTCAAAAACTTTTACGCGAAATACATGAGTTGGGATGCGATCAAGGAAGACTTCATGAAAGTCTACATGGAGAACTTCACGGAGGATGAACTGAAGCAGATCACCGCGTTCTACCAGACGCCGGTTGGGCAGAAGACCATCAAGGAATTGCCCCAGATGATGCAGCAAGGCATGCAGCGCGCACAACAGCGCCTGCAGGCCCACATGCCCGAACTGCAACAGGAACTCACGGAAATCGCGAAGAAAGGCGCAGCCTCCGGCGGCGCTGCGCCGGCCACGCCTGGACAGCCGTAAATTGGCTTTAAGGCCGCGGCGCCTTCTTTAACTGGATCGGCTTCATCACGCTGACATCGCGCGTTGTCGTTTCAGGCATTTTCGGCGGCTCGACTTCCTTGCGCTTATAAATGACCGGCTGGCTTCGCACGCTTTCGGGCAGCGGGCCTTCGTACAGCACTGTGATCCCGACATGATGACTTCCACCCGGCGTGAACATGCGCTCCTGGTCGGGCTCGGTCGTGAAGGCGCTGGCGCGTCCTAGCATCTCAGGCGGGATTTGCGCCAGCACTTCATCGATGCTGGGCTTGAAGCATACCGGTGCCCCGTAGTCGTGATAGGTCGTGATGGTGGCGAGCGGCTTCAGTCCCGTCGCGGGTTCGGTCAGCTGGGGACTCCAGGCGAAGGCGGTGTTTTCGATGTCGCAGGGCTTGATGAAATGCAATGCGCCGTCATCATCCTGCTTCAGCGGCTTGATGCGGAAGGCGCGCGACAGCAGCTCGTCCTTCGTCAGTTTCGGAATGGGCGATTTCTTTTCGGTCATGGAGCGGGCGGCCCTTTCTTGAGCGACAGAGGACGTAGCGCAGTAATGCCTTCTTCCAGCGTCGTCGCCGCCGCGGCGTTGAAATCTTCCTTCGGCTCAGGCGCCGGGATAGGCTTGGTGAAAGTCTTGTGCCAGGCGACGACCGGCTGCTCCTTTACCTTTTGCGGCAGGTCGCCCGCGTAGAGGTCGGCGGTGGCGCGGACGAAGCCGTTCTCGCCCTTGCTGTCGGTGCTACCATGCGCCATGAAGGCGACAGTCTTGTCGAGATATTCGGCCGGAATCTGCGGCAGCACCTGCGCGATGGTCGGCCCGCCCACCGGACCGCCCCACAGTGTCGCCGGCAACAGGACATCGATCGTCGCAAGTTTTTCGAGGCCGGTCGCGCGCTCCGCCGGGTAAAGCCCGTCCATACCGTAGATTTTCTCGTACAGGTCGATGGGCTCGATAAAGAACATTCCGCCGTCGCGGTCGTCCACGACCGGCTTGATGCGAAAGGCGCGGTTGATAAGTTCCCAATCCGGCTCGATCAGCTTTTTCACGGCGCGGCTCCGGCGGCATTGATAGTCCTGCGGTCCGGCTCCTGCTGGGGCGGCATGGTGCTTCTCCACGGCTTAAAATTTCCGGCTTGGAGAAGCTTAGGATAACCCACATGTTATGTCAATAAATGGGATTTGCCCGCGATTTCAGGGAGATCACCAGACAAACGGGATCAGCCGCCACGGCACTTTTTTCTGGTAAGCGACATAGGCAGGATCGGCCGAGAGGAACTGCTCTTCCACGAAGATGCGCCGGAATTGGAAGGCCGCCCAGATCAGCATGATGATGATGTTGTCGATGCTCAAATTCTGCGCGAGGAACGCGCCGGCTTCCAGAAAATATCCGGCGTAGATCGGATGGCGCATGAAACGGTACATGCCCTTCGACTTGACGCCGCGGTTGGCCGCCACGACGCCGAAGCTTTCGTTGAGCGACAGGGCGCCGCCGATGCAGACGATGAATCCCAGCGCCTGGATGATGCCGATGATGATGCTGTCATGACCTTGCGGTGTGGGACGCAGGAAATTCTGCATGTAGGTGCCGCAGAAGGCGACCAGCCAGTCGCGCGGCGAGGTATTCGTCTGCTTGGGCGGTGTCTTGCGCACGATGAAGAACAGCGCGAAGAGGAACCGCCGCCCCAGCATGAGGATATCGCTGATCCGGTGCGTCGTGAGGAAGTCGAGGACGAGGAAGCCGCAGGAGAGAATATACGTCGCCGCGCCGACGACGTTGAACGTGCCTTCCAGAAATGCGCGCTGCTTCTTTACCGCCATGCCGCCCGGTATCCTCCCCGTCTCCGGTCATTCTAGGAGAGGGACAGGCGAGCTTGAACCGAAAATGAGAAATTCTCATTAAAAAGTCAGGAATTACGGAATGTAAGCCCTTGGACTTGGTTTTGCCGGCGCGCTTTCGGGCTGCGGCATGACAGCGGCCATCAAACTTGCAACCGTCTTTCCGCCGCCGATGTCGCGCGACAGGAGGCGGGCATCGTCAAAGCGCGCGAGGAAAGCGTCTTTGAGCAATTGCGGGTCGATGCCCTGGAAGTCCTCCAGCAGCTCGCGTCTGGCTTTCGCGTCATAGGCGAAGCGGCGATATTGCCGGGCCGTCTGCATTAATTCTTCCGTTGTCTGCGGGCTATCGGGCGCGCGGGTTTCCAGCACGCCATGCCGGCGCAGGTTCGGCATCATCAACTGCAGGCTTAAGGAATTGTCGAGGATTTCAACCGTCAGCGCGCGCCTGTTCAACAGCTCGCCCACTGTCGGTGTCACACCGAATACGGACGACGTGCTCTTGAACCCCTCCGGCGAGGAGGAGTCGGGCATGAAGGGCACTTTCAATGTCAGCAGCCGGTCGATGATATGACCCACCACCTGTTCATTGTCGCGCGCGTCCAGCGCTTCAAAGATCGGCGTCAGTTGCGACGGCACGAGCTTCGCGTAGGTCTCGTGCAGCCGTTCCTGGCGCTGGGTGCGTTGCGACAGGGCGTTCGCGACATCGACCAGCATCAGCGCGCGGTAAATCTCGTGGAAATCCGGGCCCATCGGGTCGACGTTGATTTGCAACCCGCAGCAGGATTTCATCGTGTCGATCAGATCATCCGCCTTTTTGCCGTGGACGCCGCGCAGGTATTCGCAATAGGCGGCGAAGCGCGAACGCGGCATATCTTCCGCCTCGAGGAACGAGGGCATATGCCCCGTCCCGGTCACTTTGAGGTCGAGGAAGGCTGCGGTCTTTTCCAGCGCGGCGCGTAACCGGATATTCACGTTCTCCAGTTCGGCGAGATCGCGGCACGGCTTGGCCGAGAGTTCCACCTGCCCGCCGGGTTCGAGGCAGATATCGCCGAGATCGGGAATGGCGACGCCGACGATGCGGCCCTTCTCCGTCGCGAAAGTCGCGCCGGGGAATTGCGAGGCCATATGCTCGAGGACCAGCTCGACCTGGTCGAAGGTGATGGGGTGCCCCTCAGGCCCGGTCACGAAAAGCTCGAGCTCGGTGCCGACTTTGCCGCCGGCGTTACGGTTGATCTTGGCCAGAAGATGTTCCGCGATCTCGTCGCGGCAGGTGAAAATATGATCGGGGTCGGCGGAATGGTATGCGCGGGACATGGTGCGGCTCCACGGTGTCTCTTTAGGTCTATTTGGGAAATTGAGGTTATTTAAGGACGGCCTGAAAATCCGTCACAGGCGAATATGATGGCTTAACGCCACCAGAGGGGCGCTGCCCAGGCGAGAGACATGGAGGCCAGAAGGGCCGTATAGAAAGTCACCGTTAACATGCGCAATTTAATAACACGCGGATTCGGGCGCGTCAAGAGCGAAGGCAGGTTATGAAATTCGCGATGCGCCCTGCTTCCAGACCGAAAATTGCGCTGCGCCGCAGCAAGGCCCCGTGCAATCCTTAATTTCCGGCTTATACTTCAATGTGAGGTGACGACATGAACCGCACAACCGTGCTTGCCCTGCTCCTGCTGCTTTGTTTCGCCGCGCCCGCACATGCGCAGTCGGCGGAAAGCAACGGCGCCATCGGCACCATCCTGTCGGTCGAAGGCACGGCAACGCTGACGCCCGAGGGCGGCACGGCTGCGCCCGCCACCATCAATGAACAAGTGCATCTGGACGATCTGATCGTGACCGGCGCGCAGAGCCGCGTGTTCATCTCCTTCGCCGACGACACCCAGATGACGCTGTCGGAGAACACGAAGCTGATCGTCGACAAATACCTCTATAACCCCGACGACGACAGCCACAACCACGCGCATTACGCCATTCTCTCCGGCGCGTTCAATTACATCAGCGGGTTGATCGCCAAGAAACCCAATCCCGATGTCGGCATCGAAACGCCGGTCGGCTCCATCGGCATCCGCGGCACGGATTTATGGGGCGGGTCGCTGGACGGTTCTTACGGCGTCTATGTCAACGAAGGCAGCGTCAACGTGAAGAACGAGGGCGGCCAGGTGCAGGTTGACCAAGGCACCGGCACCTCGGCCAAGAGCCGCAAGGACGCCCCCTCGCCCGCGCGTCAATGGGCCGACGAGCAGATCAAACGCATCCGCGACAGCGTGGCGCTGCAGCACCGCGAGCTGGTCGACCAGCGCCGCGAAAATATCAAGCAGGCGCGCGCGCAGCTGTGGGAACAAAAACGCGCTCAGATCAAGGCGCAGGTGCAGCAGCTGCTCCAGCAAAAGCACGACGCGATGAAGGCGAACATCGCCTTCGCGCTGCAGAACGGCAAGGCGCAGGCGAAAGAGCAGATCAAGAACGCGGCGAAACAGGTGGCCGAGCAGAACCACCAGGAAATCATGGCTATCATTCAGCAGGCGAAGGGCATGAAGGCGCAGATACAGGCCGCGCCCGACCGGCAGACGCGGCAGGCCCTTATCCAGCAGCGCAAACAGCTGTTCGAGCAGGCGAAGTGGCGGCACGACCATTTCAAGGAAACCGTACACGAGCGCATGCAGCCAGTGATTGAGCAGATCCACGGCACGCTGCGCGCCGCAATGCAACAGATGGTCGCGCAAATGCACGCGCAAATGAAGCAGGAGATGGAAACCGCCATCGAGGGTATGCGCGCCGACGCGAAGGCCGACGTGCGCAACCAGATGCAGCAGATCGTCGAGCAAAGCAAGCAGGACCTGCAATCTCAAATGCAGCAGGTGCGCGCCGAAGCCGAGCAACAGGTCCAGCAGGTCGAACAGGAAGCAGCGGAGCGCGAGGCGCAGGAGAAACATGAGCCGGAGGAGCAATGACGGTCATTTTGCTTTGAGCTTTTGGTGAATCTCTTTAGCAAAAACGATCCCACCCCCGCTTTATCCGGGGGTCCAATAGGCCGTCCGGCCGTCATGTGAATCCACCATCACCCTTATAGGACGCGCAGACACGCTTTAGGGCGACGACGATAAAAGTAGTCGATAAGGAAACCTACATTGCTGGCGGCGCAGGCGGCTTCGATGTCGTGGACGGAACGGCGGGTGCGTTCGGCGCGGGTTTATAGCCGGCCAGCGGTTCCCAAGCGCCTTTGGACAGGTCGTATTGATCGACCTTGTGGGTGTCGAGGTCGTAATAGAGCAGCGCGACGCTGCCCTTGCCGGCTGCGATTTCATCGGCGATGGTCGCGAATTCGCCGCGGCCCTTATATTGCAGCAGGTTCTTGAGCGACTGCACGCTGACGTCGCGCGCGAGATGGTTGCCGGCTTCCTTCACGTCGCCGTTGGCGGCCTTCAGGAATTCAGGCGCGAGCTTGCCGATGTCGAGTCCGGTGCGGTGCACCTCATACGCGACGACGTCGAGGTCGCCGCCGTTCTTCAAATCCGGGTTGGGAATATTGATCGCCGCCTGCGCGCCGCCGCAGTCGGAATGCGCGATGATGACGATGTTCGGCACGTCCTTCAGGCGGCGGAAGGCCATGCGGCTGAGCAGCGCCTGGTCGGCCTGATCGGGCGGCGGGATCACCGCCGAAATCGGCCGGTATTCCAGCGTCACGCCGGGGCCGTAGTCCAGCGCCTTGTCGGGCTGGAAGCGGCTGTCGATGCAGCAGATGAGGAACGCCGACGGATGCTGGACCGCGCCCATCGCCTTGTCTTCGTCGGACGTGAAGGTCTGGTCGCCCTTCAGCACATGCGACAGCAGCGACGGCATGTCGATATGGAAGTGCGAATATTCGTCGTGGTCATGGGTGTGTTCTTCGTTTGCCATGGCGTCCCCTTATTTCAGCCAGCCGTCGTACGGTTTTTTTAGGGAGACAGCGACCTTGCGCGTGTCTTCGGCGCATTTGTGCATGGCGCCCTTGGCCCTGAAGCCGATCCAGTCGCAGGCCGCCGTGTGTTTCCACTCGGCCTCATGCGGGTCGTAGAGGTCGAAGCTGCGGCGCTCCAGGTCGTAGAAGAGCAGCATGACATTGAGCTCCCCCGCCTTCATTTCATCGCCGATGGTCGCATGCGCGTCGCGGCCCTTGTAGCCCAGCAGGTTGTAAAAGGATTTCACGCCGACCTCGCGCGCCAGCAGGTCGCCGGCCGAACGGACATCGCCTTTCTCGGTCGCCAGGAAGCCGTTCGCGAGCAGCGGGATATCGAGGCCGCAGGTATGGATGAAGGAGGCAACCGTATGCAGGTCGTCTTCCGACGCGGGATCGGGGTTCGGCACGGCCAGCGCGGCCTGACAGCCCCCACAGTCGGAATGGCAGACCATGATGATCGTCTCGACGCCCTTCAGGCGGCGGAAAGCCATTTTGGATTTGAAATCGGGCTCCGCTTTGTAAACGGGAGGAATAACGCAGGCGATGGGCCGGTACTCGAGCGCGGTGCCGGGGCCGTAGTCCAGCGCCTTGGCAGGCTGGAAGCGGCTGTCGACGCAGCAGATGAGGAAAGATTCCGGATCGTGCGGCTCCGCCATCTTGGCGGCTTCTTCATCGGTGAAGCGCGCGCTGACATTGGCGGTCTTGACGGACTGGAGCGGCGGCGCCTCGGTGACCTGTGGCGGGCGCTTGTCCCATTTGCGGCCGATGAACGACGCGATGCCCTTTTCGATCGGCTTTTTCTGGTTCGGTTTATCCATCCAGTTGTCCGCGCCTTTCAAGGGTTAGATTATTGAAATTAGTATAGTTATGGGTAATAACGGTCAACATAACTCGATTCTGACCGCGGGGTCAATTCAAGTTTGTCATTATCTGTCGAAATCGCGCCGCTCTGAGCAATTTTCGGTACATAAGCACCCAACCTTTCTCACTGGCCGTGACAGACCGTGTGCGGGCCACAACTGGACTGCGGCTCGCGCGATTTCATCAACAGCGTTTCGGCATCCGCCGGCGCGCGCCACTTGCCGCGCCAGGCGTCATAGACCTGGAAGCCGCGCTTTTCGAGATCGTAATAGAGCAGCGTGACATTGAGCGCACCCGCATCCACCTCGTCGCGCACCGTCGCATAGCCATCGCGGCCCTTGTACCCCATGAGATTGCGCAGGGACTGCACAGCGACTTCGCGCGCCAGCCGGTCGCCCGCGCGGCGCAGGTCGCCCTTTTCGGCGGCCAGGAACTTGCGTCCCAGATGATCGAGGTCGAGGCCCGACTGGTGCACGACCGCCGCGACTGCATGCAGATCGCCGCCCGTCTGCCGGTCGGGATGCGGCACTTTCAGGGCCGCCTGCGCGCCGCCGCAGTCGGAATGGCAGACGAGCGCGATGGTTGACACGTTGTTGAGACGGCGAAATGCCATGCGCGCGAGCAGGTCCGGGCTCGCCTGATCCTCGGGCGGAATGACGCAGGCGATGGGCCGGTGCTCCAGCGCGATGCCGGGCCCGTAATCGAGGATTTTCGCGGGCTGGAAGCGGCTGTCGATGCAGCAGACGAGGAACACTTCAGGTCTATGCTGCCGCGCCATGATCGCGGCGTCTTCGGCGGTGATGTTCGTGGCAGAATGCCGCCGCGCCGCGAAGGCGACAGCGGATTTTTGAGGCAAAGTTTTCCTGAGCGGATTTCTGGCCATCGCGACCTCCTTCTTTCAGCACGTTCCGTTCTGCGTGGGCTTCACGGCGTCGATCGAACGTCCGCGTTCCGCACAAAAAATAACTTGCGAAAAGTCCCAGAGGCCCTGCTCCCTGCGTAAGGTCTCGCCTTGCGCGAAACCTTTTCATGGAAGCTGGATGTGACCATTCAGATACCAAAGCTAGTATGATTCGCGCCGCTGCGTCAACTAATGTTCGACTTGAGTATATATATACCGCTTATGAGCATATACTCGGCGTTAAGTTGCTTTCACAGACCTTTTGACCTACGAAGGACGCGAATTTACGCGAAAGAAGATGAAGCTGAGAGCCAGAGGTCCTTCTCGCGTCGCGCGCAGCGCATTTATTTGGAACCTTGCAATTCGCGCGGAGTAACGAAGTTACGAAGGCAGGATGGGAATGACCCAAAGGCTTCGTAACTTCGTTACTTCGCGCAAAAAAACTCTTGTGCAGGAAGGGCGCTTCGCGCCGAGTGAGAAAGAATTCGTGGTTTCTCTTTCCGAACCCGAAGAACGCGCGAGGCGTCAGTTCTTGTCGTTGACGATGGTGAGCGACACGCGCTGTTGCAGTTGTGGCTGCGCGAGCGAGGCTTGTTTCTCCGGCTGCGGCGGCTGAGCTTGCGGAGCGGCGAGCGCCGGCGCTGCGGATGCGCCCTGTACCGGCTTGGCGATCTGCGGCATCGGCGGGCCGAACCAGGGACGCGAGCCGATTTCGGCCGGAATGCCGTCCGCGCGCGCCATGGCATTGTCGACAGCGTCCCAGTCGACGGTCGCATTGCCCGCTTCATGCGTCACGGCGTCATGCAGCAGCTTGTCGGGCTTGGGCTTCTTCGCGGTTTTGCTGACCGCATGCACGTGCGGCGTGACTTCAAGATAGAGCTTGTTGTCTTTCCAGCCCATCACATAGGGCATCCGCGCCAGCAGCACGGGCGTGCCCTTCTTCACCGCCTTGAACAGCGATTCAATATCTTCCGGGTACATACGGATGCAGCCGTGGCTGGCGTGCTTGCCGATGCTCGATGGCGTCGTGGTGCCGTGGATCATGATGCCGCTCAAGCCCAGCGCCAGCGCATAATCACCTAATGGGTTTCCGGGGCCCGGCGGCACGCTTTCAGGCAGCGTCGGATCTTCGGCGCGAATGTCTTCGGGGATCGTCCAGGTCGGATGCAGACGCTTTTCGACGACTTTCGTCGCGGCGACCGGCGTCTCCCAGCCCTCTTTGCCCGAGGCGACCGGATAGGTTTCGACCTGGCCCGGCGCCTTGAAATAATAGAGCCGCGAGGCGTCGAGGTTGACGACGATGCCTTCGTGCGTGATCGACGGAATGATATGACGCTTGGTCACGGTGATTTCCGCGCCGGCTTTCGGCTTCCACGGGTTGACGCCCGGGTTCGCGGCTTCGAGTTCGATAATGCCCATGTCGAACTTGCGCGCGATATCGAAGAGGGATTCGTGTTTTTTGACTTTATAGGTGGTCACGTCGCCCATGATGAGGTCGCCGTTGATGACCGGCCCCGCGGCCGCGGCAGTGGCAAAACCCGTCAGCATCCCCGCCATGGCCAAAGCCAGCAGAGCTGCCCGATTCTTTTTATCAAGGTGCGGTATTTTCTTCACAGAAACACGCTCCTTCCCCCATGACGCCATATTATATGGGGGCGCTTAATTTCCGGTTAACTGGAAAAGGCGCGTGGTGAACATATTGAATTAAGGACAAATTTTAAGTAACGGATTTGACGGAAAATCACCTTGACAGGCAGTCGAAAATTTTACCCGCGGTAGGGGATTTCCGAGCGCGTGATCTTGACCTGCGAGACGTCATAGCCGTTGTCGCGCAATAAAATTTCGACGAAGGTGCGTGCGCGCTCGAACTCGCCGGGCCGCGCGCAGATGGTCGGGCCGATGATGATATCGCTGAGCGCCCCTTTCGACGGCGTGCGCCAGTCGTGCTCGACAAAAGGCGTATAGCGCCCGTTCGCGCGGCGGCGGCAGCGGATGACCGTCGACAGCCGGTCGTACTGCCGCACGTCCCAGGTCTGCATAAAACGGTATTCGCTTTCGTCGAGATAGGATGAATGCTTGTGCAGCAGCGACACCGTCAGGCAATGCAGCGCATATTCGAGCACATAGGGCATCATCGCCTCGCCTTCGGCGTCGTGCGGCAGATGCCTTGCCGCGAAAGATGCGAGCTTGCGGTGGCGCTGCAGCAGCGCCTCGTCATTGTACTGAATGGAAAACGTGTGGTTGGAAAAGGGCGTGCGCTGGCCGTCGGCGCCCAGGAATCCGCTTTCCTCGAGCTCGGCGGTGCGGAAACCCATCGCGAAACCGTTGCCGTTGTCGGCATAGGCGCGCCATTTGTCGAGGTGGTCGCCGCGCGGGCTGAAGGCGGTCACGAAGAAGCGTCCCACGTCCTCCATGCCTTCCGACAGGTCCTTGGCGAAACGGTATGAAAAGGTCGGCAGCACCGGGTTCGTGGCGCGGCTGATCTCTTCCTGGAGCGCGCCCTGCGCATAGTCCATGCCGTGGCGCAACTCTTTCGGGTCGTTGAGGCAGAAAATGTCGGTGAGGCGGATGGTGCCGTGCTGCAAAATGCCTTCGAGGCCGCCCAAATCGGTATAGTGATAGATTTTCTGCGGCGCCGGTTCCTTTTCAATCTGCGCATAGATCTCGCCCACATAGGCGCTGCATTCGGCGCGGAAGGCTTTCAGATGCTTGTCGTTGGCGGGCGCGTGCTCGGCGATCATGGGCTCTCAATTTGGCTGACGGCACCTTTTCTTCTCCTTTGGGAGAAGAGCGGTCAAATCTTAAAGATAATTTCGGAAACCGCTATAGCAATCTTTGTGGATTATGTCTAAAGCAGCTTTCGTGCGAGCAGGAAGCCGGCCAGCGCTGCCACCGACATGGCGGCGCGCGGGTGGTCTTTGATGGATTTGCCAAGATCGCCTTCGACGTCGGCAAACAGGTCTTTCGCCGCCTGAATGACCTTTTCCTCCATCTCCTGCGCGGGATTCGCGGGCGGCTTGACGAGACTGGAAGCGATCGCCCAGATGGCAAGGCTGATGACGAGCGCCACCCCGGCTGCCAGCGCGGGCGCCTGGACGGGATCGAAACGCAGCGACAGCCAGCGATAGCCCGCCACCATCAGCAGGACGAAAGCCGCCAGAATGAGAATGAGGGACAGGGCGCGCAGCAGCTTTTCACCGGGCGCATGGCGCTTTTCCATCTGAAGCGATGCGAGCTTCTGAAGCACGAGCGAGGCGGCCATGGATTTCAGCGGCGACAAGGTTCACTTCCTCCGCAACAAAAGGCTGGCAACAAAACCCGCCGCGAAGGCCATCAACAGAGCGTTCTGCGGCTTGCGTCGCACATAGTCCTCGGCCGGGCGCAGGTCGAAATCGGTGAAGGTGAAAATATCGTTGGGGCTGGTCGTGTGATCGTCGTCGCGATGGCTTTCCGCGCGGTGCGATCCATTGCCATTGGTGGTGCGGGCCATGCTGGTCTCCTCTTTTGTGCGTCGGCCGCGGGCACGAATTCCCGGCCCCGGCAGACATGCGTCCCCGAGGTTAAGGATCGCACAAAAGGCTTAACAGATCGCTAAGAAGGGGTGTGGCGCAGCTGCGCTCCAATGAATTGAGTTTGAACGAAATTTTAGCGAAGCCGGCGCAGCGCGGCGGAACCGGCGTTCTTTGCATCGGTTAATGTCAGGATAGCTCAGTTTTCAACTTGAAAGAGGCCTGACCATGAATACATACTCTGAAAATCCCCCGGATACGCCGCGCAACCGCGGCAATTACGAAGCCCCGCATATGTCCCCCGTCATGCCGGAAGAGGATGCCCGCACGATCCTCCTGAACCGCGTGTCGTGGAGCGCCGTCTTTTCGGGCGTGTTCCTGTCGCTGGCCGTCCAGCTGGTGCTGAACCTGCTGGGCGTCGGCATCGGCGCCGCCACGCTCAATCCCGTCGAAGGCACCAGCCCCTCGGCCTCGAGCCTGTCGATCGGCGCGCTGGCCTGGTGGATTGTGTCCGGCATCATCGCCGCCTTCATCGGCGGTTTCGCCGCGGGCCGCACCTCGGGCGAGCCGCGCGAATCCTCTGCCGCCTGGCACGGGCTAACATCCTGGGCGGCGGCGCTGATCTGCCTTGTCGCCATCATCACGATGGGCGCAGGCTCGATCATCGGCGGCACGCTTAATCTCGCGGGCCTGACCGGCGGATCTTATGCCGCGGCGAACAAGAATGCGACCGGCAGCGCCCTCAGCGGCATTCTGCCCGGCGCGGGCGGCGGCACGGCGGCTGCCAACAACGCGTCGAACACCACGACGAATACCGTATCGTCGGCCTATAACATCATGAACGCGAACCCGGCCGAAGCCGACCAGGCGCGCGAACAGGCGGCGCAACAGCTGGCCCGCACGAAAGGCATTTCGATCGACGATGCCCGCGCGCAGGTCCGCAACGACGAAGCGAACGTCCGCCAGGCGGCCGATACGACGGCGAAAAGCGTCTCGCGCGGCTCGCTTCTGGCGACCTTCGCCCTGATCCTCGGCGCCATCGCCGCCTGGGTCGGCGGACGCCTGGGCGCGGTCAAGCCGACCGTGACCAGCTATCGCCTGCGGCAGGAACAGCTGCACTAAAAATTGCGACCAAAGAAAAACCTCCTTCCGCTTGATGGCGGAAGGAGGTTTTTTGCTGGGAAGAAATTTCAGTGTTCGTACCTGTCCATCCTGTCGAGGTCTTCGCGCAGGATGTCGTAAACCGCGCGCGCACGGTGGTTCATGGGCCGCTGCATCATGGTGCCCATATAATCCTCGTCATCCAGCCAGGCATGGGCCTGGAGGACTTCGTCGCGCGTCGCGCCGGTGTCCTGGATCGCGATGATAAGATCATCATTGATCGGACCCAGCACGTGACGGATGTCGTGACCCGTCACCGTTCCATTTGGTTGATGTTCAATGGAATTCATGACAACCCTCCCCGTCAAGCATGACGAAATAGCTGATTTTAATGAAAAATCAGTCTTCACTATAATCCAACACGCTATTCTGAAAATAGTTCCAAAGGGGTGGAACCCGGTCATCAGGCTTTCGTAGGTCTCAAAAGACCATACAGGCACGTCCCGAATGGCAAAGGAGGGATTGCATCATGAGACCGGAACAACAACAACGAATGGCGAAGCCGAACGCGCCGCCGGAAAATGCCAAACACTGGATCGTGGTGGCCGACCACAAGCGCGCCAAGGTTTACGAGAAGACCCGCCGGGGCATCGAGCCCGTCGCGGACAAGCATGCCTGCTGCTCCGAACCCTTCCCTGAAGAAGGAACGGGCCGCGAAGAGGTATTCTTAAGCGAACTGGCCAAATGGCTGGACACCGCCGAGCGCGAGGAAGCTTTCGACCGGCTGCTGCTGATCGCGCCGCCGGCCGCGCTGTCGCAAATCTGCGAACTGATGGGCGAAGGCGAAAACACGCGCATCTGCGAAGCGCTCGACAATGACGTCGAGAAGCTGACTGATGATGAAGTGGAAGACCATCTGACGGAAGTGGTTTGGCATTAAACCGGATTTGATAAGCGTATGCCGCGGAACTCCAAGGTTCAGCGGCAATTCGCACGTTTAAACGATCAGGCTGCCTTGCGCGATCATCGTGTCGAGATCAAGGCCCGCACCGTGCTCAATCTTCGCGATGTTGATCCAGCCACTGCCATCCGGATTGACGGCGAGTAAGGCGATGTTACCCGTGTGCGTCAAGTCCAGGAAGTTGCCAAGATTGGTTCCCGAGGGGTTGACAGTGTCGATGATGTCCTTGATGTCGATAACGTCTGAATGCCCACCATTGGCCGAGAAGTTCTTGATGGTTTCGACGCCAGTAAATGCAGTCGAGTCCTTGAACAAGAAGGTGTCAGAGCCATTCCCGCCACCGACAAGATCGTTTCCGCCTCCGCCGTAAATGAGGTTCGTACCGCTGCCGGCGGTAATGACGTCATCGCCTAGCCCGCCCATGATCGTGTCATTCCCATTGCCATCCTTCAGCACATCGCCGGCATTGTTTGCAGTCATCGTGTTGTCGAGGTTGTTGCCAAAGCCGGTGAGCGAGGTGCTGCCGGTGAAAGTGAGGCTTTCGATGCCATTCGCAGCCATGCGGAAATCGACGCTCGCGATGACGCTGTTGTGGCCCGCATGTTCAATAATGACGTCGTTTGAATTGTTGACGTAGATCGTGTCGTCCCCAGTCCCGCCGATAACAGTATCGACGCCGCTGTTCGTCACCACGGTATCGCCCTGATTGTTGCAAGTGGCCGTAAGGTTTCCAGTGCCAGTGAACACAAGATCATGGACGTTCTGCGAAAGGGTGAAGCTGACGCTGGAAATTATCGTGTCGGCAACATGCTGGTTATTTTCGATGACGACGTCCTGCGTGCTGTTGACGTAGAAGGTGTCGTTCCCGCCGCCGCCGATCATCGTGTCCACGCCAGTTCCGGCATATGCGGTGTCATTGCCGGGGCCAAGGTAAACGGTATCCGTCCCCCCACCGCACTGGACGACGTCGTTGCCTTGCAGCGTGAAAATACTGTGGTCGGTATTCGAAGTGTCGTCGATATTGTCATTGCCGCTCGTGCCGACAATGGCGTTGGCCGGCGCGGTGATATTGAGCGTCGCGATTGCCGATGACGTATCGCCGTCTGTGTCCGCCACCGTGTAGCTAAAGCTGTCTTCGCCCACGAACCAGGCCGGGATAGCCGCCGCGAAATCGCCATTGGAAGCGAGCTGCACCTGGAAGCCGTCTGCCGTGAGCGCGGCAGTGCCGACGAGATGGAGGGGATCGCCATCCGGATCGAAGGCCGCGCCGCTGCCGTTATTCGCCAGCACGTTGCCGGTCACAGGCTGGCCGTATGGAGTAGCAATCGTCTCGTTATAGACGACAGGCTCGCCGCCGGTCACCCGCACCTGCACAGTGGCGGAAGATGACGCGCCATCGCTGTCGAGAACCGAATAGTTAAAGGTATCGGAGCCCGTGAAGCCTGCGGCTGGCGTATAAATAAACGTGCCGTCTGAATTGATGATGACGCTGCCGCCATTCGCCGTGGTGAAGCTTGCGGCTTGCGCACCGGCCAGATCACCGTCCGGGTCAGATGCAGCGCCGAAGCCGTTATCGGCCAGCAGATTGCCCGAGAGGGTGGAATCATGCTGCATAGTAAAGGAGCCGTCCTCGGCAATGGGCAGGTCCTGCGCGATGTTAACCGTCATGGTCGCCGTCGCAGCGCCGCCGAAGCCATCGAGCGCCGTGTAGTTGAAGGTATCGGCGCCGAAGAACCCGGCATTGGGCGTATAGGTGAAATCGCCATTCGCGGCTATCGTCACGCTGCCGTTGGCCGTGGCGAAAGTGCCAGCCTGGGCTGTAAGCACATCGCCATCGGAATCGAAAGCAGCGCCGTGACCGTTGTCGGCGAGGACGTTGCCTGTGAAAGCAGCGTTTTCGGCAATGCTGAAACCCGCGTTTTGAGCAACAGGAAGACCCTGCGCCACGCCGATGTTGATGTTTGCAGTGGCCGTCTCGCCTTCCTGATCAGACAGGGAGTAAGCGAAGCTGTCAGAACCGAAGAACCCAACGGCTGGTGTATAAGTGAAATCGCCATTTGCGGCAAGTGCAACGGTGCCCCCATGCGCGGTCGTGAAGGTCCCGGCTGTCACGCCAGCAAGATCGTTGTCAGGGTCGGATGCCGCGCCGAAGCCGTTGTCGACGAGGACATTGCCTGTGAGCGTGCCGTTCTCGGCCAAGGTAAAGCTGCCGTTTTCCGCAAGGGGCATGTCGGGAGTGACCGCAATTGTGATAGTCGCGGAGCCCGACTCGCCCTGGGCATCGAGCGCGGTGTAGGTGAAATTATCGGTACCATGGAAGCCGGCGGCGGGCGTGTAGTTGAAGTCGCCGTTGCCGGAGATTTCAACCGTGCCGCCATGGGCGGTCGTAAACACGCCCGTTTGCGCCCCTACAAGGTCACCGTCCGGGTCGCTCGTCGCGCCATGGCCGTTGTCGGCCAGCACGTTGCCGGTCAGGACATTGTTCTCCGACAGGGTAAAGCTGCCGTCCTTCGCCGCGGGCGTATCCGGCGTGATGCCGACCGTGATGGTCGCAGTTGAGGATGCGTCCTGCGGATCAAGTGCCATATAGGTGAAGCTGTCCGTGCCGTGTTGTTCCGCCTGCGGGGTATAGGTAAAGCTGCCGTCCGCCGCGATGACAACCGTACCGCCGTTCGCTGTTGCAAACGTACCGGCCATTGCCGTCACGGTATCGCCGTCCGGATCAGTCGTAGCGCCGTGGCCATTATCGGCGAGAACGTTTCCGGTAAGCGTACCGTTTTCGTCCATAGTAAAGCTTCCGTTTTCGGCAATCGGCGCTTCATTGCCGCCGCCGCTTCCATTGTTGATAACAACGGAAAGAATATGTCCTGTGGAGTCTATCGTGTATGTAGCCGTTGACGCGGGGGATGAAGAAGGCCCAAGCGAGGCGAAATGGATGTCGATGGTCTCATTTTGGCCGGTATTGCTGTCGAAGAATCCGCTTATCGTGACAGGATCGCTCAAAACCAGGTCGTCGCCGACCCGCGACATGCTGATCTGTTGCGGCGTGATGTTCGGATCGTCATACTGGATCGTGTCATGGTTCGCATCGTATCCGACGATTGAGACATGGCCGGTTCCGTTGATTTCGAATGTGTTGTATCCCGCTGGATCGGCATAGACAGTCGTATTTCCGCTGCCGAGCACGAAGTCATTATTGCCGGTTCCGCCGTGAATCGTGTCATTCCCGGCGCCTGCATAAATCGTGTCGTCTCCGGAGCCTCCGTAAATCGTCTCATTTCCCGAGCCGGCGTAAATAGTATCGGTCCCGCCGCCGGCGTGAATAGTGTCGTTCCCCGAGCCACCAAAGTACGTATCGTCGCCATCGCCAAGATACGTCGCGTTATCGAGCGAATTTGCATGGATCGTATCGTTGCCGCCGAGCGTATCCAGCTCTCCGGCAAAATTCGCAGACATCGTATATCCGTCATCTCCCCATGTCAGATGTACGAGGGCGTGAGGATCGGTGGTGCCGGAGAAAACCGTCCCGCTGGATTGAATGACGCCTCGGGTGCCGGAATACTGTTCATCAGCGGTAGCAAAGTTCAGTACCAGGCCATTTAAGCCGTTGGTGTCGTAGAGATCCAGCGTACCGTGATTCGTAATCGTGTACTGAACGTGCGTTACCACGCCGGAAGAGACGCTGATCGCCGTCTGCGTCACGTCGCCGAGTTGAATACTGCTGTCGAGATCGATAGTGTCCTGATAATTGACTATGCTGCTTGAGGTGTGAAATGTAAACGTATCTTCACCGCCGCTATAACCCAATATCACCGCTGTTTGAAACCCTCCCTCGTTCACGTTGACGGTGTCGTTGCCGGTCCCCGCGAAAAAGGTGATTTGGCTTGTCGCTATGGAGCCAATGTAAGATTGAAACCCCTGGAAATACTGGTAACTCTCTGGGATCGTGGTGATGTTAACTGTATCGTTGCCGTTGGTGCCGTATATCCACGGCATATAGCCGGGTTGCCCGTCTATGATGTTGTCGTTCGTCGTCAAATGGTAATAGCCGTCAACCCCATCAATCGTTTGGCTTGCGCCGTCTTGCAAGGTCACGTTGGCTGTTGTCGAAAACACGCCCGACGTCGCGTTACTGGAAGTTGACTGGGTTATATTAACGGTCGCGTTATCTTGCAGTTGATTGTATATATAGGCGGGTATTTCGTAGCTTGATTGATATGTCGATGTTGCAGGATCGACTAAGATCGAACATCCATTAATGATATTGGCGGGGTCGATATTAATGAAATGTTCACTATCAACGGTCGTAACGTAGTTGCCTCCACCGTTGAAAACATCGTGTGTGACAGGGTCATAAACGCCTCCACCAAGCGCGATTTGATCTGTTCCGCCATTGCCATCTATGGTATGGATCACTGCGTGGCCGCCGAGATATGCATTGAAAGAGTCGTCGCCTGAGGTCAGGATGAAGTTTTGGACATTACTGAACGAGTCTTCTCCGACATCCGCATTGTCCGTCAACGGGTCCACATATCCAATGTCCGCGCTGTACATGCTCACAACCACTCCGGTGATCCCCGGAGCGGACATGTGACTGTAGTCCAGGGTGTTCTCGCCCAGACCGCCGTCGATCGTCATCGCATGTGTGCTGTCGAAACCGCCGGAAAAGCTGAATGTGTCGTCTAAGTTTGAGCCGTTGACGACTTGGATTGAATTTAGCGTATCGGTCCCGAGGTCCCCATGCGAACCGCTAATGGTTCCTTTTTCGACCGTCATGGCGCCGTTATTCCACGAGAAGGCAATCCCTTCGGACAGCTTGGAATAGTCGAGCGTATTTACACCGCCTCCGCCCGTATAGGTGTCGTTGCCGGTACTGCCGAAGAACGTATTCGATTGCGTGCCGTTTATGTCGCCAACGATCGTGTCGTTGTATGCCGAGCCTTCGACATTTTGGAAGTTGCTGATCGAGTCCTGAAGGGGGCCAGATGGACCGGCAGATACAGCGCTGGAGTTCAGGCGTACAAATCCCTGGTCGAGGTCGATGGTCACCCCGGCGGTGTTGCTTAATCCGGCATAGGAGATGGTGTTGGGATTGTTGCCATCCCCGCCCCCGGTAAGCGTCCGGCCGCCGACAACTTGGTTGAGGTCGAATTCATCGCCGCCGTCCGCGGAGCCGTGGAGGTTTCCAAAGTTGATGAATTCGGCAATGTAAGTGTTGCCGACCCACACTTTGTCGGCGGTCTGAATCTGCTGCACGGGGCAGTTGTTTATATTCACGCCGGCAAAGGAATCCGCCACCTCGGCCTGGAGCAGACTGAGATCTGTGGACATGTCCTGATAGTGGATTGGACCGGTAAGGTCGGGCGAAGAGACCAACGAAACGTTGTTGCCTGGATCGTAATGCTGGGCGTAAACGGCATCTATCTGATAAAGGGTAGTGTTGGTTTCACCGCTAGAATCGGAAACGACCGCCGTGTTCGTGGACTTGCCTACGAGAGCAGATGCAGTGTCGCCCTGGCCCATCGCGATGATGTACGTATCAAAGCCGTCATCGGTGCTACCGGTGATATTGCCGCTTTGATCTGTTATCGCATCACCGCCGCAAACGATTTGGTTGGTGCCATTGCCAGCCATCATGATGTCGTTGTCGGCTCCGCCGATAAGTACGTCGTTGTCGGCATTGCTCGCTGGCTTCAGTCTATTCGGGTCATTTGGGTCATTTGGGTCAACGGTTGTATAGCCGTGATCCCCGTCGTACAGGGAACCGTCGCCGAAAATAAAATCATTTCCCTTGCCGCCCCAAAGAGTATTTCCCCAATCGTTTCCGATGAGGACATCTCCTTGATCTGTGCCTACTGCATCCTGAATGATGGTGTGGTAAGCAATGGCGACGTTGCCATGGTCTACGCCGCCGCTGTCGAAGGAGACCGTTCCCCCGGCACCGTTACTCCCGATCGAGCTGAAATGCCCCTGACGCAGGTCGATTTCCGCATCGCCGCTGTATCCGCTGGCATTAATGCTATTGTGGTTACCGCCGCCATCCCAGATCGTGTAGAGGAACGGCTGACTCTTATCGGCTCCGAACGCCTGGATGACTCCGCTGACGGTTCCTCCGGTGTAAATGGTGCCGTCTTCGGAGCGAGTTGAGTAGTTTCTTCCATACAGAGATTGAAGGGCCGCAATGTCATACAGTTGCAGACCAGTAGCATGAACCGTCGGCACGTCAGGAGACGTAGTAGTGCCGCTTTCCGTCATGATGGTGTATTTCTGGGTATTGTACGGACCATAGCTTGGATCAGTGGGCGCATGAAGAAGGCCGACGGCGTGCGCCAATTCATGCAGTGTGACTTCTGCAAGATCGCTGCCGGGAGCTATTGATGCCGAAGGGGCGGTAAAAGCGGGGTTGCTGTAAAAGACGTCGCCCTGAAAACCAGATGGCACACCTACGGCCACACGAACAACATCACCGGAGGGAGGAAGAGTACCGAACGATAAAACAGAGTGCCCATCGGCATCCGGTGGTGCGATGCTATATGTACCGGGGCCAGTTCCTAATGAGTATTGACTCGTCGTGTTCGTAGTTGGATCGTAGACAAAAACACCTTCAATGGGTACTTGGTTCGCATCGAAACCCAAATTGAACGAGTTCGAGGCACTTGGAGAAATGACGTGATTGTACACATACATTTCCTGAAGTGCCGCATGAACTGGAGGAACAGTCGTGCCAGCGGCATTTGATTGCTGAAGGTTGTCTGTCGGCAGCGCCCCATCGAGGGTTGCGTTCGAGACAAAAATGTCGCTTACCGCTGAGCTCGATAACTCGAACTGAATGTTAGCGACATCCGAAAAGGAATCTCTGAAGTGGACATCAGAAAAGCCCAGTGCAGAAGCTGAGGTGCCTGATAGCAGATAGTTTATGAAGGTCTGCTGGTCCGGCGTGAGGATATTCGCTGGCGCATGAGAAATCAGCTGCGAATAGAACGGCACAAAGCCGCCAAACGCATCCACACCATTATTAAAGAAATAGCCCGGTGGCCCGTTCTGGTCCGTAAGCATGCTGTAAAGGATGGGAGAGTTCGTCGCCCAGCCCAAGGAAGGGTCCGTCAATTGCAGCGGATCAAAGGTACTCATCGAGTTTCTCCTGGTTTTTTCAGATCACGTGGGAGAACAGGGTCACCCGTGCGTGGGCCAGGTTCTCCGTAATGAGGATCGAGACGTGCGCAAGCATCGGCGGTCTTCTGATTCCCACAAGCAAAATACTGCGGGAGATTCGAGAGTAAGTGTTCGAACGCGTCATCGAACGTTTTGAGATACTCCTCATCGTTATGCGGAACGATGAAAGCATATGCCCTGGGCGGGATATAAAAGCCTGGAACATATCTATGAGTAAGGTCTGGCGAAGATGAAGGATGCGCAAATTGAAGTGTTAAAGCAGCGATATCGACAGCCTTGCCATTGATGATGTCGGATCTGCTCGACAAGTTATAAATCAACACAATTGCATTTGGCTTTAAAGAGTCAGCGTATTGCATTGCAGTTGCATCTTTAACCGTGATCCACGGTTGGGTTGCAAAGGCATTTCTCACGGCTTCCGTCGCGCCATCATTGGCTGTAGGCCGTTCGGGGGGTCTAATCGGGCCAGCAGGCCCATCAGGGACTACGATGATGGTGTCTATGCCTTTCAGTACCGCCGGATCGAAAATAGGCCAAAACTGCGATGCCCGCGCATTGTTGGAAAGCCAGCCGAAAACCAAAGTGACTGCGAAAAGCGCCGCCGCGATAGCGGGCGCTCGGAAGACAGATTTAGGATGCATGTGATTTCTACTCGTGAATGCCACTCATCCTCCCCAGGCGCGGAATTCGCTGCACAATCCAAGCACCTTCGTCATGAGTCGGTCAACGAAAAACTGGATTGTTCCGGCAAGACTAGCGGGTTTCGGTTAAGAAGTGCTTAAGCAAGGTTTTCAGAAAAACGCGTCAACGAGATTGTCAGAACTGAAAATGATGGCTCACTGCATACCATGGTATGTCGCACGCCGCAAAACGGTCATGGATGTGGGGGGTGACATTGTTGCTCCTTAATGGATGTTGTGAATGGCGGTGGCCACTGATGCGAATGGAATTGTGAATGGCAGGGATGAGGTGGTGGATAAAAGTTGAGGTAGTTCGCGGTCGCGCGAAGTCAAGATGGGCGATGTTTAACGCGCGTTAAAAAACGCCGCGCGTTCTGAGAATGGCTCACATCCGCATTGTAGGAGGACGCGGCCTCCGTGCCCGGCTGTTGTAGACAGGCGCGACATGGGACACGGTCGGGAAGGCTGGGAGTGCCAGGAATTTTGACACGCCGGGGATATGGGCAACCAACCGCGAAAGCTTCGGATGCTTCACGAGGAACCGGGACACCGGCGCTGCTGCAACCTTGAGGAACCTGCTCGGGGTTTGCGTTGCGACAAACCGCGAGCCTAAGACTTTCCCAATTCAGGCGGCGGTGGACCGTCCCTGAGTGACTCGTTGCGCTCCCGTTCCTCTTCTTCGCGGCGCTCCGCCTCGATTTCCGCGGCGATGCGCTTGGCGTCGTGGTACTCGCGGACATGGCGTTCGCGATCTTCGCCCATTTTTGTTTTGAGGTCGTCGCGCTGAATGCTCTGCCGCTCGGTCAGGTTCTCGATTTCCCAGATCAATGGGGTCGGAGTAAATTGGAACTCAACTCCGGTCAACTGATATATTCGGCCGTTAATTACTCCCATTAATCGACCCAAATCTGCAAACTGATGGGCGAAGGCGAAAACACGCGCATCTGCGAAGCGCTCGACAATGACGTCGAGAAGTTGACCGACGATGAAGTGGAAGACCATCTGACGGAGGTCGTCTGGCACTGACCCGATATCGCGTGCCGCAGGGCTGCAGGCTCCGCGGCGCGAGCACTTTATATTGAAAATAGCCGCGCCGTTTTCCGCTGGACAATGCAAAGGCGGCAATGACAAGCTGACGCTCGAGAACGGAAGGCGTCGGATGCCAGGAAAACACGCGCAAATAAGAGATCGCCAAGGCCTGCCGGAGCGGCTGCATGCGCACCTGCGGGAGGCCGTCCCGCCGGAGTTGCTGACGCTCGTGGCGGCGATCGAAAAGCAGGCGTCCGATCCTGCGAAGCTCATTAACCTGTCCATCCGTGTCGCGGCGTTGTGCACGATTGCGACGCTGGTCGTCTCCCATGCGCTGTGGTTCCAGGATAACCGTCTCTATGCGCCGGCGCCGGTGTTTGCCGCTCTGGGCGAATTGCCGCACGGGCTGAACGCGTTTCTCTACGGGCTGATGCTGATTTTATCGGGCGTCCTTTTTATTTTTTCTGAGCGGCGAAAGATCGGCTTTATCCTGCCGCCCGTCTTCCTGCTGCTCGCCACGCAGGACCAGCTGCGCGGGCAATTTTCGCTTTACATGTTCATGTTCAATTTCCTCGTCGCCGCCTGCCTGCCGAAGAAGCTGAAGGACAAGCATGCCGATCCCCTGCGCTACATGATCATCGGCGTTTACTTCTGGGCGGGGCTGTACAAGATCAACCGCTATTTCATCTATGCCCTGTTTCCCTGGTTCATCGCGCCCTGGTTTCCGTTTCACGGGCTTGCGCAGATGCTCGGCTGGACCGCGCCGCTGGTGGAATCAGCCATCGGCCTGTGCCTGTTTTTCCCGCGCACGCGCTGGATCGGCCAGCTGCTGGCCTGCCTCATGCTGCTGGTCGTCATCCTGTCGATTGGGCCTTTCGGCCATAACCAGGTGATGGGGGTCTGGCCCATCAACTTCTACATCGACGGCATGGCCGTGCTGTTGTTCATGGGCGGGCGGCCGTTGTGGGCGGTGAAGGACTGGAAAAAGCCGCTGCCGGCGCTATCGATCTTTTTATTCGCGCTGCTGCCCGCCGCCGGCGGCCTCGAGCTGATCGGGCATCACCCGTCGTTCAAGCTTTATTGCTGCGCGGGGCATGGCGAGATACAGTTCGCCAAAGGTGAAGACCTGTCATTCCTGCCGGGCCCCCTGCCCCGGCGCCTCTCGGCGGACAATCGTCTCAGCGCCAGCAGCATCACCGGCGCCCTGTTCGAGATCGGGGCGAGTCCGCTGGTGCCCGGTGACCAGGCTTTCCTCGACGGCATGCGCGGCTTCTGCCCGTACTTGAAAAAGCCGCAGGGCGCGCTGGCGCGCGTGGGCGACCTGGCCCACTTCTGGTCGGATGAAATCGACGAGCGTGTCTATGCCATCTGCGACCCCGCCGGCCCGCGTCTCGTCTGTTCAACAAAGGATACGATGGAGCCGGAAACCGGCCTCGTTGGCATCGGCGCCTGCAAGGCCCCGCCGCCGCCCGAGTAAACCGCGCGGTTTACCGCCTTGGAAACAGCCGCGCGTCCTCGGGCGTGGGATCCAGCGGGATCTGGCGGCGGACGTGAAGCTCCAGCGCCTCGGAGACGAGGTGATCCAAGAGCTCCGCGAACAGCAGCGGCTGCTGCTTCGAGGCTTCCCACAGGAAATAGCCGAAGGAGCCCGGGCACGGATTGGCTTCGTTGAACCAGACTTCGCCGGTCTTGCCGTTGCAGAGGAAATCGAGGCGCGGCGCGCCGGAGCCGCCGACCTGCTCGAACACCTGCGCCGCCCATCTGCGGATATTGTTTGCAAGTTCGGGCGGAATATCGGGGTTGATGTCGCGCGTCAGCGACAGCATGCCTTCGCTCGACTGGCCCGGCTGCTTGGCGCCCTCGCCTTTCGAGCCGCCGCTCTTGTACTTGGTGCGGAAATCGAGAAGCTCGGAGGCGCGCTTGGGCCGCTCGATCGCCGAGGTGCGGATCTCGCCGTTGATGCGCGCGACGGCCACATTGTATTCGACGAGATTATCGACAAAGGGCTCCAGCATCGCCGTGTCGTCATAGCGGAAGATGCCGGGCAGCACGTCGGAGGTTTCCTGTGCGTCTTTCACGCGCGAAACGCCGATCGACGAGCCCAGGTGCGCGGGCTTGATGCAGCAAGGGAACGATACATCCTTTGGCATCTTCGGCAGTTCGGCGGGCGTCACCATCAATCCCTGGCGTGGACGCTTGATTTCGACGAAGGGCAATTGCGGCACGCCGGTTTGCGCCAGCATGCGCTTCGTCGCGGCCTTGTCCATCAGCACCGTCGAGGCCATCAGCCGCATGCCGGTGTAAGGCGCGTTCGCGGCCTCGAGCATTCCCTGGATGCCGCCGTCCTCGCCCACCAGCCCGTGGAAAGCCAGCAGCGCCACGTCGAATTCGACGGGTTTCGGTTTTTGCAGGAAAGAGCTTTTGTCGGGGATCAGTTTCGGCTGCGCGCCAGCGCCGACATGAAGCGAAACGGGGGTCAGTTCGGCCAGCTGCGATGTGCCCGGAATATAGGTTTTGCGGTCGCGCAGACTGTCGCCGATGTACCACTGGCCGTTGGGCGCTATATAAAGCGGGGAGGCCTCGTAACGCTCTGGATCCAGCGCATTTAGG
Source organism: Alphaproteobacteria bacterium (assembly GCA_025934695.1). Taxonomy (GTDB): domain Bacteria; phylum Pseudomonadota; class Alphaproteobacteria; order Micavibrionales; family UBA2020; genus JAPWJZ01. The sequence continues at coordinate 949,155 of JAICWS010000001.1, forward strand.
GCTTGGATTCCGGTTATTATGCTGACATCATGTTCGGGCGACCGTCCGCCGAAAAGGACAAGCACCCTTGTTTTTTTGCGAGTCATATGTAAAAAGATACCCCTTCTTCAAGCAGGATAAACTTGCAGATGCTGATTAACAAGAGTGAAAACCCCCCGCATCCGGCGCATATATATAATATACCCGTGCTGGGCTGGGCGGCCAATGCCGGCAGCTACCGGAACATTCCCATCGACAAGAGGGACAGGCGCGCGGCCGAACCGCTGGTGAAATTCGCCGACTACGGCATCCCGTGCGAAAGCTTTTACGACCGAACCGACGGCGGGAACTGGCCGTATCATGAGCGCATCGAGGGCGCCACAAAATACGTCTGGGGCCGCAAAACGGTCGCCGAGATGCTGGTCAGGGTCAATGCACGCGTCGTCCCTTTCGGCGTGGAGATTTTCGTGCTCGACGCCTATCGCCCGGTGAAGTGCCAGGAAGGCCTGTGGAAATTTTTCTGGAAGCAGGCAAAGCTGCAGATGCCGAATGCGACGGAAGCCGAACAGCGCGAACATGTGCTGAATTTCGTCTCCGACCCAACGCGCTTTAAGCGCCAGGATTCCACGACCTGGCCCGTCCATACTTCGGGCGGCGCGGTCGACCTCACCTTGCGCGACATCAAGACGAAGCAGCTGCTCGACATGGGCGCGCGCTTCGATGAAATGTCGACCGACAGTTATAGCGATGCGCTCGAGAAACAATTGCAGGCTGGCGAGATCAAGCCCGACGATCCGCGCCTGTTCAACCGCCGCCTGCTGCACTGGGCGATGACAGAAGAAGGTTTTATCAATTACCCGCTGGAATTCTGGCATTACGATTTCGGCGACCAGATGTATGTGCTGCACGCCGGATTGCTGAAAACACCGGCCGCGCCCCAATCCGCCTGGTACGGTTATGCCGACGCCCCCCATGACGCCTGATATCTCCATGACCGCGCCCGCTATCGCCCATGAATTTGCCGGCCTGCCCCTCAGCGACGCGGAATGCCTGGTTGTCTGGGGCCACGGCTGGGGCCAGAACCGTCAGGCTTTCGCGCCCTTCGCCGAAACACTGGGCACTCAGGCCGCGCATATCCTCATCGATTTCCCCGGCTTCGGCGCCTCGCCGCCGCCGCCAGAAACCTGGGGCACCGCCGATTACGCCGAAGCGGTGGCGGAAATGATCAAGCCGTTCCGTGCGGTAAGAAAAATCATTTGGGCCGGACATTCTTTCGGCGGCCGCGTCGGCATCCAGCTGGCCTCGCGCCACCCGGAACTGGTGGATGCCATGTTCCTCGTCGCCGCCGCCGGTCTGCCGCGCAAACGGCCTATGCCGGAGAAAATCAAATATTATTCCAAGGTTTACACCTTCAAGACGCTGAAGAAGCTGGCGCCGCTGCTCGGCCTCGACGTCGACAAGCTACGCGCGAAATTCGGCAGCGCGGATTACAAATCGGCGGGCGCGATGCGCCATGTGTTCCTCAACACTATTCGCGAGGATCTGTCTGAGCAGGCGAAGCTGGTGAAGTGCCCGGTGCAGCTCGTCTATGGCGAGAAGGACACCGAAACCCCGCCCGAGATCGGCCGGCGCCTGGCTAAATTAATGCCGAAGGCGGAACTCAGCGTGCTGCCGAGCCAGGATCATTACACCGTGCTGGGCACGGGCCGGCATGTGGTGCTCAAGCGCCTGATGGATTTCATGAGGCAAAGTTGATGGCTGTCCTGTTGCGCCTTCTTGCTTTCGCGGGCTTCGTCTTCTTCACCTTCCGCCGACTGCCGCGCTACCTGCATATCTTCCAGCAGGAAGAATATGACACGAGGCGCTTTATACCGTGGCTGTTGCGCACCCGGGCTTTCGACAAGCGCGTATCGGCGGTACTGGCCGTTGCAGGCCTGACCGCGCTTGTCCTGCCGGAGGGGATGCGCCCTTGGTTAAACGGCATCTTGCCCGCGGCGATCTTCGCGGGTTTCTCCCTTCTCGAGCCCGACCCCAAACAGGAAGCAAAAAAGAAACTCGTCATGACCGAGCGGGCCAAACGCATCTTTTACGCCGCCCTCGCCCTGTGCCTGGTCGCAGGAATGGCTGCGGCGGCCGGCCCCGTCCTGTGCTGGATCGGCGCCGTGCAGTTGCTGCCTTTTCTTCTTTGCCTCGGTAACTTGTTGCTCGCGCCATATGAGAACGGCGTCCAGAAACGCATCATGCGGGAAGCCTCCGACAAGCTCAGGCAGATCAACCCTGCCGTCATCGGCATCACGGGATCGTTCGGCAAGACATCCGTCAAGCATATCCTGGGCCATGTGCTGGAAATGAATGCGCCGACGCTCTATACGCCGGGCAGCGTCAACACGCTGATGGGCATTTCCCGCATCATCCGCGAGACGCTGCAACCCAACTGTAAATTCTTCATCGTGGAAATGGGCGCTTACGGCGAAGGCTCGATCAGGCGGCTCTGTGAGCTGACGCCACCCTCCTTCGGCATCATCACCGCCATCGGCGAGGCGCATTACGAACGTTTTAAAACGCTCGACACCGTCGCACGCGCGAAGTTCGAACTGGCCGAAGCCGTGCTGGCGCACCCGTCGGACGGGCAGATGGTCATTCATGACCAGGTTCTGGGCCAGGAATATGCGCGGGAGTTCGTGGCAAAACATCCGGAGAAATTTATCATCTGCGGCACGGCCGCACCTGACGCTGTGCACATTGACAGCGTGGAGCAATCTGCCGCAGGCCTGACCGTCAGGATAACGCGCAAAGGAGAGGCCCACACGCTTTTCGCGCCGCTGTTCGGCACGCACCACGCCGGCAATATGGTGCTGGCCTTCGCCGCCGCGGTAGCTCTCGGCATTTCCCCGGACCGCGCCATCGCCGCGTTGCGCACCACGCCGCAGATCAAGCACCGGCTCGAGGTCAAGCCGCTCTCCGACGGTTCCATCCACATTGACGATGCGTTCAATTCGAATCCGCAGGGTTTCGTTTCCGCGATCGAGCTTATGTCCAGGCTCGCCTCCGAAAAAGGCGGCCGCCGCATCCTCGTGACCCCGGGGGTGGCCGAACTGGGCGCGAAGCACGACGACGCGCACAAGACACTGGGCGCGGAATCGGCAAAGCTCGTCGACGTCGCCCTGGTCGTGAAGCCGGACCGCATCCCGACCTTCCTCGAAGGCTTCAGGGCCGCGAATACCGACAAGATCCTGCAGCCCGTCGCCAACCTGGCCGAGGCGCAGAAATGGCTGAAGGAAAACGGCAAGCCCAACGACATTGTGCTGTTCGAAAACGATCTGCCGGATGTTTATGAACGCAAGCTCAGCCTTTGATCAGGGCTGTTTGGCGCCCGCGCGCAAGGTTTCTACCGCGACGGTCTGAGCAGAAGTATCGCCGACTTTAAGCTTCAGCAGCGCACGCTCGACGAGATAATCGTACTTCGCGTTCGCGTTCGAGATATCCGCCTCGGTTTTTGCCAGCTGCGCCTGCTGCAGGTCGACGATGGAGCTCTGGCCGATATCGTAGCGCGTTTTGGTGAGCGTCAGCGCCTCGTTCGCGCTTTTCAGGTTTTGCGCCGTGACGCTGATGTTCCGGTATGCCGTCTGCGACTGGTGGAAAGCCAGCTGCACATCGCGCATCAGTTGATTGTTCAACTCATCCAGCTGCTCCTGCGCGACGCGCTGCTGGTAAACTGCCTTGTTCGCTTCCGCGGTAATGCGGCCGCCCGTAAAAATCGGCATGCTGATGTTGAGACCGGCGGCGGCGTAATGATCGGACAACCGGTTGTCGCGATCCTCGGGCGTCGCGCCGACATAGCCGAGGGCCGAAACCGTCGGCAGCCCTGCGCGCTTCTGCGCCTCGGCGAATTGCTGGGCAGACTCGCGCCTGAACTTCAGCGCCGCGAGCGCGGGATTGCCCTCCGCCGCCTGCTCCTCGAGCGCCGGGAGGTCGCCGGGCGGCGGCGCCAGTCTCGCTTCATCCCTCAGGCGATAGGTTTTCGACTGCGGCAAGCCTAAGGTTTCGGCCAACGACGAATAGGCATCCTGAACGCCGTTCCTGCTTTTCAGCAGTAGCAGGTTCGCCTGCCCGACGTCGAGTTTCGCGAGGCTGACATCGAGATCGGACTTCATCTTGGCGTCGCGCAGCGCCGACACCTGCTTCAACAGCGTATTGCGCGCCTTCACCGTATCTTCCGCGACGCGCAGCAGGGACTGGCTTTTGAGCACCTCGTAATAAGCGACGGTAACGTTGGCCAGAACCTCATCCCTCGTTTCCGCTTCCGCTGACTGGCGGGACTTCAGCTCGTCCTCGGCCGACTGCAGCAGTTTTTGCGTGCGGCCGAAGTCGGTGACCAGCTGGGTGACGCCGACACCAGCGGACGCGCGATCAAAGACGGTCGGATTGTTCAGGCCGGTCGTGGCGGCGATGCGGGTATTGTCGCCCGCGAAGGCGCGGACGGCGTTGCCGGAGACCTGCGGCAGGTAAGAGGATCGCGTGATCGTCACGTCCTGCCGGGCTTCCAGCACGTCGTATCCGCCCTCTTTCACCTGCGGATGGTTTTCCAGCGCCATCCGCTGCGCGTCGCCCAGCGTCAGCACGGGCGCGGGCGAAGCCGCCAGCGCCACCGTGGCGGCAAGAATGAAGGGCAGGCTGTATAAAATGCATTTCATGTGCAGGCCCCCGTCAGGGCGAGCGATGCGTCCGGCATCTCCTGCCGGCGGTAGATCAGCAGGTAAGCCGCTGGCACGATAAAGACGGTCATTACGACCGAGACGCTCAATCCGCCGATAATGACCCGCGCCAATGACGCGTAAGCTTCGCTTCCCGCCCCCAGCGCCAACGACATCGGAATGAGGCCGATGATGGTCGCAAGCGAGGTCATGAGGATGGGGCGCAGGCGCACGCGGCAGGATAATGTGACCGCCTGCTGCACCGTGCGGCCCTGCTCGCGCAGGCGGTGGGCGAAGTCGACGATCAGAATGCTGTTCGACACCACGATGCCCACCATCATGACGGTGCCCATCAGCGACATGACGTTGAGCGTCGTGTCGGTCAGCAGCAGGGTCGCGACGGCCCCGGCAATGCCGGGCGGCACCGCCAGCAGGATGATAAAGGGATCGATGAAGGATTTGAACTGCGCGACCAGCACGAGGTAGATCAACAGTACCGAGAGCATCAGGCCGATACCGAAGCTGGTGAAGGACTGATGCATCGCATCGACCGATCCGCGCAGAACGATGCGCTCGTTTTCTGGCGCCTTCGTTTTCGTGATGATGTCCCGCACCTGCTTCTCCACTGCCCCCAGCGCCTCGGTCTTCGGCGCGACGTAGATGTCGATCACGCGCTTGAGCTGGTAATGGTTGACGACCGTGGGCGCTGTGACCGGCGTGATATCGGTGACCGTATCGAGCCGCGCCGTTGCTTCCTGCCGAGACGAGCGGATAGGAATGGCCTTGAGGTCGTCGAGCGAGTGGACCGCCTGTTCGGGGTATTGCACCGTCAGCATATAGTCGTTGCCGCTTTTCGGGTCGACCCAATAGCTGGGCGCGATCATTTGGTTGGAGGTGAGCGCCGTAATGATATTGTCGACGATTTCCTTCTGCGACAGGCCCATCTCGCTGGCATGCGCGCGGTTGACGTCGATCCGCAAGGACGGCGCGTCGATATCCTGCGGGATCAGGACGTCGCTCACGCCTTGGAGCGCCCGAACATTGCGGGCGATGCTGAGGGCGGTCGCGTAAGTCTTATCGAGGTTATTGCCCACCACCTGGATGTCGATGGGCGCCGGCAGGCCCATGTTGAGGACCGCATCGGCAAGGCCGCCAGACTGGAAATAGGCGGTCAGTTGCGGCAGATCCTGTCGGACAGCTTTGCGCACGCGATCCATATAGGCGTAGCTGCCAGTTTTATGCTTTTCCTTCAGGCTGACCTGGACGAAGGCAGTGTGGGAGCCGGTGTTGCTGGTATAAATCGACGAAAACCCCGGCGTGACACCGATATTGGACGCGATGACGTCGAGATCGTTGGGATCTACCTCGCGGCGGATGATGTCTTCCACTTTCTTGACATCCGCCGAGGTTTGCTCGATGCGCGTCCCGGTCGGCTCCTTGACATTGATGACGAACTGACCCGGATCTGTACGCGGGAAATAGGCGACGCCCAGCGCCAGCCACAGCGCGGTCATTGCTGCTGAAATGCCGAACAGCATGACGAGCGTAAAGGCGGGCCGTTTCAGCGTCATATTGACGAGATGATCATAGCGCGCGAGGAACGCTTCGAATTTCCGGTTGAACCAGAGATTGAAATGCACGCTCCAGGAGGCGAGACCGAAGGCGTCGGCGGCTTTTTCGGCCTGCCCGACGTGATGTCCCACCTTCGCGAGATATTTCGTGCAGAAGATCGGAATGACGCTGAGCGCGATGACATAAGAAGCGAACATCGCCAGCACGACCGCCAGCGCCAGCGCAGAGAACAGATACTTGCTGACGCCATACAGGAACGTCACCGGGAAAAACACGATCGCCGTGGTCAGCGTCGCCGCCAGGACGGGCAGGCCCATCTCTCGCCCGCCCTTGTCCGATGCTGTCTTCACGTCGGCGCCGTGTTCCATGTAGCGGAAAATGTTTTCCAACACGACGACGGAATTATCGATGAGGCGCGAAAAGGCTAGCGCGAGGCCGCCCAGGATCATCGCATTGATCGTATTGTCGCTCATGTACAGCACGATAAAGGTCGCCATGACCGACAGCGGGATCGACAGGAACACGCCGACCGTGGCGCGGAACGATCCCAGGAATACCAGGATCATCAGCCCCGTCAGGACGAGGCCGATGAGGCCTTCGTCGATGAGGTTATGTATGGCGTTCTTGACGAAGATGGATTGGTCGAACACGACTTTGGTCACGAGGCTTTTGGGCACATCCATCAGGTGCGCCATGACGTTCCGGACGCCATTAACGATCGCGATGGTATTGGAATCGCCGCCCTGCTTCATGACCGGCAGGTAGACCGAGGGCTGGCTGTCGACCTGCACGACGTTCTGCTGAATCTGCGCGCTGTCTTTCGCATAACCGACGTCGCCCACGGTCACGCTGGATGCGCCCACGGTCTTCAACGGAATGCCATCAATGTCGGAGATGGCATCGATCTGGCTGTTGGTGAACAGGTTGTAATCATAGGGGCCGGCCTTGATATCGCCGGAGGGCAGGATCAGGTTTGCGTCGTTCACCGCGCGCACGACATCCATCGGGCTTAACTGATGCGCTTCCAGCTTGGCCGGGTCGACATAGACCATGATTTGGCGGTACTTGCCGCCGAAAGGCTGCGGTACCGAGGCGCCCGGAATATTGGCGATCTGGTTGCGCACAGTGTACTGGCCCATGTCGCGCAGCTGCTGCTCGGCCATGCCCGGGTCTTTCAGCGTGATCAGGCAGACCGGCAGGCTTGACGCGTCGAACTTCAGCACGACCGGTGGCAGCGTGCCGGGCGGCAGTTTCCGGAGATCGGCCATTGCGAGATTTGAAATTTCCGTCACCGCTGAATCGGCATCCGTTCCGGCCTGGAAGTAAATCTTGATCAGGCTCACGCCCGGCAATGACTTGGATTCGATATGGTCGATGCCGCTGCCCAAGGTGAAGAACCTCTCAAAGCGGCCGGTGATGTCGGTTTCCACCTGTTCCGCCGGCATGCCGGAGAAGAAGGTCGCAACGACGACGACGGGAATGCGAATTTGGGGAAAGAGGTCGACGGGCATGCGTGCAAGACTGCTCAGGCCGACGACACAGGTGATGAGGCAGCAGACGATGACGAAATACGGATATTTTAACGCAAAGCGCGACATTTGCCTTGTACCCCCGCCGTTCCCTATCCTTTGGTGCCGTCCACGGCTTTGGGCATCACTTTCATGCCGACCGAGAGATCGCCACGGTTACCGTAGATCAGCATATCCCCGTCCGACGCGCCATCCAGTATCTCGACGGCCTCGGGCGTCCGGATGCCGACCTTGATCGAATGCTCCTCGATGATGCCTTGCCTGTTGACACACCAGACCGTCGGTTTGTCGCCCTGCGATACCGTCTGTACCGGCGCGGAAAGCGCGTGATCTTTGGCCGCAAGAATGACCGTCGCGGTGGCGTACATGCCGGGCTTCAGCTTGAGGCCGGGGTTGTCGACATCGACCTCGACATCCATCGTCCGGGTCGTCGGGTCGATCTTATCGGCGATACGTGCGATTTTGTTGTGCAGGGTCTCTTCCGTCGACTGAATACGCACATCGACCGGCATGCCGACGGCGATTTGCGGCACAACGGATTCAGGCACCGGGAAATCGAGCCGCAGTCTGTCCATCTGGGCCAGATGCACCAGGGGAAGCGACTGGGTATCCGACGAGGTTCCCGCCTGCACAAGCGCGCCCGGGTCCGCGAGGCGCTTCGTCACGACGCCGTCGAAGGGGGCCGCGATCGTCGCATAGCCGGCAAGGACTTTGGCGCGTTCATAAGTGGCTTTTGCTTCTTCATAGGTTCCTTGCGCCTTATCGAGCGTCTCCTGCGCGAGCAGTCCCGGCTGCTTTTGGACGACCTCCTGGATACGGTCATAGTCGAGCTTGGCCACTTGGTAGTCGGCTTCCGCCTTCATGCGGTCCTGCTCCTGTTCCGGCAGGTCCAGCGTGGCGATGACCTGGTCCTTCTTCACGCTGTCGCCGATGTCGACGGTAATATCCTTCAGATAGCCCGCGACTTTGGCGTGGATATCGATTTCCTGCCATGGCCTCAACTCAGCCGTCAGCGCAATGCCGCGCGACAGGCTGCGGTATCCGGCCTTGACGACGGCAACGGTTTTTGCGTCATCCGGCGCTGCCGCCTCTTCCGACGATTTGCCGGGGTGACTGAAAAGCATGAAAATTCCTGCCGCCGCAGTAATGGCAAACAAGGTGACCCCCAGCTTCCGTTTATTACGCCGCGGCATGTAAATCCCCCTTTGCGCCAACGTTCGCCAATGGCAAATCGACGGTCAGCACTGTGCCGACGCCCTCAGTGCTGTCGATACCCACCGTGCCGCCATGGGCATGGCAGATGGACTGGACGATGGACAGGCCCAGCCCAGCCCCCTGCGAGCCTCGGGACCGCGCCTTGTCGGCGCGGTAGAAGCGGTCGAACACATGCGGCAACGCGGCTGGGGGCAGGCCGATGCCATTGTCCCGCACCGCCAGGCGCGCGCGCCCGCCAACGTCAAGAACTGACAGAATAATCGCGCCGCCGACGGGCGTATATTTGACAGCATTATCGAGCAGATTTACCACGACCTGGCGAAGCCGCCCCGCGTCGCCCATCACTAGGATTGGCGCCGGCGCGTCGATCGTGACAGAAATTTTCTTTTCGTCGGGCAGCAGGTGCATCTGGTCAATGGTCGTGCGGACAAGATCGGACATATCAACCAGCCCTTGCGCCACCCGCACCTCACCCCCATCAAGACGCGCCAACGCGAAAAGCCCGTCGACAATGCTGGAGAGCCGTTCCGCTTCCTCAAGAACGCCGGCCACCCGCTCCTGACAATCTTTCGGCAGGCGCTCGATGCGTATGATGGATTCAAGCTCGCTGCGCATGATGGTGAGGGGCGTCCGCAGTTCATGCGCGGCATCGGCGGCGAAGCGCGTCGCCTGCTGGTAGGACTGGTCGAGGCGCTCCAGCATTTTGTTCAATGTCACCGACAGCCGTTCCAGCGCGTCGCCCGTCGGCGAAACGGGCAGTCGCTGGCGCAGATTAGTGGAGCTGATCTTTTCGGTAGTGGCGCGCAGATCCTCGACCGGCCGGAATGCGCGGCGCACGAGCACAGACCCACCCAGCAGCGCGATCGCGATCACGAACGGAAGGCCCAGCAGGAGCGTCGCCGTCAGTTCATCGAGCGTTCCCTGCACCTGATCGGTCGGCGCACCCATCTCGATAATATAGTTGCTGCGACCGATCGTCGTCTTGGTGCCAGCCACCATCAAGCTGCGGCCATTTCCCAATCTTTCGATGTGGCTGACGATGCTTTTGGAGTAGTCCTGGACCAGGGGAACCGACGCCGGATCAAAGGCATAGTCTTTCAGGGGACCGGAAACGTAAAGCGGCTCTCCCTTTTCCCGGCTGATGCGAATGAAGAGGTTCGTCTGTTCCGGCGAAAAAACCTCGCGCATGCTGCGCGATATCGAATCCGGCGTGACCGGATGCACCGCGGGAAGAATTTCGTCGCATATATGCGATACGCGGCGCGTCAGGGTTTGCTGCAGTTCGAGGTACAGCCGGTGATGAATGCTTGAGTAGGTATAAAGGCAGAAACTGAGGGAAGCGCCGATCACGAGGGCGGAGTACCATAAAATCAACCGCACGTGGAGCGAGCGCAAGTTCATGACCGCTCCTCGTCGCCGAAAATATATCCCGCACCGCGCACGGTATGAATGAGTTTTTTTTCGTGGCTGTCGTCGATCTTGGTGCGCAGCTGACGGATGTAGACGTCGACGATGTTCGTCAGGCTTTCAAAACTCTGATCCCAGACATGTTCCATGATCATCGCACGCGACAGGATGCGCCCGGCATTGAGCGCAAGATACTCCAGGAGCGCGTATTCCTTGGCGCTGAGGTCGATGCGCTTGTCGGCGCGTTTTACTTTGTGGGTGAGCCGATTCAGTTCGAAGTCGGCGACGCTGATGACCTCTGTCTGGACCGCAGGTCGGCGGCGCAGCAGCGCCTTCACGCGGACCAGCAGCTCGGCGAAGGAAAACGGCTTGGTCAGGTAATCATCGGCACCCGATTCGAAGTGCGTCACCTTGTCCTGCACCGAATCCTTGGCCGTCAGCATCAGGATCGGAACTTCCTTGTTGCGCGACCGGATGCGCTGCAATACCTGAGTCCCGTCGAGAACTGGCAGCAGGATATCGAGAATGATCAGATCGTAGTCACAATTTGCCGCCATTTCGAGGGCATCTGCGCCGTCTTTCGCGACATCGATCGCGAGCCCTTCCGCCTTCAAGTTTCGCGACAGGGTGTCCGACAGCTTTTCCTCGTCTTCAGCGAGAAGAATACGCATGGCCCGCGGCTGATCCCCCTAAATGAATTCTGTCGGCTGAAGCGCCTTCCGTCCGCGCGTGCGGACAGTTCAAATACCGATATATTTCATTTTAACGCCGGATCATGAGGCGGACATGAATCCAGCATTAAAATTCACTCATTTTGGGGATCGCCGCAGAGTTTTGGAAAATCGGGCAGCCTCCGCCTGGGGCGACTAGGGGGCGGAAGGACTATAAGCGCGGCGGCATGCCAGAGACTGGATGCGCATAACATGGAAGTCGCCCATCATGAAGAACAATTCCTGGCAAAAACCGGCGGGCGCATAGATGCTGCAAGCTTGCAGCTCATCCGCCGCCGCCTGCATTTGAGTCTGCGTATAGACGGGAACAGGGGGGCAGGCGAGCTGGCTAAAATTTGCCGGCGCGCAGGATGTCAAGCAGGCGAGAATTATCAGGGCGGTGATTGCTGATTTCATCGTACTGCTCCTTCACATGGACGGCGGTAGAGATTTCCTTGGATGTCTCGATGCGAATGGCATGCAGCGACCCACGGTGGTAAAGCCATGCCGCCACGATCAGGGCGGCGGCCACCGTCAGCCCGGCTCGCACAAGTTTTGGATTTTCCATGGCCCATTTGAGAAGGGCTGCGACGAATGTCATGTCAGGTTCCTCCTATAAGATTCCGAGCGCATTTTTCCAATGCTTCGCATCGTGCCGTCCAACCGGCGCCAAAGACATCCCACGTCGGCAATTCTTCCAGAAAGGCCAGGCGCAGGTTCACGATGTGGGAAACAACGGCTTCCATGTCGCAAGCGCCGGCGGCGACAATGGTATTCGGCCCTGGAATGCCATCGGCAGGCACCTCAAGGGCGGACTGCAGGAACATGACCGCGCGATGAATCCCGCTGTTGACGGCAGTGTCGAAAACAACAAGCGCAAGAGGCGCCGTCAGATTTTCGCATCGGCAGGGATCCCAATATTTTACGCGATATATCTCGCCTGCTTCCTCAGCCGACAGATCTTTGACCTCGTTTTTTGTTACCTCTTCGCCTCGCCAGGCTGAGAGCGTTTCCCGCGTGATGCCCATGTGGGTGGCGCCGCCGGGGTCCGACGGGTTTTCGGCATATCCGCCTTCGAATCGCAACACGAACGACAAGCAAAATTGAAAGTCAGCGCTGTTTGGACTCATCGCCTGAACCTCCAGATCTGCCGAGGACCAAGGATATCCTCTGAAGACAATCGCGCAGCGCGGCGGTTGCGTAGCAGTGGCTGACCACTGCCCGATTTACCGGATTAAGCGCCGCCAGCCGTTTCATGAGTTCAGCCATCGAGCTTCTCCTTGAGCGCCGCTATTGTCGCAATGCCGTCTCGATACAGTGCAAAAAAGGATAACAAATAGGCATTCAACAAGACGGACAGCGCCAGCGCGAGGATCAGGGATATCATCGCAGCGCCGCATCCGAATAATCCGCCAAACCCGCCGGCAACCGCATGCTCGATATCGTGGCCGAGCGGTTGGGGCGCCGGTTGCAGATAGAATCCCTGAGCGGATTCCGCCCCTCCAACATCAGGAATATCCTCCGCCATCAGGACCCCGCCGGTTTTGAAAACGTCTGTGTCAACGGGTCGTAAATGTCTCCTATACCGCAGCTGTCGCTTTGAACAAGCGTACAGCCGGTTGGCGGCGCATAGGGAGACACGCCATCCCATGCGCAGACATTAATGACGACATTGTTTTGAAGAATCGCATATTGTGACATGAGACCTCCTTAAATCACGATGACAACGACTTTTCCGTCACCGCCTTTGCCGGAGGTCTTGCCGTTCATAGCGCCCCCTCCGCCACCACTAGGCTGAGAGCCGTCAAGACCATTATTGGAAACATTTCCACCTTGGCCGCCATTGCCCCCGGCTTTAGAGGAGCCGCCCATTCCTCGCGTTCCGGTACTCGTCGCTCCACCACCCCCTCCTCCCCCGAAATTAGAGTTACCTCCTCCGCCACCAGCCGCGGAGCCCACAGATGATGCGCCGCCCCCAGCGCCACCAGTATTCGAATTACCTCCCGCAGCTCCATTACTGCCAGGAGCGCCGCCTCCACCGTCCCGGTCAGCATTAATACCGAGATTTTGTGTGCCAACGGCTGTATTTCCGCCTAGGGGTCCCCCTCCGGCCGAACCGGTTTGAGAGGAAGTAACTCCAATCGCGCCAACAGAATTTGTACCTCCGCCAGACCCTCCACCCGCATTTGTAGTTGCCTGCAGACCAGGACCGCCTCCGTACGCCGTTAGCCAAGAACCGAACAGGCTATTACCGCCGACATTGCCGTTTGTTGAAGTTCCGAAAATTGCCACGCCACCCGCACCTACGGTAACTATTTCCGTAACGCCAAATGATGCAAGAAGAAACCAGCCTTCGGCATAAGCTCCACCTCCGCCTCCTGCGCCACTGATGGAAGTGTTTACAGACGAAGCTCCCGACCCGCCCGCCCCCCATGCCTGTACATATGCCCAAGTGCCAGAAGATGGCTTGGTCCAGGTCCCCGATGCCGTGAATGTCTGGATGTCGATGGCGCCGCCCGCAGCGGCCGCCCACACCGGGTTTGCGCCCGCACCCTGCGTTTTCAGGAAATTCCCCGAGGCGCCGGCTCCCAGGCGCGCCCAGCCGCCTGAATCCCGATACAGGATGTCTCCCTGCGCAGCAGAACCGATGAAGTCAAGCACTTGAGACAGCGTGCACTCCTCCAGGCTTCCGGCACCGGCTGTTTTGCGCCCCATGACACGCGAGGTCGCTGACACATTCTGAATCTTGGAATAGCTTACGACCTGCGGCTGAATCGTGGCGGCCGCGCCAGTCGTCACCACATCGCCGGTCTGCGCGGGAGGATAGACCGGATTCATCAATTCCCATCGCGTGTTCGCGGCGTTGTACTCGAGAAGCGCCGGATGAAGCGATTTGACATCACCAGCAACGAGCGCGGCGCCCCCCGTCTTTGTAATCATATGCGGCGTCAAACCATCCGGAGAAAAAGTCGGCGTCGACGTGGCGTTGTCGGCGGCGGGAATGATGATGCAGACGGTCTTATCCACCAATGTCAGGTTAGGCGAATAGCTGCCGGTAATCGCATCCGACGTGCCTCCCGCGGCGGAAATCGGCACCGTTCCCGCCGGACCCGTCGGGCCGGTAGCTCCAGTATCGCCCTTGTCGCCTGCCTGAAAGAACTCGACCGTCAGGCTATCGCCATTCGACAGCAGGCCGCCGCTGCCGACGTAGCTAAGGTTCACCGTATTCCACGAACCGTGATCCGTATTGGAACCGGTCACGTTGAACAAAGCGAATACTGTGGGATCAGACTGCTTGAAAATCCTAATCCTGCCTTTGTTTAAACTGCTCTGGTCGTCCCAGGTCGCAATGTCCGATGCAACGGGTTGGGCATTTCCGGTCGTTTCGGAAATGTAGAGTTTCGTGGCCGATGAGAGCGTTGCATTGTCGAAAGCGATGTTTCCCGCTCCGGGGTCGGCGGCGATGGTCGAGGTGGAATAGGTATATTTATAGCCCGCCGCTGCCACCGCGATGGCGGCGCTGGCCGCAGCGTTGGTCGCGTAGGTTTGCGCGCTGGCGATCTGCGTGGTGGTCGGCCCCGGCTCGATCGCCGTTCCGTCGCTGCTATAGACGAGGGCCGCGTTGGCCGATGGATCAGCCAGCTTGGGCGCCGGGACCATCGACGACACGAGCAGCCCCGGACGCCGGTCCACGCGTTCGTTGAGCTGCTGAATTTCCATGGTGATATAGTCAAGCTTCTGCTCCAGTGCCGCGGAAGAAAAGACGCCGCCGTCCGGCAAGCTCAAGCCCTGGACCTTCGCGACATGGCGCGTAATGGTGATGGTCATGCCCGAAGCAGGCGCCGCGGTGCAGGTGACGCTGCCGCCCGCGGGGTTGCCGGCGCCGGCAACGCTATAATCCGTCCCCAGCGCCAGCGCCGTCTCGCTCCCGTCGGCGTTGCGCCGCGTGACAGTCAAATCGCCATTGGACAGGAAGTAAAAGCCGACAGTAAAAGTCGTTGTCGAACCGTCTCCGCTATAAGGCCCGCTCTTGGCCGTTTCGGATGCTATCGTCATCGCTTCCTCCTCCAGATTCGCGCGTGCGCGTCACGCCGCCCATTCAAGGGTCGCATAAAAACGGATTGTCGCAAGCCGGACGCCTGGAACAATCATCGATAACCGCCCGCCCGTGGGCCACCATGCCGACGGTGCGGGTTTGCGCGGCGACCGACAGCTGCTGTTGATGATATTGTGGCGGGTCATTGGGCGGGAACACCGAAACGATGCGCGCCTCGCCCAGTTTCTGCAGCGCACGATTGGCGATATCGACGTCGGACGACATGGGACCTCTTCTTGCTTTTGGGAAAACCTCTCCCGCCGGCGGCGGGAGAGGATAGGCTCAGCCCGTCAAATTCGCGCTTTCCATGACCGCTTTCGCGATCTTGTCCAGCGCCTCGAGGATTTCCTGTTTCGACGTGACTTTCGATTTGTCGATGTGCAGCTCGATGCCCTGCGTCATCGTAGCGCCGGAATTGTCGGTCTCGGTCACGCCGACGGTCGAATAGTCCATGCTGGCGTTGCGGTCCTGCAGGTAACTGATGGTGGTCATTCGCGATCCTCCGTTGAGAAAATGACGGGCGAGGCGTTTTAAGCCTCGCCCGCCAAGCGGGGGTTAAAGGGAAGCAACGATCATGTCGACGGTGGCAGTGCCGCTGGACGGCAGGCCGGCGGTGCCGATGGTGGCCAGGATTTCCTCCTCCGCCGCGAGCGGCACCATGGCGCCGCCCGTGACGTTGGCCGTGGCGATCATGAACACTTCTGGAGTGTTCGTGCTCGTCTTGGCCGCAGCCGCGCGGTACTTGCCGGTCGTGCCGGAAGTGCCGAGCGCCAGCGTCGCGGTCGAGGTGCTGGTATCGACGTTCAGGATGCCCATGATCGGCACGCAGCCTTTCGGCAGCTTCATGAGCTTGATGGTGTCGCCGGAACTCTGCGACGCGAAGGTGACGACAGCGCGGTAGACCTGGAGCTTTGAGCCATAGGCATTGTCCGCCATCGGCAGCTGCGCCGGAGTCTGGTTGTAACCGCTGTAGGGGGTTGCAAAAGTGGTTGTCATGTTCTTTCTCCTTTACAGGGTTACGGGTTAGACGCAGTCGATGCGGACAACGCCGCCTTCCTGCAGGCGCGTCGGGCCGCCTTCCGCCCAGGCGTACATCTGGATCGCGTTGGAAAGGTCTTTTCTCTCCGCCACGTCCGTCTGCGGCGCCTGCCAGTTGCCCCAGTAAACCGACATTGCGTCGAACAGGCCCACATAGCGCGTCCCGCCGGAAACGTTGGCGGCGCTCGCATTGGGGTAGTTGGCGGTGTCGGTATATTCCATGGGGACAAACGAGATCCCGAGATAGGACGTCAGCTTGCCGTCGACGAGCACGGCCTTGTCGTTATAATCCTTCGACCGGATCTCGATCTGGTTGAGCAGGAATTCCTCGTCGTCGGAGTTGATGGGGCAGACGAGCTTCGCGTTCTCGAGGTCCACGCCGTTGGAGCGCAGGATCTTCTTGGCGCGAATGAGCTTTGCCACCGTCAGGCCCGTATTCGCCGCAGCCTTGTAGTTCGGCGCCACGATATTGGACGACGGGAAGCTGACCGTCGAACCCGCGTTCTTGCCGGTCGTCGCGGTCGCGAACAGCGAAGACAGCAGCAGGTCGTCGCGCAGACGCGCCATGGCCTTGCCCTGGCTCTGGGCATACTCGGCCTGCAGCTTGCCGCCCGAGAAGACGCGGGAAACATCCTGCTTGGCGATGTAGAAGGCATGGTCGAAGTAGTTGGGATAGACCCAGCGGCGTGTGACGGACGCGTTGTTGACCGGCGTCGGCGCCAGGCGACCGGGGTTCAGGTTAGCCTGCGTCGGGCCGACGAAGTCGGCGGGCGCGGCGCCCTCGCCCTGGTGGTTGTTGGACTGGACCAGCGGCGCAAGCTTTCCGCCCACGAACTGGTAAGCCAGCTGCACATCCGCATTGTATTGCAGGATGTAATGCTGAGGAATGTTAAGCGACATTTGTAGCCTCCGGAAAAGGTTGAACGGACTTTCAGGGAGGCTTGACCCGACACCGCAGGGGCCTTGGGAAAGGGCTGGCAGAGCGGCCGGGGGCTCCTTCTTAAGGGGCTTGACCCGGCGGACGGCGACTCCGTCCTGCACCACTGCGCTTTTCCAGCAGTATTACACCGCAAGAAATTGTCGCAAGCGCGGGCGCATTTGAGCTTCCGCGAACGCGGGAAAACGACTATGATCGCGTCAATCTGTTTTTAAACCGTGGAACGCCTATGTCGCCGAAGCACAAGGAAAAAAGACTGCCCCTGTCATTTTTCGACGTGCTGCGTTTTGCGGCCGGATACTGGGTCCGCCAGCCGGGCAAACTTGGCGTCATCACCGCGCTGTTGCTTTGCGCGTCCTTCGTCGAGACATATCTGCCGAACACGCTGTCGGACTTCCTGGGCGCCGTGCGCCTGCAGCAGGGCGAGCACGAAATCATCTTCCGCCTGTCCATGTTCTTGGGCGCCTATGTCATTCAGGCAATCCTGTTCTCGACCAGCTACATTATCTACAACAATTTCGAGACGCACATCTTCAAGGCCGTGATCGACGACGCCTTTGCGCACATCTACCGCCTGCCGGAGCATTTCTTCGCCAATACGTTCACGGGCGCGATCATTTCGAAGATCAACCGGGCGCGTACGAAGATCGAAACCTTCGAAGACCAGGTCATCCTGCGCATCCTGCCCACGGCCATCGTGCTCGTCGGCTCCCTTGTCTTCATGGCCTTGCGCTTTCCTGCCCTCGCCGCGCTGATGGCGGCTTATCTTGTCCTGCTGTCGGTCGTCAGCGCCTTCCTCGTCTTTAATGTTTCCGGTCCCGCGCAAGGCGCTTATGCCGAAGCGCAGGACAGTTACGGCGCACACCTGGCCGACGCCGTCGTCGGCATTACGACGACGAAATCCTTTGCGCAGGAGGACTACGAAACGTCCCGCTTCTTTGATATCACGCGGGCGCTGCGCATCAAGAACGTGCGTGCCTATGTGTTGAGCAACCTTGCGGCCTTCGCGCAGCGCCTGCTTCTCTGCGGCATGCTGGCCCTGATGCTGGGCGGGGGCACCTGGTATCTGTTCCATGGCAAGGCCACCGTTGAAAGCATCGCCTATCTCGCCTTCGCCTATACGATCGTGCAGTCCTACATCCGCGAACTGGGCGAGAACATCAAGAACCTGCTGACCGCCTCCTACGACCTGCACGCCATCATCTGGATCATGCGCGAACCGCCGGAAGTCGCGGTCGAGCCGGAATTGCCGGCTCTCGATATCCGGCGCGGCGCCATTACCTTCGACAAGGTGCGCTTCACATACCCCGGCAAATCAGATCCGATATTCGACGAATTTTCGCTTTCCATCCGCGCGGGCGAACGCGTCGCACTTGTCGGCCACTCAGGGAGCGGCAAGACCAGTTTCGTGCGTTTGCTGCAGCTGTTATATCCACTCGACGCGGGCCGCATCGTCGTCGACGACCAGGATGTCTCGCAAGGATCGCGTCATTCACTGCGCAGCGCGATCTCGCTCGTGCCGCAGGATCCGATCCTGTTCCACAGGTCGCTGAAGGAAAACATCGCCTATACCAAGACCGACGCGACGATGGACGAAATCCGTACCGCTGCGAAGCTGGCGCATATCCATGACTTCATCGAAACGTTGCCGCAGGGTTACGAGACGCTGGTCGGCGAACGCGGCATCAAGCTGTCGGGCGGCGAGCGCCAACGCATCGCGATCGCCCGAGCCATTCTCGCTGACCGGCCGATCCTCATTCTCGATGAGGCGACCAGCTCGCTTGATTCCGCCAGCGAACGCGCGATCCAGGACGCCCTGCATTCCCTCACCCACGGGCGCACCGCTATCATGATCGCGCACCGCCTGTCGACTATTCTCGATGCCGACCGCATCCTTGTCTTCGACAAGGGCCAGATCGTCGAAGAAGGAACGCATGACGAACTGCTGAAAAGGCCCGATGGCATTTACGCTGGCTTCTTCAAGCTCCAGTCGGGCGGGTTCATTGTCGGAAACGACGATGAGCCGCCGCTGGCAACCCAGGTTGCGGGCGCTTGATCAGGTCGGCGCGCCGTTTCAGATCATCAAGGGATTGAATAGCGTCGAGCCGCGCTCATAAGCACGCGTATGAGCCGCCTTTCGGGCGGAACGTTTGCGTGCGGAGGAACCACGCTTCGCGGCAACAGCATGCGCTTGGCGGGATAAGCTTTTGTGGGACGCCGGTTTGCGGCTTTCGCGTTTCAGAGCGCCGGTCGTAGCGCGCGAACGTTTGGCCGACACGCCGCGTTCAG
This sequence comes from Alphaproteobacteria bacterium, assembly GCA_025934695.1. Taxonomy (GTDB): domain Bacteria; phylum Pseudomonadota; class Alphaproteobacteria; order Micavibrionales; family UBA2020; genus JAPWJZ01. The sequence goes on from JAICWS010000001.1 coordinate 968,621, forward strand.
GGTGGCGCCCCTTTTCGAGGTCGCGACGGGCCTGCCGCTTGGTTTTTCGCTTGCCTGTTTTGGGTGGCGGCAGGTCGACGCCGGCGCGCCGGGCTTTTGACAGGCCGATGGCGATGGCCTGCTTCGTGGAACGCGCGCCGTGCTTACCCTCGCGGATATGGTCCATTTCTTCGCGTACGAATTCACCCGCCTGGGTGCCGGGGGCCTTGCCTTGCGCCTTGTCGCGCTTCGCGCGGCTAATGGTCTTTTTATCGGGCATAGCAATCACTCCTTGGTTATAACTCTGCGGGACGCCAACGGCCCGTGCTCGACCAGGTTCCGCTGCGCCCCGAATGGTCAGTGCATTGTTTTGCCGCCCCGTCCACCGCCTTTTCCAGATTTTCCGGATTTTCCGGACTTGCCGATGGCGGCCATGACATCAGCCATCGTCTCAAATCTGTCTTCCGGCAGATTGTCGATAATGTCGATTACTTCGCGTTTCGGATTCTTGCTGTGGACAAAGTCCAGAAGCCCCTGCTTGTCCTGTGGCAGGTCGATCCCCGCCAGCGCATGAGCCACTTCCGCAAATTGTGGCACCAGGTTCTGTGGGTTGCCGCGTCTTCCTCCGCCGGTATGTCCTGAGGTATGTCGTCCGGGCATTGATAGCCTCCTTTTTCTGCTTTGGAGGACCAACGGCCGTCGGCAGGCGGAATTCCCTTGCGATGGACCGCTCCGGTTTTGATGAGCTTCAGCGAACCGGTGCAGGGTGAAATCGCACAATAGCACCACTATCGCCGACTGAAGAAGCGGCGACAGCTACACGTACAGCGCCAGCGCGCCGCCGATCGTTGCGTAAGCCACGATGGCGCTCCAGAAGGGCAGCGGCCTGTCGCTGCCACTGATGTTGCCGCCCGTCCAGATATTGCCGACGAAGATGCTGACGAAGGCGTAGACAAACAGGATACCGCCCACCGTCACTTCCACCCAGTTACCCTCCCATCGCGCCGAAAGAATGTCGGGGAGGCGCGAGGCCCATGTTTCCAAATCGAACATAATACGCCTCTTCAAAAAGAGGGGCGCCACGTTCGCGCCCTTGCTACACAATTATATTCTGCCCTAAAGATTTTAATAAATTCAGTATGTTGGATAAAATTTTCAACATATTTTCAGCATCGGCCTCTATCGTCCTGAGACAGATTATCTTTGATGAAAGCCGCTCTCTATCCGGCGCGGCCGATGATCCTGAACAATTCATTGCGCTCGCGCACGGCGGCGGCATCGCCGCGCTGCAACCGTTCATAGAATCCGCGGTCGTTCTGAAGCTGGTTGAGCCGCGCCTGCGCCTCGCCCGGCGTCATGGCGAGACCCTGGCCGCGGTTGCCGGTGCCGGCGCCTTCGAAGGTGTCGCTGGTCGTGCGGCCAAGTTCGCCAACGAGACGAAACAGTTTCAGCGCCTCGCCCGCCGACAGCACCACCTGGTCGCTGTTCTTGATCGCCTCGATGCGCGCAGGCTCAAGCGCCAATTCCTTGCCCATCAGGTGCAGGCCGCGCGTCGCGATTTCAGCATTCAGTTTCGCGCTCGCGCCCCAGTCGCGCGTGATGCCCGCGACCTCGGCCGAGGCGCGCTGCGACAGCTCTTGCTGCTCGCGCTGTAGCGACGTCTGCACATAGGTATTCCATTGCCTGTTGAGGATGCCTGCCTGTTTCTGGCTCAGGCCGGCTTCATGAAACCAATTTCCGGCGGTAAGCGCGAAACCGTGGTCCGAACCCTGCGGCATCTCGAAAGTGTATCCCGACGGCGTCGCAGGGCGGCCGAGCTTGGTATAGACCGTATCCCAGGCGGCCTTGTCATCGCCCTTGGGCAGGATGACCTTGTCCGCGCCTTGTAACGTGCCGAGATGCCGCTCCGCCTCCCGATATGACGTCAAAACTTTAAGGCCGATGGGGTCGGCGGCGACACGTTGCAGATCGGCGTCGCCATAGCCCTTGGTCTTGCCCCACTCGATGAAATCGGGCTGCAGCCCCTGCGGCGCCGGACTTTGCAGCGCGGTCGAAAGCGCGTTGTTCTGTTGCGGTGAAGGCTGTTGCTGGGGAGTGGCGGCGGTTGCGGCTTCGGTCATGGGTCGATCTCCTGTTGATGATATTGAGTGAGCAGCCGGTCAAAAACGGCATCGTCAGTATTGAGAATGTTCAGGATGTATAAAAACACTTCGCGCCGTCCCTCGGCGATGGCCATGGCCAGCGGATCGATGTTGCCCAAGCGCGGCGAGATTTTCGCCGTTGGGCGGTTCGCGTAACAGAAGCGCGCCAACTCGCGCAGGATAATCATCGTCTCCGACGTTGGCTTCTCCTCGTGGTCGAGCAACAGGCGGCGAAAGCACCGCCGCACATTGGCCTTCTGTTCGATCGCCTTGCGCGGATCCCGCATGGGTTACCGCGTCCGGTCGGAGGGCAGCGTCAGCGGCGCCTGCTGCGAGGGCGACGCTCCGGCTAAGGCCTGCGCCTGCGCAAAGTTCTTCGCGGCGTCGCCCGCCACGGGTGCTGCGGCCAGCGCCTGCTGCATCATGGCGGCTTGGGCGTTCTGTTCGTCCTGCGCCTGCATCTCATCCGGCGACTTGAGCAGCGAGGCCTTCATGCCGTTGATCTTGGCGATCTCCCGCAGCGTGTCCTGGCCGCGGAACATATGCTGGACGGAGGGGTCGAACTGCGCGACCGCGCCCGCCATTTCCATGGTGCGCGAAATCGCCACGCCCTCTTCCGCCATCTGCGCGCGGTTGAGCGGCGACACATATTCGATCTCGAACACCATACCTGCGCGCGCCAATTGCGGCGGGGGCGGCGGCAGCGCGCCGGCGGAATTGAGGATCTCGATCTCCCGCGCGATCAGGGGACCTAAGAATTCCGACTGCTGGCGGCCCATGGTGGGCGCGAGCAGCTGGCCCTTCTCCTGCGCGCGCAGCATGGCCTCGGTCGCGGTCATCTGCGGGCTGTCGACAAGGATCTGGAACAGGGAGACCAGAAAGGCGTCGTTGATGACCTTGCGCTTGGCCTCCAGCATCTGGTAACCGATGTCGAGCCGCGCGCCGGTCTGGAATGGTTTGGCCAGCGCCTCGCCGTCGGCATTGACGCCGCCCCAGACAAGCGCGCCCGGCTGCATGTTGAAGCCGGTGAGCGCGCCATCCTCCTGCAGCAGGATCGGCGGGTCGACCGCCAGTTGCCCTTGGCGCAGCATGGTCTTCTCGAATTCATTGAGCTGCTTGATGTCGGGCAGCACCAGCGACGCGGGCCCGCGGCCATAGATCTCGCCCGGCAGCGTCAGATTGCGGGAAATCGCGTAGGGGAAGGAGCGATACCCGAAGCCGTCGCGCACGATCGCCGGCTCGTCGAGACAAATGTAATAGCTTTCGTAAGCCAGCGAGTCTTTGCCATAGCCTTTGGCGTCGTATCCTTCATTCGGCTGCACGCAATGGAGGAACTTGAATTCGGTCAGCGGGTCCTTTTCCGCCGCGCGCTGGATCGCCTCGGGCAGCTTGTCGCCGAAAGCCTGGTGCGCCTGCCGCGCCGTATATTTGAACTGGCGGTGCACCATGTCGACGATGCCGGAAAAATTTTCGGCGAAATAAAGTTCGGACAAGTGAATAGCGCGGTAGCGGATGCCCCTGCCCAGCATGTCGTCGATGAACAGCGCACCCGTGCCATAGGCGCCGTTGGAAAGATAGCATTCATGGGACTGGCTGGCGAAGTTGGCGGTGGGGCTGTAGCGCATGGCGAAAAGGATGTCGGTGATGCGGTCGTAATACTCGCGCACCTGCTGGTCTTCGTTCAGGTCCGGATCGCGATGACGCAGCCCGTGCCAGCGCTGCGTGCGCGGGGTCAGCATGCTTTCCATCGCCGCGCCATAGCGCGACAGGGCCAGCGGCGCGGTCGCATCGAACATCTTGAAGGTGCGCTTGGAACCCGGCGAATGCTGCGCGGTAAACAGCGCCGAGTCCGGCATCACGCGCTCGGCGATTTCCTGCCACATCGGCTCATAGAAGCGCCGTTGCGCCACCATTTTATCCTGAAGGTCGAGGATGCAGCGCAAACGGCTGTCCATGGGCAACTCCTTTACTCTGTTCCCTCTCCCAACGCATGTTGGGAGAGGGCTAGGGAGAGGGATTGTCCCGACCTCGATATGCGGGACAATCCCCCTCCCCAACCCTCCCCCGCGACAAGCGCGGGAGAGGGAGTGGTTGTTTACTGATGCAGCGTGCCGACTTCGATATAGAGGTTCGGCGTGCCGGATTGCGCGACCGCGCTGACATAGCCGACATTATCGGGCAGCAACTGTGGCGGCGCGAAAACCGTCGTGGCGGGAATATTGCCGTCGGGCAGCAGGCTGTTCGTCAGCGTTTTGTTGGCGGCAACAGTATTATCGCCGAATTTCAGGATCACCTGGCCGGAATCGGTCCAGGCGCGGAAATACATGCCCTTGAGGTCTGAGGACCCCGAGGGCACGCCAAGCGCGATCGCCGAGGTGGGCGAAGTGGTGCAGGCGACGATCATGGTCTTGACGGAGGTAAAAATGGACATAAGGTTTCTCCTCTTCTCGAAATGGAAATGTCAGCCGAGCGTGCGGCGCAGCGTACTTTCAGGCGGCGGCGCGCCGAGTGCCGTGCCGGTCGTGGTGGACGAAAAGACATCCGCCATCGCGCCGCGGCGCCTGGCGGCAGCCAGATCGGCATCGGCCTGCTGCTGCGCCTGGTCCGTCGTCGGCACGGGCGGCGGCGGCAAAGGCTTGGGCATGGCGGGAACGGAAGGCGCTTTCGGCATCAGGAAACCCATGGGCTCTACCTCGCTGGAAGGATTCGCAGGCCGCGGACATCGCGCCCTCAACGCCTAAAAGCATCTCATGGGAAAAAATTGTCGCAAGTGGACGGCCTCAAGGAAAAAGAAAAAGCCGGCAGGCGCCGGCTTGCGTGGCAGTGTTTTGATAAATCGTCCGGGCACTTTTTTTAGCTTTCGGTTCTTATTTGCCCGAGATGATCTTCATGACCTGTTCTTCGGAAAGTCGTTCCCGCGGTTCCTTGGTAATGACACCAGTAGCGGACGGCGCAGTTCCAATAACGTGCGGACGAAGATCATAGGTGATCGGGAATACCTCATCCAAAGGCAGTCCTAGAAACTCGGCAAGAGCCGCCGGATTTTTCTTTTTGTACCATGGGTCCCAATACCGCGACAGACCGAACCATTTCCCCTCCTTCTCGAAGGAGGCGTATAACAGCTGTTCAGTCCTGCGCAAATTGTGCAGGTCGACATTCTCCATCCTGCACCACACCCTTTTGCCGTTCGCGAGCCGTACCTGAACGCCAGCCAGGCAGCCATCCAAATCATCGGCTGGAAGTTTCTTAACAGGCATAAAATATCTCTCGTCCTCGTCGCCAGCTTCGTCGGAAAGATCATTCTCCCAAATCGGATGGGATTCGAAATCTGCTCGCGTGAGATCGAGAAAATGCTTTCTTAAATTCTTCAACGTCATCTCGTTTCTCTGACCTCGCCTATTCTTGCTTCTGCCGCGCTCGTTCTATTTCTTCCCACTGGACTAGCGCTTCCCTTATTTTATCTATCCCGTGCTGTTTCTGTTCCGCAGGCGACAGGGTTTCGAGCCACTTCACGGTCCGGCGCACTTCCTCCGCTGACTCCCCCAAAGGACCACGAGGAAGCGCATGCCGTTCTTCCCGCGACAATCTTTCTCGCGGCTCCTTGGTAATTGTTCCCCATACGGGCGGGTCGTTTCCAAACACATACGGCCGTAGATCGTAAGAGATCGGAAACACCTCATCCACAGGAAGCCCTAAAAATTTTGCGAGATCTTCAGGTCCATGTCGACGATACCAGGGATCAAAATAGCGGGCCAAGTTAAACCACTCCCCATCCTTTTCCAGGGAACAAAAAAGAGATTGCTCCGTCCTGCGCAGATAACCGATGTGAACATTCGAGAGCCTGGCCCAGATCATCTGTCCATTTGCAAGCCGCACCTGGACACCGATGACCTTGTTCTTCAGGTGGTAGACCGGCAACTGAGTGACGGGGGCCATAAGATCATCGCGGCCACTCTTTCCCTCCTCTTCCAACATGTGCCTCCAGATTGGATATTCGCGGAAATCGGCTGGCATAAGCTCGGAACCTGCTTTTTTGATTTCTACCGGTTTCATATTCATCTCGCTGGAAAATTGTTGCGCATCAGATATTCGTAAAACTTTGTTTTGTTTATTTCATCATACTCTTTAGTGGCGTCAGCAAAATCCTGATATATCTCCATCAATTCATCATCATCGGTATTTTTATAATCTAACCATGTCGGTGCGACTTCTCTCATTTCGTAATGATAATCATCGTGAAGCACTTTTGGAATATAATAAAGCTCCTGATCTTCCGCGCCTCCCATATATTTTGGCCATGGGTGATGTCCATGCATTTCATCGGGGACTTGGATATAGTCTTCATCCAAATCACGTTCATGGTCCAAATTGTCAATGTCGCTATCGGTCGATTCGTCATCGCTAGCGCCGTCAGATAGAGAACCTGAACTGCCTTCACCGTCGCCGCCCGATAGATCGGAATCGCCATCCTCATCATCGATATCATCGTCGTCCTCCTCAAATTCGCCACCGACAAGCATCGGCAACGCCGCAAGAACGACCTTCGTCGCCTCGTGGATTTCCTTATCGTGGTCGCCGCCGATCGCATCCGTTTCAGGATTGGGCTCGAAGCGCGCCAGAAGCCGGGCCGAAAGCACATCCTTCAGGAAATCCGGATCATGAAGGGCATTGTTCAGCCATTGATCCCGTGTAACGCCGTAGCGGGCATAGGCGTCATACGAGTGACCAATCGCATCGCCGACTTGCGAAAAATCCAGTTTGGCGGGCGGCTGCGCGTTTTCGTCGCCCATATCGCGCCGGGTCGCGAGGCCGACACCGGCCAGACCCGCGTTAAAGAAATCCTGTGCCTTCGGCATATCCTTGTCGTAGAGCGCCCACAGCAGAGCCGAGCCCTGCTTGCGCGGCATAGCTGAGACAAATTCCATCCCTGGCCGTTCTGCAAGCCAGGTGCGCTGCCATGGATCCGTCATGACATATCTCACGGCGTGTCCGATCCAATCATCGGTGTCTTTGGAAAGCAGATTGCCTGTCTTGGCGATGGTCTGCAGCATCATGTCGCGGAAATCATTGGGGCTTCCGCAGGCGCCCGGTCCGCTGGCATTCCACCAGTTTCTGCCGCGCGACGGCGCGGGCGGTGCTCAGCGCGACATTGCCCAGGCCTGCAAAGAAGGGGCTGATGACTGTCGCTCCGGCAAGAAGCGTCCGGGTCGCTCTTGAAACGTTGTTGTCTCCAAGGGCGTCGAGAAAGCCGGGCGGTTCTGGACGAGGACCGGTTTGCGGATCGAAGAAGTGCGCTTGCAAATCGTTGATGAGCGCCTGCGGGTCGAAATCGGTATCGGCCGCTGTTTTTGTCGCCGCGACCAGGCCTTGTGCGGCGCCCTGCCAGTCAAATCTTTCTATGCCGTAATAGTCGTCCGTTTCCTGATCCGAGAATCCAGCCGCTCGCAAGAGCGGGCGCAGCCGGTCGATTTCGCAGTTGATTTCGTCAGGAGTGAATTGCCAGGTGCTTCGCGCCGCGTCGATATCCTCGCGCGAAGGAATATCCTTTATGTCCGGTATATCGAAGTTAAGGCCGGCAAGCGCCGGCGTCGGCGCGGTGCCGCTTTCATAAGGAATGTCTCCCGACGCGGACGTTGATGCTGATGCTGATGCTGATGCTGATGCTGATGCTGATGCTGATGCTGATGCTGATGCTGATGCTGATGCTGATGCTGATGCGGTAGGGGCGTTGCTGGCATTAAAGCCGCTGTCATCATCGACAGTGTCCGTGGAATCCGTCATGCGGCTTGAGCTCCCTTGACCTGTCAAGGGTCTCACGGAAAAAGATTGTCGCGACCGCGGCGGAACTTCGCGCCCTTTCCGCGCGTAGGAAGGCGTTGATCATTCCATTGTTGCAAGGAAGGCCCGATGCACGAAGAAGGCAGCCGCGTCCCCCATGCGGGGTACGATGCGCGAACGATGCGGGATCTGCGTCACGACGTGCGCACGCCGCTCAACGCCGTCATGGGCGTGGCCACACTGCTTCAAAGCTGGCGCGGGCTTGACCCGAAGCAGCAGCGCATGATCGAAGTGCTGCAATCTTCGACGAACGACCTAAACTCGCGGCTCGATGCCCTCTTCGCCTATCTCGAACGGCTCGAGCCGGCCGAAAAGGAAGAAAGCAAAGCACCTTCCGCTCCCGCGCCCCAGACGTCCGCGCGCCGCGTGCTGCTGGCCGAGGATTACCAGCCCAACGCGCTTGTCGCGCGTACTTTCCTGGAAGACATGGGATATGAAGTCGATCTCGCGCTCGACGGCAAGGAAGCCCTCGCCCGTTTCCGCGACCGCGAATATTCCGCCGTGCTGCTGGACGTGCAGATGCCCGAGATCGACGGGCTGGAAGCCGCGCGGCGCATTCGCGGCCTGGAACGCGAGGCCAAGCGCCCACGCACGCCGATTATCGCGCTGACCGCCCATGCCACGCGAGACGACGCGCTGTTCTGCCTGAAGGCCGGCATGGACGATTATATTTCAAAGCCCTTTAACGCTGCGCAACTGTCCCAGAAGCTTCAGGGACTGGGCGCTGGGCTTTAAACCTCCAATTATTACGGAAAACTGTATTCAGCCTCCGCAACCATTGACATATTGTGTGGGCGAGGTTATGCATAATGCATCCTTACCTTGGAGGTGCCATGAAATTCCTGCCGAAAAAACTTCGCAATGAAGATGCATTGAAGAAGACCGCCGATGGTTTTGCCGGGCGCTTCGCCTCCGCAAACGACATCGCTGATCCGGCCGACCGGCTCGAAGCCATGCTGGCGCTGAAAGGCGATGTCTCCTCTTACGCTGCGGATATTTATATGCGCATGATCGACCGCTCGGTGAGCATCCAGGTGGGCGGGCTGGTGGGCGCGCTGACGACCTCGGTGGGCGGCGGCATCGCGCTTTCCCTCGTGGCGACGCCGCTCGTCGGCATTCCGGTCATGCTCGCCGGCATCGGCGGCACGGTCTTCGGCGCCTTCAAGGCCGCGGACAGCCGCGCGATGATGAACCGCATGGAAAAGGAAATGTCCTCGCACCTCGAGGCGCTGAACGGGCTGCTCGAAAAAACGGAAGCCGATATCGGCGAAACCTTAAAGACCCGCAGCAATGAAATCGCCGCGTCGGACAAATTCGATTCCATCTACGACCGCTTTCCCGAGGTGCGCGACAGCTTTATCAAGACCTTCAACAAAGCGATGGCGCGCCGGGAACTGCCACCCCCGCCGCCGCCCGGCAGCACCGGCCCGAAGCTGGCTCTTTAAGGCGCGGGCGCCGCTTTTGCGCGCCTTGCATATTCCTGCTGCGCATCGATGGGATGCTTCGCCTCTTCCGCGGCGCGGTTCGCGCTGAAGAAGGGATGCACCATCGCCGCATCGCCCAGCACCGTTTTCAGGTAGCCGTCAAGAATATCTCCCGCATGTTTCGACGCCGCGGGCGGGAAGGCGACATGCGCGCCGTCAAGGTAATGTCCCTTGTCGTTTGCTTCGGAAATATAGATGAGCGCGCGCAGGAAAACCGGCGCGTGCACCAGCGTATCAAAGTAATTCGCCGTGCTTCCCGCGGTGGCCTTGATGTAATCCTCGCACTGCGGGATGCTGGCGATGGCGTCTTTCAGGAACGGCGTCGTGTCCTTCACCGCGACGGTGCCGATCAGCTCCCAGGCTTTGGCGCTGAAGTGTTCATAGGCGCCGGGCCCGTCTTCGCGCATCGCCGTCTTCAGGCGGCCTGATAACCCCTTTTGTTTTTCGGGCTGTCGCGCCGCCTCTTCCAGTACGGCGACCGTATGCGGGATCTGCGCCTTGTCGAAGCTGCGCGACAGGGCGATCAGCGCGTCGGTCGGCGCATAGATCGAATGTCCTTTAAGCGTCTCCAGTGCGCCTTGCGACGCCTGCGCGCGGATATGATCGTAAATGAATTCATAGGCGCGCGGATACAGGCGCGACGCGTTAATGCCGTTAATGGCCTTCAGCATGTTTGCCGCGTCGCCCGCGCCCACCGGCAGCCCCGCCTTCAGTTTCACATCCGCGACACTGCGCTTCACCTGCGCCTTGACATCGCCCAGCACCAGCGCCGTCGGGCCTTCGTTGAACAGGCCCAGGAGATCCGCGAACATTCGGACGTGGTTAAGCGCGCCGGCCCCAATGGCCTTCATCGCATCCGCAGCGGCGGCATCCGTCACCGCGGCCGGGTATTTCAGCGGCGTGCCCGAGGCGCGCGCCCAGGCGCTGACCGCCGCGCCCGCCTGCACGCCTTCATTGAATACTGTTTGTGCGGTTGATGCTGCATTGCGGATGTCCTGTGGTACTTCGTGTCCGCGACCGACGATATATTTCGGCGACGAGATGACTGCCTGTGCAAAGCCGGCGGCCAGCATTGTCATCTGCCGCGCGAACAGCGTACCCGCACCGATCAGCGAAGATTCTGCGCCTTGTTTCTGGTGGATGGCGTCCGTCATGATTGCAACTTCCCTCTTGAATGTCTTGGCTCTTCAGGAGTGTCGCTGGGGGAAGCAAAAAAGCCGCAGGCAAACATCCAGAAGAACGAAACCGTTCATGGATGTTTTAGCGTCGCTATACCGGCAGACGAGAAACCCTAAACCGCCCTGCCGTGGCTGCTTGGCTTATTGATATTTATAGTCGATTTTGACCATTATGTCAAATAAAATCGCATTATTTCCCGTCCCGTCTGGAAGTATCATGAGGCAGGGAGAAAACGCGATGGAACAGGACGAACAAACCGGGCAACCCCTGACGGCGGGCCAGCAGCTTCACGGCATGCTGCATTTCCTGACGCATAGCCACTATGCACATATCGCAGCGGGCGTTCTCGTTGGACTCATTTTATTGTTCTGGCTGTTCAGTTACCTCTCGCGCGGCAAAATCCGCGGCCTGGAGCAAAGTGCGGCCGGAGGCGATCCCGCCGCCGCCGCCGAACTGGGCGAGATGTACCAGTACGGCGAGGAAGGCGCGCCGGTGAACTACAAGAAAGCTGAAAAATGGTATCGCGTCGCGGCCGCGGCCGGCAATGCGGCGGGACAAAATGGTCTCGGGTCCTTGTTCTTCAACGGGCAGGGCGTTGAGCTGAACTTTAACGAAGCCTTCAAATATTACGAAGCCGCGGCCAACCAAGGCCATCCGATGGGTCAGGCCAACCTGGCGCTGATGTACTACAAGGGCAAGGGCACGCCGCAAAACGCGCGCCGCGCCTATTTCTGGGCGTTGCTGGCAAAGACCAACCGGCGCAGCTCGGAAATCCAGAAGCGCACCGAAAGCTTCGGCGACTTCTTCAAGCAAATCTACACCGGCCTCACGCCTGAGGAACGCAAGGCACCCGAGGATAAGGCGCGCGACTGGAAGCCGGAAAAGCCGCAACAGAAGCCAAATCAGTAAAGCAATTCCGGTGAAAGTCGGGTCTGGCAAGCATCCGCATGTTCGGCAATTCCGTCCTGCAAAACAGCGCCGACGCGGGTGCTGAAACACCTTAGAGCCCGGCTTTCGCCCGAGTTACAAGATTTTTTTAATGGGTCTCAGGCCGGTTTCGGCATTGGAACGGCGAGGGTATCCTGCTTCGCGGGCTGCGGCTGCGCCTGGGCCACAGCCACCGCGACCGCCTGGTCCGCGATCACATCGGCGACATGATAAGCGCTCGACAAGCCGCCTTGCGTGAAGGCGAGGTTCTTGGGCCGGTAGGTCTGGTCCTGCGACGCGCGGAGCGCCACGCTGTCGCTGATCACCGCGCCCTGGGGGACGCTGCGGTCATGCGGCAAGCCCCACCACAGATTCCAGGAATGATGAATGGTGCCGAGCGCCGCCTCAACCGTCGCCGGCGTAGCGTCGAGAATGGCGTGGTATTTCTTCGACGCTTCGGGATCGAAGTGCAGTCCCAGTTTTTCCGCCTTGTCGATCATCCAGGCCAGCGTGATGTCCGACAGGCCGCCATCTTCATATCCGCCGCCCACATCGCTGTGAGCGCCAGCGAACCAGACCTGCTCGACCGTCTGGCCCGGTACCGGGACTTTGGGCAGCGTCCAGAGCGTCGGCGGGAATTCGCGCCGATGCTCGTCGATGGCGAGCGCCTGGTAAGCGTTCTGGATTTTCGCGTGCAGATTTGTGTCGAGGAATCCGTACCGGATCGGATCGACGCCGCCGGTGATCGCGGGAATGCCCAGCGAACCCACAGTATCCCAGACGCCGACCATTTTGATCGGGGCGCTGCACAGTGCATTGTCGGTCAGCGTGCTTAAAATTTCGCTGCGATGGTCGCGGTCGCGATAGGCGCTGAAAACCGTATCGACCAGCTCCTTGTCGCAGGTTTTGGTTGGAAGCCCGCAGTCGCAGATCATGCCGGCGATGCTGCGCGCGGTAAAGGCGCCGCGCGAAAAGCCGACGATGTAAATCTCGTCGCCCGGCTCATAGACCGACGCGATGGCGCGGTACCCATCCCTGATCTTCTGGAACAGCCCCTCGCCGAAGGCGCCGCCGAGAAACCGTTCGATGGCGTTGCCTTCGACGCCCACGCCGTCATCATAGAAAGCGACCTGCCCCGGTTCTTTCGAAATGGCCTGGAAGAATTTATAGACGTTGGAATCGCTCTTCTTACTGTCCCATGTTCCGTCGGCGTCGAAAATAATCCGCTTGCCCAAGGCTTTAAACCTCCCTGACCATGAATAAAAGTATAGCATGCGGGTGTTAAAAATTTTATGTTAATAAGATAACGACGCGTAAAATCAATGAGTTATTGCATCGCAAGGCACACCGTTCGCTTCACATTGGGCTAGCGTTTCAAAAAATATTATGTATAATAAAGCCGGTTTTCAAAGCGGAGTTTTGATAGTCATGACGGCATCACAGCCAGATGAAGAGAGCGACAAAAAGAGCGCGTCCGCGACGCTGCCGCCGGAACGACTGGAAGAACTAAAAAAGAAAATGAATGAACAAATCGTCGGGCAGGAAGACGTCGTCCGTCATATTCTCGCGCGCGCCTTTCCCAAAAATAATAGCGGCAAGAAACCCCTGATACCGCTGTTCGGTCCGGCAGGTGTCGGAAAATCGCAAGCGATGAAAGGTATCATCGACAGCATGATGGCAAACGGAAATCGTGCCGGCAATGGCATCGTCTTTATCGACGAACCGCACAAGATGAGCGCGGGAGAGCTGTCGGATGCCCTCGCCATTGCCATGGGTCAACCCACGCGCAAACAAGTGGGCGAGATGGCGGCGCAGGCCTGCCGTAACGGAACGCCCGGCGACATGGTTCGCATGAAGCCGCTTCGGCTCAAGCGCGGATTTGCCGCGTTTCAATATCAGGCAAGGTAAGCTTTTTTACTTTCCGCTTCGGACGCCCGAATTCGGCTACGCCTCTACGGCGTCATCGCCGCACGCAGGCATTTGCGGGTTTCGGAGGGAAGCGCGCGAAGCTCGGCGGCTGCCGCGATCTTCTCCTGCTGCTCCGCGAAATCTTCCGCATTCTCCAGCAGCTTCAGCGGCCAGAAACCGTCTTCTGACGGCATGCCGGCGGAGGAACGATATGCGCCGGTGACCGCCGGACCGCCGATGCGCGCCGGTTGGTAGTCGAGCGACAGCCAGACCGTGTCGCCGATTTTCAGGCTGACATCGCCTTCGGCCTTTTGCCGCAGCTGTTCCATCGTATCTCCCGTGATGCCTGCCTGCATCTTCGCCGCCCTTGATAAATTCGCCACCTGGTTGAAAGCCCTGATGTGCGTCTCCTGTCCCGGCGCGCCGATAACGATAAATTCCTTCGCTTGGTAGATGCCGCCGATGTCCGTCGCATCGGCCACGACGGCGAGCGGCGCGCTTTCGCCGCCGGCCCACGAAGGATCTTCCTTGCGCGTGACGACAAAAACTTTCATGGGCATTTTTTCCTTTCGCTGTTTCTTGCCTGGCCGGGAGGCCCTTCGCGCGTGCCCCAAGGGGAACAGGGCTATTGGCGAAGGACCTCCCATCCGCGTCGCGGCGTTCCGGCCGCGCATCATTCCTTTGTTTGGTGCCGGGAGGTCCCCGCTTCTTGCCTTGCGGAGGACAAGGCCTTCCGCGGAAGACCTCCCGTCCTTATTTGTACGACCCCGGGGCTCGTCCTTCCCCTTTCGCCGCACACCCTCTTTTATCCGTTCAATTCCATGGCGCGCGAACACGCGAGGGACGAAACGGCGCGACTGGCGCGCGAAGGGATGCGATGATGATGTTGAAACTGCGCTGCATCTTCATAAACAACCCTGAACTGTGACGTCCCTGGTTGTTTTGCAGATCGTTGCTGTGGAAGCCCGGACGTGAAACAAAAACCCAAAACCGTCCGGCACAAGATGCACGCTGCGAGTATCTTTATAAGCGATTCTTGTGCGTTATGTCAAATCGTATTTCAAAGGTCTGAGATATAGGAAATTTTGTTGCGCGAGCTCAAGTTTTGCGCCGATGCGGGGGCTTCCCGCGATCCATAGGTATTTCCTATCACAACAATAGCGTGATGATATTTTAGCTATCACGGCGTCCGGGCTAGTCTGGGCTTATCAGAAAATTCACAACGAGGATGCACGCCATGACAAGACCCCGACTGAGAAATTCCTTCCTGCCGAAACCCTCGCATGAGGAGCTGAGCGCCTTTATCGAAGGCGCGCTCGAAGGCGACGACACCGCCATCGCACGTTTCGCGAAACGCTTCCCCGCTTCCCTCGACGAACAATTTTATCACCATTCTTTCGTCGGCAAGACGGCCCTGCAATGGGCGGCCGGCGCGGGCAATATCGGCACCGTCGCGCTGCTGATCCGCCTTGGCGCCGATGTGAATGCCGCCGACACCATGGGCAGCAACGCGCTGGCCGCGGCCGCCGGCGCGGGGCGTAAGGATATAGTCGAGCTGCTGCTGGATAACGGCGCGCTGGATGAAGGAGAGCGTCATTCGCGTGGTGCGCTGGCACTGGCCGCGCAAGGGGCGCGCGACGATATCGTCAGCCTGCTGCTCGAACGCGGCGCCGTTCCCTCCGCTGAGGCATTGCAGCAGGCGAGTTTCGGCGGCAAACTGAGCACGGTGCAGCTGCTGCTGGACGTCGGCGCGCCGCTGACCCCGGAAGCGGTGAGCAACGCAGCCTCCCAGGGAGATATCGGCATCCTGCGCCTGCTGATCGACAATGGCGGTCCTGTCACCATCGAGGCGCTGAATGCATCCGCCTATGGCGGCTCTGTCGAAGTCGCTGAACTGCTCATCGACAAGGGCGCGCCGGTCAATGCGCAGGAAGGCGTGCGCTCTCCGCTGATGAACGCCACCGCCAATGGCCGCCTGGAGATCATCCGGTTGCTGCTGAAGAAAGGTGCGGACGTCGACGCGCGCGACGAATTCGGCAATACGCCGCTCATGTATGCCGCCTCCTCCGGCCAGCAGGGCCTCGTGCGCCTGCTGCTGGAAAACGGCGCCAACCCAAATCTGCGTTCGAAGGAAGGGCTGAACGCGCTTGAAATCACGCGGCGGCACCTGACGGTCTTCCCGGACTCGCAACTCCTGAAAGACAATGCCGAGCTGCTGGAACGCTGGACGCCGGCTCCGCGCCAGCCGCGTCCGCCGAAACTGGGTTAAGCAAAAAAAGGACGATGCGGCCTTGCCGGATGAAACCGCAAGGCCGCATCCGTCTTTTCTATTTTGACGTGGGATGCGCGTGCGCCTTGAGCCATTCCGCGGCCAGCCGGTCGGCCGTCGCCTTGTCCTGGGCCGACAGATGTTTGTCGGTTTCCTCGCGCCAGAAAGCGCCCGAAGCGTCATGGCCTTCGGCCATGATCATGCACCAGAATTCCGCCACCGCATAATCGCGCTTGATGCCGACGCCGCTGTAATAGGCGTCGCAGAGCATGCTGCGCGCGCCGATGTTGCCCTGCGCGGCGGATTCTTCGAGCAGGTGAACGCCGGTCTTGCTGTCCTGTTTCACGCAGCGCCCGGCCATGAACATATGGCCTTCGAATTCCTGCGCTGGCGGATAATTCTGCGCCGCGCTCTTCTGGAACCAGGAAAGGGCCTTGTCGCAATCGGCGTCGAGGCCGCGACCCTCGTCGTAGATCAGGCCGGTTTCGAACTGCGCTCTTGCGTCGCCCTGCTGCGCTGCCTTCATGTACCAGGTCAGCGCGTCGCCCCAGCTCTGCACGGCGCCGTCGCCGAAGGCATAGATATCGCCCAGCGCGAACTGCGCTGAGGCATCGCCTTTCTGCGCCTTTTGCCGGATATCGGCCACCTGCTTGTCGCTCAGCTTCGGCGCGCAGGCCGAGCGGTCGACGTCGGGGCAGCCTGCCGCGAAGACCGGACCGGATAGCGACAGCAGCGCCAGAATGACAAAGATGCAGCTTTTCATGAGCAGCAATATAGGTGATCCGGAGAGGAATGAGAACGGAAATTCTCCTGGAAGAATCGCCTAAGAGGCGACCGTCTGCAGGCTCTTTTCCGGCAGCGGCGCCTTGGCGTTTGGCTTCACTTTCGTGAAGCGGTGCAGGTAGAGATAAATGACCGGCGTCGTATAAAGGGTGAGCACCTGCGAGACCATCAATCCGCCGACGATGGCGACGCCGAGCGGCGCGCGCAGCTCCGACCCCGCGCCGTGGCCGAGCGCCAGCGGCAGGCTGCCGAGCAGCGCCGCTGCCGTCGTCATCATGATGGGCCGGAAACGCAGGAGGCAGGCGCGGTGGATGGCGGTTTCGGCATCGAGCCCCAGCTTGCGCTCGGCCTCCAGCGCGAAGTCGATCATCATGATCGCGTTCTTCTTCACGATGCCGATGAGCAGGATGATGCCGACGAGCGAGATCACCGTCAGTTCGTAATGGAACGCCATCAGCGCCAGCAGCGCGCCAAGACCCGCCGAGGGAATGGTCGACAAAATGGTGATCGGGTGGATATAGCTTTCATAGAGGATGCCGAGCACGATATAGACGGCGATGATGGCAGCGGCGATTAGATACGGCTGGTTGGCCAGCGTCGCCTTGAACGCCAGCGCCGTGCCCTGGAAGCTGCCGTGCAGCGCGGGCGGCAGGCCGGCCTTGGCCAGCGCCTTTTCGACCGCCGTGACGCCGTCGCCGAGCGCGAAGCCGGGCGCCAAGTTGAAGGAGAGCGTTACCGACGGGAACTGTCCCTGGTGGTTGATTGACAGGGGCGCGGTCGAATCCGCGAAGTGCGACACGACCGAGAGCGGGATCATACGGCCTTGGTCGGTCGGAATATAAATGTTGTCGAGCGCCGACTTGTCGAGGCGATAGGCCGGATCGGCTTCGAGCACGACGTGGTACTGGTCGAGTTCAGTCATGATCGTCGCCACCTGGCGCTGGCCGAAGGCGTCATACAGCGTGTTGTCGATCTCCTGCGGCGTGACGCCGAAGCGCCCGGCCGCGTCGCGGTCGATGACGACCGTCGTCTGCGGCGCCGCGGCCTGGATGTCGCCCGCGACGTCGCGCAACTGCGGCAGCCCCTGCAATATCTTCATGATCTTCGGGACGTTCGCATAAAGCTCCGGCGTATTCGCGTCTTCCAGCGTGTACTGGAACTGGGTCTTGGACAGGCGCGCGCCGATGGTCAGCTCCTGCCGCGGCATGTAGTGCACGAGTACGTTGCTGATGTTCTTCGTCTTCGCCTGCAGGCGCTCCAGCACCTTGTCCATGCGGTCGCGCGCATTGAAGGGCTTGAGCGCAATGACCGCGCGCGCCGAGCCGCCGTCGCCATAGATCCAGCTGTAGACATCCGCGACCGCCGGATCGCCGCGCAAACGGTCGGCCACCTGGAGCTGGAGCTTGCCCATCGCCTCGACCGATACATCGGGCGTGGTTTCGGTCGACTCGTAGATGATGCCCGTGTCCTGTTGCGGATAGAAACCCTTGGGGATCGCCCAGTAAAGTGCTGTGGTAATGGCAGCGACGACGAGGACGACAGCCAGCGTGACGCGGCGGTGACGCAGGGCGAGCCCAAGCGTGCGCTCGTAGCCGCGGAACATCGCGGTATAGCCTTTTTCCGCCAGTTGCGACAGTTTGCCGCCGTCCTGCGCCTTGTCCTTCTTCAGGAAGACGCGGCACATCGCGGGTGTGAGCGTGAGCGACACCAGCGCCGAGACCAGCAGCGCGCCCGACACGGTGACAGAGAACTGGCGGAACGACCGGCCCACGACGCCGCCCATCAGCAACAGCGGCAGGAACACCGCGACGAGCGAGGCAGTCATCGACACGATGGTGAAGAAAATCTGCTTCGCGCCTTTGAGCGCCGCCTGCAGCGGTGTCTCCCCCTCTTCGAGCTTGCGGATGATGTTCTCGATCATCACGACCGCGTCGTCGATGACGAAGCCGACCGCGATGGTAAGCCCCATGAGCGAGATGTTATTGACGCTATAGCCCAGGAGATACATCAGGCCGAAAGTACCGATGACCGACAAAGGTATCGCCGCCGAACAGATGACCGTCGCCCATAAGCTGCGCAGGAAATAGAGCACGACGAGAACGACAAGCCCGACCGTCCAGATAAAGGTCCGCTCCATGTCCTTGATCGAGGCGCGGATGGTCTGGGTGCGGTCGCTAAGGATCTTGACGTGGATCGAGGACGGTAGCGCGCTTTCGAGGCCCGGCAGCGCCGCCTTGATCGCATCGACCGTTTCGGCCACGTTGAAGCCGAATTGCTTATGGATGTCGAGGATGACCGCGCGCTTGGTGCCCGACCAGGCGGCCTGTTTGATATCCTCGACGCTGTCGACGGCGCGCCCGATATCGCGCACGCGCACCGGCGCGCCCTTGCGGTAGGCGATGATGACATTCTCGTAATCACGTGCCTTGGTAAGCTGGTCGGTCGTCTCGAGCGTGATGGTGCGCGCCGCATTCTCGAGCGTGCCCTTGGCCGAGCTGCTGGTCGCGAGATTCAGCGCGGTGCGCACTTGTTCGAGGCTGAGGCCCAGCGCCGCCACTTTCGCAGGGTCGACCTGGACGCGCACCGCCGGTTTCTGCTCGCCATGCAGGTCGATCAGGCCGACGCCGCGCACGCGCGAGAGCTGCTGCGCCATATAAGTGTCGGCGTAAAGATCGACCTGCGAGATCGGCAGCCCGTCCGACGAAACCTCCAGTGACATGATCAGGAAGTCGGCGGGATTCGCCTTTTCGTAGCCGGGCGGACCCGGCAGATCATGCGGCAGCACGCCCTGCGCCGCATTCAGTGCGGCCGACACATCCTGCGCCGCCGCATCGATGCTGCGGTCGATGTCGAACTGGAGGGTGATGGAAGTGTCGCCTTCCGACGAGCTCGAGGTCATTTCCGTGATGCCGGAAATCAATGCGAGTTGGCGTTCGATCGGCGCGGTCACGGTCGAGGCCATCGTCTGCGCCGAGGCGCCCGGCAGCGAAGCGAAGACGTTGATGGTCGGGATATCGACCTGCGGCAGGGCCGAGATCGGCAGCAGGCTGAAAGCGGTCAGGCCGAGAAGGATCAGCGCCACCATCAGCAGCGAGGTCGCGATCGGACGCTCGATGAAGGGCGCCGAAAAATTCATTTCGCGCTTCCTTCCGGCGCATCGTCAACCGTCACGGGCGCGCCGTCTTCGAGCTTCAGGAAGTTCGAGACGGCGACCTTGTCGTTTTCCTTCACGCCGCCGTCGAGCACAGCCTTGTCGCCTTGCTCCCGGTCGAGCGCCACGGTTTTTCGAACCGCCTTGCCGCCATCGATGACAAAGACGTAATCGCCGTCGGGCCCATGCTGCACGGCCGCCAGCGGCACGGAAAGCTGCGGCTTCTCCTGCGGGATGCTGAGCGTCAGCGTGACCAGCATGCCGGGCCACAGGTTTTCCTGCGGATTGTCGAAGACGGCGCGCGTGGCGAAAGTGCCGGTCGAGGGGTCGATGGCGTTATCCATGTACTGCAGCTTGCCCGTCTCGCGCACCTTGCCTTCGGTGCGCGTGGCCACGGCCTCCGCCTTATTGCCCTTCAGCGCGTCGCGCACCGCGTCGAAATCGCCCTGCGGGAAGGAGGCCTGCACGTAAATCGGCGCGATCTGGTGCAGCGTGACGAGCGGCGTGGTGTCGTTCGCCTTGACCGTGTTGCCCACTGTGACGTTGATCGTGCCGGTGCGGCCTGAAATCGGCGCCTCGATGCGCGCGAAGCCGAGCTGGACGTTCACATTCTCCAGCGCCGCCTTGTCGGCCGCCACCACGGCCGCCTGCGCGTCGAAGGCGGCCTTGGCGTCGTCCGCCGTCTGCTGCGTGTTATAGCCTTTTTCGAACAGCGACTGCGCGCGGTCCAGCTGGCGCTTCAGGTTTTCGGCCTGCGCCTCGTCGCGGGTGATGTTCGCCTCCAGCTCGTTGTACTGCGCCTTCAGCACGCGGTCGTCGAGCACGAACAGCACGTCGCCCTGCTTCACCGTGTCGCCGTCGTGGAACTTGATCTCCATCACCTGGCTGTCGATGCGCGAACGCAGATCGACCGACTGGATGGGCATCACCGTGCCGATGGCGTCGATGGAGCGCGGCAGCTTTTCCATGATCGCTGGCGCGACGCGGACGATGGCCGGCGACGGTGGCGCATCGGCCAACGCCGTTCCCGCCAGCAGCGGCGCGAGTGCAATCTGGACGATGATAGAGAAAATGGCTGTCTTGTTCATGGATAACCCCCGGGCGTGCCATGATTATATAACGATATATGGCGGGGTTTAATAAATTCCCGCTTCTCCTGACGGGGAGAAAAGCTGACATGAAAATGAGGGTCTTTCCGTAACCGGCGGCTTAGTAATCATCCGCCTCGCGGCGGGGTGTGCGGTCTTCGGCTTTGCGGCGCGGGCCGCGGCGGCGCTCGGGCCGGTGGCGCCGCTCCGCGTCTTTGATGCCATACATCTTGCGGCGCGGGCCCTTGCGGCGGTCGGCGCTGCGGCGACGCTCGGCGGCTTTGACAGCGGGCAGCGGCGCGGCCTCTTCCGTCTCGGAGGGCAGGACGAAGGCTTTTTTCTCGATATCCAGCGCCGGGTTCACAAGAATGGTGATGTCGCCCTGCAAAACAGGAAATTTATCGTTCTTGCGGAAGAGGACGAGGCTGTGGCCCGTCACCATCTCGACGACACCCGCCTTTTTCAGCGAATTCCACGTCTCCGTCGACACGGCGATGGCGCGCGGACGCTTCTTTGCGGTTTTGATGGCCCGGTACAGGTCGGCAAGGGACATGTCGCTTCTCCTTCAATCATCGCCGTTTTAAGCTCTGCCCTTCTTTATATAAGGGCATGGCGCCGCCTTCTTCAAGGCGCTTGCGCCGTTTCATATGGCAATTCATGTTTCTGAAGATCAGCTCGCTCAGCGCAACGAGCCGTCGTTTTTTGACGTCATCCGCCCATGCGCGGCGCGGCCGGACCCTTCGGCGGCGCGTTGTTCGACGCGGTCAGCGTCGGCGTGGCGGCGGGCGGACACGTGTTCTGCTAGTCGAACTGCTTTTTCGCGGCGACATAGGCGTCGCTTTCGACGCCGAAATTGGCAAGATCCGTTTTCGCCGATTGCAGGGAATGCTCGTCCATCTTGGCGTATTCCTGCTTCAGCATGCCGTCGTCGCTGCGGAACCAGCGCGGCTTCCAGGACGAGTTGGCCTTGATCGTCGCCTCGTCCCTCGGCGATTTTCTGGTCGATGGCGCGCGCGAGTTCAGCGCGGTTTTTCGGGTCGCTCCAGTCGATCTGGTGGGCGTCCTTGATGCGCCCGTCGGAAAGGCGCTCGACCGGCGTGCCCATGTTCTCGTTCTTCATGTATTTGCCGACTTCGGCCAGCGCGGGAATGATGTTCTTGTAGTTGCCGACGTTACGGTCGCCGTGCCGGTGACGACGCCTTCGCCCCCCACCGCCAGGGCCGTATCGCCCGCAACGGTCGATGTAATCGCGCTGCCCGTGATCTCCATTGGCTGGAGGCATTTGAAAGAAGCTCCACCCCGACGAAAGTCGGGGTCCAGCCGATAAACTTCTACCTCATAAATTTCTTGGAAGTGCGGGAATAGCGGACTGGCTCTACCGTCATGACCCGTAATTTTATGAGGTGGAAGTTAACTAAACTGGACCCCGACTTTCGTCGGGGTGGAATTTCCTTTCATATGCGATAGCCCTTGCCTTATCCCGCTGGGGGAGGCGCGGACGGTTTCGCCGGCAACACAGGTGCAGGGCTCGGGGGCGTTTCCGTTTTCTTCTCGATCGGCGCCGCCGCCTTGTCGAAAGCGGACGCGGCTGGCGCGGTGGCGGCGACGGTCGGTGATGCCTGCGGAACGGGTGCAGGAACCGGCGCGGGTATGGGCTGGTTCGTCGCCTCTTTTTTCTTCTTTTTCTCCGCACGCCAGTTGCGCAGGTGCTTGAACAGCACGCGGCTGCTCTGCGTGATATCGAAGGCCGACTTGCCGGCATAGAGCGAAGCGATAAAGACGGGCACCGTCACCACGCCCGCGAGAGTAAGCGCCGGCAGTGCCAGCATATGCATGACGATATAGGTCATGGCGGCGCCGCCGGTGAAGAGAGAGCCCTTGGTATTCAGGCTGACCATGAAGATGTCGCGCTGCTGCTGTGTCAGCCCATAGCGCAGTTTTTTGCCGATGCCGCTGTCGATGAGTTTCCTGCCCAGCTTCGTCCCGGCGATTTTCTTCGCCAGCGGATAAACAAGATGGTGATGCGCGATGCGGTCGATCGGTGTGCTTTTCGGCCTGTCGGATTTCGGCGGCTTCGGCTTGTCGGCGCGGAACGTGTCGTGATGCGCGTCCTTCAGGAACTCCCAGGTGCCTTTCACGCCGATAAAGAGACTATAAAGAGAACAGCTGCCGAGCACGCAGGCGCCCGCGATCGCAAGCGCCCCCAGCATGAAAGGCACGGCTGGCAAAAACGCACCCGCCACCAGCAGGCCGCTTTCGACCGAAACGGATACGCCCGTGCTGATGGCGTCAAAACGCACCCAGAAATCCGGGCTCTTGACGATTTTTTTGATAAAGTCCTTCTTCGTCCCCATGCGGCGGGCGGCGCTCCTGGTACCTTTCGAAACTGATATCGGGGGACTATAGCCGTTTTCCGATGTGATGTAGAGAGGCGAATTCCGTCGCCGCGGCCATTTTTCATCCATTTGATTTATAAAAAGAAATCAATAATCGGGGATTAATTTCTTTTTAAACAAGTTACTGTACCATATGGAAATACCTGACTCGGACAAGGATATCGACAGCCCATGACCCTCGCCCCGGCTAAACGCGACAATGACATCGTCATCGACCTCCTTATGCATACGCGGCGCGACTGGGGAACGACGCGCGACTACTTCACCCGGAATGATTTCATCAACCTGCGCGACGGCATCGAAAAGCTCGAAGGACTGGCGGGCGGGCGCGACGCCGTGGCGAAGCTCGAAAAAGGCGAAGAGCTCTCGGCCCGCGAAAAGGAACTGCTGCACAAGACGCTGGGAAAATTCGAGCAAGACGGCGCTGCCTGCAATGCCGTCCACGGTTGGGTAAAATCGCACGCCAAGGAAGACCTGCCGGAAGAAGCGTTCAACGTCGGCGGTCGCCCTACCTTCCAGAGCGAGCTGCGCCACGACGCCGAGACGCTGGCGAAGATCGAAAAGTCCGATCCCGGAACGATCGCCGCCCTGACCCAGGCCGACACCGGCGAGAAACCGGCTGTCTCCAAACATGCGTTTGAAGAGCTGAAGAAGGCGGGTCTGCTCAGTGGCAGGGACGAGGTCACGGCCATCGCCCATACGCTGGTGACGGCAGATGGCTCGAAATTCATGAAGGACGCGGGCATCGATGTAGCGAAACTCACCGCCGACGCCTCGCGCTTCGCGTCAAATGCGGCAAAAACCGCCACACCTCGGGAGACCGTGCCTACCGCCCCAGCCGCGGCGAAAACCCCGGTCGTGACTGCGCCCGGCCCCCGCAAGTAAGGGCCAGGCGCAAAAGTCTGCAAGCATAGATATCCGTTACTGCCTGTTCCGGTGATCCCCGCCGCCATGGCGCGGGGCTTGTTCGCCCCTGCGCCCGCCCTGCGACGAGACATTGCGCGGCGCCGCCATCGGCTTCGGCGCTGCCGTCCGAACCTTCACGCCAGCGGACGGCTGGATGGACTGCATGCGCGTGGCGCGGGTCGTCATGAAGCGCTGACCGCGCTCCTGGCGAACGGACTGGACCTGGATACCCGCCGTCGAACTCACGGTTTCATTGCGGATCGCCGCATTGGCACGGAAGCGCGCCGGCCGCGAGAAGTCGTTACGGCCGAAGCTGCGCTGCCGCCAGTTCGCATAGAAAGGCCTATCGCGGTAATACCTTCCCCAGTAATCGTCCTGATTAAAGAATACGAATGAAAGTCCCAGCGCGGGGCCGAAAGCGGAAATCGGCTGGTAGGGCGCATAGGCTGAAGGCGCAAGTGACGGCCCGTATACCCAGCCGCGCAAGCCACCGGCATTCACGTCGCACCAGCGCCAGCCCTCGGTGCAGCCGTGGACATCGACGCCCGCGCCTGCCGGTATCCGCGCCACGGGCGGAAAGCCTCCGCCGGGCCCGGCGCGCATCGTGACGGTGTGGGGCAGGAAGGCCGGGGCCGCCATTGCCGCTCCGGAAAGGCTGACCAGGGCGAAAAACGCCGCACAGGCCATGACATGGATTTTGCGCATATCCGCATTCCTCTTTCTTGTTGCTTCGTCAAATCCAATGGAGCAGCAAAACAGGGGTTCCGGGCTGTTTCTGGAACCGGGACGATATCCTCATCCTTTCGGGGCAGGAAGCGCCGCGGCGCCGCCCGGGGAACCTTATCAGCACTCGGGTCGTTTGTGCTGATACGGGGCCATAAGGTGAAGGAGAAATCATGACGATCCGGTTTTCCGGCGGTTTTCCATCAGCCTTCTGAAAAACATCCCCCACGGATTTTATCCGGCGGCCTTTCCGGCCGTCTTCTGCCATCCATGCAATCACGAAGGGAGAGTACCATGAAATCAGCCATCCTCATTGCCGCCGCCATCATGCTGTCGGCCCCGGCCTATGCCCAACTCAGCCTCGGCGGCCATGCCTCGGCGGGAGTCGGCCTGAATGCCGGCGGCGTCGTGCGCGGTGCCACAGGAACGACGGTCAATACCGTCAATAACATCGGCGCAGATGCGTCGTCGGATACGAAAGCCGCGGCCGATATCCAGGGCCGCGCCTATGGCGGCATTCCCGATACGTCGGACGAAACGCGTCTGGAAGCGAACATCGATGCCGACGCGGACGCGCAGGCACAGGAAAGCGCCACGTCGCATCCTAAACCGCATCACTCCAAACGCGTGGCGCACCATGACGCCGTGCAGGCAAAAGGTGATGCCCATGCCGTTGCGGAGGATGCTACCGGCGCCGCCGTCAACGCGGACCTGGACGTCAACGCGAACAGCGGCGCCGTCGGCACAACGGCGAAAGCAAAATCGTCCACGGCAATGCGCCTGAACGAATAACAGATTACCTGAACCACCTTTCGCCGCCACGCGGGCAAGCGCGCTGGCGGCGAAGGCGTTTTAGCAAATTGATATTGCTGTTGAATTGCCGTCCGACTCGGGCCGCCACAATTCTGCCGCCGCATCCGGCTTATTTTCCGCCGCTCCTGAAAATTTCAA
Organism: Alphaproteobacteria bacterium; assembly: GCA_025934695.1. GTDB lineage: Bacteria > Pseudomonadota > Alphaproteobacteria > Micavibrionales > UBA2020 > JAPWJZ01. The sequence goes on from JAICWS010000001.1 coordinate 994,344, forward strand.
AATGCTGCGCTGCGTTGGCGATAAAATTACGCGCCGGTCGTTGCAATTTAGCTAAAATTTTAATTATCGCCGCGCAGCAACCGCGTAAACGGCTGTTAAGCTTTTCGCGCCTAAAATGGGAGTCATAGCAAGAGTTCCGGCATTCCAAAAACGAGGATTCAGCTATGTCAGGCACAGAGAAAGAAAGCGGCCCGGTTGGCGGGTCCGCATTTCTGCAAGACGTCCGATTTACACACACGCTATTCCTGCTCCGCATGGGATCGCCGCGCCGCTGCGCGGCGATTTTTCTTTAGGAGCTGCGAAGAGCGCGAAGGGAGGTGAGCCGCAGCGGCACGAGAGATCACAGATTGAACAACAAAAGAAACCCTTAGGCAGCCGGAAAGCGCCGCGTTCTCGACGCTGACCCCGACGACACCGGTCCACACCGCCGGAAGGCCATGCTCCCTCGACGGCCTTCAGGCGCTTTCCGGCTCATGGCCTGAAAAAAAGGAGGCACAGGATGAACGACAACAATCCGCGGATGCCGGCGCGGCGAAAGATGGAACACGCCGTCGCCCTGCTCTTTGTGGCGCTGCTTTCTCTTGGCGTGCTGCTGCTGCTTGATGGTTGTGCGCGCCTGCATCCGGTCCTGGGCGCGTACCTCGATCCACCGCCGGATTTTACTGATGCGCTTTCCCACTATTGGGCCCTGTGCGGGCTCATCTATCTGCTGCTGCTGGCGATGTCGTTTGGCGCCTCTCCCGTCGTGTTACTGTTCCGGCTTTTCATGGTTCTGCATCAAAAGCTGGGCGGCATGCCGCTGCGCACGAAGGTGTTGATGGCCGCGCTCGGCGGGACGATCCTGACGGGCTATGCCATTTTCCAGCCGCCATGGCAATCGCCGCCCGCGCCGCTGACCGCCATTCACGCGGACATGCTCATGGACAACGGCGGCACCTTCGACGGCGGCGGACCCTCCGACGCGCCGCAGGACGGCGGGCCTCCACCGCCGCCCGAGCCGTCTGATGCGGGCGTGTGAATTTTAGAGACTTGCGAACATCCGGTCGCGCAGTTTCAGCTTCAGCGGGCCCTTGACGGAAATTTCCTTCTCGGTGCCGCCGTGATCGGCGATGCGCTCGAATTCCTTGCACAGCTCCTGCCGCGATTTTTCGCGCGCCTGCTCGGTATGCGCCTTCTCGATGTCGATCCTTGTGTTGTTCGCCATGCTCAGGCGCCGCATTTCCATCTCGTCATCGTCTCTTTTTATGCTGCCAAGCCCCATCGGCAGGGAGCCCGCGACCGAGGTGCAGCAGATGATGGAAATCGCTCCGGAGATGGTGACAGCGCCCGCCAGCAGGCAGATGCCGGCGGCCAGCACCGAGGCTCCCGCCGCCGCGGCAAAGATGCGCGGCGTCCATTTGTTGAACCAGTCGCGGCGGGCCTTCGCCGCGTAATAGCGGTCCGACAGCTCCTCGGCGCTCATGTCATACGGATCTTTTTTCAGCACGTTCATGCGTCAGGCCCTTGGCGTTTTCAGCTGAAGCGGCCGCTTCACCACCAGGTCCTTGTCGATACCGCGGCCTTCGGCGATGTCGGCCAGCGCCTTGTCGAAAGCCTGGCGCAGCTTCAGCGCCGATTGCATTTCTTTTTCCTGCGCCTGCCCGTCGGCGATTTTCTTTTTCAGGTCGGCCTGGAAAATGCGTTCCTTGTTCTCTTCCGACAGCGCGAAGACTTCGCTTTCACGGCCGTCGCGAATGGCGGAGCCGATCGCGAGCGCAATCGCGCCGCCCCCGATGCCGCCGCCGCCCATGATTGCGAGCGGAATGCCGATCCCCGCGATCAGCGGCATGGCGAGAATCCCCGCCACGATGCCAACACAGGCGACGGCCCCCGCCACGCAGCCGATGGTCAGGTTAATATGATCGAGACTGTCGGTGAGCTCGCGCAGCCGCGCGCCCATCTCGTCGTCGGTCATCTCGCCCGGTTGCTTTTTACGTCCGAAAAATTTCATCGTGTATCCCGCTGCCCCTTGAAAAGCCTGGGATAGTATACATTTCTGGATATATTATGTCAAATACGATTTCGAAGGGATTTTTGAGGAATTTCAGGCGGTTGCTATTTTCCGGTTCAGGCATTGGCAAACTGGAGAGATCGCCATGAAAAAGACCCTGTTCACCATCGGCTATGAAGACACGACCGTGGATGCCCTCGTCGCCGCGCTGCAGGAGGCGAAGGTCGAGGCGCTGATCGATGTGCGCGCCATTCCGCAGTCGCGCAAGCCGGGATTTTCGAAGAACCGGCTGATCGAGCGCCTGTCGACGACGGGCATCGAGTACGTGGGGCTGAAAGGCCTCGGCACGCCCGCCAAGGGCCGCGAAGCCGCGCGCAAGGGACGCATTCCCGAAATGCGCAGCATCTTCCTTCGCCACATGGAAACGAAGGAAGCGGAAGACGCCTTGCAGGAAGCCATCGCGGTCGCCAAGAAAAAACCTGCCTGCCTGCTCTGTTTCGAACATGCGCCGGGCATGTGCCATCGCATGATCGTGGCGCATCTGATCGCGGAAAAAACCGGCATGCAGATCACGCACCTCGATCCCGTGAACGGCTAGCGAGAAGCTCAGAACCGAGGTGAGGGGCTTTTGTTCAGCTGCAGCCGCAACGGCGCTCTCACCACCGTCGGCGCTTCCAGCACGAGCCCCTTTTCCCCAAGGCGTTCGGCCGCTTGCTGCGCGAGACTTTTCATGTCCCGCATTTTGTCTGCCGCGTCGTTCAGGCGCTTCTGCTCCGCGCGCCATTCGAAATAGTATCCGAGGCTGCCGAGCGGCACCGCGAGAGTGGCCCCCATGGCGAATGGCAACGACAGTCCCAAAAACACCGGCAGGACGAGGCCGATGCACGACGTCACCGCCCACGTGCCCATGCACGCGAAAACGGCCATCTTGAGCATTTTGCGTTCACTCAAGGTATTCTGCCGAAGCTGGGTGACGCGCTCGCGCAACTGTTGCTCATCGAGCGACAAGATATCCTTGGTTCTTTTGATAAACATGCATCTCCTTTCGTCCACCAAGCGCGAGGACGGGGAATATCAATTACTTCAATGTTGCTGTTTTAACCTTGGCATGACCGGCAGGCGGGAAAAGCTAAACACGCGAGCTGCCGTAAGAACCATTGGGCCTGTAGAGACAAGTATCAGATTCCAGATATTATGTCAAATCATTTCTACTGCGCAGGCCGCCTCGCCGGAACGGCACATCCCTCCGAGGGATTAGCTGGGCGTGGATAAACTTTTCCATTCATGAAGGAGAGAAAGCCATGGACAAGGATCGTATCGAAGGCTCCGGCAAGCAGGCCAAGGGCGCCGTCAAGGACGCAGCCGGCAAACTGACTGGCGACGCCAAGCTGCAAGCTGAAGGCAAGGCCGACAAGGCCGCCGGCAAAATCCAGAATGCCGCCGGCGGCGCAAAAGACGCATTGCGCGAATAACCGGCCTTAAAAAAGGTTTTGGAAACGAAGCGACCTGTGCCGTCGCATTCGCTCCAAATTAATGCACGGCTTCCTTAAAACGGAGCCGTGCATTTTTTTCGTGTGTGAATGATCAGTTGCCGAGGCGGCTCGTTTCCGCGATGCCGAGCGCTTGCGCGGCGGCGTTGAGCACCGCGGCAATCTTCACCGCATGCTGGATGCCCGCCTTGGTGACGCCGGCATGCTCGACCGCGCGGACATGCGATTCAATGCAGAGCCCGCAGCCGTTGATGGCCGAGACCGCCAGCGCCGAAAGCTCGAAATCCGCCTTTGGAATGCCGGGATTGGCGATGATGTTCATGCGCAGGCCCACGGGCATCTTGGCGAATTCCGCCTCGTTCGACAGGTGCAGGAAACGGTAGTAGATGTTATTCATCGCCATGACCGTAGCGGCGGATTTCGCGGCCGCGATGGCCTCGGCGGTGAGCGTTCCCATCACCTCGCCCTCCACCGCCGCAATCACGCCCGCATGCCGCGTCGCATAGGCCGAAGCCAGCGCGACGGTCTGCACCTGGGTCAGCGACAGTCCGCTCGCATGGTCTTCCTTGAGCACCGCGGACAGGTTGAGCCGGATGTCCTTCGCGAAATCCGGCAACCGCTCGCGCAGGCCTTCGATGTTCGGGTGGGTATCAATTCGTTCCGCCGTCATAGTCATTGGATTTACTCCTTTGATCATTTTAATGTCATCCCGAGCGAAGCGAGGGCTCTTCGCAAAGCACCGCAAGATCGGTCTTGGTCCGCGAGTAAAAGATCCCTCGGCTTCGCCTCGGGATGACAGGATGAAGTTAAGCAACTTTCAGCGTGTCTTCGCCTTTTTTCCAGTTGCAGGGGCAGAGCTCGTCGGACTGCAGCGCGTCGAGCACGCGCAGGACCTCGTTCGAGTTGCGGCCGACGTTGAGATCGGTCAGCATCACGAAGCGGATGATGCCCTGGGGGTCGACGATATAGGTCGCGCGCTGCGCCACGCCGGCTTCCTTGTCGATGATGCCGAGCGCGGCGGACAATTCGCGCTTGATGTCGGCCAACATCGGGAACGGCAGATTGTTGAGGTCCTTGTGGTTCTGACGCCAGGCGAGGTGGACGAATTCTGAATCCACGCTGACGCCCAACACCTGCGCGTCGCGGTCCTTGAAATCCTTGTCCAGCTTGCCGAAGGCCGCGATTTCGGTCGGGCAGACGAAGGTGAAATCCTTCGGCCAGAAGAAGACGACCTGCCATTTGCCGCCGTGGGTCGCGTTCGTGAAATCCTGGAAGGCCGTTTTCGGGTCGTTGCTGACGACACCCTTGAGATTGAATTGCGGGAATTTTTCACCGATACCGAGCATGTGTTAGTCCTTTCTTGTTATGAAGGTTGCTGTTGTTCCGACTTCTCCTTTCAAGATAAGCCCGCGATATCAATTTGTTAAATCTATTGATTTTATACAATCAATAGATTATATCTATCATCATGAACCTGCGCGATTTTGAATATCTATTGGCCGTTGCCCGCCTCAAGCATTTCGGCAAGGCGGCCGCCGCCTGCAATGTGTCGCAGCCGACCCTGTCCATGCAGATCAAAAAGCTGGAGGACACGCTGGGCCTGCCGCTGCTCGAGCGCGGGCGCGGCGCGGTGCAGCTGACCGCGGCGGGCAAGGACATCGCCGCGCGCGCCGAAAACATCCTGAGCGAGACGAAGGCGATCCGCGAGATCGCGCGCCGGCAGCGCGATCCCTTGTCGGGGACGCTGACCTTGGGCGCTTTCCCGACGCTGGCGCCGTTCTTGTTTCCGCGCATCGTGCCGGGGCTGAACAAGGCCTTTCCGGACCTGAAGCTGTATCTCGTGGAAGAAAAAACGGCGGAGCTTCTGCGCCGGTTGCGCACGGGCGCGCTCGACATGGCGCTGCTCGCGATCCCTGCGGGTGAAGACGACCTCGAGCATATGAAAGTGCTGGAAGAACAATTCCTCGTCGCGATCTCGAAAGAAAATCCGCTTGCGGCCAAACGCGCCGTGGGGCTTGACGATCTGCGCAAGGAAACGCTGCTGCTGCTCGAAGACAGCCACTGTCTGACGGGTCAGGCGCTGCAGGTCTGCGGCTGGGCGGCGTCGAAAGAGGCGAAGGAATTCCGCGCCACCAGCCTCGAGACACTGCGCCAGATGGTGGCTTCGAACCTCGGCGTGACATTGGTGCCGCAGATGACGGTCGACGCGCCCTCCGCGCCTGCGCTTACCTACCGCCCCCTCGCCCCTTCCGCCCGCGCGGGCCGCGAAGTGGGCCTCTACTGGCGCAAATCCTCGCCCTTCGCCGCCGCATTCAAAAAACTGGCGGCAGAAATCACGCGGCTTTCAGGCAAGTGAGTTATCGAAAGCACCACCCCGACGAAAGTAAGGGTCCAGTTTATACAACTTCTCCCGCTAAATTTATGAGATAGAAGTTAAAGGAATTGGACCCCGACTTTCGTCGGCGTGAATGTCAACTTTTGATATCTGCTCCAAGAAAGTTTCACTGAGCCCGCAGCTTGAGTTTGAGCGCGCTCTTTACCTGGATATCGTTGCGGATGCCCTTGCCCTCTTGCATGTCTTTCAGCGCCGCGTCGAATTCTTCGCGGAGGCGCTTGGCGGATTCCAGGGCGCGCGTGTATTCGGCGTTGGCCGCTTCACGCGCGGCATGTTCCTGCTGGCGCTGGGCGACATAGAGCCGCCCATCGACTTCGTTCGACAGCAGGAAGACTTCCCGTTCCCACGCGTCGCGCGCGGTGCCGGCGAGGCCGAACCCCATCGGCGCCACGGCGGCGAAAATGCCGAAAACTGTCATCGGCGCGAGCGGCAGCGCGATGAGGCCAATGCCGCCCGCGGCCGCCAGCGCGACGCCGACAGCGCCAAGGGCGATGCTCGCCGGGATGCTGTATTTCCTAATGCGCGCCATGTTCCGGCGCAACGCGCCGAGGCGGTCGTGCACTTCCTGGTCAGTCATCTCGCGCAGATTTTTGGAGGGCTTGCTTGCGAGCATGGATCTAGGCCTTCGGCTTGAAGCGCAGGGAGTGGCGGCGCACCGTGATCGGCTGCGCCAGCGTTACGGCCTCGCGGATAGCTTTCTTTTCGGCATCCGCGGCGAAGGCCTTCGCATCGGGAGCGATACTCTTGCCGCCACCCAAATCCTTTTCTGCATTCGCGTCGGCATCCGCCTGCGCCCCGTTGGCCTGCGCGGAAGCCTGCAGGAAGTCCCGCGCGGCCTGCGCCAGCGCCTGCTGGCGCTGCCATCGCCATATATCGTCTTTCGTCATCATTGCGATGCCCCTCCTTGTGGAGATATTTTTAGCGGCTTGTGTCCGAACATTGGCCTATCCTCCGGTTGATTTGAGGCGCAAGCTTCGGCGCACGACCATCGGGCGCTGCAGTGATATGGCCCGGTCGATCGCGCGCTGCTCGAGATCGGCGAAAAAAATGTCCCTTGCGCGCTCGAAATCGCCGCGCAGGTCCCTGGATTCCCTGCGCGCCGGCCAGGCGGCCTTGCCTTCGTCGAAGAAGGCATCTTTCCGGTCCAGCTCCTGCCACATTTGGTCTATCGTCCTCACGGCAGCATCCCTCCCATCTGCAGCAGCTTCTGCTTGAACCGCAGCGGCTTGCTCACTTTCATATCGCTGCGGGTGCCGTAGTTGCCTTTGGCGATTTCATTGAATTGCAGACGCAGGGCTTCGAGGAGCATCAGCTCGCGCTCGGCCTGGCGCTTCTTGTCCGCCTTGGCGACGATGAGGCGGTTTCCGTTTTCAAACGCGAGGTCGTTGATGTCGCGCGCCATATGGTCGCGAACGGTCGCGCGATACGACATGCCGGCCGAGGCGGCGATGACGCTGAATGAGAATATGGCGGTCGCAGCCGTGGCGGTGACCGCGCCCGCGATCAGCAGGGCCGGCGCGACGACAGCCGCCGCCGCCATTGCGCCGATCCAGATCCGCGGCATAACGTTAAAATTCCAGTCGACCTTTTTCTGCAGCTGGTCGGCGCGGGCCTTCAGTTCGTCATTGGTCAGTTGCGTGATCGCTTTTTGCGGCTGGCGTCCGAACATCGATACTCTTCCCAAACAGTCAGATTTGACAATCGCTCATCTGGCCGTTTTGGAAGCGATACTGCGTCAGTCCCGGACGTGAAACAGGGTGCTCGTCGAAAACCGTCCGGCGCATTACATCGGGCCTCGGAAGCCCATGCGGTATGCCACCTGTTTCTTATACACAAGCGGATATATTATGTCAAATAAAAAAGATGGAAAAAGGGATGTCATTATCAGGGCGCCCGGCCGCAACCATTAAGGGCGGCCGGGCTCAACCCCGTCTCCCGAAACCGGGCGGCGGAACGGACGTAATGTTAACGTCCCTCCCGCCCGCGAATATCTTCTTCGTCCCGGAATGCGTTATTGATAAGGCAGCACCGATATGTCGTCGACAACGGCCGAGCCGGTGACGGCTGCGGCCTTGGCCAGCAGCGCCTGGTGCTCGGCCTCGGAGCGCACGACGCCGCGCAGCGTCACGTCGCCGTCGCGGGTGATGATATTGACGCTGTGCGCGAACATCGACAGGCTGCGGTCGGACTGGATGGCGCGGCGGATCTGGCGCGTGGTGGCGCGGTCGGCGCGGCTCGACAGCTGGCGCTGCGGCGCGATGTTAAGGGCGGCGTTGCCGCGAATGCCCTCGCCGTTGCCGGCATCCTCCGCCGGGGTGGCATTGGCGGGCTGGTTCTGCGCCGCGCGCGCGGGCATCACGGACATGCATGTAATCGTGGCCAGGGCCATGACGGCCGAAACAATACCCATTCTTCCGTTCTGTATCATGGAACCGCATCTCCTGTTCGTGCAGCGCCAACGGCAGGCGGAGCGCCCGGTTCCCAAAGGGGTTTTCCCGTATTGATGGAACCCGCACAGCGCGATACACTGCGCCGGTAAATATAAGGAAACCGCATGCCGTCATTCGCCGAACTCGTCCAGCAGGGAAGCACGAATTTGTGGCTTTTCATCCCCAGCGCGATCGTGCTGGGAGCGCTGCATGGCCTTGAGCCCGGGCATTCCAAGACCATGATGGCGGCCTTCATCATCGCCATCCGCGGCACGGTGAAGCAGGCGGCGCTTCTCGGCATCTCGGCGACGGTATCGCACACGGCGGTGGTGTGGCTTGTCGCGCTGGCGGGCATGCATTACTTCGGCGGCAAATTCAACGCGGAGACGAGCGAGCCCTATTTCCAATTCGTCTCGGGCCTGCTGATCGTCGCGGTCGCGGTCTGGATGTTCCTGCGCACGATGCGCGAACAGCGGCGCGACGAAATCGAAAGCGATCATCACCATCACGGCCATGATCATCACCATGACCATGGGCACGATCATCACCACGCGCACGATCATGGGCATGACCATCACCACGGACATGATCATCACCATGACCATGGACATCATGGGCATGCACATGATCACGGCCATCACCATGCGCAGATCGAGGGCGACGAAGAGGTACGGCGCATCGACACGGGCCATGGGATCATCGAGCTCTCGATCATGGAAGAAGATATGCCGCCGCGCTTCTGGATCGCTTTCGAGCAGAATGGCCGCGCCGTCGCCGCGCCCGAGGGCGACACTTTCACTGTCGAAACGACGCGCAAGGACGGCAGCCACCAGCACTTCGCTTTCGCGAACAAGGGGCGCTATCTGGAATCGCTCGACATCATCCCCGAGCCGCATGAATTCACCGCCCGCCTGTCGATCGTACATGACGATCACCGGCACGATTACGACGTGGTGTTCACCGAGCACGCCCATGCCCCCGCCGGCAACGTCGAGGGCCTCGCACTGAACGTCGACGGCTTCCAGGACGCGCACGAACGCGCGCACGCCAACGACATCCGCCGCCGCTTCGCGAGCCGCAGCGTCACCACGGCGCAGATCGTCATCTTCGGCCTGACCGGCGGGCTCATCCCCTGCCCAGCTGCCATCACGGTGCTGCTGTTGTGCCTGCAACTGAAACAGCTGCCGCTCGGCGTGCTGCTGGTGCTGTGCTTCAGCATCGGCCTTGCCATCACGATGGTCGGCACCGGCGCGCTCGCGGCCTTAAGCCTGCGGCATGTCAGCAAGCGCTTCTCCGGCTTCGGCGAGATCGCGCGCAAGGCGCCCTATGTCTCGAGCCTCGTCATCATCGCCATGGGCCTCTTCATTTCCTTCCAGGGCTGGCACAGCATGCCGCAGCACGACCTCAGTGCGATCATGGCCGCCTTTTCGAAAGGTTGATGCGGGGAGGGTTATGTCCGGCCGCCGCATCTCCGCCTAAAATTCGTGAAATCAAAGGTTTGCCCTGCGCGTTGACCTTTCATTAACCCGCCTCGGGTAGAATATATGTGAATGCGAATTTTACCTTAAGAGCGGAGGCTGCAATGGCGACGACAGCGACCCCAACCCATACCCACATCACGGTTCAGAACGCGGGCGACAACAAACCCGAAGACCGCTGGCATACGGATGAGACCTATAAGGTCACGCAAAAAGTCGCCGACGAGCTCGCGCACATGAAAAAGAAGCCGACCGGCCGCGATCTCGCAAGCTGGCTGGAAGCCCGCGGCGGCGTGCTGGACGACGGCAACGGCCATGCCGCGCGCGTCGAGCGCAAGAATGACGGCACGATCCTCAACGACCATTACAAGGATGGCAAATACACCGGCGACGATATCGTCGAGCCATCAGCCAAAGCCGCCAAGGACAGGAAGGACGTCGAAAACGGCGTTACGCTATTCATGACGCTGATCACCGGCGGCGCCTATCCGCTCATTAAGGCCGTCGGCGATGCGCAGGCGGAAGCCGATGGTCACGGCAGCCGCTTTACCTCGACAGCGCCTGCGACCCAGCCCGCGCCGGCAGCGGACAGCGGCTCCGCGCCCGCTGTGGCCGCCAAGTCTACGCCGGCGGCAAAAGCGCCGAAGCCAACGCCGTAAACCTTTCCCTGGCAACATGGCAGAGCCGCTTTTGGCATTAACATTCCGTTAATGTTTCTCGGGTTATAATTTCATAATATCCACAACTGTTCAAAAAAAGGAATGCTATGAACAAGCCCGGAATCAGCAAATTCGGCTCGGCCGAGCCGCCCGCCGAAGTGGTAAAAGCGGCCGCCGTGGTGACCCCGTCGCAAATGTTTCCGGAGAAGATTCCGGCGACCAAGTTTAACGGGGACAGGCTGGCGGCCATCGGGCGCCTGACGAGCGTTGGCCCCAAGATGTAACGGCCGGCACCGGTGATACCTCAGGACAGCGAAAACACCCGTGATGACATGATCTCCAGGCCGCCGCTGTTCCTGGACCGCGACGAAACGATTTACTTCCCCGCAATTGAGGCCTGCGCGTTTCGGATCCTGCATATCAGCACCGTATTTATGAATCATTCGAAGCGCCGCTCTATGATGGCATGACGCGTTGCAGGAGCTGCAGAAAACGCGCACCCTCGTGCTGCTGACCTCGGGAAACCAGGAAAGCGCCGACAGTTTCATCGACAAAAAGAATCTGCGCAGCCTCTTCGGCAGGCACGTTTACGGCATCAACGGCGCAAAACAAGGCGGAAACCGTAGAACGGCTGTGCAAGGAATAGGGCGTGCCGGTTGAGAGAGCGGCAATGCTCGACGATTCAGCCCAAGTGATGCAGCAATTCAACAATCACGCTGCGAAACCGGGAAGCGCCTCGCGCTGCTCGTGCCCTTGTGGAGCGGCGGCAGCGACCGGGTCGATATGCGGCGCGACCGCGTGGCCTTCATGATCGACGAAGAAGAGCAAGCCCATCCGAGCAGCACGGTCATGCGCATGATCGAACGCCCTGCCCGACATCGCCGGCGATTGCGCGATCTCGACAGCCTCTCCCCCACCTTGCGCCCTACCGGAACGAAGCCAAAAATTTAAGGGTACCGAGCGCTGTTGCCGATTTCATTTGACATAATATTCCAGAATCAGATATAAAGATGATGCAGCCTGCTCGCCCGGTTCCCATTTTTGACCGGGCAATGTGCCGGATGGTTTAGGGTTTCACGTCCGGGTTCTCAATAGCAAGATCTGCAAAACATCCATGAATGTTCAACAATTCAGGGATGTTTTAAATGCAGAAGAATTTCAATCTCGCCGCCGAAGCCATTAGCGAAGCCGAACTGGCCCTCAATTCGTGGGGCGTGGAATATACCAGGCAGCCGGATGGCTCCCTCCTGGTGCCGGGAAGCCTGAACCTGTCGGGCAAAGGCCTCACCCATCTTCCCGATCTTTCCAACGTGACCGTTGCCGGCGACGTCGACTGCAACAGCAACCAGCTCATCTCGCTGGATGGCGCCCCGCAGACGCGCGGCAACTTTCACTGCGTGGGCAACCGGCTGACGACGCTGAAAGGCGCGCCGCAAAACCCGCGCAGCTTGTTCTGCGATCACAATCAGCTCACATCGCTGCAATATGCGCCGCAGAGCGTCGCTTGCGCCTTCTCGTGCAAAAGAAACCCGCTGTCGTCGCTCGCGGGGGCGCCTGAAAATTTCGTGTACCTGCAAACGGACTTCGGCGATTTCGTCTGGGGACAGACGGTGCCCGAGGCGCTGCGCAGTCCGCCCAAACCGACGGCGACTTCCGGGGCCAAGACAAGCAGCTCACCTCGCCCGGCGGCGCGTCAGGGCCTTTAAATCGCCGTTTTCATCGCGGCGCGAAGCGGATTTTTTTCATGACGGCGGCGGAATGCGCCACGCCCTTGGTGGCGGCGGCGGCGAGATTCACGCCGGCGTTTTCCTGGATGGCTTCGTCGCGCGCCCGCACCGCGTCTTCGAGGGCGGCGGCGGTCTTTTCTTGGCCGAATTTGCGCGCGCAATCGATGGCGGTCTGGCCGGAGGGATCGCGCAGGTCCATATCCGCGCTGGCGTTGAAGAGCAGAAGGCACACATCCGTCTGCCCCTTTTCCGCCGCCATCATCATGGCGGTGCGCCCGAAATTGTCGCGCAGGTCCGGATCGGCGCCATGCGACAGCAGGACCCGCGCGGGGTCGGCCGCGCTCCTTTCGGAATTGAGAGGACTTTCATCGATGACCAACATCAGCGGCGTCCGCAGTTCGCGGGTCCTCGCGTTGACGTCGGCGCCATGCTCCGCCAGGACTTCCGCGATATCCGCCCAGCGCTTATAGGCGGCGAAATGCAGCGCCGTCTGCTGGCGCGGTTGCCGGCGGTCCACCTCGGCGCCGCGGCGGAGCAGCTCCGCCACCATCTCTTTCCTGCCGTGCATTGTCGCGAAGGCCAGCGCCGACCGGGCGTCGCAATGATCCTGTGGGTAATCCACCTCCACGCACTTCGTGCCGAACCGGTCGAGGAATGCCAGGAATTTTTCCCACCGGCAGTTATAAATTGTGTTGAAGAAATCGATGGCCGCCTGGTATCCGAAACCGGCGGCATAATTGAAGGTTTGCTGCGGAGACGGTATCATGCAACTATGCCCCGCGCCTCACCAGCCGCAGCGGCCCGCGCGTCGTGAAGGCTTTCTGCGACCCAGCGCCGGAAGCGAAATTCCGCACCTCGTTTTCCTGGATCGCCTCCTCGCGCGCGCGCACCGCGTCTTCGAGCGCGGCGGCAGCAGCAGAACTGAAACTGTCGAGAGTGGGGCGGAACAATGGCCAAACATCCTGAAAATAAAGCTTTCCCGGATGTTTTAGCCGTGCTGCACCGTCAGGCGAGAAACCCTAAACCGCACTGGCGTAGATGCTTGGCTTGGGCATATTTATACCCAAAATTATGAATTATGTCAAATGATCTTTTGCCGCTTTACGCACTGGGTCCGGACGGGCGGCGCGGCGGCACGTTCGTCGCCACGGTCACTGGACTTTTCACGCTCGCGTTGGGCGTGACGAATGCGTTCTGGAAGTCCTTGCCGGCCTGGTTGATCGTCGCCGCCAGCTGCTTGGCGTTGAGACCGAGGTCCTTCGCGTTACTCGTAAGGCCCCGTTCATAGGCGGTATAGGCGTCGATCGCGGCCTGGCGCGTCGCGTCGGTGTTGCTCTTGCCCAGCGCCTGGCGCGACTTGTCGAAATTGTTCTTGAGCGTGGCGACCTTGTCCTGCGCTTCGAAGCGGCGCTCGGCCTGCCAGGTCGAGCCGAAGGTACCTTGCTGCTCGGCTGCCGTCATGTCCCACTGGCTGCCGGAGGGGCGCGCGGCCTGGCCGCCCTCGACCATGACGTTGTAATGCACGATCTTGCCCACCACCGGGTTACCCTTGGCGTCGAGCACGGGTTTGCCGTTCGCACCCTTTTCGTACAGCGGCACGTCGGTCTGCAGATTGTGCTTCGGATCGGCCTTGTAGGCGTCGACGACTTCCTGCGGCAACGGCGCCTTCGTGTTGTCGGTCGTCAGCTTGCCGAAGCGCGAGGCCTGGACGGTAACCACCTCTTCTTGCGGGCCGCCGCCCGCCTGGCGCCGCGCGAGGACGACGTCGTCGTGCTCCTGCGCTGCGGTGCGGCCCTTGATCTGCGTGAACTTGCTGGCGTCGCCCGCGCTCTCGAGTTCGCCGAGGGCAACCTCGACGCGTTTTTGCTGCACCTGCGCGTCGGCAGCGACCTGCGCTGCCTTCGGGTCGCGCCCGCCATCGGCCATAAGCCCGGTCTGCGTGCCGTGCAGGTTATCGAGCGCATGGACATGGATATTGCCGACGACCGGGGCCGGGATGACGAACTGGTCCTCGTTCGCGCCGATCTTCGCCGACAGCGTCTTGTCCTCGGCCTGCAGCGCGGCTTTGATGGCCTTCTGGTTATCCGCGTTGACGAGGTCGACCTGCCCTTTTGCGTCGTGCTTGAGGTTCTTCAACTCCGGATGCGAAGTGGCGGCCAGCTGGCCGATGACCTGGCGCAGGTCGGCCTGGTTCTTGGTATCCGGCTTAATGGCGGCCAGTTTTTGCTGCGTCGCTTTCTGGATGTTGTAGTTGTCGACCGCGTTGTCGCCGAGCTGAAGATAGGCCGTGGCGGTGATGCCGCCCGCGGCAACCAGCCCCCGGGTGACCGCAATATGGCCGAGCGTCGCGGCGGCGTTCTCCACCTTGGCCTCGGTCGTGGGACCGCCCTCGACGAAGGATTTGCCCACGGTCACGAGGTCGGCCGCGTAGCCCAGCTTCATTCCCAGCGAGGACAGATCCATGTCCTTCGTCAGGTCCGCGACCTTCGGAATATATTTGCTGGCAAGGCCCGCGCCGTTGACGGCCGCGCTGGCGAGGTTGACGCCGGCGGCGAGGGTCGTCGCGAGGCCGTCCTCCATCTTGCCGTCCTTTAAATCCTGAAACGCCGCGCCGGCATCCTGCACGGCGGTTCGGCCCTGCACGAAGGTTCCGTACAGCGCCGAGGCGTCTCCGATGCCCTCATGTTCGGTCATGCCGCTGGCGACGCGCAAGGTACCGCCGACCTGGTCGATTGTCGGCAGCGTGGAATGATGCGTGGCGGCGTTCACGGGCGCGGCCGCATTCGCATCAGGTGCATTGCCATCCGGTTTGTCGCTCAAATCCCGCTCTCCACAACAGCCAAGGCCGGAAATTTCGCACTCGCCGGGACTATCCAACTGCAATCGCTGGGAAACCCGGCCAGCATTATTATTGTATTATGGGATGGGTAAACACCGGCTTAACAAAGCGTAAATGGTGCGGCGCAAGCACTTGATCCCGCGCGATTTTTCCGGGCATTTTTATTTTATGGTGCGGTTGAATCGAAGCCCTTGTCACGGCGCTTTCCCTTTCTTCGCGAAAACGATCGGCTTATGCACGGCGATCGGCGCGTCCAGTTCGACGGCGGGTTCCCGCTGCTCAGGCGGCTGCGGCTTCGGGCGGCGGCGCGGAGAGTCGGGAAGCCCGGGGAAATTGTATGTGCGGCCGCCGAACTCGAAGTGCAGGTAGACCTTCGGCGCTGCGTCGAAATCGTCGATCGGGTTTTTTTCGCAGCTGTAAACGCCCATGGCGGCGGTAGGACCGCCCTCGAGCGATGTCAGCTGGTTGTCGTCGCAGGTGAAGCTCTTCACCATCAACGGCGCCCCAATCAGGGAGGTCAATACATTCTTTGAACAGACATAATCGCCCGTGACACTGTGGGGTCCGCGCTCGAGCGAGGTGAGCTTGTTATTCTGGCATGAAAAATTATCTGGCACGCGTTCCGGCGCGCCTTTGAGTGATGTCAGCTTATTGTCGGCGCAATCATAGCTGCCCCGGACGGTGTCGGGGCCGCCTTCCAGCGTCGCCAGCCGGTTTCCCCGTGCAAAGAAATCTTTGCCGACGAAAGATGGCGCGCCTTTGAGAGAAGTGATGCCATTGCCGCAGCAGTTGAATGTCCCCGACACGCGATGCGGCGATCCTTCGAGCGATGACAATCGGTTCCCCTGGACAAGGAGATCTCCCGTCAGGTCGACGATGGAAAAATCCGGCAAACGTACGAGATCCTGGTGATGGAGCTCGATCGTGCCCGTGACCTTGATTGTACCGCCATCCTGCGGCGATATCTTCAGCTTTGCTTTGAGGGCCCGCAGCTCCTTAATCGCCGCGCGCTGCTGCGGGGTGAGTGCCGGGCGCTTGAGGACCATAGTGCGGAAGATGTCGCCGAGGTGTTTCATCGTCACATTCCCGGCTGGCGCAGCCGGATCGGGCGCATGACGGCGACCGGCTGTTCGGCGGCGGCGGTTTTGAAACTTGCGCCCAGGCCTTCGCGTAGTTCCTGCACGCTCCTGAATTTTCCGAGATCGCACTCGATCCGGCGGACGCTGGCGGGAGCGCCGCTGAAATCCGATATTTTGTTGCCGGTGCAGAACAAGCCGGTGCCGATCTTTTCCGGCGCGCCGTCGAGGGTTTCGAGGCGGTTGTCGGTACAGCTGAAAAGGCCGCCGACCTGCCGGGGCGCGCCTTTCAGGGAGCCGATCCCGGCCCGGTCGCACCGGAAATTGCCGCCGATTTTTTCGGGCGACCCTTCGAGCATGTCAAGGCGCGTCCTGCCGCAGTCGAAGTCGCCTCCGACTTCCCGGGGGGCGCCCTTCAGCGAGGTCAGCGGGTTTTGGCAGCAACTGAACGATTTATGAATTTTTTTCGGCGACCCGTCGAGCGAGGTGAGCTGGTTATCCGCGCAGGTAAACCAGCCTCCGACCTCGACCGCCGCGAGGTCCGGCAGCCGTTTGAGACGCCGGCTTGAAATACCGCGCCGGAAAGAAAGGTCGATGTCGCCGGGCACGAAAATGGTGCCATCCGGTTTTATTTCATAGCGAATGTTGAGACGGTCCAGCGCCTTCATGGCGCGGTGTGCCGAGCCGCGCGGGGCAAGCAGGGCCCGAAGGTCGGCCCGGATATCGGTCACTGCATCCCGGACGCCGCCTATGACGTCTGCCGCGAGATTCATGGCGTCCTCCCCCGGAGCCGGATCGGGCGCCGGATGGAAATCGGCGCGACTGGGACATTGTACGTCCCGCCCATGCGTTTCTGCAGTTCCTCCGGGCTGTCGAACTTGCCGAGCTTCCAGACAAGCGCGCCAAAGCCGCGCGGCGCGCCGCTCAGATCCTCGATGTCGTTCCCTTCGCAGAAAAGGGTTTTCCCGACGCTGTCGGGCGCGCCATCCAGCGCGTCGAGACAGTTGTCGCGGCAGATGAAATCGCCGCCGACCTCGCGCGGGCCGCCTTTAAGCGACACCAGCGTGCCGGCCGGGCATGTGAAATCCCCGCCGACTTTTTCCGGCGCGCCATCGAGCGTCTGGAGGGGATTCCGCGAGCAGTCGAAATTGCCGCCGACCTCGCGCGGCGCGCCCTTCAACGATTTCAGCGCGCTCATCTGGCACAAAAAATCCCCGCCGACCTTGTCCGGCGCGCCTTCCAGCGTCTCGAGCGCGTTGTACGCGCACTCGAAATTGCCGCTGATGTTGCGTGGCGCGCCTTTCAGCGACGTCAGGCCGCCGGGGCTGCACCAGAAGTGGCCGTGCACGACTTCCGGCGCGCCCTCCAGCGTCTCGAGCGCGGTGCCGTGGCAGAGAAAGCTGCCGGTTTCCCGCGGAGCGCCCTCCAGCGATTTCAGCGGATTGCCGAAGCAGGCAAACCCCTTGCCAGATTTTTTCGGCGCGCCTTGCAGCGACGTCAGCTTGTTGCCCCCGCAGTTGAAGCTTCCGCCGACCTCGGCCGCCGACAGATCTGGCAGCCGCACCAGCTTGCGGAAGGAAAGGTCGATATCGCCAGGCACGAAAATCGTGCCGTCGCGCTTTTTCGTGTAAGGAATGCCCAAGTCTTCCAGCGCCAGCTTCGCGCGCGCGGCCGAACCGGCCGGCGCGAACTCCCGCCGCAGGTCGCGGACCTTTGCCAAGGCTATGCTTGCGCCCCTCATGGCGTCGCCCCCGCGCGTGCGGCGGAAATCTTCGCGGATGTGACGTTGAAAACGGCCATAAAAAAAACAACCCCAAAAGCAAATTCGGTGGTTGTTTTAACCTTCGCTTTGACCAGCGGCGCGGGAAACCCTAAACACGCGCCGCCGTAGTAGCTTTGGCCTTGGAGTATTTATACTCGAATGTCTAGCATTATGTCAAATTGAATTTGGCGCAGAAGTCCCTTCCCGGTCGATCCTTTCAGCGGGGAGCTTGCGGCTTTGAGGCCTTCGCCAGCTGTGCCGCCAGACCTTCCTCATAGCCTGCCTTCACTTCGGCCAAGGCACGTTTGGCAAGCTGCGTAAAAAAATCGCGGCGCGTGACGCCGGATTTGTTTGCTGTATTGTCCATTGAGATCCCCCTAATTGAACCTGAAAACTTCGCGAATCTTGATGTCCGACCAGTATACATCAATTTCCATAATTCTGAAATAATTTGTTTTCGCAGAGGGGCAAGTTATTGCTTTAAAACGAATTTCTGTCGGGGACAGCATTCATGAAACTCGATTAGAGCGACGCCCAGCGGGCCGAGGGCCAGTCTCGCCCGGCAAATTATTGGAATACATCGAAATTTTTAGTTCCACAGCGAAGCGGAACTTTTTTGGGCGACCGGCGTAGGTTCCGCATGCTAGTTCAAATTTCCGGGGTGGAACGGCAATGAAAGTTGTCAATTCCGAGACTCAATCCATCGATTATCGTCTGAATATCATGGGCATCCGCATCTGGCAGGACAAGTGCCAGCTGATCGCCCGGCACCAGGGCCGCTGGGCGCCCTTAGGTCCCCGCCATGAGCTTCCCGTGTTCGTCCCCCGGACGCGCGAGCAGCTTCAGTTCTTCTCCGACGATCCCCTCCGACTGACGGCATACCAATACACGCTGGAACATCCGGATTCCGACATTCCCCTTGCGCTCGGAAAATCCGTGGATTTCGGCTCGATCCTGCGTGTGCCGGCGGTCATTCCCGCGGAATGAACTGAAGCGGCTCGTAGCCGCCCCTCCAGACGCCAAAGAAAAAGGAGACACAGTGTTACCTGTGTCTCCCGCTCAGCCAATGCCTGAAGAACGCCAGGGTTCCCGTTATTTCGCCTTCTTGTCCGCCGCGACGAGGGTGCGCAGACCCTTGGGATCGACCGGCTTGACGAGATATTCATCGAACCCGGCCGCGAAGGCCTTGGCGCGGTCGGTTTCCTGCCCGTAGCCCGATACCGCGACCAGCAGGGTGCCGTCGAATTCGGGGCGCGCGCGTAAGTACGCCGCAACTTCGTAGCCGTTCATCTGCGGCAATCCGATGTCGAGCAGGATGACGTCGGGGTGGAAGGCTTCGGCCACGGTACAGGCGCTCTTCCCGTCGTGCGCGAGCTTGACGGTATGGTTCTCGATCTCGAGCAGCATGCCCAGCGTCTCGGCGGAATCGATATTGTCGTCGACGATGAGGACGCGTTTGGGCCGGGCCTGCGGCTTCGCCAGTTTTTCCTTGTCGGCCGCCTTTTCCGGCGGGACTACGAGGGGCAGGCGCACGACGAATTCGCTGCCGCGGCCGAGGCCGGGGCTGAACGCCTCGACTGTGCCGTTGTGCAGCTGCACGATGCGCCGAACCAGTGACAGGCCGATGCCCAGGCCGCCCTGCGCGCGGTCGAGAGAATGATCCGCTTGTGCAAAAAGTTCGAAGGCGCGCTGGAGCATTTCAGGCGTCATGCCGACGCCATTGTCGCGCACCGTGATGACTGCCTGGTCGCCGAAGCGCCCAAGACCGAGGTTGATGGTGCCGCCCTCGGGCGTGAACTTCGCCGCGTTGTTGAGGATGTTGACGACGATCTGCGCGAGGCGCGTCTGGTCGCCCTCGACGAACAGCGGCTCGCGCTGCGTGTCTAATTTAAGCGAATGGTGCTTGGCGTCCAGAATGGGCTGGCTCGTCTCGACCGCGGTCCTGACGATCTCCCGCAAGTCGACCGGCTCCTTCTCAAGCTTGATCTTGTCGCGCGTGATGCGTGCGACGTCGAGCAGGTCGTCCAGCAGCTTGCGCATGTGCTGGACCTGGCGGCGGATGATCTCCTGCACGCGGTGAAGCTCGGCGTCCTGCGCGGCCTTGCGGCCCAACAGGTGCGAGGCGTTGAGGATGGGCGCCAGCGGGTTGCGCAGTTCGTGCGCGAGCATGGCGATGAAGTCGTTCTTCTGCCGGTCGGCCTCGCGCAGCAGTTCCTGCGCCTGCTTCTGGCGGTCGATATTGGTCGAGGTGCCGAACCATTTGACGACCTTGCCGTTTTCCTTCAGCGCGACGGCGCGGCGCAGAAACCACTTGTATCCACCGTCGCCGCCGCGCAGGCGGTATTCGATCTCGAACGGGTCGCCGGTCGCAACCGACTTCGCCCAGCCTTCCATGACGCGCGCACGGTCCTCGGGGTGGACGGAATCGGCCCAGCCGTTGCCCATGCCGTCCTCGAGCTTCGTGCCGGTGTACTCGAACCAGCGCTGGTTGAAATAATCGAAGCGGCCGTTTTCGTCGGCGGTCCAGACGAACTGGGGCACCAGCTCGGCCAGCTGGCGGAAGTTCCTGTTGCTGAGATCCAGCGCGTGCTCGATCTCCTTCATCGCGGTCACGTCGTTGAAGGTGATGACGACGCCGTCCCGGCGGCCGTCCTGCAGGAAATAAGGCAGCACGCGGCGCACGAACCAGCGCCCGCCGGCGCGGATACTGTAGTCGACCCGCTTGTCGCCCTTATCCAGATCGGCGGGAGCCGGATAGGGCGGCATGCTTTCCGCGTTATGCGTGATATGCGCGATGGGACGGCCGACGTCGGTCGGCATGACATTGTAAATCTCGGCGACCGGCTGCGTGTAGCGCTTGATGCGCATCTCCTCGTCGAGGAAGATCGTGCCGATCTGCGTCGAGGTCAGGAGGTTCTCGAGGTCGGAATTGGCGCGTCCCAGCGCGTCGTTGGCGGCCTGAATTTCTTCTTTCGAGGTCTCCAGCTCCTCGTTCGCGCTCTGCAGCTCCTCGTTCATCGAGATGAGCTCTTCGTTCGAAGATTTGATCTCCTCGTTCGTGACCTCAAGATCCTGGATGGTTTTTTCGAGGTCGTCGCGGGTCGTGCGCAGTTCGCGCTCCAGCTGCTCGATCAGCTCTTCCGCGTCGCCGCTATGGGTGCGCAGTTTCGCGTCGGTCGGCACGGGCGCGCCAATATCCTGGAACACGATCATGTAGATGCCCGTTTCCTCGCCGATCTGTGGCATGGGCTGGACGGTCAGGCGCACGCGCTGCAGCCCGTCGCCAGTCTCGACCGTCACATCCTCGTGCGCCACGGTGCGGTGCGACTTGACCGCCTCGCCAAGCGCGGTGCGCAGGGCGACGCGCAGGCCCGCCTTGGCCATCTGCACCACGTTGTTCTGGAAGTTGCCGGCGGCGAGGCCGAGGTATTTGTCCATGCCGCCCGAGACGCAGAGGACGTTGCCCTCGTCGTTCACCACGACGGCCTTGGGCGAAAATTCATCGAGCAGCACGCGCTGCATATAAAGGCTCATGTCCGCGTCGCAGTTGTTGGCCGGGGCCGCCGGCCTCTGGTTGCGCGACCTTTCACCCAGCATGGTGAAGTTCACGGGGCGCAGCGCCGTCGAGACGCGCTGGGACAGCCTGTGCTTGGCGTCGATGGGCCGGAACAGATCGCGGTGCGCGCTGATGCTTTCGGAAGGGCCGAGCAGCAGGAAGCCGCCGGGCTTCAGCGCGTAATGGAACAGCGGAATCAGCTTTTTCTGCAGGTGCGGCCCGAAATAAATGAGCAGGTTGCGGCACGAGATGAGGTCGAGCCGCGAGAACGGCGGATCGCGGATAAGGTCATGCGAGGAAAACAGGCACAGCTCGCGGATTTCCTTGTTCACTGCATATTGCGCGCCCTTGCGCGTGAAGAAGCGCTTGAGGCGTTCGGGGCTGATCTCTTCCAAGATCGAGGCCGGATAGACGCCGTTGCGGGCGACGTTCAGCGATCGCTCGTTGATGTCGGTCGCGAAGATCTGCACCTCGGGCCTGGGATCGAGCTTGTCCAGTTCCTCGCGCACCAGCATGGCGATGGTATAGGCTTCCTCCCCGGTCGCGCAGCCGGGAACCCAGATGCGCACGGGATCGGGCGACTCGCGCCGCGCCAGCATTTGCGGCAGCGCCTGCTGCGACAGCGCCTCGAACACTTCAGGGTCGCGGAAAAAAGCCGTGACGCCGATGAGGATTTCCTTGACCAGCGCCTGGGCCTCGGACGGCGTCTGGCGCAGGTAGGTGATATAACCGTCGGCCGTAGGCATGCGCAGCACCTGCATGCGGCGGCCGACGCGGCGGACCAGGGTGCTGGTCTTGTAATGGCGGAAATTGTGGTCCGTGCTTTCCTTCAGGATGTCGCAGATCTCGGCGAGGGACGCCATGATCTGGTCCTGCCGCTCCCGGTCATGCCCCTCCTCGGCCAGCGCATGGACATGCTGGGCATAGGCAACGAGCTCCTGGGGCATTTTTTCGGGCGGCAGCACGTAATCGGCGGCGCCGGTCGTGGCGGCCGCCTGCGGCATGCTGTCGTACTTCGCGGTCGAGGGCTCCTGCGCCAGCGTCATGCCGCCCGCGTCGTTGATGGCCTTGAGGCCGAGCGCCCCGTCCGTGCCGTTACCGGACAGGATCACGCCGACCGCCGACGATTTGCAGCTTTCAGCCAGCGAATGAAACAGGAAGTCGATGGGTGCGCGGGCGAAATCGGCGCTGCGGGCGGGATCGTGGTAAAAGATGCCGTCGCGCACGCAGAGCGAGGCGTGTGGCGGCACTATATATATGTGGCCGGCCGACAGCACCTTCTGGTCGGCCGCCTCCAGCACCTTCAGCGGCGTGGCCTTGCCGATCAGGTCGATAAGCAGGCCTTCGCCCGCCGGGTCGAGGTGCTGGGCCACGATAAAGCACATCGGGCTCGGCGACGGCAGCGCATTGAAAAGCTTTTGCAGCGCTTCGAACCCGCCAGCGGAAGCGCCGATCCCGACATAAAGGTGCGGAGAGGGCTTATTTTCTTGCTTTTCTTTGGGGCGGTGGTCCGACATATCATCCCTTCGCGCGGAATTCTGCCACTGTCAGCCAAGTTCTTGTCCTAAGTCAAACGATTTGGAAGCGAAGCGGCTCAAAAAAAACCAGCCGATGTTGCCAAAGGTTATGTAATATCGGGAACTGCGGCGGCAACGGCCTTTTTATTGGCCGGGACAGGGAACTTTTTACCACTTAAGGATGAGTGCCGAAAATGCGCGTCGGGGGCAAGAAAAAGGAGACACAGTGTTACCTGTGTCTCCCGCTCAGCCAATCCCCGGAAAGGGGTAAGGTTCCTCTTATTGCATCAGATATCTCGCGACGAAGGCGAAAAAGAAGCCCGTCGCGTATAACCCCAGCGAAATCGCATAGATGACAAGGCCAAGGCGCCGCAGCCGCCGGCAGGCCCGCGCCGCGCCCGGTTCGACGGGACAGGGCGCGAGACGCGCCTTCCATTGCATCCAGCCGCCCGCGGCCAGCAGCAGCGCGGCGATCGCGAAAACCCATCTCTTCTGTTCGGTGAACCAGACCAGCTGCGGAACGGCGGTGACCAGCCCCGCCAGCGTCGCGCCTGCGCCCAGCGTCACGAACAGCGCCGGCATCGCGCAACACACCAGCGTCGATGCCGAGGTGAGCAGCGATGCGCCCGCCAGCAGTTTTTCTTTCCAGCTCTCCATGCCCGTCAATCCCTGCGAATCCCGACGACCGCATAGCCCGCGTCGGTGATGCCCTTTTTGATTTCCCTGTCGTCCAGCGTTCCGCCCGGCTTGAGATCGATCTCGACGATCTTGGTCGTCAGGTTCACGGTCACGGCTTCGACCGGCGCCTTCTTCATGAAGATCTTTTTCATGGAAACGGCGCAGAAGTCGCAGACAAGGCCGTTGACGGTGACGAAGATGTGTTTGGCGGTGGCGGCCTGCGCCGGTGCTGCGAGCAGCAGGACCAGGCCGAGCATGGTGAGGTTTTTGATGATTTTTTTCATGGCGGATACTTTCTTAAAACGTGATCATCAGGTTGAACATGGGATGCCCGTTGCTGGCCACGCCCGCTTCGGCGAGGTACGGACCCTGGAACAGGCGCACGAGCGGCGTCACCACCCAGGACTTGCGATCCTCGGGGAAATGGTCGGCCTGCAGCATCAGCCAACTGTGCAGGCTGCCCGATTCAGCGATATAGGGCGCGATGCCGATGCGTCCCGTCTCCTGGAATTCCTGCCGCACGTCGTGGCCCGCTTCGGTATAGCGGTTTTCGTAGGACGCGTAATAACGGCGGCTCTCCCAGTCGGCCTCGATGCCCGCAAAACCGCCCGCATGCTCTTCGCCGTCGTGATTGGCGACGCCGAGGCCCGAGAGGAAATAGAGGTTGCCTTGCGAATCCTTCTGGTTCCAGCGGTGCGCGAGCCAGTTGAAATCGAGCCCCGCCATCTGGCCGCCCGTGTCGCGGTAATAATCGTAAAACGGGCCGATGCCCGTCGTCGCGGTCGGCGAATAGACAGCCGAAACCTCGTTGGCGAACTGGTCGTTGTTGCTCATCACCATCCAGCCCCCGGCATAGGAAATCAGCCGCGCCTGCGCGGCAGGCGGCGATAAGAGGCAAAGGAGGACGGCGGTGGAAAGCGCGGAGCCCCTGCTCCACGGCTTGCGAATAGGCATGGTTATTCTCCCTCTGGTCTGAAAATCAGGCGGTTGTGGTTTTCAGGCAGGGAAATCGGGCGGGCGGAAATCCGGCGAGGGGAAGCGCTGCGGCAGTGAATGGACGGGAAGCGCGGGCTGCGGGTCTTTCACGACCGACACGGGCGCGGCGGCGGCATGCTGAAACAGCGCCGCCGGCGCCATGACGGCGCAGCTCATGCAGGAACCGCAGGATGCCTTGCCGCTCTTGTCCTTGCAGCAATCCATCATCTTCCCCGAGGTCATGCTCCCGGGGCAATGGCAGACGCCCTCGAACGCCTGCGCCGCCGAATATTGGGCGAAGAGCAGCGTGAGGACGAGGATGACCCGAAGAAAGCGCATATCTTTATTATAGCACGCGCCGGAAAAGGTGCAAACGGTCCCTCACCCTGACGAAAAAAGGAGACACAGTATTACCTGTGTCTCCCGCTTAGCCAATGCCCGGAAAGAGGTAAGGTTCCTTCAGCGGGACGAACCGCTGAGCCAGCGCATGAAAGCGGTCGCGGCAATGGCCCCCGCAAACTGCATCGCGACAAAGGGCAGCACATCGCCCGGGCGGATGCCGGCGAAAGTATTGCTGAACCCGCGCGCGAGCGTGACGGCGGGATTGGCGAAGGAGGTCGAGGCCGTGAACCAGTAAGCCGCCGTGATATAGGCCGCGACCGCCAGCGAAATGGCGGGCAGGTTCTGCCTCACGCAGCCCCAGATGACCATGAGCAGGCCGAAGGTGGCGACGAATTCGCTCCACCATTGTCCGCCGCCGGTCCGGATCTTCTCCGAGGCGAACAAGGGCGGCTCGCCGAACATCAGGTGCGCTGCCGCGACGCCGAGGATCGCGGCGGCAACCTGCACCGTGACGTAAGCCGCGGCGTCGCTGCGGGAGATTTTCTTCTCCAGCGCCATGCACAGGGTCACGGCAGGATTGAAATGCGCGCCCGAGATCGGCGCGAAAATCAGGATCAGCACCGCGAGCGCGCAGCCCGTGGCGATGCTGTTGGCCAGAAGGGCGATGGCGAGGTTTCCGGCGGCCAGTTTCTCCCCCATGATGCCGGAGCCGATGACGGCCATCAGCAAAAAGGCCGTGCCCAGGCCCTCCGCGGCAAGACGCTTTGGCAGCGAAACGGTTTTGCTCACGCGATATCCTCCCCGATGGCGCGCAGCTGCTTCGACAGCTCGTCCTTCGGCAGGCCCGGCGGCAGGCGCAGAAAAGCCCTGATCCGCGCCTCCATGGTTTTGCCGATGCTTTCAAATGCGGCCATGATTTCGGCTTCCGTTCCCGTCGCCTGCGCCGGATCGGGGAGACCCCAGTGCGCCTTGACCGGAGCGCCTTGGAATACGGGGCAAGCCTCGCCCGCCGCGGCGTCGCAGACGGTGATGACGATATCGATCGGCGAATGGGCGAATTCATCCCATGACTTGCTGCGAAGGCCCGCCGTCGAAATCCCCCTGGACTCGAGCAGTTGCAGGCTTTTGGGATGAACTTCGCCCGTCGGTTTGCTGCCCGCGCTGACGGCGGCGACCCGCCCCTGCCCCAGGTGGTTGAAGAGCGCTTCGCCGATGATCGAGCGGCAGGAATTGCCCGTGCAAAGGATCAGGACTTTGAGGGGCGCGGTGGGCATCAGCAGCAGTTCGACAGTTCAATCACGCTGCACCCTTTTTTCTTGTCGTTGCGGACGCTGGCAACGGCGACGCCGCAGCAGTCTTCGACCATATAGCGGATCAGGCCGGTGAAGAAGGCGAAATTCGCGGTGTAGATGATGGACCGCCCTTTGCGCCGCGACAGCACCAGCCCCGCGTTGCTCATATGCGAGAGATGGAACGACAGCGTATTGGCCGGAACGCCCAGTTTTTCGCTTAACGCGCCCGCGGGCGCGCCCTGCGGACCGTGTTCGACCAGCAGGCGGAACACTTTCAGGCGGGTTTCCTGCGACAGGGCGTCGAAAGCGATGAGGGCTTTTTGTATATCCATAGTTCCAGAATAATGGAAATATAAAACATGTCAAGCGAACCGCGGAAATGCTTTAGCGCGGCTTGAAATGCCAGGCGCAAAATAAAAAGGAGACGCAGTGTTACCTGCGTCTCCCGCTCAGCCAATAGCGGACTTCCGGTTTGGGTTCCGGCATTCATTCATCGCCGGGGGAAAAGAAAAAGGAGACACAGTATTACCTGTGTCTCCCGCTCAGCCAATTCCCGGGAAATAGAAACGTTCCAAGTCCCATGCTCACAAAAATGCAGGAAGCCGGCCCGAGGTCCAGCAGCCGCTTTGCAACCCCCGGCGAAAGCCGGGACTTGGCGTTCATGCGCAGGTGCGGCGGCTCCGTTTGAAGACGGTGCCGCCACGCGAGCGGATATATCCGAGACCCCGGGTTACGAGCGGAGTTGCTTCAATTGAAAACAGCCTCGGTTGGGTTTGCCACGTTTTCAAGTAACTGAAAGAACGGGAAAATATTCCCCCGCCGCACGCTATGTTTGACATAACGCAAAAGAATCTGCTATAAACTCCTCCACGCAAGGCGCTCCACCGCGGCAGCTCGATTTACGCCTGTTTCGCGACTGCCGGTATAGCCCTCCCGCCTTTGCAAAAACGGCCAGGAACGACACTATTGTTCATGGCTGTTTTGCGCCTTTCCCTCACGCATTCGCAAACGCCCGGCATGGTTCGCTTCCGCCAACGCAGACGAAGGAGAGCCGCCATGAACCTGAAAGAAAAATTCGAAGACGCCGCCGTCGAGGGCGCGGCCAAAGCCGTGAGAAAATCGCTGAACAAAATCGACGCCGCGCTGGAAAGCTTTGCCGAAATGCTTGACGTCCGCGTGGAACGCGCGCTGCAGGAAACGAAGCGCGGCGCCTTTGGGATCGCGCATGAGGTGCTCAAACAAGCGATGGGCTGCAACGAGCATGATGACGCCCGCCTTTCCGACATGATCCCCTTCATCGGCAAGATCGAGGCGCTTCCCTCGTATAAGAAACTCATGAGCCTCTGCGCCGCGCCCGAGCGCGATGTCTGCTGCACCGTCCATCTGTTCGAAGGCAAGGCATCTGTCCTGATGCTGAGCATCGGCATCGATCCCGCCAGGAGCGCCGCCGGCAGCGGCCTGGCCGTGGCGGACGGTGCGGGAACGATCGAGCGGCGCGCGAGCCTGTTCCCCGGGCGCTCTGGCGCCTGCTGAAAACATCTTTGTCAGTTGGATACGGTGCGGAAGGAGCGCCGCACCGCAGCCGCCGCGGAGAAATCCGCGGCGGCTGAAATTTTAGCTCTCGCCTAAGTCCAGCGTTCCGGAAAACTGGACAGCCGTTTCAGGGCTGATTTTTCGGCACCGGCGGGTTATGCTGGACCTTATGGGGATGAGTCAGGGGACAAAGACGTATCTGATTATCGCCGGGGCCGCTTTCGCGCTCTATTACGCGTCGGGCTTCGTGCAGGATTACTGCCACGACAGCGGCGCCACCACGCGCTTTTGCCGCCGCATGCATTTGTCGAGCGCGCCCGCGCCAGTGCAACCGCAGGTTTCTGCCACGCCAAAAGCGAGCCCAGCTGCCGTGGATCATGGCGATGAACTCTATAACAACATCGCAAAACAGTTCCCAATAGGATCATCTGAAGCAGACTTGTTAGCTGCCCTGGCAGAACATCACTATGTAGATACGAATGATCACACCGCCAACTCGCATTGCCAGAACCCCCGCGCATTTACGACAGGCTTGAAGCATGTTGCCGACTGGACGGCTGCTGAATACTTCATCAGTTGGTGCTCTGATGCAAATGGCAAGATAACATGGATAGGACTCGGAGGCAGTTCAGTAAGAGGAACTCCCATAGCTCCTGCAGCAGGCCAAACACTGTCGCTCCCCGTGACGCCGGAAACGCCCGCAAACGATCACCTGAAGGCCGAAACTACCAGCGATAACCGCCCGGTCATGCCCGACGCGAACCCGCCTGCGCCAGCGCCGGATGCCATCCCTTCTCCCTCGAGCCAACCTGCGCCGCCCGCGAAACCCGCGTCGCGCCTCCTCGTGCTGGGCGACGTCATGTATAAGAGCCCGTCGGACTGGACGATCTGGCTCGATGGCAAGCCCGTGACGCCCGCCGCGAAGCCCAAGGAACTGATCGAGATCAGCGTTGCACCGACCTCCGTGCGCCTGAAGTGGTTCGACATGGACTCCAGCCAGCTCATCGACGCCACGCTGCCGCCGCATGCGGCCTATGACATGGACCGGCATGTCGTCGTGCCTGCGCCGGCATCGAAATAAACGGGCATTTTTTTATTTATTACGGACTTCGGATGAAATACTTTCCGCCCGCCCTCACCCTTGCCGCGCTACTGCTGCCCGCCGTCGCCTATGCGGAACACGCCACGGCGAACCCGGCGGAGCTGGAAAAGGAAATGCGGGACTACACGCGGGTTCCGCCGCCCATGACCGTGCTGACCGACCTTCGGGCGAAGGCCGAAGGCGGCGATGCGAAAAGCCAGTTCCTGATGGGCTATCTGACCGGCAACGGCCTGGGCCCCGACCGCGATTATGGCGATGCCTTCACCTGGTATCACAAGGCGGCGGCGCAAGGCTTTACGCCCGCCTATTATAAGATCGGCTATTATTATATGTCAGGCTGGTCGGTCGAGGCCGACCCTGAAGAGGCTGTCAGCTGGTACAAAAAGGGCGTCGATGCCGGCGATGACTTTTGCAAGATGGGCCTGGGCCTCTATGACGTCAACGGTCCGAAAGACGCGGCGAAACCCGAAGAAGGCATCCGCCTGCTGACCGAGGCCGCGAATGACGGGCTGGTGGAAGCCGCGGCCGACCTCGCGATGCTCTATCACCGCGGGCTGGGCGTGACGGAAAACCCGCAGCAGGCCTTCGCCTGGTATGAAAAGGCGGCCGAAGCCGGCGACGACTGGGCCGAATTCAACCTCGGCGCCTATTACCGCGACGGCTACGGGACGGCGCGCGACTATGCGAAAGCGCTCGACTGGTTCAACAAATCCGCGGCGCAGGGAAATCCGCGCGCCGCCGCGTCGCTGGCCGCGCTCTACAATTCTGGCACGGGCGTGGCGAAGGACCCAGCGAAAGCGCACGAATGGCATTTGCGCAGCGCCGCCACGGGCGAGCGCGCGGAACAGTACAACGCCGGCAGCGATTACTGGTTCGCGCGCGGCACCGAACGCGACGCGGGCAAGGCCATCGAGCTGTGGACGAAGGCCGCCGAACAGGATGAGGCGCTGGCGCAGAACAACCTCGCCGTGTCTTACTTCCTCGGCAAGGGCGCGCCGCAGAATTACTTCAAGGCCTATATGTGGTTTTCCGCCTCCGTCGCGAACGGCTTCGAGCATGCGCGCGAGCGCCGCGACGAGGCGCTGTCGCACCTGAACCCGCTGCAGGCCTCGGCCGCGCGCATCCTCGCGCTCGCCTTCATCGACGCCGAGGAAGACCGCGAGCAGATGGAATTCATGAACAAATGGGTCTACGGCAAGGAGCCGCGCGACGATCCGTCGGTGAAACTCTCGGCGGAGGAAGAGAATGCCGTTTCCGCCTATCGCCTCGGCAATACGTATTACGAGGGGGATTCCGTCGAGAAGGACGATGCCGAAGCCGTCACCTGGTGGCGCAAGGCCGCGGATCAGAACGTGCTGGCAGCCGATGTCGCGCTCGGCCGCGCCTATGAGAAGGGCGAAGGCGTGAAAAAAGACGAGGCGCAGGCCGCCAACTGGTATCGCAAGGGCGCCGAGCGCAACGACGGCGACGCGCAAAAGCATCTCGGCATGCTCTACGCCGCGGGCCGCGGCGTCGAGAAGGACCCGGTGCAGGCCTATATGTGGTACACGCTCGCCAACGACAAATACGGCGACGACGCCATCCAGCTTCGCGACAAGCTGGCCAAAATCATGTCGCCCGACGACATCGCCAAAGCCGAAACCCTCGCCACCCAGCGCCGCAAGGACTTGCCGCCGCCGGAGTGATTTCCTTCATTTTCTGGATAGCGCGACGATATTCGTTTGTTGCCAAGTGCGCCCAACACTCCCTACGCAACCCGACGAAAGCCGGGGTGGCACGTAAAAGATAAACACTGTTATTCCCGCAGGCGGAAATAACGAGTTCTTTTTAACGACCGCTTTCTCCACAATCCCACCCCGGCGAAAGCCGGGGTCCAGTTTATACAACTTCTATCGCTAATTTATGAGGTAGAAGTCAAATGAACTGGACCCCGGCCTTCGCCGGGGTGGTTCGATCTTGGCCTGTCGTCCCCGCGCAGGCGGAGGACGATGCGTTTCCCAGCGTGCGCCTCTGGCAGCGCTACTTTTTGGCGGGCTTTTTGGGCGGCTTCTGATCGGTGCCCCCATGTTTGGCGGGTTTCGTCTTTGTAAGGAACCTGCTCTTTTCGGGCAACGTTCTCTTGTGCTCTTCGCGCGGCGCTCTCTTGGTGTCGCTGTTCTTTTCAACCCAGGCAGCCAGTCCCCGCTCATCCAGTTCGCCACTGGCGACGGCCGTCATTGTTTCGATGGCGTCGACCTGCGAAGCGGTAAGCCGCTTCCCGTTCAGGCCGAGCATCAGGCCGATGGCGAGAAAAGCGGCGCGCTTGTTTCCATCGACAAAGGGATGGTTTTTCGCGATCCCATGGGCGCAGGAAGCCGCCAGTTCCGACAGCGTGCTTTCAGGATTATAAGCAATCAGATTCAGCGGACGCGCCAAAGCAGAGTCGAGCAGTCCATCATCCCGCAGGCCTCTTTCCCCGCCGAATCCCGCGATGGCCTCCTCCTGAAGCAGGAGCATCGCCTTTTTGCTGATCCACCGAAGTTCCTTCTTCATTTCGCGAGCGCTTTAAAGGCATCGCGATATTCCTTCATGAACTTCCGCCCCTCTTCGAGTTCCTTCTCGATATCAGGATCATAAGGCGTCAGAAGATACCCGTCCTTTGTCTCGACGACATACAGAATGTCTCCCTTCTCGACGTTGAGGCGGGCGAGCATTTCTTTCGGGATAATCACTCCCGTCGATGTTCCGATCGAGGTCAGTTTCAAGCCGGTCATGCAAAGCTCCTGCTTATCAGGATAAATAGGGCATTATAATAACTATTATAATGCTTGTTTTGATCCGGTTCAAGACGTTCGCTTAGTTCGTCGCCGCCATTTAGGGCAGGCAACTGAATTTCAAGAAGAATATCCTGCAGTGTTGCGATCCACCCTGGCGAAAGCCGAGGTCCAGTTACAACTTCGATCGCTCATTTATCCCGCGCGTCCCTGGCGGCACAGGACAACGTGGGTGGCCTTGTCCGACGGGACGAACTCGACACATTCATATCCCAGCGCGCGCAGGTCGAGCCCTTCGAACAGCGGCTCGCCGCGGCCGAGCAGGACGGGCGCGATCGCGATGTGCAGCTCGTCGATAAGCCCCTCGCGTAAGTATTGCCGGATCGTGGCCGGGCCGCCGCCGATGCGCACGTCCTTGCCGGCGGCGGCCGTCCGCGCGCGGTCGAGCGCTTCGCGGATGCCGCCGGTCACGAAATGAAACACCGTGCCGCCCTCCATCTCGAGCGGCGGGCGCGCATGATGGGTCAGGACGAAGACCGGGACGTGATAGGGCGGATTGTCGCCCCACCAGCCTTTCCAGTTCAGATCCCACTCCCCGCGGATGGGGCCGAACATATTCCGTCCCAAAATCCACGCGCCGACATTGTGAAAGCCGCGGGCGGCGAAATCGTCGTTCACGCCGACCGTGCCGCCGTCCTTGCCGAACAAGGTCCGCTGGAAAGTGCGCGTCGTGACAAGCCACGGATGCAACTCCGTCCCGCCGACGCCGAGAGGATTGTCGAGCCCCTGATCCGGCCCCGCGCCATATCCGTCAAGCGAAATGGTGAAAGCGTTAACGCGAATCCGTGTCATTGTTTTTCTCCGTTGGAATGCCAATCTGTCACGTTTTTAAAAGTGCGACAGCGTGTCTTTTTCCGAAATTTGCCGCCATTTTAGTCCCATAATCAACCTTTAACAACCTGCTGATTTTCTGCATGCAGCGCGGTAGGCTGTTGCTATGGAAGAATTAAGCACATGGGCTGAGCCTGTCGGCTCCGAATATGGTCTGACCGTCGCAGAAATAAAGGCCGACATTGTCGGGCTGAGTTATGTTCCGGATTTGCGTGTAATCGTCGACATCGACGCGCGGAAGCCACGAGCGCCTGTGGCTTGAATATTACTTTTCGCACCCCAGAGGTTTCCGGCATAACGTGATAATTTATCTCTCGAAAAATAGTGTCAAATTTAGATAGAAACGTTCGCTATAGCTTTGACGCTACTTCCTGAAACTGATCGGCCGGGACACCCGGGTTGGTTCCTGGAGCACGGTTGCAGCATGGATGACTCTCGCTTTTGTTTCAGGAGATAGACGCAGTTCCTGGGGAACTTCATCCCAAGATTCGAACGTGCCGAAGTCGCTCTGTAATATTTCGAAAATTTCGGGGGCACCCTCCAGCGATGTCAGTTGGGTCTCGTCGCAGGAAAAGATGCCGCCGATGGTGCGTGGCGCATGTTCGAGCGTCGTGAGTTGGTTGTAGGAACAGGAAAAATTGCCCGCGACGGACTGCGGCGCGTGCTCCAGCGTTTTGAGTTGGTTGTAGGAACAGTAGAAGTCCCCGTTGACGGTCTGGGGCGCGCCTAGAAGCGAAGTCAGCTGATTGTTGTGGCAGTAGAAGCCGCCGCCGATGGTCATGGGAGCATGCACCAGCGAGGTCAGCTTGTTATCGGCGCAGAAAAAGATGCCGCCCACGGTCCGTGGCCCCCGCTCCAGCGTTGTAAGTTGATTGTGGGAGCAGTAGAAATTGCGGCCTACGGAATGCGGCGCATGCTCCAGCGTAGCAAGTTGGTTGTTTTGGCAGCAAAAGCTGCCGCTGACGGAATGCGGCGCGCCTTCCAGCGAGGTCAATAGATTCTCGGAGCACCAGAAATCGCCGCTGACACTGACTTTGGAAAGATCAGGCAGTTTAGCCAAGTTCTTCCTGGAAATGTCCAGATTCCCTGGTACAAGAATTGAGCCATCGTCTTGCTTGACGTATTTTACGCCCCACGCCTGCAGCGCCTGTTCGGCTTCACCAAGGGCACTGGCATTTTGATTGAAAGCGGCCTGCACGCAAAACAACCTCGAAAATTCGCTGATCTCGGTTGTTTTGCGGATCGTGCTGTGGAACCCGGATATGAAACCCTAAACCATCCGGCACATTCGCCCCGATGCTGAAAAGACAGAGGGAAGCACGCTGCATGCCTTTTATACCCGATTCTGATAGATTATGTCAAATACAATCTTCTTCCGAAAAGTTTTGCAAGCGGCAGCGCTGCTTTTTAATTGAACCTCCCCGCCTGGAAATCCGCGATGGCCTGGTGGATTTCTTCGGGGGTGTTCATGACGAAGGGGCCGCGGCCGGCGATGGGTTCGTCGATGGGCTCGCCGCTCATGAGCAGCAGGGTCGCGTCCTCGTCCGCCGCCACCTCGATGCTGTCGCCCTCGGGCGCGAACAGGGCGATTTCCTTGCGCGCCAATGTTTCGCCGCTGTTGACCGTGGCCTTGCCGTGCAAAACGAGCAGCGCTGTGTTGTGCCCCTGCGGCACCGGCAGCGTAACGCGCGCGCCTTTTTTCAGGCGCATGTCCCACAGGTTGACGGGCGTGAAGGTTTTCGCGGCCCCCTTCGTGGCGCCGAAAACGCCCGCGATGATGCGCGCCGTCCCCGCGCCGTTCGGCAGTTCGGCCACGGGGATGTTCTTGCTTAAAATCTCCTGGTAATGCGGCGCGCTCATCTTGTCTTTCGCGGGCAGGTTGACCCAGAGCTGGATCATCTCGAGCGTGCCGCCTGTCTTGGTGAACGCGCGGCTCTGGTATTCCTCGTGCAGGATGCCGCGCGCGGCTGTCATCCACTGCACGTCGCCGGGGCCAATTTTGCCGGCATTGCCCGCGTTGTCGCGGTGCTCGACCTCGCCAGAATAAACGATGGTCACGGTCTCGAACCCGCGGTGCGGATGCTGGCCCACGCCGCGCGGCTCTTGAGTCGGCTTGAACTCCGCCGGCCCCGCATAGTCGAGCAGCAGGAACGGGCTGATCTCCGCGCCGTTCTCGCCGTAATAAAGCATGGTGCTGACGGGAAAGGCGTCGCCCACCCAATGGCTCTCGGTCTGGCGGTGAATGCTGGAAAGTTGTTTGGCGGGCATGGGAAGCCTCCGTTCCGTTGTTCTTCTTTATACGCTAGCGGCGCAAGATGGATTTGCAAGGGCGCGGAAGGCTTGCATCCGCGAGGCAAGCCACATCAACTATCGCGCCCGCCTCGCGCGGGCGGCATCGCTCGGGAAGCACGCAGCAGGCTCTGCCATTGGTGTTTTTTGAAAATATATAATAGAAGAGATACTGTAACGAGTGGAATTTATTTATGTCAATTCCAGAGCCCACGTCCCCTGCGCAGACAGCCGCCGTTGAATGCCGAGGCGTGACCAAGACTTACGGCACGGGCGATGCGCAGGTCAAAGCGCTGCGCGGCGTCGACCTGGATGTCCGCTTTGGCGAAGTGCTGATGCTGGTGGGGCCGTCGGGTTGCGGCAAGACGACGCTGCTGTCGGTCATTTCCTCCATCCTCGACCAGGACGAGGGCAGTTGCAAGGTGCTGGGCAGCGACCTGAAGGCCATGCCGCAGGAAGAGCGGCTGGAATTCCGCAAGAACTCCATCGGTTTCGTATTTCAGCTGTTCAACCTGTTCCCGACCATCACCGCCGCAGAAAACGTCGCTATTCCCCTTCTGCTGAAAAACATGGCGCCGAAAAATGCCGAGAGCCGCGCGAAGGAAGCGCTCGACGGCGTGGGCCTCGGCGGCAAGACGGAATCTTTCCCCGCCCAGCTGAGCGGCGGGCAGCAGCAGCGCGTCGCCATCGCCCGTGCTCTCGCGCATGGCCCCAAGCTGATCTTGTGCGACGAGCCGACCAGCAGCCTCGATCACCAGACCGGGCATCAGGTGATGGAAACGCTCAAACGCGCGGCGAACAGCCCCGACCGCGCCGTCGTCGTCGTCACGCATGATGCGCGCATCTTCGAGTTTGCCGACCGCATCGCCTATATGGACGATGGCAGGATCACCGAAGTCGTCGAGGCCCGACAAGCAAGGAACGCCCCATGAACCGTGGTTACATTCTTCCGCTGTGCGCTTTTGCCGGGTTGATCCTGGCCGTGGCCACGATCACGCATGATGATGCGCCGGAAGCGAAAGCGGCCTATTCGTCGGTGCCGGTGTCATCGCCCTTCGCCGCATCCGTCGCGGGCGCCGGCATCATCGAGGCCAGCACCGAGAATATCTCGGTCGGCACGCCGGTCGGGGGCATCGTCACCGACATCTACGCCAGGCCCGGCGACATGGTCAAAGCGGGCGATCCCTTGTTCAAGCTGGACGACCGCGATTTGCAGGGCCTGCTGTTGCCCGCGGAAGCCAAAGTGAAGGAAGCCGAAACCAGTTTAGATAAGGCGAAAAACCTGCTCGACATCGCCGAGACGGTGCAGAAAGAAGGCGGCGCGGCGATCAGCCGGCAGGACTATGATAACCGGAAGTTTGACGTCGCCATCGCCGAAACCGCGGTCGCCTCGGCGCAGGCCGCCGTCGACCAGCTGAAAATCGAGATCGACCGGCGCACCGTCCGCGCGCTGGTGGGCGGCAAGGTGCTGCAGGTCAAAATCAGGCCCGGGGAATATGCGCAGGCGGGCGATATCGACCCGCCGCCGATGCTGCTGGGCAACGACGCCAGCCTGCACGTGCGCGTCAACGTCGACGAGAACGACGCCGGGCGCGTCAAACCCGGCGCCGCCGCGGTCGCCTTTGCGCGCGGCAGCCCGGCCACAAAAATTCCGCTCAAATTCGAGCGCATCGAGCCCTATGTGCTGCCGAAAGTTTCGTTGACCGGCGTCAGCACCGAGCGCGTCGACACGCGCGTCCTGCAGGTCATCTACAGCTTCGACCCCGGCGATATGCCGGTCTACGCGGGCGAGCAGATGGACGTGTTTATCGACGCCGGCGCGGGGAAAAAGAGCTGATGCTGCGCATCGCCGTGAAAATGCTGGTCGGCGACCGGGCCAAATACATCGGCCTACTGTTCGGCATTTCATTTACCGCTTTCCTGATCACCCTGGCTGCGTCCTATTTCTGCGGCTTCATGACGCGGGGCTTTGCGCTCATTTCAGAAAATCCGGCGGCGGACGTGTGGGTCATGGACCCGACGGTGAGTTCGGTCGAGCAGACGACGAACCTGCCCGACGACGCCCTGTGGCGCGTGCGCAGCGTCGCGGGCGTGGAATGGGCGGTGCCGCTGGCCCTGAGCACCGCCGAGGTGCGTTTCCCGAACGGCCAGTTCCAGTCGTTCCAGGTCATCGGCGTCGACGACGGCAGTCTCGCGGGGGCCCCGCAGACCTGGGACGGAAAACCCTCCGATATCCTGCATGCGCCGGACGCCGTCATCGTGGACGAAGGCGGCTCCGAAGGAAAACTTGAAACGCCCAAAAGCGCGAAAGACCAGTGGCCGTCTGACGGCCCGCACCTCGACGCCAAAACGCGGCTTCTCGATACGGGTGATGAACTGCTGGTGAACGACCATCGCGTTCAGGTCGCGGGACGGTCGGCGAGCTTTTCGCGTTACCCGCCTCGCCCGCTGATGTATGCGACGATGTCGAATGCGAGCCATTTTTTGCTTCCCGAACGGCGCCGGTTGACGTTCGTGATGGTCAAGGCGAAACCCGGCGTTTCGCCGGATGCGCTGGCCAAACGCATCGAGGCGCAAACCCAGCTCAAGGCGCGCACACGGGACGAGTTCAAACAGGATACGGTCTATTGGTACCTGGAGAATTCGGAGGATGTCGGCGATATCGGCGCGATGCTGTCGGTCGCGATGCTGGTGGGCTTTGGCGTGACTGGCGTCATGCTTTTCATGTTCACGACCGATAACCTGCGCCAATATGCCGTCCTGAAGGCGATGGGCGCCTCGCCGCGCCTGCTCCTGGGCATGATCCTGGCGCAGGCGGGCTTGTGCGGCTTGCTCGGCACCGGTTTGGGTCTGGGCCTCTGCAGCATCGTGGGTGAATTCGCCGCCTCGACGGATCGCCCCTTCCGCATGATGTGGTTCACCCCCTTGCTGGGCGGGGTAATGGTCGTACTGGTCAGCGTCGTCGCAGCCGCCATCAGCGCCCGCCCGGTGTTCAAGCTGGAACCCGGCGCGGTTTTCGCCGGCCGCTAGCCGCGGATATCGCCCCGAAAAAGGTCAGTACGTCGTCGAGAGACCGCCGCACTCACATATCCTCGACAATCTGGAACTCGCGCCGCCCGCGATACGTTGTTGGACACACTTTTTATGATGACGTTAGCCCTTCTGCGCCCTTACTGGACGCAGGAGGAGCGTAATTGCTTTGCCGGAGCCCTCAGGATGCGCCTTTCCCAATTCATACAAAAAAATGCGCCCGAGATCATAAAGGACTGGGAATCATTTGCGCGCGACTGTCCCCCTTCTTCGGAATTGACGCTGGACGAATTGCGGGACGATATCGCGGGCATGCTCAGGTTTGTCATAGCCGACATGGAGAGTCCGCAAACGAAAACCGAGCAGGCCGAGAAAGGACAGGGGCACGGGCCCAATTCCCGCACCGTCACGGGGGAAAACGCCGCGGAGAAACATGCCGAGCAGCGCTTTGGGAAAGGTTTCGACAGCCTCGAAATGGCGGCGGAGTTCCGGAACCTCCGCGCCAGCGTCATCCGGCTTTGGCTGAAAGATCTCAAGAACCTGCCGCCCGAGATGGAAGAGATGATCCGCTTCAACGAGGCGATCGACCAGATTGCAACCGAGTCGGTCAGCCGCTATATCGAGCGCGAAAGGCGGTCGCGCAGCCTGTTTCTCGGCATGCTCATCCATGACATCCGAAACCCCCTCAATGCGATCGTCCAGGCCGCGCAGGTGCTCGAGGCGCTCGGCGGCGTGGATGAGAAAAAAGCGAAGCTGTTCGCGCAAATCCGTCGCAGCGGGAACAAGATCGGCGAACTCGTCTCGCAGCTCATCGACGCCATCCGGCTGCGCCTGGGCAAGCCGATCCCGATTACCCGGGCGCCGCTCGATGTCGTGCAGGCGGTGCGGCACGACGTCGACGAAATTCAGATCGCGCATCCCGGTCAGAAAATAACGATATCGGCGCCTGACAGGATAACCGGCGAATGGGACAGAAGCCGCATCAGCCAGATCGTCTCGAATCTTGTCGGCAATGCCTTGAAACACGGCCAGCCCGAGAGCGACGTGACCGTCGCCATCTCAAAAGAGCCGGAGGAAGTCATCCTCTCCGTCCACAATGAAGGAGAGCCGATCCCGCCTGACGAACAGGAACTGATCTTCGATCCGCTGACGCAGGGGATCGGCACGGCCCACGAAAATCCCGACAAGATGAGCATGGGGCTGGGGCTTTACATCACCCGCCAGGTCGTCTTGGCGCACGGCGGAAAAATAAGCGTGGAATCGACCGCGGAAACCGGCACGACTTTCAAGGTCGAGCTGCCCTGCCATCCGCTGCATTGAATTTTCGCCGGACGGGATGGTGGCGGAGAAGACTGCCACCGACTGAACCACCCCGGACTTGTTCCGGGGACCGCCCCTTACGCCGCCGGCTTTTTCTGTCGTGTCTTTTGCTTGGGCGTATCTTTGACGCTGATGTGGATATTGCGTTTTAACGCCGCGTCCATCAGTTCGGCGCGGCGCTGGGCCAGCGGCGAGAAATGCGCGGTCGCGGCGGCGAGGTCGTAGTTGCAATCTTTCCTCAAGCTGTCGACGGTTTTGCAGGGCGCGGGCAGCCCCGCCTTCTCGAGCGCCGCGCTCATCTGCCGCGAGATCTGGCTCTTCATCAGGGGAAGCTTCACCGCTTCGGCTTCCGCGTTCGCGGCGTCGATGGCTTCGGGCGACGGCACCGCGCGGTGGTTGAAAACGGCGTCGATATAAAGCGCGTCGTCATGCAGGCGGTCGTCAGGGCTGCCGTTCATCGCGCGCTCGTCGAGGAAGAACTGCTTCAGGTCCGGGCGCTTGGTCATCTTCGCCAGCGCCTCGATGGATTTGGCATCCGCGTCGCCTTCGGCCGCCACGGTGTCGAAGATTCCGTACCGCAACAGCTTCACATTGTCCCGGCCGCAGTGGCGGATTTCGTGGAGCAGCGCCTGCTGGTACAGCAGCGGCTCGTTTTTATATTCGGAGGTGTGCAGATAGATCATGCAGACGCCGTAGCTGTTGGAGCTCAACAGGCCCGAGCGCGCATGACCGCCTTCGGATCCCTTGCGCAGACTGCTCCGCCAGTTGAAGGGAAGGCCGAGGATGCCGCGGTCGAGCAGCGCATGCGCCTTGCCGAGCGCATTGTCGGTGCGCACATAGATGCGCTTGCCGGGCGCGAGTTCGGAGACGATTTTGGGATCAAGGCCCTGCTCCGCCGCCGCTTTTTCGGCGCGCGGAAACACGGCGGCCCCCAGCAGCGGCCAGACCAGGAACCAGGAGGCGAAGAACACGCCGATCTCTTTCCAGCTGCCCGGCAGCACCAGATTGTCGAAGACCCAGCGCAACCCGCGCTGCCACAGTGGCTTTTTCGCCTTGGCTTTGTTCGTGTCCGTCTCTTTTTCCATGGACGCCTTTATATAAGAGCGGAAGGAAAGTGTCTATGGAAAATGTATTTGACATAATAGAAGAGAATCGGTATCGTCTTTCCCAAGCAGTGGGCACCACTCCTGCCGGAAGTGTTTAAGTCGGTTTCCCTTCCGGATATGACCCCGCCAATCTGCAAAACCAACCGTGAAGATCTGATTTTCAGGTTGGTTGTATTCCGGGCGGCTTAGCCCCTCTCCCCTGCAAATATGTCTTCGCCCGGTATCCAGGCGCGCCGCGAAACGCGCCGATCAACCGGGAGGACACATGTTCGACATCGCCCAAAAATTCAATACCCTCATGCTGCAGCGGCGCACCACCGCGCTCATGAACGAATTGCGCAAGCGCAAACCCGACCCCGAGAAATGCGAAGACCTCGTCAAAGAACATCCCGAGGTCCTGCTGCAGAAGGATTCTACCGGCATGACGCCCTGCATGCAGGCCGCCCGCCGGAACATCTTCTGGATCGTCGCTGCGGCGTTCGATGCCGGCGCTTCGGCCGCGTCCGAGGATATCTGGGGCCGCACGGTCCTTCATTACGCCGCGGAGGGCAGCAATTCACCTCTGCTTTTCCGCTACCTGCAGCGGCAAGGCGCAGACCTGGACGCGGCCGACGCGTCGCGCCTCACCCCGCTGCATTACGCGGCCGCTCTCAACGCCGAGCAGGCGGTCGAAGCGCTGCTCGCCCTCGGCGCCAATCCCAAAGCGCGCGACTGCCGCGGCGAAACACCGCTTCAAATGGCCAAAAGATTGCAGCGGAAGCCCTCGATCCTGGCATTGCTGGCGAAGGACGACGCGGGCAAAGCCCCCGCCGCCGAGGCTTCCGCTGTTCCTTTTCCTGCCCCGCTGACGGCGGCGAAGACCGCGCTGACGACCGCCTTCCGCAAGATGAATGCGCCCGGGCCCATCAAGGACCGCGCCGCCCACGCGCAGGCCCTCAGCATGACCACCCAGGCGCTGCTCGCCGTCGACGCGCGGTTGCGCCGCCGCCGGCACTAACATTTAAGGAGAGAGACCATGCCGAAACAAAATTTACCCGCTGACCTGATGGGAGAGCTGCGCAAGGAACGGCCGGACTTCGACAACTGCCGCAGCATCATCGAATGGGACAGCAACGCCATCAATTACAAGGACCCGGACGGCGTCACGCCGCTGATGGAGGCGGCGCGGTTCAATTACCTTGATATCGTGGAGCTGCTGGTCAAAAAAGGCGCCGACGTCAACGCGGCCGACGACAAGGGCAGCACGGCGCTTCATTATGCCGTCTATGGCCGCCGGCTGGCGGAACGCACCATCCGTCACCTCTGCCAGAACGGCGCCGACATCAACGCCCCCAACGGCACGGGCAGCACGCCATTGCATGCCGCCGTCGGCCACAACAACTTGCCGGCCCTGAAACTGCTGGTGTCCATGGGCGCCGATACGGAGGCGCTCGACGTCAACATGGGCACGCCCGCCGATTTCGCCCGGCGCGTGCACTCCGACCCGGCCTATCTCATGGCGCTGACGCCCGGGTCAGAGCCGCTGTCGCTGAAGGAACTGGCCGACATGAAGGCGGCGCTGTCAGCCGCCTTCCACGGCGCCGTCCTGCGCGGCACGAATGCGGAGACCCTCGCGCAAGCCGCCCAGGCGCTTCTCGAGGTCGATATGCGCCTGCGCGATTTCGCGAAGGGCCCAAGACCCTGACATCATCGCATCCGCAGCGGAGGAAAACATGCTGAACATCCGGAAAATTTTTACCGAGGCAGCCGCGCAGCCTTCCTGGGAGCAGGAGCGCAACAGTTTCTTCAAGGCCGTGCAACATGATGACGCCGCGACTGTGCGGGCGACGGGCGCAAAGTACCCCGATTGCGTTTCCTGGAGCAATGGCCAGATGCCGCTCGAAATTGCGATCCGTCGCGGCGCCCGGCAGTCCTTCGATGCGCTCATGGCCCTGAACGCGGACGTCAATGCCCGCTGCGGCAGCCAGGAGGTCTACCCGCTTCACGCGGCAATTGCCGCGAAGCGCGTCGATTTCGCTGAGAAACTGCTCGACGCGGGGGCGCGGACTGAAAAGAGGGGTTGGCGCGTTATGGGCGGCAATGGCGAAGAGTTTACCGCGCTGGCCGTCGCCATTGAGAAGAATGACAGCGCCGCGGTCGCCCTCCTCATCGACAAGGGCGCGAACCCCACGGCGCCCTGCCTGCTCAGGGAATATGCTCGCAAGTCCTTCACGCCTATTGCCTATGCAAGAGACCAAGGCAGGTTCGCGCTCGCCGACCTCGTCGCCAGCAAGATCGCCGCCAAAAAATGCAGGGAAGCCGCCCCCGCCGCAACGCAGCCCGAAGACGAGACTCCCGCCGATAGCGGGTCGCAAGCCATTACGGTGCGCTCGCCGCTGCGCCTGAATCCGGCCTTCCCCGGCCACCGGGGAAGCCATGAGCGCGCCCGCGAGGGGCCCCGCACCGTGAGGGCGGAACGACGCGTTCCTTCCGCCTTTTGTTTTTCGCCGGATCATGGGGGTGCAATGACGGGCGTTCCATCGGCACGCGGCCGTGCTTCAATTCCTATCTGAATAGGAATAAATATTTGACATAACGAAAAGGAATCATTATTATCTTTCGCAAAGCAATGAAGCGTCCTTCCGGCGCGCCACCGGTCCCCGGGGCGAACGCCGACCCGCTCCCCCTCGCGCCTGACCGTCCATGCGCCGGCGACCGTCGAACGGCGCCTGCGCGCCTGCGCCAAGGGACCGGGCACGAAAAAATCATTTAAGGAGACCGGCCATGACACAAGCCCCCAAGGAAATGAAATACTACGTCTACTACGGCAACTGCGTACCGGCGGGCGACCCCGGCGGATCCACGACGAAAACGGCGATCAAAAAGCTGCAAACCGCCTTCAACAAGCAGTGGCCCGGCATGCTGACCGGCGCCATCGACACCTTGCGCCGTTATAAGCCCAACGTGGAGTTCACGCTTGTGGAAACCCATATGGCCCGGGGCATCTTCTTCGCCACGACGTCCGAGACGCTGCCCAAGGTGCTCGCGAAGCATCCGCTCTCCCGCGTCGATCAGATTCCGAGCCAGTATGAGTACGAACGCGCCCTCGCCTCCATGTCGCGCCCAAAACAGGCGCCGCTGCCCCCACCGCCGTTGAAACTGAAGCGCGGCGCCCCGGGCCGCCGGCTGAAACTCTGACCGGCGCGGCCCTCAAACCGCCTTCGGATCATTCCCGTCCGGATCGGGTTCGATGACGGGCGGAATCACGGGCGTGGCCTCGCGCCCGGGCCGGTTGTCCGGCGTTGGCGGCACCTGGAGGGGCGGGACGATTTTCTGCTCCGCGCGCGGGTGGCGCTCGGGCCGGGGCTCGCGGGACTTTCCCTTTACCATGT
The DNA here is from genome assembly GCA_025934695.1 of Alphaproteobacteria bacterium. GTDB lineage: Bacteria > Pseudomonadota > Alphaproteobacteria > Micavibrionales > UBA2020 > JAPWJZ01. Next base: position 1,037,944 of record JAICWS010000001.1, read on the forward strand.
CTGATGCTCCTGCAATGTTCCAGCTTCGCAAATGGCCGTGCCGGGCCCCCGTTCCGCCCTTCCGCCCGCGCATATGTCAAGATGCGCATACTAAAATATGGGTAATCGCGCTTGCTCTCTCCGGAAAACTACCCGTTTGGGGGTGGAACAAAACCGCCCGCTCATCCGTTGTAGACCCGAAGCGGAGATTAAGGGCGATTTATTCATTCGTGGGGTAAGCCATGATTGATGCAAGACTACGCGCGGGCCCGGCGCCGCGGCGCGTGACAAAGCCCTCGCTGCAAAAGCTGACGGAAGTCAGCGTTCGCCGCGCGTTCACCGGCGGCGACGATAAAAGCCTGATCTTGGAAGAGCTTTCCGCCCTCGTCATTTCCTATATCTGGGGCTTTTGCCATCATCCCGGCGAGATGGACCGTTTGCGCGTCCAGCCGCTGTGCCCCCTGGAAGAACTGGCCTGGAATATCGCTTCCGACGCGCTGCATCACGGCGCGGGCGTGGCAGCGGCCCCCGTATAAGACCCTATTTTATGTTTGACATAACTCTGAGGGGCTGCTAATCTCATCCCGCAGTTTGCATATTGCGCCGGATGGTTTTGGTTTTTGTTTCACGTTCGGTTTCCCGCAGCAGGCTGGCAAAACAACCTTGGACCCTGACGATTCAAGGTTGTTATATGCCGCATCCGCCTTCACATCCTCCGCCCTGTTCGATGCCCCCGCGGCATGCCTGCGCGTCTGGAATTCATTCCTCTAAACCGGAGAAACAAAGATGTCCCTGAAAGAAGACGTGCTGAAGCACAAGAACAAGCTGGATGCCCGCATGCGCATGAAGGTCCTGCGCCTGTCCGACGATACTAATCCTGACAAGCCGCTGTTCTCCGCCCTGCTGCAGTTCAGCGGCGCAGGCCCGCTCGCCGTGCCGGGCGCGGAAATTTCGGGGAGCAGCATCAACATCACGGGCGCGCACAATATAACCTTGCGCGGACTGTTCAATCTCGTGTCCAATGACCGCGTCAATTACATCGAGGCGAGCACGCCGATGTTCCCCGCCGCCGCGCCGCCGCCTTCACCGCCCAAGCCCTGACTTGGCCGGTTCACCCCTTCGCCGCGCAGGCTTTCGGGTGCGTCGTTTTCCAGTCCTGCAGCCGCAGCTGCACGCGCGCCAGCGCAGGGACATTGAGCGTCGGGCAGGTCTTCGTCCAGGTGGCTGCGTCGGGTTGGGCGTCGACAGTGGCGAAGGACCAGAAGCAGGCATCTTCGGCGCTTTTTGCCACACCGCGGCCTTCGAGATAAAGCTGGACGAGGTCGGGCACGGCATTGCCGCCGCAACGGCCCTGCTCCAGCGCCTGCCGCAGGAATTTCGCGGCCTCCGCGTCGCTCTGCGCCACGCCGCCGCGGCCGTCGAAATATATTTCTCCCAGTTCCGGCGCGACCATGCCCTGCTCCGCCGCCTTGCGCAGCCAGATGACCGCGTTGGCATCATCGCCGAGACTGTGATAGCTGTCGCCCGCCATCATCTGCGCCTCGGCATCGCCCTGCTCCGCCGCGCGCAGGAACCATTTCAGCGCCTTGTCGGGATGAAGAATATTCATGCGGGCGACCGTCATCTCGGCCTGCACATCGCCCCGCTCGGCCCGGATGAGCAGCGGGAAATCGTAGTTCGCCTGCACGCCCCAGATAATCAGCACGATCCCCAGGCCGAAACCCAGCAGCCGGTAAACAGCGTCTTTCAGTTTAAAATTCATGCGGCAAAACCCCGAGAAATGATGGAATAACCCGTTACGGTAACTGCCGTTATTTTAGGGGCATGGTCGGCGTTTAACAACGGCGTGTTTTTTTTGGCACCGCTGTCAATGACGCGCGCGCGGATGGTCGATCGGACAGTTCTTGCCGGGGAATGAGGCGAGCAGGTCCTGGAGCGCCTGCAGGTCGATAGGCTTGACGAGGTGCTCGTCGAAACCGGCTTCCTGCGCCATGCGCTTTTGCTCGGGCAGGCTCCAGCCGGTCTGGGCCACGATTTTCGTGCCGCGCAGCGAGGGTTCGCGGCGCAGCATGCGGCAGACTTCATAGCCGTCGATTTCGGGCAGGCCGATGTCGAGCAGGACGAGATCGGGCTTCATTTTCACGGCCATGCGCACGGCGTCGCGCCCGTTACGGGCGACCTGGACCTCGTTGCCGACGGCTTCCAGCATCATGGCCAGCGTTTCCGCCGAAGCTTCGTTGTCGTCGACGATCAGGATACAGTGATGCGGCTTGTCGTTGAGGAGCCGGCTGTGCGATTTTTCCGGCATCACCTCGGGCGCGCGGATCAGCGGCAGCTCGACCTCGAAGGTGCTGCCCATATGCAACCCCGGGCTGCGCGCGGCCACATGCCCGCCGTGCAGTTCGGTCAGGCGCTTGACGAGGTTGAGTCCGATGCCCAGCCCCCCCTGCGCCTGCGTCAGCGACGAGTCTGCCTGCACATAAAGATCGAAGATCTTCGGCAGGATGTTCGGCGCGATGCCGATGCCGTTGTCGGCGATACACACTTTCGCGCTGTCGCCTTCCTGCGCGAGCCGGATCCAGATCGAGCCCTTGGGCTCGGTATATTTCGTCGCGTTGGCGATGATGTTCATGAAGATCTGCATGAGACGCGTGGGATCGCCGTTGACCCACAGCGGCTCCTTCGGCAACTGCAGCGTCAGCGCATGGCCGCGTCCGTCGATGAGCGGGCGGACACCTTCGATGGAGCGGCGGATAACCTCGGCCAGTTCCAGCGGCTCTTTCTTCAGTTCGATCTTGTTCGCGGAAATCCGCGCCGCTTCGGTCAGGTCGTTGATGAGGTTCTTCATCTGCTCGGCCTGGCGCTCGATGATGCCGGCCGCGCTGAGGCGCGTCTTCTCGTCCGCCAGGCGGATGAGCTGGGCGGCATTGGCGATGGCCCCTAACGGGCTGCGCAGCTCGTGCGCCAGCGCGGCCAGGAAATCGTTCTTCTTCTTGTCGGATTCCACCAGCGACTGCTGCGCCTTGTGGCGCTGCGCGATTTCCATCTCCAGCAGCTGGCGCTTATACATGACCCGCTTGCGGTCGAAGTGCATGGTCTCGAACAACAGGCTGAAGATCATGCCCGAGAGGATGAACAGGACGACCTGCACCTGCGCGCTCAAATGATCAAAAAAGCCCGGGACCTTGAAGGTATAGCCGATGGCGGCCAGCGCGCCGCAGAGCGTGGCGAACATGCCCGGCCCAAACCCTCCGTACCAGGCAGAGAGCCCCGCCGATATATAGAAAAACAGGAACGGCACCTGCGCCTGCAGGATATCCGTGAAGAACAGGCATCGAACCCCGAAAGCGATCCCGCTCGCAATCAGGGCAAAAGTATAGCCCTGCCAGCGCTTCCGGGCCCGAATATGTAAGATACGGTCGAGATTCAAGAATTTCCGTTTACTGTCGCTTCAGCGGTTTCTTTTTCTTCAGAAATAAGACTTAGGGAGTAACGCCCAAAGCCGCAACCCGTTCCCTTGAAATATATGCTGCAGCGAGACGAAGCTTTAGAACTGCATCGCCTTCATCTGTTCCATCGGCATCATGTTCTCGTTCAGATGCGCCATGATCCAGATCGAGCCCGCGAAGATAAGAAAGACGACCATCAATCCGAAGGCGAGCGCCAATACGTTATTGGTATTGTCGGGCCCCGTCGTCACATGCAGGAAAAACACCAGGTGAACCCCCATCTGGGCGATGGCGAGGACGACAAGCGCGACGGGCACATCGGGCCCCCAGATCGGATGCGCAAGCGCAGTCCAGAAAGAAGCAATGGTCAGGAGCGTAGCAAAGCCTAAGCCGACCAGGTAGCTGATGACCCAGCCGCCGGCGCCTTCCGACGCCGGCTCGTCGCCGGGCGCGCGGTCCGCTTCGCCATTCGCAGACATCTCGACTGTCATTGTATCGCCCCCATCAGGTAAACCATGGTGAAAATACCGACCCAGACGATGTCCAGCGCGTGCCAGAACAGGTTGAAGCAGATGAGGCGGTGGATGATCTCATGCCGGAAACCCTTGACCTGCACCTGGGCCAGCATGGTGCCCAGCCACAGCAGTCCCACCGAGACGTGAAGCCCGTGCACGCCGACCAGCGTGAAAAATCCGGTCAGGAACCCGCTGCGCTGCGGCACCGCGCCCTGCCGGGCGAGGCCGATGAATTCATCGAGCTCGAGCAGGACGAAGGCGAAGCCCAGCAGGCCGGTAATGACCAGGAACACTTGCGTCCACAATTTATTGCGCACGTTGGTCGCGGCGAACGACATGCCGCAGGTGAAGCTGGAGGCCAACAGGCAGGCGGTTTCCCATCCGACGCGGTGCAGGTCGACGATCTGCTTGATCGCGGGGCCGCCCGCGGTCGCATCCTGCAGTACCGCGTAGGTCGCGAAGAAGCAGGAGAACATGACGATGTCGCTCAGCAGGAAAATCCAGAAGCCGTAGCCGACGATGATGCGCTTCGAGGCCGGGCCGGTCTCGCCATGGCCTGCGCCTTTCACCGGCCCGTGGCCGTGATGGTGGCCGACCTTGTTCGGATCATCGCGCCGGACGCGGATGGCCTCGATGGTCGCTGGAAACAGCGCGTCGGTCATGGCCTGGCTTCCCCTTTATGTCCCAGCTGCCGGAGGAACGCTTCCTCCACCGCCCGGCGCGTGCGTTCGATCTTCGCGACGGTGTCGGCCGGGATTTCGTATTCATGCACGTCGCGCCAGGCAAGCACGACGAAACCCGCGAAGGCGCCGACAAACCCTAAGCCCGCCATCCACCAGATGTGCCAGATCAGCGCAAAGCCGATGATGCTGGCGAAGAAGCCGGTGAAGATGCCAACCGGGCTGTTGATGGGCATTTCGATCGGCGCATATTTGGGTTCGGGCCCCAGCTTCTGGCTTTCGATGGCCTTCTGCTTGATACCCCAATAGGCCTCCTCGCCTTCGACATTGGGCGTCACGGCGAAATTATAAAGCGGCGCCGGCGACGGCGTGGCCCATTCCAGCGAGCGCCCGTCCCACGGATCGCCCGTCACGTCGCGCAGCTTGTCGCGCTGCGCGATGCTGACGAGCAGCTGCGTCACCTGGCATAGCGCGCTGAGGATGAGGATCCCCGTGCCCACGGCGGCGATCTCCATATAGGGTTTCCACAATTCGAAGTCGATGTGCTGCAGGCGGCGCGTCATCCCCAGCATGCCCACGATGTAAAGCGGCGTGAAAGTCACCCAGAAGCCGATGAAGGCGAACCAGAAGGCGGCCTTGCCCCAGCCGGGATGCAGCCGGAAGCCGAAGGCCTTGGGGAACCAGTATTCGAGCCCGGCGAAGAGCGCGAAGACAACGCCGCCCACGATCACATTGTGAAAATGCGCGACGAGGAACATTGAATTATGCGTCAGGAAGTCGGCCGGCGGCACCGCGAGCAGCACGCCGGTCATGCCGCCGATCACGAAGGTGAAGATAAAGCCCATCGACCAGAGCATGGGCGTCTCGAACCGCACGCGCCCGCCGTACATTGTGAAGATCCAGTTGTAGATCTTCACGCCCGTTCCCACCGCGATGATGCTGGTCGAGATGCCGAAGGCCGTGTTCACGGCCGCGCCCGCGCCCATGGTGAAGAAATGATGCAGCCAGGTCATCATCGACACGATGCAGATGAACAGCGTCGCCGCGACCATCGAACGGTAACCGAACAAGGGCTTGCCCGAGAAAGTGGCGAAAACTTCCGAAAAGATGCCGAAGGCCGGCAGGACGAGGATATAGACTTCCGGGTGCCCCCAGGCCCAGATGAGGTTCATGAACATCATCGGGTTGCCACCCGCATCACCCGTGAAAAAATGGAAGCCGAAATAGCGGTCGAGCGTCAGCATCGCGAGCGTCGCGCTCAGGATCGGGAACACGGCCACGATGATCAGGCTCGAGGCCAGCACCGTCCAGCAGAACATGGGCATGCGCAGGTAGCTCATGCCCGGGCAGCGCATCTTGAGCACCGTGGTCACGAAGTTGATCCCCGTCATCAGCGAGCCGATGCCGGATATCTGCACGGCCCACAGGTAATAATCGACGCCGACGCCGGGCGAATAGGTCGTCTCGCTCAGCGGCGGATAAGGCAGCCAGCCCGTGCGCGCGAATTCGCCCACGAATAGCGAGATGTTGACGAGCAGGGCGCCTGCCGCCGTCAGCCAGAAACTGATGGAATTCATCGTCGGAAAGGCGACATCGCGCACGCCGAGCTGCAGCGGCGTCACGAAATTCATGAAGCCGATGACAAGCGGCATGGCGGCGAAGAAGATCATGATCGTGCCGTGCGCGCTGAAGATCTGGTCGTAATGCTCGGGCGGCAGATAGCCGGGACCCTTGATCGCGACGGCCTGCTGCGCGCGCATCATGATGGCGTCGGCGAAGCCGCGGATTAGCATGAGGACGCCCAGCAATATGTACATGATGCCGATGCGCTTGTGATCGACGGTCGTGATCCATTCGCGCCAGATATAGGGCCACCAGCCTTTCGCGACGACGGTGACGAGCACGCCCAGCGCGAGAGCGATAATGATGATCGAGGTGATCAGCGGGATCGGCTGGTCGAAGGGGATCGCGGACCAATTGAGCTTGCCAAACATGTTACGGCCTCCCTGCGCCGGTGTCTTCGCGGCCCGCGTGGGCCCCTTCCGGCAAAGGCCCGGGCGCGGGGCCGGTTTTTCCCATCGCGATGTCGTGGAACAGCGTCGCGTCGATGGCCTTGTAGCCGTAAGGCTTCACGCCGCGGCTCTGCTCCGCGAGCTCGCCGTAACTGTCATGGTTCAGCGCGCCCGCGCTGGCGCGGATCTTGCCGACCCAGGCCTCGAAATCCTTGTCAGCCACGGCCGCGACCTGGAAGTTCATGTCGGAAAAACCGTCGCCGCTGAAGTGCGCGGATTCGCCCAGGAAAGTGCCCGGCTTGTCCGCCTGCAGGTACAGTTGCGATGTCATGCCCGGCATGGCGTAGATCATCGAGCCCAGTTGCGGGATGAAAAAGGCGTTGAACACGCTGGCCGAGGTGATGGAGAAATGCACCGGCCGTCCCGAGGGAATGGTCAGCTCGTTCACCGCCGCGATATTCTGCTTCGGATAGATGAAGAGCCATTTCCAGTCGAGCGCCACGACCTGCACCTCGAGCGCCGGTTCTTTCGAGGGGAGCGGCTTGAATGGGTCGAGCCGGACGCAGCCGATCCAGATGACGCCGCCCAGGAACATGATGGTCAGGATCGGGATCGACCAGACCACGGCCTCGATGCGGCCCGAGTAAGCCCATTGCGGACGATAGGTCGCGGAGGTGTTCGACGCGCGGTAGCGCCAAGCCATCCAGAAGGCCAGCAATATGGTGGGCACCACGATGACCAGCATGATCGCGACCGCATTCATCAGGATGGTGGCATCGCCCTCGCCCACCGGGCCTTTCGGGTCGAGCACACCGGTCTCGCATCCGCCCAGCGCCAGCGTAAGAATGGCGGCGGAAACGGTGATGAAATATGTGCTGACAGAGCGCCGGCACGGCGCGCGCGAGCGGATGGTCATGGATGGCCTCTCGAGTTGGCCGGGAGTATCTACCCTTTTTTTCCGGCTGCCAATCCTGACTCTTGCGGAAAAAAAGCGCAGCCACCTTGATTAAAATCAAGAATTACGCTGGACAAGCGCCTGCATTCGGGGATTTTACGAAAAATTGCGGCGGAAGCGCAGGGCGCGGAATACCTGCGTATCCTTCTGAAGGATGGTGCTGTCTTGGGCCTGCCTGTCCGCGTCGTTGAGGCGCGCGGCGCGCGTCGCCGCTTCGCGGGCCGCGATGACTGACTCGATCCGCTCCGCGATACAGTGGGCATCCCTCGCGCGCGCGAGCTCCGCCGCCGTTTCGCCTTTGAGGGTGCGCAGGGCCGGGTTCGCGCCCCGCTCGAGCAGCAGGTCCACGACATCTTCGCATCCCCGGCTCGCCGCCGTCATCAGCGCGGTCCAGCCGTCATTGTCCGCGGCATCGATGTCGGCGCCGTGGTCGAGCAGCAATTCCACCGCGCCATAGGTCGGCGTCACGAACTGCAGCGCGGTCCAGCCCTGCTCGTTGCGCCAATTCACGTCGGCGCCCAGGCCGATCAATTTTTTGCATATGCCGAAAGAGCCGCGCACCCCCGCCCACATCAGCGCGGAATAGCCGTCGCGCGGACCCGGCAGGTCGAGCGCCGCGCGTCCGAATTTTTCAGCATAGGCCAGCACCTCTCCTTCCTCGTCGTGGGCGGCCGCGTCGACGAACTTCTGGATCTCCTTGCGCGACGGTTTCGTCTTCGCAAAAAATTTTTTATTGAACAGTTTTTTCAGCATGGCGCTTGTTCTTTCGGTCAGGGGACGATTGTCTTGCGGATCAGCGTTTCGAGCGGGGTTTGCGTCCGCCGTGACATGCCTTCGAAATGTTTGAGGAAAGCCTTGCCGTGCGCCGTCCCCTGCTCCACTTCCGCCAGCAGCTCCGCGCGGCTCATTTTCCGGCCGAACAGTTTCGCGTCGTCCTGCGGCTTGGCGGCGGCCCATTTGCGCAGTTGCGAGAGGGCCAGCGCCTTCTTGTAAGGGTCGAAGGAATAAACCGCGGCCTGCGCCATTTCGCCGGTGTAGAGAAGGTAGCGGCGCATAACCCGCAGGGATTTCGGGTCGAACCCTTCCGGCGCCGCGGCCTTGTCGAAGGCGAGAATGTCCAGCTTGTTCCGCTCCGCGGCCTTTTTGAATTGCGCGTAAAGGCCGAGATCGAAGTCGCGCTGCCCCGGCGTTCTCAGCGTTACGCCCCAGCGCCCGCAGAGGAACGGCCCGGCGCGGGTCTGGTCGATGTATTTCACGGCGAGCCAGGCTTTTTTCAATGCATCCATCATGGTCTGTCGATCCCTTATAGCGCTCCAGGGCCCCTTCGTTTCTCGGCTTCGATGCGCGCGGTCTCCGCCTTGTTCTCGGGCCGGCCGGGGCCGGCCGAACAGACAGAATGATGGGGAAAGGCGTGGCCGAGGCCTTTTGCTTTCAGGCCTTCGATCCGCGCGGTCCTGGCTTTATCTTCAAATCCAGACATGCATATCCTCCGTCTTAAAAAAAACGCTGTCATGCTGTCTTCGGAATTTTGGGAACAGCCATGACGGTGAAGCGTCGCGGCCATTTTTGCAGGTTGCACGTTTAACCGGCTGTCGCGAAAGGCGAAATCGACAAGGCCGTGGTCATGCATTGCGTGGAAGAACTATAGCAGCTTTGCTATTATTATGTCAATAGAATTCGCGCAGGGCCTTGGGAATTCAAACGGGGTTCGCCGACAAATGCCGCAACCGCAGCGCATGGGTGACCTGCGTGTCCTTTTGGAGGATGGTGCTGTCCTCGGCCTGCTTGTCGGCTTCGTCGCGCTGACGCTCGGCCCAGGCGGCCTGCGCGTCGCGGATCATATCGACAACGACGGGGTTGACCGGCGGAGCCTCGCTGCCGGGCTTGGGCTCGGTCGCGGCATATTCATAGGCGCTGTAGCCGCTGGCGTCGCGCAAGGATGGATCGGCGCCCGCGTCCAGCAGCCTGCGCACGCGGCTTTCCATGCCGCGGCCCGCCGCCCACATCAGCGCGGTCTGCCCTTTCGCGTCCTGCGCGTCGAGCCAGGCGCCTGCGTCGATCAGCGCGTCGAGCGTTTTTTCGTGCATCTCCCCCACCGCCGCCCACATGAGCGGCGTGCGTCCGCCGTTGTCGGCGAGGTCGGGATCGGCGCCGGCGGCGATCAGTTTTGCCGCGCTGTCGGCGCCGCGGATGTAATGGCAGGCGATATAGAGCGGCGTCTCGCCTTGCCTGTTGCGCAAATTCAACGCCGCATGCGCATCCACCAGCAGGCCCACCGACGCCTCGTTCAGCGCCATGACGGCGCAGTGCAGCGCGCAGTTGCCTTCCTTGTCCTGCGTGTCGATCGCGGCGCCTTTTTGCAGCAGCAGCCGCACGGCCTCGCCCGCGTCGCGATCGCAGCTGGCCGCCCAGATGAGCGGCGTGCGCTCCGTCCCCGGCGGTTTTTCGAGCGCTGCCCCCTTGGCGAGCAGCGCCGCGATGATGTCGGTATGATTATTCTGCGATGCCGCGTCGAGCGGCGTATATTCCGGCTTGCCGCCGTCATTGGGATCGGCGCCTTTAGCGAGCAGCGCCTGCGCGATCTCGGTGTCGCCCCAGCCCGCCGCGGTGCAGAGCGGCGTAACGCCATCGGGGTTGCGGCGGCTGACCGCGGCGCCGCAGGCGATGAATTTCAGCGCCGGCGCTTTCTTGTGCCAGTTGAGGCAGTATTCGAGCGGCGTCTCGCGGTTGCTGTTGATGGGCTGGTTGTAATCCTTGCCGGGCACGATAAGCGGCAGCGCCTCGGCCTCGCCCTTCATGACCAGCGCATGGTCGAAGGCGGCCCAGTCAAAAGGCGCGGGCTGTTCCGGCGCGGATGTGCCGCTCTTCGTTCCAAACAGCTTTTTCAACGAAAACATGGGGATCCTTTAGCAGATTCAGCACTATAGCGAATATTATGGAATATGTCAAGACATCGCCCAGTCGTCCGTCCCCGCGCTCATGAAAACACACTGCAACCCCGGCTTGCGCCGGGGTTGCAAGTGGTGAGGTGCGGTGAAAATAGACGCGGGAAAACTCTAGCGTCGCATGAGCGTCCCGCGCTTTAAATCCGGATGCGGCTGTGTCAGGCCGTGCTGGGCCGCGGGCCTGACTTGGCGGGTGCGGTGGCCGGTGCGGGGTTGTAGTAAGGCTTGCGGTCGGATCCGTCTTCCCAGTTCATGGTATTGTCCAGGCGCTTGCCCTTGGCCAGATCGACCGTGTACATGACGTTATCAGGATGGCCTGCATGGGCGAGCACGGTGCCGAGCGTCGTCCCGCGCGGCACGGTTTGCGAGCCGTCCGGCGCCGTCGTGACGAGGTGGCTTGAAATTTCCTCGCAGTAGGAGAAGGCGACGATTAACGTTTCAATTGTCCGCTGGGCAGAAAAAGGCACTCCCGCCTCCGCGTTGGCCCTTGCGCCATTCGCGAGAAACCCGTTGATCGTATTGGCGGCGCCGCCCTTATCCGACTGCGCCGCATACTGGATGCCCGCCGCGGCAAGGTTTTCTTTCAACTTGTCGTTGATCTCTTCGGGACCGGCAAGTACCGCCTTTCCGCCGTGCGAGATCGCATAGAGGTGCACCGGATCTATTCCTTTGCGTTCAGCCGTGAAAATGCTGAGGCCGAAGCGCGTGTTGTCCGATTGATCCTTGTCGACCCTCAGCGCTTCCCGCGTCTCCGGGCGCGCATTGACCTCTTTCCAGCATTCGTCGGTCAGCGTCCCGCCGCAATTGAAGCCATCGTCCCAGAAAAGTTGCGGGCGCTTGTCCGAATCCCAGACCTCCAGGAAAGCGGTTGCCGCCTCCTCGGATGGATTGAGCTGTTTTGCGGCGTTGGCGGCGAAACTTGCGGCGGGCTTTTTCTTATGCGCCATGTCGGACTCCCTTGAAAAATTTATCGAACGTCGAAAATGCTTAAGCGTCAGGCCGGAGACTTCCGGATCCTGACCAGGCGCGGGAGAACAAGATCTTTCTCGAGCGCGATGCCAGGCTCATCCGATTTCCGGACGTCTTTGGGAAAACTCTTTTTCGCGGATTTCTTGTCTTTCTTCGCCATGGGCCCTCCGGAATCGGATTGAACAGATATGGCTTTATGATAGGGCAAAGTCTTTAAAGGACGATTAACATAACCCACGGTCGCTGTTTGTTCCGGAATAAACACAGCGCAACCCCCGCGAAAGCCGGGGTCTGGCATCTATCAGTCCGTTTGGCGGCTCCGTCTATAGAACGGCGCTGCCACGATTGCTGAAATATTCTAGACCCCGGCTTTCGCCGGGGTTGCCAGTGGTGAACGGGTGAAAATAGACGCAGCCGCTGCCTGTCAGGGCGCAAGCCTGCGGGCGACGGTGACGAGGCGCGTGGCGGCGTTCTCCACGTTTTTGGCGACCTTGGGGTCTTTGAGTTTTCCGGCCTCGTTGAAGGCGCTGGTGATCGAGCCGACGGCGACGACTTCCGGCAGCACCATGACCTGCAGCGTGTCCAGTAGGTCGTGCAGCTTTTCAAGCCCGCGCAAGCCACCCATGCCGCCCGGCGAGGCCGACATGATCGCCGCGATCTTGCCCTTGAAGGGTTCGGGCGGCGCCTCGCTGTCGCGGTCCTTGCGCGACAGCCAGTCGATCATGTTCTTCAAAACGCCACTGTAGCTGCCGTTGTAATCGGGCGAGGCGATCAGGAATCCGTCATGCTCGGCGAAAAGCTTTTGCAGTTTCTTGGCGTTCTCCGGCAGCCCCTGCGCCGCATCGAGATCGCCGTCGTACAGCGGCAACGGATAATCGGCGAGATCGATGACCGTCACCTCCGCCCCCGCCCCATGCGCCGCCTCGGCCGCTTCTTTCAGCAGCTTTTTATTCCACGAGTCCTTGCGGGTGCTGCCCGCAAAGGCGAGTATCTTCGGCGTGTTTGACATGGGCGCAGCATAGCCGAGATTTGGGGGCGCACCAAGGGCATGTTCGTTCTTTCTTTTTCAGTGCCCAAAGCAAAAATCGCACCCTCTCCCGCACTCACGGCGCGAATGCGGGCGGCCCCGGGTCCGGGGACGGCCCGGCCGGACCGGGCGCGGGCGCCGCCGCCAGCGCCTTGCGGGCGACTGTCTTGCTGACGGCCTTGTTGAAGGTGTCGCGCACCTCGGGGAACGTGTCATAGATGGAATCGAACTTCGCCGAGGCCGCGATCTCGGCAGTGCGGCTATTTAGCAACTCCTTCGCGTCTTTCGCGGCTGCGCGGTTCACCTCGTAAACTTTCTTCTGGTGATAACCCAGCTCGTCGAAGATGGATTGCTCGACCGCATCCCGCATCCTGCCGGTCACCAGCGTGTAAAAGCCGACCGTCCCGCCGATCACGAGCAGCGGCAGGCCGATAACGGGCGCGACGGTCGCGGCAAGTATGCCGCCGCCCAGAATGCTGCCGATCATTTCGGGCAGCATGACGCCCATTTCGATGTTGGCGGCGCGGCTGCGGCATTCATAGCGCAGCCAGTCGTTGTAGCGCCGGGTGCTGTCCTCGATGCGCAGCATGGCGTCGAGCCGCTCGGCGGGGTCGGTCAGCTTTTGCGCGGTCGCCAGGTCGCCGGCAAAACCGCGCGCGGTGTCTTCGAGTTTTTTTTCATTACGATAGTTTTTGGGAACGAGAAACATGCGGGCTCCTGTTAGGTCATGACCCGGCTGTTTTACAGGGGGCGGAGGCGGACAGGCGGGAAACGATGCCGAAGCAAAAGCGCTCTGTCCCTGATTGTATCCCTGCTTGATGGCGTAAGGATAGCCTACTGAAGTAATATGGATTGCGTCAACCCGCCGCGTCATAATATTAAAAGTTGCTCTTGTGTTTCAGCGGGTTATGGCGGGTTTCCGATTTAACGTAACTCTAGCGCCCGTCCGAAGAGCCGCATCAAAAAATGGTGCTACCCCGGCAAAAGCCGGGGTCCAGAATATTTCAGCAAGCGTGGCGGCTCCGTTCCATGAGCGGTGCCGCCAAACATATGGATAGATACTGGACCCCGGCTTTCGCCGGGGTGGCAAGTTTGTGGTGAAGGAAAATGGATCCAGCGGAAATGATAGACGGGGCAATTTTCCGAAAAACGACTTGACATATTATGCCAGCCCGCTATGATCGCGCCCAAGCAGTGGGCATTCCGCCGCCGGGTGTGTTTAAGAGGTTTCCCGCCCGTCCCCTTCCGCCAACCTGCAAAACCAATTTGAACGCGCTTTGTTCTGATTGGTCTTGCGATGAAACTTCCTGAAAAGTTTCCAGCCATCCATTGAACGGCGCCCGCGTCTAAAACTTTTACAATGGAGAAATGCGATGGAAAGCAAATATATTCGTGGTCAATTCGTCAAGGTCGCCGGCTCGGAACAGGAGCAGGAAGTCACCGGCTTCAAGGCCGCCGCCAATGACGTGCTTTACACCCTGCGCGACAGCGCGGGTGCCGAGACGAAAGACGTCAGCCAGGACAGCCTGACCGGGCTCAACAAGTTCAACGCCGAAAGCTGGACCGGCGAGCCGTGGAAAATCGCGCTGTTCGACAAGCTGAAGTGCAAGCTCAGCATCGGCTAAATCAAAGACACACACTCTCTTTTCCGTCACGGTGTCACAGGGCGCCGTGACGGATCTATTCACACGTCATCAAAGGAAAATTCATATGGGCCAGAAACCTTCGGTACCGGTAAGCGCGGGAGACCTCGAAAAACTCAAAACCGTCGAAGACACGCTCAGCCGGAACGTGCTGGCGAGCCAGAGCAACGCCATGACGGTCTTCCGCAAGAATGCGCGCCTCAGCGACATCTTCAAACTGGTCACGCGCCGCCGGAAATGGCTGTCGAAAGAGGCTAAAAATGCGCCCGCCGACGTGCAGGCGCAGGCGCTGCTGGCCTATTGCAGCGCGGCGCTGCCGGTCATGAAAAGATCATTCGGCGAAGATGTGCTCGTGAAATCCTTACCGGAGGTGGCGAAAGAACAAGGAGTCATCGACCTGTGCCGCAAGCTCGGCGCGGATGGCATCGCCGACCTGTGCGAAAAAGCCCGCCAGACGCCGTCCGCGACGCCTGCCGCGCCGGGTCCGGGTCCGACAGCGTAACCCGAGCCGTTTTTTTTAAGGCGTCCCCGACGGTCCTTTCGGCGCAGGCGCGTTTGCGGCGGGCTGCGGCGATGCGCCCTGTTTTGCCTGGGCGGACGAAAAGCGCACGCCCAGCTTGGCGGCTTCGAGTTTCCACGCGTCGAACTCGGCTTGCCAGGCGGGCGAGATTGCGGGCCACGCGGCGGACGCAGCTTGGGCGGCGGGCGGCTGCTTGTCATTCTTCTTCCCGGTCAGGAAACAATAAGCATCGTGAATCGCGTTCCGCGCGCCGCCGGCAAGATTGGTAACTGCTTTCATCGCTTCTCCCGCAACAAAAAGGGCCGGCATACCGAACAGGCCGATCGCGGCGCCCGCGCCGATACCCCAGAGCGGAGCCGCCGCGAGACCCGCGAGCGTCGTCGCGCACAGGGCCACACCGGCACCGACGACAAGACCGATGACGCCGCCCGCGATCAGGCCCAGCGGCATCGCCATCGCCATGACCTGCATGGCGGCTCTGACGTCGCCGCTTTCGAATACGGGTTTTTTCTCGTAGCGTTTATATGGTGACGAAAACATTCCTGATCTCCCCTGTCACGGTTGGATGTCCGGATGTTCGCCTTTGGAAGAGGATCACAGCCTGGACACCTGTCTCCTGCCCCAATGGCGGCGACATATGTTCGGCTGTTTTTGCGGGAAGCACATGATAACCGGCGGTCGCGAAACAAGCGGAAAATCGACTGGCCGTGGTTGTGCCTTGCGTGAGTACGACATTACATGGATTCTATGTATTATGTCAAATGAAATCCTTCGCGTATTCTCTATAAGGAGGTCAAACCCTCCGTTGCGATGCCACGCGCTCTTCGTGAATTAACGCTTGAAAATAAAAGACTTAACGGAATTTACCGACCATCAGCGTCTTCACGCCAGCGGCTTCATCGCTCCGCGCAGCCGCAGCGCCCGGCCCACCCGCACGTCGGCCTGCAGGACCGTGCTTGCGTCCGCCTCCGCGCTCAACCGCACATTCCTTTTCGCAGCCCAGCCGGCTTCGGCTTCCGTCAGCATCTGCGCGAGGGCGGGATTCTTTTTGAGATCGTTGGCGTGGCGGGCACGGGCACGGTCGCAGGCCGTCTTGCCTTCTTCGTCGCGCAAGGTCGGGTCGGCGCCAAAGTCGAGCAGTTTGCGCGCAACCGCAACGGTCCCCAGGCGCGCGGCCCAGATCAGCGCCGTCCGCCCATCGGCGTCCTGTGCGTCGAGCAGCGCCTTCTTTGCCACCAGCGCGTCAATATTGGCGTCGCCGCCCCGCGCCGCCGCCAGCATGAGGGGCATGATGCCAGTGTTGTCCGCGGCATTCGGGTCGGCGCCGGCATCCAGCAGGGCCCCGATGACCGGCGTGTCGCTCCGCGCGACGTTGCAGGCGATGAAGAGCGCCGTCTGGCCGCGCCCGTCGCGCAGGCCGAGATCCGCGCCGCCGGCGATCATCGCCTCGACGGCCTTTTCACGCAAGCCCTTTGCGGCGTTCATCAGCGCGGTTTCGCCGTGCTTGTTCGGGACGTCGGGATCGGCGCCTTTTTGCAGCAGCAGTCTCACCAGGGCGCCGTCATCGTCCGCGGCCGTGGCGCTGGTCAGCGGCGAGCCTTCGCTATCCGGCTTCCCGTCGAGCGCTGCGCCCTTCTCGACCAGGACGTCGATGATCTCCCTCTGGTTATTGAGCACGGCCGTGCGCAGCGGCGTGAAATCATTCGGGCCGCCGTCGTCGGGGTCGGCACCCTTGTCGATCAGCGCGCGCACGAAACCGGCGTAGCCGCGCGTTACCGCTTCGCACAGCAGCGCCCGCCCGCGGTCGTCCCGGGTGAAAGACGCGCCGCAGTCGAGCAGTTTCTGCGCCGCCGCGGGATTTCCCATGAGCAGGCAGTATTCTATCGGCTTCATGCCGAAACGGGGGTTGGGCTGCTCGTAATCGCGGCCGGGCTCGATCAGCGCCAGCGCGGCGTGACTGTCTTTGGCGTTCAGGCAGCGCTCGAACCGGCGCCAGTTGAAAGGCTTGAGCGGCGCGGGATCCTTCCCGCTGGCCATCCCGAATATTTTTTTCAGTGACAGCACGGTCGCTTCCCCTTTGTCAGACGGCGGCAGGTTTCGCTTTCGGCTTCGCGGGCGCGGCCGCGACTTTCACGGGTGCGGGCGAAGATGGATGCGGCATGGCGTTTTCATACAATTGCGCCCGGCGCAGCCCTAAGGGAGAGAGCCCCTGCTGCGTCAGATCGAAATTGCAGATCTTCTGCTTGTCGGGATCGTCGCAGTCGGCGCGCTTGCCTGCGGCGCGCTGCGCGTCGCTGAGCGCGCGCTCGGCATCGCGCAGGACGAGGGAAATCTGGAGCCCGTCGGCTTCCTTGTTGGCGGCCTGCATCTGCGCCGCCGTCGGAATGGGCCGGTGATTGAAAACCGCGTCGAGGTAAAGCACGTCGTCATGGTCCGTGTCGCCGGGCGAACGGGCTTTGGCGTTGATGAAAAGCTGCGCGAGGCCCGGCATTTTCCGCGCGGCGGAAAGCACTTCGATCGACGCCGCATCCGCATCGGCCTCGGCCATCAGCCCCGTGAATTTCGCATTCGCGTCGCTGCAGTGGCGTATTTCGTGCAGCAGTGCCTGCTGTATATTCTGCGCCTGCTTGTGGGCGTAGTTGGCGGTATGCAGGTAGATGCCGCAGGAATAGCCGTGCGGCCCCTGGATGCGGTGCGTATAAGCGCCGATGTTGGGGTTGTGCAGACGGTAGCGCCAGTTGCCCCAGGCGCCCTGCACGCCCGTGTCGAACAGCGCATGCGCCGTCCCCGGCAGCGTGTCGGTGCGCACATAGATGCGCTTGCCGGGCGCCAGCTCCTGCACGAGCTTCGGGTCGAGGCCCTCTTTCGCCACCATCTGTTCGGCGGTCGGAAACGCCGCCTCGCCGATCTTCGGCCAGGCCTGCGCGGCGAACGACGACGTGCTGCCATAGGCCTGCCCCACGGCGGCGGTCAGCGCGGCAAAAAGGACGAGTTTCTTGAGCCTGAAGTGGCGCACCGCGCGGCCCCAGCGCGCGTGCCGCTCCTTGCGCCGCGCTTTCGCCTCGATGGCGTTCGCTTCCTCGGCTTCATCGCGCGCGGGTTGGTGTTTTTTCGAAATGGTATCGGATTCTGCTTCATTCATTGCAAGCAACCTCCATTGGCGTTGGCGGTTGCTTTCCCAGGCTTGCGTATCAGGCCAGAAGTCGGAGTGAAGCGTAACGAAAAACGCCGGGCCGCAAAGGTGCATCCTGTACCCGGATTTTATAACCCATTCCGCGCACTATGTCAAATGCGTTTCTTCTACAATCCTGACTTTATTGGATAAAGCCAGATTCGTTTGGCGTGGAAAATGTTTGACATAACGCAAGCGATTGGGGTAGATTCCCTGAAAACACGAGGAGCTCCGACGATGAAACCCAGCCAATGGAATGGCGACGATATCGCCGCCCTTTTCAACAAGCACGCGGCCGGCATCGGCGCGGTGTACAAGGACCTGGGCAAAGATATCCGCGGCTGCGGCATCTATGTCGATGAAAAGACCGACACGCCCTACGTCAACTTCATTTTCAAAAGCGGCTCGCGCCCGGACTTAAGCAAACTCCCCGCGGCGATCACGACCGATGGCGAAACGCTCCCCGTGAAGCACGAGTTCCGCGGGCCCGCGTTCCTGGCCTGACCGCATTTTTGGCGAAAGGTTCCTCGACAATGGGCGGCTCTCCACAACAGGATTTCGCCGATGCAGCGCCGCGCCGCACCACGAACGCGCAGGACGCCTGCGCCTTTGAAGCCGCGACCGGCATGACCGGCATCGCCGGCACCTATGTTTTCCCGCGCGGCATGTCGGCGGATGAATACCAGGACTATACGGCCTATTCGTACGATGTCTACGCGCTCGACAGCGTTTACGATCCGGCGCGCGGCTGGACAAAACAGCCCGCCACGCCCGCGCTTGACGCCCTGAAGGAGCGCCTGCGCGCCGACTGGGACGAACTCGCCGCGCTCAATCCCGAACTGAAGAAAATCGATGTGAACCGCGACGACGGCCTCGAGCTGCATGTCGCGCTCAACGGCGCCGTGTCGCGCTACAGCGTGAGGGACATCAATTTCGTCCTGCACGCGCCGCCAGAAAAATTCGGCGACGATTTCTACGACGCTGCCGCGAAAGCGCTGAAAGAGAAAATCGAATGCGCCTCAGGCCGCACCCTCCAATGGGCCGCCTCCCCCGCCACCCTGCGCGAGATGGAACGGCAGCTGCAAGCGCGGACCGCGACGGCAACAAGCCACAAATTCATCGCCAGCCCGGACAAGTGAGGCGCACCTCGCGAACGCTGACCCGGGAGACGATTTAGTTCGAAATCAGTTCTGCGCGCGCTTGTATGTTAGCGGCGCACGCACGGTAAATTTATGTTCGACCGACAGAGGAATATCCGCGGGCGGCGCGGCGATTTGGGGCGCGGCTGGTGCTTGCGGCCGGCTCAAGGGAATTGGCGTGCCGGTTTGCGGATTGCGCATGGATAGGGGCTTCGCGACCCCGATGGGCGCCGGCAGCTCACTCAGCTCCGCCTGCGCGGGCATGCCGGCCGCGGCATTGAAAATGTTTTTCAGCCAGCCCATTCTCAGCCGCCCTTTTTGCCGGGCCCGGGGAAGACGATAAGCTTGCCCTTCTTGAACGGCGGATAGACGGGCGCGGGCATTGGTCTCGTCCCGGCGGAGATCGGTATGATCACGGCCTTGGGCATCGCGACGGCGACAGGTGTTGCGGGCGCCTGGGCGCGCGGACCGAACAGTTTGCGCAGCCAGTTGGGCACCAGCGGCTCTTCATTGATTTTTCGTTTCACGTAAGGCATCTCGCGTTTTCTCCTTCCGGCGCTACAAAATCTTCGGGATGTCCTGAGGCTGAAAACGAAAGCGAAAGCTTTCCAAACAGAAAAACAGCCACGGACATATTTTAAGTCCCGGCCGTTTTTGCGGATTGCACGTTATACCGGGCGCCGCGAAACATGCGGAAAATCGGCGCGCCGTGGTCGTGCATCGCGTAAGGAAAACTATAGCGGATTTTAAGTATTATGTCAATGTTTTAAGGCGGGCCCTCATTTGACTTTTCGCAAACCCGTTGCGACAGTAAGCGGTCATCGCGCGTTGGGCATAAGCCCCAGAAAAGGGAGATATCCATGAAAAAGCTCGCCGTCTTCGCCGCCGCCTGCGCGCTCAGCCTGTCGCTGACGGGCTGCTATGATTACGGGCCGCCCGCTTACGGTCCCGGCCCCGCCGCCTATGCCTATCCGGCCTATGCGCCCTATCCCGGTTACTACGCGCCCTATGGCGTCTATGGCTATGGCCCGGCCTGGTCGGTCAATTACATTTACTTCGGCGGCCATTATTACGACCGGCACTATTACTATTACGGCCCGCACGGTCCCCGGCCCATTTCGCGTTCCGGCACCGCGCCGCGTCCGCTCGACCGTCCGCCCGCGCATGAAACGTTCCACTCCGGCGCGCCGCGCGAGACCTTCCACGCCGAGCATCATCAGCGCCCGTAATTTTCGTTCGCGGGGTTCACTTCCTTCCGGCGGCGGTTAACGGCGAAGCTGCGCGAATTTTTAACCCGGAGGCCCGGAGCCTTTCTGCGGCGCGCAGCGCCTAATAATCCCTTTGGCGCTCCGACATTCGTTTGAATGCGCGACGCCCGGTCGCCAAGACGCTCCGGATCTCCGGGTCTCCGCGTTAAATTTTATTGGTAAAATATGCTCCGTCGCGGATCTTTGCCGTCACCCCGGCCCGGGCGGCACGTTCCGCGCCGCGAGCAGCGTGGCTTTCGGCTTGGAGCACGGCAGCGCGGCGAGGTAATCGTGCGAGGGCCAGTAGCGCACGCGGCCCACGTCGACATGGACGAATTTGTCTTCCGCGTAAAATCCTACGCCGCCGCCTTTCAGGCAGGTGGCGAGGTTGCGCAGTTCAGCGGTCGAAATGCCGCTCACGCGAATATCCATCGCCTTGCCCAGCATGTGCTGCGAATGTTCGGCCTGCGTGCCGCCCGCTTCGCGCAGCGCCTCGTTCGTGGCGGGCGTGCGGTAGGAGGAGACGACCTGGAAGGTGACCGCCAGTTTCGGATGCGCCTTGACGATCGACGTCTGCAATCTGCCGAGCAGGTCGAAGAGGCGCGGATCCATCTTGATCTCCGTGCCGCGCCGGTAATCGCGCATGAACCATTCGGCCCTGGCGTCCAGCGGCTCGCCCGCATGCCGCGTCAGCGTGAGGCTTTCGTTCGTATGCACGTTGAAGAAACGCAGGGTCATCGTGGGCGCGCTATCATCCGGCTTTTTCGCGGACGGCTTATGCACGCCGGGTTTGTGCCCGCGCGCGTGGTGATGTTGTTGTGCCGCCGCCGCATGCGGCGTATGCGGAGCCGCCGCCTGCGCCGCGACCGGCTGGGCCGCGAGACTGAAGGAGGCGCATAATGTCAGGGCCTTGCAAACAGCCGCCTGGAAAGAATTCATGGGTTTCCATCCAAATTGTCCGTGGCTGTTTTGTGGCGCGCGCACAAGCCGCAAGGGGCTTATCCCGAGGCGGGAAACACTCCACTTTCATGGAAAACCGCGCTCGTCTTAAAAATTTGCGTCCGACTTTAAGGGTACAGTTATATCCTATCTGGATTAATATGTCAAATGAAAATTCGGACGTACGAGAAACAGGCTCATCCCGGCGCACGCCGGGATCCAGAAGGCTGTCCAGCCGTCATATGAATCAGCCATCGCCGTCATGTGACGCGCAGACGCGCTTCTGGACCCCGGCGTGCGCCGGGGTGGGGCGTATTTATACTTCGTTTCAGGTTCTGGCGCATCTGCACCTGTCCCGGCCTCTTGACCTCCATCGCCAACTGACCTCTCATGAACCCAAAGGAGACCCATTGGACGCGACGCCCGAAAACAGCGCCGGCTCGAAAGCCATCTTCGCCGCCAAGGCGCTCGCGGCCCTGCTCGCGCAGCCGGCGGGCGCGATGCTGCTGAGCTATGAGGCCGCGGGACACCTGGATGGCTTCTGGATATTGATCTCCCATGTTTTCCTCTCGCTGCTGACCGTGATCGCGGCGATCATCCTGCGGCTTTTCGCCCGCGGCTGGTGGGCGCGCTTAAGGATCTATTTCTTCCTCGCCTGGATGGTCGCGGTTCCCGTCGCGATCTTTTTCGGCATGGGCGTCAACGCCCTTCTCCACTGGGGCGGCCCGCCGAGCTGACGGCCTGTAGGAATCACTCCTCCCCCATCTCCGCGAACTTCGGGCGGTTGGCGTATTCGCGCGCGAGGCTCGCGGGGCGCTTGAGGGTTTCGCGGCCAAGCCCCAGGCCGAGCGCGGCATATTGCAGCGCCTCGCAGACGTGGCTGGTCGGGGATTTGACGGGCTTGTCTTCATAGCGCTCGTCGGAGACGAGCTTCACACGGCGGAAGTGATAGCCGCCGGCCATGCCCTTGCGCAAGTGTCTGCAGCCGGGCGCGACGATCAACCCCGGCTGGCCGTCGATGAGGGTGGAGAGCGGCGTCGCCACCGCCTCGCGCCGCAGGGTGAAGTCATTTGTCGGCGCGGGCTTGGCGGCAACGCCTTCGGAGAGCAGCATCTGGAACACGGTCGTCTCGTCCGTCTGCGCCGCCGCCTCGCCCGCCGGGTCGCCGGTGATGCTGCCGAGTGTCGCGTTGGGATAATATTCCGCCAGATGCGCGCGGATTTCGCGGGCGAAGTTCTTGGCGCCGAGGCGGGTGGCGACCAGCTCGGAGAGCACGCGGATCTGCCCGTTCAGGGAACGCTGCAGGAACACAGCGGCGGGCGTCAGGCCGAAGTCGAGCCCGATATGGAGGCCCAACTGCGGCGCGGCGGAAACCGGCATGCAATGCAAACTGTCGCGGTATTCCGGCCACACCGGCTTGCCATCGAGCACGAAGCCATATTCATTGCGCACATAGACGGCGACCCATTCCGGCGATTTGCCGGCCTTGGCCTTCACGTAGTAGCCGGGCGGCAATTGCGCGAGGTTCTCGGCCTGAGGATTTTGCTTGCCGTCCGCGCCTTCCGCCGGCGCCTGCGTGAAAAACTCGACCAGTTTTTGTTTTTCGTGCAGCGCGCCCATGGTGCGCAGTTCGGCCTCGAGCGCGCTGAGTTCCTGCGCGGTCCTGTCGTCCGCCATGTCAGACATCTTCGGCCACCAGTGATCGGCGTCGGGCGCGTTAGTGTCCATGATGACTCCAGCCCTCACCGCGCCGCCGTCGCGCACGGACGGATAACGCCCGACGCGCACGGTCAGGTGATCGAGCACGGCTTTGGGCACCTCGCGCGCCTCGTTGATCCAGCCTTGGGTGACTTCCAGCGACAGGAGCTTGCGCACATGTTCGGGCCGGTCGAGGGCGAGAAACAGGAATTCCATGTCGAGGATATTTCCCTCGCCGTCGGGCATTTCGATGCGGTGCTCGATCGGCGTCGTCTTAACGAACCGCCCGAGCGTTTCCGGGATCCACATGTGGAAGCTTTTGATCGTCGTTGTCTCTAATTCTCCATAGGTGTTGCGGATGATGACGCCGCGATACCGCCTGCGTCCGCCCGTAGCCTTCTGCAGCTGCGCGGTTTTGAGCATGTCCATGATGCACAGCGTCGACTTGCCCGAGCCCACCGGCCCGCGTATGCCGCGCAGGAACGCATCGGATTTGAGGAATGCCGCGCCGACGGGACCGGGCGGGTGATAGGTGAAGCCGTTGGGGGTGTTGGTCATGTCTTTCTCTCTCCTTTTCTCGTCATTTGCACGCGGGAATCCCGGCGTTTTCTCAAATCCCACGGGATCCCCGCGTGCGCGGGGATGACGTTGAAAATGCGGGACCGGGTTCTCCCTTAATCCCCTCCCCCGCCCTGCGGGGGAGGGGACTCCTTTCATTCCTTCTCGATGGCCGCGGCTAACTCCCTCTCCCAACGCATGTTGGGAGAGGGCTGGGGAGAGGGATTGCCCCGCACGTCGAATTCGGGACAATCCCCCTCCCTAACCCTCCCCCGCGACAAGCGCGGGAGAGGGGACGATCTCATCACTTCTCCCCCTCATGAATCCGGATCACGAAGGGGCGTTCTTCCGTGGCGGGGCGGTCGCGGAAGGCGCCGAGCAGTTTGCCGATCATCTCGAGCACTTTGGCGGCGAGCGCGCCGTCGAAGGTGTATTCGCCGGTCTCAATGCGCGTCTTCGTCGCCGCATCATATTTCGTGACGGGCACAGCCGCGGTCGCCATGTCGTAGATCTTGAGCGCGCGCAACAGCACATCGTCGGCGTCGATGCCGAGACGCGCCACGCGCTCCTTGACGGCGGCGCGCACGGCCGCCGCGACATAGGGTTTCGACATCAGCCGCCAGGCGGTGTGGCGCGCGTATTTTTCGCCGTAACCCGCGCGGATCGCCGCCTGCGTCGCGTTGAAGTCAGTCAGGTACTCCGCGATGAAGATCGCTTGCCGCCGGTTCGGCTCTTGCGGCTTTTTTGCGGCTTTTCTGCTTCGCGGCGTCGCGCATTTGCTCCTTGAGCAGTCGTTCATTGAATTTGCGTCGGACATAGTCGGGCTCCAATCCCAATGTGTCGCAGATGATTTCGAAGCTTTCGGTTTCGAACATGCGGCCCTGTTTCAGGTCCATCAGGCCCTGCACCAGGACCGC
Organism: Alphaproteobacteria bacterium; assembly: GCA_025934695.1. Taxonomy (GTDB): domain Bacteria; phylum Pseudomonadota; class Alphaproteobacteria; order Micavibrionales; family UBA2020; genus JAPWJZ01. Next base: position 1,062,308 of record JAICWS010000001.1, read on the forward strand.
ATGCCAGAGGTGCATCTCGGGCGGCCAGTCGGGTTCGGGCGGCGGAAGGCCGACCGAGCGGGCCATCAGCCCGCGGTTGCCGCGCTTGACCGATCCTTTCCTATTGCCCATCGCGCGCGCCTCCTTACACGAAGCTTTTCAGGCGCGCGGCGAGCTCGCCCGTCACCTCGTCGAGCAGGTCTTTGCCGACGGTAAAGAAGGCCTGCGGCACATGCTCGCGCACGAGCGACAGGCGCCCGTCCGGCTCGCGGTAGATCGCGATGGAGGCGAGCAGCGCGGGGCTGTCCGCGGTCGAGGGCAGCTTTTCGCCGGGCGAGGCGACCGCTGCGCCGGGGTTTCCTTCCGCGTCGGTGAACTGCTCGATGCGGCTGCCCTGCCAGCCCTCCTCCGCATCGTCGAGATCATGCAGCGGCGGCGCGGGCGGGGCCGAAGATTTGTCATCCGTCGTCGCCGGCACCGGCTTCGGCGTCGGATCGGGGAGCGTTGAGTCTTTCGAAGTGCGTCGTGAGGCGTTCATGGGTTGAGGTTCCTTTCGTTTGGGAGTTGAGAATTCCACTTGCAGGGAGACTTCCACTCGCTCCCTCTCCCGGCGCATGCCGGGAGAGGGTTGGGGAGAGGGATTGTCCCGAGCTCGACGTGCAGGACAATCCCCCTCCCTAACCCTCCCCCGCGACAAGCGCGGGAGAGGGGACTTCTTTCGGCGGCGCGTTCGGGAACTTTCACAGCCCCTTCCCTTCCGTGAATTTTTCCAGCCAGCCGAGGAAGGCGGCGTCGGCGTCGCCGGGGATGCCGCGGCTGTCGACGAAGGAGTTGTAGAGCGCGCAGAGCGTGCGGAAATCGCGGTTGAGTTCGGACGCTCGTTTCTTCGCCTTCAGCAGCGCGGTATAGTGCACGGCCCGCTCGACGTCGTAGGGCTGCCGGGAGCCTTGCGCGGAAGAATCCCTTTCTTCAGGGTTAAAAACCTTATCGGTTTTTGGTTTTTGGTTGGGATTGCCGCGGCATTCCCGCGGCAATGCCGCGGCATCGGGTGCGTTCCATCTTTTCAAGGATTTGGCTTGCTGGCTGGAATTCCTTTCGCTCACCCGCAGGAGAACGTTACGAACTCTTTTGTGCCGCCAAAAGCCATCCTCTACGGAAAATTTGCGCTCCAGCGCGGGACGGATTTTCCTCCACATCTTCGGGTTGACGCGGGCGATGCGCGCCAGCTGCACGTCATCATCGGGCAGCCCCTGCTCGCCCGCCTGGTAATGGGCGACGCAGAGCATCCAGTAAGCGCCGGTCTCGGTCGCGTCCATGTGCATGGTTCCGGACAGAAAGTCGCCAATATGAAACGGCACCTCGATGATGCGCGGAACGGGCGCGAACATGCTTACTCCTTCCCGGCCAGCGTGGCGGCGGCATCCAGCAGGTGCCCGGCCGCGCGCGCAGCCAGGTCGCCCAGCATCAGGATCGGCCAGGCCGTGAACATCAGCGCGAAGGCGGCGATTTTCTTGAGTTGGGGGGTCATGGTGGTTCTCCTTCTTGAGAGCAAAGTTGGGGTGTCGGCGGAAAGCGGTTTTCGCCGCGGGATTGTAGACGGGGTTTGTCGATTAATTTCTCAGCGTCATCCTGAGCGCAGCGAAGGATCCTCCTTCACCGAAAACGGATGGGGAGGCCGCCAGCAAAGGGAGATCCTTCGCTTCGCTCAGGATGACGGAGCTATAAAAAAAGGCCGCCAGTTTGCGCGAATTTCAACAATATCGCCACTGACAGCCGCTGATTTCACGATTCCATGTATTCTGGATCGTATCCAATTTGGAAACTTTTGTCAACCACCAAAGTTTCCATTTCCGTCAACGTCCGATTTTGCTACTATTGCCCTAAGAACGAACGAGGGAATCATGAAAAACCGCATCCGCGAACTGCGCATCGCCCGCGGCCTCAGCCAGGAAGACCTGGCGCAGGCCATCGGCCGGCAAAAGGCGCTGGTCAGCAAGCTGGAAAACGGCAAGATCAAGCTGAACCAGCAATACATGGAGCTGCTGGCCGAGGCGCTGTCCTGCGCGCTGGCCGACCTGCTGGTGCCCGCGGCCGCGAAGGGCGGCAAGTCCCTGGCCAAACACCCCGTCAAGCTGCCGCGCGGCGCGGCGCACCCGACGGCGCGGCCTTTCGTGCCCGTCTATGGCCCGGCCGCCGCGTCGAAACCCGACAAGGTGCTCATCACCGAAGAATTCATCGTCGACCGCAAGCCCACGCCGCAGGAGCTCGACAACGTGCGCGACGCCTTCATCATGTACGTGGCGGGCGACAGCATGTTCCCGCGTTACAAATACGGCGAGATGGTCTCCGTCCACCCTTACCGCCCGCCCTCGATCGGCCACGACTGCGTGCTCGTCTACGCCGACGGCAACGCCATCGTGAAGGAATTCATGGGCGAGACCGAGGACAAGGCGGGCTGGAAACTGCGCCAGTACAACCCGGAAAAAATCCTGCGCGTGAAAAAGGCCGACGCGCGCGCGATCTACGCCGTGGTGGGGCGTCCGTCATGAGCGGCAATCAGCCCGAAAATCCGCCGAATGTGACTGTCAAGAAACGCTGGCTGAACAAAAACCCCGCGATGTTTTTATACTCCCTGCTCGGCGCGGCGATCGGCCTCGGCTATGCCATCTACACCGACCCGAACCGCCAGCCGCCGCCTCCGCCGCCGGAAGTGCAGGCGATGTCGTCGCACCCGGCGGCCGCGGTCTTCAGCGGCATCGGCCTCGACCTGCGCCCCGCGATCGGCGGCGCCACCGTCTATCGCCTCTTCCCCGGCACCACCGCCGCCCAGTCGGGATTGCGGCCCGGCGACCTCATCACCGCCGTGGACGGCTTGAATGTCGCGCAGAAAACCGTCGCCGATATTTATGGCCGCCTGCGCGGCCCCGCCGGCTCAGGAGTCACGATTACCTTTACCCGCAACGGCGGCGCGCCGCAGCACGTGACGCTGAAGCGCGAGCTGCTGCGGACGGGGGAGAAGTGATGCGGATGCGGTCATGAGCGACAGCAGCGGTTCAGACCAGGAGCCGAAAAACCAGCGGGAAAACCCGCAGGACCACGCGCCCAAAGTCGTTATCCGGCCCGCGCGGCGGCGCCTGTCCCTGCCCGTGGCGCAGGTGCTGCCCGTGATCATCGTCATGCTCGTGGGCTCCCTTTTCCTGCACTGGGATTTTGTCCAGACCTGGATCCAGCCGCTGCTCTCGATGCGCACCGTCAACACCGCGAAAACGAAACCCGCCCGCACCTTCGGCGGTGTCGGCCTCGCGCTCAAGTCCGCCGCTGGCGGCGCCGAAGTCGTCCGTGCCTTTCCCAACACCCCCGCCGCCCTCGCCGGATTGCAGCCCGGCGACCTCATCACCGCCATCGACGGCATCAGCCTCGCCCAAAAAACCCTCCCCGACATCTCCGCCCGCCTCCGCGGGCCCGAGGGGTCGGGCGTGACGATCAGCTATAGTCGGGGTGGTGGAGCGCCGAGGGAGGTGACGTTAATGAGGGTGATGCTGATGGCGAAATAGGTCAACATAAGGGAAAATATTAGCGGTTGGGCTGCAAGCGACCGCAATCATCTTGCGCATGAGAGGATTTTTGAGATGTCAGTTGAAAGCATAAAAAATGAAGTCCTTCACTTCTTAAAGCAAAACAGTAAAGACGTGAGGGTGCTCGTCATTAAAGGTAAATGGGGAATTGGAAAAACCTTTGCTTGGAATGCCTGGTCGAAAGAAGCTGCGAACTCCAATGAAATCAGTTCAACTAACTATTCTTATGTTTCGCTATTTGGCGTCAATAGCCTTGAAGAACTTAAAGCCTTAATTTTTATGCAGGCAATCCCCGCTTCTTGGGTTGGAAAAGACGCCGCTCAACGGAAAGCCTTGGAAAGCAAGCCAGATAAATTAATTCAATTTCTCAAAGGTAATCGCGCCGCCAAAGTGGCCTCTTCAAACTTTAGCACTGCCAAAAATATTGTTTCGAGCTTTGAAATGTATGGCTGGCTTAACGTCCAGGATTATTTGGTATGCATTGATGATTTTGAGAGAAAAAGCAAACAGCTAAATGCTCGGGATGTTCTAGGCTTGCTATCAACATTGAAGGAGCAACGGAACTGCAAAATTGTTCTCATTCTCAACGATACCGAACTTTCCGAGGAGGATTCGATTGCTTACTCTAGTTATCGTGAAAAGATTGTCGATGTCGATATGGCGTTCGTCGCTGAGACCTCCGACTTGGTACCTCTTGTTTTTGATAAGCAAAGCGACAAAAATTTCGAGGCAGTCCTAAAGTACTCTAACGCCTTCGACATAAAAAACATCCGGACCCTTCAAAGGGTTAAGCGCTATCTTACCGATCTCAAAGACATTCTCGATACGCATGATGAAACAACTCGCCACCTTTCCATCCACTCAATTGTCCGTCTTTGTGCACGCGGTTGGGAAGGTAAACGCCACATGGATCCTCAAGGCCTTCCGGAAAAACTTTTTGGCGCACCGGATATCAACCTTGACCATTTGTTTGACTCCTTCGTTCGCGAAGGCTTCTTCGATTCAGAAAAGATAAATAACGGCCTAACCAGCGCTTCAAGACAGATATCTAAAGATATGCAAAACAAATCCAGGATGACGGAATGGGAAGCGGTTTGGAAGAAGTTGCATGGCAGCTTTAGCAATAATCTGAATGAGATTGTCGAAGATTTCAAAAACTATTTTAAAAAGGACGCTCCACTACATCATTTGGATTCGGCGACCGCGCGGCTAAAGGCCTTGGACGAGAACGACGCCGCAGATGATATCATTCGTGAATTCATAGAGGTCGGCAGGAAGGGCGGAGATCCCACTTATTTTTATGCCGATGCCTCTTTTGGAAATATTGCTTCTGACTTAGAAAATCGTCTCGCCGCTGTTGGTAACGAAATTGAGCTGTCAAAACATGCCAATACCAACTGGACGGCGGAATTGGAAAGAATAGTAAACGGAGATGAGCAGAAACCGCTCACACGCGAAGATATTAAACTTTTGGCCTTGATAGGCGAAGAAGACATGTATAACTTTCTCAAAAGTCAGCAATTGACAAATGTTACTCGAGACTTCTTGAAGGTTTGCCTGCGCCCGAAAAGCCGGGGCTGGTATAGCGAAATGGAACCTCAATATAACAAAATTTCTGAAACTATGCGCCGCGTGCTTGAACGCCTGGCGCATGAATCGAAAATTAATAGTTTCAGACTGCGGACATTATGGCAGCTAATACCTTTTCCGTCCCCTGAGTATTCTATGAGAAAAGATACGGTTTAAGTGGCGATGGGTCGCATTGGTTGAATGCACGTCTGATTTTCCGAACGACATACAATAGAGGTAAGTTGATCGCGCTTTTCGAAGAAAATTTTTCTCAGCGAAAGGTAACAACTTTTGTTCAATGGCATCACGCTCAAGTCTGAGCAATTTAGTGGCCGCCTTCAAATTGTAGCGATAATACTGCGCTCCTTTGCACGCCTATTTACAGCCGACGACTTAGGGGTAGCGAGCACCTATCAATAAAAGGCTTCAAAAAGAGACGAAGTAAGTTAAAAATATTTGTGCTTCCGCTAAAACATTGGCCCCGTGCATTGTCCATTTAGCATCTGACCGTGGCAAACCGGATGATATGCTGCGTTCGGCAGGATACTGCCATGACATACACCCGCGACTACCGCGCCAACGCATTCGCTGGAAGAGTAAACAGGCTGGTTGCCGCCGCTACCAACTATGCTTCCGGCATCCATTTGCTCTTCCTCTTCCTGAAAGGCCCGGGCCCGTCCGATTGAGCACTTCAACGCTTCCGACCGCCGCTCTACTTCGACGCACGAGAGCATTTGGGACGTCCCCTTCTTGAAGCCTTGCTCCATGCAGTAGTGTATAGTTGGATCACACTCGATGCTTCTGCGCTTGACTTCAGCGCTTACGACAGATGAACGAAATCTTGTGGAGTTGTGATCCGGGCGACAACCGGTCGAACCCTCTTGATAGCCGTCAGCCATAGCCGTCAGGACATTCGGAGCATGGCCGTTATATGCTTCGCATAACTGGACATCTGGCACAGACCTAATTTGACTTCGATCCATCCGCGCAACGACGTATGGAGAATTAGCGCAACCTGCTAAAATCAAAATTGCGGCGGTGATAAAGAAGCTTCTTATCAAGGTGCCTCTGAAATTTCCTGAAAGCGTCAATCGTTGTGAACCTTTCGGATCAAATGGAGCGGGTTAATTGACCAGCTGCCCCTTCCAAATCAATCATTCGTCGTCTTCTTCTGTCCCGTGGCCGCCGGCGCCTGTTGCGGGGCCAGGGTGATGTTCTTGCCCATCGAGACGGTAAGGTTGGTGGGATAGTCGAAGCCCGCGCCGGAGGAGGCGTCGACCGCGTAGCCGATCAGGCCGCCCGCGATGATATTGCCCCAGACGCCGCCGTTGGAGGCGGATTTGACCGACAGGGTGCCGGGCTTATAGCCGGTCTTTTTGCAGACGACCACGAGGTCGCCGTAGCTTTTCTGCACCATGACGCTGCCGGGCGTGTTGGCGTACCAGGTGCCCTTGTCGTTGGTCAGCGCGCATTTGGCGTTGTCGACGTCCTCGCCGCCCTTGACCGCGGCGACGGAGAGCGGCTGGAACTTGCCGCTGGTGACGGAAGCGCATCCCGACAGAAGGCAGGCAACGAGGCACGGCGCGGCGAGCGCGAGTTTGAAACGATTCATGAAAATTCTCCCTGACGGATTGAATGCCGATTTTATGCCACGGCATGTCGTTGTATGCAACCGGAAACTGGCAGGCGGTATTATGCTAACGCCGCCACGCCCTCAACCGCCATCCCGAGCGCCAGCGAGGATCTTCCCAAGGATCGGCGACGCCGTGCGTCTGGTATTACTACACATTGGAAAGATTCCTCGGCTGCGCCTCGGAATGACATTGTATTCGGATGAGATTCCCGCTTTCGCGGGAATGACGATTGAAGGTTGGCCGCGCACACAAGCCCACTCCAGCGAAAGCCGGAGTCCAGTTTATTGAACTTCTATCTCATGAATATTGAGGTAGAAAGAGTCGATGACTGGACTCCGGCTTTCGCCGGAGTGGAAAAGAGCGCACCCTTGCTGTCATCCCGAGCGCCAGCGAGGGATCTTCCCAAGGATCGGCAATACCGGTATCCGTCATTATTGCACGCGGGAAAGATTCCTCGGCTGCGCCTCGGAATGACAATGATCGATAAAATTTACGCCGGCTTCGGCGCGGCGCGCTTTGACGGTTTCGGGAACTTGCAGTCCCTGAACAGCGCGGTCAGGTCGTCGCGGCAGGTGGCGGAAATGGTGCGGGCCATGTCGCCGGAGTGATTGACGATGTACTGGCGCTGCTTGGGCGACAACGTCCCCATCAGTTCGGTCAGCAGGTCGCCGCGGCCGTAGGACGAGAGCCACCAGGCGGCGCCGGGTGCGGAGAATAGTTTCGTGCACTGCGCGCCGTCGAGCCCGCGCAGCATTTTGGCGAGGCGCTCCTGCAACTGCGGGTCCTTCTCCGCGGCCAGCGTCTGCAGCACGGTCGCGTTCGGCGCGCCGTAATTTTCGCTTTCGGTCGCGCTTAAAATTCTTGCCTGCTGCGATTTGCCCAGCGTCTCGAGCACGTCGAACAGCGCCGCCGCCTGGCCGCGTTCGGCCAGCGTTTCGACGCGGCGCGGGTCGGAAGCGAGGAAGGCTTCGACCTTGTCGGCCTCGTCCCGCGCGACCAGTTTCGCCATCGCCTTCACGACCAGGTCGGACTTGTGGAGCAAATAGTAACCGGTCAAAAATTCGGCCTGCGGGTTGCGCACGGCGTTCAGGATGCGGCCCTTTTCCTTGGCGGCGGCGATCTCGAAAGCCTTGGCGGCTTCGGGGGTCATGGCTTGCGGGTCTTCCTGGTCCATGGCGATGAAATCCTTATTCGTCCTGTCAAAATGCGCGCGGTGATTTGGCGGCTATCATAGGGTCTTTGGCTTATTATGTCAAATTTTGTTATACGTCAATCCAACAACGAGTGCCACCCCGGCGAAGGCCGGGGTCCACGGACTTGAACCCATCCGCATGACAACCAACCGACTGTTCTAAAACGTTCTTTCTCGTCCGTGGACCCCCGGCGTTCGCCGGGGTGGCACTAAAAACAAACCACTGAAAATATAGTCAAATTAAGGGAACCTCATATTTTTATTTGACATAATCACCACGTTTCTGCTATAAACTCTTCAGGCCAATGCAGTCCACGGCGGCGCGTGTTTAGGGTTTCCCGCGTCCCGGTAAAGCAAGGTTAAAACATCCGCCAGATTTTTCATGGAGGGTGTTCGACATGCTTGGCATTTTCAAAAAAGTCGCCGGTAAATTCGGCAAGGAAAAAAATCCGCAGCTCGCGGAAATCAAAAAGCTCAAACTGCCCTACGACGTTGCGGCAGACGGTACGATCACCGTTCACGGCGATGTCGACCTGTCGCGCCGCGGGCTTTATTCCCTGCCCAACCTGTCGGACGTGACTGTCGAGGGCAATTTTTCCTGCGAAGGCAATCACCTGATGACGCTGCACGGCGCGCCGGCGAAAATCACGGGCCGGTTCGATTGCTCGGGCAGCGAACTGGTCAACCTCGACGGCGGGCCCAAGGAAGTCGGCGGGCTATATGACTGTTCGCGCAACGAACTGGGGGACCTGCGGGGCGCCCCGCGCGAAGTTGCGGCGTTCGATTGCAGCAGCAACAGCGGTTACATGAGCCTTTATGGCGCACCGAAAAAAGTCACCGGCGACTTCCGCTGCAACTATTGCTCGATCTCGACGCTGATGGATGCGCCGCAGGACGTCACCGGCACTTTCGCCGTCGTCGGGGCGGAACTGCAAACGCTCCACGGCGTGCCGCAAAACTGCGCCCGCGTCGTCAGCGACTTCGGCAATTTCGACTCGCCGAAAGACATACCTTCCAATCTCGGCGGCCCCGCGCCCGCGCGCGAGATCGCGCCGCGCCAAACTTATCCTCAGCCCCCGGCCCCGCTGGGCGGTCCCTGAGAAACCATCGCTGACGCTCAGGAGGCAACGCATGTTCGATCTGTTCAACAAAAAATCCGCGCCGAAACAAGCAGCCGGCAAACCCGTGGACCTGCGCAAGAAAGAAACGCTGCTGCATCATGTGAGCGCCGTCGCGGTCTGGCCTGACGGCACGCTGGTGGCGCAGCATGGCATCGACCTCTCCAACCGCGGCATCCAGGCGCTGCCGGATCTGTCGGGCGTGACGGTGCTGGGCGATTTCAACTGTTCCGGCAACAAGCTGACATCACTCAAAGGCGCACCGAAAAAAGTGTACGGCAAGTTCGATTGCAGCAACAACGATCTCACCAGCCTGGAGCATGGCCCCGAAATGGTCGAGGGCGACTACATCAGTCACGGCAATAAACTTCCCGAGCCGGACCCGTTAAGCCTGCCGCCCGCCGCCCTCCGCGAGGAGCTGGCGCAATTCTTGCGCGACGCCGCGGCGCAGGAGGCCGTGACGCTCGGCAAGCCGCTCGCCGTCAGCCGTCCCTTGTCACTTGTCTCGAGGAGAATGCCCGATGCTTGATATCTTCAGCAATGCCGCCCTGACAAGCCAGGAACGCCTCACGAAGCGGTGCACGGCCGAGGTGAAAAAACTGGGCGTGCCCTACGACGTCGAAAGGAACGGCACGGTCACCGTGCATGGCAGCCTGGATCTCCGGAACCGCAAGCTGCGGCGCCTGCCCGAGTTGTCGGGCTGCGTCGTCGAGGGCGACTTCCTGTGCGGCGACAATCAACTGACCTCGCTCAAAGGCGCGCCCAAAGCGGTCAAGGGCAATTTCGATTGCAGCGGCAACAATCTGACCAGCCTGAGCGGCGGCCCCGAAGAAGTGGGCGGCGGCTACGGCTGCGCCCGCAATTTCCTGGCCGACCTCAAGAGCACGCCGCGCGTGGTCGCATCGATGGATTGCAGCGGCAATAATCTTCTCACTCTCGCGGGCGCGCCGGAAATCGTGCACGGCGACTTCACCTGCGACAAGACACCTATTTGCAATCTGGCGCTGGGGCCGGATGAGGTTGGGGGAATTTTCTCCGTCACCGGCGGCCATCTTGAAACGCTTAAATATGCGCCGGAAAAATTCGGCTGCCTCGTAACCGACTTCGGCACCTTCCATGCGGCGGATGAAATTCCCGAACAGCTGGGCGGCAAGCCGCCTCAGCCCGCGGCACCGCCGGCGTCCCCGCCCTCCAAGGAGGACGCGGAGTCCGGCGTCGCCCTCGACACCGCCATCCACGTCCGGCACCCTTTGTCGCTGGTGAGGAAGAAATAGATACTTTGTCATCCCGGGACGCAGCCGCGGGATCTTCCCAAGCTTCAACGAGCCCGATGGTTGACAATGCGAAGATTCCTCGGCTTCGCCTCGGAATGACAATGTTTGCTGGTGTTGCAGGCCGCAATTGAATTCCCGTTCCGCCCGCGATACATTATCCCCATGTCAGGGGTTCGTCTTTTTATTTCCGTTTTGGTCATTGCCGCGCTGTCGGGCTGCGTGGCCGCGCCGCCGCCGCAACCGGCGGGGCCGCCGGTGTCGATCTATTTCGCGACCGACCGCGACGAGACCACGCCCGACAAGGGATTTTTCGGCCCCGGCCGCCGCGACAATGCGGGCGGCACCGGCACCGTCACCTACGGCCGCGCCGATATCAGCGATCCGGTCCTCAAAAAACCGATGGCGGTGACCCTGCTGCCGCAGGACGCCTTCTTCAAACAGGTAAACGCGGCGCGCGAAGCGGCAGGCGGACACCGGGCGCTCATCTTCATCCACGGCTATCGCAACAGCTTCGCGCGGGCGATCGGCCGCACGGCGCAGATCGCGCGCGACCTGCATTACCCGGGCCCCATCCTCGCCTTCAGCTGGCCGTCGCGCGGAACGACGGTCGGTTACCCGCGCGACGCGGCCAACGCGCGCTGGGCCACCGACGACATCGAGGACTTCCTGCTCGACACCGCCGAAAAATCCGGCGCCTGGCGCGTCGACCTGCTGGCGCACAGCATGGGCAACCAGCCGCTGCTCGACGCGCTGCAGGACATCGCGCAATCGCACAAGCGCGCCTTGTTCGGCCAGGTCATCATGGCCGCGCCCGACGTCGACGCCGATATCTTTTTGCAGGAGGCGCCCGACATCGTGCCGCTGGCCAGCCGCGTAACGCTTTATACCTCGGCGAAGGACGAGGCCCTGCGCGCCTCGAAAGACTTCAACGGCTTTCGCCGCGCGGGCGACGCCAGCGCCGGCATCGTGATCGTCAAGGGCGTCGACACCATCGACGTGACCTCCGCCGGCGCGGATCCGCTCGGTCATTCCTATTACAGGGACGCGAAGACCGTGCTGCTTGACATCGACGAGCTGCTGCAGGAAGGCGCGCCGCCCGCTCAGCGCCGCCATATCCGTCCCGTTGACGATATGGGCTATTGGCGGTTCGTGGCCGAAGGCGAAAAATAGGCCGGGAGCGCAGCGGCCTCTGTTGGAAATCTAAGGCCGCGACTATATAATAAGCTGGCTGAAGAGGACCGCGCCATGAACCTGCCTGAAAAATACCGCCCCACCGCCGTTTATGTCGTTTGCGCCTGTATTGTCTTCGCCTTCGCGGCTTTCGCGAAGTTCCTGTTCGGCGCCTTTGGCTTGGCGGATACGCTCGCGGCGCGCGTCCTGATCGGCTTTGCGGCCTGTTATCTCTGGCTCGCCGTGGCGCGCAAGGCGCAGCAGCTGACCACGCCCTTCTGCGACATCTGCCGCACCCGCCCCTGCCTTGCGCCCGCCTGCAAGATCTGCGGCAAGTACCAGGAACCCGTCCACGCCGACCATTCGCACCAGGACCTCTGCCGCTGCAACGAAAAGCGGCAGGCGGCGGCGTAAGCTTGCCGTAACCCCGGCGAAAGCCGGGGTCCAGGAAGTCTCAGACAGCGTGGTCGCTCCGTTTTAAGCACCGCACATAAACGTAACCACCGCCCCCACGGATATAATGTCAGACCCCGGCTTGTGCCGGGGTTACGTCTCTTTGGGGCAGTTTTGGTTCTCATTTTAAAAACATCCCTCAACCCGTAACCCCGGCGAAAGCCGATGACAAGTCAGACAGCAGAACCACCCCGACGAAAGTCGGGGTCCAGTTTATAAAACCTCTACCTCGAAATTTTTGATGAGATAGAAGTTAAATAACTGGACCCCGACTTTCGTCGGGGTGGTTTTGCCTTAAGGTTCGACTCCCCCCGTTTTCCCGGCGCAATGCCCCAAAAGATGCCTCCCCGCCGCGGAACATTTGGCCGCTTGCGCCATTATCGTCGACATGGCAGTCTCTCCCGCCCATATCGCCGCGGCGGCGGCATCCGGCGCGGCCGCGGCCGACACCAATACCATCGACAAGGCGCTGACGGCGCCGGTGAGCCTGCTTGACCGCGTGATCGAGCATTTTTCGCGCGACCATTCGGGCCTCACGGCGCTTGTCATTACCGTGGGCCTGCGCATCGTGATCGCGGTGCTGATCCTGACCATCGGCGGGTTCCTGGGCGGCTGGCTGAACCACCGGTTGCGCCACATGCATCACCTCGACCCGACGCTGCGCAGCTTTTTGGGCCGCGGGCTGAAATATTTGATCGTCGCGGTCGCGATCATCACCGTCATCGGGCTGTTCGGCATTCCCATGGCTTCGCTCCTCGCCGTGATGGGGGCGGCTGGCCTCGCCATCGGTCTCGCGCTGCAGGGCACGCTCTCGAACGTCGCGGCGGGCGTGATGATCCTGATCCTGCGGCCGTTCAAGGTCGGCGACTATATCGACTATGCCTCAGGCGCGGGCCCCGCCCAGGTGCAGTCGCTGGGCCTGTTCGGCAGCGAGCTCGTCACCGCCGAGAATATCTTCATCTATACGCCCAACAGCAAGATCTGGGGCGGCAACGACATCCGCAACTACTCGCGCAACGCCGCGCGGCGGCAGGAGGTGAAGGTCGCGCTGAAATCCGATACCGATATCGACGCCGCGATCCGCGCCATCCGCGAGGCCCTCCGACACGACCCGCGCTTCGTCAACGACGGCAAGACCGCGCCCGAAGTGTCGATCGACAGCGTCTCCGCCGCTTCAGTTACACTGCTCGCGCGCTTCTGGGCCAAAAGCGAGGATTTTTCGCCGCTCACCGGCGAAGCCCTGCGCACCATCCGCGCCACGCTGGAAAAGCACGGCATCGCGCTGGCGTAAGCGATATTTGATCCGGCGTTTCCGCAAGCTCCTTTCGCACGGAGTTACGGAGGAACGGTATCTTTCTTAATGGAGAGAGAAGCGCCGCAGGCATTTAATCGAATTGCGCGCTCCGCGCGCGACAAGCGAGAACTCCGTTCCTCCGTAACTCCGTGCGAAAGAGCTCGTGAAGAACGTCCGGTTAAAAACCCTTAAGCGATCTTCAGGTGCGCGGGGATCTCGTGCCAGGACTGGAAGATGCCGAAATCGGACTTCATCTGCTTGAAGCTTTTCGGCGCGCCTTCGAGGGAGACGAGCGGGTTATCGTTGCAATGGAAGTTCGATCCCACCGACGCGGGCGCATGGACGAGGAAGGACAGCTGGTTCACGTCGCACCAGAATTCGCCGCCCACGCTGTGGGGCGCGCCTTTCAGCGATTTCAGACTGTTGCTGTAGCAGTAAAAGCCCTTGCCGACGGAATGCGGCGCCCCTTCGAGCGAGGTCAGGAAATTATTGTAACAGTAAAAATTTCCGGCCACGGCGACGGGCAGCAGGTTCGGCAGCCGATGCAGCTGGCGCCCGGAAAGATCGAGATCGCCGGGCACATACAAAGTGCCGTCCGCCTTTTCGGTGTACATCACCGAATATTGCATCAGCGCGCGCTCGGCTTCGGCAATCGCGGCTTTCGAAAACTGCATCAATACTCTCTCCGAGAATAAAAATGGTTGCGTCGACTATAACCCAGGTGTATAGTTATGTCAAATAATTTCCGGCCCGTGCCCCTTCTCTGCAACCCCGGCGAAGGCCGGGGTTGCGGATAGAAAAGTACCAATATCAGGTAGTTAATTTCCAAAATTTGACGAATTCCTATTATTTCAGTATGATAAAGCCATCACACAGGAAAAGGCCGCACATTTGACCGACCAGAAACCCGACCCGCAGGACCGCGAATGCCGGACGAAGATTGTCGCCACGCTCGGCCCCGCCACCAACACGTATGAAACGATCTACGCGCTCTACAAGGCGGGCGCGGATTGTTTCCGGCTGAACTTCAGCCACGGCAGCCACGAGGACCACGCGAAAAGCGCCGCGATCATCCGCAAGATCCAGGCCGACACGGGCGCGGACATCGGCATCATGGCCGACATGCAGGGGCCCAAGCTGCGCATCGGCGCTTTTGAAGGCGACAAGAAGATCAAGCTCTCGCCCGGAATGAAGATTCGCTTCGACCTCGACCCCACGCCGGGCGATGCGACGCGCGTTTCCTTCCCGCATCCGGATATTCTGCAGGCGCTCGAGCCGGGCGCCCGCTTCCTCATGGACGATGGCAACATCGGCATGACGGTCGCGGAAAAAGGCGACGGTTATATCGTGGCCGAAGTGAAATACGGGCAGGAACTCTCTTCCCGCAAGGGGGTCAACGTGCCCGACCTCTCGCGCCATGTCGACGCGCTGACGCCCAAGGACCGCGATGACCTGGCCTTCGCTCTCTCGCTCGGCGTCGACTGGATCGCGCAAAGCTTCGTGCAGTCGGCCGAAGACGTGAAGGAAGCCCGCGACATTATCAACGGCCGCGCCAAACTGATCGCCAAGATCGAAAAGCCCGCTGCCGTCGCGAACTTCGGCGAGATCCTGCCCTATATCGACGCGGCCATGGTCGCGCGCGGGGACTTGGGCGTTGAAATCCCGTTCGAGGAAGTGCCGGGCGTGCAGAAATACCTGATCCACGCATGCCGCGCGGCCGGCAAGCCCGTCGTCGTGGCGACTCAGATGCTCGATTCCATGCGCGACAATCCGCGCCCCACCCGCGCGGAAGTGAGCGATGTGGCGCAGGCGGTGTACGACGGCGCCTCCGCCGTGATGCTGTCGGGCGAAACCTCGGTCGGCAAATACCCCGCGCTCGCGGTCGAGGCGATGGACAAGATCTGCTACACCGTCGAGCACGGCGGGGCCTACACCAAGGGCTACGACCTCCCCGAAATCACGCCGCGCACCGCGACCCTCTTCAACCAGGCCGCGAAAAAGCCGGAACCCGCCGGCGATCCCGCTCTGCCCATCATCTGGGCGCCGAAACCGGCAACGCCAGGAATGAAGTAGATCAACTTTACACCGAAGAGTATGCAACCCCGGCGAAAGCCGGGGTCCGGCCTGTATCCGTGCGTTTGGCGGCTCCGCCCTGCAGAACGGAGCCGCCACGCATGCTGATATATTCTAGACCCCGGCGTTCGCCGGGGTTGCAAATTGTGGGTGCGGCGGAAAAACAGACGCGGGCGGCCTACTTCGCCACCACGTCGATTTCGGCTTTCATGTTGGGATGGAATTTGCAGTAGTAGTCGAAATGGCCGGCTTTCTTGAGCACGGTCGAGCCCGTTTTGCCGGCGGGCAGCGCGACGTCGAAGCTGCCGTCTTTCGCGGTCGCGGTGTGGGCGACGAAGTCGGCGTTGGTCCATTCGACCGTGTCGCCGACATGGGCGGTGAGCTTGGCAGGCGCGAAGACGAGATTGTCGATCTTCACCTGCAGCTTCCCCGCGGCGGCGGTTGGAGCCGCCGCCGCGAGGATAAGCGCAAGCCCTGCCGTTGCGGCGAGGGCGTATCGTGCCGGACGCAGCATTACTTCAGCTTGGCGTCCAGGGTCTTGGCGTGCTCTTCATGGCCCTGGAAGATCTTCAGGCCGGTTTCGAGCAGGTCTTTCAGTTCCTTGTTGCTGGTGTTCGGGATCAGCGTCTTTTCCAGCGCGGTGTTCACGGCGTCGTGATAGGCGACTTCGTTATCCGCGTAGGCCTTGTCGAAGGCGGCGCCGTCGAGCTTCTCCAGCTTCGCGCGCGCTTCGTCCTGGCCTTTTACGAGAGACTTCGACGTATCGTTGTCTTCCGGGGTGACGCCCAGCTTCTTGCACAGGGCGAGCGCCTTTTCGTTCACGGCCTTGTGATCTTTTTCCATGTCTTCGGCGAAGGCCTTGACGTCGGCGTTCTTCGTCTTCTTCTCCGCCAGTTCGGCGTTCTTGAGGTCGATGACGCCGGCGGTGTAAGCGATGTGCGCGATCTGCGCATCGTTCAGCTTGGGCGCGTCGGCAGCCTGGGCGGAAAAGCCCCATGCGAGCGCGATAACCGCGGCACCCGCCGTCAGGATAACTTTATTCATGTTTTTCTCCTTGTTGAATGAACCGGAATCGGTCACGACGAGACTAAAACAACTAATTACTTTGTAAAGGGGGAATGATTAGACATATTGCCGGAAAGGGGAAAATATGTCCTCCCGAGCGCAGCGAGTGACCTTCCCCACGTGCGTTCTGACCGGATACCCCTATCCTTCCGCGCCTTTGAAGATTCCTTCAGGCGCTGGCGCAGCTTCGGATGACAAAGAAAAAAAACCAATGCAACTTCGGCGAAAGCCGGGGTTGCAATTTGTGAATGGGCGCTTAAAAACGCCCGCGGTATTCCAGCATGCGTACCCCCAACCCGCCGCGCAACCACCTGTGAAAGGCAGGCGTTTTACATGGCGATGTGATCTTTTCCTTGAGGGCGTCGATGCGGTTATCCGAATTCATCCGGCAGAATACGCCCGAGATCATGGCGCGATGGGAGGATTATGCTCGCGAGTTCCTCCCCCCTGAACAGGCGATCGACAAATCCTCACTCCGCGACAACATTGCGGCCTTTCTCAAGCTGCTCGAGGAACGTCTTGATAAAGCACAGCATCCGCCGTCGGATTCCGCGACGTCCTGCGGCGACGCCGCCCAGGTCCATGCCGAACACCGGTTCCTGTCGGGTTTCGACAGCCTGGAGGTACTCTCGGAATTCGTCGCGCTTCGTGAACGCCTGCTCAACAGCTGGCTCGGCGACCGTGTGCCCGACAAGGACGAGATCGTCGACGTGCGCAATTTCAACCGCGTTATGGACGAGCTGATTTCGGAAGCGCTCACCAAATACAGCGAGACGGAAACCAAGGCGCGCACGCTCTTTCTGGGCACGCTGATCCACGACCTGAAGAACCCGCTGAACGCGATATCACAGGCGGCGCAGACGCTGCCCGCGGTCGGCGGGCTCAACGACAAGCAAAAGCACCTGGCCTGCCAGATCGGCAAGAGCAGCGCGCGCATCAACGAGCTCGTGACCGCCCTCATCGACGCCACGCGCTTTCGCCTCGGCAAGGGCATGCCGCTGAATTGCGCCTTGATCGGCCTGGGTGACATTGCCAGGGACGCGATCGAGGAGCTTCGCTCGGCCTACCCGCACAAGGAAATCCGGCTCAGCATCGAGGGCGACACCTCCGGCTACTGGGATCCGGTGCGCTGCGCCGAAGTGGTGTCGAACCTCACTGCGAATGCGATCCAGCACGGCGACGAGGCGCCGGTCGAGGTGCGGGTGACGGGGAGCGGCGAAGAGGTGATGATCGCCGTGCACAACAAGGGCGAGCCGATCCCGCCCGAGGCGCTGGTCCATATCTTCGACCCGCTGAAAAGTCCGCCGCCCAAGGCGAAGGCGGACAAGATGAGCCTGGGCCTCGGCCTGTTCATCGCGCGCGCGGTCATGATGGCGCACGGGGGCGCCCTCAGCGTTACCTCCACCGCTGAAGCGGGAACGACTTTCTGCGCCAGCTTCCCGCGCTCCGGCGCCGGCCAGCACGCCGGCGCGGCGTCGGTGCATTGAAAGAACAGCCGCAACCCCCGGCGCAAGCCGGGGTCTAAAATATTTCCGTCGGCTGGGTGGCTCCGTTCTTGGAATGGAACCGCCATACATACGGATACATGCAAGACCCCGGCTTTCGCCGGGGTTGCGTAACAAGGGTGCGGGCGCTTACGCCTTTTCGCTTTCCTTCTTCTTGTCCTTGCGGTGGACCAGCGCGTCGATCAGGTCCTGCGGCGCCGTCGCGGCCGCCTTGCCGGAGGGCATGGGCGTCGCGAATGTGCCGGATGGCGTCACCGAGGGAATCGTGCCGAGACGGCGGCTCGCTTCGGCGCTGCCGCCTTCGGCTGCCTTGGCGTACCATTTGCGGCGCTCAGACAGGTCCGCGGCCGCCTCGCCCAGTTTCATTTGGGCGAAAGTGGAACCGGCTTCGGCGGCCTTGACGAGCCAGCGCTGCGATTCCTCCGGATCCTTCGCAAGGCCGTGACCGTCGGCATAGGCTTCGGAGAGACGGTACATGCTGAAATGATCGCCCGCGGCGGCGGCGCGTTTGTACCAGTCGACGGCCAGCGCGTCGTTGCGCGCCGTGCCTTCGCCGAAATAATAGCATTCGGCCACGCCCGCCATGCCGCCCTTGTTTCCCTGGTCCGCCGCGAGACGGTACCAGCGGAAGGCCTCGCCGAAATTCTTGGGAACGCCCGCGCCCGTGCGATAGCAGTAGCCGAGCCAGCACTGGGCGTCGGCATACTGGCGCTGCGCGGACTCGAGGAACCAGTGCACGGCGCGCGCCTGGTCCTGCTTCACCTTGCCGCCCCTGAAAAACATCTTGCCCACGGCGAATTTATCGGCCGCGCCGCCGTTGCGCGCCTTGTCCTCGTAATATTTTTCTTCCGTCCCCTCGCCGGCCGCGCCGTCGCCCAGGTCGCGCGCGCGGCGCCATATTTCCTTCGCCTGCGCGGGCGTCAGCGCATAATGCTGGGCGATATGGTCCGCCATGTCGATCGTCTCTTTGGGCCCGAGGTTTTCGAACTGGACCGAGGGCTCATCCTTTACGACATGCGCGATGACCTGCGTCGTCATATGCTCCCAGTCGCCAGTGTAGCGCGACGCCGCCTTGAGCAGGACGAGCGCGCGGTCGGCCGCCTTTTCGCTCATCAGCCGCACGCCCTGCTGGGGCCCGAAGCGCTGGATGCAGCGGATGGCCCCGAAAGCGTCGGCCGCGGACTCGCCGTGCAGCACGCCGTCGTCGCCCCTGTAATAGCCCTCGGGCACGAGCTGGTGACCCAGCTCATGGTCGAGGCTGAAGACCCGGTCGACATGGTGGCGCTGGCGGTCGAGGTTGATGACGACGTACCAGAGGTCCGGATAATCGGCGCTGCGCACCGCGCAGCTGGAGCCGCCGGAAAGCGACCTAAGCACCGACTGGCGCACGCATTTGACGCGGCCGGCATCGTTCTTGTGCTTGTCCCAGGCGGGGCCGTGGCAGACAAGCTCGGCGCTGGCGTTCCGGTCCGCGGGACCGGCGCTCACGAAAAACACCGTGTCGCGCAATTGCGGGAACATCACCAGAGCGGCATCGGCTTCCCGGCCCAGGTCGAACACATAGTCCTTGATCGCGATATAGGTCAGGCTTCCCTCCCCCGGTTCGGCGGCGCTCCTCCCATCATAGGAACTTGGCGTTAAAAATCGCATAACCCCGCTGCCTTAGGCAAAAAAAGGCTATTTTTTCAGGTCATTAGGGCCGGTTTCCAAAAGGCTGGGACAAAAGCACACGCAACCCCGGCGAAGGCCGGGGTCCACGGACTACTTCATCGATCTCGTAACCGGTGGATGTCAGTTCTACACGGTCGTCCAAGTCCGTGAACCCCGGCCTTCGCCGGGGTTACGCTGGTTTTTATTTGACGCGCTTTTTGGCCGAAACACGCACCCATCCAAAGCAAATCCCCCCGGATGCGGAAAGCACCCGGGGGGATTAAGCAAGAACCAGAAATTTACAGCGTGCCGGGGCGGCTGTCCATTTCGGACAGCTTGATCGTATTGATCGAGGATTCGCCCGCGGAGGAAATATCCTGCGCGCCGGTTTCTTCCAGCAGGTCTTTATAGTTGGAGACTTCTTCCGACGTATCGCAATGGACGGACAACAGCACGCCGCCGTCTTTCACGTAGCCTTCGTAGCGCTTGGCTTCATATTCCGGAACGCCCATGCCGGACAGCGCGCCGATCAGGCCGCCGACCACGCCGCCCGTCCCGACGCCGGCCAGCAGCGCCATGATCGGGCCCGCGGCGATGAAGGGGCCGAGGCCCGGAATGGAGAGCGAGCCGATCCCCGCGAGCAGACCGATCGCGCCGCCGATGACGCCGCCGGTGGTCGCGCCGGTCGTCGTGCCTTCAGGCGCCTTGGTGTTTTTCTCGACCGCGAACTGCCGCGTGCTGTCGTTGTCGGGCAGCAGCACGGAGATGTCGTTTTCGGGAAGGCCCGTGGCGAGGAGCTTGTCCACCGCCAGTTCCGCCTGCGCGATGGTTTTATAGATCCCGAAGACCGCTGTGTTTTTACCAGCCATGATTTTATTCCTTTCAAAAATTAGCGTGTGACGGACATTTCATCGGTGACGGAAGCGCCGCCGGTGACGGTGTTGGCCCGGTTCAGGATATCCATCTTCTCGCGTTCGGACTTGACGGGCCCTTTCAGGGTCACCACGCCGTCGCGCGTGATGATCTTGATGTTGTGCCCGTAAGAAGACAGCGCTTTATCGGAGACGACCGATTTGCGGATCAGCCGGGTGATTTCGCGGTCGCTTTTCGACGAACCCTGCTGGTCCGCCGTGACTGCGCCCCGGCTGCCGTCCAGCTTGTTCATCCCGGTATTGTCGGACTTGATGGTGTCGGCTGCCTGCGCCAGCGAAGCGCCGGCCAGAAGCGATATCGTCAGCGCGCAAAGGAATGAGCGTATTTCTGTGTGATGTTTCATTGCATGCCTCCATTTCTTAGGCGCAAACGCCTTTGTTGTGCAGGCGTTCCCCGAATGGACGATGCGCAACCGCAGGGCATTCCCGCGGCGCAAAAAAAAAGGAGACACGAAGAACCGAGGTCCTTGTGTCTCCCGCCTTGCCAATGACTGATTGCGAAGGTAGTTCCCGCGTTCCCGTCACCGCTTCGCTTGCCCGTCAAATAGAAATCGCCGGAAAACGCGGGTTGCGCTTTCCGGCGATCGAAGAAAAGATCGGGTTAGGCCGCCGCGCGGATGTTCGTCGCAGCGTCTTTGCCTCTTTCGTTCGCGATGTCGAAAGTCACTTTCTGACCTTCGTTCAGACCGCTCAGGCCGGCTGCCTGGACGGCGCTGATGTGAACGAACACATCTTTGCCGCCGTCTTCAGGCTGGATGAAGCCGAAGCCTTTTTGAGGGTTGAACCATTTCACTGTACCTTTAGCCATATTGGCCTCCTTTAAGAAACGCACTTTTCGTGCAATTGAGCCATCCGCAACGATTGCGTCGGTCTCTATTCGAAAGCAGCGATGTCTTGGGAAAGCCTTTACTGGCGAACAAACAAGCAAAACTAAGTAATTCGAATGCAGATAATATAAGCCTGTTTTGCAAGATTTACAATGTTTTTGGGCATAATCCGGAATTTCCCAATGAATCCCGGTGCATGCGGCTTTTTTGCCCCCTCACCGGCCGGCGGTGCGGGACGCGTCTGGTCAGGATGATAAGAGATGTTTTTGCGCATGCAGCGCGCTAGGCTGGGTGGGTGGCGTGGACATATGCGCGACCGGCCCCTCAATCGTCCCAGCCCCCTCGGAGATCTTCATGACATTAAATGGAATTCGGCCATGGCGATGACGGAAGAGCAGTATCAAGCCCGCATCGCCTTTCTGAAGGGCCAGGTGGCCAAGGTCGCTTTTCCCCGCGACGTCTTCGACAAGATCAAATGGCTCGTCGGACAGGCGGCGACGCATTTCGACGACATCGACCCTGTCATGTTCGACCTCGCGGAAGATCGGGTGAAGTCCATCCATGCGGCATTGAATGCGGCGGCGGAGGCGCGGGTGACCTTGTCGTTGCTCGACATGTTCGACCTCGAGCGCCTGAGCCTTGTGGCCGAGCGCGATATTTCCGCGTTTACCGGCGGCAAGCCCGCCCCCTGGAACAAGCAGGAAATCGTCGCGCTCACCGCCGCGCTCGAAACCTTGCGCAAAACATTCTTCCCGCCAAATCAGGAGGCGCAGCAGGGCTGATCGCTGACCGCCGCTCCTGGCAGGTCTTTTTGGCGCTAAGGCTGCGGATGGCTGGACAGGTACCGCTGATAGGCCGCGCGCTCTTCTCTTCCCAGGATCCAGTCGAACGCATGGAGGATGTTAGCGTCGATTTCGGAATGGTCGAGCTCGCGCGTCGGTCCTTCAAGATATTCCGTGGACAAATAACCCTGCGTCGCAACCGATGAAGAACCTTCGCGGAAAAAAACGCCGTCGGTGGTATAGCTTTTAACCGTCACGCAATCAAGACCGGTACTGTCTTTTGCGGCGGCTGCCGTGAATGTATTTCGCACACCGGCCTGTTTTAAGGCTTCGGTAATTTCGTTTACCTGCGCCAGCGCATATTGTTGGGACAGGCTGACGAATTGGCTGTTAAATGCGGTCAGGGCGCTCAATGCTGCTCTCCTTTTGTTGCTGTGGGCATGCGGTGGCTCCGGCGATCAGAACTGAGATCCCGCATGGAATGACGGCCCCCAATCGCCCTGGCAGGTGTCGGGAACGTTTTTAAACGTATCGTCACGCGTGGGAAAAAAGGCGGCCGGCCGCATATATGCTTCCGCAGCGGCAAGAAATTCCTGCCGGAATTTCTCTTGCGGATCGCCCGTCTGCTGCGCGGGTCTAGCGGATGCGCCCTTGGGTCCGCGCCTGACGCTTACCGCGCCCGGCGCCGAAATCACAAGATGTTTGTCGGCGGCGCGTTCGATCATCACGCCATTCAGGACCACCGTATTAAAATCGGGGCTGATGTTGACGCCCGGCGCGAGGCTGCCGTATCGGGTTTTGACTTCAACGGCATCATAGGTGTATGCCGTGACCCTGTGGCTTCTGGGGCCGACTTCAATCCGGTCGCCGCCCATGATGACGAAGTTTTTCCCGACCGTGACCGGCGCGCCATTGGCATGATCTGCTGACATATTCCTTCTCCCCTTGTTAATCGCGGTTTAAGTCACTTCCCTAAAGCGGCGCGCATGTCCGCATCGCTTCGGAAGCGTTGTTCAGGGCTGACTGTGTGACCGGAAAGGCGGACCTTGAGCATCGACACAAAACAACCTTAAACAATTAAATTTCAAGGCTGTTTTAGCTTTGCTATACCGGCAGGCGAGAAAAGCTAAACCGCTCTGCCGTAGATGCGAGGCTTGGTACTATACTACCGATTCCCCAGTATTATGTCAAATACATTTTGAAGGCCAACAGGATTGCGCGGCGGTTCCGGTGGCATCCAACGCCGGACAGAATACCATTATAAACCAATTGATTAACAGAAAGCATTTGGCATAATGTTATTACGGGCGTATATCAGGGGGTACCTTATCTCATGCAGAGGCATCCGGCGTTCCGATGACGAAGAAGAAGACATTCAACCAGACCGCCGCGCCGACAGCGCTGCCTCTGTTGCATGAGTGGGAGCGCCTGTGCCACGAACTGCTGGAGGATCCGGCTGCCGCGCTGCCGCTGGATGCCCGGCAGGTGATCTACAGCAACGCCGCAGTCAGGGCGCAGATGGATGAAGAAAACAGGAAACGCGCGGAATTCAACCCGCGCATGGAAGCCTTTCTGAAAGACATCGATTTCGATGCGGTTGGCGAGGCGAACAGCGATCTCCTCATGTCGCTCGCCGGCCCGAAGGTGCGCAAAAGCCAGGCAGCGCGCGACGCCGTCATGGAACGGACGCAACAGGCGCTGGATCAGGCCTTCGGCTTTCTTGCCGCCGAAAGCGCGCGCCGAAAGGAAAGCGACGTCCAGCTGAAGGATTTCGTCCTGGCGGCTTACGAAGACTGGCTCAACAGCGGCGTACCCACCGAGCAAAAAGTCACTCTCATGCCCGCGCTGCGCATGAAGCCGCGCGCCCCGGGCGCAGCCGCCACAGCTCTTTGAGCCCCTTTTAGGCCCTACATCCAAAGAATGTTCGTTTCAAAATCGGGGTTTCCTCGCTCACGACGCCTGCTATTTTCTCGACTGCCGCTTGGCTTCGGCTATTTGGTCTGGCGTCAGGCATGAGGAAAGGGATTCGATTTGTTGCGATGCCGATACGCTGCCATTGGCAGCGGCGCGGCTATACCATACATAGGCCTGCACAAGGTCTTTCGGAGCGCCGAAACCTACCTGATAGCGCCAGCCGCGATTGCATTCCAGCTCGGCCAGTTCATGCGCGGCGGTGGCTCCCGGCTGCGGCAATACGACCGTCTCGAACCAAAAAGCTTTCAAACGGCGAACGGTCTCGACCAGCTCATTTTGTTCAAGTGGTTTTTCAAGATAAGCATTTGCGCCGGCTTCGTAGCAAGCGGCAACATCGCGCTCCGAATTCGATGTCGTAGAATTCCGCCGGCTACCTCCGCGCCGGCGCCATCTGGTTCGGATTGGAGATCGCGCGGCCCTGCACCGCGATGGGGCCGTTGGTGTTGATGTGCACGTCCGTGCCGATGCCGCCCGCGACGTTCACGGCGGGTGCGGGGTCGTTATAAGCCAGTCCATCGGTCACCGTCACTTCGCAGCGCGGCGTCATCTTGTAGGAATATTCGAACTTGCCCGAGGCGAAGTCGTAGCCATAGCAGTAGCCGGTCTGCATTTCGGTGTGGGTCGCGACGGGTTCGCTCACCTCGATGCGCGCCTTGTTGCCGAGGTTGCCCTGCACGTCGAGCTTGCCGCCGTTCACGGTGATGGAAACGTTATCCGGCACGTTGCCGACGATGGTGAGCTTGCCCGAGGCCTCGTAACTGCCGCCGGCCTTCAGCGCACCCGCATTCAGCTGCGTGGCGGGGCCGACCGGCCCGCCTTTGAAGACTTCGGTCATCGTGGTTTCGCCCTTGAGCGAGGCGTCCGACGCGTTCGGGCCGATATTGCTGGAACAGCCCGCCAGCGCCGCCGCGAAAGCCAGTACCAGCGCGCCTTTTGCGAATAATCCTTTTTTCATCCTCAAGCCTCCTGCCATGTTCTTCTTGTTCATTAAATCCTATCACTTTGGTATGGAATTGGAAGCGGTTTTCGGCAAGCCTGTGTTTCCTCATGAATTAATTGCCCTTTCTCCGCACCGGCGCTGCCGGATTTCATTTGACATAATGCAAGAATCGCCGTAGGATAAACGTGCAGCTTTTATTTCGCGATTGGTTTTAACGGGTTCCGGCGTTTCACCTCCGGATGCCACGCAACAACGATTTTGAATTGCACTTCCCCCAAGTCGCCACAACGGAGGAGAGTTTTTTTGACAGACATCTCATTGGCAAATCTTTTCCACAGCAGGTCCGAAAACAGCGCGCCGCACACCGGCGACCGCATGGAAGACGGCTCGATATATTTGCGCCGCCGGCAAGGGCGCGACTGGTTCGCGGCGGCTGAGGATTCCACAGACGCGCAAGGCAATCGCCTGCGGCTGAATTTCAAAAACGCCGCGGCCTTCGCCCGCCATGCCGATGTCGACGGCCATCATGACTGGGCGCTACCCGACGCCGATTTGCTGTACAGCATGAAGGACGCCAAGGATAAGGGCGCGTTCAGGGGCACTTATCACATTCCTCAATGTACCTTTCTCGAAGGACTGAACTCAGGCAAAGCGGGCGCGGCTTTTGACGAGGGGCGCTATTGGTCGAACTCGACCTATACCTCCGAACTCGCGAACGATCCGGATGCGCCGCATGTCACCTGCCTTGAATTCGGGCGCGGCTTTACCGGCGGCGATGTGGCCGATAGTCCGGCCAAAAGCCTGATCCGTCTCGTGCGCTCGGAACCCGTGGTCCGGAACAAATCCGCGTTTTCGCGCTGAATGTTACGTTAATGAGGAAATAAAAACGCCGGCCGCGCCGCGGCGGTCAGGATGATCGTCTGCAAAGGCACCTCCCCAGGCAAATGTCCCTTTGCAGGTATATCCGTCAATTCTGGCACAGATAACCGGGCAGTTCTTGTCCTGGAGCGCACAACTACTGTGCCTATAAGGAACTGGCGCCCGATTATGGCGATACAGCCTGTGCCTAAACGCTATTTCATACATGTTTGCTGAACGCTGTTTTATATTCGAACCGGCTCCTGGGGAGGATGCATTTCGTTGAAGTTCCGCTTCACCACCGACATTTATCCTGAAGACGAACGGCTCGACGGCTGGCGCGAGGAATTCGGTCGGCGCATTTTAAACGCCGAGCTCAATAGCCTCGGCGATCCGCGCGAACCGTTCCGCGTCCACCTCGAGGCGCTGCAGATGGGCCAGGTCCTGTTCACCGACGATCATGGCACCCCGGCCTCCGTCACCCGCAACAAAAAACAGGCGGCGGACGGCGACGACGGTTTCACCTTTCTCGTCAACCGCCGCGGCTCGCTGCGCCTTTCCCAGAGCGGCGAGATCACCGGGCATAAAAATTGCGGCGTGACGCTGCTCGACCATGGCCGGCCATTCGAGGTTTTCTGCGCGGCGCAAGAAATGCCGCCGGCGGGACAATCCCCGCGCTGGGTCTATGCCTACCACGTGCCGCGCCGGCTGCTGCTGGACGCGGCGCCCGCGGCGGAAGGACGCGTGCTCGCCGCCCGGCCGGAGCTGCTGGAATACCTCGTGCGCTACAGCGAAAAAATGGCAGGCCCCCATGTCTCCGCCGATGCCGCGATGCTGGCCAGCATGGGCGATCATATCTTCGACCTGCTCGTCCTCATGGCGGGCGGCGGGAAAGACGCGGCGGAACTGGCCGAGCGGCGCGGATTGCGCGCGGTGCGGCTGCAGGCCATCCTCGACTTTATCGGCCAGAACCTCGACAATCCCGCGCTCGACCGCGACATGATCGCGGCGGCCCACGGCATCGGCACGCGCTATGTCTCACGCCTGATGGAAGAGCATGGCGAAACCTTGAGCCACTATATCCTGCGCCTGCGGCTCGACCGGGCCGCGGCCATGCTGGCCGACCCCGCTTGGAAGAACAGCCGTGTCAGTGACATTGCCTATGCCTGCGGCTTTTCCGACCTGTCGTATTTCAACCGCGCTTTCCGCCGGCGCTTCGGCCTGTCGCCCAGCGCCGCCCGGGCTTGAACAGCCGTTATTTCGCTTGCGCCGCCGGAGAGTCTTCGCAAGAATGCGCCTTGTGATGAAACCGGCCATGTTCCATTTCAGCACCGACCTGTACCCGGAGCGCGAGCGGCTCGACGGGTGGCAGGAGGAATTCGCCCGCCGCGTCATCATGGCCGATGTCTCGCGGCTCGACGGCGGGACCGGCGCCTTCGCCGCGCACGTGGCGGGGCAGCATCTGGGCAAGGTGCTGTTCACGAGCAACTGGGGCTCGCCCGTCGCTTTCGCCCGCGACCGCAAACAGGCCGCCGACGGCGATGACGACCTCACCTTCCTTGTCAACCGCAAGGGCCCGATGCGCCTCCTCCAGCGCGGCGAGACGGTAATGCAGGACGGCTGCGGCGCCCTTCTCGTCGATCATGGCCGGCCCTTCGAGCTGCGCGCGGGCGAATCCGCGGCTGAAGCGGCCGCACCCGTGCCCCCGCGCTGGGTCTACGCCTATGCCATTCCCCGCCGCGCGCTACTGGCCGCGGCGCCGCAGGCCGGCACCCGCGCGCTCGCGCCAAACCCGGCGTTTCTCGATTACCTCATCCGCTACAGCGAGAAGATGCTGGGCCCGGACGCGCCCGCGCACCCGGCGCTGACGCAAAGCGTGGGCGATCATCTGTTCGACATGCTCGTCCTCCTGACGGGCGGCAGCAAGGACGCAACCGAACAGGCCCAGCAGCGGGGCCTGCGCGCGGCGCGGCTTTCCGCTATTCTCGATTTCATCGGGGACAATCTTGCCGATCCGGCGCTCGACCGCGACATGATCGCGGCGGCCCACGGCATCGGCACGCGCTATGTCTCCCGCCTGATGGAAGAGCATGGCGAAACATTAAGCCACCATGTCCTGCGCCTGCGCCTCGACAAGGCGGCGGCCCTGCTGGCCGACCCCGCCTCGCGCGGCCGCCGCGTCAGCGACATCGCCTATGCCTGCGGCTTTTCCGACCTGTCGTATTTCAACCGCGCCTTCCGCAGGCGCTTCGGATTGTCGCCCACGGCCTACCGCGCCTGACGTTTCTCATTTTCCGCTCATTTATTTAGGGAAAATAGCGCCCTCACCGTTCCAAAACGGTACTGAAGGCCGCGTTGGTTGCCCGTGGCATACAATGGTATGTCAGTTTTAACTTGCCTCGCGCCCCATTTAGCGCTTGATTCATAAGCACGGTTGCAATCTTGGGGGAGCAGAACCATTTTTCCGGGTTATCGTTTCAGCAGCGACATGTATCCCGAGGCCAGGCGCTTTGACGGGTGGCGCGAAGAATTCGCGCACCACGTCATCAACAGCGACATCCGCAGGCTCGATGACCCGTCACGCGACCGGTTCCACGCCGAGACGCACTTGCTGTCGCTGGGCGAGATCAAGTTTGCCAAGTCCATTCGCACGCCGATCGAATTGTCGCGCACCGCGGCGCAAGTGGCGGAGAGCGACGGCAGCGTCGGCCTCCTGCTCAACATCGAGGGCGGGCTCCATGTTTCCCAGGACGGCGTCGAGATCCTGAACGACAAGCCGGGCGCGGTGCTCACCTATCATAGCCGCGTCCACA
Source organism: Alphaproteobacteria bacterium (assembly GCA_025934695.1). GTDB lineage: Bacteria > Pseudomonadota > Alphaproteobacteria > Micavibrionales > UBA2020 > JAPWJZ01. The sequence continues at coordinate 1,090,985 of JAICWS010000001.1, forward strand.
AGGCCCGGTTTCTGGCCGGCGCGTCGGGGTTGTCGCACGTGGTCGCCTTCATTCTGCCGCGGCGCACGCTGCTGGCGGCCGCGCCCGAGGCATTGACGCGCGCCGGCGGCCGGATATCCTCCGAGCCCGGGGTCCTGAAATACCTGACCCGCTACACCGCCGACTTCGTCGCGGAATCGTCCGCGGCGCCCGCCGATCCCACGCTCGCCGCTACCGTGGGCAGCCATATCCTCGATCTCGTGTCCCTCATGCTGGGCGCATCCCGCGATGCGGCCGAGATCGCCTCGCGCCGGGGCCTGCGCGCGGCGCGCCAGAAATCCATCCTCGCCTTCGTGGCGGAGAATTTGGGAGATCCCAACCTCGACGTCTCGATGGTGGCCGCGCGTCACGGCGTCAGCACGCGCTACGTCTCGCAGCTGATGGAGGAAAAGGGCGAGACGCTGACGCGCTGCATCCTGCGCCTGCGCCTCGAAAAATCGGCAATGCTGTTGTCGGACCCCGCCCTGCGCAGCCACCGCATCGGCGACATCGCGCTCGCCTGCGGCTTCACCGACCTCTCCCACTTCAACCGCTCGTTCCGCCGTCATTTCGGCGAAACGCCAAGGTCGTACCGGGGCTAGAGCTTCAAAGCCGTTGGATCAAAAGAGCATCGTCATTCCCGCGCAGGCGGGAATCCAGTACCGTAAGTTATAAAACAGCGATAGCTCCGCTGAGATGAATGTTGTTTGAATGCTGTGTACGACGACCGCCTCTTGTTCAGATGGAGAGTCAGCCGTTTTTATAAACCACGGATTCCGCCTGGGCGGGAATGACGGCTAACTTTACGCCCGGGCGGGCGCGGTGTGCGGGGCCGGATGGGCCGGAGCGTGCGCAACGGTCTGCGGGCCGTGGTTGCCGGTGGCGGCGGTGCGCTGCCGTTCGAGCGCGTCGAACTGGTCGATCTTGGCGATCTCCGCTTTCGCCTCGAGGTGCCCGTGCTTCTCGGCGGCCTGCAGGTTTTCGCGGAACGCTTTGTTGAAGCCGGGGTCGCGCAGCGCGGTTTCGAGCGGCACTTCCTTGCCCTTCAGCTTGACGCTCTTGGGCAGGACGCCGTTGCTATGCAGCAAGGCCGTCTGTTCGGCCGCGATCTTCGCAGGGTCGTGCGAGAGGCTGGCCAGGAATTTGCTGCCCGCATGCTGGGCCTTTTGTTCGAGCGCGATCGCACCCTTGACGGCGGTGACGAGGGCGGCGTCATTGACCTTGATGCCGAAATGCTTGGCGACCTCGACCAGCGTCTGCCGGGCAACCGTGTCCACGACAAGACCGGCCCCGGGCGGAAGCGCCAGGTTCGTGCCTACGTCGATGATGCCGGCGACGGTCGCAACCGCGGCCCGTTCCAGGTCCTTCACTTCCTTCGCATGGTCGTTGCGGTCCCGGTACGCGTCGCGCAGGTAACCCGCAACTTCGATACCGTCATAGACGCCCGTGATCACGGCGCCCACCACCGGCAGCTTGTCGGCGAACTTGCCGACCGCTTTCGTAACCGGCTCGATGTCGCTCGTCAGGTCGGCGACGGCGTTCAACAATGTCTTGCTCTGGACCGCGCGCACCGCGCCGTTGATCGTGGCGGTTTTCCAGTCACCATTGCTGAGCGCATTCAGGATGCCGATTGCGGTGCCAGCGTCGCCTACGGATGGTGTGCCCATGTCTGTCGGACCCCTTGCAAAGATGCGCGAACAGATAAAACCGAATATACATAATATATTACAGTGGACTGGTTAATTAATTATTAACATTCCGGTTATCATCGGGGCCGCCAAGGGCCAGCATCGCCAGCCCGAGCGTTTCAAAACGGGACGCAGCCGGTGCTTCATTCCCAATTTTGCACAATATCCGCGGACGGAATTTTGTCCAACATGTTCAAAACAAACGCTCTTCCAGTGGCACGGCATTTGAAGAACATTTTATGCATTCTGTAAATTCATAGTGGGGAGATTTCCATGCGTGTCGAAACCGCCATTTCCAGCGAAACAGCAGCATCCCGCCCGCAAAAAATCCTGACGAACGCGGGCCTCGTTTTCTATTTCCTGTCGCCGGATTATCCCCGCAAGGACGCTTATCTGGGCGAGCTTCGCCAGGCCTACCCTTCGGCGCGCCTCATCGGCTGCACCACGGGTGGTGAAATCGCGGATGGCGGTGCGCTGGAAGGGTCAGCCGTGTCGGCAGCCGTCGCGCTGGAACGGTCGACGGCGCGCGTGACGGAAACCGCCGTCTCGGACCATGCCGACTCCTATGCAGCCGGGAAGCGCCTCGCGCTCGATCTCGCGGGCGACACCTTGAGCCTCATTTTCGTGCTTTCCGACGGGCTGAAGGTCAACGGCAGCGAACTCGTGCGCGGCATCACGGATCATGCAGGCAGGAATGTCATCGTCACCGGTGGCCTCGCGGGCGACGGCGCCAATTTCCGCCAGACCGGCGTCGGCGTCGACGCGCTTCCCGAGGCAGGAAAAATCGCCGCCGTGGGTTTTTACGGCGAGAGCTTCAAGGTCAGTTACGGCAGCATCGGCGGCTGGAAGAAATTCGGGCCCGAGCGCATCGTCACGCGCTCCAAGGGCAATATCCTCTACGAGCTCGACGGCAAGCCCGCGCTCGACCTGTACAAGTCTTACCTGGGCGACGAGGCGGCGAAGCTGCCGGGCAGCGGGTTGCTCTTCCCTTTGAGCATTCACCCCGCCGCCGACAGCACGCATGACATCGTGCGCACCATCGTCGGCATCGACGAGGCGGCGAAAAGCCTGATCTTCGCGGGCGATATTCCCCAAGGTTATGTCGCGCAGCTCATGCACGGGAACACCGAAAACCTGGTGCATGGCGCCGAATGCGCGGCCGCCAGCGCCATCCGCGACATCGGGAAAGTGGCGGCGCAGCAGTCGCTCGCCATCCTCGTCAGCTGCATCGGGCGCAACCTCCTGATGGGCCAGCGCGTGTCGAGCGAGGTGGAAACGGTGCAGCAGGCGCTCCCCGGCATGCCGCTCGTCGGCTTTTACTCCTACGGCGAGATCTGCCACCACCATTCCACGCGCAAATGCGCCCTGCACAACCAGACGATGACGATCACGCTCCTGTCGGAGGCCGCATGAGCACCCTCGTCGAACGCCAGCTGAAATCGGCGACCGACGGCGCGGGCCGCGTCGACCTCGGAAAGCTGGCGCAGCTCGTGGGGGCCGCCTATGCGGACTATGAAAGGACCATCCGCCTGCAGGAGCGTTCGACACAGCTGATGTCGCAGGAACTCAACGATGCCAACAAGGCGATCCGCCGCGAGCGCGACGAGACCGTTGCCGCCTCGCAGAAAAGATTCGAGCTGGCGGTCAACGGCGCCAACGACGGCATCTGGGACTGGAACGTCACGGACGATATTTTCTGGTGCTCCACGCGCATGCGCACCATGCTGGGATACCCCGAGGACGCGCCCTGGACGCCGGGCCTCGCGGGCTGGCTGTCGCTGGTCGACGCCGCAGACCGCCCGAACGCCCGGGAATTCGTCGACGGCTGCGTGGCAGGCGGGGCGCCTGCGCCGCTGACGATCAAATTCAGGGACGCCGCCGGCTGCAAGCGCTACTTCATGTGCCGCGCGGCCGCTGTCGCTGACGACACGGGCCGCGCCAGCCGCGTGGTCGGCATCCAGACCGACGTGACGTCGATGGTCCTCATGAACGAAAGCCTGCGCCACGCGCAGCAGACCGCCGAAACCGCGCGCGCCGAGGCGGAAAAAGCCAATGCCGCGAAAAGCGAGTTCCTCGCCAACATGAGCCATGAGATCCGGACGCCGCTCAACGGCATCCTCGGCCTGACCGAGCTGCTGGCCGAAAGTCCGCTCGACTCCGAGCAGCAGATGTCCGTCCAGGCGATTCTGAGGTCCGGTGAATCGCTCACCTCGCTCCTCAACGACATCCTCGACTTCTCGAAGATCGAGGCCGGGCAGCTCGTGCTCGAGGAGGTGCCGTTCAACCTCGACGACAGCCTGCGCAGCGCGGTCGCGCTCGTCACGCCGCTCGTCATGCCAAAGGGCATCTCCGTGCAGTACGACTATGCGGCGGACGCGCCCGCCCATATCGTCGGCGACCCGACGCGCATCAACCAGATCATCACGAACCTCCTGAACAACGCGTGCAAATTCACCGAGGCCGGGCACATACGCCTCGCCGTCCGCGCCGCGCGCCGGCCTGACGGGCAGGCCCTGTTCACGATCACCGTGTCGGACACGGGCATCGGCATGTCCGGCGACATGCAGCAGAAGCTGTTCAAGAAGTTCTCGCAAGGCGACGCCTCGACGACGCGCAAATACGGCGGCACCGGCCTCGGCCTCGCCATCACGAAAAAGCTTGCCGATATCATGCAGGGCGGCATCCGCGTCGCCAGCCGCGAGGGCGAAGGCACCTGCTTCACCGTCGAACTGCCTCTCGCCATCGCGAGCGGTCTTCCGGTCGCCCAGAACGGGCCGGCGATGATGAACGCCGCGCCCGGCGCCGTCTTTTCGAATTTCCGCGTCCTCGTCGTCGACGATCACCCGGTCAACCGCATGTTCACGACGAAGCTGCTGACCAAACTGGGCTTCGCCCATATCGAGGAGGCCGAGAACGGCGTCCGGGCGGTGGAGAAAATGCGCCAGCGCGGCCATGCTTTCGACATCGTGCTGATGGACTGCCAGATGCCCGAGATGGACGGCTTCGCCGCCGCGCGGAACATCCGCCAGATGGAAAAGGCGGCGGGCGGCCGCGCGGTGCCGATCATCGCGATGACCGCCCATGCGATGGAAGGCGACCGCGACCGCTGCCTGCGCTCTGGCATGGACGATTACGTCAGCAAGCCCGTGCGCCGCGCGAAGCTGCTCTCGGTGCTCGACAGCTGGCTGTTCCAGGCGCCGCGCCCCGCGGCGGAGACGCAGGACATTCCGCCCGAGGAGACGCCGCTCGTCGACCTGGCGCATATCATGGAATTCACCGAGGGCGACCCGCGCCAGGAGGAAATGCTTGTCTGCGCCTTCCTGGAGACCGGCCTTGACTGCGTGGCGGCGCTCGCCGACTGCGCTTGCGGCCGCGGCGACGACAAAAGCTGGAAGTCGGCCGCCCATAAGCTCAAGGGTTCCTCCGCCCAGCTCGGCGCGCGCGAACTGGCTGCGCTCTGTCTCGTGGCCGAGGTCAATACGCAGCCCGACCGGCGCATGGCCATTCTCGCGACGATCGAGAAGAAATTCGCCGACGTCCGCAATTTCTTCGCCGCGCGCGGCACGCTTCCGGCCCGGCTCGCCCGCGACAGGAAAGAATGCGTGGCGGTGTGAGACGGCGCGCATAAGAAAATCGCCCCCTTTGCCAGGCGCAGGGGGCGACTTCCCTGTCAGCGGTCAATGTTTCGTCGCGCCCTCCGGCAAGGTGTCGAGGATGGCGGTGAGGTCGGCGCGGGTCGGGCGGCCCTTGGCGCGCATGAAGCGCGGGTCGACCGAATTGTCCCAGCGCGAGCGCTTCTGTTCGTGCGCGACCTCCGGCTTGTTGTCACCCAGCGCGCCGATGATGCGCTTCCAGAAGGGTTTCTTCTTCTGCTGCGCGGGCTGGCCCGGGTCGTTCGCCGGTTTCTCCTGCTTCGGCTTGTCCTTCTTCTTCCACTTATCCGTCAAAGGCTCGGTCGGGATGGACGAGGTGCAGGATGAGATGATCGGCGTGGGATCGGGCGTATGCGAGGGCGTCGGCGTGTGCGAGGGCGCATGGTGCCCGCCGCCACTGTCGTGGTGGCTGGAGCCCGAGCAGCTGTGATGCGACGAGCAGCTGGAATGGCTGCTGCAACTTGAATGCCCGCCGCAGGACGAATGACCGCCGCAGCTGCTGCCGCCGCATCCGCCACCCCCGCAATGCGACGCCTCGACGGGATCAAGCCCCGCGACCTCGCGGAACCGCGCGCGCGTCTTCGCGAACTGCGCGGTCGCAAGCGCCGCATTTTCCGTGCCGAGCATGCCGAGGTAGGGGTAATGATGCAGGTAGAAACCGAAGATCTCCTGGCAGTCGATCATGTACTTCTGCGTGTCCAGGATGTGGCTGTGCCACATGTCGTCGATGTCGGTGGTGGGGACATGCTCTTCCTTGGGATAGAGCGCGAAGAGCATCAGGTAAGCCTTGTAGTATCGTTCGACCGAGTCCGCCTTGGCGAGCGGCCAGCCTTTTTCTTTCACCAGCTTGAACTTGATCGGCTCGAGATCGAGGGCCTTTATTTTCGCCAGCGCCGGATGGTCATCGGGAGCGCGGATGGCCTGTTCAATGCCGTTTTTGTGGAGGTTCTTGGGGGTGTTGACGTCGGTGCCGTGGCGTAACATCTCCTGTAGATGCATGCAGTCTTTCCTTTCACTTTCTTTCTGTTGCGTTGCACCGACTCTGGGACCAATTCCTACTTGTCAAATAGGATTATGGCAAGAACGGAAAGCCCAAGTAATTCATAGTGATATAGTATGGTTTGAATGAGTACAATTACAGGTTGTAAATAAAAAACAGAGAATCAGCCTTCCTGTTGTCATCCCGAGGCGAAGCCGGGGGATCTTTTCAATACAGCTCGACCGGATATCATCACCTTGGGAAGATCCCCCGGCTTCGCCTCGGATGACAATGATTTTCGATGAAAGTGGAAATCGCCCCTACCGGCGGGCTGTCGTTCCCGGGAATGCGGGGTGCTCTCTCTTATAGTATAAACGATATCAGTCATTTAAAGCTTTTATTGACTTTCAGGAGCGCCCCCAGTATTATCCATAATACTTAACCCAGCGGGATACCGGCAAGAATGAAGCAGACAGTGCAAAAACCCCGGAAATCACTATCGTCCGCCTTTGGGGCGGGCAATGACAATAAAACGCTTATGGCGGGTGGGCACACGCGCGTGACCTTTGCTTCGAAGCAAAAGGGCAGCGAGCTGATTACTGACAATGACGATTACCTGTCGCGCATCAGCACCTTCGACCGCAATTCGAAAACGCAGAGGAACGGCGACGTTTCGCAGGCCGATCTGGTGCGGTTCTTTGGCGCCAACACGATGGAATGGACGGAAAAAGAAAAGCGGAAAATCACCATCGGCATAAACCTTTTCAGGGATATGGCCGCACAGTTCAATTTGCCCCTTCCGGACGAGGTATTTTTTGTCAAAACCACCGGCAGGGAAGAAGGCGGCGCCGCCTATACGCGCGCGAACGCGATATTCTTCCCGGAACACTTTATCGCGGTCCCGCAGGAGAGGCTGAATTTTGTCGTCGCCCACGAGTTCTTCCATGTGCTGAGCCGGACAAATCCGGAGCTGCGGGACAAACTCTACGAGGTCATCGGCTTCAAAAACAGCGGCGAGGTCGAGCTTCCGCCGTTCCTGAAAGAGCATAAAATTTCAAATCCCGACGCGCCTGTCCACCAGCATGTGATAGAGCTGCAGTTGAACGGCAAAGCCCATTGGGGTGTGCCCCTCATTTACTCGGAAAGAGATTTCGACGCGGACGAGGGAAAAACTTTCTTCCAATACCTTGTCCACAAGCTGCTGGTTGTCGAAAAAGACGGCAGGCCTTTTGACGAGATCAGGAAATCTTTCGGCAGCGATGACGCACGCCTTTGCTTCCCGAACGAAGTCGACGGGTATTTCGAGCAGGTGGGAAAGAACACCGGTTATATGATCCACCCCGAGGAGATACTTGCCGAAAACTTCGTGCATATGCTCATGAAAACCCCGAACCTGCCCAATCCGGAAATCACGGCGAAGATGTCGAGCGTTCTGAAGGATAACGACGCCGCGCCGCTGGCGCGGAATCCCGGAAGCGGCCGGGGCAGAAAGCGTAATCAGGCCCCAGGCTCAATTTAATTAAAAATAGACCGCTGCCTTAATGACAAGCCTTCGTGGAAAATCCGCGGCGATCATGCTACCCTGCTCTCCATGAAAATCATCAGCTTCAGCGACATCCATCTCGAGTTCGAGAAAGACCTTGCGGCGCCGAAAAATTCGGCCGCCGACCTCATGATCCTCTCGGGCGATATCCTCAATCTCGACAAGCCGCACCTGCTGGAGCGGTTCCTGGCGGGCTGGGAAAAACCCGTCGTCTATGTCCCCGGCAACCATGAATATTACACAAGGCGTCCGATCGATGAAGAAAACGCGATCTTCGAGGCCTGGGCGAAGCAGCGCTTGCCGAACCTCGTGTTCCTGCGCGACGCGCCCTACACGCTGAACGGCGTCAATTTCTTCGGCGGCACCATGTGGACGGATTTCGGCGGCGGCGGCGGGAATGAGGCCGCGATGGCCGAAGCCGTCAAATGCATGACGGATTACGAGCTGATTTATACCGCGCCCGGCAAGATCATCGAGCCGCGCGAAACCATCGCCTTTCACGACACGTTCAAGCGAAAACTGATCGCCTGGCTGGAAACGCCCGTGAAGGGCCCGCGCGTCGTCATCACGCACCATGCGCCGGCCCTGTGCCCCAACTCGCAGTACGACGGCAGCCCGCTGATCCCGGCCTTCAATTCGCTCGACATGGTGGAGATCATCGAAAAATACCAGCCCGATTTCTGGTTCTATGGCCACACCCACGAATGCGACCGCCAGAAAATCGGCCGTACGCAGCTCTGGTCGAACCAGCTCGGCTATATCCGCGGCGATAAATACGAATGCCAGTCCGCCTTCGACCCTGAAGGCGCACCGGTCGAGGTGGGCGCGACGGTGGAATCGCTCACCTAAGCCAGGCGAAGAACGTTCCCCTGAGTGCCACCCCGGCGAAGGCCGGGGTCCACGGACCTGGAAGACCGTGAAGAACAGGCGGCCGCAGGTTACGAAAGCGGTTGCATAGTCCGTGGACCCCGGCCTTCGCCGGGGTTGCACTCCTTTGTTGGACCGTACCTTAAACTTTTTTTGTCATTCCGAGGGAGCGTCGGCGACCGAGGAATCTTTCCCGATTGCGGCGCGTGGAAAAAATCCTCGCTGACGCTCGCGATGACAATTGCAGTCCCCTCTCCCCCGTCCGCGAAGCGGATGGCGGGAGAGGGTTAGGGTGAGGGGGCGGCGCAAACAATAACAGCGATTGTTTTCTTTGCACGTCCCCCTCACCTTCCCACTTCGTGGGCCCCTTCCTCTCCCGCCATGCGGCTGCGCCGCACGGGGGAGAGGGAAAGATCGCGCGATTTCCCTTTCCCCTCAAAACCCGGTACACTTGTCCTGAACCTTGGGGGAGGAGATCAATGCCACGCAACGCACCGTCGCAGCCTGTCAAAGTCAAAAGCGAAAAAGGCTTTCCCGTCGTCGCGGGATTTTTGAGCGCGCTCATCCTGTTTGGGTATTGCGTGGCCGGCATCCTCGGCAAAGGCATCCTCTGGCCGCTGAAGTATCCCGAGAAGGGCATGCTCGCCCTGCCCGCCGCGATCGTCCTGATGATCGGCGCGGCGCTCGTCTTCATTCACGGTTTTTATTTCCTGTTCGTCCTGCCGCCCAGCGCGGGGCCGGAACGTCCGCGCACTTTCTTTCGCGCCATCAACTGGCTGGGCATGCTGATGGTCATCGGCGCAGGCTTCATCCCCGATCATGTGCTCGCGCAGCTGCAGGCCTATGCCGCCAGAACTCACTGACGCGCACGCCGTAAAAATTACACGACTGTTACAAAATTCCCGTTTTTGAACGCTTCCATAAATTGGTGTTTTTGCGTTAAACAATCCTCTTTTCCGCGACGGAAAAATCCGCGCGGCAAAGACGAAACGATAAAAAATAGAAGGTGTGTAAATGAGACGGCAGGTACCCCGCGAGGGGATCGACGCGCTGGCTGAACGGCTGCGTCGCGGGGAAAAATTGCAGGTGGACGAACTTCTGGCATTGATGGACGCGCTGATCACCGAACGCAAAGGGCTCCCGCGCCCGGTCGCGGAGGTCACGACGCCTTCAGTGCATCCAAAAAATTCGCCGATCGGCTGAGCACCGCCGCCAGGTCGGACTGTGGATATTCCGTCAGGAACTGGCAGGCCGTCAGGTGCAGTTCGTCGAAGCCGCCCGCCGCGGCGCGTGCCAGCGACGGCACGGTCACCGGTAATGGGCGCGGCGCGCCCAAAGCCTGCCATTCCTCGCCTTGACGGGCGATGAGCTGGCATGTCGCGTCATTGACGCGGATGCCCAGGATGTTCAGACGGTAATCGATGAAACCTTCAGCAACGTTGACGAACCTGCCCATGCGCCCCTCGACGCCCCGGCGCGACAAGGGAGGGAACAGCGCCGGAACAGTTGGAGAAAAACGACTCCCTTACCGTCCTCGCGGAAGCCTGCAGTCTTTCAAGCGTCCCGCGAAAACCTTCTGCCGTAGAGGCAGCGTCCTTGTTCCGTATGTTCAGTATTGTCCACATGAAGGCGGGTTTATGCGCCCGCCGATTCGCCCCAACTCTTCTGTCATCATGCTAACACAGCAAGCTTAACAATTGTTGAATGGCCGTACAATTAAAAATTGTATGCGACCTCATTGCGACCATGTTATTTGGCGCCCGGCTTTGTCATTTGGAATGCGTGGAAATTTTACGCGATGGGCACGGGCAGGCCGTAGCCGGCGAGCGCCTCGGCGAAAGTCTTGCGCTGGCACAGGATGTCGGCGAGGTCGGAATGGGGGCATTCCTTCTGGAACTGCAGCGCTGTCATGCATAATTCATCGCTATCGAGTTCGGCCGGGCTGCGCGGGATGCGCAAGGGCAGCGGACGCGGCGGGCCCAAAGGGCGCCATTCCCAGCCGCTTTTGGCAATCAGGACGCAGGCGTCTTCCCAGACTCGGATGCCCAGGAGGTTGAGCGTGAAATCGATCGAAGGCTGACTGGTTCCTGAAATGCGCGCGACAGGCAAAGGCTGTATCCCCCGAAATAAGTACCCCAAATGAATGAGGCCGTCTCGCTCTCAACAAACGACCGCCGCGGGCAGTTCCCCACGCGAATGAAATTTTGCGCAGTGAATTTTTTTCATTAACGCTTGACTGGAATCGGGCTGCTTCATACAAGCTTTCACCATTGTAGGAAAGCTCAAAAATTATTTTGAGTGGTGTGTTTATATTTCAAACCAATGGAGCTCAAAAATGCCCAAACCCCTGACTGATCGCACCCTGATCGAGGAAAAGCTGAGCCATGGCCGCAAGCTGACCCGAACCGAACTGGCCCTCTTCATGCTGCAATCCAAAAAGAAGCGCCAGGAACGCGCGGATGTGCGCAAGCAGGGCTGAACCTGCTTGGATGGGGTATTGACTAAGATGCTATTTTAATTAATGAATTTATTTAACATAATTGTTGATCCCCGCGTCCCGAATCTGATATAAAGTAAGACAAGCCAAAGCACCACGGCAGGGCGGTTTAGCGTTTCTCGTCTGCCGGTATAGCGCAGCTAAAACAGCCCCGACGTTTTTTTCGAGGTTGTATCGCATGTGCCGGCTTGTCGCCACGACATCATCGCGCGTTTTCTCGGGGCTGGAAGCCTGCTTTCCCGCACGCGCTCTCGTTGACCTGGACGCCTCGCATAGCCTCACGCTCAGCCGGGGGTCGCCATGAAATGGACCTTCGCGCGTCAGGCCGCATCGCCGAGCCAGTCCGCAGCGCCCGCGGTCACGGTTCCGTTGGCCGTGCCACCGGGAAAAACGCGCGCCGCGGAAGCGTACCTCACCTGGGCGGGCCTGAAAGTCATCACAAACCCTGACGGCACGATTGAGGCGCGCGGCGACCTCGATATCGGCGCGAAGAATTTCGAGGAACTTCTCGATCTGTCCTTCGTCACGCTCATCGGCAACTTCAACTGCTCGACAAACAAGCTGACCTCGCTCGAAGGCGCGCCCTGCGTGGTCACGGGCGACTTCCGCTGCGCGAACAATCTCCTGACGTCGCTGACAGGCGCGCCGCGCCGCGTGGGCGGCAGCTTCGACTGCAGCAACAACCAGATTACGTCGCTCGAAGGCGGCCCGGCGGAGGTAGGCCAGCAGTACCGCTGCGCCACGAACAAGCTCACGACGCTCAAGGGCGCGCCGGCGACGGTGAATTGGGGTTTCGAATGCGAGGAAAACTGGCTGACAACGCTCGCGCATGCGCCACGGCATGTGGGCCGGTCTTTCAACTGCTCGGACAATCTCCTGACCTCGCTGGAGTACGGGCCGGAAACTGTCGGCAGCAATTACATCTGCAAGGGCAACAAACTCGTCAACCTCGCGCATGCGCCGCGCATTGTCCCCTACATGTTCAACTGCGCCGAAAACGGCCTGGAAACCCTGGCCGGCGGCCCCGAGGAAGTGAAAATCTTCGCCTGCAAGCGCAACCGGCTCGCCAGCCTCGCGGGCGCGCCGCGGCGGTTTGAGGAGCTCGTCAGCGACTTCGGGACGTTCCGGTCCTGGGAGCACATCCCCGCCGCGCACCGGCAGCTCGACGACGCCGGCGTGCGCGACGCTGTCACACTGCACGGCACGATCGCCGTGCGCCGCGCGCTCGCGCTGAAAAGGAACGCGCACCCATGAAAACGGTTTTTTCCCGCAAGAGCCGGCCCCCGCTCAGCGAGGCCGAGGCGCTCTTTCTCAAGCTCGGCATCTTCTATGACAAGGACGGCGACAAGCTGATCGTCCGGCAGAGCCTCGATCTGCACGCCAAGGGGCTGGAGCGCCTGCCCGACCTCTCCTGCGTCGAGGTTCAGGGCGACTTCGACTGTTCCGACAATCAGCTGACCTCGCTCGCGGGCGCGCCGAAATACGTGCGCGGGAATTTTTCCTGCCGGATGAACAAGCTCGAAACGCTGGAAGGCGGCCCGCAAACCGTCGGCGGCGATTATAATTGCGCGGGAAGCCAGCTGACGAGCCTGAAGGGCGCGCCCGCCGCGGTCGGCGGCGACTTCATCTGCACGCTCAACCGCCTCTCCTCGCTCGAATGCGCGCCGCGCGCGGTCGGGAAAAGCTTCGACTGCTCCGCCAACCGCCTCACCTCGCTGCTCCATGCGCCGGAACAGGTGGGCGCGGATTTCCGCTGCGACCACAACCGGCTTGAATCGCTCGAACACGCGCCGCCCATCGTGCCGGGCAGCTTCGACTGCTCGCTGAACGCCTTTACCTCGCTTCAATATTGCCCGGCGGAGGTCGGCGGCGACTTCATCTGCACCCACAATAACGTGGAGACGCTGGCCTTCGGCCCGTCTCGCGTCGGCGGCGGCTATAATTGCGCCAACAACAAGCTGAAGACCTTGGAACATATCCCTGCGCAGATCGGCGGCGGGCTGACATGCCGCTCGAACCTGCTTTCGTCGCTGGAATATGCGCCACAAATGGCCGCCGACGCTGTGATCATCTGCACCGATAATCCCCTTGTCACGCTGCATGGCGCGCCTGCGGCCTTCGGCAGAATCGTCTGCGACTTCGGCGAATTCACGTCATGGCAGGGCGTGCCCTTGAGCCTGCGCGAATTCTCCGACCGGCACGCGCGGGACGCGACCGTGCTGAAGGACGCGCTGCCGGTCAGCCGGCCGATCTCCCTGAAGCACTGAAGCGAAATCGTTTCCTGTTTGGAAATTTCTTCTTGACGTATGTTTCCATTTTGGATACATTGGTTTTCATGGAAACGTAGGAGGACAACGAGTCATGCAAACGCCGCTTCTGGAAGATTCTGAAAGTCCCGCCCTGCCCTCAACCGCCGACGCCGTCGCGGAAATCACGAAAGACATGGCCAATAGCGCGCGCATGCGGCGCGTGGGGCGCATGTGCCTTTTGGCCGCGCTGATGCGCCTGTCGGATGAGATCGAGGAAATTTCCGACGTGCATGCACCCGCAATCGCGAACGCGCCCGCTGGCGTCGCCGCCGAAATGCGCCAGCTGAGGCGCGCGGCCTTTGACGCCATCGCCGCCCTCAAGCGGGAGGGGTAAATCCATGAACAGGTTTCCCCGTCACGCGGCCTGCCTGTGCGGGCTCTGCGTCCTTTGCCTCGTGCTCGCCTTCGACCTGCTGCTCGTGCGCGCTCTCGTGATCGAAAGCGACTTCCAGCGCGAAGGTTTTTGCCAGTTCAACGCCTCCGCCGGCGATTGCCGCTGAACAAAAGGAGTACGCTGCCGATGACGCAGGATAACGTCATTCACATCCATTCATTGCGCGTGTGGGAACGGCTCAATCCGCCGCCCCTTCCCTACCCGCACGAAACGGTGCCGGAATATGACCGCCGCTGGTCGCTGTGGGCCGGGCAGCGCAACGCCGCGATGCAGCGCGACCCCGACTTCATCGCCGATTGCCGCGCCCGCGCGCAAGCCGAGCAAAAGCGCCACAAGCGCATTGCAGGCCTGCGCCTTTTCGCCGGCCGCATCCTTCACCGCATCCCCGACGCCGAGCGCGGCGGTCCTGCGGACAAGCGGCGATGGGAACCGGAAAGTGAATACCTGCACAGCGGCGCGTGAACCATCATCCTCTCCCTCTGGGAGAGGAGAAGAGCACCAAAGTTTTAAAACAGGAGCACATAATGACTGTCACCCTTCCCACCCGCACTTTCGATTTCTTCGTCGTGAAGGACGACAATGGCATCGCCGCGCTGCCGCGCTGGCTAAAGCAGCGCGTCTATACCGGCTGGCGCGACACGCTGAAGGACAAGAACGGCCGTCCGCTGGTGGGTCTGCGCGACGGCGAAGAGCGGCGTGGCCTTATCCTCTGTGTCGCGCAGGAACTGCTGCCGCGCGTGGTCGAACTCGTGCGGGCGCACCAGGTGCCCGATCCTTCGCTCACAAAGGGACTATAAATTTCTTATACCTCTTCCGCGTTGGAACAGCCGGTGTCCGCCGTGCGTAGGCGACTTAAGTCCTTTAGCTTGAGAACTGCTTATTCTGAGCTACCAATGGCCCGCACCCGAACTTTTTTCTCTTACTGCAGAAGTATTTAGATACCCTTCTCATGTTATGAGAAATAAGTATTGCAAATGTCGCGCCGCATCAGTACAAAATCTAACAGAGCGTAAATTAGGGGATTTTGATGTCCAATACCGAAAAATTAGCCAACTTGATGGCCGAAATTCTTGCTCTAAAATCCCCAGGCATTGACCAGCAGCGACAGGAACAGATCTCGAGCTTCATCCAAACGACGGTGAATGGAGATGCGTTGCAACAATATGTGACGTTCATCGCAAACCTGTCCAAGGACAAGCAGGGTGCATTAGTCTATGCGCTCACAAACAGAAGATTAATTCGTATCGATATTGACGAAAAGGAAATTAACTCTTCCAGTCATTTGCTTGGGACGATGACGGGAGTCAATCGACGACTGATTGACGGAAACCGCATGTTTGTTGAAGTCGCGTTTCAGAGTGGCACTGTTGGGCTCCAATATTCCGGGGAAAAGAAAATTACCGATTTTTTCCAAGCGGTAGAACAATCGCGTGTTGGAGCTGCGGGCAATGGCTAAAAAGGGGGATGATCTTCCTACAAGCTATGACCGTTCGCTCGTTGATAGTGTGCGCACTGAACTCGACACTAAAATCGACGGTAAAGTCACGTATACCGTGTTCTTCTGGATACTTGGCATCATTGTCACGGTTTTTGGCATCGTTGTTACAATTGTTCTAAACGTATTTGGTCATATTTTTACTGAAATGGATAGTTTTGATAAGAGATTGTCGTCGCTCGAAACTCGCACAACTGTCATTGAGACAAAGGCGGAGCAACAGCATCAATATTCTCCCTCTCCGCAGCAATCACAGTTGCCACAACCGTCACAGTCACCCATTCAGCCTCCCAAATAGATCGGAACCACAGTTTCCGTACTGCCGTTGACGTGCGTAACCCTTCTCAAGGAGATTTGTCATGCTCGTCAAAGACCTCATGGTGGTCGATCCCGAACTGATTCACCCCGACGCCAAGCTGGCGGAAGCGG
This sequence comes from Alphaproteobacteria bacterium, assembly GCA_025934695.1. Lineage (GTDB taxonomy): Bacteria > Pseudomonadota > Alphaproteobacteria > Micavibrionales > UBA2020 > JAPWJZ01. The sequence continues at coordinate 1,106,857 of JAICWS010000001.1, forward strand.
CGAAAAAAATGGCCGAGCTTGACTGCGGCGTGCTGCCCGTGGGCAACGACAGCCAGCTGGCCGGCATCATCACGGACCGCGACATCGTCATCCGCGCGATCGCCAAGGGCAAGGACCCGGCCAAGGAGCGCGTGGCGGATTACATGTCGCGCGGGCTGCAGACCTGCCGCGAGAACGATACCGTGTCGGACGCCGCCGACATCATGAAGACTGCGCGCGTCAACCGCCTCGTCGTCCTCAATGCGAACAACCGGATTTGCGGCATCCTGACGCTGGGCCGTATCCTGCGCAAGGAACAGGACGCCGACCAGATCGCCCATGTCGTCGCGACAGTCGCGGCCGGCCAGGCGAACGGCAGGAGCATGCGCCAGTAGTCCCGTGCCCGCACCCGAGAAAAAAGCGCCGTCGATCCACCTCGGGTACTTCCTGACGGCGCTGTTCCTGCTGCTGATGGCGCGCGACCTGTTCCTCGACCGCTCCGTCGCGACCATCCCCTACAGCCAGTTCCAGGAAAACCTGGCCGCGCATAACCTGCGCGACATCTATGTCGACGACCAATATATCTACGGGCATTACAAGGCGGCCAAGGACGGCAAGGATGAATTCGTCACGCCGCGCATCGACCCGCAGCTGGCGGCGGAGCTGTCGAAATACGGCGTGCCGTTCCAGGGCGTGGTGCACAGCCACTTCTGGTCGGGGCTGCTGGGGCTGCTGGGGCCGATCCTGTTCTTCTTCCTGATCTGGTATTTCGGCATTCGGCGCCTCGCCGAAAAAGGCGGGCTCGTCGGCGTCAGCCAGAACAAGGCGAAAATCTATGTCGACACCGACACGGGCGTGACCTTCGCGCAGGTCGCGGGGGTCGACGAGGCCAAGGCCGAGCTGCGCGAAACCATCGATTACTTAAGCAACCCGAAGGATTACGGGCGCCTGGGCGCGCGCACGCCCAAAGGCATATTGCTGGTGGGCCCGCCCGGCACCGGCAAGACGATGCTCGCCAAGGCGGTGGCCGGCGAGGCGAAGGTGCCGTTCTTTTCCATCACCGGCGCGGAATTCATCGAGATGTTCGTGGGCGTGGGCGCGGCGCGGGTGCGCGACCTGTTCACGCAGGCCAAGGCGCAGGCGCCCGCGATTATCTTCATCGACGAGCTCGACGCGCTGGGGCGCGCGCGCGGCGGCGCCGGCTTCATGGGCGGCCACGACGAGCGCGAGCAGACGCTGAACCAGCTGCTGGCCGAAATGGACGGCTTCGATTCCAGCGAGGGCGTCGTCATTATCGCCGCCACCAACCGCCCCGAGGTGCTGGACGCGGCGCTTCTGCGCGCCGGACGCTTCGACCGCCAGATCCTCGTCGACCGGCCCGACCGCAATAGCCGCCTCGCGATCCTGAAGGTCCACGTGGAAAAAATCATCGTCGCGCCCGACGTCGACCTCGACAAGATCGCGGCCACCACGACGGGCTTCAGCGGCGCCGACATCGCCAATCTCGTGAACGAGGCCGCCATCCAGGCCACGCGCCGCAAGGCCACCTGGGTCGGCATGCAGGATTTCAACGCCGCGATCGAGCGCATCGTGGCGGGGCTCGAAAAACGCTCGCGCCTGCTCACGCCCTTCGAGCGCCGTGTCACCGCCTTTCACGAGCTCGGCCATGCGCTCGTCGGCCTCGCATTGCCCGGCGTCGACGAGGTGCACAAAGTCTCCATCGTTCAGCGCGGCATCGGCGCGCTCGGCTATACCATCCAGCGCCCGGCTGAAGATCGCTACCTGATGACCAAGGAAGAACTCACCAGCAAGATCGCCGTGCTGGTGGGCGGGCAGGCGGCGGAGATGCTGGTCTTCAACCATACCTCGACGGGCGCGGCCGACGATCTCGCCAAAGCGACCGACATCGCGCGCGCGATGGCCACGCGCTATGGCATGGATGAAAGCCTGGGGCATGTCGCCTACGACGCGCCCCATCAGCGCTTCCTCGACGGCGCGCCCGAAGGCATGATGCGCGCCTGCAGCGAGAGCACCAGCCAGCAGATCGACGTGACCGTGCGCCGCACCATCGACGAAGCCTTCGCGCGCGCGACGAAGATATTGCAGGACAACCGCGACATCCTCGACGCCTGCGCCGAAGAGTTGCTCAAGACCGAGACCCTCGACGAGGAGCGGCTGAAAGAACTGACCGTCAACCTGCACATCTTCTCCCCCTCCCCCGGCGAGCCCCCCGCCCACGAACAGCCGCCGGTGGTGCATTAGGCGCGCCCCCCTGAACCACCCCGACGAAAGTCGGGGTCCAGTTCCTGTAACTTCTACCTCATAAATTCAGCGATAGTAATTTTATAAACTGGACCCCGACTTCGCCGGGGTGGGACACGTTCACACCACCCCGGCGAAAGTCGGAGTCCAGTTCATTTAACTTCTATCTCATAAATTCAACGATAGAAGTTGTATAACTGGATCCCGGCTTTCGCCGGGATGGAATACATTGGCGCCACCCCGACGAAAGTCGGGGTCCAGTTTATAAACCCACTACCTCGATATTTTGATGAGATAGAAGTTCTATAACTGGACCCCGACTTTCGTCGGGGTGGGACGAATGGTATGCTGGCTTCATGAATCAACACTACGTGTACATCACCGCGAGCAGGCGCAACGGAACGCTCTACATCGGAAAGGCAGCCGACCTGGTCCAGCGCATCTGGCAGCATAAGGAACATGCCGTTAAGGGCTTTACCAAGCGTTACAAGGTAACGATCCTCGTTCATTACGAAGTCTTCGACAGCCACGAAGCCGCTTTGCGGCACGAAAAGCAATTGAAGGAATGGAAGCGAAAGTGGAAGCTTGAGCTTATTGAGAAGCACAATCCCGACTGGAACGACCTTTACGATGAAATTACAAAGTAAAGCACGGCCCACCCCGACGAAAGTCGGGGTCCAGTTCATGTAACTTCTACCTCATAGATTCAGCGATAGTAATTTTATAAACTGGATCCCGGCTTTCGCCGGGATGGAACACACTTGCACCATCCCGACGAAAATCGGGGTCCAGTTCCTGTAACTTCTACCTCATAAATTCAGCAATAGTAATTTTATAAACTGGATCCCGGCTTTCGCCGGGATGGGACACGTTCGCACCACCCCGGCGAAAATCGGGGTCCAGTTATAAACTTCTATCTCATTAAAATATCGAGGTAGTGAGTTTATAAACTGGACCCCGACTTTCGTCGGGGTGGAATAGCTGCAAGTCCTCCGCCATGACTGGATCTTTGGGGGAAGCCCCGCGCAAGAGACAGTTGAAGCTTTGCCAAAGCGGCGGTATGTTCATGGCCTTGCAATCGCCTTTGCCGTCCCGTGTGGAACGCCTGAGATGAAAAAACAAATCGGAAATTCCATCCAGTATCTCACCTCAAATTATGGGAAAATGTATCCCAGGATACTGAAATCGCTGCATGAATATTTCGATCGCCGCCGGCCCGGCATCGGTATGAAGCAGGTGCCGAAACCCCGCGCAGCATCGCCCGCTGCGCCGCGGGCCGCGCTGAAAAAGACGCGCGAACCGCGCCTCACGCTGCAGGCCATGCTCAACAAGGGCCCCGAGTGGCTGGGCGCTTACCTAAGCCCTTTCGAGGCCGGGCATATATCTCCGCACTCGATGGCGGGGATCGAGGCGGGCGCGACGTCGAAGGCGCGCACGCAGAAGAGCCTCCCCTGGGCAGACATTGCCGTGCGCGCGGCCGCCCTGCATGCGGCGGAGGATAGCGGCCGGCACCGCACCGCCGTGCTGATGAAAGCCATGGCCTTGCGCGCGGAATTCATCGCGCGCGAGGGCGCCAAGCCCGGCCACCTGGTGCTCGACCCCGCGCATATCACCCGCTGGTTCCGCGCCGACGCGGAATTCGACATCAAGACCGCGCTCGAAAAATCCGCGCGCTGGCGGAAAACGAAGCTGATGGAGCTGCCAAAAGACCAGCTCGCCGCAGCGCGCGATGACCTGTCGAAGCTCCGCCATCTCAAGGGGCGCATCGGCGTACTGAAGACCCTGGCCGATGCGCGCGCCCTGCAAGGCGATGCCGAACTGGCAGAGTGGATAAAGATCCGCGACCAGATCATCTGATCCGACCGGACCATCTTTCATTTGACATAATACCGGAGAATCGGTATTATGAACTTGCAGCGTTGCAGGAACCCTCGCGGGTTCATGTGCCGGATTGCTTTTTGAGGCCATCGTTTCGTGTCCGGGGTCCCACAGCAACGCTCCAAAACGACCGGGAACTCTTGTTCCGGGTTGTTTTGCGCCTCGATCTTTTCTTCGAGCCATCATCCCCGGACGTTCCCCAAAAAAACGTTTTCAGAGGGATAAAAAATGAGCTTCACAACGGCAAAAAAAGTACTGGCGGCAAAATTCGTGTTCGTTTCCGGACTCGGCATCGCCGCAACGGGCGTCGGCGGCGAATTCTATACGGCGCACCGCGCGGAAACCGATCTCGCGGCCGATTACGCGCGCGCCGCTTCCTGCGAAGTAAAGACGAAAAATCACCAATCCTGCTCGATCGAGGAAGGCACCTCGGTTGCCAAAAAGCGGGCGAACGAAGATATGCGCAACCTCGCCCATGGCGTTACGGTGGCGGGCGCGGTCGTGACCTACATCGGTATCTGATCAACCCCAAGGCATTCCCTGCGGGCATCCCCGGCCCGCGGGGAAAAGCTTTCCTGCGCTGCGGCTTCCTGCGAAGTAAGGATGAACAATCATCGGGCCCGCCACGTTTAACCTTCGAGGAGAAACCGCGATGTCAGAGACAGGATCCGATAAAATCAGGACCCAGCTCACGAGCGTCTATGGCGGCGCGGCTGCTGACTGGAGAAGGTTGAAGAAATTCACCAATAGCGACGGGCAGGTCGAGCGGCACTTTCAAAATGCGAAGCTGGCAATGACCCTGGCCGTCACGGAAGGTGTGGGCGGTGCGCTCGATATCCATCCGCTTGCGAACGCGCCCCAACCTTCGCCCTATTGTTTCGCCGTGCAGATGATGTACGACGGGCAGCTCGACGACAACGCGCATACGGTCCAGGTATTGCTGACGAAGGATTGGCAGAAGACGCACGACAACGATTGGGAGCCGGATGAGGCCGAGGAAGCGGAAATCAGGGCGCTTCTGCCTCCCGGGGCTTCGCACCAGGGCGGCGGTTGCTGGAACTGGCCTGGCATGACCGACCCTGTCGAAACCGCCAGCCAGGTGGCAAAGCCGGGACAGCTGCCCTGGCGCCGCGACCTGCAGGAAGCGTTCGGCGACGACGATGATCTTACCGCAAGAATCTCGAAGCGCCTTGCGGCGGACAAAGCCGAAGCGGCGAAGGCAAATGGCCCCTCGCCCGCGGATGTCGCGCGCAATGCGACGGTGCTGCAAGAAAACCTGCGCGTCTCACGTCCGTTCAGCTTCAGGAAATGTGGATAAAGATCCGCGGCCGGATCATCTGAACGCGGCTCGCGGCTTCAGTCCGGCAGCCGCCGCGTCATTTCACGCCGATATTGAACATTGGATTGCGCGACGGCTCCGGCGCGGGCGTCGCGGTGATCGTGAGGCCGTCAATCGTAAAGCCGACGCTTTTCAAATGTCCGGCGATGTCCTTCAGATCAATCGCGTTGAGCCGGTACATCCGGTGCGTCTCCTTGACCTGCTCGGGCGTCAGCTCCGGACATTCGGCCAAGACCGTTTCGACCTGCTCGTCGGCGAAACGCTTGAACATCGCCTTCATGTCCCATTGTTTGTAATCGATCCCGTTTCGGCGGGCGCGGTCGACAAAGAAGTCGACGGTGTCCTTATCTTTGCCATGGCGCAGGATGTCGCACAGGATGGCGCAGCTCCGGTTGCGGTCGATGAACCCGGCAAGATCGGCGGCGGCGGCCGCGTTGAATTCCGCCGCGAGGTCATGCGTGGCGGGACCGCCCTGTTCGATATCCATCTGCGCGAAAGTGCCGAACATGGCGTTCTGCCCGGCGTCCCGCGCGATCCATTCAATTTTTGTGAGCGTCGATTTTTTCATGACAGCACCTCTTTCTCGTCTCCCGCATGGCGGACAGACTGAAAATTTTCACGGGTGCTGTTTTTGCAAAAGCGCATGAAGACCGGGGGTCGCGAAACAACGAAATCGAGCCGCCGTAGGAGCGCATTGCGTGTTACAGATATAGCCCATTTCTATGTATTATGTCAAATATTAATGCGCACGATCCATCCCGGGAACGGGGCTCTATTTTTCTTTAAGTTACTGGAAATAAACAAAACACACAAAGAATCTCATTTGACATAATATCGCATCTATGCTACCTTCATCGGGCAAAACGCTTTTTTAGGAAGAATGTCGTGGAAGACACCGCCGACAATGCCGCCCGCCGTGCAGCCGCCATCGAGCTGCTGAACGACCTGCAATGTCCTTTTACACCGCAGGCCGATGGATCGCTGTTCGTGCCCGGCCGCATCGACCTGTCGAACAAGAAACTGACCATCCTTCCCGACCTGTCGATGGTCGACGTGGGCGAGGATTTTTTCTGCGACGGCAACCAGCTGGAGAATCTGAAGGGCGCGCCGCGCGCCGTCGCCGGCACGTTTGATTGCAGCAAAAATGAACTGGTGACGCTCGAAGGCGCGCCGATTGCGGTCTGGAACTTCGTCTGCGAAGAGAATCCCGCGCTGACGTCGCTCGAACATGCGCCGCAGGACTTCAAGAAGCTCGACAGCGACCTCGGCTATTATTCGAGCTGGGATGAAGTCCCGCGCAGCCTGCGCCTGTCGGAGGCGACCCGCGCGCGATTGGAGAAAGAGGTGGTGCGCGGCGCGACGGTGCTGCAATCGCCCCTGGCCGTGCGGCCGCCACTGAGCTTCAGGAAATAAGGAGAGTCATGTTCAAAAACCTCTTCAACAGCAAAGGCAAAACCGGCACCGGATCTGCGGCGAGCGTCAAAACGCCGCCGGCGCAGACTGTGAAGGATTTCTGCATGGCCGCCGGGGCGGCCGATAAAGAAGCGGTTGCCACCTATATCGCCAAATACGGCAAAGCGGCGATCGACCTGCCCTGCCCCGAGACGGGCTATTCCGCATTGATGCGCGCCGCGATGCACGGCAAGGACCAGATGTGCAAGGATCTTCTCGACGCGGGCGCTGACGTGAACTGGAAGGACAAGACCGGCTGGACCGCCCTGCGGGCCGCCGTGAACCATAACCGCCAGTCGACCGCGAAATTTCTGATTTCGCGCAAGGCGGATGTCAACATGAGCGACATCTATCGCGATACGCCGCTGATGAAGGCCGCCGACGAAGGGAACATGGGCATCGTCGAACTGCTGCTGGACAGCGGCGCGGATCCGCGCGCGCAGAACTGCACGCGTCAAAGCGCGGCGCGCGTCGCCGAACAGGCCAGCCTGCAGCGGCCCAGCAAGGCCTATACCCGCATCATCGAGACGCTGCTGGCGGCGGAAAAAGCCGCGAACGATGCCGAGCAGGCGCAGAAAGACGCCGCCGCGCGAACGGCGCGCGACAACACGGAGCAAGCGGTCTTGCGCGAAATAAATCAGGGCCTCAGCAAATCCATCGCCGTGCCGCGCCAGTTGCGCCTGAAAGGCCAGGCATGATAAGGGACGCATTCAACCATAACCTGCGCCCGCTGGCTTCCGACTTCGGCAGCTTCGTCAAGGCGGCCGAAATGAACGATGCCGGGGCCGTCAGCGACTTCCTCGACCAGTGGGACGACGGCAGCGATGACATGGCGAAGGAGAAAACGCGGGCGCTGCAGACCGCTTCCGTTCACGGCGCGGTCGAGGCCGCCATGGCGCTGATCGACCGCGGCACGAACGTGAACGCGAAAAGCGACGGCGGCTGGTCGCCGCTGCGCGTCGCGGCGCAGCATAGGCGCACCCAAATGGCCGTCCGCCTTCTCGACCGCGGCGCGGATATCGACATGCAGGATAATATGGGCTGGACCGCCCTCATGCTCGCCGCCAACAATGGGAACGAGGAATTGGCCGCGCTGCTGCTCCGGCGCGGCGCAGGGCTGGATCAACAGCATTACCACATGGAAAAGACCGCCCAGGAGATCGCCGAAGCCAAGGCCGCCGAAGGCGACGACGCCCAGCTCAATGCCGCCCGCCTGCGCATCGCCGCGCTCATCCATCAGGAACAGTCCGCCCGCGCCGCCCAACCCTTCACCCGCGGCACCGACCAAGCCGTCGCCGTGCGCCAGCCGGTGCGGTTCAGGAAATAGCGGCAACGCGTTGCCGCGCAGTTTTTACGCGAAAATGATTTTTCCGGTTACGAATTCGGCTTCGGCGGCGCGGATTGCTGGCGCAGCTGGTTCTGGTAAGCCGTTTCGGCCCGCGCGAAGGCGTTGGGCGGCGGTTCGCGGAACAGCACGTGCCGGTTGGTGACCGGCAGGGTCTGGTCGTTCTCCGTCACCTGGCCCAGGGTTTGCGGGCCGGTGTCGCCCTGGTTGCCGCCGGTCCAGGTAAAGGTGCCGTTGGCATTGACCTGCTTGACGAAGGCGACGTGGTGGACCTGCCCGTCCTGGTCTTCGAACATAACGATGTCACCGGGCTTCACCTTGCCGCCCTTATGCGGGTCGACCTTGGTGCCCCAGTCCATGAAATCGCCTGAATATTCCGGCGAGCCGCCGTTGGATTGCGGAATGCCCGCGCCCGCCAGGACCGAGTTCGCCATCGCGGCGCACCAGGGGTCGCTTTCATGGACGTGGCTCGTGGTGCGGCCCCTGCTGTCGGTCGCCGTGACGGTATGCGTCTTGCGCGGGTCGAAATTGCGGATGCCGGCGCCGGCGAACAGGCTGTCGAGGCGGTTCGCGTCGGCCGCGTTCCTGCCCGTCGTGTTCAGCCAGGCGTGCATGGTGTCGAGCTGCACGGGGTTGCGCTTGGCGTATTCGGCGCCGATCTCGGCCGAAATGACGTTGTTGCTGCGCAGTTCCAGCACGTCGTTCTTCAGGTCCTGCGGCAGCTGGTCAAGCGTGCGCGGCTTTCCGTTCGGCCCCGGTTCATTCAGTTGCGCGGCGAGATCTTTCGTGCGCGGAAACTCGCTGCCATGTTGTCTGACCGCGTCGATCCAGGCGCTGTCCGACATCTGGACGAGGCCCGGCTTGCGGCCCTGACGGGTCGTGAAACTGTGATCGAAGACGCGCTGGCTCTGCGCCAGCTTCGCGAAAGCGTCGGCAGGTACATGGGTCGCGTCGCTGGCCACCATGACCGCATGGGTCTGCGCCAGCGAAATGCCGGGCGCTTCCTTCTTGAGCTTTTTCTGCATCGCCTCGGCGGCTTCATACATTGCGCGGATCTTGTCGTCGCTGTTCTCGCCGTGGTGGTCGGTCGCGAAACCGGCCTGCGCCTGCGCCAGCTTGTCGCCATTTCTGCCGGGATCATAGCCGAGTTGCTGAAGCATCTGGGCGATGGACGGTCCGGTGGGCGCGGCCGCTGCCGCGTTGAACTGGGTGGAGACGGTGCCGTTTGCAGCCAAGTCGGTCATTGTTTTTCCCCAAAAACGTTAACGTAACCCGCAATATTCGATATTCCCATTATACAGAATATTTTAGAACGCGGGGAGACTAACGCAGAAAACCATTGAAAAACAAAGTGTTGTTTCTATGCTGAAAATGTCTGCCGGACGTTCTGAACCTCTTCTGTCCGAGTCTTTTTCGAGGAAAATCATGACCCGCTTCATCGCCGTCCTGCTCGCCCTCCTCGCCCTCGCGCCGACGACGGCGCAGGCCGCGCCGGCCTCGGATTTCTTCACGGTCAAGGGCGTGAAAATCCATTACCTGACCGAAGGCCAGGGGGAGCCGGTGCTGCTCATCCACGGCTGGTATTCCAGCGCCGCCATGAACTGGCAACTGCCGGGCACGATGGACGTGCTGGCGAAAGACCATTTTGTGATCGCCTATGATCTTCCCGGTTATGGCCGGTCCGACAAGCCGGCGGATGCCGCGGCCTACGGCTCGCAGTGGGTCGAAGATGCGGCGGCGCTGCTCGATCACCTCCATATCAAGAAGGCGCATATCGTCGGCTATTCGCTGGGCGGCATCATCGCGCTCAATTTTATCGTTCATCACCCCGACCGCGCGATCTCGGGCGCGATGGGCGGCATGGGCTATATGCCGAAAGGCGGCGCGATGCAGGCGATCTGGGCGCACATGAGGGACACGGCATCACGCAGCGTGGCGGAGCTGGCGGTCACGCCCGAACAGGTGAAGGGCGTCAAAGTCCCGGTCCGCATGTTCGCAGGCAGCCGCGACCCCGTGCGCAAAAAATACATCGATCCGCTGCTGCAGGTGCGCTCCGACTGGCAGGTCGTCACCATCGACGGCGCCGGCCACATCACCGCCGTCGCCAAGCCCGCATTCAAGCAGGGGCTGGAAGACTGGATTAACGAGAACCGGCAGGGTGGAAAGTAAGCTTTCGTATCATCAGTCTCTATTGAAATTTAAATTTTTTCGGGAAAAAATGACGCCAGCCCGCACCACGCGAGGCTCGAACATCGCTGCAAATTTGAATTGTTAGATCGGTCTTTGCGATTTGATCGTGTGATAATATATCTTCCGGAAATTATACCCTTTCATCACGGTAAAAAGCCACGATACGGCGGCCCAAATCGGTTTTCATTTTTTTGACCTCGAAAGAAACCGAGGAAAAATAAAGCATATAAACCGATGACCCGCGATGTCGAAGTGTTCAGCGTATTACATGCCGCGAGTACGATGCTTAATGGTATTAGATACCATCCACTTAATCCAAGGTCGTGCAGCCGCTTAACACCTAATCCAATATCCATCCAAACTACAAGAACGAGGAAAAATATTAAGGCAGTTAGTGCGATATTGTCAGTATAATGATGCTGCCGGAGCTGCTCTTGAATATGGTCGAGCAAGAGCAGGATCGCTAGTTCGCAGATTCCGATAATCCAAAAACCGGAACGATTCATACGTCCCTTGGTAGAAAAAAATAGCCAAATTATCTTCGAAAATACGCTGTCGCCTGGTCTGGGCCCCGCGCGCTTCGATTTCAACAGGTCAGCTACCTTAACCGACTGAATGCCGCTATTCGCCTGTGAGACGTCTTCTTCACCCATGCCCTGCCCGTTTTCCACAATCTATTTTATCATACGTTGCAATTATAACCCACGCTCTGGCCCGCCACAATCAGGGATGTTTTTCTGCATGCAGCAGGCTACGCTGGTGGCATGAGCAATTATGGTCCTCCAAGAATTAACCTCAGCCACCGAATTAGAGGTTTCGGCCTCATTATTCCATACCCGTCAGGCGTAACGTACTGCGCTCTTACCTCCGCCGAAGCGCTTGACCGCCGCAGGCTGGAAGGTCTTTTCGTACCCTTGCATAACAATCACCAACCCAATCCGCAGGAAGAGCTTTGGCGGATATTCAATATGACGTTAAACCAAGAAAAAAGGGCCGAACTTATCGACATGCTGCTCGATAAATTTCTGGGCGTGAAAGATGGCATTGTGGTGGACCGTGATCGCCTCGACGAAATGACGGACGCATGGGCACCGGTTCTAATCGGATACCTTGGAGACCAGGACCCCATTTTTGAAGGCGAAGGATTCAATCCAACCCAAGGCATTCTTGTCTGGCAAAACTGTGACTGATGCTGTAGTTTTCGGAAGATATCAAACAAAGGCATTTGTCATGTTCAGAACCGTTTTAACCGCCGTGTGCATGGCGCTCTTGCTCACGGTGCCTGCAGCTGCGGCAATTGAAACTTCTTCGCCAAATATTCCTGTCGACCAGCCGCTACCCACGCCGCCCTGGTCTTGGGTATCGAATGCCGTTTCTGACATCATGTCGTTTAGCTACACGGATTATCAGCGACGCCTGCAGCAGTCCTCCAAGCACTTCACAAAGGCAGGCTGGGAAAGCTTTGCCGCTAGCATTCAAAGAACGCGAATAATAGACCTCGTGGCGGCGCAGCAGTTAATGGTTTCTGGGAAAGTAGACGCGCCCCAGGTAATTCAAGAGGGCGCAATGAATGGGAAATATATTTGGGTTGTGCAGATGCCATTAACAATCACATATCAGGGAAAAGAAACCCATACGGATAAAGCGTACATAACACTCGTCATCGACCGGGAAAACTCTCCTGCAAGTCCGGACGGATTAGCGATAGCAAAATGGACGCAGATAAATGCCGAACTTGACTCCTGCAGCCCGGCAGAAGCTGCAATGCGTGATTGGCGGAACAAACAGAAAGCTATTCACTGACATTGTCGTAAAATCATTATCACACAACCGTGAGGATCGGAATTGGCACTCGCTCCACCTGAAAAAAAGGTCCTAGTGTCCTGGATACTGATTGCCTGCATTGCCATTGGCCTTACGCTTTTTCTCGATCTTCGACCTGAACCGCCGTATATCACGAGTGAGAGCTGCAAGGTGATGCCGCGTCCTCCGGAAGACAAGAGTTGGGAGTGCTTTATCAGTCACTATAACTTGGACGAGGTCGAGGCAAAAGCCGCGGCGGGAGATGCCGACATGCAAATCGTCCTGGGGGACGCGTATCATTACGGTGAAGTCGTAAAAGCTGATGATACTGAAGCGATGAAATGGTACCGAAAGGCGGCTGACTCTATAGGTTTAAAGGATTGGGAAGCCAAGGAGGCTACTATTCGTATTGCTCACCTTTATGAAACGGGGACTAGAAATATAAGGGATTACCAGGAGGCGTCAAAATGGTACCAGCGTGCGGCGGAGAGGGATGGGACTTCCGATTCATATTTGTTTCTTGCCCACTTGTATGAGAAGGGTGGACCAGGCCTTCTGCAAGATTATGCAGAAGCTTACTTCTGGTACAGTTTGGCGATCTTGGCCCCATACTCTAATACCGAGAAGTACCTCAAGGAACGAGCAGCGGTGGCACCGACTTTGTCTTTTGAACAAAGAACTTCAATCGATAAGCGCGTGGGCGAATGGCTAAAGGCTCACCCCGCGACGGCTGCAGCGAAACACTAGGCAAATCTTCGTAACGGAAAGTATCACTCATTTCGACCAGGTCCCCGGCTAGCATGCCAATAAATTGGAAGAGCGGACGAACACAAGTTCTACTTGCTCTCTTTGTCGTCGTGGTGGCGGCATACGTGCTCTTGTTTACAACCGGAAATGAAAAGGTCTGCTACGCAATCTACAGCACCACTGAACATGACCAGCCGCCCCCATTTGCGGAAATGGCGGTGAAAGCCCGGAAAGGAAACGCTCGGGCGGAAAGAATTTTAGGAGATTATTACTTGGGACTCTATACGTGGCCACCGTCAGAATCAAAACCGGATTATCTTGAGGCAGCTGAGTGGTACCGAAAATCAGCTGACCAGGGAAACACGGAGGCACAATATCGGCTATCCGACCTCTACTTGCACGGTTACGGCGTTAACAAAGATGCGCGCGAAGCCTATTTTTGGGCATTGCTGGCTCTTCGAGGAAATTACTTTCGTCCCTTGGAAGCACCAAGGGATGCGCTGCCTTGCTATTTGGACGACGCGAGGAAATATTCTGAGCAGTTGCTTTCCAGTGGAGAGCGAGAAGCAATTAAAAAGCGTGTGGAAGAATGGATGAAAGACCATCCCATGACCTACATCAAAGTAACACATAAGATGAGGTAGAGGCAGTCGTACAATGGAAATCACTCTGCCCGAAAATATTGCTACATTGCCGCCGCATCTTTTTTCGTAAAATCGTTATCAGTAACCGGCCCTTAACATGACGCACATGCTGAAACTCTCTCTCGCTTCCCTGCTCTTGGGTTTTTTTCTTTTTTCAATGCCAGCGGCTGCACAGCAAACTTCGACAAATGAAAGCCCTTTCATCAAAGCCAATAGCCCAGCAGCGGAACGGGGGAATGCTACTGCGCAATTTAATTTAGGCTTGTATTATTCGGTCGTTCTACGGTCGCATCCGAATTACGAAGAAGCCGCCAAGTGGTTTCGCATGGCTGCAGATCAGGGCGATCCGCGTGCCCAGAAATTGCTATGTAGTTTTTATTACTCCGGAACAGGAGTGCAGCAGGACTATAACGAAGCCTTTAAGCTATGCCAGAAAGCCGCTAATGCAGGGGATACACAAGCTCAAGAGATTCTCGGCATTATGTATGCTAACGGGCAGGGCGTGCAGCAGGATTATCAGGAAGCGTCATTCTGGCTGCTCCTCGGCGTCCACACAGATTTTATAAAGGCTACGTTTCATGACAGGGCTAATTTTCTACTATCGCCCCAGCATTTAGATGAAAAGCAAACCAAAGCTGTGGTAGAAAGAGTGCAAGCGTGGAAACCGACCCATGCCCCGGCGTCAAAACCATGACAGAGTAATTTCCACAAAAATCATTATCACACAATGCGCGCCCTACCCTTCATCCTCCTGGCCTTTTTGCTGTTCACATCAGCTGGCGCTGCTGCCGGGAAGGTGTGGACTAAAGAGCTTATTTGCGCGCCCATGGAATTCCAACACTTTCTGGACATAAGCTTCTGGGTGCTCGGCTCCCTCTCTATTCTTGCGGGAATTTACCGCCGATTTCGCTACAAGGACAAAACAGCAGCGCCCAAAAGAACGCTTGACCCGACCATCTTGATAGTCCTTGGCTGTATGTTAGTGGCGGCGCCTTTCTTGCAGAGGATGGCCTCACACATGTATGGCCAACAAAGCTCAGACCCTACTCGCGTGAATTGTGATTGGTAAACCCGAGGCACGGAGCGCGACCATAGATTTTCGTAACGGATATTATCACACATTGGACTCGTGCGCCGCCCCTGCCCTTAACGCGGTAAAAACCTTAAGGCCGGTGACGGGTCTTGTTGCAAAAAATAGCCGCGCAGAAAAAAGCCGGCTGCCCCAAGCGGCAACCGGCTTTTGTCCCATCTGCCGGAATTAAAACCTCCTTTCTCTTAAAGGATAGGCTGTTACATGAAGACGGTCCTGCCGGGAGGAAACTGCGCGGCATGGCCGATCATGGCGAGCTGCACGGCGAACAGGACGGCGGCGAGCGCGAGAAGGATGGTCAGGGCCGCGTCGCCGGCGCCGTCGAAGTCGTGCAACGGCATGTCGATTTTTTCCAGCTTCGGCAGCTTGAATTTCGAAAGCATGTCATGGAGCGTCATGGCTTCTCACCTCCTTTCCCGTCACGCGCCCTCGAGCGCGTAACCGGAGCCGTAAGGCTCGCGGAGCATCTGCCAGAAGAGCGATTTATGGGCCTGCTCGCTCTTCTTCGCCTCCTGCAGAAGCTGCTGGAGATGGATGGCCAGCTCGCGCTCGCCCACGATGCCCACCACTTTCTCGCGGTCGGTGCGGGACACCACCGGCATGAAGCGGTAGCCGCGCCGCAGCATGGTGGCGGCGGCTTCCTCGATCGGCATGGTGTCGTCGAGCGTCTCCGGCTTGCGGATCATGACATCGCTGACGCGCATGTCCTCGATGTATTTCCGTACGTTTTTGGAGTTGATCAGCTTGTCCGAGCTGCAGGCGAAAATATGCCGCAGGATCGCGCGTTCGGTCAGCAGGCCCGACAGCCGGTCGTTATCGTCGAGGACGCAGGCCGCGCCCGCGTCGGCTTCCTGCAGGAACGGGAGGATGAGCTTGACGTAATCGTTTTCAAAGAATGTGGGTGAAAACCGGTGGGACACGATGTCGCCCACGGTTTTGGCGGATGTCAGCGGAAGGTTCGCGTTTGCTGCGATCGTTCTCATGGCGCTACTCCTTTCTTTGGCACGAGAAAAACAACAACAAGTTATCGGAGGATCAGGGCATGGCCTGCTGCCGCCCCAAGTCCTTCAAGCCTTCTACGCAGGCATCCGCCAGATGGATGAGTGCGCCCAGGATTCAAATAAACCCCTGAAAATTCAGGAAAAAATTTTTTATGATCCAAAAAATCCACCCCGCTGCGCCGTGCGTATCAGCAAAGGAAAGGCGTCCAAGCCATGCCCCCCGACGGGATGGCGGCGGCCGCTTTCCACATACAGTCGTAGTTAGCCTTGCTTTATTCATAGGAGGTTAAAAATGGCAAACGTACTGACTCTGACCACCCCGCTGATGCGGCAAACCGTCGGCTTCGACCGTTTCAACGACATGTTCGAGCAGCTGATGACCGCGGGCGAGGGCTTCGATAATTATCCGCCGTATAACATCGAAAAACATGGCGAGGACCATTACCGCATCACCATGGCGGTCGCCGGCTTCACGATGGAGGACCTGAACATCGTGCTGCACGACGGCGTGCTTTCTGTCACCGGCGCCGTGAAGGAGAAAGCGGAAGACGCGGGCGTTCAGGTCTTGCACCGCGGCATCGCCGCGCGCGCCTTCCAGCGCACGTTCCGCCTGGCGGATTATATCCAGGTCACGGACGCCGCGCTTGAGGATGGGTTGCTCACGATCCATCTCGTGCGCGAAGTGCCGGAAGAGAAAAAGCCGCGCACCATCCTCATCAACGGGGATGGCGCGAACGGCAAGGCCGGCGCGAAAAAAACGAAGTCCTGACGGAAAGGCTCCTGAAAGCGCCGTCGCCCCGCGGTTCTCCCCGCCGCGGGGTGCGGCCTCCCGACACCCCCGCGCCGCGAGCCCGGCGCGGGGGAACGGGCTGTCAGGGTTCAACCAGAGGACGTTCTAAAATGGCGAACGATATCGTCATCCAAAAATCGCTGGACGGGCGGATCATCTACTGGAGCGAGGAAGCGGAACAGGCCTTCGGCTATACCGCGGGCGAAGTGCTGGGCCGGCACGTCAGCATCATCATCCCCTTCGACTGGCAGGATGAAGAGTACCAGATGCTTGACGAGCTGCGCGCAGGGCAAAGGGTGGAAGAGCGCAAAACGGTGCGGCGGTCGAAGGACGGCCGTTATTGGGAAGTGAACCTGAGCATCTACCCGCTGCGCGACGAGGGCGGAAAAATCATCGGCGCGGAGAAGCGCTATTCCTGCCTGAGACCTTACGTTCCGGGACCTTCAATGATGTCCGCTTGAAAAAGTTCACCGATACCGCGCCCCCGCGCTGCGCCTCTTCAGGCGCGAAGGCTGCTCGCGCATATCACCGCGCCGCGGCTGGCGCGGGATCGTCCTTGAGCACTATCCCATCCGTCGTGCCCGGTCCTGGCGCCCAGCTTTCTACGCGCTGCTCGACGTCGTTGCGTTCGGCCTCGACGAGCATGCGGCCTGACTCATTGATGCAGGCCTCGATGCTTTTGCCTTCCGCTTCCTGCGCGCCGCACTTCTGCGCGGCAAGCAGCCAGAAATAGGCCTCGCGGAAATTCTGCTTCACGCCGGCGCCGGCGTGATAGGCAAGGCCGATCAGGGCCATCGCAGCAGGATCGCCTTTTGCCGCCTTCTCCTTGGCCTCTGTCAGCGTTTTCCGGTGCTTCACCACCGCCGATTTCGCTTCCGCCTCGTCGGCATGCGCATTGATCGCGCGATAGCCGAAATAAGCGGCCGCGAGAATAACGGTGACGACGGCAGGCGTAATCGGGCTCATGGGAAAATCCTTTTGCAAAACAGCGCTTGCCTTATTCTAGCAGAATCCGGTCCCTGATGCAGCAGCGGCGGGCCATCACGCCGCACTGCCTTTCAGCCAGGGCGGCTCGAAACCGGTGACAGCGTGGAAGATCGAGCCGCGCGTCTGCGCCCACCAGGCCCTGCGCACGCCCAGGAAGATCAAGACGGCCACGACAATCAGCACAACCGGTTCCAGCGCGGGTTCGATCACGCCTTCGTCGATGACCACCGCGGGAAAACGGTTGATATCCCGCACCCGCACCGTGTCGCCCGGCGACAGGGCGGGGCGCCGCAGCCCGCGGAACATCATATACGGGATATCCCCGGCGGGATCATGAATGACGACACGCAGCGTATAGACATTCACGTGCTTTTCCGTCTCGCCCCACAGCGCATAGGCGCGCGCTTCGGTGTCGACGGCAATGACGGTCGCCGTCCTGACCGGATATGTCGCCACCAGCCGCCAGCTATCCACAGCAATATAGGTGACAAGCAGCCCCAGCAGAAAAAAACCGGCGACGCCCCGGCGGCGCTCGTTCATGATGCGGTTCCACGCCTTGAAGCGGTCGGGATCGGCCGGAATATCCTCGAAGCGCACGACATGATCGACATTGTCCTCGATCCCCTTGCGCGCGCTCCAGTTGGACAGCTGCAGCAGCGGCTGCAGCGCGGCCGCGGCGACGCAGAGGATCAATTCGGACGAGAACAGCTGCAGGAGCGCCGCCGCCAACGAAAAGTCTGCCGCCGAGACGTCGCGCCAGGCATAGGGAAGAGCGGCCGCGATAAAGAACGCGCCGCTGGCGGTCATGGGCATTTCCTCGGTGATATGGCCGCTCCCGGTGTCTTCAGACACCTCGAGCCGGACGGGCGTGCCGGTCGCAAGATCGGGCCAGCGCGTGCCGTCATAGCGCACATGCTTGCGCTGGCCGTGGTCATCCGCATATTCGCAGATGATGTCGAAGGCCTTGTTCTTATGAAACAGCAGTCCCGACACTTTCGCGTCGACGCGGTTGCGCCTGCGGCGGCGGCGATAGAAATCATAGCCGATCACGAACAGGCCGATCGCCAGCATTTCCGGCCAGGCGTAATGGAAGGCCACATCGATATCGCCGGCAACCATGATCTCCGCCATACGGCAGAGGAACCGGTAACCCAGGTCCATGAATTGTTCGATCGGCATGGCAGTCATGCAGCCCCCCGGACGTGTCAGCGCCCTGTTCCCCCATTCTACCACGGCGGGGTTTTAATTTTATTTCGCGCGCGCTCGCCCCCTGTTTCCGCTGATAAAATCGTCCATCCCCACGAATAAGAACGAGGCGCAGCCGGAACACAATTTTACGCGGACGGTTTGAACCCGCGGGAGGCATCCAGGGCTCTTACCGGTCCTCGGATGCCTCCTTCGTATTCCCCTTCTCCCTCCTGCGGACACAAAGCGGCGCTTTAGGGAAATGGCCCCGAGTTCATTCGCGGGAGCTCTTGTTCCCGCCCGCGGGGCGGCTTGACGGTTTCCCGAATCTCGCATAAATTGCACGCTCATTTAACAATTTGCCGTTAGCAGGATTCGGGATGCGCTCAGCAACCGCCGAGGCCACGCAGGACACAAGCGAGGAAAAACCCCGCGAGCCTTCCTTCATGGAAAAGGTGAAATTCCTGGCCCCCTTCTGGACGGCGCCGGAGAACAAATGGAAGGCGCGCCTGATGCTGGGTGGCATCCTGGCGCTCACGGTGGCCGAGATCGGTCTGACCGCGGGCGTGGGTCTCGGCTTCCAGGCGGCGCTGAACGCGCTGGTGGCCAAGGACGCGGCGACTTTCGCGCTGACGGGTCTTGCTTCTCTCGGGGGTGTCCTGACGTCCGCGCTCGCCGGCAACACGCGTGAATTCATGACCGGAACCTTAAGCCAGAACTGGCGCGGCTGGATGTCCGACAAGTTCAACGAGGCTTGGCTGTCGGGCAAGGCTTACCTGCGCTTCCAGCAAAACAAGCGCTTCTCGCAAAACCCCGACCAGCGCATCGCCGAGACCATCCCGAACGTCGCCGGCACGACGCTCGGCCTCACGCTGGGGCTGTTCCATTCCGCGGTCGCGGTCGGGACCTTTTCGCTGATGCTCTGGCATATCTCGCCGCTCATGCTGGGCGCGGCGGTCGTCTGCGCCGCGGGCTCCCACGCGGTCACCCACTGGGCGGGCGGCTCGCTCAACCGCATCTGGCGCGGCATCATGGACACGGAGGCGAAGTTCCGCCATGCGCTGACCCGCGTGCGCGACAACGCCAAGCCCATCGCGCTCGCCGGGTTCGAGCGCGTCGAAAAAGAAACGCTCAAAGACGAATTCAACAAGCTCGACAAGACGCGCCGCAGCTTGTTGAAGGTCAGCTGGCGCACCGGCATCATCGGCTGGCTGAACATGAGCAGCGTCTCGATCGTGCCGATCGCCATGATGGCGCCCAAGTTCTTCGCCGGTACCGCGACTATCGGCGGCCTCGAGCTCGCGCGCCAGGTTTATACGCAGTTCTATTTCGCGCTGTCCTGGTTCCCGCAGAACTACGGCACCATCGCGAGCTGGAACGCGAACGTCAGCCAGCTCATGGAATTCCACCGCGACCTCGAAAAGAACAAGGCCGAGGCCGACGCGATCACGGCGAAAGGGCCCGCGCCCACCGCAGCCCCCGCCCCCGGCCTCGCCGCCGCCCCGGACCTCAAAGCCGCCTTCGACAATCCGAAGACGCCGGCCAACGAAAACAAGCCCGCCGCTCCGGAAGCAAAACCCGCCGCGCCGCAAGCGCCGAAAATGTAGAGACAACCACCCCGACGAAAGTCGGGGTCCAGTTATAAACTCACTACCTCTATATTTTGACGAGATAGAAGTTTAACAACTGGACCCCGACTTTCGTCGGGGTGGGATTGCCGGGATGACGCGACAATCCCCCTAATTGGCTATTCGTGGGTTAAACGGGCTGGTCAACACGCCTCGACCATGCTATTCCTTCCTCGACCATGCGCCCCATCTGGAACATCATCCGCAGTCTTCTGATCCTCGCCGTGCTGGCGCGCGGGATTGTGCCGGTTGGATTCATGCCGTCGCCAGCGGGCGGGCTGATGATCTGCCCCGGCATGGCGGCGATGGAACAGGGGTCCGGCCACGGGCACGACATGGATCATGGTGCCGGGCATTCCCCTTGCGCTTTCTCGGCCGCTTTCGCTTTCGGTTATGTTGAGCATGTTTCGCCCGTTCTCGCGCGGGCCGTCCTGCCGCGCGAAGATGCGCCGCTGCTGAATGCACAGTTCCGTCCCGACGGTTTTGCGCGCAAGCCTTTCCAGTCGCAGGGTCCGCCCCTTTTCGTGTGAGTGAAAGACTTAAAAGCAAGCGCTGCCTCACTTGGCGCATGGCCCCATTTCCGCGAAAAAGAGAAACACCTTGAAAAAGCTCATCCTCCTGCTTGCCGCGCTCGCGGCCTGCTTCCTGCCGCGCGAGGCGCAGGCCTGCGCCTGCGGCTGCGGCATCTTCGACGTCGGCACCTCGTCCATGTTCCCTTCGGGCAAGGGCGGCGAAGAATGGCTCGAATACGATTACATGAACCAGAACCGCAACTGGAACGGCACTTCCCGCGCGCCCGCCGCCGACAACGACGACCGCGACATCCGCTCCAGCTTCTACACCGCGGGCCTGCAATACATGTTCAACCGCGACTGGGGCATTCGCATCACGCAGCCCTGGTGGGAGCGCAGCTTCACGACCGATGCCGGCACGGCCAGCTTCCAGCACGGCGCGTTCGGCGACGCGCGCATCCTGGGCCTTTACACCGGCTTTTCGCATGACCTGTCGAGCGGCTTGCTGTTCGGCGCGAAGCTGCCCAACGGCGACTGGACTTATCCCGGCTTCGACCGCGACGTCGAGATCGGGACGGGCTCAACCGATGCGCTCTTCGGCGGCTACACCATGGACCGTTTCGCGCAGAACCCGCAATTCGCCTGGTATGCGCAGGCGCTGTTCGACATACCTGCCCTCACGCGCGGCGGCTACCGCCCGGGCGACGAGCTCGATGCGGCGGCCGGCGTCTATTACGAAGGCTGGCAGCCCCAGCACGGCGTGAAATTCGTGCCCGTGTTCCAGGCCATCGCGGTCGACCGGCTGCACGACACCGGCGTCGCTGCCGACCCGGAAAATTCGGGCTATCAGAAACTGCTGCTGTCGCCCGGCATCGAGATGAACTACAAAAAGACGATGCTCTACGCCGACGTCGCCCTGCCCGTCTACCAGCACACGCGCGGCAACCAGCTGGTCGCGCCCGCCCTGTTCAAGGTGATGGCGGCCTACCGGTTTTAGGCAAGTCATGAAAGCGCCAGCCTTCCATCATCCCACCCCGGCGCAAGCCGGGGTCCAGAAGCGCGTCCGGGCGTCATTTGACTCATGAAGGCACGCTTGCGCGTGCGTCTGGACTCCGGCGTGCGCCGGAGTGGGCGGGTTGCGAGTGGGGGGCAAAATTCGTCAGTCCGGAAAAATCTACTCGCCCGGCTTTTTCGGGCCGAACTTTTTGCCGAGCTGGGTCGCCATACGGCGCAGGTTCTTGCGCGTGCCATCGTCGGGAACGGTGGCGGCCTTGGCGAAATCGAGGGTCACGACGTTGCTTTGATCCGCAGTGGCGTTGAAGCTGGGGCTGAGCGTCATGACAGGCCTCCGTGCGATATAAAAATGGATACACTTCCATTCGTAGGGGGATTCTCCGTTTATGTCAAAAAATTATTGAAAATAAACAATCTCCTTTGATTTAAAAGGGTAATTTATCTTTGACATTTTTCCGAATGAGGTGTATTTTCATAACTTATTTTCAGACCCCCGAGGCTGCCATGAACGCTTTGACGAAAAAAGCCCTGCTCACCAGCATCTTCACCTCCGCCGTCTTGCTGGCCGGATGCGACCACAAGCCGAAAGGCCCGCCGCCTCACTATTATACCGAAACCGAAGTGACCGCCGCCGCGACGAAGGCTTTCGCCGCAAACGGAGATTCCATCGTAACGAACAAGACCTGCAGCCTCAGCAATCCCGATATGACGGTCGTTGGACAATACTGCACCTATGACGTCGCCGGCAAAACCGACATCGGCCTGACCCGCACCGCGATGTTCCAGCCGGAAAGCAATACGATTACCATCGACGGTTGCAGCTGGCGCGACAACGACCCCGCCGCCGACAAGGCGCTGCAAATGGTCGACGACGACTTCCGCCGGGACATGCGCGCCAAGGCGAAGAAAATGGGCTTCAGGGTTCTCGACAACATCGGCGACGAAAACAACAACCTGTCGTGGGACGCGGCCAATAAAAGCTGCTACAGCGCCATGTCGGCGACTTTCCTGCTCAAGCAGGACGGCAAGCTTTACACCGCCGATTTCAGCGAAAGCTTCAGCCTGCCGGCCGGCGCAGGATCAGGAATACAGGTGGATAATCTCGAGGCCGTCGCGCCCAAATCCGCAAAGAAAG
Source organism: Alphaproteobacteria bacterium (assembly GCA_025934695.1). Taxonomy (GTDB): domain Bacteria; phylum Pseudomonadota; class Alphaproteobacteria; order Micavibrionales; family UBA2020; genus JAPWJZ01. The sequence continues at coordinate 1,129,838 of JAICWS010000001.1, forward strand.
CGGCCGCGGACGACGGCGACACTGGCGCCGCAGATCAGGAACAGACAGCAACCACGTCAAGCCCGGAACAGGAAACGAGCACGCGCAAGCCCCCGTCCAGCAACCTCTGCGTCGGCACCTGCACGGGCCCGCACATCGACCTGCGTGACGGCAAGCTCAAGATGAACAGCATGGGCGGCGTGGGGCTGAAGCTGTACTAGTTTGCTATGCCCGCCGGAATAATTCCTTCCTCCTCCATAAGGGAGAGCTATTGCGGATTGCCGGCAATCTAACGCGCCAAAGCAAATTATCCTGTAGATTAGCTTCGTCATCAGGTGCATAATATTGTCTCCAACTGAAGATCGGAAATATCATGAAGAAGCCCTCCCTGATGCTTGCCGCCGCTCTCGTCCTGTGTATGGGCGCAGCTCATCCCGCGAATGCCTTGTCGGTCGGCCATTCCGACTTTGCGAACAGCGATGGGTCGTCGAAGTTTTCCGATCCCGACGACCAGTATCAAAATCTTTTCTCGCCGAACGGTCCGTCGACCGTCCAGCCGCTGGCGAATGGCGGGACGGTGACTTGGGGCGCAACCCGAAATGCCACGCCAGCCCCATCGGCGCATCCGTGTTCCGGCCCCGGAACAACAAACTGCAAGGGAAACTAGAGACGCCTTGTCTTTTGGGATGACCCGTGCTTAATTCGGGCCCATGTCGTTGAGGAAATCCTTAAATGCCCTGATGGCGGCCGTCATGCTGCTGATCCAGCTCGCGCTGGCGCAGCATTTCACGGTGCATTTCCAGGAAAGCGAATATACCAAAATATTTGCGCCCGCCGCGAAAACCCAGGTTGCGCACGACGCGCAGGCCCAAGGCAAGTCCGACGACGGCGACGACGACGAAGGCAAAATTTGCCCCTTCGGAAAAGTTTTTAACCAAGCCTTCATCGTCCATGCGGTGCTGATCGCCGTTCTGTTCGCCTTCATGATTGTTTTTGCGGAACTCTTCCGCGTCCGGCTGACGCAGCATGACAGCCTCGCCTATTTCAGCCGCGGGCCACCCGTTTCCCTTTCCTGACATATCGCCAGCCTTAACAGCTATTTCTGACAGGAAAGAGGATTCAATCCATGTTTCGCAATCATGTGCGCGCGGCGAAGGCCGTGGCGCGTGATGGCGCTGCCTCTCTTGGCCTTTTCGCCGTCCTTTGCGCTTTCCCGGCCCATGCCGCGGAGCAGGACGCCGGCCAGAACAGCGTCATCGACTACCAGGTCGTCGCAGCCAAGCTCGACGAAGCACGCAACGGGCTTTCGCCCGAAACGGGCAGCAGCACTTACGCCCTCGACCAGCAGACCATCGACAATCTGCCGCAGGGCACCGCGACGCCGATGAACGAGGTGCTATTGCGCGCGCCCGGCGTGGCGCAGGATTCATACGGCCAGATCCACGTGCGCGGCGACCATGCCGACCTGCAATACCGCATCAACGGCATCATTCTGCCCGAAGGTATCACCGGCTTCGGCCAGGCGCTGGATACGCATTTCGCCTCATCCATCGACCTGCTCACCGGCGCCCTGCCCGCGCAATACGGCTACCGCACCGCGGGCGTCGTGAACATCACGACCAAGACGGGCGAACAGGGGAGCGGCGGTCGATCCAGCGTCATGCTGGGCAGCAATTCGACGTTCGAGGGTAACCAGGAAGCCTGGGGAGCTTCGGGTCCGGCCAGCTATTACGTGACCGGAACCTATGACCAGAACGAGCGCGGTCTGGAGCCGCCGACGCCGGGCGCCGACGCCATCCATGACCAGACCCACCAAAACAAGGAGTTCGGCTACCTCTCCTATGTGCTGAACCCGGAGGCGCGCCTGAGTTTCCTCGCCGGCAACGCGATGAACCGCTTCCAGATCCCGAACAACCCTAACCAGCCGCAGCAGTTCACGCTGACGGGAACGCCGGTCCTTTTGTCGCAGAATCTCAACGAAAACCAGGTCGAGCATAACACCTACGGCATCGCGGCCCTGCAAGGCACTATCGGCGACAAGACCGATTACCAGGTGGCGCTATTCACGCGGGAAAGCAGCGTGCTGTTCAGTCCCGACGTGCCGGGCGACCTGATCTTCAACGGCATCGCCTCGCGGGACGAGCGCGACAGCACGACGAGCGGTATCCAGAGCGACTGGAGTTACCGTCTCAACGACGCGCACATGATCCGCGCGGGACTGTTTGCGAGCTACGAGAAGGCGACCGCCGACGCGACCTCGCAGACCTTCTCGACCACGGCCTGCGGCGGCACCTGCACGGTTCCCTTCACCATCGTCGACAACCACCAGAAGAACGCGGAGCTCGCCGGCGTCTACTTGCAGGACGAATGGAAGCCGCTCGAAAAGCTGACCGTCAACTATGGCCTGCGCTTCGACGCCTATAGCGCTTTCGTCAGCGCGACGCAGCTCGATCCGCGCCTAGGCGCGGTGTATGAACTGTCGCCGCAGACGACGCTCCACGCAGGCTACGCCCATTACTTCACCCCGCCGCCGACGGAATTGGTCAACCCCGAGACGGTCGCCCTGTTCCAGAACACGACGGGCGCCGCGCCCGGCACGCTATCCTCGCCGGTACGGCCCGAAACGGACGATTATTTCGATGTCGGCGCTATCCAGAAGCTTGGCAAGGGACTGCAATTGGGGCTCGACGGTTATTACAAGAAGGCGCGCAACCTGCTCGATGAAGGGCAGTTCGGGCAGGCGCTGATCTTCTCGCCGTTCAATTACAACAAGGGCTTCGCCGAAGGCTTGGAGCTGACTGCCGATTACAACAACGGCCCTTTTACCGCCTATTCAAACGCGGCCCTGTCGCGCGCGATGGGGGAAGGCGTGGCCTCGGGTCAGTTCAATTTCGATCCGGTTGAGCTTGCCTATATCGACAGTCATTTTGTGCATCTTGATCACGACCAGCTGCTCAGCGGGTCGTCGGGCGCGGCCTATGACTTCCACGGCTTCAAATACAGTATCGACGTCCTCTACGGCAGCGGATTGCGCAGCGGCTTCGCCAATACCGGACACCTGCCGTTCTACGCGCAGGTCAACGCCGGTATTTCCCATACCTTCGACTTGCAGCGCGCGGGCCCACTTGACGCAAAGCTGTCAGTCGTGAACCTCTTCGACCGGGTGTACGAAATCCGCGACGGCTCAGGCATCGGCGTCTTCGCGCCGCAATTCGGGCCGCGTCTGGGCTTTTTCGCCAATTTAAGCAAACCCTTCTGAGGAACAGCAACCATGAACATTGAAAACATCTCTGAAATCCTGGCGCTCGGCGGCGTCGCCATCTATCCGCTGCTGGCGCTAGGCCTGGCCATGACGGTCATCATCCTCGACAAGGCGATTTTACACTGGCGCTACGGCAAACTGCCGGATTCGCTGCGGCGGCTGGTCGAAAACTTCGGCTTCGACTGGAAGAAGTTCCATGCCGAAGTAGGCGAGCTCGCGCCACGCAACTTCTATCGCCGTTTCTTCTCCGCGATTTACGAGAACCATACGCGTCCCGCCTGGTGGGTGGAATCGCGCGCGGGCGATGAGGCGCTGGTCATCGAAAAGGAGATGAACCAGGGCCTCTGGGCGCTTGAAACCGTCGTCACCGCCGCGCCTCTCATCGGACTGCTCGGGACCATCATCGGCATGATGAACGCCTTCAAGGTCATCGGCGCGAACGGGCTCACCAAGCCCGAGCAGGTAACGGGCGGCGTGGCGCAGGCGCTTGTCGCAACGGCGCTGGGGCTGCTTATCGCGCTCATCGCCCTGTTCGGCTTCAACTATTATTCACGCCGCAACGCCGAGCTGCTGGACGAGATGGAGCGTCTCGGCACGCGCGCCATCGACCATATTCGCCTCGACCAGGAGGGCTCAAAATGAAGCTTCCCCGTTCGCGCAGCGTGCGGCGCGGCCGCATCGAGATCATTCCCATGATCGACGTCATGTTCTTCCTGCTGGCCACCTTCATGATCGCGTCGCTTTCGCTGCAGAAGCTCAATGCCCTGGGCGAGACCCTGCCTCAAGGAAAGGCGGCGGAAGCAAAGATCGAGGACAGGCTGACCATCGCCGTGCAAAAGGACGGGCAGCTGCTGCTGAATAAATCGCCGATCGCGATGACCGCCCTTACCGCCGCCCTGCAGACGCAATGGCACGCGGGCGAGGACGTTATCATCGCCGCCGACAAGGACGCGCGCCACGGTGACGTGGTGAGCGCGATGTTGGCGGCACGCGCGGCCGGCATCAGTGATTTTTCGCTGGCCGTCGACAATGAATGAACGGTTCTTCATCACCATTCCCGCGAGCCTGCTGCTCTGGGCGGCGGCGTTGATTCTCTTTTCATGGAGCCTCAACCATGAAATTGAGCGGCCCCTGCAGGGCCGCGATATGGTGACCGTCCATATCGCGATGCAAGCGCACCAGGCCACTGCGCCGCAAACCGCCAAACCCGTCCCGCCCCCGCCGCCGCCCGCGCCGCAAAAAAAAGAACCCGTCTCGAAACTAAAACCGAAACCACCTGAACCAAAGCCTGAGAAGCACGAGAAGGAAAAAGAGCCGTCCGCTCCCGCGATGCCAGAACAGCGGCTATCGGAGGAAAAATCCGAAAATGACGGCGCAGTCATTTTATACCAGCCGCTGCCCAAAATCCCCGACGACCTGCGCCGCGAGGCCTTCCGCGCCACGGCCATCGCGCGCTTCCACGTCGCAGCCGACGGCGCGGCCACGGTCGAGCTGGTGACGCCTGCGCAAAACCCGCGGCTGAACCAGCTGTTGATGGCGTCGCTACGCACCTGGAAATTCAGGCCTGCGGTGGAGGGTGGACGGCCCGTTTCTTCGACCTTCACCATCCGGGTTCATTTCAAGGTGGAGTGAGATCTTAAAGCTCGGGTAACGCCGAACCGTTACGCGTACCCCTAAATAGGTACTGGTGCTGGAAGCAGGCCGTCAATACAATATTCCATAATTTTGTAATAGATTATTTTTCAAATAGTCGACTGGCGGTTGTATTCTTGATGCGGTAATCCAAAAGGTGCGCCGCTCGACCCGGAAGCAGGATATAAAGAATATCATCCTTCGCGGGATGACAGGCGTTTGTGTCGATAGCGCACATTAGATTTAACTCTGCATGGAGATGCCTCATGGCTGCAAAACAATCCGTCCAAACGCGCCGCGCCCAGCTTACCGTCCAGGACATCGAGCGCAGGAAAAAACTGGTGGGGCTGGGGCAGGATGACCTGGCGCGCATTGCCGCCATCAAATCCACTGTCGTGCAAAACGCGGATAAATTCACCGATGCGTTTTTCGACTATCTCAAGGAACTGGAAGGCGGCGCGCCGTTGTTCAAGAACGCTGCCGTGCTGAATGAGGCGCGGCAGCTCAAGCGTGAACATATCATCGCCATCGCCAGCGGGGATTACGGCGTGCCGTATGTCGACCAACGCATGCGGCTTGGCGCTCTGTACAGCAAGGTCGGGCTCGACGTGCAGGTTTTCCTGGGCGCGTTCCATCACCTGCTGCGGTCGATCGGCACGGAAATTATCAAAAGCTCGGGCAACACGATGCAGGCGTTCGACAGCTTCATGTCGCTGCAGAAGGTCGCTTTCCTCGATATCGGCATTATCGTCGACGTGCTGATTGACGAACGCGAAAGAACCATCAACGAGCAGCAGGAAGCCATCCGCGAAATATCGACGCCCTGCCTCCAGATCCGCGACCGTCTTCTCATCCTGCCGATCATCGGCCTCATCGACTCCCAGCGCGCCAAGCAGCTCACCGACAACCTGCTGCACGCCATTCGCGCCAATCGCGCCAAGGTCGTCGTCATGGACATCACGGGCGTCGCCGCGGTGGATTCGAAAGTGGCCAACCATCTGATCCAGACGGTTGCGGCCGCGCGGCTGATGGGAGCGGAGACGATCGTCACCGGCCTGTCAGCAGAGGTTGCGCAGTCGCTTGTGGCGCTCGGGGTGGATCTCAGCAAGGTCAATACCGTCGGCGACCTGCAGGGCGGCCTCGAAGCTGCCGAGAAACTGCTCGGCTACCGGATCGTCGTCCTCGACAAGAATTCACGCGCGACCGAAGCGGCCTGAAAATCATGCCAGTTCCCATCCTCAAACAAGGCAAGGTCCTCATCGCCTGCATCCAGGCGGCCCTCACGGATGAAGATCTTGTCCGGCTCAAGGACGATCTTGCGGAAGGCGTCGGCCAGCACAGATCGAGCGGCGTCGTGATCGACGTGTCGGCGCTCGACGTGCTCGATTCCTTCGCGACGCGGATGTTGCGCAGCATTGCGCAGATGACCAAGCTGCGCGGGGCCGAGACGGTCATTGTCGGCATCCAGCCCGACGTGGCGTTTGCGATGGTGCAGCTTGGCCTCGTGCTTGAAAACGTCCAGACCGCTCTCGACCTGGAAGAGGGGCTGGAACTGATCGCCGCCCGGGCGAAAGAGCGGCAGGCGTGACGGCGGAGGAAACAGTCCGCATCGAACGTGAAGGCGACGTCGTGACCGCGCGCCAGAAAGGCCGCGAGCTCGCGCAAAGCGTCGGATTCTCGGGCAGCGAACTCACCCTGATCGCGACGGCGATATCGGAAATCGCCCGCAACATCGTCGTTTACGCCCAGCGCGGCGAAATCAGCCTGAACGCGGTTTCCGAAGATCATCGCCAGGGTATCGTTATCGTCGCCACGGATCATGGTCCCGGCATTCCGGATATCGCGCGAGCCATGGAAGACGGTTTTTCGACAGGCAAAAGCCTGGGGCTCGGCCTGCCGGGCGCCCGGCGCCTGATGGACGAGTTCGACATCATCTCCGAGATTGGGAAGGGAACGACCGTCACGATGAAGAAATGGAGGCATGGATGATGTTTCCGTCCCAATCCTCGTCCGCCACGGAACGTTGCATCGATTGGAGCATCAGCTTCCGCCCTTTCGACGGGGGCCTGGAATGCGGCGACGCATGCACGGTCGTGGTCCTTCCGAACGGGGCGCTTGTCGCGGCCATCGACGGGCTGGGACACGGGGCGGAGGCGGCAGCCGCGGCTCAGGTCGCCATTGACTGTCTCGCGGGCGCCGCCGTCGAGCCCATTCTGCAGCTGATGGAACGCTGCCATGAGGCTCTTCGCAAGACGCGGGGCGCTGCGATCACCATGGCTGTGTTCGACGCCGGCAACAATACGATGACTTGGACCGGTGTCGGAAACGTCGAGGCGATGCTCTTTCGCGTCGACCAGACCGCGGTGCCGCGGCGCGAATCCCTCTCGCTGCGCGGCGGCGTCGTCGGTTATCAAATCCCTCCGCTGCGCGCGAACACGCTGCCGGTCTTTGCCGGCGACACGCTTGTTATGGCGACCGACGGCATCGATAGCGGTTTCAGCATGGTATCGGTGGCAGGCCGGACGCCCCGGGATATCAGCGCGGATATTCTCGAGGCGCATGCCAAGGGAACCGACGATGCCCTGGTTTTCGCCGGCAGTTACACGGGTTTTTCCGCATGACAGTCGGCACGGAAACCCAAATAGGCAATTTGCTGACAACCCATCTGGCGGACGAATATGCGCGCCTGCTGGAAGCCCATATCGCGGAACCCAGCGAAACCATCCTGCACCATGCCTATGAACTGGGAAGGCAGGCCGTCAGCGGCGGCACCAGCGTGCTGGATATGGCGATCCTCCTGCATCACAACGCCTTGTCCAGGCTGCTGCAGTCGTGCCCGCCCGAGACGCACAGCGACATCATCCGGAAAGCATCCGCCTTCTTCGCGGAAAGCCTGTCCCCGTTCGAAATGCTGCTGCGCCGCTACCGCGAAAGCAATGCCAGCCTTTCACGCCTTTACGAGCAGGCGAAGGCGCTGGACCGGCTCAAGACGGATTTCTTCTCGAATGTCAGCCACGAATTGCGCACGCCGCTGACCCTGATCCTGGGGCCGCTCTCGCGGGTGCTCGAGACAATGCCGGAAGGCAGCCGCGAGCGGCACGACCTCGAAATCGTGTACCGCAACGCGCAGATTTTGCTCAGGCACGTCAACGATCTGCTGGACTTCGCGCGCATCGAGGCGGGCAAACTCGATCTCGCCTACGCCAAAACCGATGTCGCCGTGCTGACGCGCCTGACGGCCTCGCACTTCGAGACGCTCGCCGAAGAGCGACATATCCATTTCGACGTGCAGGCGCCCGCGGCCCTCATGGCGGAAGTCGATGCCGCGCGGCTGCAAAGAATTTTGCTCAATCTTCTCTCCAACGCGTTCAAATTCACCCCGGACCAGGGCACGATAGAGATGACGCTCTCCGCCACGGCGGGCGCGGCCGTTTTCACCGTGGCCGACAGCGGGCCCGGCATCCCCGAGAACATGCGCGAGAGCGTGTTCGAGCGCTTCCGGCAGGTGGATGGCGGCGCCGCGGGCGGCACGGGCCTCGGGCTCGCCATCGTGCGCGAGTTCTGCAATGCCCACGGCGGCGCCGTCACCGTCGATTCCTCGCCGAACGGCGGCGCGCGCATCACGGTCACCCTGCCGCTCAAGGCGCCGACCGGCATGCATGTCGCCGATGCGTCGTCCGCCGCCGGCGGGACGGCGCCGGAAGCCGCCCAGGCCGCGGCGGCCTTGCGTGCGCAGAGCCGCCCGGATATCCAGCTACCCTCTGCGCCCGGTGCCACGGTGCTCGTCGTCGAGGACAATATCGACATGCGGAACTTCCTGGCCGGGATATTGGGCGAGCGTTTCCGCGTCATCACCGCCGCAAACGGCCGCGAGGGCGTCGAACTGGCCGCCGCCCAGTTGCCGGATCTGATTTTGACGGACGTCATGATGCCCGAAATGAGCGGCGATGAAATGGCCCGGAAACTGCTGTCGATGCCGGAAACCCGCGATATCCCGGTATTGCTGCTGACCGCAAAAACCGAAGAAGCGCTGCGCGTCGACATGGCCAAGGCCGGCATCCGCGATTATATGACCAAGCCTTTTTCGACGCCGGAACTGCTGGCGAAGGTCGAGCAGCATGTGTCGCGGTATCGTAAAACCCTGGCGGAACGCGCGCATCTTGTCGCGAAGCTGGAAAGGACGAACGAGGAACTCGAGCGCTTCGCCTATGTCGCGGCGCATGACCTGAAATCTCCCTTGCGGGCGATCGACAATCTTTCCAGCTGGCTGGAGGAAGATCTCGCGGACCGGCTCGACGATGCCAGCCGCAAGCATCTCACGGAGTTGCGCCGGCGCGTCCGCTGGATGGAAAAGCTGCTGAACGACATTCTTGAATATTCGCGCGCCGGCGCGGACATCGGGACGGAAATTGTCAGCGGAACGGAACTTCTCGACGAAGTCCTTAAAACCGCCGATCTTGCCGGCGCCACGGTCAAAAGATCCGGCGATTTCGCGACCATCCGCGTGCCGCGCATGCCCCTGAAGCAGGTGCTTTTCAATCTCGTCGACAATGCGGTCAAGCACGGCGGGAAGCACAATGGCGGCATCGAGGTCGGCGTTGACAACCGCAAGGACGATTATCTCTTCAGCGTCCGGGACCACGGCCCGGGCATCGCGAAGCAATACCACAAGAAGATCTTCGAGATGTTTCAGACCCTGGGAGGGCCGAAAAAGGGCAGCGGCATCGGCCTTGCCCTCGTCAAAAAAGTCGTCGTCGCCCATGGCGGCGATGTCACCGTCGAGTCAGAACCCGGCCAGGGTACGACCTTCAGGTTTACCTGGCCAAAAACCGGAGAAGCGGAAAATGAGCCCCGATATCACGGATAAACCGCTCAACATCGTCCTCGTCGAGGATGACGACACGGACGTGGAGGTGATTCAACGCCGTTTTCAAAAAAAGAATATCGGCAATCCCATTCACCGCGCCCGTGACGGCATCGAAGCCCTGGAGCTGTTGCGCGGCACAAAGGACCGGCAGAACCTTCAATCCCCCTATGTGATGCTGATCGACATCAATATGCCGCGGATGAACGGGATCGAACTGCTGGCGGAGTTGCGCGCCGATCCGCAGCTGAAGGACAGCATCGCGTTCATCCTGACCTCCTCAAAACAGCCGAAGGACGTGCTCCGCGCCTATGATTTCCAGGTGGCGGGGTATTTTCTCAAGGACGATATGGATGCGACGATCGACCTTCTTTCCAACTACTGGCGCATAAACCAGTTTGCCGGCGCTCCCAGAAATATGCGCTGAGTTCCGGCTTAAAAAACCGTCATGCCCGCAGGACATGAAATTTCCTAATGAAATTTCATGTCATCCAGTACCGTAGTAATGAAAACGGCTTCCTGGACGATCTGCACCGCAGGTTGTTTTATAACAACGGTACTGGATCCCCGCCTGCGCGGGGATGACGATCTCTTTTTTGGATGAACTCTTAGAAGAGTTTCAGAGGTTGAATCCCGGCTTCGGCGGCAGGGGCTTGAGCGTATTGGGCGCAATGGCATGGCCTTCGCCGTCCAGCACCTTCATATCCGGCATGGCGTCCGCCACGGCCTGCGCCGCGCGTTTGGACGCGCCGAAGACGATGCCCTGCGGCGTTACGCCTTTGACGAAGTTTTCGGCGCGCACGATGATGCCAACGCCGGTCATGTTGACCTCGTCGGTTTCATAGAAAGGTCCCAGCGCCTGTTCCACGCGGTCGCGGACGGCTTTCATCGACGGATCGCCCCAGTTGGCCTTTCCGGTCGTGAGGTCATCGATGACGACGCCGAACATGCCCATCGGCTGCTCGAAATCGAGATCCGCTTCCGCCCCGTCCATCGACAGGGCCGAGAGCGCGCCGCGCGTGATGTGGCGCTCGTGCAGGTCGAGGCCGAGGAAGATCTGGCGCATGTCATCGTCGCTCGCGCCCTTCGCGTTCAGCTGGATCATCTGCACCATCGCGTCGAAGGCGATGCCCAGCGACGTGGCGTTCTGCGTCAGCGCCCCTGCAAGCCCTGCGATCTTCTCGATATTCTCCTCGGTCGGCTCGACGCGGCGGGCATATTGCACGGCCAGCCAGCTGTCGCATTCGGCGTCGATGGGATAATAAGCCATCACCCGCGCGCCGCTGCCCGCGCCCCACTTGCTCAGGCGCTCGGCCACGTCATAGCCCTTGCCGTCGGTGTTGTTCAGCGCATGATATTGCATTACTTCATTCGTGCAGATGAAGAGCCAGTTCGCGCCCGAAGCGCCCAGCGCCGCCGCCAGTTCCTTGTCATCCTTCGCGTTTTGGATCGCGCCCAGTTTCGAGACGCCCGTCGCGGGGTCAACTTCGCGCATCGCGTCGATCAGCTTCTGGCACTCCGGCCCCGTCGAATGCGCTTCGAGCAGCTCGAAGGCATCCGTGATGGAGGTGACGAGATCGGACTGGCTGACGCCGCGGTAAGAAGGCATGGTTCGAAATCCTCTGTAAATAAAATATGAAAACCGGGGCGACAGTAGCCCCGGGGCGCCGCGCTGTCAACTTGCCCCACAAATTTTCATAATATCAAAAATTTTTTCGCAGGATTTTTTTATGTCTGACGTATTATTCGCGGCGATTTACGGATATATATCACATGCTGCGGCTGCCGCCGGGGACGGAGGCGAACAGGCGCTTAAGAAAATACCGGGGAATGCCGGACGCAGGCGGCGAACGAGCCGCGCCAGTCCGCACAAGCACATCGAAGGAAAGTCGACATGACCGTTCAAGATTTCACCCTGAGCTATACCGGAACCGAAAAGACCCCCGGCGGCGTCAGCAACAACACGACCGGCACGTTCGATGCGACGGTCACAAACACGGCCGGCCATGTCACCGGCAGCTGGACCTACAACGGCACCTATGACGTTCCCGGCTTCACGAACGGCACGGGGACGATCAGCCTGTCGGGCACTTTCACGACCAACGCCCAGCTGTCCAACGGCTGGAACCTGAACATGCTGTCCGCCGACCCGGATTTCCTCGTCGCGAACCCGTCGGCGTCTCTCGGCCTCGTCGGGACCGGCGGATACGAAATATTCGACGAATGGGCCTTCAAGGTCCCCGTCGTCAATAACCAGGGCAAGACGGTGAACGAGGAATTCGTCGTGACGGGAACCGTGCTGCCCACGCTGCCGCCGCCCGAGATTTCCGTCGAGAAATACACCGATTACATCCACGAAGGCAGCACCCTGGGCGCGACCGTCACCCTGCAGCGCACCGGCTTCGCGACCCAGCAGGCCTCGACCGTGGACGTGACCATCGCCGACGGCAGCGCCGTCGCGGGCACCAACTACACGCCCCTCTTCACCACCGAAACCGTTACCTTCAAGCCCGGACAGACCACGATGACGCTGCACGTGGCGAGCATCATCGACGACCTGGTTCAGAGCGGCGACAAGGATTTCACGGTGAGCCTGTCGAACGTGACGAACGGCACGCTCGGCACCTCCACCGTGGCCGACATCAACATCCTCGATGCCGAAGGCGGCCCGATGGTGGAGACAGCCAACTTCCTTAACGAAAGGCTTACCGGCGGCACCGGCGCCGACACTCTCACTGCCGGCGCGGGCAAGGATACGCTGCTCGGCCTCGGCGGCGACGACACGCTTGTCGGCGGCGGCGGGACGAGCCACGCCTTTATGTCGGGCGGTGCGGGCGACGATACTTACATCATTAACCTCGGCGTCACCACCAAGGGCGTGCTGACCTTCGATGGCGGCATCTCCGAAGGATCGAGCCAGGGCAATGACACCGTCGTGCTGGTCGGCGCCCAGAGCATCTCGTCCTATGTCACGCTCGCAATCCCGCCCAATGTCGAGAACTTCGACATTTCGCAGACCGGCGCGACGCTGATCAACCTCAGGGGCAATGCGGAGCCGAACATTCTCACCGGCAACGATGCCGCCAACACGCTGGATGGCGGCGCGGGCGCGGGCACCTTTGACTCGCTGATCGGCGGCCTCGGCAACGACACCTATATCATCCATTCTGCAAGCGACGTCGTGACGGAAGCGGCGAACGCGGGCAATGACACGCTCCTCATCGAATACAACAACGCCAACAAGCTCGCGAGCGACACGGTCGACCTCGCCAACTATCCGAACGTCGAGAATGTGACAGTCAAAGGCACTGGCCTCTTCGACGTCAACGGCGACAGCAACGACAACATCCTGACCGGCAACGCCTCGGCCAATACGCTGACCGGCAACGGCGGCAATGATACGCTCGACGGCGGCATCGGCGCGGACCATATGATCGGCGGCGCCGGCAACGACACCTATGTCGTCGATAATATCGGCGATGTCATCGTGGACGGCGGCGGCAACAATACCGTCATCGACAAGATGACCGGCATGTACACGCTGGCCGCGGGCCTCGACACGCTTATCGTCTCGGGCCCGGGCGTGATCAGCGCGCACGGCAACGACGACGGCGACATGCTGACCGGCGGCAGCGGCGTCAATACGCTCATCGGCGGCGCGGGCAGCGACACGATCGAGGGCGGGCTCAGCCATGACATACTGACGGGCGGCGCGGGCGCAAATACCTTCGTCTTCACGCATGCGGAAGCCGCCTCGGCCGGCAACAGCGACACGATCACCGACTTCAAGGCGGGCGCAGGCGGCGATGTCCTCGACATCAGCGATGTGCTGGCCGGACACATGGTGAATGCCGCGAACGTGGACAGTTTCGTCCATCTCGCCAGCGACGGCCACGGCGGCGTGCTCGTCTCCGTCAACGCCAGCGGCGCGGGCACGGCCTTTATCACCTTCGCGGACCTGGCCGGCCATTCGGTCGGCGATTTCACCGACGCCGCGAACATGCTGAATAACGGTAACTTGATCGTTTGATAAAAAACGCGGGCTGTTTACAGAGTTCCCGGCTTCTGGTAATAAACCGGGCACCGGGCAAGTTATTTACTAAGAATTTCATTCACTCCAAAGGCAGGGAAAGTTTTTCATGACGACGTTCACAACCAGCGGTTCAATCGACGCGCTCGCGGGCTATGAGATCAGCAACTTCGGTGACGCATTCAAAACGCTGGTAATCGACTTCAACACGACGTTCGACACGATCGACCTCTTCGATGCGAACGACCCTACGGCTTTCGACTTTGCGACGCATACCGCCTCCAGCGTCAGCGGCTATGACACGCACGCGCTCGGCCAATTGACTGTGACGGGCACCAACCTTGCCTTCAGCTTCGGCGCGAACGCCACCGGCACCTACACTATGGCCGATTTTAGGTCCGGCACCATTACCGGCTCCGACCCCAGTACGTTCGTATCCGATGGCAACAGTCACTTCCACATCGTGGGCAGCATCCCCTGGACCTATACCGTCGGCAACGGCGGTCCACACATCCACGGCGGAACCCTGACCTCATTCGACTATTCCAGTGCAACAGACGGCCACCTGACGATTGTCGGCAAGAACATCGCACCTGACAACGACCCTAACGTTTCCGCCGGCCACCTGGAAGGCACGGCGTTCCATGAAACGCTCACCACCGGCGACGGCACGTCAGTCACCATCAACTCGACCGGGGGCATCGACCTTTTGCAGGGTACCGGTACGATTAACAGCATCACGGTCAGCGACGGGCATAACGATTCAATGACCCTTACCGGCACGATCAACGCCAACCTGTTGTTCAACAATGAGTCCAATACTTTCGTCGGCGACTTCGTTCAGGAAGTCCTTTCGTTGGGCGCGAACATCCTTCACGTCTCGGACAGCTCCATCGCCTGGGACGGCGGCGCCGGCAATGACACGATCATCGCGAGCGGCGGCGGCGACTTCACGATCTCCGGCGGCGCGGGCAATGACATCCTCACCGGCAGCACGGGCAACGATACGCTCGACGGCGGCGCAGGCGCCGACACGATGACCGGCGGCACGGGCGATGACACCTATTTCGTCGACAATACGCTCGATAAAGTCGTCGAAGCCACGCTGGGCGGCAACGACACGGTCGACACCGTTGTTTCCTACACTTTGGCCGCCAACGTCGAGAACCTGGTGCTGAACGCGAGCGGCATCAAGGGCATCGGCAATGCGCTCGACAACGTCATTACCGATACCGTGGGCGGTAATACGCTTGATGGCGGCGCGGGCGGCAACGATACGCTGATCGGCCTGGTCGGCGGCGACACCTTCGTGTTCCACAGCGACCCGACGACCATCGACGCGACCGGCGTCAACAATACCGTCATTGTCCTCCACAACAATAGCGACACAAATCCCCTGGACGCCCCTACGGCCCATGTGTCGGACTTCACGAACATCCAGAACATCACCATCGCCGGCACGGGCCTGTTCAACATCGAAGGCGACGCCAACGACAACGTGTTGATCGGCAATGCCTCGGTCAACATCATCACCGGGGACGGCGGTAACGACACGCTCGATGGCGGCGCGGGCGCCGACACGATGATCGGCGGCACCGGCAGCGACACCTTTACCATCGACAATATCGGCGACGTCATCGACGCGGGCGGCGGCATTGACACGGTCATCGACAAGATGACATCCGGCACCTTCACCATGGCGTCCGGCATCGACACGCTGATCATGCAGGGCACCGGCGCGCTGCACGCGGTCGGCAACGGCCAGAGCGATTCAATCACCGGCAATTCCGGCGCGAACGTCATTGAAGCCGGCGTCGCGGTCAGCGATGGCATCGCCCACTTGGCGGGCGGCGCGGGTGCGGACACCTACATCGTCGACAATTCGAACGATTTCATCATTGAAAACACGGTCACCACGGTCGGCGGCATTGATCTCGCCGTCGCCAACGTCTCCTATGATATGTCGGTCAACGCGACGGGCGTCGAGAAACTGACGCTCGCGGCCACCGCCGGCAACATCGACGGCACCGGCAACGCGCTTGCCAACCTCATCGTCGGCAATGGCGGCGACAATACGCTCGACGGCGGCGCGGGCGTGGGTATCGATACGCTGCAGGGCGGCCTTGGCAACGACACCTATATCGTCGATATCGCGGTTGCCGCGGGCGTCGCGAAGCTGCAGGACATGATCACCGACACGGGCGGCGACGACACCATCGTGCTGCGCGCGGGCGATCTGGCGCTGGGCCATGCGACCACCTTCACGCTCGCGACCGGCATCGAGAACATGGACGCGTCCCATACGGACAGCGCCAATGCCTTCAACCTGACCGGCAACACCGGCAACAACATCCTGACCGCCAACGATCATGGCGACACGCTGAACGGCATGACGGGCACGGACACGCTCATCGGCGGTGTCGGCAACGACACCTTCATCGTCGGTAATGCGTCGGATGTGGTGACCGGAAACGGCGGAACGGACGTGATCCAGTCTTCGGTGAGCCTCAATCTTGCCACCGATACGAACATCACTGGCGTCCACGCGCTCACCCTCACCGGCACCACGGCCCTCAATGCCACCGCCGACGACAGTGGCGACGTGCTAACCGGCAACGGCGGCGCCAATACGCTGACCGGCGGCGCGGGCAACGACACGCTCGACGGCGGCCTCGGCCACGATATCCTGACCGGCGGCGCCGGCGCGGACACCTTCGTGTTCACGCATGTGGAAGCGGCCTCGGCCAACAACAGCGACACGATCAACGACTTCCACACCGGTGAAGGCGATGCGATCAATATTCACGACATCCTGGCCGCCCATAGCATTGACGCGACCACGGTCGACAACTTCGTTCACCTGACCGAGGTTTCGGGAAATACCGTCGTCTCCGTCAACGCGACAGGCATCGGATCGACCTTCATCCAGATCGCCACGCTGGAAGGCGTGACCGGTCTCGGCGATGCCGCAGCCTTGCTGAATGCGCACAACCTGATTGTGTAAAACCCCGTTCTGATTTTTTCGGAACAATGACAGCCTTTCGCGCGAAAGACTGCGCGGAAACATTTGCCGCCTACCCCTTTCGTGGTACTCTTCCCGGCACGTCATTCATAATGGCCCGTCAGGGGCCGATTCCGTGCACGGTGCGCGCTCCGGGGTGGAGCGCCGCTTTTGCATATACCTGGGGAGAGACTTCGCCATGGCGGATTTTACAATTTTCGGCACTCAATTCGGAACTCAATACCTCAGTGGCGGAGATTCACTGACCATCCAGAACACTGGCGCCATCGTCAGCGCCGCCGTCGGGGTATACGTTCTCGGCGGCACGGCAACCAGCATCACCAACAATGGATTGGTCCTCGCCAACACGTATGGCGTGCTGCTGGCCAGCGGCGGCAAGATTTCCGGCGGAATTCAAAACATCGGGCACATTTATGGCTTCAATGAGACCGGCATACGGGCGACGACCGGCACGACGATTTCCGGCGGCGTCAGCAACAGCGGCTTCGTGTACGGCCCCGCATCGGCCTTTCATATTGCCAACTTCGGCGCCGTCAACGGCGGTATCACCAACGAGCTTAATGGCACGCTGACCGGCGGGCTCCTCGGTCTCGTTCTTACGAATCACTCGACCGTTTCAGGCGGCGTCTCCAATGAGGGAAGGATCTACGGCGGAACCAGCGGCATCCAGCTCGCTTCCTCAAGCAAAATTTCAGGCGGGCTCGATAACAGCGGCCTCGTCGTGGGTAGCCACAGCATTCATATCCAGGGGAGCAGCACCCTTTCCGGCGGCATCACCAACCAGGATACGGGCACCCTGGAAGGCCTCGGCCCCTATGGCGTCGCCATCACAACGCATAGCGTTCTTTCCGGCGGCGTTCATAACGACGGCACAATTTCGGCGCCGAACATCGCCATTTTCGTCGATACCACCAGCCGCCTGTCCGGCGGCATCACCGACGCCGGGCTGATCAGCGGCGTCGATGCCATTTTCAACAATGGCCAGATCCTCGGCACCGACAAAGCCATCGCGGTTGAGTCTGGCGGCACGATCGCCGGCGGCATCCACAACGTCCTCAGCTCCGCTCTTATTTCCGCCTTAGACACGGGCATTTATGTCGCCTCCGGCGGCACGATCACTGGCGGCATCGTCAACGACACGGGCGCCATTTTTGGCGGAATTCACGGCATTGAAAACCTTGGCGACATTCAGGGCGCGACGAACGGCATCGAATCCAGGAATGGCTCCTTCATCCTGGGCGGAATCGACAACCAGGGCAGCATTACCGGCTCGAACGACGGCCTCTTCATCACGGACGCGACCGTGGTCGGCGGCATCTCGAACGCGGACGTAATTCACGGCACCAACGTCTACGGCATCGTCCTCACCGGCCACAGCCTGGTCACCGGCAGCATCTCGAACGCGGAAACCGGCACGATCATCGGCGGCACCGACGGCATCGCGATCATTTCATCATCGGTCCTTGGTGGGATCAGCAACGCCGGCACGCTCGACGGCCAGGCCTTCTCCGACAGTATCCATCACGATGGGCTGGAAATCGACCACAGCCGCGTCGTCGGCGGCATCGACAACAGCGGCGTGTTGCTGGGGTACACCAACGGCGTGGAGATGTTCGGCGCTTCCACCGTTAATGGCGGCTTCATCAACTCCGGCACGATATTCGGCGAGCATAGGGCCGCCATCCTGATCGACTCGAGCAGCCGGATCGTGGGCGGGCTGGACGATACGGGCCTTATCACGGGCGGCGCGCACGGCATCTATAACGCCGGCCAGATCATGGGCCCCCAAACCGGGATCAACGTTCACGGCTGCGGAGAGATCGCGGACGGCATCTACAACGTTGGTTCGATCACGGGCGCCAGCACCGGCATCTACGTCGGCAGCCATGCAACGGTGACGGGCGGCATCGTCGACACCGGCGCCATCACCGGCGACCTCCTCGGCATCAACAACTTCGGCATGATCGAGACGTCGGCCGCCGCGGGCGCGACCGGGAGCAGCGGCGCCTTGCCGACGGGCACCGGTGGCACCATGGGCGGCAGCGCCATCGCGGGCTCGGCAGGCCTGTCGGGCAGCGGCATCCAGAATAGCAGCGGCACGATTACCGGCATCGCCAATCATGGCACGCTCGAAGGCATCGGCGGTTTCGGCGGCTTCGGCGGCTTCGGCGGCCAGGGCGCGGTCAATCTCTCCGGCCCGGCAGGCGCGGGCGGCGCCGGCGGCAACGGCGGCAACGGCGGCGCCGGCTACGGCATCATCAATGATTCCGCCGGCACGACAGGCGCGATCCTCAATAGCGGCCTCGTGGAGGGCATCGGCGCCTGGGGCAGCAATGGCGGCGCGGGCGGCGCGGGCGGCGACGGCACGGTGGGCGGGAGCAACGGCGGCAATGGCGGCAATGGCGGCGCGGGCGGCGCCGGCGGCGCGGGCTACGGCATTTACATCAACGGCGCTTCTGGCGCGGATACGGGCATCACCAATACCTCGACCGGCGTCATCGAAGGCGTGGGCGGCCACGGCGGCGCGGGCGGCACCGGCGGCGCGGGCGGCGACGCCACCCTTACGGCCGGCGCGGGCGGCGCCGGTGGCGACGGCGGCGACGGCGGCGCGGGCATCGGCATCAACATTCAATCCTCGACGCTCACCGGCCTGACGAACGACGGCCTCGTTGCCGGCGTCGGCAGCCTGGGCGGCCAGGGCGGCAACGGCGGCGCGGGCGGCGCGGGCCTGACCTTGGGAGCGGCGGGCACGACCGGCGCGTCTGGCGTCGGCGGCGGAGCCCTGGGCATCCTGATCAACCACGGCACCGTTATCGGCGACATTTACAACGACGGAACGATCGTCGGGGGCGTCGAGCTGTCAAATTCCACGCTGGGAAGCGACTTCGTGAACGAGGGAACGATCACAAGTTCGGGCCTCGGCATCTGGATCAAGAGCACGTCGGCCGTCGAAGGCGGTATCATCAACGGCGGCCTCATTTCGGGCGGCATCGCCGGCCTCGCCTTCGCCCTCAACAACGACGTCACGGGCTCCATCGACAACCAGTCGGGCGCAACGATTTCCGGCGTCACGACCGGCCTGCGCGTTGGCATCTTCACGGGTATCGACGGCGGGCTCGACAATGCGGGCCTCATCCACGCGACAGGTCCGGTCACGCTCGGTTCCCGCGGTACCGATGCTGGCGGCTCCAACGGCGCCGCCGGCTTCGCGGGCGGGTTGGGCCTGACCGGCAGCGGCATTCATAACAGCGGCACGATCTCGACGCTGACCAACGAGGCCTCTGGCGTTATCACCGGCGTGGGCGGCACCGGCGGCACGGGCGGCCGGGGTGGCGCGGGCGCATCAGGCATTGTCGGCAACGAGGGGGGCTCGGGCGGCACCGGGGGCACTGGCGGAGCGGGCGACGGCCTCAATATTGCTGGCACGACCGCGATCACCAATAGCGGCATGATCGAAGGCACCGGCGGTCTCGGCGGCACGGGCGGCTTCGGCGGCACGGGCGGCACCGGTATTGACGGCGGCTTTGGCGGCACCGGCGGCCTGGGCGGCACCGGCGGCGCAGGCGAAGGCATCTATATCAACGCCAGCGCGGGCGCCTCGACCTCCATCACCAACACCTCGACCGGCGTCATCGAAGGCATCGGCGGCACCGGCGGCACCGGTGGCCACGGCGGCACCGGCGGCGGCGGCGGCGCCTTCGGCGGCAGCGGCGGCTATGGCGGCCAAGGCGGCTATGGCGGCAACGGTATCGGCATATTGATCCAGAGCGCGACGCTCAGCACCGGCATCGCCAACCAGGGCCGGATCGAAGGCGTCAGCGGCGCAGGCGGCGCGGGCGGCAACGGCGGCTTCGCCGGCTCCGGCGCCTTTTCCGCCGGCAGCTTCGGCATCGGGGGCGGCACGGGCGGCATCGGCCACGGCACCGGCATGCTGATCTCCAACAGCAATATTGCGGGCGGCCTCAACAACACCGGCGTGATCACGGGCTCGACCTTCGGCCTCGAGCTGGAAAACGCCTCGACCTTGGGCGGCGGCGCTTCCGTCGGCGACGGCCTCCACACGGCCACCCTCACCGGCAGCGACATCGCGGTCGTGCTCTATAGCAGCGACATCCAGGGCGGCATCAGCGTCCAGTCCGGCGGCACGATCAGCGCCCAGAACACGGCGATTTCCATCGGCGTGAGCAGCGTTGTCAGCGGCGGCATCAGCGACAATGGCGTCATCACGGCCGGCACGAACGCGATCTCCAACCACGGCACACTTAGCGCGGTCAATACGGCGCTCCATATCGGCAGCCACGGCCATCTTGCCGGCTTCATCACGAACGTCGGCACCATCACGGGCGCGAACGGCATCGTCCTGGATTCCGGCGCGCATGTCGAAAATGGCATATCCAACATCAACGGTGTTATCAAGGGCACCTCCGGCGCTGCGATCGATATCGGCTCCGGCGCCACCCTCGCAGGCGGCATCGCGAACAGCGGCACAATCTCGGGCTCGGTCGACGGCATCGTGAACGGCGGCAGCATCCAGGGCGGCATCACCAGCAACGGCACCATCCACGGCGGTACGCACGGCATCTACAACACCGGGCTGATTTCCAATACCTCGGGCGACGGCGTGGAGTTTTTGAATCACGGCAGCCTGAGCGGCGGCATCGACAACCACGGCGTCATTCACGGTTTTTACGCCGGCATTTTCCTCCAGACCCTGAGCGTCGTGCAAGGCGGCATCAGCAACGCGGACGGCGGCACGATTTCGGGCGGCACGAGCGGCATCGGGCTTAATTTCCACGTCACGCTCGACAGCATCAGCAACGCCGGGCTGATTTCCGGCGGCCAGACGGGCATCCGTCTCCAGAACACCAGCATCATCACCGGCGGCATTGTCGATACCGGCACGATCGAAGGCGGCGCCTGGGCCATCAACAACGAAGGCGGGACCATTTCCGGGAGTTCGGCCGCGATCTACGCGTCTCGCGGTGTCATCGCGGGCGGCATCAACAATACCGGCGTCATTAGCGGCTCGCACGCCATCCAGCTGTCGTCGTCTTTCCTTTCGGGCGGCATCCATAACAGCGGCCTCATTGTGGGAGCAGCTGCCATATCGATCGAGGAGACGTCGATCGTCACCGGCGGCATCACCAATAGCGCGGACGGCGTCATCGCCGGCTTCTTCACGGGCATTCATGTCTCCAGCGGCAGCACACTGACGGGCGGCATCCATAACAGCGGCCTGATCACCAGTCTCGGCGTCGGCATCCAGAACGACGGCTTTATCGGCGGCGGCATCGAGGATACGGGCAGCATCGTCAGCATCGACAACAACGGCACGATCAGCGGCGCCATTTCTGTGTCCAGCGGCGATTTGTTGGGCAGCATCACGACCTCGGGCACGATCGTCGGCGACCCCGGCGGCTTCGCCATTCTCGCGAACGGCCTCGGCGGCGACATGACCCTCAACATCGATGGCGGCGTCATCGAGGGCGGCATCCGCGACAATTTCGCGGACGGACGGTTCCATGTCCACGTGAACACCAATTTCTCAACCGACGGCTCCATCGTCGCCTCCGATCTCACGGTCGCGTCGGGCAACACGCTGACGATCTCACCGGGCGACGAAGTTCTTATCGGCACGATGCCGACCAGCACCGGCGCCACCTTCGACTTCGGCGTTGCGGGCGGCGGCGGCAGCGGCCATCTCAGCGTCATCAGCGGCGCGATCAACCTGGCGAACGCCACGATCGCGGTCGATGTGGCCAATAACGGCGTCATTGCGAACGGGGATACGTTCTTCCTGGGCCAGGGCGAGTCAGGCACCACCGTCCAGGGGCTTGCCACTCCCGATACACTGGAATCGATCGGCACTTTCGGCGTCTGGGACTTCTCCGTTTCGGATGGCGTCCCCTTTGGCTTCAGCGCAAGCTCCCTCTGGCTGTCCGCATCGCTCAATACGACCCTTGGTTTCGGCGGCACTGCCGCGAACAACACCTACAACGGCACCGGCGCCGACGAGGTGATGGAAGGACTGGCCGGCAATGACACGCTGACCGGCAACGCCGGGAACGATTACCTTTCGGGCGGCGCGGGCAATGACGTCCTTAACGGCGGCGCGGGCAACGATACGCTCGACGGCGGCCAGGGCACCGACAAGCTCGCGGGCGGTCAGGGCGACGACACCTATATCGTCGATCTTACCTTGTTGAACAAGGTCGCGGCCCTCCAGGATACGGTGACGGAAACGTCCCTCCCCGGCTCCGGCAACGACACGATCATCCTGCGCGGGTCCGAGTTCACGGCCAAATACGCGACCCTTACCATCGGCCCGAATATCGAGAACATGGACGCGTCGAACACAGGCTCGACTCTCATCAACATCACCGGCAACACGCTGAACAACATCATCACCGGCAACGACGCGAACAACCTCCTGCTGGGCGGCGCGGGCAACGACACGCTCTACGGCGGCAAGGGCGACGATACGCTCAACGGCGGCACCGGTCTCGATACGCTGGCGGGCGGCCTTGGCAACGACACCTATATCGTCGCCAGCCCGGCCGAGGTCATCGTCGAAAACCTGGGCGAAGGCACGGATACGGCGATCATTTCCTACAATGCTGCCCTGCACACGGTCGTGACCATCGACATGGTGAACGACCCGCACTTCGCCAACGTCGAGAATGTCACCATCAAGGGCACCGGCCTGTTTAACATCGACGGCTCCCTGGCCGACAACGACCTCGTCGGCAACGCCTCGGCCAACACGATCTTCGGCGGCGGCGGCAACGACACGCTCGATGGCGGCGGCGGCGCCGACCTGATGATCGGCGGCACGGGCAACGACAGCTTCTTCGTCGACAATACGCATGACGCCGTCACCGGCGGCGGCGGGACGGACACCGTATTCTCCTCCATCAGCTATGACCTGCGCGCGCATACCGACATCACCAACCTGGTGCTGACGGGCAAGAGCAACATCAACGGCATCGGCAACGATCACGGCGATATCCTGACCGGCAATCTTGCCGTCAACACCCTGACCGGCGGCGCGGGCGATGACACGCTCGACGGCGGGCTCGCCCACGACGTGCTGACGGGCGGCGGCGGCGCGGATACGTTCGTGTTCACGCACGCGGAAGCGGCCTCGCTCAACAACAGCGACACGATCACCGACTTCAACGCGGGGCAGGGCGACGTCATCGACATCAGCGACATCCTGAACGGCCATTACTCGGGCGGCTCGCTCGCGAACTTCGTGCACCTGCTCGACGACGGACACGGCGGCACGAAAGTCCTCGTCAACGCGACGGGCTCGGGCACGGTGTTCACGCAGATCGCGGATCTCGCGCATGTCTCGGTCGCCTCGCTGACGGACGCCGACACGATGGCGTTGAACGGCAATCTGGTCGCGACCACCACCGTCTGATTGCGTAAAACGGGTCTCTGAATTTTTTCCAGAATGGCGGCAATCCTCTGCGCGGATTTTCGCGCAGGGGTTGCACGCCGTCTTTGTCGCATCCCTTCCCTCATGGTATTGTTTTTTGCGCATTATTTAAGCGCCGAAGATTCCACATACGGTGTCTGCCCGGACCGGGCGGCACATGAAAAATTTCACGGGGGAAAACTATCATGACCATCACTCTTACCGCCAGCCAGGCTTTGAGCGTGACCAGCGCGGCCAGCGGGACCCCTGCCATCACCGACAATAACACGATCGCGCTCAGCATCACGAACACGGGGCATATCAACGGCACGGGCACCGCCGATGCGATAGACTTTCGCAACCACGGCAAACTCACCGGCGGCATCGATAACAGTGGCGGCAGCATCGTCGGCGCCCATACCGCCATATCCCTGCAAACGGGCTCGACGATCGCCGGCGGCATCCTCAACACTGGCCTCATCAGCGGTACCGTCCAGAATGGCATCGCTCTCAACCACAGCGTCATTTCCAGCGTCATTTCCAGCGGCATCAACAACAACCACGGCACCATTTCGGGCTTCGCCTGCGGCATCTTCGAGGTCAACACCAGCACGATCGCGGGCGGCATCATCAACAGCGGCAGGATCGCCAGCGTGCATACGGCAATTCTTGTCGACTCGGGCTGCACGATTTCGGGCGGTATTGAGGATAATGGCGTTATCGTCGGCACCAACAGCTACGGCCTGCACAATTCAGGCACCGTGTCTGGCGCCACCACGGCGATCCGCATCTATTCCCACGGAACGCTTGCGGGCGGCATCGATAACGCAGGCCTGATCACCGGCCTCCATGGCGACGGCATCGCGGTCACCAGCAGCAAAATCGCCGGCGGTATTTTGAATTCGCACACCATTTCCGGCCACATCGACGGCATTTTCGTCAGCGCCGGCAGCACGCTTTCCGGGGGCATCAGCGATACGGGCGGCCTTATTACCGGCGCGACCCACGGCATTCAGAATGCGGGCGCCGTAACCGGCGTCAATACCGCCATCAGCGTTCATAGCGGCGGCACGATCTCGGGCGGAATCGACAATGCCGGCTCCATCGTGGCAACGAACGACTACGGCATCGCGGTCTCCGGCACCCACAGCCTGATATCGGGCACCATCAGAAATGAGGCCAACGCGATCATCTCGGGCGGCGTGGCCGGCGTCGCCGTCGTCTCCGCGACATTATCGGGCGGCATTAACAACCAGGGCACGATCGACGGTCTCGGGATATCCGACGGGATCACCTCTGCCGGGGTGGGGGTTGACCATGGCAGCCTTTCCGGCGGCATCATCAACGACGGCCTTATGTCGGGCCACACCAACGGGTTCGAAGCCTATTTCCATTCCAGCGTCACCGGCGGCGTGACGAACGCCGGTAAGATGATCGGTTCCGTAGGCTCTGGCTTCATGCTGAATACCAGCAGCAGCCTCTCCGGCGGGATCAACAATACGGGCGGTACGATTTCCGGCCACGTCAATGGCATCCTCGTCGGCGCCGGCTCCACGCTGTCGGGCGGAATCACGGATGGCGGGCTCATTACGGGCGGGACGCATGGTATTAACAATGCCGGCCTCATTTCGGCGACGGCCAAGGCCGTTATCGTTGATTCCAACGGCACGCTCGCTGGCGGCATTTCGAACGCGGGCAGCATCCTGGGCCAGGTCGCCGGCATCTTCTCCAGCACCAGCGGCGATATTTCGGGCACCATCGACAACACTGGCCTCATCAAGGGCTATAATCCTGTCCTCGGCATTGGCTTCGGCATCAAGGCGACGGCAGGCGGCGAGATTTCTGCCCACATCCACAACGAAGCCAGCGGCACCATATCGGGCGGCACCGCGATCAGCGCCCTCGCCGGCACGATTTCGGGCGGCATCACGAACGACGGAACCATTGTCGGCGCGGTAAACGGCATCGACGTATTTCAGGGCGCCCTCGAGGGCGGCCTCGTCAATGCGGGTTTGATTTCGGGTCATAACTTCGCCATCGGCGTCTCCTCGGGCTTCGGGCATGGAACACTTTCGGGCGGCATCCAGAACAGCGGCACCATCAAGGCCGTCGGCGCGACAGCCACGGCGATCTCCATCGGCGGCGGCAGCACGCTGTCCGGCGGCATCACCGACAGCGGCGTCATCCAGGGGGCGCACCACGGCATCAAGAACGCGGGGCTCATTTCCGGCGCCACAACGGCCATCAAGATTACGGGCGGCTCGGTCACCGACCTTTTGAATACGGGCACCATCCATGCCGCTGGCTCAGGAAACACCATCGGCATCCGCGTCGATGGCGGCACGCTGACGTCCGGCATCTCGAATACCGGCGGCCTTATCGAAGGCCAAGGCGCGACGAACCAGGCCGCTTATGGCATTTTTCTCGACGGCGGATCGACGCCGGCGATCACGAACAGCGGCACTGTCGAGGGCCTCGGCGGAAACGGCTCGAGTTTTGGCTGCGGTATATACCTGTCCGGCAACGTCAATGGGACGACCATCACCAACAACGCGGGCGGCGTGATCAAGGGGCTGGGCGGCACCGGCGCCGGCTATGGTATCATGGTCTCGACGGCGCAGGTGTCGGGCGGCATTGCTAACCACGGAACCATCGGGGGTTCGCACGCGGGCATTGACGTCGGTACATCCGCGTCATTCAATTCGACGGTCGCCGGCATCAGCAACGGCGCCGATGCCACGATTTCCGGCGGCGTGGCGGGCATTTCCGTCAACGGAACCGGTTTTGGCGTCATTACCGGCGGCATCAGCGACAGCGGCCTGATCTCGGGCGGTCGCGGCATCCTGAACACCGGAAAAATCAGCAACTTCTTCGCGGACGCCATCAGCGTCGCCAGCGGCGGACATATCGCCGGCGGCATCGATAACGGGGCAGGCGGCACCCTCGGGCAGGCGTTCTACGACGTCTTCCTCGCCAGCCACGCGTCGGTCGCAGGCGGCATCCAGAACCACGGCCTCATTTATTACTCCACCGGCGCAGGGATTTTCCTGTCCTCTCATTCCACGTTGACGGGCGGCATTACGAACAGCGGCACCGTGACCGGCATTAGCATCCCCAACGCCACGAATTGCGGGATCGACAACGCGGGCCTCATCACCGGCGGCATCGCGAATACGGGCCTGATCCACGGGGCCAGCCACGGCATTCTCAACTCCGGAACGATATTGGGCGCCAATGCTGCCATTGATGTATACAAAGATATAAGCGGCACCGGCACCGTCACGGGCGGGATCAACAATACAGGCCTGATCTCGGGCGCAGTTACCGGCATCTCTGTCGGCAGCGGTTCCACCATCACCGGCGGCATCGTGAATGCGGGCACGCTCATCAATAGCACCTTGGTCGGCGGCACGATTGCCGGCGGTACGCACGGCATCGCCAACGCGGGCGCGATCCTGGGCAACACCGCTATCCTGCTGCATTCGCATAGCACATTAAGCGGCGGCATTTCCAATTCCGGCCTCTTGTCCGGACAAAATTTCGGCATTGAAATGTCCGCCGCGACGCTGATCGGCGGTATCGACAACGTGGGCACGATACACGGCGGCGGAATGGGCATTAACTTCACCCATGCGATGGTGTCGGGTGGCATCCATAACGACGGCACGATTACGTCCCATACCTACAGCGGCATCAGGGTATCGAGCACTTCACTGTTGACCGGCGGCATCCACAACACCGGCTACATTGCCGGAACGGCAACCGGCGAAGCGGGAATCGATGTCTTCGGCGGCAGTACCCTCGAGGGCGGTATCTTCAACTCCGGCACCATTACCGGCGGCTTCGCAGGCATCGAGAACGGAACGCTGATCGAAGGCGGCATCACCAACAGTGGCACAGGCACCATCGATTCTATTTTCAACGTCACGCAAGCCCATATTGTCGGCGTGACGGGCATCGCCGTCAGCGGCGGTTCCATCGGCACCGTTACCAACGATGGCACCATCATCGGCACGGGCGGCACGGCCATCAGCATGTCCGGCCTGACGGGCGACATGACTATCGACCTTCAGTTCGGCGGCGCCATCGAAGGCGACATCATCGACGCGGATCCGAGCGGCGGGCATTCCCACCTCCTGATTCAGAACGACTTTGCAACTGACGGCAACATTGCAGTCTCCGATGTTACCGTGGCATCCGGCGACTCGCTGACGATCTCGGCGGGCGACCATATCGAGCTGGATAACATGCCTACCAGCAGCGGAGCGATTTTCAATTTCGGCGTCGCGGGGCCCAACGGCTCCGGCTCCCTCGTCGTTGACAACGGTGCCGTCAATTTCGCAAACGCCACGGTCGAGGCAAGCGCTTCGAGTTCCAGCGTACTGTCCAATGGTGAGTTGTTCGAGATCGCATCGGGAACAAGCACAGTGCTGGGCATTGCGAATCTCAACGCCCAGACGTCGATCGGTGGCTTTGGCCCTTGGAACTTCTTCGTCGAAGGCGGCTCGCAGACGGGTGTTATCGGGGCCACGAATGACGACCTCTACCTCGTCACGAAACTCGCGACGACTTCCGGCTTTGACCACGCGAGCGACACCCTTCCCGACATTCTCACCGGAACGGACGCCCTCACCAACTACGTCATGCAGGGCGGCTCCGGCAATGACACGCTGACCGGCAACGCCGGTAACGACTACCTCTCCGGCGGCGCAGGCGCGGATGTGCTCAATGGCGGCGCGGGCAATGACACGCTCGACGGCGGGGCCGGCATCGACAAGCTCTCGGGCGGCACGGGCAACGATACTTATATCATTGACCTGATCGCCTCGGGCACCACTGCGGTCAAGCTCCAGGATACGGTGACGGAAGGCACGGATCCCGGCAACGACACGATCCTGCTGCGCGGCGACCTGTCGGGCATCACGAAGTTCACGACGCTGACCATCGGCGCGAACATCGAGAATATGGACACCTCGAACACCGGCCTCACCAAGCTCAACGTTACCGGTAACACTTTGAACAACGTCATCACCGGCAACGATGAAAACAACGTGCTGCTGGGTATGACGGGCAACGACACGCTCTTCGGCGGCAAGGGCAACGACAGCCTCGACGGTGGCCTCGGCACTAACACGCTCTACGGCGGCGCGGGCAACGACACCTATATTCTCGACGGCGGCACCGACACGATCGTCGAAAACGTAGGCGAAGGCAATGACACGGTCGTCATCAACATCGTCAACAAGGCGCTGGCGCCTGCAATCGTCAACCTCTCCGACTATGCGAACGTCGAGAATATCACGATCAAGGGAACCGGCCTGTACAATATCAACGGCACGTCGGGCGACAACATCCTGACCGGAAATGCTTCCGTCAATATTATCCACGGGAATGGCGGCAACGACACGCTGGATGGCGGCGCGGGCGCGGACAGCCTGATCGGCGGCACGGGCAACGATACCTATGTCATCGATAACATCGGCGACCGGATCACCGATACGGGCGGCACCAACACCATCGTCGACAAGATGACCTCGGGAACCTGGTCGCTCGCGACCGGTTTCGACAACCTCGTTCTTGGCGGCACCACCGCCGCGCTGCATGGCACCGGCAACGCAGACGTTAACACGATCACCGGCAACGCGGGCGCGAACGTCATCGACGGCGGCGCGGGCGCGGACACGATGATCGGCGGCCTGGGCAACGACACCTACTTCGTCGACAACGTGAATGATACCGTCATCGAAGCCTCGGGCACCGGCACGGGCACCGACGTCCTCAACTCCAGCGTCTCCTATACCCTGCCCGCCAACGTCGAGAAGCTAGTCCTGACCGGTACCGCCAACATCGACGGCACCGGAAACAGCGGGAACAACATCATCGTCGGCAATTCGGGCGCCAACACACTCGACGGCGGCGGCGGCCTGGACACGCTGCAAGGCGGCGCTGGTGACGATACCTATATCGTGGGCCTTACCGTCGTATCCGGCGTTGCAAAGCTGTCAGACGTCGTCACCGAAACGTTGGGCATCGACACGGTCGATGTGCGCGCGACGGGCGACCTCCACCTCGCGACGCCGACGACGCTGACCCTGGCGACGGGTCTCGAGAATTTCGATATATCCGACACCGCCAGCAACCATCTCAACATCACCGGCAACGCCGCCCACAACGTGCTGACCGGCAACGACTGGGACAACGTGCTGACTTCCGTCGTCAACACCTCGGGCAACCCCGGCGACGAGCTGATCGGCGGGCTCGGCAACGACACCTATGTCCTTCATGCGGCCGCCGACACCATCGTCGAAAATTCCGGCGAAGGCATCGATACCGCGGTCATCGCTTATAACAACACGATCGCCAACTCGATCCTGCTCATCAACCTGCTTGACGATCCGCAGCTTGCCAACGTCGAGAACGTCACCATCACCGGAACGGGCGTGTTTGACATCGTGGGCAGCAACAGCAACGGCATCCTGACCGGCAACGCCTCCGCCAACGCCATCGTCGGCGGCTTGGGCGATGACACGCTCATCGGCGGCCTCGGCCATGACACGCTGACCGGTGGCGGCGGAACGAACACTTTCGTCTACCATAAGACGGACGGCGCTTCGGCTAACAACAGCGACACGATTATCGACTTCACGCCCGGCAACGGCGACAAGATCGACATCAGCGATATCCTGCAACAGGGCGGGCATTTCATAAACGGCCTCAGCGACATCAATAATTTCGTCCATCTGGCCGACGACGGCCATGGCCACACAGACGTCCTGGTCAGCGCGGCGGGGACGACGACCTTTGTCCTGCTCGCAGACCTCGTGAGCGTATCGTCTTCAACCTGGACAAATGCCCAGACCATGCTCGACGACGGCAACCTGGTTGCGGTGGCCATCTGATCGGCGAAAGAAAAAACATAATCACACCCGCGCCGGATATGTAAACGCATATCCGGCGCGGCGCGTTTTGCGTCCAATCGTTCGGATCGCCAGGAAAGTTTCATTCCTGATTTGAAACTGAACGCGCATGAAAATCATCACAATTGGCGATGATTATTCCCCCGCAAGGAGTATAATCGGAGCACGCTTTTTTACGCCCGTTTCAACGCCAATTTTTTCGAAGTTTTGTCATGACAAGCCAGCCCCGCGACCTCAGGAAAAATCTCGCCCGCACGACCGCGCTGATCGGCGCGGCGCTGCTCATGCACCGCTCCGCCAACGCTGCGACGATCAGTGTCACGACGCTCGGGCATGCGCCGCTCACCTTGCTGTCGGGCGACAATCTCGTCGTGTCGAACACGGGATCGATCATCGGCGGCAATTTCGGCGTGCTCGGCAGTCCCGGCGCGATCTCGATCGTGAACGGCAATCTCATCACAGGAAGCACCGCCGCCATCCTGTTCACCGGGACCAGCTCCCTCTCCGGCGGCATCACGAACAACGGGACAGTCCAGGGCCCGACTATCGGCATCCATGTCGCCAGCTCGGCCAGCATCAGCGGGGGCGTCTCGAATACGCGGAGCATCACGGGCGGCGCAACCGGGATCCTCGTCGACACCGCCGCGAAGATCACGGGTGGCATCTCGGATACGGGCAATATCACAGGCACGACACACGGCATCAACAACGCCGGCACCATTACGGGCCCCGGCACCGGGATCATCGTCCACTCGGGCGGACAGATCACCGGCGGTCTCGTCAATGCCGGCGTCATTTCAGGCGCCTCGCGCGACATCCTCGTCAATAAGACAGGCAGTTCCATTTCGGGTGGCATCAAAAACATCGGCACGCTGACGGGCGCCGCTACCGCCATCCTCGCCGCCACAAAAGGCGCGATTTCCGGCGGCATTATCAACTCCGGCACAATTCAGGCGGTCGGCGCGGATGTCGAGGCGACGGGCGCGGGCACCGTCATCTCCGGCATTACCAACAGCGGCTCCATGACCGGCCAGCACGCCATCATCGCAGGCACGGGCGGCGCCATCGCGGGCACGATCAGCAACGCGCTCACGGGCATCATCCAGGGCAAGGTCGCCATTGAAAGCATCAATGGCGGCACCATCGGGAACATCGCGAACGATGGCACCATCACCGGCACGGGCGGCGGCACCGCCATCCGCGCGACCGGCGCGGGCTCCAGTATCGCCAGCATCAATAACAGCGGCCTGATCCACGGCGGCGTGAGCGCCATCGTAGTCGAAAACAATGCCTCGATAACGAACGGCATTACCAACAGCGGCGCCATTTCCGGCATTTACGGCGTCTACGTGACGAGCGGCGGCAGCATCGGCGGCGGCATCACGAATACCAACACCGGCGTCATCAAGGGCGTGCAGGACGGCATCTCCCTCGCGGGCGGCGGCAGCCTGTCCGGCGCGCTGACGGGCGGCATCAACAACAGCGGCCTCATTTCCGGCGGCGGCAATGCCATTTTCGCCGCCACGGGCAGCACCATCGCCAACGGGATCACCAACAACAACAGCGGCACCATCGCGGGCGGGCTCAACGGCATCCTCCTCCAGAACACCGCCGCCGTTACGGGCGGCATCAACAACATGGGGACGATTTCCGGCGCGGCGACCGGCATTAAAATCGACAGTACGTCCAAAATCACCGGCGGCATCGCCGATACCGGCGTCATCACGGGCGCGACACACGGCATTAACAACGCCGGGACGATTTCGGGAACGACCGGCATTGCCGTCAAAAGCGGCGGTTCCATCGTGAACGGCATTGTCAACAGCGGCAAGATTCTCGGCACCATCAACGGAATCAAGCTGGTGAATACGTCCAGCTCCATCAGCGGCGGCATCACGAACAACGCCGGCCACACGATTTCAGGCGGTTCGACGGGCATTCTCGTCCAAACCGCTACCCTTCCCTCACTGACCAACAGCGGCATCATCAAGGGCGCGGCGTCGGGCGGCATCGTCCTCCGCTCCTTGGCCACGATGACGGGCGCCATTACCAATAATGCGGGCGGCACCATTACTGGCGGCAATTCCGCCATTGCCGTCGTCAACAGCAGCGTCGTCAACGGCGGCATCGCCAACCAGGGCCTCATCAAGGGAACGGTCATCGGCATCGGCCTGAGCGGATCAAGCATGATCGCCTCCGGCATCGGCAACAGCGGCACGATTTCGGGCAGCCGCACCGGCATCCAGATCGACGCTTTCTCCAAAATCTCGGGCGGCATCGCCGACAGCGGAAAGATTTCCGGCGGCATCCAAGGCATTAACAACGCCGGCACGATCTCAGGTCCCGGCGCGGGCATCATCGTGCACAGCAATGGCATCATCACGGGCGGCATTGCCAACAGCGGCAATATCCACGGCACCAGCTTCGGCATCAAGGTCACGGCGGACACCATCACAGGTGGAGTTGCGAACAGCGGCGTCATCTCGGGCCCCACGAACGGCATTCTTGTCGGCACGAGCGGAAAAATCATCGGCGGCGTCAAGGATACGGGAACCATTACCACCGGCGGCTCCTTCGGCATTGCCAACGCCGGCACGATCTCGGGCGGCGCGGGCGTCAACTACGGTATCGAGCTTGCGAACGGCGGCATATTGACAGGCGGCATCCAGAACACGGGCATTATCGCCGCCACCGCTGCGGGCGGCGCCGGCATCGCGGTCCTGACCAATTCGACGCTCTCGGGCGGGATTTCCAACAATGGTGCTGGCGGCCTTATCAAAGGCGCGAAATACGGCATCGAGGTCGATCCCTCGACCGTCACCGGCGGCATTCATAACGCTGCGAACAACACTATTTCC
Organism: Alphaproteobacteria bacterium; assembly: GCA_025934695.1. Taxonomy (GTDB): domain Bacteria; phylum Pseudomonadota; class Alphaproteobacteria; order Micavibrionales; family UBA2020; genus JAPWJZ01. The sequence goes on from JAICWS010000001.1 coordinate 1,163,825, forward strand.
GGCGGCGCGACCGGCATCGCCGTGCTCAATGCATCGGTGGTCCAGGGTGGCATCGACAACCAGGGCACCATCACCGGCCCCACGCTCGGCATCAACAACGCGGGCACGATTTCCGGTGCGACGACCTTCTTCGGCATCCAGGACAGCGGCGGCGGAAAAATCCTGGGCGGCATCAACAACTCGGGCACAATCAAGGCCACGGGTTCTGCCATTATCGTCCAGGGCCTCGGCACCACGCTCACCGGCGGCATCAATAACTCGGGCCATATCACGGGCGGCGTCACGGCGATCCTCGTCGCGTCGCAGGCATCGTTCTCGGGCGGCATTACCAACTCCGGCACTGTCAAGGCAGGCACGCCCATTCGCCTCGAGAACGCCACGGTCGACGTGATCAACAATACCCTTGGCGGCCTCCTCTCCGGCTCCGCGAGCGGCATCAACCTGATGTCGACATCCACGATCACCGGCGGCATCACCAACCAGGGCACGATTATTGGGGGCAACGTCGCCATCGCGGTGCAGAGTAACTCGACCATTGCGGGCGGCGTTTCCAACGTCGGCACGCTGTCGGGCGGCGTGACCGCGATCATCGTCGGCTCCACAGGCAAGATTACGGGCGGTATCTCCGACACAGGCGTGATTATTGGCGGCACGGAAGGCATCGTCGACGCCGGCATCATTTCCAGTACGCAAACGGCTATCTTCATCGGGGCCGGGGGCAAAATCTCCGGCGGCATCGACGACAAGGGCCTCATTGCCGGAACGGTCCACGGCATCAAAAACGCCGGTATCATCTCGAACGCCGGCGCGGGCGTCCTGGTTCATAGCGGGGGCGCGCTGAATGGCGGCATCGTCAATACCGGGACGATTTCGGGCAACAACGCCATCTCTGTCATCAGCAACAGTTCGATCTCCGGCGGCATTGCGAATACCGGCGGCAAGATCGTCGGCACCGGCACGGGCATATACATCAACACCGGATCTTCCGTCGCGGGCGGCATCTCCAACAGCAACGGCGCCGCGACGGGCACGATTTCGGGCGCCAACACCGGTATCTTCGTGGCCACCAATTCCACCGTCACCGGCGACCTCAGCAACAGCGGCCTGATCACGGGCGCCACGCACGGCATTAACAACGCCGCCACGATTTCGGGCAACGTCGGCATCTTCGATAACGGCACCAAGGCCACCATCGCGGGCGGCATCCTGAACAGCGGATTGATCAAGGGCACCAGCAGCGGCATTCTCGTCTCCAACCATGCGAAAGTCCTGGGGGGCGTCACCAACAACGGGGTGATCTCCGGCGTCAACTCGTGGGGCGTCAACGTCATCAGCGGCAGTACGCTGGCGGGCGGCATTACTAACAACGGCGTCATCTTCGGCGGCCAAAGAGGCATTCAGCTGCTGGGGGTGGGCAGCGCGATCACGGGCGGCATCAACAACGGCAACGCGATTTCAGGCGCGAATACCGGCATCTTCGTCGGCGCGGGCGCGAAAATCGCCGGCGGCATCCTCGACTCCGGCACGATCGCCGGGGCGACGCACGGCATTAATAACGCCGGCACTATTACCGGCGCGACCGCCATCCGGATCAACACGGCCGCCATCGCGGGCGGCATCGCGACCTCGGGCATCATCACCGGCACCAGTGGCACGGCGATCCTGCTGAATAACATCAATGGCGTCACGCCGCTGACCATCTCGGGCGGCGCGATCAACGGCGACGTCATCGACAGCACCTATACGAACGGGTTGGACCAGTCGCCGACAGCCTTCACCAGCAACTTCACGACCAATGGCAATTTCCAGGTCTCCAGCGCGACAGTGGCAGGCGGCAGCAAGTTGACGATATCGCCCGGCAATACCGTCACCTTGAACACGATGCCCGTTTCCACCGGCATCTGGGATTTCGGCGTGGCAAGCCTCGCCAGCACCGGCTCTGTCGCCGTTTCGGGCGGTCCCCTCACCTTGAGCGCCGCGACCGTCAATGCCGAAGTCATCGGCAGCGGCCTGACGGCAGGTAATATCAAGATCGCGACCGGCACCGGCGCGGATACCGTCGCGCCGACGGCAATCGTCGACAATTCCGCCCTCTGGAACTTCTTGCTGGAGGACGGCGGCCAGGGCGCCTCGCCCCTTTCGACGTCGAACGACCTCTGGCTTGTCGTATCGTCGAATGCCGCCGCGCTGGTGGCGCCGGGCTCGGGCGACGCGCATGTACTGGCGACGCTGCAGGGCCTGACGGCCGGGCAGCTCGCGAGCAACGGCGGCCAGCTGCAGCTGATCCTCGACAACGTCAATACGGCCCCCACGGCAAAGCAGTTCGACAGCGTGCTTGATTCAACGCAGCCCGACGTGTCGGGCGGCGCCTTCCAGGGCACGCAGAATTTCGTCGACACGATCGAGGATATCACCGACGAATATCTCAACGTCACCGTCTTCACCGGCACCGCGGCGCTGATGCCGAACAAGTCCGGCGCGGCCTCGGGCAACGACGGCTCCGGTGTCGCTTCGGGCAATTACGGCTCGGGCGTCCACGGCTGGGGCCAGCTCTTTGCCCAGATGGCGCAGCAGGGCACGCGCAGCGGCATCGAGGGCTTCAATGCCAAGACCGGCGGCTTCGCGCTGGGCATCGACGGCGACAATGGCTTCAACGATTTCCGCGCCGGCCTCGGCATTGCCTATGGCCACACTAGCGTGGATGGAAAAGATCCCGCCGCCTCCGACACCTCGATCGACAGCTATGAACTGTCGCTCTACGGCAATCTCGACCTCGATGACGACAATTTCCTGCGCGGCATCGCGGGCTGGGCCCACAACACCGACGACACCACCCGCCACAACGTGGGCGCCGTCCCGGGCCTGACCGCCAAGGGAAGCTATGACGCAGAGGAGGCCACGCTGCTGGCCAAGCTCGGCCATTACTATCGCGCCGGCGGCAACCTGACCTTCGTGCCCGCGGCGCTGGCCCGCTATGCCTATTACAGCCCGCAGGATTACACCGAGCATGGCGCGGGCGCGGCCGACCTGAAGGTCAACCAGCAGAGCATGAGCCAGCTCCAGCTGGGCCTCGAGGGCGAGGCGCGCTGGGATATCCGCACCGGCGACAGTGGCTACATGGTGCCCGAAGTGCACGCCGGCTATCGCTATGACCTGGTGGGCGACCGTTTCGAGACGACCTCGACCTTCACGGGCGGCGGCGCGTCCTTCACCTCGCCCGGCCCCACGCCCGCGCGCAACCTCTTCGACCTCGGCACCAGCTTCACGTGGTATACGACCGATGCCTGGCAGTTCAAGGCGAACTATGACTTCAACTACAAGACCGGCTACACCGCGCATTCGGGCGTGTTGCGGGCGACGTATAACTACTAGGCCGGCCAGGCGTTGCTTCATTCATTTGGGCCAAGGCCCCGCGAATGAAAGAAGCGCCGCAGGCATCTTCACCCACAGATGGACACAGATAGACACGGATATTCTTTCTTATCCGTGTTCATCCGTGTCCATCTGTGGGCTCCTTAAAGCCTGCGGCGCGAAGAAAGAGTTCATTCGTGGGTTGCTTTTCCCTTTCCCGGCAAGAGAAACGCCCCGTCATTTTCCGCTTTTGCAGCCATGGGCTGCGCTGTCTTTTATTTCCATATAAATCTTGAACGCCATTATTTATGGTATCCCCCTTGCTTTCTTTCCGTAGTGCGGTAAGGTCGCGGCCACGAGGAATTTCAAGGAGGGATTTAAAAAATGGCCAAAGAAGAATTCAACGCGTTCCTGGATGCCGTACGCAGCGACGCCTCGCTGGCGGATGCTTTCGCGAAGGCGGTTTCCGACGTCGCGCGCAACAACGGTTATGAGGTCGAAGAGCAGGATGTGCTCGACCATCTCGCCGAAGAACCGGTGACGCGCCCCCTGCCCGGCATCGATGACGACGAGCCGATGGCGACGACGCTGGCCGTCGGCGAAGAAGACAGCGCGCCGGATATGCCCGATGAGCCCGACCGCGGCCGCATGACGACAATGGCCATGGGCGAAGAAGGCCGCCCCATGCCGCGCCCCCTGCCGCCCGCGAGCGTCACGCTTGCGATGGGCGAAGAAGACCGCAAAGCGCCTCCGCGTTCCGGCGGCGTCACTTCGGCCGCGATCGGCGAAGAAGGCGGCGCGCGCCCCACGCCCATGCCGCCCGCCAGCGTCACGCTTGCGATCGGCGAAGAAGACAAGAAAGCCCCGCCGCGCGGCGGCGCCACGACGGAAGCCGTCGGCGAGGAAGACAAGCGCCGCGATCCGCCCGCGCATCCCATCACCACGATGGCGATGGGCGAGGAAACCCGCCGCCGCAAGCCGCCGACGCCGTAACATGCTGCTGATCGTCGGCAGCAGCGAAGACCACAATATCGCCCGCCTCGCCGACGCGGCCGCCTGGCGCAAGGTGCCGCATCGCGTGATCCACACCGATGCGGACCGGCCGCCGGATGTCACCTGGCAGCCCGGATCGCCCAACATCACCATCAATGGCGAAACTTTCAGCGCCAGCGGCACCAGCCTGTTCATCCGCTACGACGTCTTCAGCAAGCATGATGCTGCACAGAAGACGGCCTTTTACGACGCGCTTCGCGGCTGGGCCGAGGCTTATCCGGCCGTCGGCATGCTGAACCGCGCGAACGAAAACCTCGAGGTCAGCAAGCCGCGCGCGCTGGTGCTGGCGAAGGAATGCGGCTTTGATATCCCGGAAACCTTCATTACTTCGGTGTTCAACCAGTTCGCGGCGCGCGACGCCTATATCGCCAAGCCGGTTTCCGGCGGGGAATATACGCGCTCGCTCGACGACATGCCCGATACGGCAGACCGCCCGTGGATCGTGCAGGAAAAACTTCAATATCCCGAGCTGCGCCTGTTCCGCACCGGCAGACATTACTTTGCGTTCGAGATTTCGAGCGCCGTGCTGGATTACCGGACCAGCGCCGACTTCACGATGAAAGAAGTCGACCCGCCGAAAGAACTTGTCGCCGCGATGGAAAAACTCACCGACCGCCTCGGCCTCGACTACGCCGCCGCCGACCTCAAGACCGACCCGCAGACGGGCATGCTGAAATTCCTCGAGGTCAACACCATGCCGATGTTCACCGGCTACGACAACACGGCCAAGGGCCGGCTGTCGGACGCGATCCTGCTGACGCTCGTGAAGCTGGCGCAGCCGGCGGTGAAGACAAAGCCCCTGCCGCCGTCGGTTTCATAAGCATTTTCACGTTTTGCAGGCCCTTTCTCGTGGCGAATGAGAAAGAATTTTAACGCGGAGACCCGGAGGTCCGGAGTCTTTCTGGAGCCGCGCGCAGCGCATTCAACCCAAATAAGAGTTTAACGCGAAGACCCGAAGCTCCGAAGGAACGGTTCAGCAGCGCGGTCTCTTCGGGGCTTCGGGTCTTCGCGTTGAACTTAAAATATGAATTAATGCGCTTCGCGCAAGTGAGGAAAGAACTCCGGACCTCCGGGTCTCCGCGCTAAATCGCCTTCATTCACTTCGCAGCCGGCGCCGCGACCTGTTTGGGCTGGGGCGGCACGAATTTTGCCGCGCGCTTGGCCAGTGCCTCGAATTCCTTTTTGTTGGATGCTTCGGCGAAGGCCTGGCCGAGCGCCGTCTTGACTTCGGGCGCGGCGGCGGAGCCGGAGAAGCGCGTCATCGCGAGCGCGACTTCCGTGTCGATCTTGTCGCTGAGGATATAGCGGTCGCGCGTGGTCTCGCCTTTGTTGATCGAGCATTTCTGCGCCATCAGTCCGCCGCCCAGCAGGACGACAGCCGCGCCGCCGCCCGCCGCGATCGCGGCTGCGGGTGCAAGAAACGCCGCAGCCACAAGGCCGCCTGTCGCCGCGAGCGTCGTCAGCAGCAGCGTCGCCGCGCGCATGCCCTGCCCGTGCGCAAGCTTGCCGAAGCGCGCGCCGATGTCTTTCTTGACGTTCAGCAGGCCGATCGCCTGGTCCGGCGTATTGACCGGCATGGCGGTATTGATCTTGTCGACGAATTCCTTGAGCAGGGGATTGAGGCGCTTCTTTTTAAAATCGAACATCGTGCAACATCTCCGGCGTTTTCCCTGATGCCGAATACTAGCACCCGCAACTATGTAAATTCAAGAACGAACGAATTCGGCCTTGAATAACAAGGAAGTAGGGAATGAATTCGCCCTCTTGTTCGCCGAATCCGCGCCTGCAGTTCTACTTCCCCGTCGGCGGTTTGGGCGCGGGCGGCGCGGGTCCTTGTGGCGGTTGCGGCGTCGGCACCGGCGGTTGCGGCGCGGCGGCGGGCGGCAGCGGCGTCGCCGCAGGCGGCAATGGCATGCCCGGCACCCAGCCCGGCGGCGGAACGACACCGGGCGGCAGCGCGACCGGCGCGGGCTGTCCGGGAATAGGTTGCCCCGGAATTGCCTGGCCTGGAATTGCTTGTAAAGGAACGGGCTGGCCCGCGGCAGGCTGCGCGGGTTGTGCCTGCGCAGGCGTTGCCGGCGGCGGGGCACCTTGCTGGCGCAGCATCTCTTCCATGATCAGCGGATCGACGGGCGGAGCCGCGACCGCCTGCATCGCCTGCGCGACGGATGAATTCGCCGGCTGCTGCGGCTGCATGTCGCGCCAGGCCTCGCGCGTGACATGGAAGGACGCGCCCTGTTCCCCGGCCGATTTGACCTCGAGCTTGGAGAAATGGCTGCGCAGGTCCTCGATGTCGCGTGCCGCGTGCTGGAATGCGTCCTTGAACACCATGGTCGAGAAATTCAGGTTGTCGAAGGCGAAGGTGTTCAACGCGGCCACGGTTTCCTTCGTGAAGCCTTGGCCCCGGTGTTCGGGCTCGATCCAGACGTTCTGGTTGCCGAATTCGAAATCGCGGCGCAGATGGGCGACGCCCACGATCTGCTCGGGCTCAGCCTTGGCGATGATCTTCCACAGCCATTCGTCCTTGGGCTCGGGCTGGCTGATGACTTTCTTGAACACTTCGCGCGCGATATTGTCGGCGGCTTTCGACGACGCCGCGCCTGCGGGTGCCGTCATCAACTTGAAGGGCTGCGCTGCCTTCTTCGCCGGCTGAGACATCTTGGCCGACAGGGGCGCCGTCAGGTACTTCACGATTTCCCATTCGGGCAGGTATTTGACGATGAGGTCGAGGTCCTGCGCCTCGAGCGGCTTGATCCACAGGCGCTCGGTCTCGATCACGTTGAGGTAGACGATCTCGATCCGAAACCAGTTTCGCTTGCCGACCTTCAGGATGTCGTTGGTCTTGACCAGCAGTTCCTCGTCCGGATTCGTCAGCTTGTCCCCGTTCAACTCGACGCCGCCTTGGCGGATGAGGCGTCGCGTGTCGCTCTTGCTCTTCTCCGGTCTTGTCAGCTTGACGAGGTCGAAGCAGCCGATGCGGTTATTAATGACAGGCAGTGACGGAATATCGTCGGGCACCGTCTTTTTCGAAAAGGCAGCCTCGAACCAGTCGCGTTCCGTCAGCGCCGTCGCGGTCCCGTGGTAGCGCGCCACGATGGATGTTGCCAGACGCAGCTTCGCCTCGCGCGGGTCGCTCTTGATCAGCTTTTTCAAACCGGCGATTTCAGTCATCGGCAGGTCGGTGTAGACGATGAACCATTCCTCCATCAGCGGATCGGGTATGCTCATGACGCGGCCGAACTTGTCGCGCGGGCTGTGCGCGAGGCCGACGTAGTTGCCGAGGCTCTTGCTCTGCTTGGCCTTGCCGTCGAGGCCGGGCGTGATCTTGGTCGTGATGATGGTCTGCGGCTTCTGGCCATTGCGCTCCTGGAAGAAGCGCCCCATCATCTCGTTGAACAGCTGGTCCGAGCCGATGATCGTGAGGTCGGATTCGACCGCGACCGAATCCCACCCCTGCAGGATGGGATAGATCAGCTCGTGCATGTGGATTTCCTTGCCCGCCTCGATGCGCTTCTGGAACATGTCGCGCGATACGAGGCGCGAATGCGTCACCTGGCTGAGGAGGTCGAGGAAATGCTGGAGCGGCAACCGGTCGAGCCAGTCGGCGTTGTAGCGGATTTCGAGCAATTCGGGATCGTCGAAGCGCAGGACCATCTTTGCCTGTTCGATGAATTCCTTCGCATGGCGCTCGATATCCTCGCGGTCGATGATGGGCCGCGTCTCCAGCTTGCCGTCGGGATCGCCGATGCGCGTCGTGAAGTCGCCGATGAGGAAAATGACCTTGTGGCCCTTGTCCTGCAGGTAGCGCATGAGCCAGAGGTTCACGGCATGGCCGATGTGGAGCGTCGGCGCGGTCACGTCGACGCCGTATTTGATGCGCAGCTTCTTGCCGGATTTCAGCTTGTCGCGAAACTCGTCCTTCGAGAAGAACTGGTCCCCGGTGCGCTCGAAATGCGCCAGCGTTTCGTTGATGATCTTGGTGTTCATGACTGAACCCATGCCCTTGTCTGATTGTACTGTGATGAAGCCCAATTACGGGCAAAAAAACGCTTATTTCCCGAAGCGGGAACAATAAAGGGCAGGATAATAAAGGCGGCTTTCGCGTTTCATGCTGAAACCATAGCACAAATCCCTGCCGGTAGGGAAATTTTTTCATAAACGATGCTTTTGGGGGCACGTTCTTTTCGGCGCCGGGAAACGAGGCGAAATTATATATGGGAATCGCAGGCCGGCGCGTAAACGTGTTGCGCCTTACGGAATTTTCATACCCGCAAGGAGAGCGCACGTGCCATTGATTCCTCCGGCACAGATTTCACGCGCTGGGACGTCACATGGAGCGGCACGCCGTATTGTCTTTCCGCCGCCGCTTTCTTTTCAGCCAGCAGGGAGATGAGATCCTGTCGGTAGAGCTTCCGGATGCTCCAGGCGTTGGACGCGCGGTTGAAGCAGCGCATGATCTTGTTCGTTTCCGGCCCTTCGGGCTTGAGGGAAACGATAAGTTCCTTTTCATGGGGCAGCAGCGCACCGCCCTCGCGCTGGCGACTCAAGGCCCGCCGGCGCGCGGACTTGCGCGCCCCCGCCTCCTGATGCGTTTCCGAGGCGACGAGAAATTCCGCGGAGTCGCGGGTTTGCTCCGAGAGCTTGGCGACGACTTTCCTGACCTTTTCTTCCGTGTCGCGAAACGCTGCCATGTCCGCCTCGTATATGCGGCGCTGCTTTTCGCGGAATTCTTCCGCGTCTTTGCGGGCGGCTTCGATGGTCGCGGCGTCCGGCATCTGCGGCTCCACCGCCTTTATCGTCTTCATCTTCGCGAAATTGACTTTGAGTTGCACGGCCATGACGCTCGCCGGTTGCGCTTCAGTCTGCCGTGCGTTCTCATCAGCCATGATCAGCTCCCTGGTTTGGCCCATGGCGAAAGTCCCGGAAACATGTCCGCCATGAACGTTAACTTGATAGCCCTGCGCATCGCCACAAAAGTCGAGTCCCGCCGTTAAGGGGCGGATAGCAACCGGATCAGGGAAGGTATTTGTGCAGCACCTTCGCCTTGTCAACCTTCGCCGCATATTCCGGGTCTGCCGGTTTTGCCGCGGCGCGTTCCGTCAACATTTCTTCGGCCTCGGCGAAGTTCTTCGCTTTCCAATACAGATGGTCACCGAGGATCTGCTCGGTCAAAGTCCTGTCACAGTCGCCGCCTCTGCCGGATTCCTCGGACCACGACCGTTTTTCCATGTCGGGCTTATGCCTGAGGACTTCCTCGAGGATATCGAGAGACTTGCCCCTGACAGCGACAAGGAGAACCGGTTCTTTCCTGTGGATGAGCGGCGTGACCGGCAGGATCCTGTTCGCCCACGAGGGCTTCGCCTCGTAAATCGCATCCGGGCTGGCGCCCTTTGCGAAAGCCTGCTTCACCTTTGAGAGGTTTTGGGCCCTGATCGCCTTGACGAGCGCGCGATCGTGGCGATGGGTAAACCTGTCTTTGAGGCTGGTAAATACCATGTGCAAACTCCCTGCGTCGGTCGCTGTCCATGGCCTATATCTTTCGTTGGAAAAAAACGGCCATGAACGTCAAATTTCGTTCATGCCGTTTTTGCAGGTTGCACGTGAAACCGGCCGTCGCGAAAGGCTAAATCGACAGGCCGTAGTTGTGCATTGCGTGGCTCTATTCTTAGCGATTCTTATGTATTATGTCAAATAATAGTTCTGTTCCTGAAAACATCATCGAATTAAGTAATTGAATTACTTAAGTTATAATTCCTACTTCAGAGGATTGATTTGATATGTAAAATATATTAGCCTGCCCAAATCATTCTGTTTCACATCATTTAGTATATGAGGCATTTCATGGCGCGATTTCTGGGTAAAAAGGCGGCGGCGGGACTTCTGGCGGGGACATTCGGACTGGCGGCGCTGGGCGTCGCCCTGAACCGGGATAGGGTGCCGCAAACACTGCTGGCCGCGCGCGATGTCAACTTCATCCTCGCCTGCGATCCAGAGATGCCCGAGCAGCAAACCATCCACGATGCCTTCGGCAATTCGGCATCTTATGCCTGCGCGGCGCGCAACGGCGGCGGCCTCGATTATCGGTCGACGATCCGGCTGAACGGCCAGGAATACAAGACCAGCGTCCAGGCGGATTTCAGGGACGGCGCCTATGATATTAAATCCATCGTTTTCGACAACCATCCGGAAAAACTGACCAACTGGAAGGAAATCTATTCCGTGCTGAACTATGCCGGCAATCAGGAACGCGCGATCTCCTTTGGCCAAATTCCGGCTCCGCACGAGAATACAGGCCGCTTCAGCCCCTTCGGTCGCTTCCTGACGCGCACCATGCCAAGGGGCTTCCGCTGATCGCGCTTAAGCCGTCTGAGAATTTTTGGGCGGTGGATTGATAAGCGAAATAATCGTTTCAACCACTTTTCCTTCGGAAATGCGCGACTTCACGAGCGCCGCCGCGACGCGCTTTTGCACCTCGGCCGCGGTTTCGCTGGCGGAAAGGATCAGCACCGGCGGCGCGGCGGCTATCTGCGGCAACGCCTCGAGAAGCTCGAGGCCAGAAGCATCGGGCATCCCGATATCGAGGATAACGAGGTCGTAGACGCGGCGCTTGAGCTGCTCCTTGGCCTCGCGCACGGTGTAGGCCGGGATGACTTCGGCCTTGTCGCGTAAAGCCTCCTGGATGAAGAGGCTGAGGTCGCGGTCGTCCTCGACGTGCATGATGACGGGCATTTTCACGCCGCGCTCGCGCGCCGCGCCCCGCACCGCCTGGACGATGCGGTCGGGATCGAAGGGCTTGAGCAGCCAGTCGGCGACGTTCAGCGCACCGCCAGAGAGCGTGCGCTTGGCCTCGTCCGCCTTGCCCGAGACGACAACGACCGGGAGGTCGCGCGTCGCAGGATCGCCGCGCAAGTCGCGCAGCAGATCGGCGCCATTGCCCGCGCCCAGCGCAAGGTCGAGCGTGACCGCGTCATAGCGTCCGGCGCGGATTTTCTCGCGCGCCTCGTCGACAGTGCGGGCCACATCGGCCTCGTAGCCCACGCGTCCCAGCAGGAAGCGGATATATTCGGCCGTGCCCCTTTCGTCCTCGCAGATCAATATTTTTCCCTGCGCGGGCTTTTCGCCGGCGGCGGGTTTCGCGGCTTCGGCGCGATAGCCGGGCAGGTCGAAGAAGAACATGGTGCCCTTGCCCTCTTCCGTCTCGAAGCCGATGCTGCCGCCCATCTCCTCGACGAGGTTGCGGGCAATGCTGAGGCCGAGGCCCGTGCCTTCGCGGCGCCGGTTATCGGCCCCGTCGGCCTGCGAGAATTTCTCGAAGATGCGCCCGCGGAATTCCTCGGGTATGCCCGCGCCATGGTCCTCGATCTCGTAGCGCACGCGGCCCTTACGCAGGTAGGCGCGCACCTCGACCGTGCCGCCCTCGGGTGAAAATTTCGCCGCGTTCGACAAAAGATTGGCCAGCACCTGCATGAGGCGGTCGGGATCGGCCATGACTTCCACGCCGGGCGCCGAGGATTGCAGCGCATAGCGCACGCCGAATTTGGCCGCATACATCTGGTTGGCCTCGAGCGACTGCCTGAGCAGCGGCTCCACGCCCACGAGCCGGATATCGATCTGCATCTTGCCGGCCTCGATCTTCTCGAGGTCGAGGATATCGTTGATGAGGCGCGACAGGCGCTCGCTGTTGCTATAGGCGCGTTTCACCATGTCGGCGACGCGCGGAGGAACTGCGCCCAAAGCGCCGCCGTCGATCAAGCCCAGCGCGCCGCGGATCGAGGTGAGCGGCGTGCGCAGCTCGTGGTTCATGCTGGCCAGGAATTCGGACTTGGCGCGGCTCGCGGCGTCGGCCGCGGCTTTGGCGTTCTTCAGCGCCTGCTCCGCCTCCTTGCGCTCGGTGACGATTTCGGTCGCCATGATGATCCCGCCGATGCGTCCGTCGGATTCGCGCCACGGGCGCACGTCCCAATGCAGCCAGAAGGGTTTCCCTTTCAATTCGAACTTTTCCTCGTCGCTCGAGCTTTCGCCGGTTTCCATGCACCGCGACAGGATGGCGCGCCAACCCGCCGGCATGGCGTAAAACACGTCGTAGTGCGATTTGCCGATGATGTTGGGTTGCTTCAGGCGAAAGTCCGAATACCAGCGGTCGCTGACCATCAGATACCGCATGTCGCGGTCGCAGACCGCGACCGCGGCCGGCATATGCTTGATGAAATCGGATATCTTGTCGCGGGAATAGCGCGCGCGGTTCGCGCTAACGATCGTCAGGACGATGGCCAGCAATAGCGTGCCGTAGGTGACAGCCGCCGCCGAGCTCATATAGCGGACGAAGGCGGTGTCCGTGTTCCTGAAGTCTTGCAGCCGCGCCGTCAGCAGGGTATTTTCCCGCTGCATCATCTTCGCCAGAATCTCATCCACGCGCGCGAGCGTTTTCGCCGCATCCGTCGCTTCCTCCGACTTAACCAGTTGCGGCAGCGCTTCCCCGCTTTCCTTGCCCGTGATCTGCCGGTCGAGGAACTTCAGCTCGTTCCCCAGCAGCGCTCCCAGCGTGACAAGCGCCGCCTGCTGCTCGGGATTGTCCTTCGTCAGGTCGCGCAGGCTGGTGAAAAGCTGGTTTATTGTTTCGTTGCCTCCGCTGGCGCGGAATTTCTTCTCAATCGTCTGGCCCGAAGATTCCTCGTAGAGCTCAAGACACCCCTTGCGCCCGGTGAGGAGATACCCAAGCTCTCCTTCCTTGGCCTCATCAACCGCACGCTCCATGTCGGAAATGTTTTGCTTGACGAGATAGGTGTGCTCCACTAATTGGCGCGCATTTTTCACCTCCGCCTGCTGGTTGAGGATCAGCGTCGTCTGCAGGCTGCCCAACAGCATGAAGACCGTCACCACGGCGAATGTCATGACGCGCTTTCCAACGCGCTGTTCCCGCGCGGCGTCGAGCAGTATCACGCCCGCGACAGCCATGGCGGACAGCGCGGTCGGCGCTGCCATCGGCGTGGCATTTGCCACGACATAGAAAGCACGCAGATCGTAAAAATACCCCAGCAGCGCCGCCGTGCTCACCAGCAGGACGAGACTCGCGAAAGCCTGGGACAGAATGTTCAGCGCGTCCGACCGGAACCGGCGGAACAGGAACGCGAGGCCCAGAAGCGCCAGGCAAAGAGCCGTGTTCGGCGCCATCCGGTTCGGAAAGCCCGCTTCCGTCTGCAGTTGCGCGGGAAAGAGTTTTCCGTCGACGTCGAAAAGCGGCGTACCCATCATCATGTCGGCAAGCTTGGCGAAGCCGACGAAGAGGACGAAAGCCGTGGCCGCGGTGCTGATTTTGTCCAGCAGTTGAGAATCGGGATACAGCAGCCGCCGCAGCGACTTCAGCCCCATCAGGATGAAGCAGAGGCATGTCACGGGATTCATGGCGACCGGCGATACCCAGAGGTGCCGCAGGGCCGGCACATCGAACATCCAGCCGAATAATGAAACCACGGCGAAAGCCAAGGGAACGACGGACAAGCCGGCGACGATCCTGAAATACCGGCGGTCGCCCTCCGCCCCCGGCGCCGCGGCTGGGGCTTTTTCGCTCACAGCTGCTCCTCGGCCGCGAGGACCTGGTTGCGCCCCGTTTCCTTAGCGCGGTAAAGCGCCTCGTCGGCGCGCTTGATGACGGCATCGGCGGCCTTGCGTCCGTCGATGCCCGCCACGCCCGCGCTGAAGGTAACGCGCAGCTTGTGGCCCGGCACGTCGAAGAAAGCTTCCGTGACCTTCTTGCGCAGGTTTTCAACGATCTGCTGCGCCTGCGCCAGGGTGCAGCCGGGCAGCAGTACGCCGAACTCCTCGCCCCCGCAGCGGCCGATCACGTCGGTGCGGCGCAAGTGCTGCTGAAGCATGCGCGTGAGGTTCTTCAGCACGGCGTCGCCGGCCTGATGGCCGTAGGTATCGTTGATATCCTTGAAATGGTCGATGTCGATAATGGCATAGGCCGCGGGCGCGCTGGTGCGCTTGGTGCGCATCACTTCCTGCCCCAGCAGCTCGTTGAAACGGGCGTGGTTGAGCAGGCCCGTGAAGCTGTCGCGCACCATGAGCGCGCTCAATTCCGCCGCGCGCTGCGCCCGGTTCTGCACGACAGAGATCAGCTGCGGCGGCGAGAAGGGCTTGACGAGGAAATCGTCGATGCCGAGGCCTGAGTTAATCAGCAGCTTCTCCACGTCGTCCTGCGAGGAAATGAACACGATGGGCAGGCGCAGGTATTTGTCGTGCTGGCGGATGACGGCGGCCAGCTCGCGGCCATCGCATCCCGGCATCTGATAATCCATCAAAACGAGATCGACGTCGTTTTCGAGGATGACGTTCAACGCGTCCTTCGGGTTATTGATGACCGCCGTCTTCATGCCCGCGCGCTCCAGCGAATGGCTGTAGAACTGCGCCAGCATCTCGTCATCGTCGATGATCAGCACTCGGTAATCGGGCGAAGCCGCATATTTCGCCGACATGGCCTCGATCTTCTCGACGAAGGACAGGGTTTCGGGCGCGCCCGTGAAGTACCCTTGCGCACCCAGGCGCACAGCCTCGAGCCGCGCCTCGAAGTCGCCGTGGGGGGAGACGATGATGACGGGGATTTGCGGGTTGGTGCGGATGACCGCTTGTACGTGCTTGAGATCTGCTTCCGCCAGCGCGCTGTAGATGATCACGGCCTTCAGGTACTGCTGCTTGTAGGCGTGGGCGAAGGCTTCGAGGTCGTTGACGAGGAAGGAGCCGTAGCCGAACTGGTTCAGCCCCTCGGCCAGCTTGCGCGCCGCCGCGCCATCGCGCTCGGCTGCCACGATATAGACGTCGTTGGCGCCTTTGTCGAGCTGCAGGGATTTGCCGGCCGGCAGCACGAGCTGGTCGGAAGCCTCTTGCGGGCGGCGGCCGATGGCGTCGAGCGCCGCGCGCTCGAAGGCCTGCAGGCGGTCGAGGATCGGCGCGTTGGACGGCGCACCATCCTCGGGCGCATCGAGATATTCCTTGAGCGCCGTGTGCAGGTCGCGGGCCGACGCGCTGATTTCAGGGAAGCCGAAAGTCGCGCCCGAACCGGCCAGCTGGTGCGAGAGGCGATAGACATGCTGCAGGTCCCGGCGCGGGATCATCTTCTGGGCCGCGAGCTCGCGCAGGCGGCGAAAATCGGTCAGATGGCCCTTGAGCCGCTCGAGATAGGCCTGCTGGAGCTTGCCCATGTCTTTCCTGAACTGCGAGGGGAATACGGCTTCACTTGGCATTTTTGGCCTCCATGTGCTTGTTCCAGATGGAACGGACGGTTTCGGGAAGGGTCATCGGATCGAACGGCTTCGGGATAACGCCGATGACGCCAGGTTTCTGCAAGCTCGCGACTTCGGATTGCTGCACCTTGGCGGTCATGAAGATGACGGGCACCTCGGGTCCGCCCGGCAGCTTGCGGATGGCGTCGAGCGTCGCGGGTCCATCCATGCCGGGCATCATGACGTCGAGGATCAACAGCCCGGGCATCTGTTTGCCGGCAATCTCAAGCGCCTGCGGCCCGCCATCGACCGCCTGCACGCCGAAGCCGCCAACCGTCTCCAGCGACATCATCGCGATGGCCTGGATATCGGGATCGTCTTCGACATAAAGAATGCTGGGCAGCTGGGTCATGGACGGTTCCTGGAAAACATCGACGCGGCATTTCTGCGCCCCATACTTCCAGAATAAGCCCGCAGCGGTTAATGCCAGATGAACGCAAGATGAAGAAAGAATTAACGACGCGCGTTCGACTTCTAAATTAATCAGCTACTTCGTCAAGCCGTTCCAGGAAGCACCAACGCAAAAGACCGCGTTCATCTTTTATTAACCGGAAATTAATCAATTTTTAATTTTGACCTCCGCGCTAACAAGCCAACGTTCCACCCCGACGAAAGTCGGGGTCCAGTTCATGTAACTTCTACCTCATAAATTCAGCGATAGAAGTTTTATAAACTGGATCCCGGCTTTCGCCGGGATGGAACATATTTGAGCCACCCCGACGAAAGTCGGAGTCCAGTTATTTAACTTCTATCTCACAAATATATCGAGGTAGTGAATTTATAAACTGGACCCCGACTTTCGTCGGGGTGGTTTGTTTGAGAGGACGTGCGTGGAGCCCTGGCCTAGCTTTTCTTCGCCGCATGGCGGAAGACGATTTTCTTCACGCGTTCCACGATCTCTTCGGGCTCGAAGGGTTTTACGACGTAATCAGCGGCGCCGAGCTTGATGCTTTCCTCGATCTCGACACGGCGGTTTTCGGCGGTGAGCATGATGACCGGGATTTGGGCGAGCGCCGGATCGGCCTTGAGCTCGCGCAGCACGTCGTGGCCGTCGAGCCCCGGCATCTGCCGATCGAGGATGATGACCGCGGGCTTCACGTCGCGCGCCAGGCGCAGGCCTTCCTTGCCGTCCAGCGCGCGGCTGGGGCGGAAGTGGTGGGCCGCGAGAAAGCCTTCGATGATGTCGACAATCGACTCGTCATCGTCGATGACGAGGATCTTGAATCCGCTCTGCATGGCGCTGCCTGTTTTCACAGTCATGATGATAATCGCTCCATCCGGCATTGTCATTCCGCGCGCGGCCGGCATTTCCATATGGGTCAAATTGACCCTGCTCATAATCCCTGCTAGGCTCCCTTTCAACGGCGGAAATCAGAGAATTAAAAGGGACCTGGAAAACGGGAATGGCGAAGCTCTGGCGCAGGCCGACCAAGGATGAACCCAAGACGCCGCCGGTGCGCGAGGCGGACTTGAGCACGCTGCGCATCGAGCGCCCGTCGCTGATCTTCCTGAGCGGCTTTTTCACGACCGATGAGAAGCCCGAATATACGCGCGCCTCGCTGCGCGCGATGGACGACGTGCTGGCCGCGCGTCCCCGCGACGCTTCGCCCGTCGATGTCTATTGCTGGTCGCATGGCGGGCTGAAAGACGCGTTCAATCTTGCCGCTTATACGGTGAGGCCCGGTTCGGCCTGCTCGCCGCCCGTAAAGAAGCTCGCGGCGGGCCTGATCATGCCGCTCGTGGTGAAGGATTTCAAACTCGACGCGAAAGGCAATGCGACCGGCACGCCGCTGCCGCTCGACGAGGCGAAGAAGAATTTGCGCAACATCACTTTCTTCGGCTACAGCGCCGGCTGCATCACGGCGCAGGAATGTTTCAACGCCTCGCTGAAGATGATGCAGCAGTCGGGCTATGCCGAAAAAGATGCCCGCGATATCTTAAGCGAGGTCGTCTATATCGGCGCGGGCGTCGTGTCGCGTCCGGGGCGCGAGAAGGACCGGTTTACCTCGCTGTTTCTCGAAGCCACCAACGACCGGATCGTGCGGTTCAAGAACCGTCTGTGGGCGCCGTTGCGGGTGATTTTCTCGCGCTTCGCGCCGCGCCTGAAAGTCCAGCCCCTCTCTGGCCGCGCCGCCATCATCACCGCCGCCGTGTCCAAGCGCGGGTATGAGACGAAGCAGCGCAACGGCAAGACGGTGAAGGAAAAAATCCGCGGCATGATCCCGCGCTGGATGCTCGTCAAAAGCCTGCATGAACTGCCGCGTTACATGACGCAGGACGAAGAACTCTCGCCCTTCGCCAAGATGGTTCACTACGGCATCGCCAACGCCGTTGCGCGCACCGGCCCGGTCGACCCTATCCGCCTCCTCGATCCACCGCCCGGCACCGACGAAAAAACCGCCGCCGCCTACCGCGAGAAGATTTCAAAAGCCGTCGTGAAGCCGAAGCGTCGATAGAAGCGAATATTTCCTCTTCGCGCCGCAGGCGTTTAAAGGTCCCCACAGATAGACGCAGATGAACACGGATCAAGAAAGAATATCTGCGTTCATCCGTGTTCATCTGTGGGAAGATGCCTGCGAAAATCAGGCATAGACTTGTAATCTCGACATATTTTATTTCCCATATTGACCATAGGGTTTCATCCTGCTACTCTCCCCTCTTCTGAAAGGAACGAGGACGATGGCAAAGCTCTGGCGCCGGCCGAACGGCAGTGAACCGCAAACGCCGCCTTTCGTGGAGGTGGACTTAGGCGCCTTGCGCATCGGGAAACCGTCGCTGATCTTCCTCAACGGGTTTTTCGCCTTCGACCATATCCCCGAATTCCAGCGCTCCGGCCTCGCCAAGATGGAAGAATATATGGCGATGCTGCCCGCTGGCTCCCCGCCGGTCGATGTTTACACCTATAGCCATGCGGGCCTCAAAGACGTCTTCAATGTCGCGGCCTACAGCTGCCTGCCCGCCTTCCGCGCCTGCAAGGCGGCGCGCAACCTGGCGGCCGGCATCATCATGCCGCTGGTGGCGCAGGATTTCAAACGCGACGAAAAAGGCCGTGTCTCGGGCACGCCGTTGCCGCTCGATGCCGCGAAGAAGAATTTGCGCAACATCACCTTCTTCGGCTACAGCGCGGGCTGCATCACGGCGCAGGAATGTTTCGTGGCGTCCTTAAAGATGATGAAGAAAATCGGCTATACCGAGAAGGATGCGCGCAAGGTTCTCAATGAAGTGGTTTACGTGGGCGTCGGCGTCGTGTCGCGCCCGGGCCGCGAAAAGAACCGCTTCACCTCGCTCTTCCTGGAAGCCACCAACGACAGCCTCGTGCGCTTCAAGAACCGCATATGGGCGCCCCTGCGCGTCTTCTTCAACCACTTTGCGCACCGGCTCAAAATCAAGCCGCTCGGCGAACATGCCGCCATCATCACCGCCGCGCTGCCGCACAAGCATTGGGAATACCGCGTGCGCAACGGCCAGACGGTGCGCGAGAAAGTGGGCGACCTGCTGCCCGCGGCCAGCCGCTTCATCAAGACCTACCATGAACTGCCGAGATATGTGACGCAGGACGAGGAACTGTCGCCCTTCGCCAAAATGGTCAACTATAGCCTTGCCAACGCGGTCTTGCGCGACAGGCTGATGGCGCCGATGGAATTGCTGGAGCCGTCCAAAGGCACCGACGCCGCGATCGCCGCCGCCTATCGCGAAAAAATCTCCAAAGCCTATGTGAAACGGGCAAAGAGCGCCTAAACTTTTGGCGCGAGCTTGATCTGCCGGACCTGGATGTCGCGGTCAAGCGTCGTCGAGGGCGGCAATTTGGCG
This sequence comes from Alphaproteobacteria bacterium, assembly GCA_025934695.1. GTDB lineage: Bacteria > Pseudomonadota > Alphaproteobacteria > Micavibrionales > UBA2020 > JAPWJZ01. The sequence continues at coordinate 1,183,318 of JAICWS010000001.1, forward strand.
AGGCGCTCCTGTTCTTCCGCCAGCTGCCGGGCTTCGGCCTCGGCCCGGGCGGCCGCTTCCTTATCCTTCGCCTCCCGCGCCTGTCGTTCTTTCTCTTCCGCGTCCCGGATCGCCCTTTCCTCGTCATAGATGGACTGGTTGAAACGGTTGCGCGCCTTGCTGAAGGCAAATACGCCCCCCAATGCGAGCAGCGGCGAACCGAAGAAGAAGCCCATGACGAACAATGTCGGATGCCCGTTGTAGTCGACGATCCGCCGCGCCGCCTCGACGGACGGTTTGAAACCCGGACGATCCATGACTTTCGACTGCGAATGATTGAACAGGATAAAGGCGTCATTGTCGCCGCTTTTCGTCGACCGGAAGTAATCGGGATGCGGCGAAATGACATCCAGCCGCTGGTACAATTTATAGCGTTCGTCAGGCGACAACAGGCGCGCGTCGGCCAGGGCGATGCCCGTCACCTGCGCTTCGGCATTAAAAGCGGCGTTCAGGCCTTTCTGCCGTTCATGGGCGCGCGCAATATCCAGGCCCATGTCGGTTCCCTTGTCGGCAAGCGCGATGATAGTGTCCAGCGATTTCTTCGTGTCATAGGTCTGTAAAAGATGTGTGACCTTTTGCTGAAGGGCGGTGTCTTCCTGCTTTTCGCCGGTGCCTCCTGCCCCTTTGTATTCGACGCGCAGGAGCCCGCCCATACCGGCCCAGAACCCTCCAACGATCACGAGCAAGGCGCTCAGTTCGCCGAACCAGTTCATCCGGCGGGAGATATTCTTCTTAAGGTTGAGCGAAACGAGCTCCATTCCGGGTACCTAGCTTCATAAACATTATGGATATTAGCCTATAATTGCCTTAATATTCAAGCGCGAAATAGGTCCGAAAAGATGATTGTTTTCAAACAGGAGAATTGAAAATGAATGGGCCGGAGCCCGTGGATAGCTCCGGCACCCCATTCATGTCACGGCATCAGGTCTGTATTCCGCCCTCGGAGCCATGCCCGCCGTGGGAACCATGTCCGCCACCGGGGGATGGATGGCCGCCCTGGGGCGTATGCCCACCAGTCTGCGATGCATGCCCGTGTGAAGCGTGCCCGCCTTTGCGGCCCGCTTCGGCCGCCCGCGCCGGGTTGTTCTTGAAGTTCCCGCCCGAGACCTGCCCGCCCTTGCGGCCGGCCTCCGCGGCGCGCGCGGGGTTATTCTTGAAGTTCCCGCCCGAATTCGAGCCGCCCCTGCTGCGGCCTTCGCTGCTGCCAATATTTCGTTCCATGTGTGATCACCTCCGTTCCCTAAATCTAACCGGAGGTTAAACCCCGCGTTCCGCGAAGGGTTTTTTTGAAGGAACGGAACCCCGAAGCAGGTCGGGAGGCAGCCTTAAAAACTGTTTTTAAAGGCTATTTTCAGGCCGCTTTATCCCATTTCGGCGCCCAGTCGGGGCTGATCATGCGCCCGTCGGGGCGCGCCTCGGCGTGGATGCGGCGCATCTCGTCCTCGGTCAGGGAGAAGTCGAAAATCTCGAAATTCTCGCGCATATGCTTTTCGCTGGCGGCCTTGGGGATCGCGGCCACATTGTCCTGCTCGAGCAGCCAGCGCAGCGCGACCTGCCCCGGCGTCTTGCCGAGCTTTTTGCCGATCTCCTTGAGGACTTTCGAGTCGTTCACCTTGCCGCGCGCCAGCGGCGAATAGGCGGTCAGGAACATATTATGCTCGTTGATGTAATCCAGCACGGGTTGTTGCGAAAGATACGGGTGATATTCGACCTGGTTGTTGACGATGGGCGCTTTCAGCTCCTCGACGACTTCTTTCATCTGCGCGACGGTGAAATTCGACACGCCGAGGAGACGCGCCTTGCCCGCCGCCTTCACCTGCGCGAGCGATTTCATCTGCTCGGCGAAAGGCACGTCCTTGACCGGCCAGTGAATGAGCAGCAGGTCGACGTGATCCGTCTTCAGCTTCTTCAGGCTTTCGTCGACGGAGGATTGCAGCGCGCCATCCTTCACGTTCGTCATCCAGACCTTTGTCGTCAGGAAGATTTCCTTGCGCTCGATGCCCGCGCCCGCGATAGCCGCGCCCACGTCGGCCTCATTCTCGTAAATCTGCGCCGTATCGATGTGCCGGTAGCCGATGTCGATGGCCTTCGCGACCGCCGCCGTGCATTCCTTGCCGCGCAATTGCCAGGTGCCGAAGCCGAGGGCCGGAACGTTCTTGTCGTCGACGGTGATAAAGATCATGGGGCTGCTCCTTGCTTTTTTTTGGACTCCGATTTTAGCCCGGGAAGGCGGATGGGCAAAAGTACAATCGCCCCAAATAGCCGCGCCTTAACCGCCTTCTCTGAATTTTACGGTAATATTTCAGGCGTAGGAAAAGGCGTTCCGACGGATAGCGAGCTTTTGATCGGTGACCTGTACCTGTGACAGTCGATCCTGCTGGCCCCATGCGGCGTAAAGCCTACAGCCTGACGCTCTCCGGCCGCGTCGAGCCTTTGAAACGCCCAAGGCGCGCAACTACAGGAAAACGATGAGCAAGTGTGGCATGCGCTAGGCGATATGATCCGCCAGGTTTTCAGCGTGCTGTTCTTTTTTATCGGAAGCCGTGAATAAATTGTGTCACCAAAAATGCATGTAAATCAGCGGAAAAATCTACAAATTAACCAATTATCAAGGTTTTGTTAAAGAATTATGTATAAACTGGAAGCTATCATATTGCTGCCTGGGGTGATTTTAAGGGTGCTTTTTCAGGGGTTGATTATATGGACGGCGATCCTCAAAACGACGGCACGGGCGGGTTGAACCAGACCGACCCGATCCCGCAAAAGGGCGGCAAGACCAAGGCGGACCTGAAGGCCCAGAGCGGCACGCTGACGCTCGAAAACATGGATGATGCCCTGTTCGGCGCCGTACAGAGCGGCGACGAAAGTCTTGTGCGCCAGCGCCTCGCCGGTTCGGGAAAGCTGACCGACGCGGAAGCGGCCATTCTCGATCTCGCCCATGAGGAAGAAGAAGCGCGCGCCTATGCGTCGCAACAGGCGCAGGACGCGCAGACGGCGGACGCGCACCGGAATGAAAACGAGGAGAAGGAATTCCTGGCCCTTCTGAGCGCTTACAACGCCTACAACAACTGGAGCCGCGAAGGAGAAGAATCGTCCGCACCTGCTCAGGTTCGGGACCTGCCCGCGGGCCACTGGACCGAAGGAGACATAGCGAATTCCGACCCGGACAGCTTCCGGACCCTCGAGGATCCCCGCTATAAGAAATATCTCGATACCGACGGCGGCTATCACGACAAGTCGGGCGGGCATTTCGACGTGCAGAAAAGGGTATATGAGGAACCCCACGGCGGCGGACAATATGTCGACGGCGTCATGGTCGACAAGGATGGCAACTACGCAACCCAGGGCGGTGAAAAATATGATATCAGGACGCACACCCTGACGTTGCAAGGCGGCAGAAGCATAGATATGAGCCAATACACAAACGAGCAGGTCCTGGCCGGATTGCGCAACTGGCAGAAGTCGCATCCGAATGGCACCTTTGTCGACTTCATGGCCGGATCGGTCAAGGCCGATCATGGCGGACCGCTGACGGACGCCCAAGCGCACGCCCTAGACGGTCATAGAAACGCCCAGCATGCCGATCTTGGCCAGCAGACACATGCGACTGCCGCCTCCATCAACTCGAGCAACCTTTCCCAATTCATAAGCGAGGTGCAGGACGCCTCGCGAACCCGGCCCCTTCCTGCGAGTGCATATGCCGGCGGGGGCGGCCTCGGCGAAGACGACCCGAGTACGCCCTGGTCGTCGCAATATAACTGCGATGTCAATCCGGCTGCGGGACCGGCCCCGAATTCGCGAATTGCCTCCGACATGCGGCGGCAGGCGATCATGTCGGTCATCCGCAAAAAAAGTGGAAATTTGAGCATGGCGGACTTCCAGAAGGCCATCACCACGCTCGCCGCGGAGGGGAATAAGGAAGACTACACCGGCGCTTTCAGTGCATATATTCAGGCGCACGGCGAGGCCCAGATCCTCGACGTGGACAAGACCGTGAGCCTCTCCGCCTCCGTCCAGCCCATGAAACTGCTCGATCTTCCCAAAGTCGAGGTTGTGGCGCCCCCGGCAGGCATTCCGCCATCACCCAGATACGATCAGGCCGCCGACCGGCTGAAACTCGCCAACGGCGACAGCGTCGAAATCACGGCGAAGGACGGCTCGTTCAAGACCAAGACGGGCGCTGTTTACGACGCGTCGACGAACAATATCTCCTGGGAAGGGGCGGGCGTCGCTGTGCCGGAGGGCCTGAAGCCTGACACCGTCAGGGATGTCGTCAACAGGATGATCGCGCAAACCGGCGACCTGGATGCGCAGAAATTGTGGAACGAGCTCGATGCCGCCAGCAAGGCCGCCAATGCCTCTTCGCCCGATGCGAGCCATTTCATCGCGCCGCCTAAGCCGCAGCAGACCGCCGAAGCCGTCACCGTCACGGCGTCCGCCGTCGCAGGCGCCAAGGGGCCGGCGAACAACGCGAAGAAAGATGCCTACGATCCCGCCGCCGACGGCCTCAAGCTCGCGAAGGGCGCGAACGTCGAAATCACGGCAAAAGACGGTTCCTTCAAGACCAAGAGCGGCGAAGCCTATGACGCATCGAAAGGCGTGGTGACGATGGCCGACGGCAGCAAGGTCGACGTGCCCAAGGGCCTGACCCCCGACCAGGTGCGCGACGCCGTCGATAAAATCCTGAAAGACAAAAATGGACTCGATTCCGACGTGCTGGATGCCGCGCTCCAGGCGGCTGCCGCCCCGCCCAGCCAAGTGACCGTCAGCATCTCCGCGCAGCCGCCGGCGACGGATAACAAGCTCGCCGGCTCCCACTTCGTCGACCATAGCGCCAAGGTGGTCAACACGAAATTCGGCCTCGCGCCGGAGGTGCAGGTCGCCATCATGGACGATATGGCGGCAGCGGCCACCGCGCTCGCCAAGACGCCGGACCTGCCCAAGACCGCCCCGAAAGCGCCGGGCGCCTGAGGCGGCACTGACTTCAGTATTTAGGGACGTGTTTAGTGGGCGTCCGCCCAGTTGAGGCCCCAGCCGGCTTCGACCTGGAGCGGTACGCCGATGCCCTCGCCCGCCGCTTCCATGATGCGCACGACGAGTTCTTCGGTCTCTTTCTTCTGCTTCTCCGGCACTTCGAACAAAAGTTCGTCATGGACCTGCAAGAGCATGCGCGCGCCGAGCTTTTCCTTCGCGAGTGCGGGTTTCAGCGCGATCATGGCGCGCTTCATGATGTCGGCGGCGGTGCCCTGCAAGGGCGCATTGATGGCCGCGCGCTCGGCCGCGTTACGCACGCCCATGTTCTTGTCGTTGATGCCGCGGATGAAGCACTTGCGCCCGTAGAAAGTCTTCACATAGCCGTGCTTATGCGCGAATTCCTTCGCGTCATCCATGTATTTCTTCAGTTCGGGGAAGCGCGCCATGTACTGCTTGATGTAAGCGGCGGCTTCCTGTTGCGGGATGCCCAGCTGCTTGCCGAGACCAAAGCCCGAGATGCCGTAGATGATGCCGAAGTTGATCGCCTTCGCGTTGCGGCGGATATCGGGCGTCATTTGATCGAGCGGCACGCCGAACACCTGGCTCGCGGTCACCGCGTGAATGTCGACATTATCCGCGAAAGCCTGCTTGAGGGCCTTGATGCCGGCCATTTCGGCGGCCAGGCGCAGTTCGACCTGCGAATAGTCGACGGAGAGGAATTCATATCCCTGCTCCGGCACAAAGGCGGAGCGGATCTTCTTGCCGTCTTCCGACTTGATCGGGATATTCTGCAGGTTGGGGTCGGAGGACGAGAGGCGGCCCGTGTTGGTGCCGGCCATCGAAAAAGACGTATGCACGCGGCCCGTCTTCGGCGCGATGCATTCGGGCAGCGCGTCGGTATAGGTGCTTTTGAGCTTGGTCAGACCGCGCCAGTCGAGAACCTTGTTCACGATCGCATGGCCTTCTTCGGCCAGGTCTTCCAGCACGGAAGCCGAGGTGGAATAGCCGCCGTTCTTGGTCTTGGTGCCGCCGGGCAGCCCCATTTCGCCGAACAAAACATCGCCCAGCTGCTTGGGCGAGCCGACGTTGAAGGCATGGCCGGCCAGCTTGTGGATTTCCTGCTCCAGTTCCAGCGACTTATGGCCGAATTCGTTGGACAGTTTTTTCAGCACCGCGCGGTCGACGCGCACGCCCGTGAATTCCATCTCGGCGATGATCGGGAGCAGCGGGCGTTCGAGCGTTTCATAAACGGTCGCCACCTGTTCCTGCGGCAGGCGCGGCTTGAACACCTTGTGCAGCCGGTAGGTGACTTCCGCGTCTTCCGCCGCATAGGCGAGCGCCTTGTCGAGCGGCACGAGATCGAAACTCACCTGGTTCTTGCCGGTACCGGTCACATCGCCGTATTTGATGGTTTTATGGTTGAGGAACAGCTCGGACAATTCATCCATGCCATGCCCGTGCAGCGAGCCGTCGAGCACGTAAGACATCAGCAGTGTATCGTCGACGGGCCCTACGTTGATGCCGTAGTGCAGGAACATCTGCAGGTCGTATTTTATATTGTGGCCGATTTTCAGGACCGACGGGTCTTCGAGCAGCGGCTTGAGCAACTCCATCGCGCGCTGGACGGGCATCTGCTTCAGGTCCGCTTTCGGCGCCTTGTCCTGCATCGTGAAGTCGAAGCTTTCCGAATAGCCCGCCGGGTCGCGGTGCTGCAGCGGGATATAGCAGCCGTTCCCCGCCGCCGTCGACAGGGAGATGCCGACGAGCGCGGCCCGGGCGGGCGTCAGGTCCGTCGTTTCGGTATCCACCGCGAGATAGCCGGTTTCCATGGCGCGGTCGACCCAGCGCTGCAGCGCCTTCTCGTCCTGGATGAGCTCGAATTGCGCCGCGGGGACCGCCGCCACGGCATCGGTATTCGCAGGCTTCTGCACGGGCTGCGCGGGGGCACCGAACTGTTTTTCCATGCGCGCCTGCACGCTCTTGAAGCCCTGCAGCTGCAGGAAGGCGAACAGTTTGTCTTTGTCAGGATGGCGGATTTTTAGCTCCTCCATCGACACCGGCACTTTCACATGCGCGTCGAGCTGGACGAGTTTCTTGGAGATGCGCGCGTTCTCGGCATTTTCGACGAGGGCCTGGCGGCGCTTTTCCTGCTTGATCTCCCCCGCGCGCTGCAGCAGCGTCTCGAGATCGCCATATTCATTGATGAGCTGCGCGGCCGTCTTGATGCCGATGCCGGGCACGCCCGGCACATTGTCGGTCGAATCCCCGGCGAGCGCCTGCACGTCGACGACTTTGCCCGGCGGCACGCCGAATTTCTCCAGCACTTCCGCCTCGCCGATGTCGCGGTACTTCATCGGGTCGTACATGCGCACGCCCGGGCGCACCAGCTGCATGAGGTCCTTGTCGGAAGATACGATGGCGACCGGGCGGTTCGCCTCGTGCGCGAGGCGCGCGTAGGTCGCAATCAGGTCGTCAGCCTCATAGCCTTCCATCTCGATCGCGGGGATCGAGAAAGCTTCCGTCGCCTCGCGAATGATCGCAAATTGCGGCTTGAGGTCGTCGGGCGCCTCGGGCCGATGGGCCTTGTAGTCGGCATAAATCTCGTTGCGGAAGTTCTTGCGCGCGGCGTCGAAGATGACGGCGATCGAGGGCACATGCATCTCGGTGATGAGCTTGACCAGCATGTTCGTGAAGCCGAGGACGGCGTTCACGGGCGTGCCGTCGGGGCGCGTCAGCGGCGGCAGCGCGTGGTAGGCGCGGAAGATGAAGCCGGACCCGTCGATAAGGAAAAGCTCGTTGTTGCGGTCTTGTTCGTTCATCGGCGCCGCCCGCTTGAAACTGCTTGTGCTGATCATGATGCCCCCGAGAATGCCTCTGAAAATCCGTAAAGTCCAGAATCATCAGTGTTGACATAAACTTAAACAGCTCTGGCATTTTTTCAATGGCGGTAATATTTTAGTCCATGCAGCCCCACCATTGAAAATATGGGCGGCGGCATTCAGAGGGGCACATGCACGGTATCAGTCCGACAGACAACGGCAGGACCATCAACTGGGGCAAGGCGTCGGAAGACTACGCGAAGTACCGCGTCGGCCAGCCCGACAGTTTCTTCGACCTCATGCGCGCCTTCGGCGTCGGCACGGCGGGGCAGGCCATCCTCGACCTTGGCACCGGCACGGGCGCGATGGCGATGCGCTATGCCCAGCGCGGGGCGCATGTGACGGGCATCGATGTGTCTCCCGAGCAGATTTCGATGGCCGAGAAGATGGCCAAGGAACAGCGCGTCAACGCGGAATTCCAGGTCTGCGCGGCTGAGCGCCTGACGTTCCCGCAGCATTCCTTCGATGTCGTGACGGCGAACCAGTGCTGGATCTACTTCAAGAAGGACGATGTTATCCGCCAGGTGCTGTGGGTGCTGAAAGAAAAGGGATTGCTGGTAACGTCGCACTGTTCATGGCTGCCGCTGGCCGACCCGATCGCCGAAAAATCGGAACTTCTCGTGCGCGAATTCAACCCCGACTGGACGGCCTTCGGCTGGGTCGGGCTGGTGCCCGCGATGCCGGCCTGGGCGCTCGGCAATTTCCGCCTGCGCGGCTTCTTCTGCTATGACGAGGCCATTCCCTTCACGCGCGAAAGCTGGGCCGGGCGCATACGCGCCTGTCGCGCTATCGGCGCGACGCTGAGCAAGGAACAGGTCGCCGAATTCGACCGTCGCCACATGGAACTCCTGTCGCAGGGCCCGGAAAAATTCACCGTCCTTCACCGCATCGACGCGCATATCCTGGAGCCGCTCTAGCCTCAGACCATGCTAGAGAAGACCGCCGCCGGCGGCGGCGCAGGAGGAGTATCGACCCCTTAAAAGGAGTCTTTGCGGAGTCATGAACCGCAAGAGGTTGCCTGCGCCGTCTTAAAAGCCGGGGCCGGAACGGCACATCAGTACGGCGGATATTGCGGATACTGATAGCAATAACCGTTATACCAATAGCCGTAAAAACCATAGTCGCTGTTCCAGCAGCTGTCGCTGTTGTAGGCCGAAGGGTACGGGTAATAGAGCGGCACCCCGATCCCGATGAACACGTCGTTATGGCGGCGATGATCGCCGCGCCAAGGCGATGGGCTGCCGCGCGGCGCTTGCGCCGCGGGAACCGGACGCACAGTCGGAGCGCTCATCGCGGGACGCGTCGCGGTAACGCCGGCGCCGCCGTGAAAACCGCTGTTCACGACCATATCGCTGCGCGCCCAAGCCGCACCTGCGCTGGCGGAGAGACTAAAAGCCATCGCCGCAAGCGCCAACAAAGGTATTTTGCAGTTTTTTGGAGGCATCTGTTTGTTCCGTTTCTTCTTGCTTTTTCTCGCTATGCCAACCCATCAGCGTCCAAAACCTCCCGCAATAAACAGCCCTCCCGCTTCAAAAAGCAGGAGGGCTCAAAAATATCCTTTAATAAGGAGGCGGATATTGCTGGCAATAGCCATCGTACCAGTAGCCGTTGAAGCCGTAATAGCTGTTCCAGCAATTGGGCGCGACCGGATAGCCATAGGCCGGATAGTCATAGCCGCCGTAATAGCCTGTGGGAATGCCGATATTCAGACCGAAGCCCCAACCGCCGCCATCCCAGCCACCCCAGCCCCTGTCGCGGTCAAAGCGGCGTCCGCCAAAATTGCGGGCCCCGAAACTGCGGCCTCCGTTGTTGTTGATGACGATGGACCGGTTCGCAAACGACCGGTTCACGCCAGCGTTGAACGAACGTCCCGACACGACGCGGCCGCCGCCGCCGTTGAAATGACCGCCACGATCCGGGGCTGCCTGCGCCGCACCCGCCGCGAGGCCCGAGGCCACCAAAGCCAAGGCGACCAGGGCTATCTTCCATTTTTGGTTCTGCATGAATTGAGTTCCTTTCTCCAACGCAAACCTTTGCGCGGGAAAAAGCTCAAGGCCAAAAATCCGGATTTTCCGCCGCGCTTCGGCGGAACTATTCGCGTACCGCTTTCATACTGTATATTTTCCACGAATGAACAGGAATAAAGAAGCGCCGCAGGCATTGTCTTTCTTATTCAACCCACAGATGGACACAGATCGACACAGATATTCTTTCTTATCCGTGTTCATCCGTGTCCATCCGTGTCCATCTGTGGGCTTCTTTAAAATGCCTGCGGCGCAAGAACAGAAGTTATTGGTGTCTAGAACGGTAGCGAGACCTTGTGGTCGGCGCCGAGGTTCCACAGCGCCGCCATCGCGATGATGTTGACCGCGAGATAGAATTTCAGGGCAAGGTTCCGCTCCTTGAAGATCGCGAGATACTTGAAAATAATGGCAACCGAAATCACCGAATAAAGCCAGTGGAAATCAAGCACCGGCATGAAGCGGTTCACGCCCTCGACGATGGTCAGGAACACGACGAGCCCGCAGGCCGCCAGCAGCGCGGGGATCGTGAACGATCCCATCTGCGAGCGGAACTGCTCGAGCATCATGATCGCGAGAAAATTTCCGATCGAGACGAACAGGATCGACCAGAAGATCAGGTGCGCCGCCTTCCAGCCCGCATGGTACTGGTAAATCAGCACGCTGAGCGCGAGCAGCGGAATCGTGATGATCAGGCTGATGACATAGGATTTCACCAGCTCTGCGCTGCTCAGATCATGTCCCGGTAATTTCTTTTCCCGCGAATTGGCCATGCTTTAAACATATAATATTATTTGAAAAATTGAATAGCCGACTGCGACGGAAAATGTTTGACATAACGCGGTCCCGCCTCTAATCTGCACGCCATGAAAGAATATTCCTATTTCCGCGCCGACGGCCTGTCGCTGGCCGCGCTCGACACCATCAAGGAGTCGAAGGAAGAATACGACGCCCTCCGGAGAAAGCTTTGCGACAGATTCGGCGCGAACGAGGTTATGGCGGGCTATGATCCCATCACCGGCCACATGAGCTTCCTTGCTTTTCACTTCCGCGCGAACCAGAAAGTGCCCGAAGGATGGAAGACGATCAATGAGCAGAAATCGAAGGACGGCGCCCTCCAGTGCACCTTCGCGATGCCGGCGGCAGGTTCGCCCGATGCGTTTCACATGGCGAATATCGGCGGGCTGATGGAGCGTGCGGCGCGGCTGACCGACCTCGAAGGCGTCTTTGGCTGCAGGATGGAGCCGCGCGCCTATCCGGCGGGTACTTTTGAAACCGCCTTCGTGCGCCAAAGCTTCATGACAAATGGCCCCGGCCCCATCGGCAAGCTGTACGGCCAAAGCCTTGGCATCGGCGGTTCCGGCTCGCCGGGCACCGCTTCGGATCCCATCGTCTCGATGGAGATCAACGGCGAAGTGTATATCCGCGTGCCGAACAAGCCCGGTACCGAAGAGCCGCAGATGCTGCCGCCCGACGCGGCGCCGGTTTCTTACGATGAAATGATCCGCACCGACAAAGCCGAATACGACCGCCGCATGGGCCAAAGCCTGCAAAGCCGCGGCTGGGGTTGTTTCTAAATCTTCACAAAAATTTTTCTTTCGCGAAGCGAAAGTCTCCTTAGTCCCCTCTCCCAACGAAGTTGGGAGAGGTTAGCGTGAGGGGACGGAGCGGTGATACGTAATCGGCGCGGTTCTTTCCAATTTTAAACTAATCTCTGTTCCCTCTCCCTAACCTCTCCCGCTCCGCGGGAGAGGGGACTAACAGGGCTTTCGCTTCGCGAAAGACATACAATTATTCGCTAATCCTCATTGCTCTCATGCGCGAGGCGGGTGTCGGAAGGACGCCAGTTCTTCACGCGCGTCTCGATGTCCGCGCGCTGCTGGGCGGTGAGGACTTTCGAAAAATCGGTGTCCGCCATGGTGACGTCAATGCCATCCTCGACCGGATGGGCGGCGAGGCGGTACCAGAAATAGGCCTCGGCCAGGTCTTTCTTCACCCCTTGGCCCGTTTCGTACATATTGCCCAGAAATTCCTGCGCATGGGCGAGGCCATGTTCTGCCGCCTGCTTCATCAATTGCGCCGCCTCAGCGTCGTCATGCGGCACGCCCTGCCCGCGCGCATACATCAGCCCCAGCGCGAGCGCCGCATGAGCGTCGCCGTTTTTCGCCCGCGCGCGCAGCGGCGTCGCGACATCGGGATCGGGTTTCCAGTCTTTCAGTGCCGCGTCGGCGGCGGCTTTTTCCTGCGGGCTCAGGCGCGCGGCGATATTTTCGGCGCTGGCGGCTTCCTGCGGCTCCGCCTTCAGCCACAATTGCTGCCACAGATAGGCCTCGGCATCGTCGCGGCGCTTGCCCTTGCCCTTCTCGAAAATATCCATCATGGCCTTCTGCGCGTCCGGCTCGCCCTGCAGCGCGGCTTTGCGGTACCATTTATAGGCCTCGCGGAAATCCTGCGGTACGCCGCGCGCGGTGTAATACATCTCGGCCAGGTGGCGCTGGGCGATGGCGTCGCCCTGCTCCGCCGCGGCGCGATACCAGCGCGCGGCCTCGGCATAGCTCTGCTCGACGCCGACGCCGTTCTCATAGACCTGGCCCAGCTCGGCCTCGTCCTCGGGGTCATAGGTTAAACGGCTCAGATAAAAGCGGATGCCGGGTTCATCCCAGATGATTTTCGGCGCGGGTGGGGGTGGAGGTGCCGGCGGCGTGGCGGTCTCCTGCGCCGGTGCCGCTTGTTCTTCAATTATGAGCTTGGTGGCGGCGATCTTCTGCAAGTTCGGGGGTGAAATGTCGGGCTGCGTCGCCATCCAGATAAAGGGGAAGGCGAACAAGGCGACGGCCAGCACCACGAGCGGCGCTGCCACCCGCCATCCCCCGCCGCTCCTGCGCCGCACCACGAGAACAGATACCGCGCAGACGGCCAGAATGGCTGCCGCGAGCCACGAGAGGAGGGAAACGGTGGAAACCTGCGATGTGAGAACAAGAGCCATGGGAATGCCGTGCGCGGCCGGAAATGACTGCAAGCCGCTCGCCGACAATATAGCACGTTCCCGCCTCTTTTTGAGGGCGGGAACGTGGTTGCCATAAAGACCTTCAGGAGTCTCTTTTTTTTTTAAAAAGGCAGCGTCATTCTTCCGGCGTCGCCCAGGCACCAGAGGACGGTCATCGCCAGACCGTTCAGGCACAGAAAGAGCTTCAGGGGGACGTATCTTTCCCGCATCACGCCGCCGTAGCAGACCGCGAGGCCGGTGATAACGACGGGCGTCAGCCAGCCGAAGCCATAGGCCACGACGAAACGGTTGATCGCCTCGTTCATCAGGAAGAAGACCGTGACGCCGATGAAACCGATCATCGCGGGCATCGTCAGATCGCCAAGGCTGGCGCGATAGGGCTCGATCACGAACAGCATGAGGAAGTCCGTTGCCATGAGGCCGAGGATCGCGAGCACGAACAAATAAGAATGAGGCCAGTCCGTGCGCGTCTGCATCATCATATAAGACGCGAGAATGCAGGGCAGGACGATCAGAAGGCTCGCGCCGGCGGGCACGAGGGCATGCAGCTTGTTCAGGACCTGCACCTGAACGGACTGGTTGGCTGTTGGGGTATCTGTACTCATTGGGGCACCTGTTGGTTCATACAATTACAGGTTATCAGAAGCGGCTGAATATCCCCTTAAAAAACCAAGGGATTTCAGGCGCATTTCAAGAGTATTTCGCGATTATTTCAAACGCTTTTTAGGATGATTTTAGCGGGATTTTGGATGATGGGAATTTCTAATGAAAATCATGGTCATCCCCGACCAGTGAGCGCGAAGCGCGAACGTGGTGCGGGGATCCAAGAGTTACTCGCGCCGTCAGGCGCTCATTAAAGACAAACCGCTGCGCAGTTTTAAATAACTCCCGGATCCCCGGCTCGCGCAGGCGCTCGCCTACGGGGATGACGATGATTCGATGTACTTACTCGCGCGTCAGCTCATAGAGCGCGACCGCCGCCGCGTTCGAGACGTTCAGGCTCGAAATCGGACCGGAGGTCGGCAGCTTGGCCAGCGTGTCGCAGGTCTCGCCCACCAGGCGGCGCAGGCCTTCGCCTTCCGCGCCCAGGACGAGGGCGACCTTGCCGGTAGGGGCGAGGACGGAGAGCGTGTCCTTGCCTTCCTCGGCCAGGCCGATGCAGAAGAACCCCGCTTCCTTCATTTGTTCCAGCGCGCGGGTCAGATTGACTTCACGCACCATCGGGATGTGCTCGACCGCGCCGGAGGCGGACTTCGCCAGCGTGCCGGTGACATCGGGGGCATGCAGCTTCTGCACCACCACGGCGATCGCGCCGAAGGCGGCCGCCGAGCGCAGGATCGCGCCCACATTATGCGGATCGGTCACCTGGTCGAGGACAAGGATTTTCGAATGTTCTTCCGCCGCGTTCAGCACGTCGGCCAGGAACACTTCTTCGGGCGGCTGCGCATCGAGCAGCACGCCCTGGTGCACCGCATCGCGGGGCAGCAGGCGTTCAAGGTCGAAGGACTCGGCGTAAACAGGCTCCGGCACCGCGATGCCGGCATTCTGCGCGGCCTCATAGGCCTCGCGGATGGATTCGAAGCCGCTCACGGTCACCAGCAGGCGCTGGAGGACGCGTTTCGGATTCTGCAGCGCGGCGCGCACGGCATGGACGCCGTACAGATAGGCCGAGGACGGCGCGCCGAAACCGGAGCGGCTGCTTTTCAGCTTCTCGCGGGTTTCGGGCGAGGCCTCGAAGGGCGTCACCCCTGCGGCTTCCGTCGCTTCATTGTCGAGCTTGAAGTCGTCGGGCGTTAAATCGCCATCGTTCTTGTCGACGTTATCGACGCGGAAACCTCGGCGTTCTTCGCCGTAATTGCGCTTGTAAGGCTTGTGACGGTCGCCGCGGTCGCGGTAGTTGCTGCGCTCCTCGCGTTCGCCGAACTTCTTCTTGAAGGGGCGATCTCCGCCGCCTTCGGCGCGATCTTTCTTGAAGGGACGGTCGCCACCGCGATCTCCACGGTCTTCCCATTTCTTTTTGAAGGGACGATCGCCGCCGCCTTCGCTGCGGCCTTCCCACTTCTTCTTGAAGGGCCGGTCGCCACCGCGATCTCCACGGTCTTCCCATTTTTTCTTGAAGGGACGATCTCCGCCGCTTGCGCCGCGGTCTTCCCACTTTTTCTTAAACGGACGGTCGCCGCCGGCGGCCCCACGATCTCCGCGATCTTCCCACTTTTTCTTGAAAGGGCGATCTCCGCCGCCTGCGCCACGGTCTTCCCATTTTTTCTTAAAAGGACGGTCGCCACCGCCTGCGCCGCGATCTTCCCATTTCTTTTTGAAGGGCCGGTCTCCGCCGCCGGCGCCCCGGTCTTCCCACTTTTTCTTAAACGGACGGTCGCCGCCGCTTTCGCTGCGGCCTTCCCATTTTTTCTTGAAAGGCCGATCTCCGCCGCCATCGCGGTCAAATTTCTTCTTGAAAGGACGGTCGCCACCTGCGCCCCCGCGATCTCCGCGGTCTTCCCATTTCTTCTTGAAGGGACGATCGCCGCCGCCAAAACTTTTGCCGCCGCGTCCGCCGCGGCCCTCGAAACGGTCGCCGCCTTTAAAGCCGCCCTTATCCCCTTCGAATCTTTTGCCAAAGCCGCGACCGCCGGGCCGCCCCTTGCCTTTCCCGCCCCCTCCGAACTTGCCGGATTTGGACTGGAATTTTCCCTCTTTTTGTGACATATACCTTATTCTTTCGTTGACAGTTCGGGTGAATTTACCTTAATTAGACTGCAAATGAAAGAAGTAAAAGTCTTGTTGATTTCGAAGGCTTTTGCCGTGTGGAGGGGTGGCCGAGTGGTCAATGGCAGCAGACTGTAAATCTGCCCTCTTATGAGTTCGAAGGTTCAAATCCTTCCCCCTCCACCATTTTTAAACCCCTCTTAACGCCTTTGCACTTAACCTAATGCATCCCCCGAAACTGCGTCCACGGCGACGGCGGATGCGCGTGCGGCAGCATGGCGCTTTCCAGCCAGAATTTGTTGAGGACCTGCGCGATTTACTGGCGATTCCCAAGCGGAGGGAGTACATTCTCTCGACCCTCCACAAGCGGAAAATACGATTGAACACGGACAATACTGAGCGCCTAGGAGTAAACGCGACTGAACGTGTTTTTCTCGAATATGGCTGGCTTTTTCGGGAAAAGCCTGTCGCCGACTTTGGCATTGATGCCGAAATCGAGACCGTGACCCAAGAGCCGTTGGAGGGCTCGACAGAGGTCCGAAGAATTCCGACAGGGCATGTGATCGTCCTTCAGATCAAGTCCGGGCCGTCGTACTTACGTCCACGGGCCGGCAATTATGCTTTTTATTCGAGCAACATGCGTCATTACAACTACTGGGCCAATCACTGGCTGCCAGTTGTTTTGGTTTTCTATGATACGGAAACGGGGGTGCTCCGTTGGCGAAAATTTGAGCGGACCGAAGCCGAAGTGACTGACAGCGGTTGGAACATTGACGTTCCAGCGGACAATATTTTGAATGCCGAGGCAAAGGTGCTGTTTGAGCAGATTTTTGCCGCGCGCGAATCCGAAATGCGCCGCCTGGGGGATTTTACCCGGCAAATGGCCGCCAACAATAACAATGCGCTTATTCCGGTTCTAGATGGCCTTGCGCAAATGGAGCGCGAAATACGTATTCGCATTCTAGGCTATTCCCTGTGGTTTGCGCCGCTCCAGAAACAAGAGCTGCATCAATACTTGGGAAAGTTCTACCCGGTGGCGATGATCGAAGCGAACGCC